>NZ_JHWL01000005.1 GCF_000622085.1 Butyrivibrio proteoclasticus P6B7
GACTCTGTGCGCTTATGCGGTATTAACAGCCGTTTCCAACTGTTATCCCCCAGTATGAGGCAGGTTGCCCACGCGTTACTCACCCGTCCGCCACTAAGATTTAACAAGAATCCGCCGAAGCCTCATCAGCGTTAAATCTCCGTTCGACTTGCATGTGTTAGGCACGCCGCCAGCGTTCATCCTGAGCCAGGATCGAACTCTCACGTTAAAAAGTTTGATCTGACCAGAACTAAAGCTTGGCTTTTTGTTCTGTCCGTTATTTACTAATTTGTTCTGAATAAATTCTCTTGGAATTTTTCAGGGTTGCATTACTGTTTATTTGTCAATGTGCTAGGAGCCTAGAACTCGCTCCAGTACTGCGTTTGCGGTGTTTCGTGTCCGCATCAGCAACGAATATAAATATATCACTGAGGCATACTTGTGTCAACAACTATTTTCAATTTTTTTTATTTTTTTTAGAAATAAAATGGGAAAGCCCATTTTATGGGCTTTCCCATGGTGTTACCAATTCTTTCCGTTTACTGTGACCTTACCAAGATCGCAATCAATGTCTAAATCAGCATTTTCATTAGTAGTATTTACGTCTATATCTCCCAGGCTGCACTTTGCTTCAAGTGAATTAAGTACGCCGTCTACATCTATATCTCCTGCATCGGCCTTAATAGAGCCTGTGTCAAAGTTAGTCTTGTAAAGGGTAATATCTCCAAGATTTGCATCTACTTTAATCTTCTTTTCTACATTAGACTCTTCTATCTTAACTGCTCCAGCATCTGCCTCGATCTCGATATTCTCAGCACTTACTTTAGAGAGCTTGATATCACCAGCATCCATGTCTATCTTGACCTCTTTTCCTGCAATGCCAACAATATCCAAGTCTCCTGCATCAATATCGAATTTCATCTTGTCAAGCTCTGTTCCAGTTGGAATAGTAACTACAACCCTACATTCTTTGAGTTCTCCAAGGTTTCTGAATTTGACGGTTTTCTTTTGTTTGATCTTAAGTATAGAGTCATCAAGTGTAATCTCAGGTTTGAATTTATCAGGACCGTTATAGACTACTGTTAATGAATCGCCGTACTGAACATCAAGATCTATAGCATCCACATCAACTTCTATCTTGCTGACAGTTCCCTCAAGGTTCACGGTCTCGCTGGCGTCCTTTGATAATATGTCAAAAAAGAATCCAAAGTGATACATTGATGCTCCAACAATGATTGCCAAAGTGACAATCCAAATAATAATCAAATATCTTTTACTCCACTTATCCATTTCAATCCTCCTTAACAAGTGCCACTTTTAAAATCTTATGTACGATGGCTGCGATTATCCATATAAGCCAGGTGCTACCCCAGTTCATGGTCACAAAGCTAACAATAAGGTAGATGCATGTAATTGTTGACCAATATACTGACATGAATACTTCTGCAGTTCTTGAGATGTACTTGGCATCAAGTTCCTTGCCATAAGTGCCACTTATTGTTGTTGCATCGTTGAGATTAAGAATTGTGTTGTAGCCATTCTTGATCTTGGCGCTATATATTATTAGAAATAATCCAATACCTACCATTACAAATAAGCAAACCGGAGCCATTTTATTATCAAAGACTGCTGCTGGAAGCCATGATACTACACAGAGGATGATTCCTATGGTCTGCATCATTGCAAGTGCATACTTGCTGTCGTTCTTTTTATCTTTAACGTATTCTGCTGTAGACATGTCTATCTGGCATAGCTCTTTTTGCAGATATCTA
This sequence comes from Butyrivibrio proteoclasticus P6B7, assembly GCF_000622085.1. Classification (GTDB taxonomy): domain Bacteria; phylum Bacillota; class Clostridia; order Lachnospirales; family Lachnospiraceae; genus Butyrivibrio; species Butyrivibrio proteoclasticus_A. Next base: position 1,752 of record NZ_JHWL01000005.1, read on the forward strand.
AAGTCGTTACCGATAATTCCACTAAAGATGAAGAGGCCGATAGCTACTGCTATAGATATGAACATTCCAAGTATTCCGTAGCTCTCTCTCATGGCAAACTCATCTGCAATTATAGGAAAGATAACTGATATTACGCAGAGGAAAACGCCTGCGCCGATCATGATGCCTCTGAGCTTACGGCCATCAAGATAGTCCTGAACCTCTGAAAGCTCTACGAATCTTCTTGGTCTCTCAACTTCGCGGACATGTACTTCCTCAACCTCTTTAACAAGTCCAAGGTCCTCAGCCAGCTCATCCAGGTTACCAAATTCTGAAATAACTGTACCAACTGCCTCGTTCTCGCTAACTCCGTCAGCTATCATTTCGTTATACTTATCTTCCATCATTGAAAACAGTTCAGCCTTTGCCTTCATAACCTCTGGGGTGTTAGGCATATTTGCAAACATAGCTTCAAGATAGTTTTTTATTGTTTCCATATTTTTTCTCCCATTTATCACTTTTTCTCAATAAAGCGTTCAATAACTTCCTTAGTAAGAACCCATTCATCACATTTGCTGTTGTAGAATTCTCTTCCTGCATCGGTGACTCTGTAGTAGGTTCGTTTCTTACCATTACCTTCTGGATCCTTATCAGCTACAAATGATTCTATGTACCCATTCTTCTCCATCCTGGTAAAAGCGGAATAAAGAGTGGTTTCCTTGATAATGTATTTATCATCGGAAATCCTTCGGATCTGCTTGGATATCTCGTATCCATAGGACGGTTCCTTAATGAGAATACTGAGAATCATCGTATCGTTGTAGCCACGGATTACGTCACTACTGATCTCGACCATATTTCCCTCCTCATTTATTTAACTATGTCTGTCGTACTACGTTAGATGTACTACGTCTGGCAAAGTACTTCATCTGATGAAGTAAATATACTACGACAGACGTAGGATGTCAACAATATTTTTTTACATTTTTTCGTTTTTCTTCAAATGACCTATTCATGGGCATTTGCACTGGTAAAAGAACTATTTTGCCCAATAAAAAAACATGCAGGAATATACGTTCCTACATGTTTTTATCTATTCCAATATTCAATTATTCAGAATGCTAACTCTATACTGGGGCTTACAAACTGTACTTATCCCCGGTACGATCATCCTTCAAACTCGGCAGCTACTTCCTTAAGAAGGCTTCTGATCTCAAGGTGCTGAGGACATACATTCTCGCAGCCTCCACAGCCAATGCATTCGCTGGCCTTACCGTTAGGAGCCGCAGCATGAATATCGCTATAGTACATTGCCTGATTCCAGTCATTGAAGATACGCTTCATGTTAAGGCACGCAAACACCTCAGGAATCTTGATGTTCATTGGACAGTGGTTCTCTTCAACGCAGTAGTGACATGCGGTACAAGGAATCATATCAAGGCCCTTATAAACAGCTGTAACTCTGGCAATAGCTGCCTTCTCTACATCTGTAAGAGGCTTAAAGTCCTTCATATAAGAAACGTTGTCCTTCATCTGAGCCATATCGCTCATTCCAGAAAGAACTATGCGGATTCCGTCAAAGCTAGCTGCGAATCTGATAGCATAGCTTGCATTGGAAAGGCCTGAATTAAGGTCATCAAGAATCTTCTGCGCGTCGTCAGGAAGTTTAATAAGGGTTCCACCCTTTACAGGCTCCATGACGATAACAGGCTTGTTATGCTTTCTGCATACTTCATATACCTTGCGGCTTTGAACAGATGCATCTTCAAAGTCCAGGTAGTTAAACTGGATCTGAACAATCTCTATCTGAGGATATGTGGTAAGGATGTTATCAAGAACCTCCGCCTTATCGTGGAAAGACAAGCCCACGTGTCTTATCTTGCCTTCCTCTTTAAGCTTAAATGCGGTCTCATAGGCTCTGCACTTTTTGAATTTCTCAAAGTTAGTTGCATTCTGAGCATGCATAAGATAGAAGTCAAAATAGTCTACTCCGCATGCATCAAGCTGGCTCTGGAAGAAGGGTCTGATGTCCTCTTCCTTGTTAAAGTATGGCTCAGTGAGCTTATCTGTCAAAAGATATGCTTCTCTTGGATATCTGCTGGTGAGCGCCACCTTAATAGCTTTCTCAGACTTGCCATCAATATATCCATGGGCTGTGTCAAAGTAGTTAAAGCCATTTTCAAGGAAGTAATCTGTCATCTCCTTGAACTGCTCAATATCCACCTCAGTTCCCTTCATGGGAAGTCTCATACAGCCAAAGCCGAAAAAGGTCTTTATCTCTGGGAATGAATTGTCCATCGCTTGCCCTCCGAACATAAATTATCAAATTAATTTCCTACCTTAGACAATTCTAACATAGTGGAAGCTATGAGATATACACGATTTTTGTTCTGTTTTGCCTAATTTTTTACCATCTGACCTGCCATCTGTCGCTATACTCTCCAGCGGCTTCAGATGGGATATCTACGCTGTTTTTGGCATTTCCCTTTTCCTTTTCTTCCTGTCTCTTTGCTTCTAGAAGTTCGTTAAATCTGGTCTCATCAAAGGGGATATCCACAAAGGATCCGGTCCAGGCTGAAAGGTACGCAGCGTTACTGATACTTAAGCTCTTGATACCATCCAGGCCTGGAGCTATAAGCTCTTTTCCATTCTCGATATGTTCCGTAAAATTGCGGATGATCAGGATATGTCCATCTACCTGTTCCTGAATATTCACGGTTATCTGGGTGACCTTTTCCTTGGGCATGGATTTAGTTGAGTTATAGCAGATATCTCTTTCATCCTTATCCAGTAAAAAGAGCTTAAGAACGCCATTTTCTGCTACTGCCTTGCCCATAGTTCCACTGATCTCAAGTCTGTTGGTGCCAGGATATTCACCGGTGGATGTTATAAAGGTGGCTGTGGCTTTATTTGGATATTCTGCATAGATAGTGGCATCATCCTCAACGTAGACATCATGGAACTGCCCCTCGTGGCAAAAAGCCATGACTTTAGTTGGCATACCCATTATCCACTGCCAGATATCCAGGTTATGGGGGCACTGGTTAAGTAAAACGCCCCCTCCTTCTCCATTCCAGCTGGCTCTCCAGGAGGATGACTCATAGTAAGCCTGAGTCCTGTACCAGTTGTTAATGATCCAGTTGAATCTCTTTATTTCACCAAGAAGTCCTAGTTCCACATAGTATTTGAGAGCGCCAAAGAGGGCGTCGGTTCTTTGATTGAACATGATGCCAAAGGCTTTGCCGCTTTCCATGGCAACACGGTTCATCTCCTTTACGGATTTAGTGTCCACGCCTGCAGGTTTCTCAATAAGTACGTGAAGGTTTTCTTTGAAAGCTCTTTTAGCAATGTCAGGATGGGAATAGTGGGGTGTTGCGATGATGACTGCATCCACAAGGCCTGATGTAAGTAGGCTTTCGTAGTCTTCGAACACTGCAGTGCCCGCGCCAAATTCGTTTTGTGCCCAGGTACGTCTGTCTATATTTGTATCTGAAACAGCCGTAAGAGTGGCACTATCAATTTTCCCCTCATAAAGAGCCTTTGCATGGGCGCTTCCCATGTTCCCTATTCCAATTATGCCGTATCTAACCATGTTAACCTCTGATCAATAGTTTCCAACTGTGATTTTTTCCTCTGTAAAGTTTTCAACAAAGGATTTCTTTTCATAGAAGTGGATGGCGTTATTTACGATTCCGCCAGTCTTATAGTACTTGGAGTCTTCTGTAATAGGTAAAGAAATAGTTCTTTTCTCAAAGCCTGCTACGTAGATTGCTGTTATTAGTTCGATAGTTCTTTTACCATCTTCTCCGGTTATAAGTGGTCTGGTGCCACTTTCGATGGCGGAGAGGTAGTTGTCTATCTCGCCGGTGTGAGCTTCGTACTTAAGGTCCGGTATGTTGTCGTAGTAGTCATTAAGCTTCTTAAGAAGCTCCTGATTGTGACTGTCAGTAGGAAAGCCGTTGTCCATTCCAACTTCTGCCTTGGCGTTCCAGGGCATGGAGATCTTAGCGTCGGCGCACTGGAGGGTTATGCCCTGCTCTTCGCCGTGGCTGACTACAGATGAAAGGATCTCTGCGATGGAGCCATCCTCATATTTAACGCAGGCCAGGGACAGGTCCTCAACTTCAGCGTTGTCGTGCATAACGTTGGTAAGGACTGCTGTGGCTTCCACAGGGCTCTTACCCTCGATCCAGTTAAGCATGTCAATGTGATGAACTGCATGGTTAAGGGTTGGGCCGCCGCCCTCCTTTTCCCAGGTTCCTCTCCACCAAAGGTCGTAGTAGCAGTGTGCACGCCACCACTGGGAGTCGACTCTGGCAAGGCAAATTTTACCGGCAAGTCCTGAATCAGCAATCTTCTTAAGCTTGTAGACGCCGTTTCTGAATCTGTTCTGGGCAATAACTCCAAGGGTTACGTTATTTCTTTTCTCTGCTTCCAGCATCTGATCGCATTCTTCTACGCTGGCTGCCATGGGTTTTTCCACAAGGACGTTCTTGCCTTTATTCATACAATCGATGCTGATGGAGGCATGGACATAGGGAGGTGTGCATACGTGCACCACGTCAAAGTCCACATCTGAATCAAGCATTTCGGTGTGACTCTTAAATATCTTTACATCGCTCCCAAGATCATACTTATCCCTGATTTTCTCGGCTTTTTCCGGATAAATGTCGCAAAGAGCTACTATCTTGCACCTGTCCTTGAATTCCAGAAGACCATTTATATGCATATTGGAAATATTGCCGGTTCCAACTATTGCTACTTTAATCATGTGTTTTCCTCACTTATTGAATCCGATCGTCTTAGCGGCAAGCTCAGCCTTTACGCAGAGCTCAGCGGCTTTAAAGGCATGGTCCTGAGTCATGGCGTTTTCTGTTCTGTTAATGCAGTCAAGGATCAGCTGACCAAAGAATGGGTATCCTACCTTTCCAGCCACCTCAAAGTGCTGCTCGCCAGCTTTGTTAACCAGGAATACGTGATCAGTTGTACCATCGCCTGTTCCGATGTTTACGTACTTTCTGATCTCGATATAGCCTTCTGTTCCAAGGATTATGGTCCTTCCATCTCCCCAGGTTGAAAGGCCATCTGGAGTGAACCAGTCCACTCTAAAGTGCTGTGATGTGCCATTATCGCCTACAATTATGGCATCGCCAAAGTCCTCAAGCTCAGGATATTCAGGATGTCCAAAGTTTCCAACTTCGCTATAGGCAACCTGAGCATCCTTAACATTGCAGTAAAAAAGAAACTGCTCTATCTGATGGGATCCTATGTCGCAAAGGATTCCTCCATATTTTTCTTTTTCAAAGAACCAGTCGGGACGTCCCTTAGGATTTCCAACCCGGTGTGGTCCAAAGCCGTCAACATGGATTGGAGTTCCGATCGCTCCCTCTTCCACTAATTGTCCTGCAAATACTGCGGATTCTACATGGATTCTTTCACTGTAGTAGACCATGTATTTCTTTCCGGTTTTTTTAACTGTCTCTTTTGCCCTTTCAAGCTGATCCAAAGTTGTAAGAGGAGCCTTGTCTGTGAAGTAGTCCTTTCCATGCTCCATTACTCGTATTCCCAGATCGCATCTTTTCCAGGTCTCTGCTGCTCCGCAGACCAGCTTAACCTCCGGGTCGTTTAAGATTGTGTCCTCAGAGTCAGCTATCTGTACTCCAGGATAGGCCTTCTGAAAGGCTTCAGCTTTTTTAACATCTCTGTCGTATACCCACTTAAGTGTTGCACCTGCTTCCACCAGTCCGTTGCACATTCCGTATATATGGCCATGGTCTAAGGCTATGGCTGCTATAACAAATTCCCCTTCGTTAACGACCTTGGCTGGTTTCCCTTTTGGTGCGTAGTTCATACCATCTTTCTTGTCCATATTTGTCCCCATTTAGAAATATGGGAAACAGATGAACTGTTTCCCATATTATTAGTAGTTTAGTTTACTCCGTAATAAGCTTCTCTTTCCTCAATGATTGTATCGATTCCAATACTCTTAAGCTCTTCCATGTATTCGTTGTACATGCTGTCGAACTCTTCTGGTGCGCAGGTGATCATCTTAACCTGATAATCATCCTTTGCAATGTTAAGGTCTGTAATAAGATCTGATGTAGAAGGTGATGTGTATGAGGAGTCGTGGTTAAGTGTTCCTGCAAGAGCGTATTCATAGTTCTGAATTACGTAATCCTCATATCCAGGAGCTTCCTTAGATGTGCACTTGTTGAAGTCATCTACTGTCTCGAAGTAACCCTGGTTACCTACGATAAAGAGGTCAGTTCTGATCCAGTCCTTATCCTGTGCGTTGTACTCAGCATCCTTAACTACAGGAACGCCATCAACCATATCATAGTGCTCGCCTTCGAAGCCGTGGTAAAGAACGAAACCACCTTCCTGTGTGCACATCCAGTCAAGATATGTCATACAAGCTTCTACTGTCTCTTCATCAGCTGTCTTAGGGCAGAATGCAATAAGTCCGCCTGCGCCATATGCTGCAGAATAAACCTGTCCGTCGTTAACGTTTGCAAACTGAGGGATTGAAACGAAGTCTGCATCTGGAACGTTCTCTTTAAGTGTCTTTAAGAGTGAACCACGAAGAACGTCAACGTTACCGTTTACACTGTACTCACAGAATCCAAGGTTACCAGTAACGATCTGGCTCTTGAAGTCATCTTCTGCAAGGTTGTAGTATTCCTGATGAAGAATACCAGCGTTGTACAACTTGTTAAGGAACTGGTAGTAATCATACATACCTGGATCATAGTAATCCTGGATAACATCCTCACCACCGCCGCTTACTGCAAACTTAGCAGGATCGCCAGCAAGCTTTGAGAATACCTGCTTGAGGTTCCAGCCGTTCCAGATAATGGCACCGGAAACACCTGTAAGTCCATCTGGGTTCTCATGAACCATCTTATCAAGACAGTTAAAGAGCTCATCTGGGTTTGTAGGAATATCAAGGCCAAGCTTATCAAGCCAGTCCTTTCTGATGAAGAAGTTACTCTTTGCTGTGGTAGCTCTTTTAGCTACGATTCCGTAGAGTTCTCCGCCTTCATTTCTTCCGATGTTCATAACTTCTTCGCCAAGGTACTGCTTCATGTTAAGTGCCTGATCAGCACCATCGATGAATTCTGAAAGATCCCAGGTACCGCCCTGGTTGTAATAATCCTCTGCATAAGCATAGGTATAAGTAAGAGTAAGGTCAGGAGCTGTCTGAGATGCAACCATAGCCTGCATCTTGGTAACCTCATCCCATCTTGGAACTGGAACGAATTCAACTGTGATACCAACCTTGTTCATCTGCTCGTTAACGTACTCTGTCCACTTATTCTCTGTGATTGTTGAGCCGTCAGGAGCGTTACTTCTGTCGAAAAGCTCGACTGTGATAGTAACGTTATCAAACTGCTTGGAACCATAGGTTGTCTGATACTTACTTGCTGCCTGCTCTGTGGAGCCACCGTTATCAGTGGATGTCTGTGTCTGACCAGTTGAATCTCCCCCGCTAGATTCAGGCTGTGATGCTGTCTTGGTGCATCCAAATAACATGGATGATGCAAGCACAAATGCCATTGAAGTAGCCAATACTCTGTTTTTCATAATTTTCCCTTTCTTTTTATAATTTTGATGCCTGTAAGTGCGCGCCTACTTACACGGCAAATAGTTACCCCCAAAATAATTAACCCTTAACTGAACCGATCATGACTCCCTTAACGAAATATCTCTGAAGCCATGGATAAATAATAAGAATAGGAATGGTGGACACTGCCACTGTAGCCATCTTAAGAGACTGGCTCATTACCTGTGTTCCAATACCCTCTGCATTGGCATTGGAGTTGTTAAGCTCTTCGCCGAAGAGAAGGCTTCGAAGTCTAAGCTGAAGTGTGTAAAGCTCTGGCTTCTGGATATAAATGAGAGCATCAAAGTATGTGTTCCAATAGCTAACAGCGTAGAAAAGACCCATTGTAGCTATGATCGGTACTGATAATGGAAGAATGATCTTGTTAAGGACCTTCATGTAGGAAGCTCCATCAATTCTTGCTGCTTCTTCCAAGCTCTCAGGTATGTTCTTGAAAAACGTCCTCATAACAATGAAGTTAAATACGTTAATTGATTGAGGAACAAAAAGTGCAAAGGCTGTATCAAACAGTCCTAAGTTCTTTACTGTGAGGAATGTAGGAATCATTCCACCACTGAAGTACATTGTAAAAAGAATAAACGCTGTAAAGAATGATTTGCCTGGCAGATCCTTTCTTGAAAGAGCGAAGGCAGCCAATATTGTAAGCACAAGGCTAAGGGCTGTACCTGCCACGGTGATGAACACTGTGTTCTTCATGGCCATCCAGATCTGGGTCTTACCAAGGATCTGCCTGTAAGCATCCACGTTAAAATCTATTGGATAGAAAGTAACTCTTCCTGAAAGAACTGCATTATAACCACTGACTGAGTAAGCAAGCACGTTTAGGAAAGGATATAAACATATGAAAGCCAGTATCGCCAGCAGTATGTCATTTACAATAAGTCCTGGTGTAATCTTTTTTGATCTCATCCTGTCTGTCCTCCTTAAATAATTCCGTCTTCGCCAATGGCTTTTGCAAATTTATCAGCGACAAACAAAATGATGATATTGATTACAGACTGGAAAAGACCTATGGCAGTTGAATCACTGTACTTAGCCTTTTCAATACCAATTCTGTAGGTATAGGTACTGATAACCTCAGAGACTTCCATGACTTTCTTGTTACCAAGAAGAAGTGGTGCGTCCAGGCCGATGGACATCATCTTGGAAATCTGAAGGATCAGCATTGTAACAATAACTGATTTAATTGATGGAAGTGTGATGTAGATAAGTCTCTGGAACTGGGTTGCTCCGTCAAGGTAAGCAGCCTCGTACATAGTCTCATCAACGCCTGTAAGAGCAGCCAAATAGATGATTGTTCCCCAACCGATCTCCTTCCATACGTTACATACTACGTAAGTAAAGATCCACCATCCGTTATTACTCATAAATGGAATTGGTGATCCTCCCACATTCTCAATGGCTCTGTTGATACTTCCATTTGTCATGGAGAACAGGTTAGTTGCGATTCCTGCTACTACTACCCATGAAATGAAATGTGGAAGATAAAGAACTGACTGTGTCAGTTTTTTGAAATGCTTGTTTCTTACTTCGTTGAGCATAAGTGACACGATGATGGTAAGCGGAAAGCTCACAAACAAAGTGGCAAAGTTAAGCACCAAAGTATTTCTGATCGCATTCCAGAAGTTTTTACTTTTAAAGATTTTGGAAAAAACATCGAAACCGCACCATGGACTTGCTGTAATCCCCTTAAATACGTTATAGTCCTTAAACGCGATTGTGATACCGTACATTGGTATATATTTAAAGAGTACGTAGTAGGTGATTACAGGTACCAGCATTAAATATATCCATTTGTAGTTCCAGATTTTCCCCAGAGTTTTAGAAAAGCTTTTTGAATTCCCCAATTCGTTTCTCACGATGCACCTCCCCGTTGATGTAAATATAACACTAATGCCATAGCGATTCTTACACCTGTGCGCATATAAACTTTGCGCAAAATGATTTTTTGTATGACAAAAGTACGTGAAATTATTAACTTTCAGTGAAATTATTGCGTGATTTACTCATTTAAAATCAAATAATTGTCGTTTTGTGCAAAGTAAACATATTGTATATGCACAGTTATTGCTTTATGCTATATTCAGGTAGTTTGTATTTGCTATTGTAGATACATCAAGGCCTGTTGGGGGCAAGAGGGGAGCCACATGACAAAAAGAACTTGTGCTAAGAAATTCATGGCTGTAAATGGGGATCTTATCTGTGAGGTCAAGACGATTGATGCGCCATTTGATACCACAGATGATATGCATAACCATTTTTGCCATGAGATACTGATAGTATTGGACGGGGAGCTTAATCTGTATACCGAGTACTCAGGAAGAGTTTTAAAAAGAGGTGATATAGGCTTTATTCCGCAGTACGTATTCCACACTGCCGACATTCTCACACCTGGCAGATACGACAGAATAGTCATCAATGTTAATGATGAGCTATTAAAGAAGGCTTCTACCAACAAGATGAAGCTCAGAACATGCTTTGAGCCTTACGAAGACAATGACACCTCTCTTCATACAACCCATCTTGATGAAGAAGAGCTGGATGAAATCAAACTTTACTGTCAGGAGCTTCAAAAGAATATCATCCATCCTACCAGTGGCTCTGATATCTTAAAGGACGCATATCTTAAGCTGATCATGGTAAAGATCACAAATCACTTCAAGGATAATCCCAACATGGCTTATCCTGAGATGCTGCCTGATATAGTCAGTAAGACCTTTGAATACATAGACAAGCATCTTACAGAAGAGATCACTCTTTCAGACCTTGAAAAGGCTATTCATCACAACGGAACCTACATTTCGCGCTGTGTTAAGAAGTTTTCAGGCCTTTCCATTCAACAATACATTATTGCAAAAAAGATAGCCCTGGCCTGTAAGCTACTTAAGGAGGGTCTTTCCCCAAGCGATGTGTGCTTTATGGCTGGCTTTAACAACTACTCCAACTTTTCCAGAACCTTTTCAAAGCATGTTGGACAATCTCCAAAGCAGCTTCAGATGGCAAGCAGAAGTATAAAATAAAAAGATCCCGCATTCTTCCAGTTGGAAAAATGCGGGTTTATTATTATCCCAATATTATTATTCCATGATTACTCTACAAAAAGAACTCCAAGTGTTCCAGGTCCGCAATGTGAAGAAACAACGCTTCCTGCTCTGGTTTCAAGTATCTCATCAAATACATGGAGACTTTCAAGATATTCTCTAACCTGATTAACAATCTCTTTATCACAGCCTGAATGAGTTATAAATACTCTTTTTCTATCTGCCTTCTTAAGGGAATCCTCCATGTCTTTTACGTAGTCCATAATATATTTCTTAGGAAGTCCTCTATATTTCTTTTCCGCAGACATGGCTCCGTCTGATACTGCTATCCTTGGGTGAAGCTTAAGAGCTGTTCCAAACAAGGCTGCAACTGATGAGCATCTGCCTCCTCTGTGGAGATAAACAAGGGTATCAATCACAAAGCTGGCTCTTACCCTGCTTCGCATATTAAGGATTTCTTTTTCTATATCAGAAGCGCTCTTACCCTCGTTTGCAAGCTCAGCTGCTCTAAGGACCATAAGGCCAATTCCTGTTGAAAGATTCATGGAGTCGATAATATGGCACTTATCTGAGATATCCAGAGAATCTGCTGCTAATCTACAGTTGTTAAAGCAGGCTGACATAGAAGATGAGATGGTGAAAACAATGAACTCATCTCCTGGATATTTCTTATAAATGTTAGATATATCTTCAATGCTTGGAGCTGCTGTCTTAGGTGTCTCTTCATTCTTATCAGACCAGTCGTAAATGTCCTTAGGAGTTATATTTACTCCATCTAAAAATTCCTCTTCCCCAAGTCTTACATAAAGTGGCAGAATTACAATATTGTACTTAGTAACAAGTTCATGTGAAAGGTCGCATGTGCTGTCTGAAATAATGTGTACCATATCCCCCTCCAATGTATTTATTTAAGATTAACTGTCTGCTCCTTGCCATTCATTGTGACAGTCATCTCTATAGTCTTTATAGATGTTGCAGTGTCTTCATCAATCTGCATAAGAAGCACAAGGCTTTCGTGGGCTTTGGAATCCACCGATCCCAAATAGGTTGAAAGGTCATTAGGAAGAACTGTAACCGATGTATATCCAAGCTTCTTGCCGTTTACAGAAACCTGGAAGGTCAGTCCCTTACTGTACATATTGACCTGCTGTGCTGATGAAGCTGCATTATAGAGGTCAAAACGAAGCACTAATAGCTTTCTGCCCTTATCCGCATTTATAACATAGCTCTTTGAGCTCTCAGGATAATGGCTGGAAATTGAGTATCCATCGTAGGATATAAAGATATTACTCTGAAGCTCCTGTGAATCATCTGAGGTTACAGTAACGGCAGAGCTACTAGAACCTGAGTCCTTGCTGCTGTTACTGGTATTGTTCTCCTCCGTCTCTGAAGTCTCTTCGCTTCCGGTAGTATCCTTGGTATTTGCCTCCATAGTGGAAGATTCATCCTCTGAATCCTTAGATGTAGCCTGGGTCGCTTCATCTTCTATATTACCACTATTATCAAGAGATGACTCATCTACTGCTGATTCATCTTCTCTTTCTTGTTCAGCCTGCTGCTCCTCTTCAAGGCGCTGTTCCTCTTCCATGGCTGCATTCTGCTTTTCCTGCAGCTCTTTAAGATTGGCCTCTCTGATGGCTTCACGCTCAGCTTTTCTTTCTCTTTCTTTTTCCACCGCCTCAGGATCAACGTACACCAGTCTCTCCTGTTCGTTGTTGGAATGCTTCATGAGAATTCCAGCAGCGTACTCGATGGTCTGGTTGTACTCTTCCTCAGTAAGATCTGGTAAAGAGCTGCCACAGGCGCTGCATACAAGTGTCGTTCCAATTACAATTGAAGCTACTAAATACTTTTTTCCCCTCATAAGATTGTCCTCTTTTAGGATACAAACTACTATTTAGTCTCCAGTTCGAAATAAAACTCAACTCCATTATCGAAATTCTTGACGCCGTACTTCTGATGCATACCTTCCATAATAGCCTTAACGATAGAAAGGCCTACGCCACTTCCACCGTATTCTCTGGTCCTAGCCTTATCAACCTTGTAGAACTTCTCCCAGATATGGGAAATGCTTTCCTCAGGGATAGGCTTACCTGTATTAAAAACTGAGATCCTTGCACGGTTCTCAAGTCTTGTAACCTTGATCTCTATTATTCTCTCACCATCGATGTGGTTAAGGGCGTTACTGTAGTAGTTCTGAAGGACCTCTTCAATCTTGAACTCATCGCCCCATACATAGATGGATCTAGAATCATCGAATTTAACCACTACATCCTTCTGCTTAGCCAAAAGCTCTGCAGATTTGATGTAGTTCTTTATCATTTCTACTATGTCAAAACGATCCATATTGGAAGAATCGTTGCCAAATTCAAGCTGATTAAGTGTCAGAAGCTTCTTAACCATGATGTTCATCTTAGATGCTTCATCCATAATTACTTCACAGTAAAACTCTTTATTATCTTCGTCGTCTATAATGCCCTCTTTAAGGCCCTCTGCGTAGCCCTGAATAAGAGCGATAGGTGTCTTAAGCTCGTGGGATACGTTGGATAAGAATTCCTTACGTATCTCGTCTATATGCTCCTTCTTCTCAATATCCTGCATGAGAGCAAGGTTGGCAGTCTTAAGCTCCTTGATGGTGGACTCCAGAGTCTCAGACAGATCGTTCATGTTTTCACCAAGAACGTCGATCTCAGTCCTTCTCTCTGTCTCCCTGGTATACTTGGCTTCAAAGTTGAGCTTTTTCATCTCATCTGAAACCAGATATAGCTGTTTGATAGGGTCGGTAATTCTTTTACAAATGTAAAGGATAATAACAGAACCCACTGAAACCGCTATGATACCAACATAAATCATAAAGGTATTGGAAATAGTAACGTTATCTCTGATACTTTCCATTGTAGCACGAAGAAGTACCAGGTTACCGTTTCCAACAATTCCCCACATATCAAGATATCTTCTGCCTGTAGTCTTTTCTATATCAAGCTGAAGAGTATATGTCTCACCCTTTTCAAGGATTGTACGGGGCTCCATGATATTACCGCTTGTGGGACTAATCATATTCTCCCACAGAATCTTACCAAGAAGCTCCGAGTTACTTGATGAGGATCTGACGGTCTTAGAATCCGCATCAAGAATTATCATCTCGATATTATATCGCTCACAGATGTGAGAAATCTCATTACCAAATTCTTCTGATGTTACGTCACCATTGGCTATTGCGGCCTCAATGCTCTGATAGGCAGCCAGGATAACCTCTCTCTTATTCTGAACATAGAAGTCTTCCATGAAAAAGAGATTGACCATAAAGCAGAATATAAAGGTTCCCGCCATGGTGATGATGAACAAAAGGCTGATATCAACTCGTATAGAATGTGTCTTATTTGATTTGCCGAATTTATTTTCCGAGTTCTTCAAACTTATACCCCATTCCCCAGATGGTCTTGATCATATCACCTTTCTCGCCAAGCTTACCACGAAGCTTTTTAACATGGGTATCGATGGTACGTGCATCTCCGAAATAATCGTAGTTCCATACGTTATTAAGGATTTTTTCTCTAGAAAGAGCTACTCCCTTATTCTCAAAGAAGAACGATAATAACTCAAACTCCTTGTAGCTAAGCTCTATCTCTTTTCCATCAACCATTACACTATGTGCAACCTTGTTAACGGTAATTCCTCCAACTTCCATTACCTGATTGTTGGCAGCCATGGTTGTTCTTCTAAGAATAGCTGAAACTCTGGCTGCAAGGATCTTAGGGCTAAATGGCTTGGAAATGTATTCATCTACACCAAGCTCAAAGCCAAGAAGCTCATCTCTTTCCTCTGCCTTTGCTGTAAGCATAATGATCGGTACCTTGGATTCTCTTCGAATCTCTCTGCATACCTCCCAGCCATCCTTCTTAGGCATCATAATATCTAATATAATAAGGGCTATGTCTGGATCCTCGTAAAACATATCCAGAGCCTTTTCACCATCCTCTGCTTCGAGAACAACATAGTCATCCTTGATTAAAAAGTCTTTGACAAGCTTACGCATTCTGCTCTCGTCATCAACTACTAATATTTTCAGATTTTCCATTATGTCACTCCTCCTGGTTACTTATGTCTGTATCCTCATAATAACTTGAAGTGTCAGTTATGCCAAGCTTTTTTTCAGCTTCTCTGACTGCTTTTTCCCGTGCTTTAAGGTCTTCATCCCAGGAAGCATACCTATTTGTGACATTTTTCTTATAATTTATTATATTATCGTTCTCACTGGTGAATGCTACCACGAACATTCCTATCACTAACAGGAACAAAACTATATTAAGAATAAAAGAAAAGATCTTGGGAAAATCAGTCTTTTCTTTTTCTTCTACATGTTTAATTCTCTGCTTAACAGTGAGATTCTCCATGGCAGAATGTCTTACCATTGGAATAGAAATAGGTATGGGAATAAGGTCATCTTCAGTAAAGCCACTTTCCAACAAGTGCTCCCTCATGTAGGCCAGATACATCCAGCCAATGGGGGTCTTAAAGATCTTGTTTTCAATAGCCTTATCGTAGACAGCCTTTATTTCTTTGGGACGAACAGCCTTTGCCCTTGCCTTTAAGAGATTGATCTTGGAAAGGTCCATCTGGGCCTTTTGGGCATCACCCTCTGTCAGAAACTCGAACCCGCCAACTATGAAATTATCCACTTCTTTCTTATCATCAGCCGCCATATTCTGCTCCATACGATGCAATGAATACGCTCACACTTCGTGCTTTTAAGGTCTTATTTCTCCATGTAAGAGGCTTTGGTCTATTATAGAAGTATTTGCCGGTCTCATCTCCTGTATCAACACAAAGAGCCCAATAAGCGCCCTCTGGTGGATTAGGAAGCGTGATCTGTATATCTTCCCAGAATACGTTAATGGCAAGATAAACAATATCGTCGTGGCCCTTCTGCTTAACAAATCCTGCATATCTGACGCAGATAACCCTTGAATCCGTTGTAATATTGCCGTTGTCCGGATTCTCAGTATGAACTGAAATAAATGGCAGGCCGCAGCTTGCAGGCTTTAGGTCTTTTCTTATAGCAGGATGCTTTCTTCTAAAGTGAATAACACTCTTATAGAAGTCAAAGAAAGCCTTATTCTTCTCAAGGTATGTCCAGTCAAGCCAGGAAATCTCATTGTCCTGACAGTAGGCGTTATTATTGCCAAACTGAGTGTTGCCAAACTCATCCCCAGCGTAGATCATAGGCGTTCCGCGGGAACACATAAGCACAGTTATGGCATTGCGCATCATCCTGAATCTAAGGTCATTGATATAAACATCAGAAGTCTCACCTTCTACGCCGCAGTTCCAGCTCCTGTTATCGTTGGCTCCATCAGTATTATTCCAGCCGTTGGCTTCGTTGTGCTTGTCATTGTATGCGTACATGTCATACAAGGTAAAGCCATCGTGACAGTTAATGAAGTTAACTGAAGACTCATAGCCAAGGTAAGAACCGCCATACATATCCATAGATCCGGTAATTCTACGAACCGCATCAGGAGCAGCCCAAATATCGCCCTTAAGGAAGGACCTGATGTCATCTCTATACTTACCATTCCACTCAGCCCATCTCTTCCAGGCAGGGAAATTACCAACCTGATACATTCCGCCTGCGTCCCAAGCCTCCGCAATAAGCTTGATATTACCAAGAAGCGGATCATAGGCAAGTCTCTGGATAAGAGGAGGTCTTTCCATAGGAGAACCATCCTGATCTCTTCCAAGAATACTTGCAAGATCAAATCTAAATCCGTCTACTCTATACTCTTCAACCCAGTATCTAAGGCAGTTAACTATGAATTCCTGAACCATAGGATGATTACAGTTCATAGTATTGCCGCAGCCACTGAAGTTGTAATACTGACCATGAGGAGTTAAAAGATAATAGATATTATTATCAAGTCCCTTAAAGGAGACAAATGGTCCATTCTCGTTACCTTCTGCTGTATGGTTAAATACAACATCAAGAATGACCTCAATTCCATTGTCCTTGAGGATCTTGATCATGTTCTTAAGCTCTACACCCTCTTTGTTGTACTCTGACTGGGAGGCATAGCTTGTATTAGGGGCAAAAAAGCTAATGGTGTTATAGCCCCAGTAATCCAGAAGGGTCTTTCCACCTACTTCTCTTTTATCCCTGGTCTCATCAAACTCAAATATAGGCATCAGCTCGACTGCTGTGATACCAAGTTTTTTAAGGTGCTCAACCTTTTCAAGGATTCCCTCAAAGGTTCCTCTGCACTTAACACCAGAAGTAGGGCTCATAGTAAAGCCCCTTACATGCATTTCATAAATGATAGAATCGCACATTGGTGTATTAAGTGAGGTTGTGTCATTCCACTCAAAGTTATCTCTTACAACTCTGGCTCTGTAGGCACCCTCTTTATTAGGGCTCTGGCCCCAGATACGTTGTCCGGATACTGCCTTTGCATATGGATCCAAAAGAAGGTGGTTTTTATCAAATAAAAGACCATTCTCAGGCTCCCATTTGCCGTCTGCTCTATAACAGTACTCCAGATTCTCAATATCCAGACCAAATACTATCATTGAATAGACCTTTCCTATCCTGTAGGAATCAGGAAATGGTATCTCTGTGAATGGCTTCTTTTCACCTCTTTTAAAAAGACATAGTGTTATCTGCGTAGCTCCATTTGAGTACACAGTAAAATTAACGCCGTCATTAAGGTTAGTGGCGCCGTTTGCATAGTAAAAACCAGGTCGAATTCGATAGCCTCCAACTTCGTCAAGGGCAAGTAAAGTTCTATTCTTGAACTCGTTTTTTCGAAGCTCTCGAACCTGCCTGTTGCCGATATCAACCGGTTTTCGATTAAATTGATCTGACCTATGTCTTCTATACTCATTCATACTATAATTTTATCACATTAATGATAAAATTTTTATGAATTTGCGGTAAAATAGAGGCCTTCAAATATAAAAAAAGACTTAGATGCAAAGCGCATCTAAGTCTTTAAAATAGCTATATTATACTGGATAAGCTCCGTTCTTAGTATCTGCTGCAGATACATCAACTGATGTCTGCTGAGCTAAACGATACTTGAAGAAGTCTGTAGCAACCTGTGGGAACAATGCATAGGAAAGAGTATCCTCATCCTGCTGCTTCCACTGAGCAACTTCCTTCTCGAACTTATCAAGGCCAGGAGCAAGCTTATCAGCTGGTCTGCAGGTGATAACTTCTCTGTCGCCAATGATCTTCTTCTGAACTTCTGGGTTGAAAGGCTTAATTGTCTTACCATACTCACCAGCAAGAAGGTCCTTAGTCTGGTCAGTAGCAACCTTATATCTCTCACCCATAAGTACGTTCATAACAGCCTGTGTACCAACGATCTGTGAAGAAGGTGTTACAAGAGGTGGCTCACCGAAGTCCTTACGAACCTGTGGGATCTCCTCAAGCACTGTATCGTACTTATCGCTTGCGTTCTGCTCTTTAAGCTGTGAAACCATGTTAGAAAGCATACCGCCAGGAACCTGATACATAAGAGTCTTGATGTTAACACCAAGAACCTTAGGATCCATAAGTCCGCTAGCAAGGCACTCTTCTCTGTATGGTCTGAAATGATCAGCAATCTTAGCAAGAAGCTTCTGATCAAGACCTGTCTCGAAAGGCTGTCCCTTGAATGCTTCTACCATAACCTCTGTAGCAGGCTGTGATGTACCAAGTGCGAATGGAGAAATAGCACAGTCGATGATATCAACACCAGCCTCAGCTGCCTTCATGTATGTCATGCTTGCAACACCAGATGTATAGTGTGTATGAAGGTCGATAGGAAGTGATGTAGCGCTCTTAAGAGCCTTAACAAGCTTCTCTGCCTCGTAAGGAAGAAGAAGTCCTGCCATATCCTTGATACAGATTGAATCTGCACCCATGTTCTCAATATCCTTAGCGATGTTCATCCAATAATCCATTGTATATGCATCACCAAGTGTGTAAGCAAGAGCGATCTGAGCATGTCCGCCTTCCTTCTTACAAGCCTTAACTGAAGCTTCAAGGTTACGAAGGTCGTTAAGACAGTCGAAGATACGGATAATATCAATACCGTTTGCGATTGACTTCTGTACGAAATACTCTACAACATCATCTGGATAGTGCTTGTATCCAAGAATGTTCTGTCCACGAAGGAGCATCTGAAGCTTTGTGTTCTTAAAGCCATCACGAAGCTTACGAAGTCTCTCCCATGGATCTTCCTTAAGGAATCTCATGCAGGAATCAAATGTAGCACCACCCCAGCACTCTACTGCGTTATATCCAACCTTATCCATTGTATCAATGATTGGTAACATAACTTCGGTAGGCATTCTAGTAGCGATAAGTGACTGATGTGCATCACGAAGTACAGTTTCATTGATACGAACTGGTTTTTTCTGTAAATCTGCCATATCTATTATTTCCTTTCTATGATTTAAATAGATTAAATTTCTAAATTAAACTCCAAATACCGCCATGAATGTACCAGCAACAACGGCTGTACCGATAACGCCGGCAACGTTAGGTCCCATAGCATGCATCAAAAGGAAGTTGGAAGGATCATACTCTGCACCAACCTTCTGTGAAACACGGGCAGCCATAGGCACGGCAGATACACCAGCTGAACCGATAAGAGGATTGATCTTGCCCTTTGTAATGAAGCAAAGGAGTTTACCAAGAAGACATCCTGCAGCTGTACCAAACATGAATGCAACAAGTCCCATACCTACGATGATAAGTGTTGTCCAGTTAAGGAAAGCCTCAGCACTTGTTGTAGCACCAACAGATGTACCAAGAAGGATAACTACGATGTACATAAGTGCGTTAGAAGCTGTCTCCTGAAGCTGACGAACAACTCCAGACTCTCTAAAGAGGTTACCAAGCATCAGCATACCGATAAGAGGAGCTGTTGTAGGAAGGATCATACTTACAACGATAGTAACGATAACTGGGAAAAGAATCTTCTCAAGCTTAGAAACTTCTCTAAGCTGCTGCATTCTGATCTTACGCTCTCTATCAGTTGTAAGGAGCTTCATGATAGGTGGCTGAATCATAGGAACAAGAGCCATGTAGGAATAAGCTGCAACGGCAATAGGTCCTAAGATTGAAGTCTGATGAAGCTTAGATGCCAGGAAAATAGATGTAGGGCCATCAGCTCCACCGATGATTGAAACTGCAGCTGCCTGCTGGTCATTGAATCCGAAGAAAATAGCCATGAAGTAAGCTGCAAAAATACCAAACTGAGCACCAGCTCCCATAAGGAAGCTGATTGGGTTAGCAATAAGGGGACCGAAGTCTGTCATAGCTCCTACACCCAGGAAGATAAGTGATGGCAGGATTGCCCACTCATCAAGGATATAGAAGTAATGAAGAAGTCCACCTGCGGCGTCGCCTACAGGGCTAGCCATAATATCTGGATAAATATTTACCAGAAGCATACCAAATGAAATTGGTACCAAAAGTAAAGGTTCAAATCCCTTTGCAATAGCAAGATACAAGAACGCAAGTGCAACTACAACCATGATGTAATTGCCAAGTGTCATTGTAGTGAATGCTGTTTGTGACCAGAGATTTGATAATGTATTAACTATGTAATCCATTCTTCATCCTCATTTCTGTTTTAATCAAAACTTAGATTGTTATCTCCGATCATTAGTTAAGAGATGCAAGAACTGCACCAGCTTCAACTGCATCACCAGCAGCAACATCGATGCTTGCAACTGTTCCATCTTCTGGAGCAACCATAGGGATCTCCATCTTCATAGACTCAAGAGTGATAACTGTGTCACCCTTCTTAACAGCCTGTCCAACAGATGCGTTAAGCTTAAGAACCTTACCAGCTGCACCAGCTGTGATCTTGATAGAGCCTGCGCCAGCACTTGCCTTCTTAGCAGGAGCTGCTGGAGCCTTAGCAACAGGAGCTGAAGCTACAGGAGCTACTCCTGAACCAGCGCCTTCTTCTACAGTTACATCATATACGTTTCCGTTAACGGTTATTGTATAGTTCTTCATTGTTTCTCCTTTCATAGAGCACTGTCTTCTCCGTGCTCGATGCCATTTTTATTTTTTCCAATTTGTGTTTACTTTTCTAATAGATCTTACACGGAATCCATCAGTGCCTGCGCTTCCCTCATAAGCTGCAATTGCTGCTGCAATAACTGCTACAAGCTCAGCGTCAGATGAAAGGTCTTCCTTCTCTTCAATCTGGCTAATGGTGTTGTCCATAGCTGTCTTAGCAAGTTCCTGATCATTAACCTTCTTTTTCTTCTTAGCACCAAAAAGAAGTGGGAAGAGAGAAATAATAAGTGAAATAAGGATCAGGATAGTGAATGCCATTCCCATACCAAGGAGTGTGTTAAGTCCGGCATTGCCAAGCTTCTCACCCTTGGAAAGGTTAACAGTAACACCGATATCTGTAGGATTCTTCTCGTTGTCCATATAGATGACCATAAGAGCTGAATGCTTAGTACCCTGAAGAGTACCCTCAATTACCAGCTGACCATCCTTATTAACATAATAAGTAACATCATCTACTGAGATATCCTCTGCAAATGAGCTCTCAGAGTTAAATCCTATATCCTTAAGTGCCTTATACCAGCTAGTATAGCCGGATTTATTAACTTCATAATATTCGTCGTTAACAGTTACCGCCTTGTTTAACGCATCCTCTGATTCTTCTACATCTACTGCAAGTACATCGTAGAGCTTATCCTGGAAATTATCAGGTGTAACTCCTGCTAAATACCATGTCTCAAAGTTTGTATTCTCAACAGCATCAACGTAAGCGTTGATCCACTCTGATGTGAATACCTCTGATGTATACTTGCTGCCCTCTACTGTGTTGTACTTAGTAGTATCAGCGCATGCAGTAAGTGAAAGAAGACTGGTAACCATAACGCCCAAAACTAACAGTTTATGTTTCATTTTGAGTGCTCCCTTCATTAAACTGTGCCATGTTTCTTGGCAGGACGTTCATCTCTCTTTGTGAAAAGCATCTCGAATGCGCCGATAACATACTTTCTTGTATCAGCAGGTTCGATGATCTCATCTACATAGCCTCTTGCAGCTGCGCTCTTAACGTTGTTCTGAAGCTCAGCATAATCCTTAGCAGCCTTAGAAACTGTCTCAGGATCCTTGCCATCGCACATGATCTTAGCAGCAAGATTAGCATCCATTGTTCCAATCTGAGCATCTGGCCAGCTAATTGTTACATCAGCGCCAATTGCCTTAGAATTCATGATTACATAAGCACTACCAAATGCCTTGCCTGTAATAAGGTTAACCTTAGGAACTGTAGCATTTGCAAGAGCAAATACAAGTCTTCCAGCTGCCTTAGCTACATGTCTCTCATCGCACTTAGATGAGCCAAAGCCTGTTGCATTTGTAAGTGTAAGAACAGGAAGATCAAAAGCGTCGCAGAAGTTAACGAAAGAAGCTGCCTTCTCACATGCATGAGCTGAAAGCTTATCGCCAAACTTCTCAACTTCCTTACCATTTTCATCAAAAACAGCTGTACGATTTGCAACAAATCCTACAGTAGCGCCGTTTAATCTGATAAATCCTGTTACCATATCCTTAGCGTAATCTCTCTTTGTCTCGAAGAATACGCCGTTATCTGAAATCTGTCCTGCGATAATTGAAGGATCAGCTACAGCACCATCAAGATTCTCGCATGCTCTGTTAAGATCATCTGCGCACTCCTGATATGAATCGCCGTCCTCATTGTTAGAAGGAAGAAGAGAAACAAGTTCTCTAATCTGAGTATAGATAGAAGCCTCATCAGCTACCACGTCAACAGTGCCAACTTCCTGGCTCTGCCACTTAGCGCATGATGTATCGCACTTCTCTTTATAGTTACCCTCAAGGGCATTAGGTGAATTAACAAAAAGCTTAGCCTTCTCAGACTCCATGAATGTAAAGTCAGTAATTGAAGGAATCAAAGCAAGTCCACCACCACATGCACCAAAAATAGCTGTGATCTGTGGTACAACTCCGGAAGCCTCCACCT
Organism: Butyrivibrio proteoclasticus P6B7; assembly: GCF_000622085.1. Classification (GTDB taxonomy): domain Bacteria; phylum Bacillota; class Clostridia; order Lachnospirales; family Lachnospiraceae; genus Butyrivibrio; species Butyrivibrio proteoclasticus_A. The sequence continues at coordinate 24,404 of NZ_JHWL01000005.1, forward strand.
GCTTAAGATAAATTTCGCCAAATGCATTAAGAGCATCTGTTGCTTCCTGAAGACGAAGTCCAGCTGAATCGATAAGACCGATTACAGGTGAGCCTGTCTTGATTGCCAGTTCATACAGGCGAACGATCTTCTTGGCATGCATTTCACCAATAGATCCGCCAAGAACTGACGCATCCTGGCTATAAACGTAAACCAGATTACCGTCAATAACACCATAGCCGGTTACTACACCGTCTGAAGGTGTTTCTTCCTGTTTCAGATTGAAATCTGTGTTTCTGGCTGTCACAAGAGCACCAATTTCAACGAAACTGTTTTCATCGAGCAAAGCATTGATTCTTTGACTCGCTTGTGAAGAACTACTCATTTGTTTAACCTCCGAGAATTTTTTTAAACTATATGATATTCTGAAAATTGTAAAAGTTTCCTTACTATTCCGAATATCACATAAATCCGCAACATAAGTCATGTTATAGTATACCATAAATGCAGACAAAAAAAAGGGAGAATGCTAAAAATTCAGCATTCTCACCATTATTTTTTAATTAAATATCCAATTTCAAATTCACTTCTTCTTCGGCCTGAGCTTTAAACTCTTCAACCTGCACAGTTCCTATGGATGGAAGGTCTTCAAGGGACTTAACTCCAAAGCTTCTAAGAAACTCTTCAGTTGTTCCAAATAAAAGTGGTCTTCCTGGAGCATCAAGTCTTCCAAGCTCCTGAACCAGTCCAAACTCAACAAGCCTGTTAACAGCGTGATCAGAGTTAACACCTCTTATCTTCTCAACTTCAAGCCTTGTAATAGGCTGTTTGTAAGCAATGATAGAAAGAGTTTCCATAAGAGAATCAGTAAGTACAGCCTTCTTAGGAGCCTTGGCTATCTTAACAAGATACTCGTACATTTCCTTTCTGGTACAAAGCTGAACGGCCTTCTCGATCTCGATGATACCTATTCCGCTATCTTCCTTCTGGTATTTCTCTTTTAGATACTCCACATATTTCTTAACTTCTTTAACGTCAGTTTCCATTGCCTTGGAAAGAGCACTAAGCTCAACTGAGTCCCCCATTGTAAAAAGGATTGCTTCTACTACAGCAGCGCCTTCTTCGATTGTCATAATATCAACTTGCCTTTCTGGAAATAATTGTGATATCGCCAAAGGTTCCTTCCTGTTCAATCTCTATCTCGCCAAGCTTGATCTCCTCAAGCATAACAAGGAAGGTGACGATTATTTCTGTCTTACTATGCTGCTTTTCCAACAGCTGTCTAAAGCTAAATCTGCTATGCTCTCTAATATACGCCTTGATATATAAGGTCTTGGCGTCCATATCTATCTCTTCCTTCTGGATGTTACCGAATTTACTACGGATAGGATCCACCTTATCTTCCTGTCTCTTAAGAAGATCCTGGAAAATAGCATTGAGTTTGGTCAGGGTAGCATCTCCAATAAGTCCCTCAAGATCAAGTGGAGCTTCATAATCCCTTACTTCCTTAGGAATATTCTTACTCCTAAAATATGAAAGGTCAGCATCCATCTGCCTGTCCTTAAGCTCGTAAGCCATATACTTATACATCTTATATTCGAGGAGTTTCTCCACAAGCTCAGCTCTTGGATCCTCCTCTTCTCCATCCTCATTAACTTCTTTAGGAAGGAGCATCTTACACTTGATATCTATAAGTGTGGCGGCCATAACAAGAAATTCGCTGGTAACGTCCATATCAGCCTTCTCCATGGCTCTAATATATTCCATATACTGCTCAGTAACAGTAACAATAGGAATGTCATAGATATCAATCTGGTTCTTATCGATCAGATGCAACAAAAGATCCAACGGTCCTTCGAACACCTGAAGCTTAACTTCCAATGACATTTTTAACCCTCACAAACCCTTATAACATCAATCTCTCCTGGATTGAACATTCTAACATGAATCGTATGAGTACCAAGTCCTCTGCTAAGGATCATGGTGCGTCCATTCCTGACATACTTACCGCCATCATATCTTGGGAAAAGAGCCAGTGCTGGAGAAATAACACCTCCGATAAGAGGAAGTCTTACAATTCCTCCGTGAACATGACCTGATACTGTCAGATCTGCTCCCCACTTGGAATACTCTTTAAAATACTGAGGATTGTGGGCAATAAGTACCTGGAACATATTAGGATCAGCCTTTCCAATATGCTTCTCCAAATACTCACTATCCATTTTCTTCTTGATAACTTTTCTGAAATAATCAAGCTCAAGATCAAGACCTGTTATTCTGATATTCTCATTGCCAAGAAGAATGCTGTAGTTCTCAAGAACATTAACTCTTCCTCTAAGAAGCATACTCTTATATCTGTCAAAGAAATTACCAAACTCCTTAGTAAATTCCTTAGTCTTGGTCTCGTGATTACCATTTCCATAATATACAGGATATTTAGATGCAAGATTGGTTAAAAGATCTAAACCTGGCTTATAGTTAACCTTGCCCTCTTTCATCTGGCCTGTGAGCATATCACCAGCACAGAGGATAGCATCAGGCCTTATCTCATCGATACGGTCTATAAGCTTGTCATTATCATCTCCAAATACATATCCATGAAGATCTGATAAAAGAACAAAGGTATAATTACCCTTTATCTTGTTGGTCTTAACCTCATACTCCCTAACAACAAAGCTATGGGTATCATGATAGATTACAAAGCCGCTTATCACAGCCAGTATTATAATTGCGATAATAATATAGATCCACATACAAAACTTCTTCCCATTTATTTATAAGCACTCAAACATTTTAACACATGTAGTGTACCAAATGAATATTTTCTTAAACCAGATTTAAAGCAAAGAAAAAAGTCCCTGGAAAATCCAAGGACTTTTTTAATTTGATTTAGTTATATTTGCGCTTTCTTGCTGCTTCAGACTTCTTCTTGCGTCTTACGCTAGGCTTCTCGTAGTGCTCTCTCTTACGGATTTCCTGCTGGATACCAGCCTTTGCGCAACTTCTCTTAAAACGACGCAGTGCGCTATCCAAAGTCTCGTTTTCTTTTACTACTACTGTTGACATCTCTACTCTTACCCTCCCTTCAGTCCCTTCAAGTACATGACTGATTGGGTTATTTATTATGATTAGAACCTAAAGATTCACATAACATGAATAATTATATCATAAAAATTCAACCCGTCAAGCATATTTTTGTATAAATAGGACAAAAATTATCAAAATTTTTAATAAGTCTTATTAACCAATCTGTGATTTAAGTACTGTCTCAGCCTCAGCAATAGCATCTGCAATTCCTGCAGGGTTCTTACCACCAGCCTGAGCCATGTTAGGACGACCGCCGCCGCCTCCACCAACCTTAGGTGCAATTGCCTTAACGAGATTACCTGCGTGAGCTCCCTTAGCCATTGCTCCATCAGTTGCCATAGTAACAAGGTTAACCTTGCCATCAGCCTCAGAGATAAGTACTACTACTCCCTCTCCAAGCTTAGTCTTCATCTGGTCACCAAGATCACGAAGACCATTCATATCTACACCCTTAAGTGCTACAGCAAGAAGCTTAACTCCGTTAACATCCTTAACCTGATCTGTTACATCGCCAAGAGCTGCCTGAGCTTCCTTGCTCTTAAGAGATTCATTCTCGCTCTTAAGTGCCTTAAGCTCTTCCTGAAGCTTCTTGATGTGATCAACAAGATCTGCAGGTGTAGTCTTAAGTGTCTTAGCAGCCTCTGCAAGATTAGCCTCTGTGTTCTTGTAATAAGCTCTTGCGTTACTTCCTGTAAGAGCCTCGATACGACGAACACCAGCTGCTACGCCGCTCTCAGATACAATCTTGAAGATTCCGATGTGGCTTGTGTTAGCAACATGAGTACCACCACAAAGCTCTATTGAGAAATCTCCCATATTAACTACGCGAACTGTCTCGCCATATTTCTCACCAAAGAGAGCCATAGCGCCAGTCTTCTTAGCCTCTTCAATAGACATTTCCTTAGTAACTACTGGAAGTGCCTCTAAAATCTTAGCATTTACAATATCTTCAACCTTCTGAAGCTCCTCAGCAGTCATTGCCTGATGATAGCTAAAGTCAAATCTTGTCTTATCAGGATCCTGATATGAACCAGCCTGCTCAACGCTATCTCCAAGAACCTCCTGCAGTGCCTTCTGAAGAAGGTGAGTAGCTGAGTGGTTACGACAAGTCTTAGCTCTGTTCTCAGCATCTACATTAAGTGATACCTTATCAGAAGTCTTAAAGCTTCCGGATACAACCTTACCAACATGAGCTGTTCTTCCGCCTGCAACCTTTACAGTCTCAAGAACCTCAAATTTAGATCCGTTCTGTCCAAGGATCTCACCGATATCGCCAACCTGGCCACCCATTGTGCCATAGAAGGTAGTCTTATCTGTAATGATAGTACCCTGCTGACCCTCTGTAAGCTCATCAACAAGAGCCTCAGCTCCAGCCATTGCAACAATGCTGCCATCGCATCCAAGTGCATCATAGCCAAGGAATTCTACCTTAACAGACTCATCAAGACCATCAAATACGCCAGCGCCTGTTGTAAGGTTAGCTGAGAAGTTCTGATTATCTCTTGCCTTCTGCTTCTGCTCTTCCATAGCATCAGCAAAGCCCTTCTCGTCAACAGTAAAGCCTTCTTCCTCAGCAAGCTCTACTGTAAGCTCTACTGGGAATCCGAATGTATCATAAAGGAAGAATGCATCCTTACCTTCAATTTCCTTCTTGCCTGCAGCAGAAGTCTTATCAAGAATCTTCTTGAATTCCTTCATACCGTTCTCAAGAGTAGACTCGAAACGAACGATTTCTCTCTCAAGCTCAGTAAGAACAAATTTCTGGTTCTTGTTAAGATGCTCATAGCTCTCTTTATACTCATCAATGTATATCTTAGCTACGCCAAGGATCTGCTCTTTGTTAAGACCAAGAGTTCTAGCGTGTCTAACAGCACGACGGATAAGTCTTCTAAGAATATAACCAGCTCCTGTGTTAGATGGAAGAAGCTTAGCCTCATCACCAATAAGCATTACTGAAGTACGAGTGTGATCAGCAAGAATTCTCATTGATCTTGTTGTCTTCTCATCTGAGTCGTACTTGATTCCGCTTTCCTTCTCAATATAAGCGATTACTGGTGCATGAAGATCAATCTTGTATACATCATCAACGCCATTAAGGAAGGCAAGAATTCTCTCAAGTCCCCAACCAGTATCAACGTTCTTCTGAGTAAGAGGAGTAAGGCTACCATCATGGTGCTTCTCATACTGCATGAATACATCGTTACCGATCTCAGTGTACTTACCACAGTGACATCCAGGTCCGCAGTCTGGTCCGCAATCTGGAATATCCTTAACATAGAACATCTCACTATCAGGACCACATGGACCATATTCAAGTCCCCACCAGTTGTCCTCAGCTGGAAGGTAATAAATATTCTCTGGCTTAAATCCAGATTCGATACGATACTTAGCACCCTCTTCGTCTCTTGGTGCGTTCTCATCACCTGCAAATACAGTAGCTGCAAGGTGATCTGCGTCGAATCCAAAGAGCTGTGTTAAAAGCTCAAAGCTCCACTGGCAACGTTCCTTCTTGAAGTAATCGCCCAAAGACCAGCTACCCATCATCTCGAAGAAGGTACCATGGCTCTTGTCACCAACAGAATCAATATCGTTAGTACGTACACATCCCTGAACATTGCAAAGTCTTGTTCCAAGAGGATGCTTCTTACCAAGAAGGTAAGGCATAAGTGGCTGCATACCTGCAACGTTGAACATAACACCTGTAGATCCGTCAGATACAAGTGAAACTGCACCGCAATCTACGTGTCCACGATCTATATAGAACTGCTTCCAAGCCTTACGCAGCTCATTAGCTGTAAACTGTTTCATAAAACTCTCCTTTATATCTACCAAAGATTCCAATTACCACTCAAACTTCTCTGCAAAGTATGCATCAAGATCGCTGATAGCAATTCTCTCCTGCTCCATTGTATCTCTGTCTCTTACTGTAACCTTGCCATCTGTCTCAGAGTCAAAGTCATATGTTACGCAGAATGGAGTTCCGATCTCATCCTGTCTGCGATATCTCTTACCGATAGCTCCACGATCATCAAATTCGCAGTTGTAGTGCTTAGCAAGCTGAGCATAAATCTTCTCTGCACCTTCGTTAAGCTTCTTGGAAAGTGGAAGGATACCAATCTTAACAGGTGCAAGAGCTGGATGGAAATGAAGAACTGTACGCATATCTGGCTTCTCTTCAGTTCCGATATTCTCTTCATCATATGCTTCGCAAAGGAATGCAAGTGTTACACGGTCTGCACCAAGTGATGGCTCAACAACGTATGGAATGTACTTCTCATTAGTCTCATCATCAAAGTAATCCATAGACTGGCCAGATGTCTCCTGGTGTCTTGTAAGATCATAATCTGTTCTTGAAGCAATTCCCCAAAGCTCGCCCCAATCTGTGAATGGGAATGCATACTCAATATCTGTAGTGTGATCTGAATAGAAGGAAAGCTCCTCTGGATCGTGATCACGAAGTCTTAAGTTCTCTTCCTTGATTCCGAGGGAAAGAAGCCACTCGTAGCATGTCTTTCTCCAATACTCGAACCACTCTGTCTGTGTTCCAGGCTTGCAGAAGAACTCAAGCTCCATCTGCTCGAACTCTCTTGTACGGAATGTGAAGTTACCAGGTGTGATCTCGTTACGGAAGCTCTTACCGATCTGGCAGATACCAAATGGAACCTTCTTACGGGATGTACGCTGTACATTCTTGAAGTTAACGAAAATACCCTGTGCTGTCTCAGGACGAAGATATACTGTATCCTTAGCATCCTCAGTTACACCCTGGAATGTCTTGAACATAAGGTTGAACTCTCTGATGCCAGTGAAGTTGTGCTTACCGCATGATGGACATGGAACGTTGTTCTCCTTAATGAAGTTCTCCATCTCCTCATGAGACCAGCCATCAACTGAAGTCTCAAGCTTGATGCCGTTCTCAGCTGCAAAATCCTCGATGATCTTGTCAGCTCTGAATCTCTCATGACACTCCTTACAATCCATAAGAGGATCTGAGAATCCACCAAGGTGACCTGAAGCGATCCAAGTCTGAGGGTTCATAAGAATAGCGCAGTCAACGCCCACGTTGTATGGGTTCTCCTGAACAAATTTCTTCCACCAGGCCTTCTTAACGTTGTTCTTAAATTCAACGCCGAGATTACCATAATCCCAAGTATTGGCAAGACCTCCATAAATTTCTGAACCAGGATATACAAATCCTCTTGCCTTTGCCAGGGCTACAATTTTTTCCATTGATTTTGCGCTTGTTTCCATATTCCTCCATTCCTGCGATTACACGCACAAGAAATTATTTATAAATATTATTTTGAAAGAAGTAAAACCACAGTATCCGTAGTTGCATCCTGTAGTACAGCTTCCTTTTTACTAAGTAAAACAACACCTGCTGTCATATAGGCAACATCATATGGTGTTCTGATATTGGATCTGTCTGAGGTGATAACAATGTGATTATCATAGTATTCACTAAGATCACCCGCAAAAGCAGTTCCTGACTTATCTATAAGTCCCTCGATAGTGTATCCGCTGTCTATGGCTTCCTTAACAGTTCCATAAAACAGTGTCAGATGATTAAAATGAGCGTAGTCATAGGCGCTTTCATATTTCATCACAACCTTGACAGATCCGCTCTCCTCCAGCATTTCAGCTGACTCAAGAGTAACCTTTTCCTGAGTATATTCATTGTTATAAGTGGATATCTCCGTCAACGCCACATCTGAAAGCTCGTCAAGATCATAATAAGACTGGCCAAAGTCTTCATATATAGCATTAGTAACCTTACCATTCTTATCAATAGTAATATTGGTTACATCAGCTTTGCCAGATGCACATCCAGCAAGCATAGATAACATAACGGTTGCACAAAGAATACCCACACTTACATCATTTCGCCAAAAAACCATTTTCTCTCCCATCATAATTCAGAAAATAATTAAAGCTTTCTTTACGCAAACAAAGTAATTATATCCAAATAGTTTTTCTTTTTCAATACTCAAAGGTTTCAAGCATTTCAAGACTCTTTAACGGTTTATCAATAAATCTGTGCCTGAAAACCTTGCTTAATGCCATGAGTTCATTAAGAACACTGTCGCTTACAGAAAAGGTATAGAGCTTTTCCAGTGGAGTGTTGACTATGAAGTCCACAGCATATCTGGCAGAATCCGATAACTTAAGATCCTCTGGTATTCCGGGATACTCTCCCTCTGCCACCAGTGACCTTACCTCGAATATGCATCTCACAAGCCTGTTATCCAGGGATTCTTTTAAAAGAGCTTTGAGAGAAACGTACAAAAGGTTTAAAAGAAATACATCCTCGTTGTTCTCTCTGGTGTAGTAATTCACCAGCTCAAGAAAAAAGGTGCCGTAGCAGGCACCTTCCAAATCTTGTCTAAAGCCTTCGAAATAGTTATCTATATCTGCTTCTACAATAGTATAGGAATTTTTACCTACAAAAAGCTTGAATGTTCCAAAGCAAAAGGGCTCCACACAGCCTGAAAGCTTGGCGGCAGGTTTCCTGGCGCTTTTTGCAAAGGCTGTGATCTTGCCACGTTCTCTTGTAAAGATGGTGGCAACCCAGTCATAATCTCCCGAAGGAGAATGCTTTAGCACAATTCCTCTTACAGTTAGAATATCTTCCATAATAGGTGACCACTTTATTTATTCTTAGGATCAAAAACGTATCCAAAGTTCTTCATCTGCAGCTTGTCATCTCTCCAGTCTCTTCTGACCTTAACAAAGATCTGAAGATTAACCTTTACGCCAAGAAGGTTCTCAATATCCTTTCTGGCGCTGGATCCAATCTTTTTAAGCATGGATCCGCCCTTACCTATGACAATTCCCTTGTGAGAATCTCTTTCACAGATAATAGTGGCATCTATGTCCATGATACCCTCTGGATCATAAGCCTCTTCCGGTTGTGACAAATTGCCAAGCATCTCCTCAAGGGATGGATCAACAGGTGTTTCTACAACCTCTTTGCTCTTCTTAGGAGGATGGTAATGTCTCTTTTTCTTGGCAGGTTCTTTAACCTGAACCTGTCTCATCTTCATGGACTCGATGGTAACAGCGATTCCATGGGGAACCTCATCCTGTAAAAGGCGAAGAGCCTTCTCTCTTATAATCTCAGATACGATCTGTCTTTCCGGCTGATCAGTAAGGGTCTCTTCATCATAGAAGGGCTCTCCCACAGGAAGAAATTCCTTGATTGCAGCAAGTACCTGATCAATGTTAGTTCTTTTTAATGCTGCCACCTTAACCACTCTGGAAAAAGACATTTCGCTGGTATAGGCAGCCTCGAATTTATCAAGGTCCTCTTCTGAAACGGTGTCGATCTTGTTGATAACAAGAATGACCGGCTTCTTAATACCCTTAAGATCATCAATTATGCTCTTTTCCATGGTTCCAATATAGGTACTTGGTTCCACGAGCCAGAGTACCACATCCACCTCTTCCAAAGTACTCTTGGCAACCTTAGTCATGTACTCACCAAGCTTATTCTTGGATTCGTGAAGACCAGGGGTGTCAAGGAACACCATCTGGGAATCCTCATCTGTGTAAACAGTCATGATCCTGTTACGGGTGGTCTGAGGTTTACTGGAGGTTATGGCGATCTTCTGACCAATGAGCTGGTTCATCAGGGTTGACTTACCAACATTAGGTCTGCCGATCAAAGTTACAAATCCTGTTTTAAAATTATCTGTTAACAAGCTGTTTAACCTCATCAAATAGTTCTTTACACTCACCGATCTTATCAGCGGAGCCGATTACGCAAAGGCACTGGTCCTCCATAAATGCATCCACGTAGTTGGCAAGGCCTCTGATAGTCTCCTTGGTGGTTGATAATAGTTCATCTCTGTTTCTCTGGATGTTCTCCATCTTGGCGTTACAAAGATAAGCTGTAAGGCCATAGGTTCCTTTTCCAGAAGGAGTCTTAGGTGTATCCAGATCAGAGATTGCTCCGATTATATACTGAAGGATAACTCTGTCATCCTCATCAAAGTTTCTAAGGTATTCTGCTGCCTTTTCAAAGACCTCAATACTGTTCTTAAGATTAGGATCTCTGTAGGTAACAAAGGCTGCGTCGCCGTTCTTGGCGTAGCTACTCATACAGCCATAGGCGCCGCCCTGAACTCTTATGTACTTCCACAGGTAATCATAGCCCATCATAACCTTGAGAACGCGAAGGGATCCGGTATACTTAAGGCCCTTATTAGCGAAATTACCAGCTCTGCAGACATACTGAACCTGGCCAGCAGTCATGAAGGCTTCATTTCTCTTAACAGGCTTAGGTGCCATAGTGCCCTTCTTGTATGGAACAGTATAAAGAGCTTTGCTGAAAGCGATACTTTCCTTATCAACGCCCACAAACTCTTTCTCTGTACCTGTTATATCAACTAAAAGGTTCTCTGGTCTGAAGATTGCTTCACATAGCTCTTTTAACTTATCAGAGAAGGCCTTGGCTCCCTCATCTGTGGATATCTCTTCATAGACCTTCTCAAGGTGCTTAAGGTAAGAGATTCCGCTAACTCTGTCAGAAACAGTAGCCGCTGGAGAAATGTATGAGATGGCGCGAAGAGCTGCGCTCTGGTGTCCTGATGAAGCCATGTCGGACTGCAAGCGTGCAAGCTGCTCTCCAAAGATCTCTCTAAGTCTCTTTGGATCATCGAAGTGGCTCTTTGTAAGGATCTCCTGAACCAGTTCAAAGGCCTTTGACAGGTTGTCTCCAAGAACCTTAACGCTGACTTCAAAGGTGGTCTCAAACTTGCAGGTGTCCTCAGAGTCTGTATAGGTGCTGATGGCGCCGCTTATTCCACCGGTGTGAATGTTGATCTCGTTGTACAGGTCCTTATAGGAATAGTTGTCAGTGTTCAGCATTCCAAGAACCTTCTTAAGAGATGAAGCGTAGCTGATAAGCTCGTCATCAATGTTCTTCATGTCAAAGACGAAGGTCAGGTAGCAGATGCCGTTGGTGAAGATGTTGTGGAAAAGGATCTTAACCCCATCTGCCTCTCTGAGCTCATATACAAATTTCTCAGATTCCTTCTTCATGTCCTCAAGCTTAAGAAGAGGAATCTTCTTAAGATTCTCAGGATCATCCGGAGCATCCTGATATTCCTTAAGTTCTCTTGTATAATCAACTATTTTCTTGATTTCTTCCTTAGAAAGAGAATCCTTGTAAGCTTTAAGTTTAGTTCTAAGCTCTTCGTCCTTCTTGCCTGTAAGACCTGGCTTAGGCTCAAGCAAAAGAACTGTTGAATGATTGTTATTAAGAAGATACTTCTCAATAAGATCCTCGAAATAACGGCCCTCTGCTTCTTTCTTAAGCTCAGCAAAGGTTTCATTGGCCTCCACATTGATCCATGGGCTCATGTCGTCGTAAAGCCAGCTGTCAAGGACCTGAAGTCCGTACAGCAGACCCTTTGGATATCTTCCAAAGTCAGCCTCTCTGTACTTAAACTCGTCGTAGTTAAGACCTGCTAAAAGAGATCTCTTATCTATGCCATTTGCAACCTGCTCCTTAAGAACCTCTGTGATGGTCTCAACGAAGGCTTCCTTCTGATCAGCATCTGCATTCTTGGCGATGATGGAGAAGGTAGGCTGCTTGATACCATTGTCGTACTCGCTGTAAACCTCCTGGCCGATTCCCTTGTCAATGAGAGCCTTCTTAATAGGAGCTCCTGGTGCTGAGCAAAGGGCGTAGTCCAGAATGTCAAAGGCCACGTAGACCTTTCTATCAAGGGTTGAGCCAACGCTCCAGTTATAGGAAAGGTAGGTATTCTTATCAACTGCCTCATCATCCATAATTGGATAATCCTTATGGATCTCTTTTCTCTCAGAGAAAGGAGCCTGAGGCTCAATGTCAGAATCCACCTTGAGATAGTCGTATTTGGAAAGGTACATCTTGTCGATGTAATCCAGCTTCTCAGCCATGTCCATGTCGCCATAAAGATAGATATAGCTGTTGGATGGATGGTAGTACTTCCTATGGAAATCAAGGTATTCCTCGTATGTAAGATCTGTTATAAAGTCAGGATCTCCGCCGGATTCAAAGCCATAGGTGTTATCAGGATAAAGAGAGCTTGAGATTTCCCTTGAGAGCACGTCATCAGCAGATGAAAAGGCGCCTTTCATCTCGTTATATACAACACCATTGATGGTAAGGTCTGAGTTCTCATCCTCCATCTCGTAGTGCCAGCCCTCCTGGCTGAAAATCTTATCTGTCTTGTAGATATTTGGGTAAAAGACTGCATCGAGATAAACATGCATAAGATTCTGGAAATCTGTATCGTTACAGCTTGCAATAGGATATACAGTCTTATCTGGAAAAGTCATGGCGTTAATGAATGTGTTAAGAGAGCCCTTTACGAGTTCTACAAAAGGATCCTTAACAGGGAATTCCTTAGAACCGCAAAGAACTGTGTGCTCAATGATGTGGGCAACACCTGTTGAATCCTTAGGTGGTGTCCTAAAGCCTATTGCAAAGACTTTATTGTCATCATCATTGGATAAAAGAGCTATCCTAGCCTTGGTCTTTTTGTGGCTTAGGATATAGCTTTCAGAATTGAGGTCGTCAATTCTTCTCTTTTCTAATATTTCATAGGCTGAAAGATCTTCAATTTTCATATTGTCATCCTTATATTTTGGTATCATATATCAAAATCATCGCCTGGTCTAAAGGCAATGTCAAAATCATCTTTACGGGAGATGGTCTTAGGAGGGTTCTTAGGACGTCTGTCCTTATCTGCTCTGTTTCTTTCAAGAGCGATCTTCCCCTTAAATTCTGGCATCTTCATTCTGCTTGGTGCCTCATTTGGAGTACCATCATCGTCATCCTCTGGGAGGATCATTCCAACAGGCACAAACCTGGTGGTGTTCTGTGTCACTGGCTCTGGAACTGGCTGTGGTGCTACTGGCTCACTAAGTTGCTCAGTGATAGCAGGCTCTGATACAGGAGTTGATGCTACTGACTCAGGCTTAACCACCTCTGCGATTCCATCGACAGCTGGCTCTGCTGCAGAAACACTTTCAGTCTCATTCTCAGACTGTGACTCAGTCTCAGCTACAATCTCATCTTCGCTTTGAGTCTCGCCCTCTAAAGCTTCTCTCATGGTCTCCTCAGACTCATATCCTGGGAAGGTAATGAGATTAACGCCGCAGGCAAGAATAAATGCATAGTAGATGGTAACCATAAGCTGGTCATTCATTCTGGTCTTACCCATAAATGGAATGGCAGTAAACACAAACAAGAAGGATAAAAGCCATGGAGATACTCTCTCAAGCTTTCTGTTCTTCCAAAATCCCACAATAACACTGCCCATAGCAAGAACAGTGATAAGGTATATAAGCTTGTAATTGGTATTAATCCAGAACATGCTAAACACGTTCACATTTTTAAAGAAGTAAGAAAACCAATTTCCAAAGGAAGTCAGGGCCAGAGCTGCGCCCTTTTCCTGAATAATAAATGCTGCAAAGCTTACTACTGCGCCCAAAAGCACAAATAAAAGTCTTTTAACTTCCTCAGATGCCTTGAGATTAGCAAAGAAAAGCTGTGCAACAAGAAGTGGTAAAACTGCTATAAAGGTGCCTGGATCCACATAGGTCATAAATCCAACCATAGCGCCCACAAGCAGATACCAAACTATCCACAACTTGGATACATAGTGTTTATCTATAGCTCTTTTTAAATAAATCGAGATTATAAGCATCTCTAAGCCAAACATGGCAAAGAAAAGTGTATCAGTACTTAACATAAATGCTCTTAAGCCATCATAAAAAATTGGCATAAAAGCTGTGTAAGCAGCAAACACCAGGGATGCAGAATATCCCAAAAGTTTCTTAACAGCCAGGGCTGAACATAATATGAAGATCAAAAACAGGCCTATCTCAAAGAAAAAGGCTACTGTAGTCTTATTACCTGTAAAAAGAAGTATTACCCTAAGGATACTTGTGTAACAAACAGAAAGCAGATCATGACTGGACATAGAGCCACTTCCAATCATGGCATCTTCATATAGAAATGAGTTAAAGGCTGGCTCGATAGAACCATTTACTAAGATTGCCCTTTGGTAGGCGCCACCAATAAGTATCAGCGCAAGAAGAACATAGTAAAGAATACTGAAAACAGGCTTTTTCTTAAGTTCCTGAACCTTGATAAAATCACACACTCTGCCAAGGGCAAAGGTGATGACAGAAACTATCAAAAGCCCTAACACTGTAAAGATCACACTATAAAGAAAATTATTACGAGACGGAAAAAGTCCTATAAAGAAACTAGAACTTACTACCATAACAACATCAAATATCAGGAATATTACCCAAATACATACTGCTGGCCATTTTCGTTTTAGATTCATTAAAGGACTCCCCCAGTCATGTAATAATGTCTTTTAATTATTCTTCAGGCTCATCCCAGTTGTGATATACAGCCTGAACATCATCATCCTCATCAAGAAGATCTAAAATTCTCTGGATATACTTTACTGTCTCTGGATCAGTTACAGAAACGTAGTTCTGAGGAATCATTGTAACCTCAGCAGAAGCTGTCTCAACGTTTTCCTTAGAAAGAGCTTCTACTACAGCCTGGAAATTCTCAGGAGTTGTGAGGATCTCGTAGCTGTCATCTTCCTCGTTGAAGTCATCAGCGCCAGCATCAAGAACCATCATCATAAGGTCATCAGCTGAAAGCTTGCACTCTTCCTTGTCGATAAGGATCTGACCCTTCTTATCGAACATATATGATACACATCCAGGAGTTCCTACGTTACCATTGCCCTTTGTGAATGCACTCTTAACGTTAGAAGCTGTTCTGTTCTGGTTGTCTGTAAGTGCCTCAACAATGATAGCTGTTCCGCCAGGACCATATCCTTCGTATGTAATGCTCTTGTAATCAACTGCTCCGTCTGCACCAGAAGCCTTCTTGATACCACGCTCGATAGTATCGTTAGGCATGTTGTTAGCCTTAGCCTTTGCAATAACCTGAGCAAGCTTGAAGTTATTAGAAGGATCTGCACCACCTTCCTTAACTGCAACTGCGATCTCTCTACCAATTACAGTAAAGATTTTTCCTTTTGCAGCATCATTTTTTTCTTTTTTGTGCTTGATGTTTGCAAATTTTGAATGTCCTGACATAAAAAACTTCCTTTCTAAATTCAGTAAAACTTATTTTGCTATTTCTAATTCGTTGTCCTTATCCTCGGTCTCTTCTTCCGGGAGCTTGGTCATAAGCACGCTCTCGATCATATGATTCTTAACGGAAAGGATCTTGAAACTATAGCCACTAACTGTTGTGGTGAAATCCACATCCTCTTCTGGTATCCTGTCAAGTTTGGAGATAAGATAACCATTAAGAGTTTCAAACTCACTCTCCTCAAAAGAAATATCGAATTTCTTCTCAAGGATCTCTATAGGAGTCATTCCATCCACTGTGTACTCCATCGGGTTCTTAGTGGACTTGATGAAGTTCTCATCCTCGTCGTACTCATCCAGAATACTTCCTACAATCTCCTCTAAGATATCCTCCATGGATACAAGTCCCGCTGTCTGTCCGTACTCATCAATTACGATAACCATCTGAGTCTTGGAGGACTGCATGCTATGGAAAAGAGAGTCAATATTACGGGTCTCAGGCACGAACTTAGGGTGACGAAGAAGTCCCTTGATCTTACGGATAGGAAGCTCCTCATCCGTCTTAAGCGACAATTTCTTCATGGCGTCCCTGATGTGCATGATACCGATGATATGATCAATATCATCTAAATAGACCGGGAATCTGCTATTGTTGGTGTTCATCATGAAATCCACAGCCTCTTTAAGAGTCATGTTGGCGTCGATGGCCACCATAGCATTTCTATTGGTCATGATATCCTGTGCTTCCTTATCGGAAAACTCAAAGATATTAGAAATCATATCCGCTTCAGCTTCCTGAAGCACGCCCTGCTCCTGTCCCTCAGAAACCATGGACTTGATCTCCTCTTCAGTTACATCTGAAGGAGTATCATCATCTCTTACTCCAACCAGATATAAAAGAGTATTAGAGATAACATCAATGATCCAGACAACCGGATAAACAACAAGTCTTAAGATCTTGACCGGATAAAAGCATACATATGCCCAGGGTTCAGGCTTCCTAAGTGCAAGCCTTCTAGGTATAAGAACTCCGAAGATCATAACCACAAGGATAAGAACAAACCACACCAATACCGTAAGCAGGATATATGGTGCCTCGCCCACTCCATATCCAAGGAGCCTACCGAAAAACTCAGTAAACTTACCAGCTGAAAAAGCACCAAGAAGCATATTAAGAAGAATGGTAACAAACTGCATAGACTTAATATGCATGGAATCATCAGATAAAAGAGCTAATAGCCCCTTGCTGATGCTATCCTTACCCTCTTCACTTTTCTTCTCGATCTCATCCTCTTTGATATGTAAAAGAGCTACTCCGAATCCGTGGATAAATACATCGATCAAAATAACCACGAATAACAGTAAAATACTGACAGAAGGCAAGCCTTCGTCCATAATTGTCCCTCCTAAAGCTATGACATGAAGTCAAAATAAACACAAAATATCAAATTACACTATAACATATTTTGTGTTGTCGTACTACTATTTTTCATATAAAATGACCTAGTGGGGATTAAAGCAGAAGATTTTCTGCCGGATTGGGAGAGACGTGAATGATTTCATTACTATCTATGGTTGTTAATACCGTTATCAGTGCTTTTTTGTATGTCGTTAAAGCTTTTTTCTCCATGCTTACATGGTTTATCAGGCAGTTTTTCAAGGTTCTTAAGTATTTCTATGTGCTACTGCCGGTAACTGCGGTGGTTTTCGTACTACTCCTTGTTCTGGATGTGGTAGTTCTTTTTACAGGAACTGATGCGCCAGTCAGAATGCCGGCAAGCATCTCAAAGTCACTACCTCAGATGCCTAAGGACTCTCCAGTCCCAGGCGAAATGTTCGATAATCCCGATGTTCAAAAGCAAACTCAGGAACTCCTTGATACAGCCAAGGACAGCACCGCTTCTCTTTTCAAGCAGCTAACCCTTTGGTGGACCAGTGTCCTTGCAGGTTCCAGAGGATCTTTAGCATATATCCTTCTGATTATCCTTACAATTATCATGTTCGTTCCTGTTATGGCAGTTCTTTTATCAATCTCTGCCTTTGTTTCCTATGGTCACATCCTGTTCTTTGGAATCTGTGCCGATGCGGTTATCTACCTGGTTAGAGCCGTGCTGGGCCAGACCTTTAAGGATCAGGTTACAGACAGATATTACAAGCTCTTTAAGGATGCAGGTAAGAGGCACCAGGAAAAGAACTATGAAAAGTGGCTAAAGGAAAAGAACGAGGAAATAAGGGATGACCGTAGAAGCGAGAAAAGGCGCAGGGCTGCCACATTCTACGATGATGAGTATGATGATCCTGAGTATGATGATCCTGAGTATGACGATGAATACGATGATTATGATCCTGATGAAGACTATGAGGATTATGACCGCATAGAAGAAGATATTGACGAATACGAGAAATATGAGGATGAAGACTTTGAGGACGACTACGATGCTCCAAAGAGCTCCTTTGATTTCTTCGCAGGCTGTAATTCAAGAGAAAGCGTTGATAAGAAGTATAAATCTCTTGTAAAGCTCTATCATCCTGATAATATGGACGGTGACACCGCAGCACTTCAAGAGATAAACGTCCAGTACGATGCTGCTAAAAAGAGATTCTAGTAAATGTAAATCTAAATAAATATTATCCAATAAGATCAAATACCCTTCACGTTGGTGATGAACTATCACTTAACATGAAGGGTATTATTATTTGTTATCTTATACAAAAACTCGTGGTACTCTCTTATTGATATCGCAGGTAAGCTCGTAGTTAAAGCGTCCGCTAAGGTCTCCTAAAAGCTCTGCTGTTATCTCTTCCCCTGAAGTCTTATCCTTGCCAAGAAGGATTACTTCATCTCCCTCAGAAGCTTTTGGAATGTCTGTTACATCCACCATGAACTGATCCATGCAGACTCTTCCAAGAATTGGCGCTCTGTGTCCCTTAATGAGAACGTAGCCCTTGTTGGAAAGGCTTCTTGGATAGCCATCGCCATAGCCCACTGGAATTGTGGCTATTCTTGTTGGCCTTTCAGTTACAAAGGTTCCGCCATAGCTGACTTCACAGCCAACTGGGACCTCTTTTATCATTACAACGTGGCTGATAAGCTCCATTGTAGGCTTAAGCTTGATGATATCTCTGCTAACCTCATCTGAAGGCCACATACCGTACATGGTTACGCCGGCTCTCACCATATCCATTGAAGACTCCGGTACAGAGATGATGCTGGCGCTGTTAGCACAATGTCTAAGCTCAATCTTCCTGCCGGTTTCCTCTTCAAGTCTATCCACAAATGCAGCAAATATCTGCTCCTTACTCTTAACATTGGTAAGGTCCTCTTCATCTGCCCTGGCAAAGTGGGTGAAGATTCCCTCAAGATGGAGATTCTCTGCCTTATATAGCTCTTTTACAAAAGAGATTCCGTTATCGTCTGGAGTAACTCCAATTCGGCTCATGCCTGTATCTACCGCCACATGAACGCTTGGTGCCTCCTTGATCTTACCTGCCTTAAGGAGTCTTTCTGCGCATTCATCAAGCTCTTTGACCATATCAAGTCTAAAGACTGTAGGTCTGATGCCCTCAGAAAGCATTCTCTCATGGGCATAAGGGAAGGTGTAGCCAAGAACCAGGATAGGCTTCTCCATGCCTGCATCCCTAAGTTCAAAGGCCTCCTCTGCTGTGGCTGTGGCATAGCCCCAAATATAGTCGATGCCCTCCAGCATCTTAGCAATTCCCACTGCGCCGTGACCGTAGGCATCTGTCTTAATGACAGCCATGATGCGATCGCAGGCTGGTATATTCTTTTTCATGGATTCAAGGTTGAACTTGATAGCAGCAAGGTCAATCTTGGCACAAACTCTTGAATACTCTAACATTTCAGTTCATTTCCTTACTTAACTTATATCAAAATATCTGAAAGCTCATAAATAATGTCTGAGGCAATCATGGACTGCTTGGAAAGCCTGTCGCTGGCTCTGTCACCTGCAAAGCCGTGAACATAGCAGCCAAGGGACGCAATCTCAAAGGAAGATCTGTCAAAAACAAGCATTGCTCCCAGGATTCCAGCAAGGACATCGCCGCTTCCTGCGGTGGCCATTCCGTCGTTGCCGCTCATATTAATATATATCTTTTTGCTGTTGCTGTCAACAACTATGCTCCTGGCATCCTTACAGACGACCGTCAGATGGAGCTTATCTGCAAGAAGCTTGGGATATTCTAAAATGTGGCGCTTGCAGTCGGCAATATCAGACTTATAGAGCCTTGCAAACTCGCCTAAATGAGGCGTTATGATGGCCTTCTTGTTGCCCCTTGCATACTCTGTTAAAAGAGCTGTCAGCTCCTCACTACCAGCAATAAGATTAAGGGCGTCTGCATCAATCACCAGGTCTTTATCATAGGAGGCTAGGACCTCTTTGACAATCTCAAAGGCTCTTACGCTGGTGCCAAGTCCAGGACCAAGTACTGCTCCCGTGGACCATTTAAAGGCATCCAAAAGCTTCTCATTAACAGGCTCAAAGTCCTGATAGGTCTCCACCATAGCCTCTGGTA
This sequence comes from Butyrivibrio proteoclasticus P6B7, assembly GCF_000622085.1. Taxonomy (GTDB): domain Bacteria; phylum Bacillota; class Clostridia; order Lachnospirales; family Lachnospiraceae; genus Butyrivibrio; species Butyrivibrio proteoclasticus_A. The sequence continues at coordinate 44,123 of NZ_JHWL01000005.1, forward strand.
AAAGAGTCTTAATTGGAGTTTCATTCTCAGCTGCCGTAAAGACCTTAACCATGCCGGCTCCGGATTTAAGACAGGCGCTGGCGCAAAGAACTGCTGCCCCGCTAATCTCTTTAGAACCTGCGATTATCAGCACTTTACCGTTAGTACCCTTGTTGCCATCAGGCTTTCTTTTAGGAAGTAGCTCTTTTACCTCCTCATCGTAGTAGAAGGCTCCGGGAGTCTTACCAAGAAAGCTCTCCTCTGTAATTCCTGCATCGGAAATCGTGAGCTTTCCTGTGTATTCGCAGCCAGGATAAAGAAGGTGTCCTATCTTGGCTTGATTGAAGGTCACGGTTTCATCTGCCTTGACGGCAACCTGGCATACTTCTCCACTATCAGAATGAATTCCTGATGGGATATCCACAGAAACTACGTAAATATCCTCAGCTCTTTGTTCCTTGCAGCCATTTATGTACTCAACTGCACTTCTGTAATCTCCGGCCACAGGTCTTGATAAGCCTATTCCGAATAATGCATCTACAATGATATCCCATTCAGCAGGGGATTTGTTGTCTCTTATATTGGAAAAAGTGTCGGTGGTAATGCCGTACTTCTCTGCAATCTTAAGCTGGGTAAGGGTAAGGTCGCTGATCCTTGCATAGTCGCCGATAAGACACAATGTCACAGTTACGCCTCTTTGCTTAAGGAGCCTTGCTACGCACACACCATCGCCTCCGTTATTGCCAACACCGGCAAAGACCAAGGCTTTATATTTCCTATCCACGCCCCTGTTCTCAATATGCTCCATGATCCTGTGGGTAACTCCAAGAGAAGCCCTCTCCATAAGGATCTTGGTGTCCACTCCGAAATGCTCAGAGGTATTGCGGTCATAGGTTTTCATCTCACCAGCTGTAACAGCATATTTCATACAAATGCCCCCATTTCATGCAAACTACAACTACTAAATTAAATGGTAAAAAACAAAGGAAAAGGCGTTACTAAAAGGGTAACGCCTCATTCTACATAATCACTTTCATTACCAGATAGCGGGCGCCTTATAGGATGCCTTCTGTCCGGATCATATTTCATATCGAATATCTCGATAACTTCAGGTCCAAAGATCTGATGCATGTAAGAGTAGAGGTTGTAGTTCTCCATCTCTGTTTCCTGAAGCCTTATTACATTCTTCTTAAGCTCAATCCTGACTCTGGATATCCACTCATCCATGGCCTTGATCTCTGTAGTATTGTCATGAAGCCTTTCATAGCAGACATTCATGGTCTCTATCATGAGCTTATAGTCAACATCGTAAATCTGCTTAGACAAATCAAGAAGCTCATCCTCATGGCTTGCAAGTCTGTCGTTACAGTCGTTGATAAGCCTTGTTCTGTCCTGAATCTCCTTCTCAATGGCTGCTGCGTTGCCGCTTTTATTGGCCTGATCTCTTAAGGGCACAATTTCACCAAGAAGCTTCTTTTTAAGCTTCTTGATATCTTTAGTCTCGCTGCGGATCTTGCCGTCGCGCTCAACAAGTGCATTCAGTTCCTCCGAAAGACTTTCGATCGCCGGAGTCATCTCTGTCTGTGTAAAGAGCTGGTGCCACTTATTATCAAGTGTCAGTATGGGAATACTCTTTCCCTCCAGCGCAGACATGTACACTTCTTCATTCTTAGCCATTGGATTCTCTCTAAACAGAATTTAATTTTCGTACCTACTAATATTATACGATAATTTCATCAAACTGTCAGATAAATGTACATTTTCTACCTGAATATTGTTAGGAACATCCAGGTCAACATGGGCAAAGTTCCATATAGCCTTGATTCCGCAGCCTACTAATTTTTCTGCCATTGGGACTGCCTGATCCTTAGGAATAGTAAGAACTGCTATCTCTATATTATTCTCCCTAACGAACTCTTCCATCTCATCGATTGGTCTAACCTCAACATTACCAATCTTAGTGCCATAGAGGGCTGGGTTGCGATCGAAAGCTCCCTTGAATACAAAGCCTCTCTTAGTGAAGTTGGTATAGCCAGCAAGAGCCTGCCCGAGATGGCCTGTTCCGATGATAACAAGACTGTGCTGCTTATCAATGCCAAGAATCTTACTGATCTCATCGTAGAGATAGGTGACATTGTAGCCATATCCCTGCTGTCCGAATCCGCCAAAGTTATTAAAATCCTGTCTGATCTGTGAAGCCGTAACCTTCATGATGTCGCTCAGTTCCTGGGATGAAACCCTCTCAACTCCCTGGTCCTTGAGCTCTCCTAAATATCTGAAATAGCGTGGTAATCGACTGATTACCGCCTGTGATATCTCTTTAGATGCCATAAAACCCTCTCCTTAACGCAAAACCGCGAAATTGTGCATACAACTTTGTTAATTAATACACAATTATATTATAGGGTCACGTTAAATAAATGTCAATCCATTTATAGCCAATTGGCATCTGCGTTTATAGGAATTTACAACTCTGTATAATGGGCAGTGTTCTGCTGGTCATTCATAGCTCTTTTGCCAAGAATCATAAGCATTCCGCAGGCCGCGAAGAAGAATCCTATTGCTACAGCGGAAGGAATGGTATTGAAAATGTTTGACACTGAACTTATCATTGCCATTTTTGATAAAGCATAGGCGCCGTAGCTGCGACCAATGATCACGTTCTCCACAAGGTTATATATGACCATGAGAACCTGCACCACTATTCCCAGTACCAGAAACGCAATGCCCTGAACCTTGTAGGCTCTTTCATTGGATGAGTTCATCGCAAGAAGAAGGCCGCAGTATACTATCAGGTTAACTACATTTGGAACAACCATAATACCTATTATTGTCGCTGGAAGTGCATAGCGCATTTCTTCATGATAGCCGTAAATAGCTGCAAACATGCTTTGATTAAGGGCTACGACTATCAAATTCAATAGAGATATGGCTTGCATGACTATGGCTACTATAATAAAGGTGTGTACTGTATTTTTAAGATTGTTCATTGGTTTTTCCTCGTATTTACTAGTATTTGAATTTATCAAGAATCAGCCCCTTGGGAAGTCATCATGAATGAGACTGGCGTTTCGTGGTTCATCGGCGTAGTCATCATAATGTGCGTTGTCTTCTGCTTCTGACAGCTCTCTGGCATATTGGGGATTAGTGAGAATCTGTCTAAAGAGCCCGTGGCAGCCATCAGAACAGTCTCTCCAGGTGGCATCGAAGTTGCCTGTATACCAGGGATCTGCCACGTCCCCGTCCCTGTCTGCATATTCAAGCATCTTGTGGACCTTATTCTCTGGGTCGCCGCCAAATACGCGGTTGAGGTCTCTTATGTTAGCGCTGTCCATGCCTATTATGAAGTCAAACTTGTCGTAGTCCGCTCTGGATGTGAGTCTGGCTCTTTTTGCTGATACGCCAAGTTCGTTGTCGTCAGTACCAATGCCGTGTTCACGGAGCTTAGCTCTAGCTGGTGGATAAACCGGGCTTCCTACACCGTTCCAGATCTCGTCTGTGTGGGTTGCACTGGACTCAATGTGGAAGTGTTCTGATAAGCCTTGCTTATTGACTATGTCCTTCATTATGAATTCTGCCATGGTGGATCGGCAGATGTTGCCGTGGCAGACGAAGAGTATGTTTATCATGGGTTGTTCCTTTCTATTCTAATGATGTGTTCGGATATAACTTGCTATCGCTTTTATTCTGCTACTATTCCTGAAATTGTAATAGTGGCAGTCGATTTTTGTGTAGTTTTACTGCCTCTATTGCTGTTTATCTTGATAGCGGCAGTGCTTTTTTGCTTGCTTTTCTGCCTCTATAGCACCTTTTATAAATATAGGCAGTTTATTTATCCAAAAAGATTCTGCCTATATCAATGGCACACTGAATATAGGCAGAAACCTTCTGCAATAATCAACTGCCTATATTAGCATTACTTGGGATAAAGGCAGAACTCCGATCATAAATTAAACTGCCACCATTTGTAATATCCTATATTGAGGCAGTTTTCAACTCAAGGTGTGCAATGAATCTCTTTTAACTTATTCAAGAACACTTCTCTGCTTTCTACGTGCTCTAATGCAGAAATAGCTATTATCATATCATATAAATTCTCTGCTATTGGATAATGCTCAATAGTATCCACATAGCCATAGATACAATTAGATATGCCATGCTCTCTAGCATTAGCTCTAAGTTTCTCAATGGCAATCTCCAATATATCAACACAATCTATCTGACATCCGTTTCCAGCCAACTGATCTGCGATGAAAATACTATTTCTTCCACTGTCACGTATCTTCTCTACTCTTGAATCCAATGTATTTTCTCTTCTCTTCATCGGCCCTTTTGAAAATCCAATCTTACCAATGCCTTCCCGTTAGGTAGCATAATCTTTTTTTAAGAATGTCTTTATATCCTATTTCTTGCATTTGGGCTAAAAGAGATTTCTCGTCCATCTGGTGATGTACCTCATCCAGTCTGTCAAATGCATGTAGATAAGGCGAATCGGATACCCACTGCTTATCATCCGTATTGATCTGTATCGCGCATGATACGTATTCGGGATTCACCTTAAGGATTACTCTTTGAAATGCATCATAACCGATATACTCGACAAGAAGGTTCGCTATCAGTAGCTGTGTCTTTGGAAGCTGATCCGCATTATGAGTCAGATCTATATTTAAGCACTTCAGTATATCCGTCAGATTAGAATACCGCTCTGACACTGTCCGAAGATAATCTTCGTTGATATCTACTCCATAAACAGTCTGATACTTATCCCGTCTTACATGTTCCAGGCCATTCCCACCAGCAACTCCAAGCACCATAGCCGTAGTTGCAGGATATGCTTCAAACTGCTCTTTCATCATTTCATTCATAGCCTGAAGCTGTTTTACACAGTCAAGGCTCATATGATTCTCATAATCATCCAAACTTATTTCTTCCCACGGATTATTCATGTCGCTCCTTAGTTTGCAATCGCAGGTAATACTTTTTGTTCAATAAATTCTACTCTGTCAAAAATCCTTGGCTTGAATGTACCAGTCATACCCACAGACACATTCAGCCCTTTGTTAATATAGATGATATTTCCGCTATCACCAATGGCAGCATAAACTCCCCTGTCATCGTATGGCTTGTACCATAAGTATCCATAGTTCATGAATCCGAATCGTTCTCCAAGCTTAAGATGTGGTGACAGCATATCTTTTAAGTATTCTTCTGAGATGATTCTTTTTCCATTATACAAACCACCACCAATCACCATCGCACCGATCACAGCCATATCTTTTGCCGACATGCAAAGTCCCCAGCCTGCAGTAACGCTGCCCTGCGGATCAGTGTACCACTCGTATTTCCTTGGATTCTTATTCATAAAGAAATCAAACTGATCTTCTTTAGAACTGTCGCCGTGAGGTATACGGTTTGGAAGTCCCAGCGGCTCAAACAGATTCTTGTTGGCAAAATCAATGCATTTTTCACCCGTTGCTCTCTCGATTATCCCCGCTAGAATCTGAATGCCAAGTGTTGCGTACCTGAATTCTCCTGTAATCCCGTTCCGGCCACCAAGAAAATCAAGTATCGCAAGAGTAAAATCCTGGGAAGTACACACCTTTTTCCAGGGTTCTGACTTACCCTTATAAGGAGCAGTCATTGTAAGAAGGTGCCTTATCGTAACGTCATAGATAGTTTTCTCTCCGCGCTTTACAGTGTAATCCGGAAAGAAATCCATGACCTTATGATCTACATTTTTGATAGCCCCCTTGTCCAGTGCAATTCCTGCAAGTAATGCAACAATGCCTTTGGTCACGGAATTGACATTCATTGCATCCAGAGTCTTAAATCCATGCCAGCAATCATCATATACTGTAGCATCATCTTTAACCACATATATCTGACAAATATTGCTCTCATTTCCTTTGCTTTCAGAAATGTACTTATGAAGCTGTTCTTTATTCATTAAAAAGCCTCCTCTTAGGAATAAGATTTGGACGTCCTAAGAAAAGGCTAATATGATTAAAAATTCTTTTCAAGAAAAATCTTAAAATATTTCTTTAATAGATTTTCTCTATATCCCCACTAATCCCATACTCATCCTTGAACTGAAACAGGTCCTCAGAATTTCTGATCAGCATAACTTCCTCAAAGGCTCCAGTATGGATATCCTGAAATCCGGCAACTTGCTCTCCATTACAGATACTTGCCTTGATTACAGGCTTTTTGTTTTCTTTGTCGTAGGTTTTCTTTTCAGATTTCTTTTTAAAGAACATCATTTATCAGCCCCTCTTAAAATATCAAGCATATCCTGCGGATTCTCAGCATTTTTACTATGATAACATTTCTGAGCGCAGTAAAAAAGAGACTTTCACGAATTTCTTCCGCAAAAACCTCTATAGTATCTTCATTTATTGGGACAATCCAGCAATTTCTCAACTTCTTTGACGGCAGCCATGTAGCGTTCCTGATACGAACCATTTATGGATACTACCTGCTTTCCGTGAGAAAGTATTAAATCTTTAATCTGGTTGCTATACTTAAGCCTATCATCTCTAATGACTTCACTTCTGTCTCCGTCCTGAACAAAAGGAACATCCGGCTCCAGGAACAGAATTAGATCATATGTATTGATGGCATCTATAGCATCTGATAAAGCTTTATTCTTATCAATCTCAGGGTCATTTAAGAATTTCATGTAAAACTGGGTAACAAGAGTATCAGTATCAACAAACAGTACCTTATTACTGTTCTCAATAGCCTTAATCTCATTAAGTTTGTGCTGCAACAGTATTTCCGTAAAATCAGCGGATATCATCATAAGGTCTGTACCGCTTCTTTCAGAAATATCTCTTCCAGCCTCATCTATATAATTTGTTGCAAAGCGATTTGCAAGATTGATGGTCAATGTGGATTTCCCAGTGCTTTCTCCGCCCATCAAAAGAACTTTTTTTACATAAAAGGGCTTAACCACATTTGGAAGCCACTCCCAATGCTCATATGGATTTCTTCTGATCTCAGTAGAACTAATTCCATTTCTAGGGAATCTATGCAGTTCACTGTCCGGATAGCACTTATTCCAAAAGCTGTTATCATCATAATCATCGCCGCAAAAAACGATATCTATAGGTTTACCAATCTGCTCTTTTACCTTCTGTGCATCTGCATCCCAGCAGTTCTCGTTGTATTCTTCCTTGGAAGCAGCATCGTCCTCAAGCATTATGATACTAACATTCCCGATGTGCTTGGTAAGCTGATACAGCCACCTGTACCTGACTCTATAATCAATCTCACCTCGATTAGGGCCAACGCTTAATACTATATATAATTCCTCGCACATGTTAGCTGCCTGAATTATGCAGTCAACATGGCCTAGGTGTAGCGGATTAAATGATCCGCCATACATTCCAACCTTATACCTCATTTTTCTTAGCCTCCCTATACCAGCGGAAGAACATGATAAACGCATTTACCAAATACACTGACCACATAGCTAGCGTAGCAATATTTTCACCACCCTGCACAAAACTAACAGCCCACATAAATACAGTGACAACATCAACAACGATCCACAGAATCCACTGTTCTGTAAGGCGTTTAATTGAAAGAATCTGAGCCACTACCGATACAACGGTACTCATACTGTCAACATATGGAAGATTACCACCAAGCCTCTTCAGGACCATTCCATAGCCAACTATTCCAACCGCAGTAATAGCGTAAAGGATAAGACTCTTTGATAGATTGAGACGTTCCTTAATAACCTCTCCTGTTTCAGAATTCATATATTTGCGCCAAGCGATGAATCCCACAAAATTAAGTGGCAGATAGTAAAAGACATTTAGCATTACTTCACCATAGTATTTTTCCCCGAAAGCGACTATAGCATAAAGAATTGTATTAAAAAATCCAAAGATAAAAGAAGAACGCTTGCCTTTTCCAGTAAGTATTACACACCATACACCAGTGAGAGCTGCAAAAACACTGATCAGTGAATCCTTCCAGTAAATTGATAATCCAAGTATTACCGCTGTGGCAAGCACAAGCCACGCCACATCAAATACTTTCCAGCCAGCAAGTTCTTCTTTTAAATAGTTACGTATTGCTTTCATATTTATCCTCTTTACATTAGTGAATTTCCTTAGAGGATTATATACTATTTAGCTTCTCACAAAAAGCCTCTATTTCCATGGTCTTACTTTACCAATCCAGCCATTCTCATTCCAATACTTAAAGTCGGTGTATTCGGGATCCTTTTTACCAAGGCTCGTCTGCAGCATCCTTACAATGTAGAACTTAGCTTTCACAGAAATATTAGTATGCCCGGGTTTATCATAGTTGATAGCATGCATTTTACGTGCGACACTGCTTAACTTCTTTTTGAAAGAGGCTTTTCTTTTGTCCTCGATCTTGTCCCAATCAATTTCAGACATCAGTTTGAAACTAACAACTTTGATAGTCGAAATGCCCCACCAGGAAAGGCTGTCCTTAACGTCCTTTGCTGTGGATTTCCCGCCTGCTCCAAGGCACTGTGTGATTATCACTGCACGCTTACCAAACATCTCTTTTGCTGGGCGATGGGGCATCCACCTGTAGCCAAAATGGTCAAGCAAAGCTTTCATTGCGCCGGTCGTATGGAAAACATATGCAGGTGATGTAAAAACAAGCAAATCCGCTTCAAGCAAGGACTTCTCGATCTTCTGTACTATTTCAGCATCCTTGCAGAGGTTCTGATTATTTCTAAAGCACGCAGTACATCCAGTACAGAAACCAGGACCATCTTTTGGAAGATAGTATTCCGTGATCTCTGCATCAGCTCTGAACTGCTCTAAAAAGACTTCTTTCATTCTGTATGTAACACCGTGCTTTTCAGTTCCGTTTATCACTGTGATCTTCATTTTGCATTCCTCCGCACTCTCTTCTTGTTATCCTGAATGGAGTTTTCATCCCTTGCGTACAGTTTGTTAAAGTGATTCTGTAAACTATCTTTCAATTATTCGCAGTACATACATATAGTTCCATTTGATAACTTAAATCCATTCTTTTCGTAAAACCTAGCCGCTGGTGCATACTCGCTTGTATAAAGAACAATTCCCGCAAGTCCTTTTTCTTTACTGTAATCTTTAACTGCATTTAATAGCTGTTTACCTATTCCATGCCCTTGTCGTTCGGGAAGAACTGCCATCTCATTAATGTAAATCTCCTCTTTGCTTCCAGAAATCTTACAAAGTGCAAATATACATCCTAACACTTCACTATTTTCTTCATATACATACCCAACAAATCTTTTCTGCTCAAAAAAATCTTGAAGATATTCTGTTGCATTTTCTACTGTCCAATCTATTCCCCAATGCTCCATAGGAAATGCTTTTGAATAAATCATTCCACATTGTGCTAAGTCAGTGTTCTCCATAACTCTAATCATTTTTCCACCTCACCACCAAATCTCGATTTGTCTTTATCTATTAGACTGGAATTGAATCTTCTTACAGAAATCAATTATTTCTTGTTTCCTAGGCTCTACATTCTCTTTATACTCAATTGATGTAAGGCCAAGATGACCTGCGCATTCAATATGCAAATGACCATAGAAATGCTCAATGCTCTGAATTATCCTGTCGCACTCATGCATGCCTGGGCCAGTTCTAAGAGCAACTGAATATCCCTTCTTGCCTTCTTTGATTGAAGCATGCGGTTCATGTGTATCGCACCAAGGCGTGCATCTGTCGATAAATGCCTTGTACTGTCCTGGAATATCAGCCCAGTAGGAGGGTGATACAGATACGATGACATCTGCATTGTCGAACTCATCCAAGATTTTGAGGATGTCGTCATCCATAACACACTTTGCCGTGCTGTGGCAGGTCCTACATCCCCTGCAGAAGTCAAAAGAATAATCATCTATACAGATACATTTTGTATCATATCGAGTAGAGATTTCCTTCTCTATGATGTTGACAATTTCTGCTGTAGCTCCTGTTTTTACAGGGCTGCAATTAATGATTAAAGCATTCATTGGTTTATTCAAAGCCTTTCTTTGCCTGCGCTATAATCTGTTCAAGAAGCTCTATTCTCTGGGTTAGTTCTTTATCCATCATATCCTTGGCGGTCTTAGTTCCCCTTGGAAGTGTCATGTACCATCTAGCTATATCAATCTGCTTTTGACAGGATTCGATGATCTCAACATTTGTCTTTTCGTGAACGGAACTGCCCATAGCCATTGCAATCCTGATAATATCAAACCTGTCGATATCATCGCTGTCTCTGATGGTGGTCTGGAATACGCTCATATCCTCAGGTAACGTGTCAGTCAGATTATGCCTTCCGATTCCCTGCACTATTTCTTTTGCCATATCAGGATTATAGCCTATTCTTGCAAGATACTCTGCGGCAATATCGGCGCTTACCTGTGGGTGTATGCGCCAGTCGTCACCACATTCTCTGTAGCCAACGTCATGAAGAAGGCAGGCAACAACAGTATCGGTGACGGGGAGGTTCTCAGCAATTGCGATCATCCTGCCGTTTTCTGCAACTCGTATTGAATGCTCGTAGCGATAGAGCATGTCGCCTCTATCAGGCGTTGGTCCAAGCATCTCATAAACAAATTTCTTGGTGGTTTCTATCACATCTTCTGTTTTATTGTATCGATCAAGTATCTCTAGTGCTCTTTCTGATAAAGACATTTTGTATCCCCTTTATTTGCTTTTTTCTTTATGAGCTATCTCGTTTATTTCAACGACATCTCTTTTATCAAAAACTATTTCCACAACGTTGGGCATCCAGTCCATCATGCGAATAAAGTCGTCATAGCCGTACTTAGGTGATAGGTAATCTAGTATTGAGCTAAATGCAGTTCCGTGGGTGCCAAGGACTATGTTGTGCCCTTCGTATTTATCAAGAACATCCATGAGTGCTTCTACATTGCGCTTCTTAACATTCTGGATTGACTCGCCCCAATCACTCTCCCATTCAGTAGCTTTCCATCTCTGGGGATTACTTCTAAGTCCAGTACCTTTAATTCCGGCTTCACGTTCCCTAAAGCGTTCATCAGTCTGGATGTTGATTCCCAATGCATCCGTCAGTCTCTTTATTGTGTCGACACTGCGTTTGTATGGGCTGCAGACAGCAACATCTATTCCTTTATCTTTTAGAGTATCATATACAAACTGTGTATCAGAAAGACCTTTCTTAGAAAGCGGTCTTGTCCTGTCATCCTCCACAGTTTTGTCTGGTTCTGCGTGCCTAACGAAGTATATTCTAGTCATTTAGTCCTCCAGTCATTAATCTTCCAAGAATGCGCATCTCATCTGCATTTCTTTGATGATACTATATTGAAGCGCAAGAAAAAAGAGGTTCTCACGAATTACTATCGTAAAAACCTCTCTGCGACTCTTTTTCTGACATGAATCACGCATCAACTATGTATTATTACTTCCCAATCTGCTTAAGGAATTTCTTATCATTCATCTGCTCGTTGGTCACGTACTCGCCATCACAGAAGAAAGAATATGTTGTGATAGGAGTAGGCGCATTCTGGGCTTCGTCTCTACTTTGGATCTTGATTGCTTTGAACGGAATGTTGTTCTTCTTAGCTGTTTCTTCCAGGACTGGAACATACTTAGCATTGAATGGACACTGGTTTGTGTAATAAAGCACATAGCCTTTTTCATCTATGTGTGGATGCTTGGCACATTCCTTAAAAGCTGGCTTGGCAGCCTTCTCATCAAATGGCAGGTACCAAAGCTGAATACCATTATCAGCTTCATCGCATACTTCAAAGCCTTTATATTTCAAGAACTTAGGATCCGCAAGGAATGGCTTTTTCTTGGCAGATGAAAGGATGCAAAGACCTTTTCTGCCTTTTTCCTTACTGTCGGCAATGCAGGCATCAAGAAGCTCTGTGGAATAGCCATGTCCCTTAAAAGAGCCAGAAACCCACAGGCAATCTATGTACATATAACCATCAGCCTCAATAGGGACCCATGCACTCTCAGCAGGAATGTACTCAATAAAGCATTTGCCACGCTCTGCGCTCTTTAAAAAGACAAGTCCCTCATCAAATCTGTCTGCAAGCCATGCTTTCTTAGATGAAACCTGCACGTCTTTATTATTGGATATGGCACAGCAGATGTGCTCTTCTTCTAAATTGTCCTTGGTAACTTTGATATATTCCATGGTCATTCCTCCAATTCACATTCAAAGCGAATACCTGATTTGGCGATTTCTTCAGATCAGTCATCGTTCTATAAGTTACTTCTATCTTTCTGCTTTATAGGATGTCTTATCACAGTTTTAAGTTTCTCCGGAGCTACCTTCCTTGCATCACTAAGATATATTTCATGGTGAAGTCTTTTATCAGTAATGTCAAGCTCGTAGCCCTGCTGCTCAATAAATTCGTGCATCATCTGTACCGTTGCAGGTTCGTCATCATAGGAGCCGATATGCATACACTGAACGCACAAGCCTTCCTCAACGGTTAGGAACTCCACCTTGGAAAAATCCATTTTCTTTTTACGTGTTGCCTCAGATACTGCCCAATCAAAATCTTCCTTGGTAACAAAGTCTGGAAGTCTGATCACTGAAATCCAGTGGAAGTTCTCTTTGTGAGCATAATCAATTCCATCTACACCGTCTTGCCACCAGAAGCCTTCCAAGGGCGGAACAACATAGTCAAAATACCCTTCTATCTGATGGTCACCCTTCTTGCTCATCTTTATGGTGTACGCAATCCCATACAGTAATTCGATAGATTTCTTGTATTCACCATCTTCCTGATTTGGGTCTCCTTCCCCGCGCACTGCAATGTAATTCATGCTTGGAATCGTCACAATGCTGGGCTTATTCTTTGGCATGTAGAATTCTTTGTATTCTTTCTTATAATCAAATGGCATATTTATCCTAGCCCCCCTCATAGTTCTTTTTCATAGCCTCAATTGTATTCCTGATCCTGTCCCTGGCTTCCTTAGGTTCAAGGAGCTCAGACTTCTCTCCAAAGGTCAGTATCCAGGTGACAAGGTTATCCATATCAGTGTAGTCAGCGGTGAATAGTAGTCTGCCGTCCTTTGCCTCTGTATAGCACTCTGGGCCGAACTCTTCCACCAGCCTCCATTTGACGTCTTTTGTAAAAAGAGCTTTCACCTTTATTCCACCTGGAAATATCTTTTCCGTGGAAAGATCTGGCGTCGGGACAGTTCTACAATTAAACGCAGTGTCAGTCATCGTAACCTTATCCATACGATTTAGCTTGAACAGACGAAAATCTTTCCTTTTCAAGCACCAGCCCCACACATACCAGCTGGACCATTTGAAGACAACGTAGTAAGGCTCTATCTTGCGGACACTTTCACCCTTTTGGCTGTAGTAGGTAAACTTAAGTATGTGCCTACTTTCAATGGCGCTTTGTATAACTTCAATTTTTGGAGCAAGAGATTCCCTGTACCAGGATGAAAGGTCGATCAGAACTGAATCCCTGCCGCTGACAAACTCTGAAGATCCTGCCTGGATTTTTTCCATGAGCTGACCATAGTATCTGCTGCCGCTGACACTATCAAGACTCCTTAGACCAGCAAGGATCATCTGCATGTCCTTCGATGTCAGAATAGTCCTGTCCATGCGATAGCCATCCATGATGCTGATTCCTCCGCCAACTCCCTGGGAAGTCTGTATAGGAATCCCGGCCTTACACAGAACCTCGATGTCTCTATTGATAGTTCTTTTTGAAACCTCGAATCGTTCTGCCAGCTCAGGTGCTGTAGTTTTCTCTTCCTGAAGTAATACAGAAAGTATTCCAATCAGCCTGTCTATCTTCATTATCTTTCACTCCACTAAAATCATATCATTGCAAACACGACATCTATATGTCATGTTTATTATATCATTTTCTTATTTGATATAAAAAACCTCTATCTCATTACAAGATAGAGGCGTGAAATTATATGATTATATTCGTATTTGTCGATCATGAATACCTTTTTATGTTATCTAAAATGTAGTTTCAGACATAACAAAAAACTGCCTCATAGAATCTTATATTTTTTATGTTTTGTTTCTCCTCATTCGTTACTGTATATTATCTAATTTTTTCATAACATAATCCAAAACTTGTGCATCCATTGCCTCATCATTAATATAATAAGCATTTTTTTTCCTAGAGCTTAAGATTAGTCTATCTTCATTTAGGTATCTTTGATAGATCATTGTCTTCGGAAGTGGCATCTCATATACCAAATCAAACTCCTCAAAAGGCGCCTCGTAATTATAGACGCTCTGTCTCACTAACTCTCCGGCGTATAACCACTCCATGTATCCCTTGTCGAATGTTTTATGCTCCGGAAGTCTTACCTTATGGAAAATATCCTCCGGTAAATTGTGTCTGGCGATTATCACTAATCCGTAGGCGTATTGACAATGAAATTTCCCGAAAGCCGTCAAATAGCCTCTACGAGAATGATTTTCACATATTATCTGCAGATTATCAGAAAGCATGACAGCATCCTCTTTAAGAATAGCCAAAAAGCAGGCTACATATGCTCTGTACCATTTGCCATCTTTGGATGCTATATACTTTTCAGCATTGGCTATAATTGTTTGCTCATCATACTTTCCCTTGTATAGAATACATTGCAAAAGAGATGTGGCATTCACCAGCATAGGATTACCATTGGCAGCTAATGGTAAATCCTCCGGACATGCATTATAAATCTCGCCATAATCAGCACAACACAGATATGGGATTACACTGTGCGCTATGAAACAATGATCGCAGCTTTTTGGGAAATGCCATGATAGTTCGCGCTTATTGTAAGTAAAAAATATCTGTTGCATCCGCCCATAGTCTTTAGCCTTGGCCGCGGCCTTTAGCTCATCCAATAGGGCATCCTTCTTAACAAAAAGCCCAACACTCGAATTGTGCCATCCACCTATCATATGTCTGTGATACTCTCTGTCTGTTTCAACCGTCTCTTCCAGAGCAATATTTCTATAGTAATTTAAATCTTCAAAATGTTCTTTTTCAAATTCTAACACCACTTATTTTTCCTTTCGTTTCAAAATATCAATGTGGTACAGGTCCTGTATTGTGCCTAAACGAATCTATTTAAGCATGTTCCATGTCATTTAAGAACAGCCTCCTTAGCTGTTCCATCCATTCTCCCACCCTTCTTTCAGATATGCTTCTAGCATTTCCATCAAGGTCTCATAATCACCAATGTCATGGCTTCCGGCCCATCCTAGCGCATAAGTATGGGTAAGATCGTCGTAGATAAAGCTGTCATCATCCACACATCCGAGCCATATGGACCTCTGGTCTTCATCTTCCCACCAGTCAAACAAAGATTCCTCATCACATTTAAAGTAATCAAAGAAGCTGTTATTCTGCCTGTAATATTCCTCAAGTTCAGAAACAATCATCTTATCTACCCCATGTTCATCGCACAGGTTCCTGAAAGCCCGGATCTCTTCTTCCGAAGCCGGAGTCAGCTCAAAGCAGCGTCCGTGACAGATATAACCGGATCCTTCCTTAGTACAGTATTTTTCAAATAGTTCCTTAACAGTCATATTCTCTCCCAACCTTGCTATAAAAGGCTTCTTAATTGTTCAATTTCTTTTTCCCACATAAATGATTGCCCCGCAAACTCCGAATTTATCTAACCATTTATGCCTTGCATGTGCATATAATCTTCTCTAAGCATACCGTAAATATTATAGTCGCAATAAACGGAAACCATTTTCCCTTGACGAACGGTTCCTTCTTTTATAAAACCACATTTTTCCATAACTTTATTTGAAGCAGCATTTCTCACATCCACCCGTCCATTCAATCGGTCAATTTCTGTGTTCTCAAATACAAACCGTAACACTTCCTTCAAAGCTTCTGTAGTAATTCCCGTACTCCAGTACTCAGGATTAATCCTGTATGCTATATCGCCCATTCTGGCATTTTGAATATCAAATACTGCGATCATACCTACCACTTTATTGGTTTCTTTCAATACAATTCCCCAATCAAGATCAAGAGAAGGTTTTCTTTTTACCCAAGGACGTGGATCAATAAACATGAGTTCAGGATTTTTCTCGCCTTTGCTTGCTTTTCTTCCCCAATATGTATAAATTTCATCTCTTCCCAACCACTCTTTTAAATCATCCACATCGTTTTCGTTAAGCACACGAATAATCAGTCTGTCCGTTTCAAGAATTGGCTTGTCTATTGCATAATCATTTAACATAGTCTCCTCCATCTACTAATCCCGATTTGTCATCGTCTATACTACTGAAAGTTAAACATCTTTAGCCATATAAAGCATCATATCCTAGATTAGGCCTGTCTCGCTTCTCTTCCATGGGATAGTACCAGATTCTATCCGACACTCTTTTCAGCATCTTCACACCAATTATCTTTCTTGATTTCGATTTCTATATTATTCCTCTAATAGAGCAGCCCAGTAGCCATCAATTGCTGCTTTGTTATCGTATGAACTGAGTGCCATAAGCAAAAAGAATAATTTACTCACTTCCTCAAACGGCGGCATCTCACAATATGTCTCATATCCCGCCTTGAATTCATCCCAGTCCTCAACCTGGTAATGAAGAAAGCTAAGCTCCCATTCTACAGGTCCAATCACATACGCATCTAAATCAACACATGCTACAATATTCTCATCGCAAAACAAGAACTGATCCGCGCAGATGTCGACCATAATTAGAGAATTCCCACTGTTTGAAAGCTTTTTATCCTTTATCTGCTCGTAACAACCCCTGACCTTTTTATCTGCATCATCATCTCCACTCCAATGCTCGCTAATACAATCTTCAATATATCTTCTGGCATTTTCAAAAAATAAATCTCCTTTTGAAACGCCCAAAAGTCCGGAATAATCATACTTTGTCCTGTGATTATATCCAATAAACTGCCCCAGAGTATAAGCGTTTTTCTTTCCCTTTGGAAAAAAATCATTACCCCATGCTGTTCCTTCAACAAACTCAAAAACGCTTGCATCTTCATTGGCTGCTACAAACGGAGCCACTTTTATGTGAGGGTTATCCTTCAAAGTATTGTAGATATTATGAAGACTTGAATTCTGCCCCTTTACCGAATAACCAAACACCTTTCTCATCATTGTCCAGAACGGTGAAAAATCATCTCTTGTCATTAAGGGAGTCTTTAAAATATATCTTTTTCCCTCGTATGTAAAAAAACGTATTTCATTGGATGAGACTCCTCCCATCTCAAAAGAGGATTTATTCCTTTGAGCATATTCCAAAATCGTGTTCATTCCTTATCTAATGAGTCCTCCGTAAAAATATAATTCGTATATAATACTGAAAGTTATTCCTTGTTGAATACCATATTGCATCTACCCCAGGTTTCATCTTTATAGGCAAATGCATCAGGTGTAAGTTTTCTCACTACAAATCCGGCTTTTTCATAACACCTCATAGCTCTGTGATTTTCCGGAAATACATTTAACTGTACTCTTTCCGCTTCCGGATTCTCAAATGCCTGTTTTACCGCAAGCCTAAGCATCTTCTGGGCGACTTCCTTTCCTCTTACTTCAGGATCTACTACTACAAACTTGAGCATACCCTCTTTTGTTTCATTATTATACGAATAGCAAAAGAAGCCCTCCACTCTGCCATCATCAGATATAGCAACATAAGGAACATCACCAAACCTATCTGCTGCGGTCATAGTTTCAGCCATATGTTCTTCACTTAATGGATACTTGATAAGATTAGCGCACCACATAGCGTGCGTTCTCTCGTCCGTAACCCAGTTTTTCATTGATTCAAAATCATTATCTATTTCAAATATTCTTAATTTCATAAATATCCTTATCGCATTATTCTGGAAGTCAACTCATCAAACCTTTTCCTTGCTTCCCATTTCATTTAAGTTCAAGCTCTTCCCCAGGTCTAAGCACAATCTTTCCAGGAGCATCAAAGCTCTCAGCCGCGGTAATATCAAAGCCGCTCTTATCCTTAACTGGCTCCATGTGGTATGGAATGGTATGCTTAGCGCCTATGAGTTTGGCGCATTTTGAAGCCTCAGCTACATCCATGTTGTAGACGCCGTCACAGCATAAAAAGGCATAATCAAGCTCTTTTTCCGCAAACCCAGACATGGACGGGGTTGTGGATGTATCGCCAGAGAAGTACACCTTTACTCCATCAGAAAAAGTAAATATGAAGCCAACGCATTCTGAAACATTGTGGTTCTTGTTATATCCTGCTTCTACTGTTTCAACCTTTACAAAGCCAAAATCGAAAGCTTGATATTCGCCATTTTTAAGGGCATCCGACCATTTAATCAAAGTGCAGCCAGGATTTCTTTTGGTTATCAGATTATCCTGAGTGTGATCGTAGTGCCCATGTGTCATGAGAATAAGATCTGCAGGAAGGTCGTAGCCTCCTCCCATAAATGGATCAAGAAAGATAACCTTTCCCTCTTCTGTAACGATTCGTACACTGCCATGCCCCTGATATAGTAGTTTTGCTCCCATTTAATCACCCTCCAACATATATTTATTTAAATATAACAGAAAAAGAGCCATTTAACAGTAGTTATACTGTCAAATGGCCAATCTGCTTTTACTATCCAAATAATTTATCCGCAATCTGTTCAAGTTCTCTTCTTTCCAGAGTATTATCATAGCTACTATCTTTATCATCAATGCCCTTAACTATATCCACATAGAAGAGCCCATCGTGATTACAGTAAAAGAATACCTTCTTTACACCACGGATTTTAAAACGAGCTTCTGACTTCCCCTCTGGATAGAGCTTAATCATCTGGATTTCATCTGCTCCCGCTGCGGCGATAAAAGAAATATAGTGTTCCTTGGACATTTCATGATCAATTCTCACATAATATTCATCATCAGAACGCTCAATAAAAACCATGTGGTTCTCGTCTGAAGGCTCTGCTGATAAAGGAGAAAGTTGCAGTCCATGGCATCCAATGACACCTTCACCCATACTGTGAATCACATTTCCGCAGATAGGGCACACGTAGAACTTTGATCTCAGCATGTTTGCAGATACATTGGCGTTATGAATCGGATTACCCGAAATAAGTTCTGTGACTGAAACCCTGAACACATCAGCTATTGGCTCCAGCAGCGTAATATCCGGATACCCTTTACCTGTCTCCCATTTTGAGACAGTCTTGTCCGTAACCCCAAGCTTTTCCGCAAGCTGCGCCTGAGTCATTTTATTTTTTTCACGAAGTTCTTTAATAACTGCTCCTGTAACATATTGGTTCATATCTTTTCACCTCCATGTTCAGATTGTAAAACAGCCCTGTTTGTTATTGTACCTACGGAAAGTAGAGTCAGTTCTTAATTCATTATGACCAGATACCAATCTCAGAAAGATATCCATTAACAATTTTAAAGCTAAGACCAAGTCCTGAATCTGCGCATTTAACAACATATATGGCAAATTCATCTCTACTCATCTCAGTAGGATCATCTTCTCCGCCGCCAGAGAGGAATCTTGTATTTTCGTTGATTTTCAAGGTATATGTTCCCATACCAATATCGATAAGATTCCAGTCAGCATCAAACTGATAGATTGCAGCATTAAGAATTATTGTATCACCAGTAACTTCAATACTTTTCACATAATATGGAAGGCCCTCAACAGGAGAAGTTCTAAGCTCAGTATTATAAGTTCCATCTAGAAGATTAGAAGCTTCTGTTGAATCATTTCCATTATCTGCACTAGATTCGCTTGAAGCATATACACTTGATGCATCTGCTGCTGCGTTTGAATCTTCGCTTGACGTCTCATCTGAAGCATCATTATCTGAATCCGCAGAAGCCTCATCTGATGCCTCTTCAGAGCTTACTTCCTGTCCAGCTTTTTCCTGAACTACTGATGTCTGCTCTGTTGCACTCTCATCGCTTATTTTACCATTTGCGCCACATCCTGTTACCAACATCGCCAGGATGAGCATAGCTACTACTTTTTTCTTCATACCTTTATTCCTTTCAATTGCTAATTGCCATTTCCTTTAGTCAGAGGGGACGGTTCTAGATGACTCATTGCATGCAATGAGTCATCTAGAACCGTCCCCTCTGACTTATTAATGACGTTCATCCAGATTCTCAAATTTCTCGCAGAATCTTGCAGAGAATGAAGGCTTCTCGCCGCCCATAGTAAGGTGCGTTGTATCGCCAATGCGAAGAGTTCTAAAGATCGCTATGCCCCTCTCTCGCTCCTCTGTGACAGCCTCTGTTACTGACGTTGGAGCCATTGCCAGGAACTGCATAGGAACAAAAGGCGATACGCCCCATAAATGTGATAAAAGGACTGATGTAATACCGAAATGGCAAAAGAAAGCCAGAACCTTATCATTTCCCTCATCCACGCGATAGATGCTTCCATCCCGCTTGTAACCGTGATTTGCTAAAAGAGAATCAAAGGAACTGATCACATTATCATAAACCTCCAGCATATTGGAAGCCTTTACCACATCAGACTCTCTCCAGGTATCAGCCCCAAAGAGTTCTGGATGGTCCATATAGTAAGAAGGGAGAATATCCCAGACAATTCTGCCATCATAGCTTCCATCAAGGTGCTTTTTAAGCTCAGTAGCATAGGCTTTTTTAGTTGCCTCGCTGGCAGAACTTGCATCAAACATAGCAGGAAATTCCTTAAGCCAGTCACAGGTCGTTCCTGTAATTCCTAGCTCTTTTAACGAATAATCAGCTGTGGCAGCTGCTCTTCCAAGAGGTGAAACAAAGGCCTCGTCTATTCCAAAGCTCTTAATCTGCTTAGCTAAGAGCTGCGCCTCAATCTCGCCCTGGGCTGTCAGCCCGTCTACAGCATAATCCGGATCCCCATGTCTAAAGAAAACTAATCTCATTACAATACTCTCCTCTTATCTTTACAATGAACCACTAACCCCGTCCCCAATGGCTCATTTTGCTCTTTCTTTGATTGCCTTAAGTTCATCAACAGAGAACTTGTAGGCCTTAGAACAGAAGTGACAGCAAACCTCGATTTCCTTGCCGTCGTTAATCATGTCGTCAAGTTCCTTCTTGCCAATAAGCATAAGAGCTCGCTCAACACGGTCCTTGTCACAGTTACAATAAAAGTTAAGATCCACCTTGTCAGTAAACTCAATATCAAAGCCATCAAGAATAATCTCAAGAAGCTGCTCAGGAGTCTTGCCAGCCTTTAAAATATCAGTAACTGATGAGAACTTCTTAAGGTTCTCCTCAAGGTGTGTAATGGTCTCCTCATCAGCAAAAGGCATGAGCTGAACGATGAATCCACCGGCCGCCACAACAGAGAGATTCTCTCTTTCTACTAGAACGCCAAGTCCAACAGAGGATGGAGTCTGCTCAGACTTAGTAAAGTAATAAGTAAGATCCTCAGCCACCTCGCCAGAATACAGCTCAATCTGTCCGATGTAAGGCTCCTTCATGCCCATATCGCGGATAACTGTAAGAGTTCCCTCTCCGATTCCACCGCCCACGTTAAGGTGTCCCTCAGCGTTAGGCTCCATGATAACGTAAGGATTAACAACGTAGCCCTTTACATTACCCTTATTATCTGCAGTTGCCAGCACTCCCTTAAGTGGACCATCGCCATCCATCTTGATGGTGATAAGATCATCGTCGTTGTCCATCATAGTGCCCATCATTACAGCTCCGGTCATAAGTCTTCCAAGAGCCGCAGTAGCTATAGGAGAAAGGGAATGAACCTTTCTACCATAATCAGCTAAATCCTTAGTTGTAGCAGCAAAAGCTCTGATCTGGGCATTGCCAGCAGTAGCTCTAACCATATAATCCTTGTAATCCATTTAAAACCTCACTATTTCTATATCGCGATCAGCTATTTTTCTTCTTAATACCGCTAATATCTTTTTCCATCTGAGCCTTAAGGGCCTCCAGAGAATCGAACTTCATCTCAGGTCTTGTGAACTCATGAAGAATAACCTCAATATTCTGGCCGTACACATCCTCATCAAAGTCGTAGATGTAAGTCTCAACCCCCACCTGATTGTCAGAGGATACAGTTGGCTTACGGCCGATATTAGTCATTCCGTCAAAAGAGCTATCTCCAATAACCACAGTACTTCTGTAAACTCCAAAAGGAGGAAGAAGCTTATTATCCGGAGGCAAAATATTAACAGTAGGAATACCAATGGTATGTCCTAAATGCTTGCCATGCTCAACGATTCCGCTGATACTATAGTCGCAGCCAAGAAGTCTTTTTACCATAGGCATCTCGCCATCAACCACTTCATTTCTAACCCTTGTGGAGCTAACCTCCTCACCATCAAGCATAACCTTATCAATGAGAATAAGCTCAAAGCCCAGCTCCTTACTCATGTTCTTAAGAAGGTACTGATCTCCTCTACCCTTGTCGCCAAAAGAAACATCGGTTCCAGCTGCGATAAGAGAAGCCTTAAGATCCTCAACAAGGATATGTCTTACAAAATCCTCAGGAGGAGTAGCTACAGTATGCTCATTTAATGGAAATTCCACAAGAATATCGATTCCCATCTTCTCAAAGGCCTTTCTCTTTTCCGCCTTGGTAAAGAGCTGCTTGATCTTGTGTCCCACAAAATACTCTTCTGGAGAAGGCTCAAAGGTAAATACCGTTGCCTTAAGTCCATCCTGCTTGGCATTTATGATGAGGTCCAAAAGCTTCTTGTGTCCAAGATGAATTCCATCGAACTTGCCCATGGCAACCGCAGTCTTTGAATCTATATTTAATTCCTCAAGTCTCGTAATGATCTGCACTTACAACACCACCTAAACTATCAATTATTCTTTTCGTAGAAAAACTTAAAGGCTCTAAACAGCCTAACTTTTTCATCATACTGGTAAATACCAAAGAAAGTGCCATCAAGGCCGTAAACCCTGAACATATCTCCGTTTGAGAACATGTGCTTAGCAAATTCCTTGTCATTAACACCCTCTGGATCCTCGTTACAAAGATCCCTTGCCTTAAAGCTATTGCCATTTTCAAGAAGAACTCTGGCGCTATCAAGAACATGAAGCGCATCCAGGTCCTTAAAGATATACTCTGGAGACTGGATCACCTCTTCAAGGGTTCCATTATCTCTCATCTTCTCAAGATCTCCCAGCTTAATGGCAGTATCAAGAGTGAATGCTCCAACTCTTGTCCTTAAGAGATTCTGCATTGCTGCGCCGCAACCAAGTCTGTCTCCTATGTCATTGCATAGAGTCCTTATGTATGTACCCTTGGAGCACTTAACCTCCATGGTAAAAGAGCTTGTCTCCTGAAGCTGAGAATCATCTAAAACCGTAATGGCTCCTATATGAACCTTTCTTGGCTTTCTCTCAACTTCGATTCCCTCTCTTGCAAGCTCATAGAGCTTTTTCCCATTCTGCTTGATGGCAGAATACATAGGAGGAATCTGGTCATAGTCTCCAACAAAGGCCTGTACTGCCTCGTGGAGCTCGTCTCTTGTAACATTAACCTCTGACTGTGATATTACAGTTCCAGACATATCCTGAGTGTCAGTTGTGACACCAAGTCTGCAGCAGGCAATGTACTCCTTGTCGTGGTCTGTAAGCATCTCCACAAGCTTGGTTCCTGTTCCAAGGCAAACTACTAATACTCCCTCTGCATCAGGATCAAGAGTTCCTGTATGGCCAATCTTCTTCTGATGAAGAATTCCTCGCATCTTGGCCACCACGTCGTTAGAGGTAAAGCCCTTTTCTTTATATATATTGATGAGTCCGTTATATGTACTTGGCATATATCTCCTTATCCAGCTATCCCATTAGATGAATTAAGTCACAAGACATGCTCCCTGCATATCCTGTGACTTTTATTTATGAGTTTTCTTCCAGCTGCTTGTGTATATACTGTGTGATGTTATTTATAACATCATGCGCAGTGCCGTTAACACTGCATCCAGCCGCTCTTATGTGTCCACCGCCACCAAAGAGCTGTGCAATCTCTGAAACATTAACAGCTCCATTGCTGCGAAGACTAACCTTGTAAACAAGTGGCTCGATTTCATACATAAACATTGCACAATCTACGCCAATTGTCAGAAGAAGCTGATTAACAATGCCATCAAGGTCATTGCTCTTTGCTCCGTAAAAATCCATCATCTGTCTTGTTACAACAGACACAATAAGCCTTCCATCAAGAAGTCTTATACTCTCAAGAAGCGCTCTTCCAAGAATCTGATTCTGGAGATAGGTCTTTTCATAGAAAACATGATCAATAAGACTTCCAAAATCAAAGCCAAAGCTAATAAGCTTAGCTGCCACTTCCATAGTCTTAGGAGAAGTGTTATTGTACTTAAACACTCCAGTATCAGTAACCATGCCTGTGTAAAGAGACTTGGCAGTCTCCTCATCAAGCTTATCCTGGTTGATCACATCAAAAACAAGCTCGCAGGCTGAACTGGCTGTTGGAACGATGTATGTAACATCACCTGTTCCAGTATTACTTACGTGATGATCGATGTTAACTGTCTTCTTGGCCTTGTCAAAAAAGCTCTCGGCATTTCCGGTACGATCCTTACTGCAATCAAGTACAATAAAAAGATCATAGCTGTCCACATCAGAAACAAACTCAGAATTAACCTTATCTGTGCCCTTAATGAACATAAGCTCAGGTGGAATGCTCTCAAGGAAAACATCCACTCTTACATCCGGATAGTTCTTTGACAGATACAGATACATACCCATACAGGAACCAACGCAGTCTCCATCTGGTCTGATGTGGCCTGCTATTCCCACTGTTTTAATACCTGACATAAGCTCATCTATCTTCATGTAATACCTTCACTTTCCTGTAAAACAAAGTTGTCACGACTTGGAGAAAGATTACTCCTCATCCTCTTCCTGAATTTCGTCCTCTAAAGACTCTCCTCTTGCAGCTCTGGCCTCATTGTCCTTAGCTGCTACTTCATCAATGATCTTGGACATATTGATAGCATACTCAATAGAATCATCCATGATGAAGCGGATCTCAGGTGTATATCTCATATTGAGTTCCTTGGCAAGAGTGCTGCGGATATATCCTGAAGCACTCTTAAGGCCCTCTGCTGTTCTTACTCTGTCCTCTTCATTACCCATAACAGTTACCCAGACCTTACATGTCTTAAGATCTGGAGCAACCTCAACCTCCATAACAGAAGTCATAGGGCTGATACGAGGATCCTTGCTATAACGGATGGCTTCTGAAATAACCTTCATTACCTCTCCGTTGATTCTTTTGTTCTTGTTGCTATTCTTTCGCATATTATTCCTATCTCACGATTATGTACGTGGAACCTCTACCATCTCATAAGCTTCTACATAGTCGCCTTCATGGATCTGATCAAAGCCGTCAAATACAAGACCACACTCGAAGCCTTCCTTAACTTCCTTAGCATCATCCTTAAATCTCTTAAGGGAAGCAAGCTCACCTTCGAAGATCTGCTCGCCGTCTCTTGTGATACGAACCTTGCAATCCTTCTTGATGACACCATCCTTAACGAAGGCACCGGCAATGTTACCAACCTTAGAAGCCTTGAAGATCTGACGAACCTCTGCATGACCAGTAATTCTCTCCTCATAGATAGGAGCAAGCATACCCTTCATAGCATATTCGATCTCTTCGATAGCCTGGTAGATAACCTTGTAAAGCTTGATCTCAACGCCTTCGTGATCAGCCATGCTCTTTGCTGTAGCATCTGGACGAACATCGAAACCGATGATAATAGCGTTTGATGCAGCAGCAAGTGTTACATCAGACTCGTTGATGGCACCAACACCACCGTGAATAACCTTAACAACAACTTCGTCGTTAGAAAGCTTAAGAAGTGACTGCTTAAGAGCCTCTACGCTACCCTGAACGTCAGCCTTGATGATGATATCAAGTTCCTGAAGTCTTCCTTCCTCAATCTTGGAGTAAAGATCATCAAGTGACATCTTAGCCTTAGTCTCTTCAATAAGATCCTTCTTGTGCTGCTGAAGGTATGTATTAGCATACTGCTTAGCCTGCTTATCTGTCTCATGTCCAAGGAATACTTCACCTGCATTTGGAACATCTGAAAGACCAAGGATCTCAACTGGCTGTGATGGAAGAGCTTCCTTAAGCTTGTTACCCTTATCATCAACCATAGCTCTTACCTTACCTGAGCTTGCGCCTGCAGAAATAAAGTCTCCAACGTGAAGTGTACCCTTCTGAACAAGTACGTTAGCAACAGGACCACGACCCTTATCAAGTCTAGCCTCAAGGACAAGTCCTCTTGCCTCTCTATCTGGATTAGCCTTAAGTTCAAGAATGTCAGATGTGAGGATGATTGTCTCAAGAAGGTCCTCAATACCCTGACCTGACTTAGCTGAAACAGGAACAAATTCTGTTGTTCCGCCCCAATCTGTTGAAATAAGACCATACTCAGTCATTTCCTGCTTAACTCTGTCGATGTTAGCATTAGGCTTATCAATCTTGTTAACGGCAACGATAATCTCAACCTCAGCTGCCTTAGCATGGTTGATAGCTTCTACTGTCTGTGGCATAACACCGTCATCAGCTGCAACTACAAGTACAGCGATATCTGTTGAGTTAGCACCACGCATACGCATTGCAGTGAATGCCTCATGACCAGGAGTATCAAGGAATGTGATCTTCTGATCATTAACTGTTACCTGATAAGCACCGATTCTCTGTGTGATACCACCAGCCTCTCTATCTGTTACTGATGTCTTACGGATAGCATCAAGAAGTGATGTCTTACCATGGTCAACGTGACCCATTACGCAGACAACTGGAGGTCTCTTCTTAAGAGTCTCAGGTGCATCATCTTCTTCCTTAAGAAGCTCTTCGATAACGTCTACTGGGATCTCCTTCTCGCAGAGGATCTCATATTCCATTGCGATGTTCTCAGCCTCTTCATAAGTAAGCTCTGTATTAACAGTTGAAACCTGTCCAGCCATAAAGAGCTTCTTGATGATAACTGAAGGCTGCATTCTCATCTTCTCAGCAAGTTCCTTAATAGAAACCTTCTCTGGAATTGTGATAACCTTGATCTGCTCTTCTGGTTCCTCAACCTTCTTAACCTCAGGCTTGATGAATCTGCCAACTCTCTTACTTCTTGGCATCATCTCTTCCTGCTCGTAAGCAAGATCTCTCTTGTTTCTCTTATCCTTTTCCTGACCCATACGACGTCTGTCTTCGTCTCTACGTCCTGAGCCTTCCTTAGAAGCTGGAGCATCTGCAAATCCGCCTCTTGCTCCGCCCTTATCAAACTTATTGCCGAACTTATCGTTCTTACCAGCAAACTTATCATTCTGATTTCTCTGGCCATCTCTTCCGCCAAAGCCACCACGATTGTCACGGTTATCGCGATTGTTATCACGTCCACCGAAACCACCCTGGTTGTTATCTCTGCGGAATCCACCGTTCTGACCATTTCTGTTCTGGAATGAACCGTTTCTGTCACCATTTCTTGGTGCGCCGTTATTTCTATTATCTCTGTTCTGATTATCTCTTCTATTATCAGATGCAGGTCTGTTCTCTCTTACTGGAGCCTCTGCCTTTGGTGCTTCTGCCTTAGCCTCTGTAACTGGAGCCTTTACCTGCTCCTTAACAGCCTCCTCCTTCTTAGGAGCTTCCTTCTTAGGAGCTGGGGCTGCTGATCTTGAAATGTTGTTATCATAGCTATCAAGCTGTGATGGTGCTGTTAAAGGCTTGATAGGATGGTAAACATTCTGAGACTGAGCAAATGTGCCTCTTCTCTGACCCTGGTTGTTGTTATTATTTCTGTTACCATTGTCACGACGCTGGTTATTGCCCTGAGAATTGCCTCCCTGACCATTATTGTAGCCGCCCATCTTAGAATTGCCGGCATTTGTAACCATAATGATCTTCTTCTTTTTCTTAGGAGCATCCTCAGCCTTAGGTGCTTCTGCCTTTGGAGCCTCTGCCTTTGGTGCTTCTGCCTTAGGAGCTTCAGCCTTCTTAGGCTTCTCCTGCTTAGGTTCAGCAGCCTTTGCAGACTTTCCAAAATGCTTTCTTGCCACCTCTGCATCAGCTTCTTCGATAGAACTGTTCGAACGTTTAGCCTCTATTCCTTTTTCCTGCAAAAAGCTGATAAGCTCTTTTCCTTCGCATCCAAGCTCACTTGCAAGTTCGGATATTTTAATTTTTGCCATTCACATTTCCTCCGTTACTTTGATCTAGAAGTAAGTCCTTCGCAAGCGCCTGGGCTAAGCCTTTGTCTGTAATTGCCAGACTCGTTCGAACATCCTTACCAATTGCATGTCCCAATTTATCCTTGTCACCAAAGAAAACCATCGGAACATCATAAAAACTACATTTATCACTAAACTCTTTCTTTGTGTTGTTGGACGCATCCTCGCTGACTATAACCAGCACAGCGGACTTGTCACGGATTGCCTCTAATGTAGCAAACTCACCACTTTTAAGCTTGCCTGCTCTCATGCACAATCCAAGCAAAGAATATATCTTTTTAGAATCCAATTAGCTAAGCTCCTTTTCAATATTCTGGAGCACATCGGCTGGGATCTGAGATTTAAAAGATCTTTCAAGGCCCTTGTTTTTAATGGCTTTCTTAAGGCATCCTGCATTGTTGCAGATATAAGCGCCTCTTCCGTTGGCCCTTCCTGTAGTATCAAGAAAAATCTCATCCTCAGGGGACTTAACGATACGTACAAGGTCCTTCTTTTCCTTCATCTCCATGCAACCGACGCACTTTCTCATCGGAATCTTCTTGGTCATCAGTACTCCATTTCCAGGATTATTACTCTTCTACTGAAGTATCCTCAGACTCCTCGTCCTGATACTCGCCCTCTTCATAATCCTCTTCATCGTAATCCTCATCGTCAAGGTAGTCTTCCATTCTGAATCCTGGAGCATCCTTAGCCTGAGTCTCACTCTTGATATCAATCTTATAACCTGTAAGTCTTGCAGCAAGTCTTGCGTTCTGACCTTCCTTACCAATAGCAAGTGAAAGCTGATAATCAGGAACTACAACCTTAGCACTCTTCTCATCTGGATCAGCAAATACTGCAACGATCTTAGCTGGAGAAAGAGCATTCTGAATAAGGTTACCTGGGTTCTCATCCCACTCGATAACGTCGATCTTCTCGCCCTCAAGCTCATCTACAATAAGGTTAACTCTTGCACCGTTAACACCAACGCATGCACCAACAGCATCTACATTAGGGTTGTTGGAATATACAGCGATCTTGGTACGGCTTCCTGCCTCACGGGCAATAGACTTGATCTCTACTGTTCCGTCCTGGATCTCAGCAACTTCCTGCTCGAAAAGTCTCTTTACAAGATCAGGATGTGTACGGGAAACAAGAATTCTTGGTCCCTTAGAGCCATTCTTAACCTCAAGAACATATACTCTGATACGCTGTGTTGGTCTGTAGTGCTCTGTCTTAACCTGCTCGTTCTCATTAAGGATAGCATCTGCTCTTCCAAGGTTGATGCTTACGTTCTTACCAATGAATCTCTGAACAACACCAGTTACGATGTCATGCTCTTTTTCGAAATATTCATTGTAGATAGCACCACGCTCTTCCTCGCGGATCTTCTGAAGGATAACGTTCTTGGCATTCTGAGTTGCGATACGTCCAAACTCTTTAGAGTTAAGAGGAACGTCAACCATAGCGCCAACCTTGATGCTCTTCTTGATCTTCTTAGCATCATCAAGAGAGATCTCAAGCATAGGATCCATAACATCCTCTTCTGTCTCTACTACTTCTTTCTCAGCGTAGCACTTGAAATCGCAGTTCTCTCTGTTGATCTCAACTCTGATATTGTCAGCCTTTCCAAAGTTGTTCTTGCAGGCTGTAATAAGTGAATTCTCAATTGCATCAAACAGAGAATCCTTGCTGATGTTCTTCTCCTTCTCTAAAAGGTCAAGGGCATCCATTAATTCTTTACTCATCGTAGTCTCCTTTTTCCGCTCTGGTTAAAAGTCCAAAGCAAGTTTAATAACTGATATCTCTTTTCTTGTAAAAATCTCATCCTGGTCATTTATTGTTACGGTAACTGTATTGGCATCATATGCCTTAAGTGTACCGGCAAACTCTTTAACTCCATCTCTAGCTTTAAAGAGCTTAAGCTCAACTTCCTGTCCCAAGCTGTTCTCGAAGTGCCTGTCCTTCTTAAGGGCTCTTCCAAGACCTGGGCTTGAAACCTCCAATGTATATGCCTCCTCGATGAAATCATCTGCATCAAGGGCATCGGAAAGTGCATGGCTCACATCAACACATTCATTGATGTTAACTCCGCCTTCCTTGTCGATGTAGGCTCTAAGATACCACTCGCCAGCTTCCTTGACGTACTCTACATCATAGATCTTAACGCCATTAGCCTCTGCGATGGGCTCTAAAAGAGCTTCTGTTTTCTTCTCGATTATGTCTTTTTTGGACATTGATTCTCCTTTTTAGGGCAATAAGAAAGTGGACTCGCGAAAGTCCACTTCAAATCAACTAGTTATTGTTTCCTTAGACATGATAGCACACGTTTTTTAATCATGTCAAATTTTGCCAATAAAAAATCTGTATCGAAATTCGATACAGATCATTGGGTTGGGCTGTTATTAACAGTCAGTACCTCGTAGCGGAATCGAACCGCTGATTCTGCCGTGAGAGGGCAGCGTCTTAACCGCTTGACCAACGAGGCTTAGTGTTCTTTGTCGCTGCCGTATCGCGGCGACTTGTTTATACTACCCCAAACTGAAAATAAATGCAAGCACTTTTTTCAAATTTTTTTAAAAATTTTTTTGATGCACTCTCTATTATATATAAATACGCGGTTTTTTGCTAAATTTTCATAAAGTTTTAAGCCTTTATAAATTGTATTTTCAAGGCTTAGAGCCCATAATAGCATCAAGGAAGTATGTTCACAAGGAGGTGAAGCTTATGAGCACAAATTTTTTTAGTTCATTGAACGGCTCTTTTGATTATGTATCAAGTATGAGCGGTCTTCTTTCTGATTATTCCAGTATAAAGAATGGCTCTTATGGTTCCCTTATGAAATCATATGTTAATAAAGTAGGAAATAAGAACGCCCTGAACGCATACAGAGAAACTGGATCTACAGCTACTGCAGAGAGTGTTGCAGATACAAGCAGTACCAAAAAGACCAGTTCATCCAAGACAAGTTTTCTCGATAGTCACCTTAATAGTATAAGTAAAAGTGGCTATGTTCCATCATCTGAAAAAGAGAAAACAGCAGAAGATACTAAAAAGACAGATAGTACAGAAACTGCTACTGCAGCAACAACTACTACCACTACAGATAAATACGCTAAATATAAATCCTCATGGCTTGATGATCAGCTCAAGCAGTACGACAAGGACGCAAATAAAACTACCGCAGCTGATACATCCGTAGCTATGGATACCACCATCTAAGAGTTCACTGACGCTGGTGGTGACGTGATCTAGGCGCCGGCCCTACCCCATCAGGCTCTATTTTGTGTTGTAAGAGCGAGCCTGCATTTAAGAGCTTTCCAAAAGTGTTTTGGAAATCCTGCTTGCGAATTAATCTGTTTGAGGCTAGGCTCCAAGTTTTTTGGGCAGGTCACTAAAGTATATTATTATATTGCATGGCAATTGGAGCTTGCTCCAATAAGGTAGGTAAATAGGAAAGAGATATTTCAAACTCGTAGAGCTTGGAATATCTCTTTATTATTTGCCGTATGGCCGCCGCGCGGACATGCCATGCAATATAATCTCATAACCTACACCCCTGCCGAAAAATAAAGGAGCCAGCCGAGTTTTAATTCGCAGGATTTAAGAAACACCTTTTGGAATGCCTTAAATCGCGGCGAGGGAACCAACACAAAATAGAGCCTGAGGGGCAGGGCCGGCCCATAGCACATTACTCCTCCTTGTGGGGGATTTCTTTACCGTGGAGGTCGATGTAGTTTTCTTTAAGAGCGATGGCCCAGTATTTCTCAGGAATATCGGGCCATTTTACTTTGCCCCTTTCCTGTTCGCACAGTCTCATAGCTCGTAAAAGAACTGTCTCGTTAAGGTCAACTCCTGTTCTTATGGTGTGCATGCTGATGGCAGCCCAGGCAGGAGCAACGCTCATAAGCTCGCTGTTCTTAAATTCCCTGATGATCTCTTTTCTATTATATTCAAGCTGAATGAATTCCTCTTCCCAGGCCTTTCCATTTCCGTGAAGAATACAGAACTGAGTCTTACCGCCATATCCCGAGGGTAGTCCGATGGCTCCAGGATTGATAGCTTTTTTACCCCTGTAGGTATAGGCTCCCTGCTGGTGTGTATGTCCGTGTAAAAGAATTCCCTCGTTAAGGTGGGTTAATACCTTCTTGGTATTTCTCTTTTCCCTGAACAAAAGCTCGCTTGTAACAGTTGGTGATCCGTGGCAATATTCAAAGCCAGGGGCTCCCTTAATATGAAACTGTCCATAATTAGGAAGAGATTCAAAAAAATTAAAATCCTTGTCAGTAAGATTCTGATAGGTATAAAGAAGCGCACCAGAGGCAGACCCCTTTTTCCAGTTACCTGTACCGTTCTTTCTATAGTTAAGAAGATACTCTTCTCTATTACCTCTTACTATATAGGTTTTGAAATACTGCTTAAGAACGTAGATAAGCTCCATGGTCTTCTGGGGATTAGGGCAGTCCGTAACAAAGTCCCCCAAAAGGACAAAGTTAGTGATTCCCTTCCCCATAGCCACGTCTATACAGGCCTGAAGAGCCGTATGATTTGCATGAACATCGCTAAATACAGCGTAATCTGTCATGAGCCTTTCCCCAATCGCCAAGAATTTGTTTATCTATAGAAATAGCTCTTTTATCAGATATCTGAAAAGGCCATTTCCTCAAACTGCCTTGTAAAGAGCTCGTGATAGTAACCCTTCTTATCCATAAGCTCCTTGTGAGTTCCTCTTTCTATTATTTTACCATCTTGTACCACCAAAATGATATCCGCATCTACAATTGTTGATAATCTGTGGGCAATGACAAAAGAGGTCCTTCCCTTGATGACGGTGCTGATGGCGTCCTGGATAGCCTTCTCGGTCACAGTGTCTATGGAAGCTGTGGCCTCATCCAAAATCAGTATCCTTGGGTCAGCCAGTATAGCTCTTGCAAAGGAAAGAAGCTGCTTCTCCCCTGTTGAAAGCATGTCGCCGTCCTCTCCCACGTCGCTATCAAGGCCCTTTTCCATGCGCTTTACAACGCCCTCCGCTGACACAAGCTTAAGAGCTGCCCAGATTTCCTCGTCTGTGGCATCCTCTTTACCGTATTTGAGGTTATCACGGACACTTCCAGAAAACAGATGCGGTGTCTGAAGAACATAGCCAATATTACTGTGAAGCCACAGCTGGGACCTTTCTGCAGCGTCCTTCCCATCAATAAGAACAGCGCCCTCTGTGGGCTTAAAGAATCTGCACACAAGATTAACTAGTGTAGACTTACCTGCTCCTGTTTCGCCCACGATGGCCACGTTAGTGCCCTGTGGAACCTTAAGATTAAAGTGCTCAAGCACATACTCATCTCCGTCGGGATATTTAAAGGTTACATCCTTAAATTCCACATCACCGATAAGCTCTTCCCAGTTCTCCTTTTTAGGATTGAAGGCATCGCCGTATTTCTCAATAACCTCTTGGCTGTCGCTAACATCAGACTCTGTCTCAATGAGCTTAAAGAATCTCTCAACGTTAACCTCAACAGCTATAAGCTCAGAGATTGTGACAATAATATTCTGAATTGGCTCCATCATATTAAGAGCATAGGTTAAAAAGACTGAGAGAACGCCAATCTCAAATACGCCGTCGATGGTAATGATTCCGCCCTTCCACAGAACCAGTGCCAGGGCAAAAGAGCTCATCATGGTAACCACTGAGGTAAAGAAGCCGGAATAATGAGCTGCCTTAACGGAGGTTCTCTTCATCTTAGTAGTATCAACCTCAAAGTCATCCTGAATCTTATCCTCAACAACCAAGGTCTTAACAGCTTTGGCTCCAGTAATACCCTCATTGAAATTGCTGGTGATGGTAGAATTGATCTCTCGGATCTTTCTGTTGATAACGATTAATTTCTTTTGAAAGTACATAACAAACACTGCAGCGATAGGCACAAGGATTGCTATATACAGCGCAAGCTTGGCATTTAAGTAGAACATCATGCCAAGGATACAGATAATATATGATCCGTTCCAGACAATGTCCATCATTCTCCAGGCCACCATGACTCCGATCTTGCCAGTATCACTCATAACACGGGCATGGATGTAGCCCACGTTATTCTGGTTAAAGTAGGCAAAGGACAGGGTCTGAAGGTGGCTAAAGGCCGCATCTCTTAGGTCTCTGTCCATACTCATCTCAACCTTGCCGCACATGTAGACACATATGAAGTTATCAACAACCTGAAGCAAAAGAACTCCCACGTACAGGGCAATAAATAGCCACAGCCCATCAAGAGTTCCCTTTCCCACAAAGTTATCAAGGGCATACTTATTAAACACAGGATAAATAGAATCCATGAGAGAGCTCAGGACTCCAAGAATTATCATGCTGATAACGGTGGGAATATATGGTTTTAAAAATGGATACAGCTTAGGTATTCCAAAAAATGGTAGTTTTTTATTATTCTCTTTCATGTTCCCTGCATCTGAATATCGTATATTCTCTTATAAATTCCGCCAAGTTCCAAAAGCTCTTCATGAGTTCCCTGTTCGCGAACCCTGCCCTTATCAAGAACAACTATGTTGTCCGCATGCATAAGGGTGGTGATTCTGTGGGAAATAAGCACAACGGTGGACTTTCCTATCTCCTTGGAAAGAGCTGCTCTTATCTTGGCATCAGTCTGGGTGTCAACAGCTGACAATGAATCGTCAAAGACCATTATCTGCGGCCTGGACACCAGCATCTGAGCAATGGCAGTTCTTTGCTTCTGACCACCAGATAAAGTAACGCCCCTTTCACCAACAAAGGTTTCATAGCCCTTATTAAAGCTCTGAATAGTCTCATCCAGGGCTGCTATCCTGGCAGCGTCCCTTACCTTGGCAATATCCAGCTCTTTTTCCGAAATGCCGATGTTCTCAGAGATGGTTCTTGAAAAAAGAAATGGCTCCTGAAGCACAAATCCAACGTTCTTCCTGATACAGGAGGTCTTGATGTCCGTTATATCAGTATCTCCAATGAGAATCCTTCCATTCTCAGAAGGAAGGTCGTAGAGCTTATCCATAAGGTACATAAGGGTGGACTTACCTGATCCCGTTCCTCCAAGGATGCCTGTGGTCTTGCCAGCCTCTATCTTAAAGGAGGCTCCCCTTACAACTTCGTCTGTTCCATTTCCGTAGGAGAAGGATACGTTGTCGAAGGTGATGTCCTGATCCATGGATACATCGATAGCCCCCTCTTTATCCTCTTCTATTTCAGAATTCATAATGTACATGATACGGTCAATGGAAACCCCAGCCTTACTCATATCTGAAATGATTCGTCCCAGGGCTCTTACAGGCCAGGTCAGCATGGCATTATAGGAAACAAAGGCTATATATTCTCCGGTGTTAATGGTTCCCTGTACGCAGAGAACTGCGCCAAGAACTGTAATTACCATGACCTGAAGACCGGAGATCAGATCGTTGGATGCCCAGAAGGCAGATAAAAGCTTCATTATGTCGATCCACAGATTGGAATAGTGATAGTTCTTTTCCACAAATCTGTCTCTCTCGTACTTCTCTCTTCCAAAGGCTCTTACAACGCGAACTCCCGTAAGGTTCTCCTGGGCCATGGCGGAGAGCCTTCCCTCTTCCTCGTCAGCCTTCTGAAAGCTTTTACTAATTCTTCTATGGAAAAAACAGGAATACAAAACAACGATTGGAATAAAGACAGCCGAAAAAATGCTCAAAAAGCCATTTATACCGATCATGAAGTACATGGCTATGATGATCCTTATGACTATCCTGATAAGATTAAGGAGCTGCTCAGAAATGAAGGCTCTGACAGTCTCTACGTCCGACGTACATCTCTGGATGATATCGCCGGTGTGGTTCTCTGAATGCCACGCAAAGGGCAGGTGCATGATGTGGGAAAAGAGCTTATTCCTCATGCGCTCCACAAGTCTTTCCGAGGCAATTGAATTAAGAATTCTGTATAGATATCTGAAAAGCGCAGTAAAGACAGCTATCACAACGATAACCAAAGCGATCAGATATAGATGTGTTTTAAGATGATCCTTTCCCCCCAGGGCATCCATCAGCCTGATTATATAAATTGGGACACTGTCATTTTCCGTGACAGTGTCCGCTATACAGTAGTTGATGGTATACTGAACAATCTTAGGCCCTATGAACTCAAAGAACGTCACCAGCAGCGACGCCACGATACTAAGGGAAAAGAAAATCACGCTTCCTTTAAGGAAGTAGGAAACCATTTGTCCTTTGGTTTCAAAGCGCTTTTTCTTTATGTTCTCCATATTTACCTACTATTATTTAACGACCTCTTTGATAGACTGAGCAAGTCCGGCAATTCCAGAAATGTTAGAAGGAACGATGATCTTGGTAGCCTGTCCGTTGGCTGCCTTCTCAAATGCCTCGAGGCTCTTAAGTGTAAGAACAGACTCATCTGCTCCTGCCTCCTTAAGCATTCTGATACCTTCTGCGTTAGCGCTCTGAATGCTCTTGATAGCTTCAGCCTGACCTTCTGCTTCACGGATCTTCTTTTCTCTTTCAGCTTCAGCTCTAAGGATTGTAGCCTGCTTATCAGCTTCAGCCTGAAGGATCTTACTCTGCTTCTCACCTTCTGCAACGGTGATCTGTGACTGCTTCTCACCTTCTGCGAAGAGGATCTTCTCTCTCTTCTCACGTTCTGCCTTCATCTGCTTCTCCATGGCATCACGGATCTGCTCAGGTGGATTGATGTTCTTAAGCTCTACTCTTGTGATCTTGATACCCCATGGGTCAGTTGCAATGTCCAGAGCATCCTGCATCTGAGCATTGATCTGATCTCTTGATGTAAGTGTCTCATCAAGTGTAAGGGAACCGATTACGTTACGAAGTGTAGTAGCTGTAAGGTTCTCGATAGCTCCGATAGGATTTCTAACTCCGTATGCATAAGCCATAGGATCAGAAATTCTAAAGAATACGATTGAATCGATCTGCATTGTAACGTTATCCTGTGTGATAACTGGCTGAGGTGGGAAGTCGCAATACTGCTCCTTAAGGTCAACCTGTCTTGCCACTCTGTCGATAAATGGCATCTTGATGTGAAGACCTACATCCCATGTCTCCTTGTATGCTCCAAGTCTCTCTACAACATATGAGTGAGCCTGTGGAACGATTTTAACGTTAGCTGCGATCAAGATAATGATCAGTACTAAAAGTACTAAAAGAACTATTCCTGTCATAATGACATTCCCTCCCTTTCAACAATAACTTTTGCACCACTGACTTTGACGATCCTAACAAGCTCATCCTTGCGAATGACGATGTTATCTACGGTAGAAACCGCACGCCAGGTGGTACCATCCATATCTACTTTACCTGTTCCCTTGAGATTGTCAATATCCTCCTTGGCTACAAGCTTTCTGCCAATAAGCGCATCAATGTTGGTCTTGACGGTTCTGTTATTGACATACTTGGTGGCAATAGGTCTTGCCAGCACCAGTACCAGCGCGGATACTATCACAAACACAAGAATCTGGGCCCATAACGGAGTTCCAAGAAGTGATAACAGCAGTGCGAAAACGGCACCAATCGTAAACCAAATGGTTACAAGCCCCATGGTAGCCAGTTCGATCACAGCCATGATAACAGCCAGAACAAGCCAGAATATAGCAAGTGATACTTCCATTTTCATACCTCCTTCCGCAACAGTGTGAAGATATAAGTGTATTATACTGCATCTTCCGGTTCTACGGAAGTATCAGCGCAGTAAATTCCTAGGTTTTTAAATTGAACAAAATAATGAGAATTTTATGCTTTTTTATACTTTATTGTTTGATTATTCGTCAATAAAAAGATATGATATAGGTAGTGGATTTATGTAATAGCGGATACTCAGGAGGTAAAATCGTGTCAACAAAGATGAGCTACGAAAACCTAAAGTCATTCGTAAACATGTGTGAGAGCCCATGCGCCGTCCTGTCTGTAAAAAAGAACCCAGATGGAAGCTGCGGTGAGATCATTATGGTTGCCACCAACGAAAAGTTCAGCATGACTGGAGAAGACGTTGAAGGAAAACCATACACAGAAAAAATCCCAAAGGATCCCAAGTTTGAGGACATATGCTTTAAAGCAGCCTGGCTTGGAGAAAGATATATTGGCTATGTTGACACCACCAGAACCTATGGCTTCTGGACAGAGAATATCACTCTCCCACTTTGTAAGGACGAGGAGAATAACATTGGATACTGTCAGTTTAGCTATTCATTAAGCAAAGAAATGGATGCTGGCAAATACGCCATCATTCCTCCTGATATTGCTTCTTTTGTCATTAGGACATGTCTTAATCTTAGAAAAGAGGATGACTTCTATTCAGCAATGAATGTTGTCACCAAGGATATCCGTGAATTCACTGACGCATTCTCCGCAAGTATCATGACAGTTACCAAGACTTTGTATAAGTTTGAGGTTGTAAGTGCTTCTGTCCACAACAATGCTGTATCTATCCACGAGATCTTTGATAACATTCCTTATGATGTTGTGGAATCCTGGGAAGGACTTATTGCAGACACAGACTGCATCATCATTAGAAACGAAGAGGATATGGTCCTTTACGAAAAGAAGGCCCCTGATTGGGTTAAGACCCTTAGAGCCAACGATGTTCATACCCTTTGCCTTGTTCCTTTCATACATCAGAACACAGTTATTGGATATCTTTTCCTTACTAACTTTGATGTAGCGAACCTTTCAAGAATTAAAGATACTGTTGAACTTGTATCTTTCTTCCTTGCTTCAGAAGCATCACACCATCTCCTTATCGAGAGGCTTAAACACGTAAGTAACATCGACTCCCGCACCGGAGTTCTCAATAGAAATGCCATGAACAATCAGGTTGATGAGCTTTCAATACAGCTACGAATGGCACCAAGAACCTTCAGCGTTGCATTCTGCTATCTTAATACTCTTAAGAACGTCAACGTAGTTCAAGGACATGACGCCGGTAACAACCTGCTTCAGGATGCAGGTAAAGTCCTTAAGGAAGTATTTAATGGCGATTATGTATACAGATCTTCTGGTGATGAGTTTGCTGTTATTTCCACCACCAGCTCTGAAGAGGAGTTTGAGGAAAAGGTTAATAAGTTAAAAGAAAGAGCCAGCGACCCGGATTGGTTATATTTCACAGTTGGTTACTACACAGATACCTCAGAAGGAAAGCTCCATACCGCCATGAGATTTGCCAACGAGTATGAGAGAGAGTTTAGGGATGACTTCTATTACAGCCACCCGGATATTGCAAAGTAATCTTCCCAGATAAATCATCATTCGAGACATACGCTGAATAAATAATAAGCATACAAAAAGGGCCTCACCAGATGCTAGCCATCTAAGTGAAGCCCTTTATTTATTTCTTTTTACTCGATATTAAGAATATCTGTAAAGCCTGTTACTTCAAAGATCTCCTTGATCTCTTCGCCAACATTCTTAACCAGCATACTGCCCTGCTTATTCATAACCTTTTGGGCTGATAAAAGAACTCTCAGGCCTGCAGAAGAAATGTACTCAAGCTTGGAGAAATCAAAGTTAAGCTCTTTAACGCTACCAAGTGTTGTCTTTAACATATCATCAAGTTCTGGAGCAGTTGTGGTATCAAGTCTTCCCTCTAATGCGATTGTAAGCTCATCACCGTTTTCGATCTTTTTGATTGTCATGTCTTTTCTCCCTTCGTTTTGTCCTTTACTATTCCAAACAATTACTGATATTATCCTTTACATTCGCAGATAATGGTCATGTCTACTCTATCGCCCTTAACACCTACAAGTACGTCTGTGGCAAGGCTTGCTACGATAGACTTTTCAAGTTCGTCCCAGGCCTCCTTAGCGCCCTCTTCGGTGTCCTTTTCATCAGAGAGGGAATCCTTATAATCATTTAAAGACCACATGATTCCACAATCCGGAGCCATTTCCATAACGCCGTACATACCCATGTTTCCATAGTCAATGTAGGTTCCACAATAAGTCTGGCTTAGCTTCATAACCTTTTCATAGTCAAGGATTCCGTTTTCTATAACGTCCATGACCTTGCCCATGAAGCCCTTTACATTCTCATTACGCCTTGAACTGGACATATCAAGGAAGTCCTGCTTCTTGTCGTAGTCCATCTGAGTTCTGGCTGTGAGCTTAAGACAATAGCTCTTTTTATATTTCTCAAACCAGATAACTGCAATGTAGTTGCCGGTCATGGCTGCCAGCATTCCCATGGTCTCCTCGAACAAGAGCTTAGCGTGAAGCTCATCCTCGTGGGACATTCCCAGCTCGCAGATAACATCCTCTGCCCTGTTAAGGGACTTGGCTGCTGCCTTTCCGGTTCCAGCAAAGATCTGATTTGATACGATCTTATCTCTTCCTGTAGAAACAAAGGCAAGGGAATCTGTAAAGTCCTTAACCACCGTCATTTCTACTTTGTTCTTTCTAACCTTGATCTCGATATCATCCGCCAGGTTGCCCACAAGGGATCTCTCCAGATCCTCCCAGGCCTCCATGGAGAACTTATCCTCTGCCTTTTTGGCTCTTAGCTTATCCTCGTATTCCTTTAAGGACCAGTCTGAATCCTGGCTGCTGTCCTTGATAAGGAAAAGAGATATCAGCTCTCCAAAAAATCCTTTCTCCTCAACCACCTGTCCACTGGTGGAAATAGAGCCCAGTTCCTTTTTGGTCTGATCGTCCATCTGTCCAATGGAAATCAGCTTAATGTTGGACAATCTATTTGTCCCCTCAAACCACAGTTCAAGGCTGTTGTTTGATATGATCGACTTGATGAGTCTTACAACCTCCTCCGTTAGTAGTCTGAATCTAAGTGCCTTCTTGCCGGATAGGTCTATATCCTTGAGGTAATCATCAAGTACCTCGTAAACTCTCTCTAAATCCTGCTCAAGTCCTGTGATTTTGATATGCTCTGACTTGCTATACTGCACAATTAGTCCCCCCTTCCTGTCACTATATACTAGTATAGCATCTTTATTGCACCAATATCGTAATTTAGATATTTTTTAGTTTCTTTTTCCTAATCTTGTCCGCGTACTCAATTATAAGTTCCCAAAGTTCCTCATCATTTAAGTGCTTCTTAACTCGAAGTATCAGATGTACCTTGTTTCCGCCTGCTCCCTCCTGGAACATGCGCTGCCATTTATAAAAGTGTGGGCCATCTCCCTGGAATCTCACGTAGCTCATAAGTCCCTTAAGCACGTAATAGGACTGGCGGATATCTGCTTCGCAGTCGTTATCAAAAAATCCCTTAAATACACCGTGCTCATGGCTTCGCATTCTGTCATAGCCCTCTTTAAAGGCTTTAGCCGCAAGTCCTGCCTCATAGAAAGCCTTTAAGTAGTCTGGACCGCCCTCTGCATCTTCCCCCTGGGAAATGCAGTCGATGACCTTATCCTCCGCCTTGTCCACATCTGCAGTGTCCTTCTTAAAATCTATAAGACAAGCTTCCAGTGCATTACAGGTATGGAGCGCTCCAAGACAGCTATAGTAGTTATATTCAACCTGCCAGATAAAGGTATCCTCCAGAGTCCTGTTCACAGCCCTTGAAATCTCAGATGAAACCTCCCTGCACTTTAAAAGGTATTCCTGGTAACCTCTGGTGGCTGGCTCTATCACCTTCTTATAGTCCTCGATCTGCTTCATAAGAGTCTTCTTATTGGAGAACCACAGCCATTCATCTGCCGCCCTTGTGGCAGATGGTTTCTGGGTGTTAAAAGAGCTAATAAAGCCCGTGGTAAGAACTCTGGCCCCGTGGTTAAAGAACTGTTCTCCCGCGTGGTCATCCTCATTAGGGCCATAGCTTGGAGCGTACTTAGGCCAAAGCTTGTATAGCTCCGCAATAACCTCTGAATACTTTTTGCCATAGTATCTGATGCAGTATGAGTTTCTGTAGTCGTCAACATATGCAGCTATCACATTATCAGGATTTTCTTTTTTCTCTTTATTCTTGGCTGAACTCTGTTTTGGTATTTCTAATCTTCCCCGCTTCCAATAATCTGCAATAAGTCCCAGTAAAAAAGCATGGGGCTTAATATTGGAGCAGTTGATGATCCAGAAATCATCAGCGTTTTTGTCAAAGACCTGATTTAGCTCTTTTATCACAAATTCAGGTGAGTTGGGAAGCATAGTCATCTGGGCTGCAGCCTGAAGGTCATAGAAGGATGCATGGTAATAGATGCCGTGCCTTCCCTTGGCCTCCTTAGGAAGAGCGTATACTCTTGGGTTGTGATTGCCCTGGCGCCTTGAAACCATCTTGCCAAAGCCGTTGTCTGCCCATATGAAGATCACATCTTCTGGAAGATCAATAAGTCCCTTTTGGTACAACTCCATGGTCTCTCCGTAGAGGTTGCTACAACAGATGGCGTCCTTATCAGCTTTTTTGACCATGTCGTACTGCTTGCGGATGAGACTACTGATGAGCTTGCCACGCTTTTCGTCTGTATCATAGGCCTTGTCATCTGCCCAGAAGGGTCTGTCTCCCTGACCTCTAAAGCCCAGGTTCCAGATTACTTTGTAGTTCTTTTGCTTTATAATGGCTTCCTTCCAAAGCTTCTCAAAAAGCTTAGGATACTTGTCGTAGGATGCCTCCAGATCAGGATAAGCTCTGGCGAACATCTCTGCTCCCAGTGGCTCTGCGTGATGGTGGGTTATCCACAGTCCCATCTTGCTGGCCAGCTCACAATATATGTGGGCGTTGGTATCTGTGCCTGGAATAGTCATGTTACCGCCGCAGCGAAGGAGGGTCTCAAAGGCCATCTCCCAGGCCTTTTCCTTGTCTTCTCCAAGGTTCCACTCATCAATAAGGACCTCGTCGTTGACAAACCAGCCTCGGAACTTAACCTTAAAGGGTTCTGACTGGTAGTGGTAGTCCTCAGGCACCTGGTAGCCATCTCTTTTATCAAAGCTCTGTTCATTCCAGAACCAGAATTCATCAACCCCAAGGAAAGACTTACTAATGTGGTACATTCCGTAGAT
This sequence comes from Butyrivibrio proteoclasticus P6B7, assembly GCF_000622085.1. GTDB lineage: Bacteria > Bacillota > Clostridia > Lachnospirales > Lachnospiraceae > Butyrivibrio > Butyrivibrio proteoclasticus_A. The sequence continues at coordinate 87,210 of NZ_JHWL01000005.1, forward strand.
AAAACCCAGGTCGTTGGAGGCCTCTACCATGAGCTCCCCGCCCTTTACCTCTATAACAAAACAATCAGGCTCTATGGATTTCTTTGCCAAGAGCCTGATATCTATGCCTTCCTTATTAGTTCTGTTACATGTGTTTAAGATGTCACGACCAAGCGAAGCCGCTGCCATTTCAAGGGCAGGACTGCGCAGATCCCCTAATATCCAAGAATTTGATGTGATAAGTATTTTTCTGTCTGACATGGTAACCCTCTCCCCGGCCATTAAGCCTCATTATTCTTCTTAGAATGATTAACAGCTACCATGATTATAAAGAAATATATGAACCCCACAAGGGCAGTTATAAACTGGAATATTGAAAATGTTGTCTGAAATACAGGCATCTTACCTCTAAGTGGGCTTTCCGCTGGAATAAAGGTTGGAAGGAGCCACAGGGATATGGTAAGGCCCATGAAAGCGCCCTTTATCAAAGCACACAAAACCGCTTTCACATAGCAGATCAAACTGTAGCCTCTCTTTGCTGGCTTTGCCATCTCCTTTTTAAGAAGAAAATGGATGGCTAATACAAATACAATGTTACCTGCTGCTATAAATGGAATAATAAGTGGAACCGCGTTCATCACCGGAGATGCGGCAATAAAATAAGCGGTAATTGGTGTAATAATACTAAGAATTATGGCGCAGGGAAGACCTGCCATGACCACCGCCAGGGCCAGACACAAATTGACAATTGGCCCCGTTACGAAAATACTGAGATTCTTAAATACCTGACTGATTATACAGATTGCCAGGAGAACTGCTGTGATTGTAATCTGTTTTACCCCAAAGCTACTATCTTTTTTCATATGATCCCCCTAATTAAATTACCTATATTTAATGATAATCTAAAAAAGAGTCAAAGAAAACAATTCTTTGACTCTAATTATTTATTCGTGGAAACGACAGTCCTCATCTCCAAAGAAGAAAAGAGCTACAGCACCAGGTCCAACGTGGGATCCAGTTACTGGTTCATAGCATACGCTAAGAATTTCCTTAGGTGGGTTCTGCTCATTTAAAAGATCTATGAGGTACTTGGTATCCTCATCGTTGTGAGCGCTGGCTATACCAACAATCTGCTCCTGTGGATTCTTAACGATCCTGTTGTAAATATCTGCCATGGCCTTGATGGCCTTCTTATTGCCGCGAACCTTATCGATGTTGATGATCTGTCCGTGCTCATTACCTCTAAGAATCGGTTTAAGGTTAAGAACTGTACCAATGATCATAGCTGCATTGGAAAGTCTTCCTGTTCTCTGAAGATGTCTTAAGCTATCCACAGTAAATACCTGATATACGCACTTACTCCACTTGGTAAGTTCTTCGTAGCACTCCTCAATGGAAAGGCCCTGTTTTCTGAGCTCGATTGCCTTAAACACTACGATTCCTTCTCCAAGAGAAGCTGCCTTGGTATCAAGCATCATGAACTTTCTGTCAGGGAAGTCCTCCTCCAGCATTTTCTTGGCAATAAGGGATGAATTATAGGCTCCGCTTATGCCTGAAGACATACCAACATAAAGAACGTCATAGCCATCCTGGGCAAACTTGGACATGCAGTCATAGTATGCCTGTGGGCTTACCTGAGATGTATTATAAAGGTGCCCCTCTCTAATCTCTGTGTAGTACTTGGCGCCATCAAAATTCTCTATATCATCACAATGTCTCTGATCAGACTCATTATCCTTGGGATAGAAAGTAAATGGAACCTGAGGGATGTCCTCGGGATCAAGAATACTCTTTGGAATATTACTGGATGTATCTGTTACTATTTTGAAACTCACTTTTTTCCTCCACAACATGTAGTTTTCATTACTATATAATACCACATGATAAAACCGGAGCCAATAGGATCATTGGCTCCGGTTGCTTTTAATCCTTTTTTCCTGCGATCTTGTTGATCACGATATTACCTGCGCGCTTTGCGGCGTATGGGCCAACCTTTTTAAGTTTGTCCTCTGCGCGAACCATTACGCTGGCTTCTGGGATATCTCTTGTAAGGTGGATGGCATCGAACTCGCACTTGGTTGTGCAAAGGCCGCAGCCAATACATCTGTTAACATCTACTGTTGTAGCACCACATCCAAGACATCGGGATGCCTCAGTCTTAACCTGCTGCTCTGTGAAGGTAAGTCTAAGGTCATCAAAGGTCTCCTTGGCTACTCCGGCTTTTTTACCAGGAATCTGTCTCTTGGCATTATCAAAGCCTTCCACAAGGATGTCGTCCTTATCAAGCTCAACAAATTCTCTTCTGTCACGGGCAAGATCAAGTCTATTGCCCTTGTGGACGAATCTGTTGATGGATACCATACCTTCTCTACCACCTGCAATTGCATCGATGGCAAATCTTGCTCCGGTAAATACATCACCGCCTACAAAGATATCAGGCTCTGCAGTCTGTCTTGTAAGCTTGTCAGCAATGGCTGTTCCATTTCTGTTAAGCTCAACCTTGGTTCCATCAAGAAGGTTACCCCACTGAACGGACTGACCAATTGAAAGAAGAAGGTTCTCACAAGGAATCTCTATTGTGTCCTCTTCATCATACTTAGGGCTGAATCTGTGCTCTTCGTCAAATACGCTTGTGCAGCGCTTAAAGATAACAGACTTAACATGGCCGTTCTCTGTAACAACTTCCTTAGGACCCCAGCCGTTCTTAACTTCGATGCCCTCTTCCTTAGCCTCTTCTACTTCGTCCTTGGCTGCTGGCATTTCCTTTTCGCTTTCAAGGCAGAGCATTGTAACCTTGGTGCTGCCTGCTCTTACTGCAGTTCTGGCTACGTCTATAGCAACGTTACCACCACCTACTACAACAGTCTCGCCATTAAGCTTAATGCTGTGATCCTGGTTAATGCTGCGAAGGAAATCAACACCTGTCTGAACTCCCTTGGCATCCTCACCTGGAACTCCTGCAAGTCTTCCGCCCTGCATACCAATAGCTACAAAGAAAGCCTTGTAGCCTTCCTTACGAAGCTGGTCAATAGTAATATCCTTACCAACCTCAACTCCGCACTTAAACTCAACGCCCATCTGTCTGATAACATCGATCTCAGCGTCGATTATATCCTTTTCAAGACGATAGCTTGGAATACCGTTCATAAGCATTCCGCCAGGTCTTTTCTCTTTTTCAAATACTGTTACAGGATAGCCGTCTCTTCTAAGGAAGTAAGCACAGGAAAGACCTGCTGGGCCACCACCAATTACAGCTACCTTATAGTCATCTGACCACATACCACCATCGTGCTTCTCACAAAGTGGAACATAGCGGTCCTTACTCTTAAGATCCAGTGAAGAGATAAACTTCTTGATCTCATCTATAGCAAGAGGCTGATCAATTGTGCCTCTTGTGCAGGCATCCTCACAACGTCTGTTGCAGACAGCGCCGCAGATATATGGGAACGGATTATCCTGCTTGATAAGCTTAAGGGCGTCATCGTATCTACCCTCTGAAGCCATCTTGATATAGCCCTGAACTGAAAGGTGCACAGGACAAGCAGTCTTACAAGGTGCTGTTCCTGTCTCATAGCAGTTGATCTTGGCATCGTCTCTGTAGTTATAGTTCCACTTCTCTGGGCCCCAGTTCTTCTTATCAGGAAGCTCTGTCTTAGGGTAAGTAACTTCACTTCCGTCCTTCTTGCAGAGCTTCTGTCCCAGCTTGGCTGCGCCAACAGGGCAGACCTCTACGCATTTACCACAGGCAACACACTTATCCTTTTCCACGTGAGCTCTATAAGCAGAAGCAGACATGTTAGGTGTGTTGAAGAGCTGTGAAGTTCTAAGGGCATTGCAGACACCAGGTGCACAGTTACAGATGGCAACAATCTTGCCCTCACCATCTATGTTAGTGATCTGGTGAACATAGCCGTGTCTCTCAGCTCTTTCAAGGATCTCGTATACTTCCTCCTTGGTGACATAGTGACCGATTCCACGACTATCCATATATTCAGCCATATCGCCCATTCCGATACAGTAGTCACCGCGGATCTCACCACTTCCCTCTCCGCGCATTGCCTGCTGCTTACGGCATGAGCACTCAGAAATACCGTATTTATCATACATATCGATCCAGCGAGAAAGGTGCTCAACTGGAACAGACTCGTTCTCCAGCTTAATGGCCTTCTCAACAGGAATGACATGCATTCCAACACCAGCTCCTCCTGGAGGTACCATCTGAGTAATTCCTGCCAAAGGAAGCTGAGTCATAAGGTTAAAGAAGGTAGCAAGCTGAGGATACTCGTCTGTAAGCTTATCCTGCATCATCATAAACTCTGCAGAGCCAGGTACGAAAATAGGAAGTTCGTACTGCTTGTGTTTATCCGGTGTCTTAGCTCTGTTCATCTCGATGATACCGATCCACACAAGACGATCCACCATCTGCTGCGTCTTCTCGATAGGCATCTTATTCATTTGTGCCAGTTCCTCAATTGAGTAAGGAACTCTTGTCTTTTTGAAATTTAAAAGAAATTTGATCTGCTCCTTGTCAAAGATCATATCCAACATCCAGTACTCTGGATCACGGTTGTTGATCTTCTTAGTGAGCTTTTTGACGTAGCGGTCTGTAATAAGGGTAGCAAGCTTAAGAACAAGCTTCTCCTTCTCTTTGTCCGGTGCTACGTAGTTAGGGTCCTGCCAATAATCATTCTCGTTGATCATTGGATCCCCGAGTTTCCACTCTTTAACGTTTGTTGCCATAAAAAATCCCCTTTGTAAAAAATAATATATGTCACCCTGAAAATTATTGTAACCTATCCCAGTTTTTTATGCCACAAAAAAAAGAGCCAAAGGGCGTTTCCCTCTGGCTCTCTTGATCTTAGAGCTCTGAACCTGTGAGAAGCTTGTAAGCTTCAAGGTACTTGGCTATTGTCTTATCGATTACATCCTGTGGAAGGTTGTAGTCGCTGTCTGGATTAGCCTTAAGCCAGTTACGAACGAACTGCTTGTCGAAGGATGGCTGATCATGGCCTTCCTCGTAACCTTCTACTGGCCAGAAGCGTGAGCTGTCTGGTGTAAGCATTTCATCTGCGATAAGAACTTCGCCGTTTTCATCGATACCAAACTCGAACTTGGTATCTGCAATGATGATGCCCTTTGTAAGTGCATAGTCAGCGCACTTCTTGTAAAGAGCGATTGTATAATCACGGATCTTGGTTGCGTAATCAAGACCATGTCCTGGGAATTCCTTTTCAAGAACCTCTACGCTGCGGTCGAAGTCGATGTTCTCATCGTGATCACCGATCTCAGCCTTAGTTGATGGTGTGTAGATTGGTTCAGGAAGCTTACCACATTCCTTAAGACCTTCTGGAAGCTTGATGCCACAAACTGTTCCGTTCTCTTTATAGCTTGCCCAACCACTTCCTGTGATGTATCCACGAACGATACACTCAACAGGGATCATTGTAAGCTTTTTGCATAGCATGCTGTTGCCTGTAAACTCTGGCTGTCTGAAATACTCTGGCATGTCAGCGTTATCAACGCTTACCATGTGATTCTTAACGATGTCCTTAGTATAGTCGAACCAAAATCTGGACATCTGAGTTAAAACTGTGCCCTTCTTAGTTACCTTGTTCTTAAGGATAACATCAAAGGCTGAAATTCTGTCAGTTGCAACCATGATAAGGTTCTCCCCGATATCATAGATTTCTCTGACTTTTCCTTCTTTTACTGGCTTAAATTCCTGCATGCTTTTCTCCTCCACAATTCATATAACTCGTTTATGTGTAACCATTAAGGCAGTTACCGGTAATGTATTGCAAAACTCTCATGCTAAACCAATTTAACTCATCACATGGCTAGCATGGTCCCCATAGGAAAATCAGTCGTCTTCCTCTTCCTCAGCGGCAGTGTTATAAACTGTACGCTTTCTAGCCATTTCATCATTTTCAAGGTACTCATCGTATGTAGAACGCTTATCAACAAGTGTTCCATCTGGAAGGATCTCCATGATTCTGTTGGCAGTTGTCTGAACTACCTGGTGGTCACGGCAGGCAAAAAGCTCAACGCCTGGGAACTTGATCATTCCATCATTAAGTGCGGAAATTGATTCCATATCAAGGTGGTTAGTTGGCTCATCAAAGATGAGGCAGTTAGCACCACTGATCATCATCTTGGAAAGAAGGCATCTAACCTTCTCACCTCCGGAAAGGACCTTAACCTTCTTAACTCCGTCCTCACCGGCAAAGAGCATACGTCCAAGGAAGCCTCTTACATATGTTGCATCCTTGATCTCAGAATAGCCTGTAAGCCACTCTGTAATAGTGTAGTCATTGTCGAATTCCTTAGTATTATCCTTAGGGAAGTAAGCCTGGGATGTTGTTACGCCCCACTTATAGGTTCCCTCATCTGGCTCAATCTCGCCTGTAAGGATCTGGAAAAGAGTTGTCTTAGCAAGCTCATTACCACCTACAAAAGCGATCTTATCCTCTCTCTGAACTACGAAGGAAATGTTATCAAGAACCTTCTCTCCGTTGATAGTCTTGCTGATTCCATCAACTGTAAGAACCTCGTTACCGATCTCACGGTCTGGTCTGAAGTCGATGTATGGATACTTACGGCTTGAAGGCTTGATTGTATCAAGCTCGATCTTCTCAAGAGCCTTCTTACGGGAAGTAGCCTGCTTAGACTTACTTGCGTTAGCAGAGAAACGAGCGATGAACTCTTTGAGCTCTTTGATCTGCTCTTCCTTCTTCTTATTGGCTTCCTTCATCTGACGAATCATGAGCTGACTTGACTCGTACCAGAAGTCGTAGTTACCAGCATAGAGCTGGATCTTACCATAATCTATATCTGCGATGTAAGTACAAACCTTGTTAAGGAAGTAACGGTCATGGGATACTACGATGACTGTATTCTCGAAGTTGATAAGGAACTCCTCAAGCCATGCGATAGCATCAAGATCAAGGTGGTTAGTAGGCTCGTCCAGAAGAAGAATATCTGGATTACCAAAAAGAGCTCTTGCAAGAAGAACCTTAACCTTCTGAGCACCATCCAAGTCCTTCATAAGCTTGTAGTGGTGTTCTGTCTCAATTCCAAGACCATTAAGAAGTGACTCAGCATCTGACTCAGCTTCCCAACCATTCATTTCAGCAAACTCAGCCTCAAGCTCACTGGCACGGATTCCATCTTCATCAGAGAAATCTTCCTTGGCATAGATTGCATCCTTCTCATTCTTGATCTCGAAAAGACGAGCGTTACCTGCGATAACAGTATCAAGAACTACCTGATCATCATACTTGAAGTGATCCTGTTCAAGGAATGAAAGACGCTCTCCGTCAGAGATAACTACATCACCATTAGTAGTCTCGATCTGACCTGAAAGAATCTTAAGAAATGTAGACTTACCAGCACCGTTGGCACCAATGATACCGTAGCAGTTGCCTGGTGTGAATTTAATGTTAACTTCTTCAAAAAGAGCCTTCTTACCAACTCTTAAGGTTACGTTATTTGCACTAATCATCTAAAAAATAACCTCACATATCTATTAAAACTTACTTTGCAACAGTTCGTATTATATTGGAAAGAGCTATATTTTGCAACCATCAACATGTACAAAAAAACACCCGGAGAGAAATCTCCGGGTAATTTTACAATATGGAAGTTCGACTCTCGCTAACGCTCGATCGAACGACTATGCTCACTAGATTCGAAAAAACCTCATCAAGTGATCAAAATCAGAACTTACCAGCCTTTGCAGCCTCTTCGATTGAAACGGCTGTAGAAACAGTCATACCAACCATAGGGTTGTTACCAGCTCCGATAAGACCCATCATCTCAACGTGAGCAGGAACTGAAGATGAACCTGCGAACTGAGCATCTGAGTGCATACGTCCCATAGTATCTGTCATACCATAAGAAGCTGGGCCTGCTGCCATGTTATCTGGGTGAAGTGTACGTCCTGTACCGCCGCCTGAAGCAACTGAGAAGTACTTCTTACCAGCCTCTGTACGCTCCTTCTTATATGTACCTGCAACTGGGTGCTGGAATCTTGTAGGGTTAGTTGAGTTACCTGTGATAGATACGTCAACGTTCTCCTTCCACATGATTGCAACGCCTTCCTGTACATCGTTAGCACCGTAGCAGTTAACCTTAGCACGTGGTGAGTTAGCATCCTTAGAGTAGCACTTTCTGAATACTTCCTTAACCTCACCTGTGTAGTAATCGTACTCAGTCTCAATATATGTGAAACCGTTGATACGAGAAATGATCTGAGCTGCATCCTTACCAAGACCGTTAAGGATAACTCTAAGAGGTTTCTGACGAACCTTGTTAGCCTTCTCTGCGATACCGATAGCACCCTCAGCTGCTGCGAATGACTCGTGACCAGCAAGGAATGCGAAGCACTCTGTATCCTCTTCAAGAAGCATCTTACCAAGGTTACCATGTCCAAGACCAACCTTACGACGATCAGCAACTGATCCAGGAATACAGAAAGCCTGAAGACCAATACCGATTGCTGCAGCTGCATCAGCAGCCTTTCTGCAGTTCTTCTTAATAGCGATAGCAGCACCTACTGTGTAAGCCCACTTAGCGTTCTCAAAGCAGATTGGCTGAATGCCTTCGATAAGGCTGTATACGTCAATGCCAGCTGCCATTGTAATCTCTTTACACTCTTCGATAGAAGAAATTCCATACTCCTTAAGGCAAGCCAGGATCTGGGGCTCTCTTCTTTCATATGATTCAAATAAAGCCATTTTTATTATTCCTCCTTACCTATTACTCGTGTCTTGGATCGATGCAACGAACTGCATCAGCAACACGTCCATACTGTCCCTTAGCCTTCTCAAGAGCTGTGTTAGCGTCGTCACCAGCCTTGATGAAGTCCATCATCTTACCAAAGTTAACATACTTGTATCCGATGATCTCGTCGTTCTCATCAAGAGCGATATCTGTGATGTAACCATCTGTAAGCTCAAGATAACGAGGTCCCTTCTCAAGTGTTCCGTAAGTTGTACCAACCATTGAACGGTTACCCTTACCAAGATCCTCAAGACCAGCACCGATCTGAAGTCCATCCTCTGAGAATGCAGACTGTGTTCTTCCGTAAACGATCTGAAGGAAGAGCTCTCTCATAGCTGTGTTGATAGCATCACAAACAAGGTCTGTGTTAAGAGCCTCAAGAACTGTAAGTCCTGGAAGGATCTCAGATGCCATAGCAGCAGAATGAGTCATACCTGAGCAACCAATTGTCTCTACAAGAGCTTCCTGGATGATACCATCCTTAACGTTAAGGGAAAGCTTGCAGCAACCCTGCTGAGGAGCACACCAGCCAATACCATGTGTATAGCCTGAAATGTCCTTTATCTCTTTTGACTTAACCCACTTAGCCTCTTCCGGAATGGGAGCAGCGCCATGGTGTACCCCTTGTGTTACAGGGCACATGTTTTTTACCTCTGTTGAGTAAATCATGTGAAAAATCTCCTTTCGTATTGTAAAGTAACTTTCATTACTTACTACTTAATTAGACTGGCCTATGCATATTAGCCATTATATGCAGCCATAGAATTGGTGCTAAAAGAAATATCCCAAAAACACCATACTTATTTTTACACAAATCCTCTATTTATTCAATGTTTTTTTTTTAACAAATCCCGTGTTTGCTAAAGCAAAAAGCCAAAAACAAAGCCGATACCAACAAGTATCGGCTAATGCTTTAATTCTTAAATTTTTATTATCTACTTGGTCAGGTCCTGAACCCACTTATATTTCTTAAGTCTTACCATAACCCATGGGATCTTGCCCACTTCATCAAGACAGGTGCAGGCATATACAGCAAATACGTGCCAGTGGAATACGAAAGCTCCAAGAAGAGCCAGTGGAATGGCAATAACCCACATGCACACCGCCAGAGAATACATATCAAACACCGTATCTCCGCCTCCATCCAGAACTCCGTTGATGGCCACGGTATTGACGCACCTTCCTATCATATATACAGCCATAATGATCATCATTCCAACAAGATAATATCTTGCTTCATCAGTTAAGATCACCATTCTCACAACTAAAGGTGTGATCAAAAGAACAAATCCTGTAGAAACAAAGCCTATAACATAGGAAATCTTCACAAGCTTGATACCGTAGGCCTTACCCTTTTCAAGGTTGCCGGCTCCAAACTCATAGCCCACCATAATCCCGGCGGCACTTCCGATACCGTTACATACGCAGCAGATAAGGTCCCTGACTACAGATGCGATGGAATTGGCAGCTGCAGCATTCTCTCCCATGTGGCCTATAATGGCTGTATAGGATGTAAATCCAACGCCCCAGAGCATTGATCCTCCAAGAAGAGGAATACACTGCTTAAAGAAATCCTGAATAAGTCCAGGCTTCTTATCAAAGAAGGTCTTAAGCTCCGGCCTGATGTAATCCTTCCTATAGGAAAAAGAAATACATAACGCCAGCTCAATAATTCTGGCCAGGGTTGTGGCAAGGGCAGCTCCCTTAACTCCCATGGCAGGGCAAAACAAAAGTCCAAAGATAAAAACAGCATTAAGGACAATGTTAATAACCACAGCTCCGGAACTAATGAAGGCGCTGACAGGCACATGGTCTGAAACCTTCATAATAGTAAGATAACACTGGGATATTCCTGTAAGAAGGTAGGAATAACCAGCTATCCTAAGGTAGCTGCAGCCAAGGGCATTGAGCTTATCACTTCCTGTAAAAATAGCCATAAGGTACTGAGGAAAGAACTCACAACCAATGAAAAACAGGATTGAAACCCCGATACAGAGTCTTAACATAATATGGAAAAGGTTCTCTAAAGTTCTTTTATCACCCTTTCCAAAATACTGGGCTCCCAGAATGGCCCCGGCTCCAGTCACAGAATATATCACCATATTCTGGACAAACTGGATCTGAGTGGCCAGAGAAACGCTGGTCATCTCATCCTGTCCAACTCTCCCCAGCATAAGGGCATCCCCTGCTGCCACCAAAGCCAGCATAAGGCTCTGGATAGCTATAGGAAACGCCAGGCCAAACAGCCTTTTATAAAACTTATCATTCTCAATCTTCATAAATAGAAATTAGTCCTCGACCTTCTTAACAACGTGGTCCTTGTCCTTAAAGATGTGGTAAGCAGGGATGCATCCGCGAACAGATGAAAGTGGATATACGTTGCACCATCTTCCAATAACTGTTCCAGGATTAAGAACTGAATTGCAGCCAACCTCAACGTTATCGCCAAGCATAGCACCCATCTTCTTAAGGCCTGTCTCTACCTGGTCATCAGCACCGTTCTTTACAACGATGAGCTTCTTGTCACTCTTAACGTTGGATGTGATGGAGCCAGCGCCCATGTGAGCCTTGAAGCCCAGGATAGAATCACCAACGTAGTTGTAGTGAGGAACCTGAACCTTGTTAAAAAGAATTACATTCTTAAGCTCAGTGGAATTGCCTACAACAGCACCCTTACCAACGATGGCGCTGCCTCTGATGAAGGCACACTGTCTTATCTCTGCATCCTCATCGATGATACATGGTCCCCCGATGTAAGCAGAATCAAAGACCTTGGCGCTCTTGGCAACCCAAACGTTCTCGCCTCTTTTTTCAAACTTATCTGCAGGAAGTGAGTTACCAAGCTCTATGATATAGTCCTTGATACCTGCAAGAAGCTCCCAGGGATACTCCTTGGTCTTCATATAGTCTGCAGCGATTGTCTCGTTTAAATCATACATATTAGAAATCTTAAATTCTTCCATTACTACTTTCCTCTTTCTTATTAGATCTTTCAAAAGACATCTAACTTAACAGGTCTTACTCATTGACCCAGGTCTTCTTTTTAAGGAATTCCTTGGCTGCAACTCTTCCCAGGTCATATACCCTTTGAAGATTGTCCTTATTCTTTTCCATGGCTCCGATATGAAGTGGCTCCTTAGGTCTTATAACAAGGACGTTACCCAGTTCTTCCTGCTGTCTTATATAATCCTTTTCCTCATTATACATAAGATATCTGTTTCTCATAGTTTCAATCATCTTAGGATATTTACTTAAAAAGAGACCGATAATTCCCATGTGTTTCTGAGGCTCCTTGCGGTATTCCAGAGGCTGAGTCTCAATGACAAGAATCTGGTCATATCCCTGATCCTCCATGAACTTAAGAGGAATAGAGTCACTCATACCACCATCCAGGTACTTACCGCCTTCAATCTTAACAGGTCTTGAGAACACTGGCATGGAGGCTGAAGCCTGAATCCAGATGATGTCATCCTTCTGACCTGTAGTGCACTTGTGGTACACAGCCTTTCCTGTCTCTACATCAGTAGCCACGCAGTAGAACTCCATAGGGTTCTCTTTAAAGGCCTTAATATCCCATCTGTCCAGCTTGTAAGGAAGCTCGTCGTAGCAGAAGGAAACATTGTAAAGATCTCCTGTCCTAAACCAGCTGCTCCAGCTGCAATAGCGCTTGTCACCGCAATACTTTCTGTTATATCTAAGGGCTCTTCCTATCTGCCTTGACTTAATGTTGCAGCCAAAGGTGGCGCCAGCCGACACTCCCACTGCTCCGTCAAAAGAGATCCCTTCTTCCATGAAGACGTCCAAAACGCCACAGGTAAACATACCTCTCATGGCACCGCCTTCAAGTACTAATCCTCTTTTCATGTAATTACCCCTGCTGTCCGTTAGCCTGTCTTATCATGTCCTCAACAACGATGTCGTAGATCTCGCCTACTGTATTGCAATACTCTAAAACCTTCCAAGGCTCATTGGTATGGAAGTGGATCTTAACAAGATCTTCGTCTCCTGCTGCAATAAGTGAATTGCCCTCGAAGTTCTCTGTGATGTAATCTGCAATCTCATCCTCATCAAGGTCCTTGTCTCTTCTGTCAATTAAAAGCTGAGTATCATAGCGATACGCAAACTGATCGTCCTCTGCATCAATACTGTTTACACCCATTTCTTTATCTCCTTTTCTTTATTTATTCTGCTTTTGTTTTAGTTCTTTTACCCTTTGAAGAAGCCTTCTTAGGGGCTTCCTTGTAATTAGAAGCTACATAGTCAAATCTGGACCGCAGCAGCCCTCTGTAGTCGTTTTGCTTAACCAGGTTAGTTCTTTTGCTGACAAAGTCATCAAGCTTACCCATGTACTCTTCCTCTGTGATCTGGCCTTCAGCTACGCCTGTAAGGCCCTTCTCCCAGCTGGCTGTAAGGGCTGGATTAAGCATAGGCTTCATGGAACAGGACACTGTCTCGTAGACCATTTCTCCCATCTGAGTTGGAGTAATTATCTGGGTCTTCTTATTAAGATTAAGATACCCTATATTAACAAGCTTAGTAAGGATACCGGCTCTTGTGGCACTGGTGCCGATTCCGGAACCCTTGATCTGAGCTCTTAGTTCTTCGTCTTCAATGAACTGACCAGCATTTTCCATGGTAAGGATGATGGTACCTGAATTGTATCTCTTTGGAGGTGAAGTCTCGCCCTCCTTTAAGTTAAAACCTGAAACTTCAAGCTCATCGCCCTTCTTAAGGCCCTTTAAGTACTCAAAGAGCTCCTCATCAGTAACTGTCTCCTCTTCCTCAGAAGAATTCTCATCACCCTCTGACTTATCCTTCTTCTTATCCTTAAAGAAAGAGTAGTCCATAACGTGGAGATAGCCCTTGCCTGTAAGGATCTTGAAGTTGGCAAAGAAGTGTTCCTTCTTGGCCTCTGCTTCAAGATTATCAAGAGAAATCTCTAAAGCCACCTTCTGATAGTTGGCAGCTGGGTAGAATACTGCAAGGAATCTTCTTACGATTATCTCATAAACCTTAGCTGATGTGGGGCTAAGGGTTGAAAGAGCAGATAAACCCTGACCTGTTGGAATGATAGCATAGTGGTCAGTGATGGCCTTGTCGTTGACATATCTGGTCTTCTCAATTCCTTTATAAGCCTCATGCTGAAGGATTGACTTGGCATAAACGCTGCAGGGTTCATAGGCTGTAAGGCCCTTGATGTTCTGGCTTATAACCTTGGCTATGGCGCTGGACATTACTCTTGCGTCAGTTCTTGGATAAGTTGTAAGCTTCTTTTCATATAATTCCTGAGCAACTGCAAGAGTCTCATCTGGGTTGATCTTAAAGAATCTGGAGCAGTCGTTCTGAAGCTCTGCCAGGTTGTATAAAAGAGGAGGATTCTTAACTTCCTTTTTCTTCTCGCACTTAATTACCTGACACTTGATGCCCTGATCCAGCTTGTATTCTACAGGATTACCCTCTTCGTTCTTAACTACTTCAGTGGGGCTTCCTCCAACCACCTGAGAGATCAGCTTAATGGCTCCTTCTCTTTCCTTAAAACCCTTCTCGGAATAAAGAAGAGGTGACTGGAAAAAGTTTGACTCTTCCACAACTCTCCACTCTGCGTCACAGGTCTTACCATTTAGGTTAACCCCTGCAAGTATGCGGTAGAAAGGAGTCTTAACGAATTCTCTTATCTCCCTTTCTCTATCCACAACAATTCCCAGAACGCAGGTCATAACTCGTCCCACAGAGATAACGCATTTATCCACATTAAGGAAATTCTTGATGGAGTAAGCATACTTAAGTGTAAGAGCTCTTGAGAAATTAATACCCATAAGGTAATCCTCTTTAGCTCTTAAGAAGGCTGCGGCGCCAAGGTTGTCGTATTCGCTGTCATCCTTGGCTTCTCTGATACCTCTTAGGATCTCATCCTCAGTCTGAGAGTCGATCCAGACACGCTTTCTCTTTTTATCCTTAACACCTGCCTGCATGTCAACAAGACGATATATATATTCACCCTCTCGTCCTGAGTCGGTACATATATATATCGTGTCAACATCGGGCCTGTTCAAAAGCTCTTTTACAATCTTAAACTGTTTGGAAACGCTTGAGATAACCTCATACTTGAAATCAGTAGGAATAAAAGGCAAGGTCTCCAGGGCCCACCTTTTATATTTGTCATCGTAGACTTCAGGATAGCTCATGGTAACCAGATGTCCAACACACCATGTCACGATTGCTGTGTCGGACTCAAGATACCCGTCTCTCCTTGTAAAATTTATTTTGAGAGCAGAGGCAAAAGCCTGCGCAACGCTGGGCTTCTCTGCTATATATACCTGTTTGTTAGCCATTCGTTAATTCATCTATTCCAATCAGCCGCAACTTGCTACCTGGCTTCATAGAAGCATCCACCAGCCATGCGTCGAATCCTGCGGTTGAAAAAAGATAGACCACATCTCCCTCAAGTCTTGCTTTCTTTGCGCAGTCCTCCAAAGCATTTAGATCACTGTGAGCCACCTGTCTGCCCCAGATACACTTGGCAATGGCTGTATCTCCTGTGTCTGACTGAACGATAATATCAATATCTCCATCCTTGCCAAGCCACTCTCCCTCGTCACCTATCTCAAAGGGGAAAGAGCCCTTCATCTCACTTCTAAAGATATATTCACGGCACACGGCCTTAAAATATTCTGAAGTGTAGCTTTGCATTCCTGCAGATATAAATATATCATAAAACTTCTCCACTGACATCTGAGAAAGAGCACTTAGATTTGGATAGATAAATCTGAAGTAGAAATCAAGGAGTGGATCTGCAATCTTGTAGACTCCCTTCACCACATTCTCTCTTCCTGCGTTGCCAAAAGAAAAAGCCTTGTAAGCAAAATCATGATGAATCAGGGTCTTAAGATAAACTGAGATCTTGGCCCTGGAAAACCCTGTGGCGTGATAGAGGTCGTTAAGCTTGTTGATACCTCGTGCCATACAGGAAAGAATTGTGTGATAAACTGCTGTTTCGCGAAGATCCTGAGATGTCAGTCTCATGGCCTCTCCATGAAGGTAAGAACCTGGATCAATAAGGTTCTTACAGATGTTCTCCTTAAAGGAAAGATTACTGTCAAAATATCTCCAAAGGCTGGTCTGACCTCCAAGAACTGAATAGGTCATAACTGCGTCACGATAGGACATATCTGGATAGTAAGCTCTAAGAGCTGTGAAGGATAAGGGCTTAATCTTCTTAAAGCCTGCAATGGAGGCTGCCTTATTTCCAAGGCTTGCGACCATGCTGTTCTCAACCCAGTTGATATCGTCACTTACAAGAAGTACCAGGATCTGTCTGTTCTTGCCGTTCTTATCCATAAGTTCTGTGAGCTGGGTAAAAAAGCTAATGTCGCCCTTTATTATGTGTTCAAAGTTCTTTATCACAAAGATGATTGGGTTACGGCCTGCACTTTTAAGGCATGCCATAAAGAGCTCTTTAAACTCAGGATACTCAGGAAGATCTATTCCTGTCTCCTTAAGCTCTTTTCCCCATAGAAAAAGCTGCTCTCTTGGTGAAACCGATCGAGCAGTATAAAAAACACTTCTTCTATTTTCAATGAATTTCTCAAGCAGCCTATCCTTCTCAATATTCCTGTGGCCATAGACCACAAGAATATTGGAGAGATTGCTGTCATAATACCTGTTTAAAAATCTAAGATCATCTAGTCTTTGTTCGTTCATAGCACCTTAGAATCTATCAAATTTAAATTACTTCTTGTTAATGTATCCTGAAGCCTTAAGAAGCTCTGCACACTCAACAGCGCCGCCTGCAGCACCACGAAGTGTATTGTGAGAAAGACCTACAAACTTCCAGTCATAGATTGTGTCCTCACGAAGTCTTCCAATGCTTACACCCATGCCGTTCTCATAGTTAACATCAAGAGTGATCTGTGGTCTGTTGTCCTCCTGCATGTACTGAATGAACTGCTTAGGAGCTGAAGGAAGGCCAAGTTCCTGTGGAAGTCCCTTAAAGTTTTCAAGCTTCTCAATGAGCTGCTCCTTAGTAGGGTTCTTCTTGAACTTAACGAAAGCAGCTGCTGTATGACCGTAAAGAACTGGGATTCTGATGCACTGGCATGTGATCTTAACGTCGTCTGCTGGAACGATAACGCCGTTCTCAATCTTACCCCAGATTCTAAGTGGCTCTTTTTCTGACTTCTCTTCCTCACCTGAAATGAATGGGATTACGTTGCCCACCATCTCTGGCCACTCTTCAAAGTTCTTACCAGCACCTGAAATAGCCTGGTATGTTGTAGCTACTACTTCGTATGGCTCGAATTCCTTCCATGCTGTAAGAGCTGGTGTGTAGCTCTGGATTGAGCAGTTAGGCTTAACAGCGATAAAGCCGTTTGTTGTGCCAAGTCTCTTCTTCTGGAATTCAATAACATCCATGTGGTCAGGGTTAATCTCAGGAATGATCATAGGAACGTCTGGAGTCCATCTGTGAGCTGAGTTGTTAGAAACAACAGGAGTCTCAGTCTTAGCATACTCTTCCTCGATATGCTTGATCTCATCCTTGGACATGTTAACAGCAGAAAGAACAAAATCAACGTCTGCTGAAACGCCCTTAACATCAGTTACATCCTTAACTACAAGGTTCTTAACAGAAGCTGGGATCTCGCCGTCCATCTTCCATCTTCCACCTACTGCTTCTTCGTAGGTCTGGCCAGCAGAACGTGGGCTTGCTGCAACTGTTGTTACCTCAAACCATGGATGGTTATTGAGAATAGAGATGAATCTCTGTCCAACCATTCCTGTTCCACCAAGTACTGCAACTTTTAACTTGTCACTCATAATATTTTCTCCTCCTGGGGTTATTTATCTTCTTTTAGAAAAGCTTCATTTATCTCTATTACCTTCCTCATCATCTCGGGACTTGGGGCTCCGATGGTGAGGCGCTTGTTGACGCAGGTTTCAAGACTAATTGCGTCGTAAATGTCATTATCGAAAAGCTCTGAAAACTCCTTGAGCTCATCTATTGTAAGGTCATCAATGGCGCAGTTCTTATCGATGCAGCAAAGAACCAGTCTTCCGATAACTGAATGGGCATCTCTAAAGGGCATACCCTTGTTAACAAGATAGTCTGCCGCATCTGTAGCATTGGTAAAGCCCATCATTGCGCTCTTTTCCATGTTGTCCTTATTGAACTTAACTGTTGCCATCATGTCAGTAAACAGAGTCAAACAATTAGCTGTGTTGTCGATGGCATCAAAGAAGGCTTCCTTATCCTCCTGCATGTCCTTGTTGTAGGCAAGAGGAATGCCCTTCATTGTTGTTAGAAGTGACATGAGATCGCCGTATACACGGCCTGTCTTACCTCTTACAAGCTCCGCTATATCAGGGTTCTTCTTCTGAGGCATTATGCTTGAGCCTGTGGAGTAGGCATCATCAATTGTCACAAATCTGTATTCGTTACTATTCCATATAATGATCTCTTCTGAGAATCTGGAAAGGTGCATCATCACTGTAGAAAGAGCTGACATAAACTCGATAAGGTAGTCTCTGTCAGATACTGAATCCATACTGTTAAGAGTTGGTCCGTAAAAATCAAGGAGCTGTGCTGTATACTCTCTGTCTAAAGGATATGTGGTGCCTGCAAGGGCCCCTGCTCCAAGCGGACAGTAGTTCATCCTCTCGTAGATATCTCTCATTCTTAGGAGATCTCTTTTAAACATTTCAAAATAGGCGCCTACGTGATGAGCAAGAGTCACTGGCTGAGCTTTCTGAAGGTGGGTAAAGCCTGGCATGTAGGTGTCCAGATTGTCCTTCATGATCTGGTTAAGCACTGTAAGAGTATTGGTTAAAAGAGCTTCCATATGCTTAACTTCATCCCTTGCATAGAGTCTCATATCAAGGGCAACCTGATCGTTACGGCTTCTACCTGTATGAACCTTCTTACCTGCATCGCCGATCCTGTCGATTAGATTGGCCTCAAGGAAGCTGTGGATATCCTCGTACTTGGAGGTTATCTCTAATTTGCCACTCTTTACATCTTCTAATATTGTATCAAGGCCCTCACAAATTTTGTTGCTTTCTTCTTCTGAAATAATGCCCTGTTTGGAAAGCATCTTAGCGTGAGCCTTACTTCCTCTAACGTCAACTTCAAGGAATCTCTTATCAAAGGTTATTGATGCATTAAAGTTCCAAGCCAGTTCATTGATACTTCCTGTGAAGCGTCCACCCCAAAGTTGTGCCATATTACTCTCCTATCGCTTTATTATAGGTTTTTCTTGTCAAATATTATGCATAAACGCTGTATATTTGCTGCAGAAAGATGAATATCATGAATATATATTCACTTTGTCGGACTAAAGCCATAAAAACTATAAACAAAACTTAACATAACTAAGACCCATAAACAAGCCAAAATTTTGCACAAATCTTTTTATGGATTATATATTTCTTTGTGAATAAAAGACAAATGTCCGCATAGTGCGGACATTTTATGCATTTTAGTATTCATTTGTCTTTTTTACTAAAATCTATTTATCTAAAGATTCCTTGGGGTTGATCTTCTTGATCCACTTTCCACTTCTTAATCTCTGTACACAAAGTATGCACTTAAGGAACTGATCGATCTTAAGGGCAATGTATACCCAGAAGCCTGGCCATTTAAGCAAAAGACCTGTTATTGCTCCAAGAGGAATACTAAACACCCACAAAAAGATAATGTCGGCAACCATAAGAAACTTGGTATCTCCGCCTCCTCGAAGGGTTCCCTTGGTCAAAATGCTGTTGGCTGCCTGGAACCAGATAACAACTGCCACAGCATGCATAAGGTCCTTGGCAAGAACTGCCGTTTCTGGCTCAATCTTATAAACACCAACAATGACATTGGAAAGAGCCAGGATTATAAGACATCCCACACCACCAATAATAAAGCCAAGGGCTGCAAAGGTATTGCCCTGGGCCTTAGCCTTTTCAATATCACCTTCACCCAGGGTGATACCTGTGATTGAACAGCTGGCCTGGCTGATACCCTGGATTACTACGGTGGCAAGCATCATAACCACTGTTGTAATGGAATTGGCCGCCACAAACTGCTCTCCTATGTGCCCCATGACTACAGCAACAGCGCTGTTACCAAGACCAAGAAGTGTGTCAGAAAAAAGAACCGGAATAGATATCTTGATGTATTCAGACACAAGGTCTTTTACCGGAAGGGCGAAGTCCTTAACTCTAAAGCCTATGTTCTTATCTGCAAACAAAAGAAATCCCATGATAACACAGAATTCCACAATTCTGGCAATAAGCGTACCAAGAGCCGCGCCGTTAACTCCCATGGCGGGAGCTCCAAATTTACCAAAGATGAAAACGTAGTTGCAAAAGATATTTATAAAAAACGAACAGATGCTGGAAATCAGCGGAACGTGAGCCTTTCCAACGCACCTAAGCATGATGCTGCTGGTAAGAGAAAAGCCATTTAAGTAATAGCAGGGAATGGAAATCAAAAGGTACCCTACTCCAAAGCCTATTACCTCTGCCTTGGGAGTATACAGGCGCATGATGGAACCCGGAATCAGGGCTGTAGCCACTGCAAAGCAGGTTGCCACAATAAAAAGAAGGCGATACATAATATTCACAGCCTTCTTCATACTGATGTTATCCTTCATGCCGAAGTATCTGCTGACAAGGACGCTGGCTCCCATTCCAAGGCCCATGCACATTATCTGAAATATTGAAATGAAGTTATTGGCAAGAGTTGCGCCGCTCATGGAGGATTCTCCAAGCTGCCCCAGCATTACATTGTCCGCCATGTTAACCCCTACGGTAATGAGCTGCTGAAGCGCAATCGGAAGCGCAAAGGCCACCAGAGTCTGATAGAACTTCTTATCCCTAACGAAAATCATATTATCCCCCAAAACTAGTCAGTCTAAAATGTATTATATCTCATGTGTTGCGGCGCTGCGATAATTATCTAATAATCTTACAGATGCATTGTGAGCAAAAATAATAATCACACATGCCACTATATCCAACAAACATACCACAATCCAGTTATATGGAATAACACTGTACAACTTCACTCTCTTCCATATAACGGCTGAGTAATCGTTGATCGTGTAATTAAAGCCCATGATCACCAGTGTGTTCTGGCCAAGGAAGGTAAGCACCTTGCTGTTAGGAAGGTAATTCTTAAATAATAGGATCAGTGCCATGGACATGGCTGTACTTCCCACGATGAACAAGAATGGGTGAGTTCCATAATTTCTAACGTTAACATCAACTTTGCCCGTAAGTTCTGTACAGAACAGGAATATAATGCTAAGAATCAGGATCATTGCCATATTATTCTCAGTGGCATTTTCATCGATAGCTCTTTTGCCATAATATCCAACGATCATAAAGAAGGCGCCAACAAAGGCTACTCCAAGATGCCATGGAAGGATTGGCGGAGCCTTATATATCTTGAGAGCCACGTTGATCATAAGCCCCATGGCTATTACAGTTCCACGAAGCACTCTGTTCTTCACCTTCAAAAAGAGATATGTAAGGATCGTACTTAGGAAGATGCAGGGAAGGAACCACAGTGGAACGCTGGTGGACATCCTTGCCTTCGTGCTATAGGAGTACAGAACCCAGATGATGCTATCCTTAGCTTTCTTGTAGAGCTGTAGCATCGTAAAGCCATTTAAATAATCGTAGAAAATCTCAATAGCTATGTTGATTCCGCAAAGAATGAAGTACGGAATTATGTAAGCCTTAAACTTATTGATAACCAGTTTCTTTAATCCCTTACTCTCCCACTTTGTTCTGTTGTATAAAAGCCCTGATAATATAAAAAAGAAGGGCATGTGAAAGCCATAAATCAGCGTTGTGACAAGCTTTGGGGCACCGGAGTGTCCCACAAGCATCAGGATAATCACGGCGCCCCTTATGGCGTCTATATATTCATCTCGCTTAGTATTACTCAAATATCTTCTTCCTTTGCAACATAAACTTTCTCGCCGTAAACCCAGGCGTATACATCCCCCTTACTGTCAAAAGAGCTATGACAGCAACCATTGCCACTATAGCGGCAATTATTCATCCAACTTTTCTTTTCATACTTTTCTCCTCAAAACTAGTAATTATATTAGTTTTTCCTAACCTTTAGCATATTTCCAAGAACCCTTACATATTTCTTGCCAGTGTTCCCCTCAAAGGCAATGAAATCACCAAATTCATAGGAAATGTATGTGAATTTAGCACAGTCGTCAAATTCATTGACTATTGTTTCCTCTCCATTTGTGATGGAATAGAGATTACCAGCATTTGCATAAAAGAACTTCTTCTCATATTTGTCATATTCCATGCCGTAGTAGTCACCCACATACTCAGTTATAAATACAGGCTTTCTGTCAACAAGCTGATATAGCTCATCATCAAAGGATCCGATGAATATGGAAGACATATCCTCGTTGCACTCAACCTCTTTAACATTAAAGTCTATGTCAGTAAACTCAGTCTTTTGAAGTTCTCCGCCAATAGCCACAGTTTGATATAGCTTGTAATCCAAAATGTTTAAAGCAATGATCCTGTCCTCGAAAAAAGCATATCTTCTTTCTCTTCGAGGGCTAATATCAAGGTTTACAGGCTTCTTATCACCATCGTAGAAATAGTAGACATTTTCTTCAGTTTCAAAAATGCACTGTTCAAGGGAAGGCTGATCTATAAAATAATGATCGAAGCTACCACGGCCCTTTTCTACAAGCTCTGATGCAAAATAGACATCATCAATATACTCACCAGTGAGTACTATATGAGCTTCCTCATACCCTTCCTTGAAATAATGAACATCCTCATAACCATATGACAGGAATTCTCTGCAATCACTTGAAATAACATAATCCCAGCTTGGATTCTTATCTATAAACTGATATTTTCCATCATGAAGATAAATAATGGTGCAGCTTGGAGCTTCGTACTTTTCAAAGTAGGCTCTGCTTGCATCATCCGAGATTGCTATGCAATAAAGATAATCTGCAACAAAAGCATCGCAATGACCATTCTTTTCATATAGCATCATGACGTCTTTTCTATTATCATAGAAAACCACATACTGCCCATTGTTAGAAATGGCTACATAATCTATTCTTGGACAGTCATCAGAGATATGATAGATCTCTCCTGTGGCTGCATCGTAGTAGTCCAGTGTCTTTTTGTCTGTGTTGGAAAATACAACATCTCCACTGCTCTTGGCGATGATGGCTCCATCAATATTCTTGCCAATCTTATAAGGCTTAAGATTACCATTTACCTGATAGCAGGTCTTACCATCTATGACCAGAGCCTGCTCATGATCGAAGGTTGGGTAAAATCGCAGATCTCCATGGTTCTTAAATTGTTCGTTCTTTTCACCGTTGGAATTAACAATAATTCCGTTGGTATTATAGATAGCAACGCCTTCTAACTTAGTTGTAAACTCTGAACTACCTGCATTCTCCATAAAATATGGAACAACAAGCATCATAAAAAGGCATATTGCCAAGGGAATTACCACAGCTAATACCTTGGGTAAAACTGTTAACTTACGCTGTGATGATTTAGCCACCCCATTCCATGTTTTCTTGTCAAAAAGATCTATTTCTTTTTCCAGATTATCTACATGTTTGCTCTTTGATTCACTCTTTAATTCATTCTTTAATTCTTCAGTAAGCTTCTTCTCAAGCTCCACATCATTTTCAATTGTATTAACAGGAGTTCCGCAAACTTCACAAAAGTCCTGACCTTTTTTAATTTTATTACCACAAACTTCACACTTCATGTGTCACCTCACCCCCCAAAAAGGGTTTTCTCCATCCAATAAAAAAAAAGAATCACTCATATAACAATGAGTGATTCAAGTAATAACCATACCATTATAAGCGATTTTTGATTCGTTTCAATAGCTTCTCTCCGCTTTCTGCTATCTCCTTGGTAAAGCGCTTATTATCCGGAACGAATTTTTCAAGACTCTTAAGAATTCTCTTTTGGTTCCTGCCAAGGTCTTCAAAGGCATCCTTTATAGCCTCAGAAGTTGAAGCTATCTTCTCGTAGTTGCCCTGGGCCCTTTCATTAAACTGCTGATGCATGTCCTTAACATCCTTTAAAAGAGCTGACAAGCTGGCCTCAGTAAGTGCAAAGTCCGCACCAAGGATCATTGCCATCACTATGGAAGCAAAGATAACAACGTAAGGATTAAACATGGTTCTCACATTTTCCACGAATGGAATCAGGTACTTTACGACTAGAACGCCTGCCACACCAAAGGCAATACTTACAGGCACGCAGATTCTTCCCTGAATATTAAGGGGAAGGTTACTATAATCCCACCATCTGGCATGGAATCTCTTTTCCAAAACCCAGGAGGTGCCAAACTCAGCCACAGCACTACCAAGATAGCAGATAATAAATGTTCCCCAGATTGGGAATGTAGGGTCAGAGAGCTGCGGAATAAGGCTAAAGATAATAGACGTAGCCACAACGCAGGATCCATATATAGGACAGATGGGGCCAAAAAGAAATCCTCTATCAGCCCATTTCTTCTCATTGGCTGTACAATAAATGGATTCCCAGACCCAGCCTAGAAAGCTGTAAAAAAGAAATTCCAAAAAATACTGAGCAATAATCATAGTGTTACAAAACCCTCCAACAACAATCTATTTTCTGGCAGCCTTCATCGCAAGCTTATTCTCATACATGCGGGCATCAGCGCGCTTAAATACTGTTTCAACGCTATCATCAATCCGCATATCATACTTGTCCCATCCGATGGCTGCAGATACCTTCTCCCATGGAGACAGGGTGTCATCCTCTGCAAGGTCAGCCAGGATCTTCTTAAAGGCTGCTATTCTTTCTTCTGCATTATCATAGTCTTCATTTTCAAGAAATACAACAAACTCATCTCCTCCAACTCTAAATACAGGAGAATGTGAGAAGGTGTTACATACGATGTTGCAGATCTTAATAATGGCATGGTTACCCTTTTCGTGTCCATAGGTGTCATTTATAAACTTAAGGTAGTTAAGGTCCACCATGGCAATTCCAAACTTATAGAACCCCTCATCCTTCATGCGCTTCTCAGTCTTGATAACTTCGTTATCATAACCTGTCTTATTGCGGATTCCTGTAAGGGCATCCTTAACAGCAAGCTCATTAGCTGCCTTAATCTTTTGCTGGGCCTCAGTAAGGGCCTTATTCTTGGCAAGAAGATCCTCCATATAGGCGCCAAGCTCACTGATCATGTCAGCCGTCTGATGGGCAAGCTCAGCTATTTCATCAGTGCCCTTTATATTTTTGCGAATGCTGTTAGCTATCTCCGGATCTCTGGTCTCAGAAAAGGTAGCCATCCTGGATTTAAGCTTGATAAGCCTTCGAACATACTTAGATCCAATTATCCAGGTAAATAATCCGCATACGATAGTGATAAATATACCCATGGAGATCATCTGCTTAACGGTATTCTGCAGAATCTTTCCGTTGAATTTCTCGATGGAAATATCAGAGCCTATAACTCCCATTTTGCGCCCATTTATGATAAGGGGATAGAAATAGGCATAGTTAATACCATACTCATTGTCGGTAATATCATAACCAGGAGTGTATTCGCCAGTCTCCCAGGCCTTCCACATATGGGCGTGGCTCTCCATATCCTGCTCCACATCAATCATAAGATCAATGTATTTATCACCATCAGAAGCTCTTGGTTCTCTGACTGCATCGATCATGTAGTACATGTGAAGATGCTCTCCTGTAGGAACCACGTAGTAGGTGTAGGAAACATCAAAGCAATCCTGGGCCTCCTCAAAGATATGAAGCCAGTATTCATGCTTATAGGTAACATAGAGAATCTTAAGAGCTCTGGACATTTGCATGTAATCAACTTCTGTCACAAGAGTTTTATTAGGATATTGAGAATGGAAGGCATCATAAAAGGCCACCTTGGCAGGATGATAATCTCCATCAAAATCCACAGGGATATTTATCTCACCACCCAGCTCAATCATCAGATCCTGATAAGCAATAAACTCCTTTCCATCAGCCTGCATAAGCACAGAGAAATAATCAACGATATGCTGAAGATTCTGCTCGCACTCGCCCCTGTAAATCTTGTTCTGATTGGCATAGGTACTAAGCCCTGCCAGCAACAGAACCGACACGACCATGATTATGAAAAAGATCATTAACTTATAGATCAAAGTTCGCCTTTTACCCATAATACAATAATATCGTATTTTTCCAGCATTTTTGCGTTTTTTACCGTTATTTTAGCAACTTTTTATCTTTTATTCGTTATTGAAAACTAGGTCTTCAGCGCTTCATTCACAGTTCACAGGACATTCTCTGGCCCTGCCCCCGCAGGCTTTCTTTCAATGCGCATGCTGCACGATAATTACTTGCAGGGCAGATTATAGTGCATGGCAATTGGAGCTTTGCTCCATAGGCAAAATAAAAAACGAGAATTTCCAAACTCCATGAGCTTGGAAATCTCGTTTCTTTTTTGCCGTAACGAGCGCTTTGCGCTCTTGCCATGTAATATAATCTTTTCGCCCTGCTTCAGACAATCGTTCGCATGCGCGTGAAAGCCTGCCCTGGGAGCATTAGAAAATGGCACTTTTGTTGCCTATACTCGCCAGTATCAAAACACCCTGCCCTTAAAAAATCTTAGAGCCTGGCCGAGTTTTAATTCGCAGGATTTAGAAACACCTTTTGGAAAGCCTTAAATTGCGGCGAGCGAACCAACACAAAATGGAGTCTGCGGGGGCCGGGCCAAATATTAGGCCTACCAAAACTGTGAATGCTCGCTTACACCTTCTCTACGTTTCTGGTGGCGATGACGTCAACGCCTGTTCCTGCAACGTCTTTGACGAGGACATCGCCGATATGGGCTGGTGCTGCAACTACTGCTGCGTCAATGTCCTTCATTACTTCGAAGATCTTGTCCTTTGGAATGTCGCTGGCAGTCTTAACGCAGACTCTTTCCTTGTCGCCGCCTGTGATCCTGACTGTGCTTGTGACAATTCTTGTTGGATTAGTTACTTCTTTTCTTGCGTAAATATCGCCCTTCTGACAGGTATTGCCCTTAACCTCAGTAACTTCGCCATTTTCAAGAGTTACTGTAAGCTGGCATCCCATTGGGCATCCTATACAGGTTAGTTCTTTTATCTCCATATGAATCTCCTTAATCTATCAGACCTAATCTCATTATCATGGTAAAAGATATTACTCTGCCTCAATCTTAACTGTGATCTTCTTAAGACCCTTGTGCTCCTGTAGCTGGCTCTTACGAAGAATTACCTGCTCCATTTCACCTGGAGCCATGATTCTCTTCTGATTGTGCATAATGCGCTCATCATCAAAGTAAACGCTGACAAAAGAGTTCTTGTAAACATCGCCAACTCTGAATCTCACAGTAAGAAGGTCATCCATACGGTCAACATTTATTGTAGTTGGAACAGTATATCTTGCACCCTCTGTAGCCACGATATCGATCACATCGCTTGTATCGGCGTCCTTGCAGCCGTCATTTATGTACTTAACTGCGTTCTGGCCGGCTCTCTTAGCCTCTTCAGAAACGTAGTCAACCAGATCATGAACGTGAAGAACGTTACCACAGGCAAATACGCCAGGGATGTTGGTCTCTAAGGATTCATTAACTATAGGGCCTGATGTTACAGGGCTCATCTTAACACCTGCTGATCTTGACAGCTCATTTTCTGGGATAAGTCCACAGGATAAAAGAAGTGTATCGCAGGTATATCTTTCCTCTGTGCCTGGGATAGGCTTTCTGTCTGGTCCCACCTCAGCGATGGTAACAGCAGTCACATGCTCTTTACCCTCAATGTCTACAACAGTGTGTGAAAGCTTAAGTGGAATGCCATAGTCATCAAGACACTGAACGATATTTCTCTTAAGTCCGCCAGAATAAGGTAAAAGCTCTGCCACTACCTTTACCTTGGCGCCTTCCAAAGTCATACGACGGGCCATGATAAGTCCGATATCACCGGAACCAAGGATAACAACTTCTCTACCTGGCATGTAGCCCTCGATGTTAACAAGGCGCTGTGCTGTACCAGCTGAGAAAATGCCGGCTGGACGATATCCAGGAATGTTAAGAGCTCCTCTTGGACGCTCTCTGCAACCCATAGCAAGGATAACAGCCTTAGCCTTAATCTGGAACATGCCATCCTCTCTGTTCATGGCTGTTACTGTCTTATCAGGAGCTATGTCCATAACCATTGTATGGAGCTTGTACTCTATGCCAAGATCAAGAACCTGCTTGATAAATCTATATGCATACTCAGGACCTGTAAGCTCCTCTTTAAAGGTGTGAAGACCAAAACCGTTGTGAATGCACTGATTAAGGATTCCACCAAGTTCATTATCTCTTTCAAGGATAAGTATGCTGTCATTGCCAGCTTCCTTGGCAGCTACTGCAGCAGCAAGACCTGCTGGGCCACCACCTACAATTACTATATCTACACTCTTCATGACATGCTTACCTCCCCTTTAGTTCTCTCAAGTACGATGGCTGAATTACCGCCACTCTTGGTTATCTTCTCATATGGAATTCCAAGCTCTCTGTGAAGGATTTCCATAGTTCTTGGGGAACAGAAGCCTGCCTGACATCTTCCCATTCCAGCTCTTGTCCTTCTCTTAACGCCGTCAAGACTTCTTGCGCCAAGTGGACGATGGATAGCATCAAGGATCTCACCCTCTGTTACAGACTCGCATCTGCAGACGATGGTTCCATAGGCTGGATTCTTCTTTATAAGTTCATTTCTCTCTTCGATAGAAAGACCTTCTGTCTTGATTACACCCTTTCTTGTTCCGATCCAGTCAGCCTTTTCCTTAAGTCCCATTTTCTCTTTTAACATGTTGCCAACCATCTCGCCGATAGCTGGAGATGCTGAAAGACCTGGAGACTCAATTCCAGCAACATCGATAAAGCAAGGTGCATCCTTAACTTCCTCAATTACAAACTCATGTCTTTCAAGGTGAGCACGAAGTCCTGCAAAGGAAGTAATAACGTTCCTCATAGGAAGGTTCTTAACATTCTCTGAAGCCTTGGCTGTAACCTCGTTAAGTCCCATAGCTGTTGTGGCTGTTCCCTCTTTGTTCTCGATGTCGATGGCTGTTGGGCCCACAAGAAGGTTGCCGTGAACAGTAGGTGTTACTAAAACGCCCTTACCGTACTTAGTTGGCTGTGGGAAAATTGTATGTGATACATATCCGCCAACCTCTTTATCAAGAAGGCAGTAGTCACCGCGTCTTTCAATGATGTGCATCTTGTCAGCGCTGACCATGTTGTGGATCTTATCAGCATATACACCAGCTGCGTTAACAACATAGCGTGATACGTATTCGCCGTTATTGGTCCTGATATGCCAGAAGCCGTCGTCGCCCTTTTTGATATCTTCAACCTCTGTGTTGAAGCGGAATTCTACACCGTTCATGTTGGCATTTTCTGCCATGGCAATGGTAAGCTCGAATGGACAGATGATTCCGCCAGTTGGAGCATATAAAGCACCCTCTACGTTATCTGAAAGATTAGGCTCCATCTCAAGAGCTTCCTCTCTTGAAAGGATCTTAAGTCCCTTAACGCCGTTAGCAACGCCTCTGTCATAGAGCTCCTTAAGACCATCCAGGGCATCCTTGTGGACACATACGACCATGGATCCGTTTCTCTTAAATGGAATGTCCAGATCCTTGGAAAGCTGATCCATCATCTCATTGCCGCGAACATTGAGCTTGGCCATAAGAGAGCCTTCCTCAGCATCAAACCCCGCATGAACGATGGCTGAGTTGGCCTTTGATGTGCCTTCACATACATCCTCGCACTTTTCAAGTACGCAGGTGCTAATGTCATATTTGGACAGCTCTCTGGCAACTGCAGAGCCTGATACACCAGCACCGATAATAATTACATCTGTCATTGCAATCTCCTCTTTCCCGTTATATCTAGTTACTATCTATACCCAATTCTCTAAAAAAGATTAATCCTTAGCCCATCCTAAGGTTGAATTAACGGCTTTCTTCCAGCCCTTAAGTTCTTTTTCCCTCTGAATACCTGACATTTCTGAAGTAAATGCCTTATCTACTGACCAGTTGTTAATAACGTCATCTTTACTCTTCCAGTAGCCAACAGCAAGACCTGCAAGGTAAGCAGCTCCCATGGCTGTAGTCTCTACGCAGCTAGGTCTAAGTACCTTTGTATCCAGAATATCTGACTGGAACTGCATAAGGAAGTTGTTCTTGGAAGCGCCACCGTCAACCTTAAGAGTAGTTATCTTCTTGCCTGTATCAAGCTCCATGGCGTGAAGTACGTCATAGGTCTGGAATGCCAGGGACTCTAATGTTGCACGGATAATGTGATACTTGTTAACGCCTCGTGTAAGTCCGATGATGGCTCCTCTTGCGTATGGATCCCAGTATGGAGCTCCAAGACCTGTAAAGGCAGGCACTACATAGCATCCGTTTGTATCCTTAACCTGAGTTGCGAAATACTCTGAATCTGGAGATGAATCGATGACCTTAAGCTCATCTCTAAGCCACTGAATCGCTGCACCTGCAACGAATACAGAACCCTCAAGCGCATACTCAACCTTGCCATCAAGACCCCAGGCAATGGTTGTCAGAAGGTCATTCTGTGAAAAGATAGGCTTATCACCAGTATTCATCAGCATAAAGCAGCCAGTTCCATAGGTGTTCTTAGCTTCCCCTTCAGTAAAGCAGGTCTGTCCAAACAAAGCTGCCTGCTGATCACCTGCTGCTCCGGCGATCTTGATAGGACCACCAAAGAACTCGGAATCTGTCTCGCCATAAACACAGCTGCTTGGCTTAACCTCTGGAAGCATAGACATAGGAACCTCTAAGATCTTGCATAGCTCCTCATCCCACTCCAAAGTGTTGATGTTAAAAAGAAGTGTTCTTGATGCGTTGGAATAATCTGTTACATGGACAGCTCCCTTAGTGAGCTTATAGATAAGCCATGAATCTACTGTACCAAAGCAAAGTTCCCCATTCTCTGCTCTTTCTCTAACCCCTTCAACATTTTCAAGAATCCAGCGGATCTTAGTTCCTGAGAAATAAGGATCAAATTTAAGTCCTGTCTTCTTCTGGAATTTCTCAATAATTCCTGGTTCCTCTTCCATTTTCTTAGCAGCATAATCTGCTGTTCTACGACACTGCCATACAATAGCGTGGCTGACAGGCTGCCCCGTTTTCCTGTCCCATACGATTACTGTCTCTCGCTGATTGGTAATACCAATAGCAGCGATGTCACTGTAACTTGCCTCCACCTTCTTCATGGCTTCTCTAGCAACAGAAAGCTGAGTCTGCCAGATCTCATTGGCGTCGTGCTCTACCCAGCCTGGCTGTGGAAAGAACTGAGTAAATTCCTTCTGTGCACAGGAAACCACCTCGCCCTTCTCGTTAAACAGGATACATCTGTTGCTGGTTGTTCCTGCATCTAAAGCCATTACATACTTTGCCATACCTAGTTCCACCTTCCCTAAAAATAATCCCAAAACAAAAAAGAGCATATAACTAAGCTCCATTCAGAAAACTTTATTATTTAATTTAGTTTCCCTCTCTAGGATTATCATATTACCCTCTTGTGCAAATTGCAATACTATAGATACAACAAGAGCCATTTTTTGTAGAAATTAACAAAAAATGACTCCAATTCTTGTGGATATGCTCTAATGCTTTTTCCAAAATGATTTATTCTCTATTCTTAGTTACCATTGTCAATGCCCATCATCATGGTGATTGCCTCCATAGCAACCTCATACATGGTAGACAGTTCCTTGGCTCCCTCGTCATCCTTTTCCGCAAGCTTACGATACTGGGTGGTGAAATATATGCGAGCCTGCTCTATCTGATTCTTGTTGATAACATGGCCGTTACAGTACATAACGCCTGTATCAACATTGTATTTACTAGAAGAAATATGAGCTTTCTGAGATTCCCCCATTCCCATGGAGGATGCTAATGAATGAATTAAGTCTTCTCTGCTCTGTGACATATATCCTTCCTTTCCCACAAGCCCTCTGGACTCGCAGTCGCTTTTTCATATATTTATTATATCCCATATCGTCACCACAGACAACGAGGATGTTACCATTCACAGTATTATATTATAACCATCGGCTTTGCCGCTCAGGTTCTGTTTTGTGTTGTAAGAGCGAGCCTCTATTTAAGAGCTTTCCAAAAGTGTTTCAAAAATCCTGCTTGCGAATTAACTGTCTGAGGTCAGGCTCTTAGTTTTTTACGGCAGGTGATTTTGATCTGGCTCGTTACAAAAAAGATGCGCATTTTCTCAGATGCTCCCGCAGGCTTTCTTTCAATGCGCATGCTGCACGATAATTACTTGCAGGGCGGATTATATTGCATGGCAATTGGAGCTTTGCTCCATAGGCAAAATAAAAAACGAGAATTTCCAAACTCCATGAGCTTGGAAATCTCGTTTCTTTTTTGCCGTAATGAGCGCTTTGCGCTCTTGCCATGTAATATAATCTTTTCGCCCTGCTTCAGACAATCGTTCGCATGCGCGTGAAAGCCTGACCTGGGAGCATTAGAAAATGGCACTTTTGTTGCCTATACTCGCCAGTATCAAAACACCCTGCCTTTAAAAATCTTAGAGCCTGACTGAGTTTTAATTCGCAGGATTTAGAAACACCTTTTGGAAAGCCTTAAATTGCGGCGAGCGAACCAACACAAAACAGAACCTGAGCGGCAAAGCCGATGGTTTCGCAATTCCCTGTAAATGGCAACCTCAATCTCCCACTGCCCTGTAGGCTGTGTAGTAGGTTTCTACTCTGTCGAAATGGTAGTAGGCATCGCCCTGTATATTGGCTGTTGTGAAGGGCGCCACGCAGACATCACCTGTGTTCTGGGGAATGAGCCAGATACAATCCACAAGTTCGTCCTTATCAAAGAAAAGAACGTAGGTATCAACCTTTACCTTGGTATCTCCTGTGTTATCTGCTGTTACAATAGCGCTGTTGCCACTAACCCTTGTGTATACTGCCACCTGATCTGAGGCATCCTCCTCATAGGGCTTTCTCTTTGTAATAGAAAACTCGTACATGGCAGGGAGCTTTCCCCCCAGTTCGTTCTTATCAAATCTTCCCTCAAACACGAAGCAGTCACCGTCCTTAACAACCTCCACTGTATTCTGGGAAATAGCCAGTTCTTCGCCGTTTTCATCTCTGGCTATGAACTTGCACTCGTATCTGCAAAGGTTCCCGGTCTTATTTCTTAGAACCAGAACCGGGTTACAGTTGTGATCATCCTCCCTGAAATACTGGGCAAGAATCATAGTCCCCACAGGAAGTCCACCGTAGGAAGGCATATCATCGTCGGAAGCTCCTATGTAGGTACTGGTGGAAGTTGCCTCCACCGTGTCTTCATTTTCTATATTTTCAAAGATGTCTCCCTCGTAGGAAACAAGGGAAGAAGCCACTCCGTCAGTTACATAATAAATGGCATCATCAGGGTTTGTGGCTACAGATCCCGCCTGGTCTGCACTTTCATACATTCCATAACCAGATGCGCCGCCCATAGTTCCACTTGCCAAAGCGCCGCCACTATCCTTCTTAACCATAAAAGACATATCAAATCCCAGTCTTTCATAGTTATCGTAAATTATCTGTGGAATCATTCGTAGCTTTTGCTCCTTCACATAGGGGCCGCTAAAACCATAGCTATTAAAGTACATAATAACGGGAAGAATTATTCCCACGGCGGAGATTGCCATAGCTCTTACTATATTTATAGACTTCTCCTGTAAAAGGAAATAAATACTCAGACAAAACACGAAAACAGAGGGGATTAGTCCCACTACTCCCAGAGATAGTATCAAACATATGATGGCTATGATCAAAACAAATAATGTTATATGCATGAAATTTCTCCTCATTTTCTGTGCATATTCAACAAAAATAGTTTCATCAAAAATGTCAATACTTGTATCAGATTTTTTTTGGACTACAATATATTGTAGTGATAAGAGTAAATGTAATTTTGAATTAATTATATCTTAATTTCATTACTTATTGTCATGTGTTTTATGAAATGTGTTTTCAATGTGAGGAGGGTATGAGAATATGAATAACGTTGCTGCATTACAGGCTCTTGATTCAAGAGTTATACGCAACATCCTTCGTTCAATGGCTAATGAGCACTGGTCTGTTGCAGAGGCTCTTGACGAGTACGATATTCCTGAAGAGCTTCGCGCTGATTATGAAGCTCAGATTGAAGATTGCTTCATAGATTGAAAACGACTTACTAACCTGCAACCTTATAGTTGCAGGTTATTTTTTCTTCTTAAGTAGGTCCATTCCTACATCGTAGACCCTTCCCTCCACAGCATCCATAAGCCACTTGCTCATGCCGATCCCGTCCTGGGTAAAGAAAGCAAAATGAGGCTCTCTTACGCTGGTATGAACGGTTCCGCCCATGGTAATAATAGGAATCTTCCAATCATCAATAAACATTCCAAACTCAGGAGTAAGGGCCTTAAGCTCCTTAACAAAGCCCTGCAATTGAACATAGAACTCCTTCTGTACATCCTGATCCGTGGCATATTTCTTACGAATGATATCGTTGTAATAGGCACTTAACAGATAGTCGTATATGGAGCTGGAATACAGATATTTAAACCTGTTTCCATACTGCTCATACAGGCTCTTATACCAGTCCAGAGTTATATTCTCAGAATGGATTGGCTTATATATGCTCTCCTTAGTCTTCCAGATACTCTTGGCGGTCTTTCTCCAGTGCTTGTAAAAGAGCTGTCCTGAATCGGAAAACAAAGTCACATTTTTTGTCTTTGGATAATAGTTATCCACAATCTCACCGGCAAGGGCAGGAACTGCAAAGGCTCCGGCGCTGTTACCTGCAATTAAAAGAGTCTTAGGGTTAGGAAATAGCTCTTTTGCCACCTTCATACTCTCAAGGAAATTCACATATCCGTGGAAATGAAGGATCTCATTGTTGCCCTCTTCCGAAGTGTACTCATAGTCGTTGTTACCAACGTGGAAATCTCCTGTGGCATAGGTTATTACCACAAAGCTATAGCCAGCAAAGGGATTCCTGTCAGGATTAAGGTCCGTGATGCCAACGTTGATATTCATGATCTGGGTAAAGGGACGAAGGTTATTCCAGTAGTAGTTGGGCATGTGGGCCGCAACCTTGCCGCCTGTAACAGGTCTTGCTGCTGTGTACTCGTTGTAGGCAACTCCCCCACCTGAGAAAAAGATGCAGAGCTTATCAGGGTCTCCAAGCTTAACATAGATGTAGTACTCAGAGCCATCTCCTGAAAGGCCCTTTTCTAAGGGCACTCTGTACCAGGTAAGCTTCTCTGGGTTCTTAGGAAGGTCCGGTGCCTTTCTGCTTTCGTCCTCCATGGCCTTTCCGATGGAGTTCTCCACAAAGTCTCCCACCTTGGATGCGAAAACCACGCCTCTTTTAAAATTATGTTTATTTAATCTGTTCTTAATACTCATACATTAAACATCTTCTGGGTAGCGTTCTTAAGGTCTCTAAATCTAAAGATCACCAGGGCTGCCGTAAGGATAAGATAAAAGGTAATGCTAAATACTGCAGGATAAATGAATCTGTTCTGACCCAGTCTTATGAAGATCATCTGGGAAAGAGCCATCAAAAGGTCAAAAACAATATAAAGAATATACTCATCAAGTCTTAGCTTAAGCATCTTAGCAATGGTGATGGTGGCAATAGCCAGGGCAACCAGTGTTGCAGGCACCATCCAGTGAAGGCTCCAGCCGTTAAAGCCTGTGGCCTTGTCGATATACACATCAACTATGATGGCTACGATAACCTCCCAGGTAATAACCTTGATCATGTTATTCTTAAGATAAATCGTGGTAATGAGTGTAAGCCATACCACCAGTGTTCCCAGTATCATGATTGGGAAGAAAGAAAACTGTCTTTGTGTCACGTAATGGAGGGCAAAGAAGATAATCTCCAGTGCCACAAACAAAAAGGTACACACCTTAATAAAGGTGATATTACTGATCTTTTTCTTTTTAAGAGTGGGAAATGCTGGTGAAAGCTCGCCCTCTACCTTCTTAAGCTGACTCTGACAAAGAGGACAACAGCTCTTTTCTCCTCTTATATTAACCTTGCATTTAGGACAAATCTGCATCTTAATCAAGCTCCTTATCGTAATCGTTAGTGCCAAGCTCCACCTCTATTCCAAGCTCCGTAAGGCATCTGAAGAAATTCAGCATAACCTTGTGGGTCTTGTAAGGAGAAACTTCGCCAAATACCATCTTGTCCTTATAAGAACAAACGCAGATCTGCTGCGATGAAGCGGTCATGAAGGCACTGAACCTGTCAATGTACTCTGACACCTCCTCAGGCATCTTGATCTGTCCAAGGTTAGACATGGAGCTGGTGACACCATCCTTGGCGGAGCGGTCAAAATAGCCAATTACCAGATCCTTGATAGGAAGAGGAACCATTCCTATGGCCAGATTGTGCTCAAGGGCCGCGTAGGAATTCATGGTCTTCTCGATATTCTCCGGTGAAAGCTTTTCTTTGAAATCCTTATCAACCTTGCTGATTATGGATTCCAGTTTGCCGTCATAGTCTGCTGCATTGTAATCAATATTGATAACTCCAAAAAAGTTCCTGGCTGTGCCGCTCTTAAAGAACTGGCGAAGGTTGACAGGAACACTTACGACAACAGGTCTTTTGGCCTGAAGTCTGTTCATGCCCTGGATAACGGCCTTGATATAAAGAGCTACGCAAAGAACTCCCACAGTTGTATTGTAATCGTGGGCAAGATTAAGGAATTTGGAGGAAGATACTGTTCCCTCAATGAGATGTGGCAACAGGTTATCATCAATCTCGCCAGCCACCTGATATGCCTTTTTGGATTTCATCTCATTGAGCTGCTTAAGGCCCTTTTGCTTGGAATAGAAATCCCTGAAGGCATCCACATTCTTTTCCTCAATGGAGAAGTCGTCTGAAGGCTTGATATCCACATCCAGATCATGTTTAAGCACAAGATACCTGGTCACCAGGTTCTTAAAGAACATGAAGGCTCCGGTTCCATCCGCAAGAACGTGGAACATCTCCAGATTGATCCTGTTATTAAAATAATTAACCCTGTAAAGAAGGCTCTTGTGGCCCTTGATATAAAGGGGAAGGCATGCCGGCGTATTCTCCAGCTCCACCTTGGCCTTAAGGTCACTGTCCTCTAAGTAATACCAGAAAATCCCCCTGTGAAGAACACAGTTAAAAAATGGGAACTCCTCAATAGTCTCATCCAGAGCCAACTGCAAAAGATCTGGATCAATGACCTCCTTTAGTTCGCAGGTAATCCTGAAGACCCTGGTATTAGCTCCCTTTGCTGTTGATGGAACAATCTTGGCTGCATTATCAAGCTTGTACCAGTTTGCTTTTCTCTCCATAAAATTATAAATGCTCCAATCTTTCAGTTACTATGTCCATGGCCCCTTTGTTCATGCGGTAGATAACATCCTCCAGGGATATGAACTTTTTATTTCTAATGAATTTGAGATACTTAGGTGTAAATCTCATCTTGATGCCCTTAGGCTCTATGCCGGTGTTGACCTTATCCTGAATGGATTCGCAGGTATCAGCAGGGTCATGGGTCATGCTCTTACTAAGAATGCACAAAAGAGTGCCTGCTGTGCGTACAAGGCCCTCGCAATTAGGATTGTCATTGACATCCAGAGACTGCATAGCTCCAACCGACCATTTCTTAAGCCTGTGGTAAATGCCGTACTCGCAATCCAGCTCCACAAGCCTCTCATTTATATTATCATAAAGCCAGACTTCGTTGCCCTTAACAAACATATCACTTACCTGGAAAAGCTCTCCCTCAAATGGGAAGGAAATTCCAGCATTGTCACAACCCGTCAGAAGAACATTGGCATTTATAGATGCCACAATGTCCTCTTCCTTAACCTCGAAGTCATCCTCATCTATAGTGAAGTTCGGAATTGTAGGGTTCTCTGGCTTCTCGTCCTCTTCCTGTTCAAAAGAGCTGTCTTTTTCCAGATCTTCAAGTCGGCCACTACCCTTCTGACTTACTCTGTACTTGCCAAAGCCCGGAGTCTGAACGGTAAATCTGTCAGTTCCGCACTCCTCAAAAGGTCCGGAAGCCGGGTGAATTCCGCGCTTGCGGCCAAAGTAATCCTTATCAAACATGATATAGCTTCCATCAGGATTTTCAAAGGCCTGTTCAGGCTCAAAGGCAGTACCTAAAAGACCTGTGCTGATAGGCTGTGTGAAATTCCTAGGAAGGAACTCATATAGATTGGTGTGAAGAGTATATCTTCCATCCTGATCATCTAAGTAAAGGCTTATCTTGTGATCCTTGTCCACATGGGCCATTGGCTCATTATCACAGCACCTTGCCCCGTTGTAATAGGCATTTCCTCCAAAGTAAACAGGAAGATGCTGATAATACATGTCATTGGAGCCTTCCCTTTGAACTGCACCCTTCTTAAACCTTGAGAAGTACTCAGCTGCAGAAGGATAGTTATTATATGGAATTGTTCCACAGATAAAGTTGTTCTTATCCACAGTATCTGCGTTTCTCTGGACACAATAATCCAGAAGGTCCTGTCTTACTGCCCTTTGAACGAAAATATTGTTATAGAATCTGGCATCTCCGTGAAGGATAGTCATAAAGCCCGCTATCTTAGTGGAATGTGGCAGGTGGTAAGGAGTGTATCTGTCAGTTGACAGTTCTTTTCCCCCATTATCCGTTCCGGTTCCCACATAGGTAAAAGAGCCGGCTATAAAATTGTGCACAAAGGCAATGCCCTGGGTACTGAGCCTTGCAGCCAGATCTGACAATAGCAGGTTGTGATCCACCAGTGTTGGGCCATGGGAAACCTCGATAAAGATGTCCTCACCAAGGGATAAAGGTGACTCCAGCACTGTGTTAAGAGGTGGAACATTGTCGTGGAGGAAGTTCTGGCTGATGCGGCTACCCTGAGCCTCCCAGTCAAGCCAGATACCTCTGTTACAGTGATCAATGTGATTGCGCCTTATAACAGTATCGATGGCAGCATGGAGCTTGATTCCAGCAACCTCTGCCCCGGTGATATTGTGCTTAATTCCGATATGATGAATGTGATTATCCTCGATAAGACTGAAGGCACCGCCCATATGGCCTACGATACCTGTCTGACCGCAGTCGTGGATATCACAGCGCCTTACTATGTGGGAGCCAACACTGTCCTTGTCCCAGCCTTCGTTGACAGCCTGGCACACGGCATCTCTCTGAGTCTGGGTTCCATCCTTTACCCAGGTGGTGGTCCACTTGTTATTACTGCCCTTCTGGAAGTACTTTCCAAGGGAAATACCACTACACTTAGACTGACAGATGTCGCAATCCTCGATTATCCAGCCCTTTGACCAGTTAGGGCCAATAAGTCCCTCCTGGAAAGCTGTTGGTGGTGCCCAGTTGGTGGCAGCCTGCCTTAAGGTAAAGCCAGACACTGTAATATAATCTATGCCGTTTGCCTCAGGGAAGAAGCAGGTCTTTCTAACTGAGATCTCAACGTTTTCTCTGTTAGGGTCCTTGCCCTGGAAGTTGGCATAAATAACTGTATTATTGTTATCCTGGGCTGTATACCACACCATGGTACTAAACTCTGGATCCCAGGACCTGTTATCTCTATTTGGATGAATGCAGGAAGCCAGGTCAAAGACCTCAGTCATGGCCCTTCCATCTATATAGACTTCGCCAAGATGGTTATCATCGCTGGTACCATCAAGCCAATCCCCGCATACATGCTCCTTAAAGGGGTTAAAGTCGCCAAAAAAGCTGTTAGGAATCTGGACTCTAAAGACATTTTCAAAGACTTCCCAGCCCTTAAGCTCCTCAGCTCCTGTAATAACAGCTTCGCCCCTTGCGGTACTAATAAAGCTTATTCTCTTATCTTCTGTTCCGGAAATGCAGGGAGTTACTCTCTCCCTGTAGATACCAGGCGCCACATAGACGGTATCACCTGGCTTTGCAACAGATGCAGCCTCCTGAATATACTTAAATGGATGCCCGATGGATCCATCGCCGCTTCTTAGAACATCCCCTGATACATAAAGTTGCATACTCCCTCCTATCTGCTTTAGCTTCAACTACTGATATGGACAAAAATACGCTCATTTAAATTATACCATAATTATTGCAGGGCTTATTGAATAAGGACCCTTGCAATAGTATACTGTTCCTATCAAATTTGGAGGTGCCAAGATGGCCAGAATGAAGTTTATATATGCTATAGCTATCCTAGCTGCCTTTATCCTTGCAGGCATAATAATAAACGTGGTCTCAAATCTCTTTTAGACCACGTTTACCTTTTTCTGTTTGTATAGGTCCGAGTCAGCCCTTGCGATAAATGACTGAAGCGGAATTGGTGATTCATAGTCATACTGCGCTATTCCAACACTTACTGACAGATTGTACTTATCAAGAGTATCCTCTGCTGCCTTCTTAACGGCATTTCTTATCTGATCTGAAAGCCATGTGGCCTCTGCTCTGTAGGCCATTTCAGCCACAACCACAAATTCATCGCCGCCATACCTTGCAACAAAGCATCTGCCTCTTGGTCCCTGGCATACACTCTTGATAGCATCGGCAACTCTTACCAGCGCTCTGTCTCCTTCCTTGTGTCCGTAGGTCTCATTGATATTCTTAAGCTTATCCACATCAACGATCAAAAGAAACAGGCTCATTCCATTTTCCTGGTCTTTGACTTTACTTACCAGGTATTTAAGCATCTGATTCCTGTTGTTGACCTGAGTAAGAGGATCTAAGGAGATCAGATTCTCAAGGCTTGTAATGTACATGTAGTAAACCGCCACAACAGCTCCATAGCACATAAATGGTATTCTCCAGTACAGAGCCTGTAAAACACCGAAGATAATAGGAGTTACAGGAAAAACGCCGATCATGAAATAGATGTTGCGCTCAGCGTATTTCTCTTTACTAAAGCCTCTGTAAAGAGCCTTGATAGAAGCGGCTATAAGATATCCGAAAGGTACAATAACGAGAATAACGTATAATCTACCGTTCTGAAGAATGTTGTTCTCATCAACATAATATACAAGACCTGTTCTGTAGGCGCTTATACACAAGATACTGGAAATCCAGGCAGGAAGACTTAACACTAGCCTGTTACTGTCATTCTCAATATATTTAACATTCTGAAGGATCTCAGAAATAACAAACCACAGATAAGCAGCAATACTAAGCAGCACATATGTAAATATATTGGAAATATACAGCATAGACCTGGTACTTGGAATCACAGAGCCATCCACAAGAGCCCAGAAAATCTCCGCAAAGAAGTAAAAAATCAATACAGTAACAAGCTTACCTAAGTAAACCTGAGATAACTGCTTATTAACGCCTTTGAAGATTTTAAATTGAACTATGCATAATAGAAATATACAAGCCGCATAGGCTTCTATATAGTAAAAGACATACCCCAAAATAGTAGCCTCCCAAACATTCAAGTAAGATAAATTTTATCACAATTTTTAGGCTATGGAACAGTATTGGCGAGAGTTTATATAATATTAATAAATTATCGCCGGAGGAGTATTTAGGCTCCGCCAGCGATAGCTTTCAAGGCTTCAAATTCTGAATCGTAGACCCCTCCCATGGCTTCAAGATCCTCCCAGGTATACCAGGCTCCGCTTAGCTGAACGCCGCGGATCGATATATCTGTAGCAATGACCATGAAGGGCTTATGGTTAACCACAATATAAGCTGTCCTGTTGATGCCAAAGGGAGTGACAAACACATGCCCTGTATCAATCAGGTGGTTAAGCTCATCTATGGTAACATTTTTAGAAAGCGGTTGAGTTCTATCCATAAATAATCCCCGTTTTTCTTACTTTATTCTGGAATGTATACGCTATATCTGGCCTTTCCTGCGCCCTTGGACTGATACAATGCCTGATCAGCCGTAGCATATAGCGATTCGTAGTCCTTACCATGGGCTGGAAATTCAGCTATTCCCATGGAGATAGATAAAATGTTTCTGGCTTCTTCCCTGGCGCACTGGTTCTTAACATCCTTCTGAAGCTTTTCTGCCATGGACTCCGCATCCTTGATATCCTTGATATCACCCATGAATATCATGAATTCGTCGCCACCAATTCTTCCAACCACATCCATTCCTTTAAAGTTCTTAAGGAGTGTCTTACCAATAGCTGCCAGAACATCATCACCTGTCATATGACCGTAAGTATCATTGATATTCTTAAAGTCATCCACATCAAGAAGAATAAGTGCTCCCTTCTTGGAATTAGCAGACAGATCTTCAATATACTTGTTGATAAGCTCTGTCGTTGCTCCCTTATTAAGAAGTCCTGTAAGGGAATCCTTGTCAGCTCTTAGCTTAAGTTCAATCTCCTCAAGCTTTTGATCATTTATGTCTGATACAAGGCCAAGAACATGGCTTACATAGCCCTCCTGACCCATGATGCTCATAATATTACATTTGTACCACTTATAGTCATCACTCTTGGTAAATGGAGCAACAGCCCTGTATTCAAAGGTATCCTGAATAGGCTTTTTCATAGCTCTTTTTATATTTCCTATAAAAAGATCCATATCTTCAGGATAGATACCAGAATTTTCCACCTTTTCAAGATAGTGATCCACCAGGAAATTACCTTCATGGATCCAGTCTTTACCGGCTCTCATCTCACATACATCGGTTCTGACGTTGTAGTCGAAGTTAACACCAATATCCATGAGCTTATTCATAAACTCATATTGATTTCTAAATTCTTCCTCGATCATCTTGCGCTCTGTAATATCAAGAAGAGTGCAGACAATCGTGTTATCCTTGCCATTCCTTTCATAGAGATTGCCTCTAAGGGAAAGCCAGGAAAGCTGTCCATCCAGAGTAACAAATCTTATTTCTTCCTCGGCAGAGCCATTATCTGCTATAACATCCTTAAGCCACTGCCTCATAAGAGGCAGGTCATCTGGAATAATAACCTTGGCAGCATTGTTGATCAGCATCATTCCTGCCGGTTTGCTTACTGACAGCATTCTAAAGAAGCCGTCGTTGACATATTTCAAATCAACAGCCTTAGTATCAGAGTTATACGAAAATACGCAAAAACCGCCGATGAAGTTGTCTGCAATCTGAGCAAGAAGCTCTGGATCAAACTTGTCCATAGACTATTTCCTGTTCAAAAGTGGGTTCTCTTTTAACTCATCTATAGTAAGTGGTGTGGCGTACATAAATCCCTGGAGATATGTAGCACCATAACTGCTTACAAGGTCAGCGACTCTTCTTTCTTCAATACCCTCCACTGTACTGTGAACACCAATTTCTCTCATGGCGTTTATTATGGATCTTACCATGGTCCTTGCCTTCTCACTTACAAGAAGCTCATCCAAAAATGCCTTATCAATCTTAACTCCATCAAGCTGGAGCTTAATTATATTCTCAACAGATGCAGATCCCTTTCCGTAGTCATCCATATAAACTTCAATACCCTTGGTCCTAAAGTAATTGATCTCATTGTTAAGAAAGCTGGTATCTAAGAGTCTGCACCTTTCTGTAAGCTCAATAACAAGATTCTCAGCTGGAAAATCCAGTTCCTTAAGAATTTTATCAAGGTCAGTTCTAAACTCTTTTCTCTTAAGCTGAACATATGAAAGGTTAACACTTATCTTGGTATA
The DNA here is from genome assembly GCF_000622085.1 of Butyrivibrio proteoclasticus P6B7. GTDB lineage: Bacteria > Bacillota > Clostridia > Lachnospirales > Lachnospiraceae > Butyrivibrio > Butyrivibrio proteoclasticus_A. The sequence continues at coordinate 130,675 of NZ_JHWL01000005.1, forward strand.
TTGATTTATCGGAAGTACGTATTTCTTATAGTCAGAAAGAGCTGTCTTTATTACCCAAAGACCCAGCTCATAGAAAAGAGGATCTTTTTCAAGCCATTCAATAAAGTCTCTTGGAGACACCTCGCCGTATGGAAACCTGTTCCATCTTATAAGGGCCTCTACTCCCACAATCTGCTCATTCTTAGCATCAACCACAGGCTGATAGCGCAGGTAAAATCCCTTAAAGTCATCGATGATACTATTTCGAAGGGCATTGATGATAGCGATTCTCTCAAATTTAGATCCCCTTCTGGTAACATTAAATACCACCAGCTCACCATAATTCTCATTATTGGACTCGTTGAGAGCCATGATGGCATTAGAGTAAACAGCTGATACGTCGGATTTGGTGTTATTAACATCAGTGCAGGCGCCGGCAAGGATCAGCGTGATATGGTTATTATCCACGAACACATCTCTCTTTGCGTAGTTTTTAAGCTCTTCATAGATCTTTTTAAGACCGGGAGTCTTCTCCTCCACTGAAACAATGGCAAATCTTGCTCCGCCCAGGTAAAAGATGTCACAAGTATCCAGATAAGTAACTGCCTTGGTAGCCATAACCCTTATCAGGAAGTTGCCATATTCATAACCATATACATTGTTTATTTCGTCAATTTCACAGATTTTGAACACTAAAATGGAATATTTTTGATTATCTTCCTGGTAGGACTTAAGGCAGCTCATAAGCTTAGCCTTGGAATATACTCCTGTGTTGGGGTCAATATCCTTGGCAATGCCGTAATCTTCTATGGTTCCTGCAAAGTAAAGATTATTCCCTTCCTCATCCTTGATAACGTATCCCTTACACATACAGGGAACGTACTTACCTTCCTTATCCATGGCCCTATAGAGAAGCTCGTGAGATTCGCTCTTTCCACTAAAAATATCTTCTATAGATTTGATATAGGCCTCTTTATCGTCGGGATGAATATGCTCAGTCCAGATATCTCCGGCACCTTCCATGAATTCAGAAGGAAGTCCAAAGCGCTCTACTGCCTGCTTAGACCATCTTGAATAATCCTTTTGCATATCACACAAAAAGACATATCTGTTGTCCGAAGAATTGGCAAAGGCCTCAAAAATTTTCCCAACCAGCGCAATTTTATCCATTTTTACCTCGAAAACACAGAAAAATAAAAAATGCCACAGAGTATAAATTTATTATACTCTCTGGCATAATTAGTGTAAATTCGTTTATATTTATTTAATATTTGCGTAATTTCGTTCGCCGAATATACCGGTTCCAACCCTTACAAATGTAGCTCCCTCCTCAATTGCGACCTGATAGTCGCCAGTCATTCCCATGGAGAGCTGATCCATTTTTACATTTGGAATGTCAAGGGCATTTATCTCATCCTTAAGCTCCCTTAATCCCTTAAAATAAACTCTGTTACTCTCAGGATCCTCTGTGTAAGGGGCTATGGTCATAAGACCTCTGATACGCATGTGCTTGTTATCTGCTATCTCTTTTACAAAAGGGATTACCTCATCCTTAGAAAGGCCAAACTTAGTCTCCTCATCTGCCATGTTGACCTCAATAAGAACGTCCATGACGATATCTGCCTTGGCACACTGCTTCTCGACCTCATCTGCCAGCTTCTTGTTATCAACAGAGTGGATCATGCAGACTCTTCCAGGAAGATACTTAACCTTATTGGCCTGAAGGTGACCTATCATGTGCCAGTTAAGAGGCTCCTTGATCTCTTCAGTCTTATCCTTGATCTCCTGAACCTTGTTCTCACCAAATACAGTTATTCCGCAGTCCATTGCCTGTCTAATGTCGCTAACGGGCTTAGTCTTACTGACTGCAATAAGTGTTACGCTACTACGGTCTCTACCAGCCTTTTCGCAGGCTGCTACAATGTTCTTTTCTACTATTTCAAGGTTTTCTCTTATCATGTAATGTCTCCAATGCATAAAATAGGCGCTTTGCCTAATTGATTATAACACTTTATCCCATCTATGTCGTATAATATAATGTAGTGGATATGAGATTTTCTTATTTGGGACGATTACTTGTAATTGAGGGGAAACAATATGAACGTCAACGACATTTCAAATGGTTCAGAGGTTAAGATCTTTGCTTCCATATCTGGCCACGGAATAGTCCTTATGACCCAGGCGATATTTGGGGTATCAGCCGGGCTTCTTGTTAAGCCAATGGAATACTTTGGTAAATACATGCAGCTCCTTGAACCTTCTCAGGTTGAGATTCGCAACAAGAGAGACGGCCGCGTGTATAAGTTTATGTCCACTTCTATTGCCCCTGTTAAAACAAGATATGGTAATTTCCACCTTATCAGATGTTCCTCCAAGCTAGAGCCTGAGAACTCCAGAAAGGCTGAGAGATTTGCCATTGAAAAGCTTGGTCTTTTTGCTGTAAACGGCAACACCCTTAATCTTAAGAACTGCATAGTTCACGATGTTTCTCTAAGAGGAATTTCACTTATAATTGACCCAAGTACCAAGGTTAAGATCGGAGACCAGATTGATGTTAAGTTCAGATATGGGGCTACGCTCCACAGCTACGAACTGACTACCACCGTCGTAAGATTTTTTACCGTAAAAGAAAGACCGGCTATCGGATGCTCCATCTCTAACCTGAACGTGGATCTCATCAGTCTTCTTAGTGCCAAGAAGAACGAGAAGTATCCTCCTATTGAAGCGGTACCAGAGGTTAATCTTAATCCTGAAGTATCTGAAACTCAGCAGATCATGGAGGTTGAAGAGGATATTGCCAAGCAGCTCATTCCAGAAAAGCCCCGTGGATCAAGGGTTTCAGAAAATCCATTGGATCCGGCTAACTTAGAGCACATCGAGCGCAAGACTCTTCGCCAAAAGAATAAAGAAGAAAAGATGGCTCAGCAGGCCAAGGAAATTGAGAACCTGCTTGATCTTAGAGATATTTAAATAAAAGGTCACTGGGAAATCCCAGTGGCCTTTATTATTTCTATAAATTAGAAGCGTGTCTGCTTCTCAACCATTCTTACAAACTCTACGTTGTTGCGTGTCTTTGCAAAGAGGTTGATGCACTGATCTACAGCTTCATCTGCCTTCATGCCGTTAAAGCCTTTTCTAAGAGCGTTGATTGCCGAAAGCTCTTCAGCATTAAGAAGGAGATCCTCTCTTCTTGTGCTGGACTTAGGAATATTGATAGCAGGGAAGATTCTCTTTTCCTGAAGCTTTCTGTCAAGAACCATTTCCATGTTACCTGTTCCCTTGAATTCCTCGTAGATAACATCGTCCATCTTAGATCCTGTCTCAATAAGAGCTGTAGCAAGGATTGTAAGTGATCCGCCCTCTCTCATGTTTCTGGCAGCACCAAAGAATCTCTTTGGCATATGAAGAGCTGCAGGATCAAGACCACCTGAAAGTGTTCTTCCTGAAGGAGGAACAACGATGTTGTAGGCACGTGTAAGTCTTGTGATAGAGTCAAGAAGGATAACAACGTCCTTACCATGCTCAACAAGACGCTTAGCACGCTCGATAACCATCTCTGCTACTCTCTTGTGGTGCTCTGGGAGCTCATCAAAGGTTGAATAGATAACCTCTGCGTTTGGTCCCTCGATAGACTCTTTGATATCTGTTACTTCCTCAGGTCTTTCATCAATAAGAAGGATGATGAGGTGCATATTGCCGTTGTTGTTCTTAAGAACTGACTTGGCAACTTCCTTAAGAAGTGTTGTCTTACCTGCCTTAGGAGGAGAAACAATCATACCTCTCTGTCCCTTACCGATTGGGCTGATAAGATCCATGATTCTCATAGCAACCGAGCATCCTGGCTGCTCAAGTCTGATTCTTGAGTTAGGGAAAATAGGTGTCATGTTCTCGAAGTTCCATCTTCCCATAGCAACCTCTGGCTTGTAGCCATTGACTGTATCAAGTCTCTCTAAGGCTGCGAACTTATCTGATTCCTTTTTGGCTCTGCATGCTCCAACAAGGATATCACCAGTCTTAAGGTTAAACTTTCTAATAAGAGAAGGTGCAACATATACGTCATTCTCACCAGGGAGGTAGTTCTCGCATCTGATGAAGCCGTATCCGTCCTGCATAACTTCAAGGATTCCGTTTGCAGTATCTTCCTCTTCTCTGTCTTCCTCTTCTACTTCGTAGATTTCCTGTTTCTCTATCTTTTCAACTCTGTCTGGCCTGTCTTCATGATGAGATATTGCCTTTACAACTATTGTTTTCTTCTTGACTGGCTTAGGCTTTTCCTCTGCAGCAGGCTTACTCTTTGCTTCCTGCTCATCCATCTCACACATAAGATCAATTATCTCAGATTTCTTAAGTGCAGATGCGCCCTTAATTCCTCTCTTCTTCGCAATATCTCTAAGGTCAGCTAATTTAAGTGTTTCGTATCTTTCTCTCATAAATCTCCATTTCTGTGCTTCCTGCACCAAAATAATATTCGTAGTTCTTCTGTATTCTCATCATTATTAAGTCAATACATCTTTACTTAGTCATCTTGGGAATAACCAAACGACTGCACTAACGTGCCTTGTTTGCAAGAAAAAAATAAATGTTAAATTTCAGATATGGATACATTAAACCATTTCAAAAAAAAATGCAAGTACTATTTTTTTTGAAATTTTTTAAAATTTCTTGTTGACGTGGATACACTTTCTTGTTATTATAGATAAGTCGTCACGAAGTGATGACGGTTCGCGGAAGTGTCGGAATTGGCAGACGAGCAAGACTAAGGATCTTGTGACTGGTTATGTCGTGTGGGTTCAAGTCCCATCTTCCGCACGATTTCAAGGAATCAGCTAAGTGCTGGTTCCTTTTTTTGTTGCAGTCATTTGGGACGGTTCTAACTGACTTAGTATTTTACCTATTTACAATAAATCCAACTGATGATATATTACCATCTATCTGAAATTCATTTATCCCATTTCTGGGATTCAAGTAGGTTTTCCACTTGATTGATTTCCAAGATTTTAATTCATTAACTAACGGAGGTACAACTATGCCACGTGTGGCAAGACTTATGAGTGATTCCGGCTACATGCACGTCATTGTACGCGGAATAGGAAGACATTTATTATTTGAAGATACTCACGATTATAAGCACTATCTGAACAGGCTTGAGCGTTATTGTAAAGAAACAGACGTAAAAGTATGTGCCTATTGTCTTATGGCTAATCATGTACACATGCTAGTCCATGGCGAATCATCATCGATTATTCTCTTAATGAAAAAAATAGGCGTCAGTTATTCTGGGTATTTTAACAAGAAATATGATAGAGTTGGGCACCTTTTCCAAGACAGATACAAGAGTGAACCAGTTGAAGATGAAAAATATCTTTTAACCGTTTTCCGTTACATCCTGCAAAATCCGGAGAAAGCATCAATTTGTGCAACAAGGGATTATCCGTGGAGCAGTTATGCTCTTTATGATAGAGCACCAGATTTCATGGATCTGTCAGTTATAAAAGATCTTTTGGGTGATAGCACGCAATACGCAAAATATATAGCCAGTGAATCCGATGAAGAATGTCTTGAATACAACGATGGCAAACATGATGATGAATGGGCAAAAGAAGTATTTGCAAAATGTCTTGGTAAATCTGCGGTAACAGATTTACAAACCTTAGACAAAAGAAATAGAGACGAAGCGCTGGTTAAATTGAAAAAATGCGGGTTATCAGTACGTCAAATCGAACGATTGACAGGATTGGGAAGAAACATAGTTCAAAAAGCCGGTAATTAAGGAGTCAAATAGAACCGTCCCCAATGACTCCACGGTATTTCATAAAATTATTATTAATTTTTAGTATATTTGAATAATTATCCAAGTCCTCTATTGTATAATCTATATTGAAGTATTGTACGTTGATTTGCTTTTGTTTAATGTACGGAGGCTCAAGATGAAACAGAATAAAGTTGGATTTTTTGACAGTGTAAAAACTAGGCTGATTGCCATCATGCTTGCTGTAGTAATCGTTCCACTTGCTGTAGCAATCATAGTAAGCTATGTGACAAGCACAAACAAAGCCATGTCAGATGCTCAGAGCAATCTTGAATGGCAGGCATGGTATGTACAGAGTCTGTTCGTTAACTCTGTAGACACCAACATGCGTATGATCCAGAGTATCGCAGGAAACCCTACTATCATCAATTATGTAAAGGGAAACGATATTCCATATGATGCTGTTCAGGCTACACTTCAGGAATGCGATGCTGTTATGAATGATGGAGAGAACACCTCCGTTACAGATGCAACAGGTATGCAGGTTGCCAGAGGAAAAGGCGACTTCATCGATGTTTCTGAACGTGAATACTTTAAGGAAGCCATGGCCGGTAATAATTATGTATCCAACATTACCATAAGTAAGTCCAATGGCCGAAGAATGGTTACCTTTGCCTGCCCAGTTAAGGATGGCGATACAGTAATCGGAATCGTTCACAGAAACTACGATCTTAATAATTTCCACGAGATTCTGGAAAAAGAGTCAGATAACGCCTTCGTAGTTGATAGAACTGGTATGGTTGCTGCTCACTCCCAGTACATTATTGCTGAAGGCGAGCACGATGAAGTAGATGTTTCATCCTCTGAATTCTATACATCAGGACTTGATGAGGGCTTCTATAAGAACGCTTCCAAGTCCTTTGGAACCAATTATATGGCTTACGTAAAAGAGCCAACATCTGGTTTCGTAGTTGTTACAGCTACAAGTGAATCAGAAATTTTATCTGCAGCAAGAAAATCTGCAACAATAGTTATTGTTGTTGGCATAATTCTTTTAATAATTGCCAGCATAATCTCAGTTCTTATGGCAAAGAGCTTTACAGATCCTATCCTTGCTGTAGAGAAATCCCTGGATGCTCTGTCAGATGGACGCTTTGTAAAGGTTAAAAAACATGACGCCAGAAAGGATGAGTTCGGCTCCATTTCAAAGGCAACCAACTCAGTTATTGGAACCCTTGATGGAATCGTAGCAAATATCAAGGAATCCGCTGGTGAAGTTGGTGTTTCATCAGAGGAACTCTCCGACATGGCTGATCAGATTTCCCAGACTGCAGAGGACGTATCAAATGCAGTTCAGGAAATCGCATCCGGTGCCACACAGCAGGCTGATGAGATCCAGTCCGCTTCTGAAAACGTTGGAAGAATCGGTGATGCCGTTGCTGACGTACAGAATTCAACAGGAAATCTTTCTGATATAGCTCAGAAGATGAAGGAAGCTTCAGAGGTATCAAGTAATTCCCTTCACTCACTGAAGGAGTCATCTTCTGAGATGACAGCCAAGATTGATGACATTTCAAATACAATCCAAGCTACTAAGGATGCTGTTAACAATATTAGTGAAAAGGTTGAGGGTATTACCTCTATCGCAACCCAGACCAATCTCCTTTCTCTTAACGCTTCTATCGAGGCAGCAAGAGCAGGCGAAGCTGGTAAGGGCTTTGCAGTAGTTGCTGAAGAAATCGGTAAGCTGGCTGAAGATTCCAAGCAGATGGCTGATGACATCAAGAAAGAGATGGAACAGCTTCTTGAACAGTCAGATGCAGCCGTTACCGCTGCTGAAGATGTTAAGCAGGGTAACAACGATCAGCAGATCGCCCTTGGCGAAACACTGGATGCAGTAAACGGTATGCTTGAAGATATCGGAAATACAGTTGGAGGCGTACAGCTTATCTCAGAAGGCGCTGACACCTGTGATAACTCCAAGAACGCAGTTGTTGATACCATGAGTGCTCTCTCAGCTATTTCCGAAGAGAATGCTGCTTCTTCAGAGGAGACCGGAGCTTCCATGCAGGAACTCTCCGCAACCGTTACTACCCTCGCCGGATCAGCTAACAACCTCAAAGAAATCGCAGAAAAACTCAACGAAGAAATCAAATTTTTCAAAACAGACTCTGGAGAACAACCAACTGAACCAGCAGAATAAAAATAAAAAGAGATGGTCATTCGACCATCTCTTTTTTTATCCTCAATCACTCTTCATTTAATCATCTGATTTTTCCTGGTTTTCAAGCCATTTGGTTCCTTTGAAAGCATACGAACATTTGCTTAATTGCATCAATGACAACCATGACATAATGCCTGCAACTTTGGATTTTACCACATCTCAAAGGCTTTCAAATCACAGAATCCATGAATTTTCTGTGTTTTTTACTAAAATGTGTAAACAAGGAGGAACTTTTAGCAGACTACCACGTAATGAAATGGCTACAATATATTCTGGTTAAGAATCAGAAATGGGAGCCTTTTTCAAAGCTCCCACAAGACTGTAGACAAAGTGGTAGCAGGGAGAAGGAACTTTGAGCAGAGCACTTAGCGAGGTCCTTTCGAGCTTAGTGCGAGCCATGGATGAACACTTGACGAGGTCTTTTCGAGTCTAGTGTGAATCCCAGAACCCTCTCGTTTGCTTTTCAACGAGGGGTTCGATTCGCGCTTCTGCGCGAATAAAAAGAAAGAGAGATAGTCAAACGACTATCTCTCTTTCTTTTTCCTCGTGCAGAAGAAGGGACTTGAACCCTCATGTTGTTGCCAACACATGGACCTGAACCATGCGCGTCTGCCATTCCGCCACTTCTGCAAGCAACGTAGATAATGATAAGGTTTTTTCGTAAGAATGTCAAGGTTTGGCGGCTATAAATATCGATTGTTTCTCAAAAATATGGCACTTCACAATCCCCAAAGTGAAGTGCCATTTCTTTTTATTTAACGATCATACCCGTCTCCCTATCAGCAAATACTGCCACCATCACAAGGAACACAATTCCGGTGATGAGCTGCTGAGTCTTTGGTTCAATTCCAAGCATAACAAGGCCCGCCATCAGGATCTTGTAGGTAAGAGCACCCAGGATAATGTTGTAGAACTTAACCTTGGCTCCGCCGTTAACCGGCATTCCGCCAAGTACAAGAGCTATCATGATCTGGGTCTCCAGCTGATTACCTGCCGTAGATGTAACAGAGCCTACCTTGATGCTGTTGATAAAGGCTGCCAGACCGGTTATCATGCCTGCCACCATGTAGATCAGCATCTTAGTTCTTTCTACCCTTACACCGGCAAATCTGGCTGCTGTCTCTCCTGCTCCGATTGCCTTAAGCCTGTTGCCAAGGCCTGTGTACTGGAACACCACAAAGGCCACCACCAGTATAATGATGGTAAAGGAAAGGTTAAATGGCATTGAGTTATAGGTTGTGATGTTGGATACGCCATAAACAGGGCTCTTGGTGGTAGCATAGGCCACCATTCCGCGCAGCAGATACATGTTACAGATGGTAACAATAAATGATGTGATCTTGCGCTTTACGTTAAAGAATCCATTAACAAGGCCGATTACTCCGCCTGTAAGTACTCCGCACACAATTGCCAGGAATATGTTGTAGTTGGACAAGAAGCAGATCACTACTGAGCATACACCAAGCATTGAGCCTTGGGAGAAATCAAGGCCTCCCATGGTCATTACCATGAACACTCCAACACAGGCGATGATGAGCACGTAGGACTGTGATAACAGGAGCTTAAGATTACTAATTGTAAAGAGCTGTCCCCCTGTAAGGACGGTAAACAAAAGAACTATGAATATAAATCCCGCAAAGGGCATCACATTTCTGACTATAGGCCTGTCCATAAATGGGACCTTTTGAATTTTCTCATTTTCCATAACAAACCTCCCCTTAAACCATCTTGGCAATAAGATCTGTATCCTTTAGGTCTTCAGATCTTTTGAACTCGCCATTAGTGATTCCATCTTTCATAATAATGATGCGATCAGCCATACCAAGAAGTTCTGCGATTTCTTCAGAGATCATGATTATGGACTTGCCATTCTTTCTCATGGTATCCATCATTTGATAGATATCCGCCTTAACCTTTACATCGATACCTCTTGTGGGAGAATCCAGAATAATGATATCTGAATCCTTGCCGATCCACCTTGCCAGCACCACCTTCTGCTTGTTTCCGCCAGAAAGAGCTGACATAAACTGGTGAACTCCCTCCATCTTGGTACTCATCTGCTTGGCAAACTTCTCAGCAAAGGCCTTTTCATCCTTGGCGTGGAGAATGTGATTTCTTTTAAGGTCCTCAAGGGATGGAAGGCAGATGTTGTCCTGGATCGTATCGTTGATCACAAGGGACTCGTTGTCTCTATCCTTGGAGGCGTAGGCAATGCTGTTATCAATTGCCGTCTTGATGTCGTTAATCTCATTTCCATTTGCTAAAAGAACTTTGCCCTCCCGGTCATAGGAGGCGCCAAACAAGGCCTTGCCTACCTCGTGCATTCCGCATTCAGAAAGGCCTCCGATTCCGATGATCTCTCCTTTGTGAAGTTCAAGGTTAAAGTCCTTAATCTCCCCAGGAACTGTCACATTCTGGGCCTTGAGAACAACCTCAGAAGAAATCTCTTCCCCGTAGTCGGTTCTATAGTAGTTATTACTCATCTCACGGCCAACCATAAGCTTTTTAAGATCGTCTGTGCTTACATCGCTGCTCTTAACTGTATCTATCAGAACGCCGTCTCGAAGAACGCTGATGTTATCGGACTGCTCAATAACTTCGTCAAGGTCATGGGATATGAAGATAACACATCTTCCATCGTCACGGGTCTGTCTCATTACATTAAACAGCTCTTTTCTACCCTTCTCACCAAGGGCTGTTGTGGTCTCATCCACCACCAGCACCTGGGGCTTAAAGTGGGTAGCCTTAACTATCTCAATGAGCTTTCTGTCCTCAAAGTTGTATTTATCAATGATGTCCGTTGCCTTAATGTAGTCAAAGCCGTAGGAATTAAGAAGCTCCTGGGCCTTCTTGTTCATAGCCTTGGTGTTCTTAACATGGAGCTTGGTAAACTCATTTTCTTTTCCCAAAAAGATATTCTCAGCTACAGTAAGGCCTGACAGGGTTCCAATCTCCTGAACAATGATGGCTACACCCTGATAGTTGCCATCCACCTGATTTTTTGCATTTATCTCTTTTCCGTTAAGGGTAAAGGTTCCTGTGTCCTTGTGGTAAATTCCTGTAAGACAGGATGTGAAGGTGGACTTACCAGAGCCGTTCTCCCCAATCAGCGCATGGATCTCGCCCTTGTAAAAGTCGAGAGTCACATGGTCGATAGCATGTGTAGCACTGAAGTTTTTGTCGATTTTTTCTGCATGCAGCAGTACTTCACTCATGTTTCCCCCTCCTTTACTTAACAACTGCGCCCTTGATCGGCTTAATGGTCATTGTTACGATTGCTAAAAGAACTATGCCTGTCACGATGTTCTGCACTGTAGTAGGTGCACCAAGAGCAACGAACCCCTGGAACAGGAGCTGAATTATGAACTCTCCTACCACAATGGCGATAACAGGATGTCCGTACTTCTTAAAGGCCAGTCCGAAGAAGGTTCCCATAAGTGGTGGGAAGTTGCGGGCCATGGAAGCAAGGTTTGAAGCACTTGTCATGGAGGTTCCATAGGAAATTGTAAGGATAGCCTCAACTCCTACGAAGAATCCGCAGAGTACAAAGGCTACAACCTTGTATTTATCTACGTTTACTCCCATGTTCTTAGCTACAACCTCGTTGGAGCCGATTGCATAGGTATAGGTTCCGATCTTGGTATACTTAAGGATAAAGCCGCAAAGGAAGAAGGCAAGGAGGGCCAGGATAAGGTTTCCCGGGTAATCTCCGAAGGCTCTGTAGGAAGGAGCCAGAATAGCCTCTTTTCCGTTGGTGGCAAAAATAGATAAAGCCTCATAAACAAGGGATAATCCCGCTGTTACAATAAGTGATGAGATTCTTAGCTTTATATATACAAGTCCGTTTATGAGACCCACCAGCACGCCGCTGATGATAGGCGCCAAGAGAAGGCCAGCATATCCGAAACGTTCGCTCATATTTACTGCAAGCACCGATGAAAGCACGATGTTTGCGCCAACACTCATATCAAATGGGCCCATAACGCAGATAAAGTACAGGCCACATCCTCCTACCGCATAATAAAGAGCTGTCTTTAAATAAGTCTGCAATTTGTCAAAATCACCAAAGGTCTCTGGTGTGAGGATCTTGAATATTCCCCAAAACAAAAAAGCTATCAGAGCCAGAAGAATAAGACCGTACCAATGGCTTTGTCTGAATTTTTGAAACCTGCTCATATACTCCTCCCGGATAAAGCATGCTACCCCTGGATGGCAGGGATAGCATGTTTAGTATTTTTATTAATTGCTGTGACGGGAAATAACGTCATTGATTGAAAGATTAGAAGCTGCCTTATTAAGATCTTCGAAGCTGTAAGAAGCCATCTCAGCAAGCTCTTCATCTGTATATGGATCGTCGTTTACAAAGTACTTCTCGTAGTTTGCATAGTCATCAGGAGATGATACATACAGATATGGGAAGAGAATCTCATAACCAAATGTGCCTTCCTCTTTTACATAATTGCCCTTAACTGCGTTAAGAACAAGGTAGAATGCAAAGAGAGGATCGCAGAAGTGTCCGCCTGACTCAGCAAACATTCCGCCTGACTTAAGCTGATCTGCAAGGTCATCAAGGAAGTCAGTTGATACAACGTCGATCTTGCCTGTAAGACCTTCGTTAGCGAAAGCTCCGATAGAACCAACAAGTGGATCTCCACCGCCGCCTGCTACGATAAGAGCGTCCATACCAGGGTTAGAGTTGTAAAGTGACATAGCTGCTGCAGCGCCTTCTTCTGAAGAAGTGTTAGCGTATACAGGCTCTGTGATTGTTGCCTGATCATCTGGGTGAGATGCGTTCCACTCATCGATAGCCTGAAGGTAGCCCTTCCATCTAAGCTGGAATGTAGCATCACCAACGGTCCAAGCCTCAAGTCCGATGGTTCTATCGCCGTTTTCAAGAAGAAGGTTAACCAGTGTATATCCGTTTGTTACTTCGTCTTCATGAACTGCGCCAACATAATACTTGGAGTTACAAGCTGTCTGGTATACTTCAGGGCTGTTCTCCTGAGAGATGATACGGAAGAACTGTGCTATATAAACGCCGTGCTCTGTACATGTGTTGATGGCTGAAGTCATCTCTGAATCAGCTGAGTTACAGATGATGATTCCCTGACATCCAGCTGCGCAAAGCTGCTCAACAGATGCTGTAACCTGCTCAGAAACGTGAGCCTGGTCAACGTACTGAACTTCTACGCCGTTAGCCTTAGCTGCCTTATCAACGATCTTTTTACACTGGCTTCCAAGAACATCTGTAGAACTCCAGATAGATACGCCGATCTTGATCTTATCTGTTCCGCCAGCAGCACCAGCACTCTCGCCGCCACCTGCTGCTTTTCCACAACCTGTTACAAGGGATGCCGCCATAACGCCTGCCATGAGCAGTGTTCCCAACCTTTTAAAGCTCTTTTTCATAGATTTGTAACCCTCCTTTGGAAATAAAAGAAATGAATATTTTTACCGACCCGAGCCATCCGCGGATCGAATTAGTAACCTTATTTAAGTCCCTTCACTTCGAAGGTCTTGCTGTTCTGATCTCCGAAGGTAACGCCGGCCGACTCTGCTGCTGAACTGTCATAGGATACAGATACTATCACCTGATCTCCGTTTGAAAGGCCCTCGTTCTTATCGATGCTAAAAGAAATAGAGGATACAGCGTTAATGTACTTGGACAGCGTAGCCAGATCGCTCATATCATCCAGCTCTTTTATCTTGTCCTTTCCTCCCACCATTTCAGTTTCCATTCCGTCGTAGTCAACGTTTACCCAGGCTGTGCCTTCCCCGTTCTTGCCGCTAAACTCAACAGACACATAATCAAGGATATTGGTTACTCCATCCTCAGTATTTATCTGGGCTGACCCTGCCTTTCCACAGCCAGTCAGTATAGTCGCCGCCACAACCGCGGCCATCATTATGCATTTAAGTTTTTTACTATGGATTAACAAAAGATTCCCCTCCCAAAACAAAAAGCTTCGCAAGAAGAAGTCCCTACTTCCTCTTTACGAAGCTATTGTATCAATTAGGTTTTTAGAGCATTAGCACAATTTAGAAAAACTCACTATCACAATTTTGAAAAAAATGAAAAACAGTGCAAATCTGCGTTACCACCCATAGGGTGCCAGTCTAAGACTCCGGCCCAGCTACCCACAGGCTCTACTTTGTGATGTAAGAGCGAGCCCTTATTTAAGAGCTTTCCAAAAGTGTTTCCAAAATCCTGCTTGCGAATTAACTGTCTGAGGCTGGGCTCTTAGATTTTTACGGCAGGTGATTTTGATCTGGCTCATTACAAAAAAGTGCACATTTTCTCAGATGCTCCCGCAGGCTTTCTTTCAATGCGCATGCTGCACGATAAATACTTGCAGGGCGGATTATATTACATGGCAATTGGAGCTTTGCTCCATGGGCAAAAAATAAATGCGATTTTTCAAACTCAAAGAGCTTGGAAAATCGCATTTTTCTTTTGCCACAATGCCCGCATCTGCGGGCTTGCCATGTAATATAATCTTTTCGCCCTGCTTCAGACAATCGTTCGCATGCGCGGGAAAGCCTGCTTTGGGAGCATTAGAAAATGGCACTTTTGTTGCCTATACTCGCCAGTATCAAAACACCCTGCCTTTAAAAATCTTAGAGCCTAGCAGAGTTTTAATTCGCAGGATTAAGAAACACCTTTTGGAAAGCCTTAAATTGCGGCGAGTGAACCATCACAAAGTAGAGCCTGTGGGTAGCTGGGCCGGAGTCTTAGCTGGCATCCCTACCTGTGGTAACGCAGATTCACTTATCCCAGGATGCTCTTCCTGTACTCGCTGGGGCTCACCCCCTCAAAGCGCCTGAAGACGCGGCTGAAATAGTTGTAGTCATCGTAGCCGACTTCAAAGGAAATGACTTCCAGCTTGTTGTTTTCGTCTTTCATTAGGTCTTTTGCCCTATCCATGCGCTGTCTGGTTATAAAGGTAGTTACGGTCTCGCCGTACTTCTGGGAGAACTTCCTGGACAGATAGCTGGGCTCAACAAAGAATTGCTGAGCCAGGTCTGATAGGGAAAGGTGCTCCATGTAGTGCTGAGTGATGTAGTCATGGGCACTTTCAACCTGTTCATTTATGGAATTGTTGTCCTTAACTGCTGCCCCTGAAAAGAGCTCAAGAGCCAGCTCTATGTTCTCAAGGATCACAGACTTATTAAGGGTTCTAAGGCCATAGTTAAGGCCGTCCTGAACCTCTTCATAGGTTCTACCATCGCTGGTCTTATCTGCCTCTGCTATGGCATTTATAACACCGGTAGTAAACTGGGTCACTTCCAGGAGGCTCCAGGAAGCGCTGTCGCACTTATTTAGCCCCGCCATTTCCATGATCACATTTCCTGCCTGGGCTGCATCCTGCTTTTTAAGGCTGTCAGAGATCATGGACTCAATTCTATCTGTGAAACGCTCAGGAATCCTGCCACTTCTCCCTGCGCCGTTGCAGACTATGATGCTGTGCCTTGCTCCAAAGGGCCTTGTTACCAGCTCTGCGATCATCTCTCTATAAACCGTTGCGATGTCATCAAGGGAGCTGGCCTTTTCATGAATAACTATGGTGACTGGTCCCTGCTTTTCAATCGGAAAGGCCTCCAAAATCCGGTCTGCAATAAGTCTTAGCCTTGCAGGGGTGGCATTAAGTTCAATAATGAATTCATTGACCTTGTCCGTATAGTTAAAGACCACAGCCTCCTCCTGATCCAGGAGGCTCCTTAACTTAGTCTTCATGTCGTAGGACATTCTAAGTACGTCCTTATCACAGCTCTGCTTAAGGATCTCCACGTCGTGGAACTTAACCAGGATTGTGGATATCTCTGAAAAGACCTTGGTGCTTGGAACATGGGATTCCTTGCCAGGCCTAAAGAGCTTACCATTTAAGATTGACGAAAACTCATCGTCTTCAAGAAAGGATGATACATAGCTTTCACGCAGCTTAACGTCTTCTTCGTTAGCTCTTTTCTCCTGCCTTGTCTCCAGGGTCTTAAGAGCCTTACTAAGGGAATGGGCCAGCTGTTCCCTTCCCACTGGCTTAAGAAGATAGTCTATGCCTCCTGCCATGAACACACCCTTAACCTTCATAAAATCGTCATAGCCGCTGACTGCCAGGGTTATGATGTCAGGATAATCATTATGAATCTTATCAAGAAGCTCAAGGCCGCTCACAAAGGGCATGTTGATATCCGTTATGACAATATCCGGCTTTTCCTTGGGTATTCTTTCAAGAACCTCCTCGCCATCGCAGGCAGGCTCAAGGAAATCAATTGAATAATCCTCCCAGGATATCATTCTTCTTATATTTTCACGACTCCATAATTCGTCGTCTGCTGACAATACTTTGTACTTTGCTCCCATAATTCCCTCCAAGACTGATATGTACTGTTTTTAGCTGATCAAGGCATCCTCTTCTCTTACTATTGGAAGTAAGATCACTGCCTTTGTGCCCTCCCCAGGGCTACTTTCAAAGTGAATTCCGTAGCCATCTCCGTAAACACTCTTAACTCTTGCATTTACGTTCATGACTCCAATTGAACGCCCCATCTCGATTCTGCCAATATCTGCATTCTTAAGCTGTTCGTTCATGGCCTGGGCATCAAAGCCAACGCCGTTATCCTCAATGACGATCACCAGGTTGTCATCTTCGTGGTAAGCCCTTATTGTGAGCTCTTTATCCTTCCTTCTGGTGTTCCTAAGGCCGTGCTGAAGCGCATTTTCCACAATAGGCTGCAGTGTAATGCGGGGAATATTGTCATTTAATGTATCTGAATCGATCAAATAGTTGTATTTAATGGTGTTGCCGTTACGGACATCCATAACATACAGGTAGTTCCTGACGTGTGCCATTTCCTGCTGCAGGGTGGACTGGGTGTCAGAGATATCAAGGCTATACCTGAATATAGCAGAAAGTGACTGGCAAAGACCACTTACAAGGTTACAGTCCTGGGAAGCCGCAATGCCGCTCATAGTATCCAAAGTATTGTACAAAAAGTGAGGATTGATCTGGGACTGCAGCACCTTGTACTGAGTCCTTTCCATCAGCACCTTAGCCTCATACTCCTCCTCCACCATCTGGCCTATCTGATCAAGCATCTCATTAAACTCATCACCCATGACCTTAAGTTCTTCGCTCCAGCCGCTTGTGCTGGCTCTTTGGTCTGTATCACCGTTCTTAATGTCAATAATGGTGTGGCTTAGCTGCTCAACAGGTCTGTAGATAAAGCTTGAAATCAGAGTTCCCAGAAGGAGCGTTACCAGAATAATAAACACTGCAATGATGATAAGCATTCTGGCAAGTGCGCTCTGGGTGTGCATCATCAGTGACTGAGGCGTCAGCATCACAATATGCACGTTGTACTTCTCAGAGCTTTTGCTATTAAGGTAAAAAGAGCCGTACTCATCTCCCAGCTCTGGGAACGCCTCTGAGGATGTGGCTATTTCTTTTGTCAGCTGTGAAAAGATCTTACTCTCTTCCTTGGTGGTGTTGCCAACCTGGGCAATTGGAGAATCACCCTTGGGCTGCAGCCACACATAAACATCTCTTGAGGAGATGTACTTACTCATAATGTCTGAAATATTCTGGGTGCTGTAATCACAGATAAGATAGCCAAACTGGGACCTGTCGTCATCGTAGGTGTGAAGCTTAAGCACAAACCTGATAACATCCTGATCCGCCTCCTCATTGTGATAGCCAGAAAGCATAACTGCGTAGTCATCGGATTTAAGATAACTCTGAAGATGGGAAACATTCACATACTGCTGAGTATCATAAAGATCATGGGGATAGTTATAGGGCTGCTTTCTCCAAGAACTCACCAGCTTGTCGCTGTTGTCATAGATATACATGGCAAGGAGCTGATCCGAGGAATCAAAGCGGCGCTCCGCAAGATGCCAGGCGGTCCAGTAATAATCCAGGAGTTTTTTACGATTGTTCCCGCAATAGCGCATGTCAGAGACCATCTCCGTTTCATTGTAGATGGTCTGCATTTTCACTATTATTCCAAGAACATAAGAATTGATTTCTGTTTCGATACGCTGAAGAGTTTCGTCGTTGTTAAGAAGACTCTCTTTGCGGATCTGCTGCCTTGAGATAACCTCAAAGACCACAGTCTGTGTAATGATCGCAAAAAGAGTACAACCGATTACCAGCCCAAGAATGGCCTGGCGCATAGTCCACTTTATTTTTTTCATACCCCAATGTCCCCAATACAGCTACGAATGCGGCTTCCCAATCCGCATTCTGCTGCCTGATTAAATCCGAGAGAATTTGTCGATGTACTGATTCATTTTGTTAGAAGTATCTGACATGTTCCTGTATCTGACACTGGAAACAGCCGCAATTACCCCCATAACTGCTGCGCACACAAGGTCAAACACATTCATATTACTAAGACCAATTGAAAGGAAAATACATGTACAGATAAGAAACGCCAAAGCAATGATGAGCGCTCTGATCATCTCAAGATTAAGACTATTAAGCTGAAGCCTGATACCATCCCTTATTGAAGAAGCCTCTTCTTCGGAAATAACATCAAGTTCAAACTTATCAAGATACCTAAAGTAATCCCTATATCTTTTTTCCATTTCGCCCTCCAATTTACATATCGGTATTACGCTTATTCTACCACATTTAACCCTGTCTGACACAAATCTGTGACAATCTGGACAATCTTCCTGTTAAAGTCGTCGTTAACCTCCAGGGCCTTTTCTATGTCACAGTCCTCCTGGTCAAAAGAGATTTCTCCGCAAATATCAAAGCCGATGACCTTTCTGTTCTTAAGTAGCTCTTTTACCAGGGTAAGGACTTGGCTAATAGTCATATCGCCCTGATCCCAGTTGGTATCAAGTTCTTCCTTGCAAATAACGTCCTTATCAAGGGATAGATAGATGGGATATCCGGTATCTGGCAGTGACAGCGCTGCAGAATCATCTGGATCCGCAGAATTCTCAGGATTAGCACTGTCACCAGCAAATATGTCGTCCCTTGAATAGAACCTGGTTCCTGCCTTATCTTCCTCATCAAGCTTGTCTATAAGTTCACTATCTGCGCCAATTACATAGACTTCCTTGAGATTAGGGTTATTACGCATAACCTCTAAAACCCAGCCTCCGCAGGATAAAATATCGCCAAACATAGGTCTTTGCATGTCCGGATGATGATCTATCACCACTAAGGAGAAGGGCTCTTTTACCATATCCGTAAGGATACTGGACATGTAGTGGTAGTTGCCGGAGTCAATAAAATGAACCTCCTCTGGCGCTATGTTCTGGGCCTTTATTAGCTCTTTTATCTGTTCTATGGCACTATCGTCGCACATACAATTAGTGCCTGTTATTTCGGTCATATTTACGCATTTAAAAGAGCCTTTACCGTCTCGATAAAAGCTCTCATGATCATAAACTTTTGAAAAATTAAATACAGAAAAATTGTCCTTCAATGTAAGCAGCATCCATTCTATATTTGTTATTTGGAAAGGTCCGCAAGGTGAATAACTGCGTCCTCTGCCAGGATCACGTCGCCGTGCTCCTCTATAAACATAGCCTCTGGAGCATTCACAGTAAGCATCTGGGAATACTCAACGCCAGCTCGTCTCATTTCATAGATAATACTCTCATCGGCGGTCATAAGGCCTGCAATGAGGTAATAGGTCTTACCATGCTTGTAAAGAACTGAATCAACTATCGGAAGCTTCTGAACAACCTTACTAAATCTCTTGGCATCATCCAGATCATCAAATTCCATCATGTAGCTTGCATACTCTGTAAGAGGCTGATAGCTCACCTCTTCGTTCTGCGGAAGCTGATTGCCGGAATAATCTGTGTTGTACATCCTGTTGATGGTATCTGTTACGTTGGTGATCACTTCATTAAGAGCAACGCCTTTATCTCTTCCGGTCTTAGACTTGATCTCATCAACCCTTTCCTGGGTAAGGAGTCTGAGAACTGTCTCTGCTGCTCCTCTGATCCTGTCTGTAGCCTTCTGGATGTCTTCATTGCTCATCTTAACGGCAAAGATGCGAACGCTTCCGTCCATCATCATGTTCTTACTCATCATCATGACCTCAGTCTCAGGGTCATAATCAAGCTGAGCTCCTACTTCCTTGTTGAGCTGGGCAAAAAAGGATGTTGTATTCTCTGCGCCATTAACAACGGCCTCAGGAGTCAAACCAATCTCATGGAGTTCTGATGCTGCTATACTGCATTCTACTGTTGTCTCATTCATTTTAACTATGATCATCTGCATCAACTCCTTTCCATGGATATACTCTTCCTTTGTACCACCATTATAGTATTTATGGGGCATATCGTCCACAATACAGGGGTAAAATTTCTATTAATACTTAATATCTATTTTATATATCGGTCTAAAAGAGCTATTTATCAAGAACCACAACTCTTATAGATTTATAAAGAAAAACAGAGTAGCCTGTGTGACTACTCTGCGTAAAATACATCATATTCTTTGATGATTAATATCATCTATTATCTTGTCTATCAATTGGTCTTACGGATGTGCTTACTCTTCTCTGCCGCGTCAAGGACATCTGGTGTTGAACCTGTGTCGCTGACCTTACCTGTAGACTCGCATCTAACTGTAACACGGTTAGCTCCGCCTATTGTACAGGTAAAAAGAGTAAGATCCCATTCGCCAGCTTCCATTTCCTCTACATCGTAGGAACCTAAGGTCTCGATGTTAGCTACCTGGAAGTAAAAGCTCTTTCCATTCATGTCAGTAACAATAACCTCATCTCCTGTAGAAAGCTGATTGAGGTTACCAAAGTGCTCTGAATAGTTGTGACCTGCAATAATAAGGTCATTCTCATATACAGAGCCCTTATATCTGCAGACTGAAAGCTTAGCGTTCTCACTTGCCCACTCACTCTGGATTGGGAGAAGGAGTCCAAGAGAAGGTATCTCAACAGTGCCTACAAAGCTGTGACCATCCACATCAACCACTGGCATATCACCGCTTTCCTGCGCCATTACTGCGCTTGGCATCTGCATGATAACGCCTTCAAGCATCTGATCTGAAGATTCTCCTGCCTCAGCGCTTTCGTTGAAGTTGTGCCTAACCAAAAGTGCAGCCATAACGATAAGAGCTGCGCCCACGATCATATAAATGTATCCTGAAAATTTTTTCATCTTTTAATACCTATACCCCATGAAATAGCATTCCATGGGGTATTATGAATCAAGTCATTATGCGTTCTTCATGTTCTTCCTAAAGCCCTTGATGATAAGGAAAAGACCTGCAATCACAAGGATTGGAAGTGGCCACCAAAGCTGACCTGTCTGAGGAAGTCTTCTTGCACCAAGTACTGCTGGAAGATCCCTTATTGCTCCAAGTACATCTGGAAGATCTGGAAGTCCTGGTTCGTCTGGCTCATGTGGCTCATCTGGTGTATCTGGAGTATCTGGTGTATCAGGTGGATTGTAAGAGTTAGTGATGAAATACTCGCCACCATTCTCTGTAAGTGATACTGAGTAAGTAAGTGTTGCATCTATATGCTCAGCAAAGGTCCACTTATAGCTTCCAACATATTCCCACTCGTAAGTCCAGTTATTATCTGAACTAAGAGTAACTGTCTGATAAAGCTCCCCATCTCTGTAGATATCCACTGTAATAGAAGAAGGTCTCTGGTTCTCATATCCTGAATCTGACCATCTCTTGTTGAGTAAGTAGTGGTTCTTAATCTTTTCTTTTTTCTCACACTTAGCACGACCTGCTACTGTGTATACCGGGTTGACCCATTCATCATTCTCATCAAGACCTGGAACAGCGATGAGGAAAGAATTGAAAGTATATGTACAATCCTCTTCTTCAACTGTATTAGTCTTAACAAGATAGATACCAAGCTCTAAGTTAGTAAAATGTGCCTCTCCCTTTTCGTTAGTTGTAACTGTAGCGTCAGGAGAAACGTTATTGTAAAGGATATAGCCCTCTACAAGATTCTTAACCTTGTACCAGTCAGAAGCTTCACTCATCTGGTCTGAATCTGTAATTGTATTAAGATCCTTAACAGGGAAGCTGTCATATGGTGTTAAAAGAGAATACACACCAGTACTTGTTACGCTGGCAATTCTATAAGCATACACCTGTAATCCGGAAAAGATCTTAGTGGTATTGGCATCCTCTTCATACTGGTAAACGATTGTCATCTCACCCTTTTGGTTAAGGTCAATCTCACCTCTTGCAAAAGAAGTAAATGAGAATCCAGTAATCATGAGTGCAAAGCTCATAATCGCCATCATTATTCGTTTTAGAATAATATTTGTCTTGTTCATAAATATTTCCTCGTATAAAGCCTACAGCTTTATATTACTGCTTATTTCCTTTTTCGCAACTTCTTAACAAACTTAGAAGTCATTATTATATATATGATGAGTGCAAGTACCAGTAAAGGTCCTGCAATAAATGGCACAATAAGAAGTGTATTATATCTTGTTGCGTCCGCTGGTACTATCAGCTTAGTCTCTTCACTATAATCAACACGCTTTGCTCTTACTAGGAGCCTGTGAGTGTTAACACCGTATGGTGTACAGGTCACAAGCGTGACATATTCTTTGTCATCAACGATTGCCAGTGAATTTACTTCCTCAGGAAGAACGATATTGATCTGATCTATCTGATAAGCAAAGGTCTGGTCCAATATGTGTAATAAAAATGTATCTCCCACTATCATCTGGTCAAGATCACTGAATAGCTTAGAGGATGGGAGGCCTCTGTGTCCTGATAAAACTGCATGTGTATTGTTTGTTCCTGTTGGGAATGAAGTTCCTTCCAGGTGTCCAATACCTACCTGAAGAACAGACTCTTCTGTTCCGTGATAGATTGGAAGGCTGACGCCTATGTTCTCTATCTCAATATATCCCATTATACCTGTTCCTGTAGGATCAAGTATACTGTTGTACTTTTCAAGTTCCTCCTCTGTCAAAGAGAAGTTAAGTGGCTTCTGGGCCAGCTCTTCGTTGTACTCATAAGCTGCCTGCCAAAATGCTGTGTAATCCTCTTCAGGAATTGATGCAAGCATTTCCTGATAGTTAGAAATCGCTTTTGACTGATGTTTGGAGTTGATATAGTTACTAACTGAAGGATACAAAAAAATGCTGATTCCAACGAGAAAAATAAGGGCAAATATTATATTTGGTATCTGTTTTTTTAATTTCTTTTTATTCATCCCATTTTCCTAGATTGGATCCATAAAGGGTTCTTTGAATCATATCTGTACTTCCCGGAGAAACCTCCGGGAAATACAGTTGGTTTCTATAGATAAGAAACAAGATTCAAATAAAAACTAAACTACTTTGAAACCTATAATTCTTAATTACTCAACATCAGCTTTTCTACGAAGAATGAAGAAAGCGATTGCTGCTACTACAAGTACACCACCAACGATGTAGAAGATTGTTGTACCAATTCCACCTGTTGAAGGAAGAAGTGATCCTGTGCTATCCTCAACCTTTGCAACATAAGCCTCTGAAGTTGTTGATGTCTCAGGAATTGTAACTGCCTTAGCGTGCTGGTACTCTGTTCCCTTTGAATCTGTTGCATCTGTAGCAAGAAGGTTATATCCAGCTGGAGCCTTTGTCTCAACAAGGATATATGTCTCTGTATCAAGACCATTGATTCTGATTGCCTTGTCAGCAAGTGTCTTAATTATTGTCTCTGAACCATTAGGATCAACTGTGTATGTGTAACCATCAGCTGAAACTGAGAATGTAAGCTTTGAACCATCTGTGTTCTTGTACATCTCGAACTCAGCGCCATCAAGAACAGTTGTTGTTCCCTCAGCAACCTTTAAAAGATCCATTGGGTATGTCTTTGTAAGTGTCTCTTTGTGTGTTGTCTCTGAATCGTTACCATACTTAAGGTAAGCTTCGTTCTTGTTTGTTCCTGTGTAGATCTCAGCGTCTGTGTTAACTACTGCCTTATATGTAACTGTGCAAACTGTATCCTTTGTAGGAACTGCTGTGAACTTAATGCTGAATTCTGTTGAACCATCAGCGTTCTTTGTTACAACTGGAGCATCGTGAGCAACCTCACCGTTTGTGAATGAATACTCAAATGAATCCTCAACAAGTGTAAGACCCTTTGTCATCTTATCGACGATCACATAGTTCTCACCGTTTGCCTTAAGATCAGCATCGATTGTGAAAAGAACTGTCTCACCGATCTGAGCGCTGTTCTCTGAAAGCTTTGTCTCGCCTGTTGAATTCTCTGTTACAGTCTTGTCAAGGTTAGGAACGTCCTGCTTATCCTTAACTTCTGCGAAAGGAGCTGTTGTATCAACAGTAACTACTGCACCAAGTGAAGAATCGATTACATAGTAACCATACTCAAGATTATTGATTGTAATTTTCTGCTCTTTCTCTTCGCCTGTAGCTGTTTCTGTTCCATCAGGCTCAATGCCATTAGCCTTAGCAAATGCAAGAACTTCCTGACCGAAAGCTGCTGCGTCAGCATCTGTCTTGATTGCTGATACATCAAGAATATCGTTGTCGCCTACTGTGAAGTATGAGCTTGTGAAATTCTTTTCAGCAAACTTAGCTGCAAGCTTGTAAACACCGCCGTTAAACTTGCCATCTGCATTTGTGCCCTCAGCCTCTGCAACCACGAAATCAAATACGCGGTATGCATTGTATTCCTGGCCTTTTCTGGCATTAGAAATTGTGATGCTTCCGTCTGCTGCGAAAGCTGTGATGCTTGCTCCAAGTACCATGATTGATACGAGGAGTCCCATGATTAGTTTCTTAATTCCTTTCATTGTCCTCTCCTTTTGAATCTTGTTGTTTTTGTCTTTATTTATATAGGCGAAAGCTCCGCCAAATAAAGCTAAGATAATAAGTAACAAACCGAGTGTTGTAAATGGCTTATCACCAATTCCTCCAGTAGAAGGAAGCATGTTGGTGTTGAATGCTCTGTTAGTAACCTTTACAGCGCCGTAGCTCTTTCCGTCACCTCCAAGAGTCATTACATAACCTGTATCCTTAACACTCTCACCGCCAACTGTGATCTTATCCTGTGAGTTAGCGTTATATTCAACACCGTTGTAGTAATATCTGACAGAATATGTAGCAACATAATCATCTGTCTCTTTTACGGTGTAAACATACTTAGTTCCGTTTTCATCTGATACTGGAAGACCAGTAACTTCCTGCTGCCAGTTATTATCTCCTGAAAGCTGAACTGAACCGTAAACTGTCCATTCTGAGCTGTTCTCAGGTCTCTGCCAGATGTAAAGTGTCAGAGATGTGTGACCATCGAAGTCTTCATTGCCGTTAGCATCAAGCCAAACCTTTGAAACTGAAAGGTTACCTGATATTGAGTTGTTAAAGGCAACATTCTCAACTCCGCCCTTGCTGTAGCTTACTATGAACTCATTGGCTTCAAGATCAACTGTATCTGGATCTGCACCAAGATGAAGCTCGCAAGTAGCAAGGATGTTGTTAAAGTTCTCATCATCTGAGTAATAAACGTCAGCACCAAGATAATAGAAGTCTTCTCTAAGTGTTGTATCTGATGTGTACTTCTCTGGGTTAGACATGTTAGCACGTGTATAAGTCTTATTGAACTGTGTGTATTTCTTGGATACAACGATCTTAACGTAGTACACTGTTGTATCGTAGCTTACACTGTCTATTCCAGTGTTAACCTCAGTTATCTTGTAGTAATAAGTTCCTTCAAATCTAAATGGTATAGAAGCAAACTTGGCAACTGCTGTGTACTTACCATCTGCATAAGTAGCATCTGCCTTAGTAAGTGTTACTGTATCCTCAACGTGGGACTCGTAGGTATGCTTAGTCACATTGTTCTCAACATAAGTGCTGGTTACATTTGTAACTGTAGGCATTGGCTGAGACTTAAGTGTCACACCATTTCCTTCAGATGAAGTTGCTGTATAACCAGCAGGCTCAATCTTGAAGGTAAATTCCATATCATCAGTCCATGTTCCACCAGAGAAGTTCTTGGTTATCTGGATAGGACCAACAGGAATGCTGTAGTAGTTACATACCTGAACTGTCTGGGTATGAGTTGTATTTCCAACCTCTGCAGATCCAACCTTAACGTAGTTAGGTCCCTGATCAAGGTGATTAGGAATATCTACTGAGAATACTGCTCTAAGGTTCTGTCCGCCGTATCCGTATTTATCCTCACCTGACTCGTTATCCACAGTTACATCGTACTTTGTAACACGAGAAAGGTTTGTCTCTTCAATAGGCGTACTTGTGTTGGTTGATGGGTTGTACTCAAGTGTAAGACCATCTGCAACCTCATCTACTGTATATGTACCAGCTGGAATACCAATAATAGTCCACTGTGCACTCTGGTTATAAACAACTGTATATCTGTTGCCTGTATCCTTGTGAGAAGCGTCATACTCAACTGCCTCTCCCTTATCTCCGGCATGTCCTGTAAAGCCCTTAAATACAATGTAGTTACCAGTTGCATTATTGGTGATACGGAACATAACGTTTGATAAAAGAGCTGTTCCTGTATTATCTCTTACAAAGCCTGAACCAAAGTCGTTAACAACCATCTTGTGGATACGAAGATCTCCACCACCTGTGTTGTAAAAAGCAATCTCGTCCTGGTTGGCGATTACATGGTTTGCTCTGCTGCTTCCTGTTACTGCATCTACAAGAACATCCTTGCAAGTCTCAAAGAAAGCAGAATTTTCAATGTTAGTTAAAAGTTTCTGATCGTTATCATTCTTACCAGTCTCAGATTCAGCCTTAAACTTCATGTACATGATTGACTGATTGTCTTTACCTGGGTTCTTGATTCTTACAATGATGTAATCCTTATCCTTCTTGGTTGTTACACCACTACTCTTTTCAGTAATATCATTCTCAGTAATTACAAGGATAATATTTGGTACATCCTTATCCTTCTCCTTAATATTAGTGATGAAGTTACCATCATAATCAAAGGTATAAGAAATGTTTGATCCATCATTAGTAAGGTTCTCAGTAAGGATTGCAAGCTTTCCATCACTCTTAAGGTATCTTACTGTGAAGTTAAACTTAAGCTCTCCTGGATCTCCGCCATTTAAGTACTTCTTAAGAGCAATTCCAAGAACACCTTCATAAGTGGTGTTGTTAAATACCGGAATGTTGTCTCCGTCTATGTTAACACGGGTTGTGCAAGCCTCATCTGTGTAGTATTCAGGAGTACTTACTCTGTAATATGTTGAGCTTGTGTGGTTGTTCTGCTTGTCTATAGAAACAGTAACCTTAGCATAGTACTCAGTGGTATCAGGTACATAAGCATTACCTGCTGTATCTGTTGTTCCCTGAGTCTCAACAATCTTATAAACAAAGCTCTCTGTTGCTCCAACACTGTTAATAGAAACGTACTGATAATTAGAACTTGTATTACCAGTGCTTCCACCATAAGTGATTGGTGTAAATACAACGTTGTGAGGTGTCTGGCTGTCGTTAAATACTGTCTCAACTTCTTTCCAGCCACCCTCTACTGAAGAATCCTGCTTGTAAAGAGTGAACTTGAAGCCATCAACTGTTGAAGCCTCACCATTTATGTTCTTATAAGCCTGGAACTGAGCTGTTCCACTAATCTGCTTAACATTTGTGTATGTGTTGTGCCACTCACCTGATCCAATGAATACACCAGGGAATGCAAGCCATCCTGAACTTGTTGCATTGTTGTACCAGTTGGCATCTGTCTGTCCAGAGATGCATACACCTGTCTGAGGGCCATCACAGTATACTGCGTTAGCATTTATATAGTTCCAGATAAGTGACTGAGTAATGTGGTTGTAGCTGCTTGAGTTTGAAATTGTATCTGTATCCTTAAGCTCGCCACCGTCAACACTTACAAGGAACTTCTGTCTGTGGATAGCTCCGGATGCTGTTACGTTAAATACGATTGTCTGATCAGAATCCTTATAAATGCAAAGCTTTCCAGCTTCGTTGATATTGTTCATATCGTTCTGATTAAGTGTTACGTAATAGGTTCCAGCTCCATAACCTCTTGTATTAACCACATACTTGCCTATAGTTTCATCATACTTTAATGAAGCATTGTCTTTTCTGCTGGCAAGATCCTTGGATGCGCTCCTAATGTAGTTCATCATGTCATCAACTATGTTGTAGAGCTCACCAAATGAATATCCTGAATCAAACTTAAGGTATGTTGCACCTGAAGAGTGTGATACAAACTGCTGGAACTCAACAGGAGTAATAAAGTATGCTGGGAATCCCTTAAGCTGGAATGAACCCTGTGAAATAGCTGCTGCAATAAATGTCTGCTCAGCAATATTAGTAAGGTCATTACCATCCTGGGCCTGAGCCACAAGATTCATTGTTGCAAAGTTTGTCTCTGACTCTTTTAAGTTAAGGTAGTTAGAAACAATACCAAAGTTAACTGCATCACCGAGAACTGTCTCAAATGTATCTGTCCCAGCCTCGTGGTTCTGATATACAGTAACTGCGAAAATTGAGAAGCTGTCTACGCTATATTCAATCTTCTCAGTGCTAGTAACTTCACATGTAGCATCTGTAAGGGTCTTAACCTCGATATCGCTTGCTGTGATATCTGTTGCCTCTACAGTACTTGTGATCTCAGAAGACTCTTTTACCTCTTCCTTGATAGGAAGGTGAACTACTGCAATCTCTTCCTCTGATAAAACTGAAAGCTCGTTAGTAAGCTGCTTTTCCTTAAATTCAATACTGATGCTTACTGCACCCTCTGCTGGCTCAACCTCTTCGCCTTCGTACATGAATGCGATGTCATACATAAGAGTATTTTCATCTGTGTACTCTGCTGCTGAATCAAAACCTGCATCATCGGCAATTGCCTGTGCATTATCATTAAGGGCGCCAAGATAAGCGTCGTAGTTGTATCCGTTTGTATCTGCTGTGATCTTAGTTACTACAAGCTCTGCATCCTCTGGAATAGCACCAGGAATCTGAAGCTTGGCAGTGATGCTAACATCACCGTCAGAGTATACATACTCAGTCTGATCTCCCATGGAGTAAACAAACTTGATAACTGTATCCTCTTCAAATCTTGTATAGTTCTCTCCGTCAGTTGTGTAAGAATAAACTGTAACGAAGCTTGTCTCTGTCTCGTTTGTGTTCTCAGCACTTGCTGAAGCTGAGTCTGTTTCCTCTTCTGAATTCTTAGAAGAAACGCCTTCCACTGTCTCTTTCTTGATAGCTGTGATTACCTTGCTGTCAACTGTTGCCTTTACATATGAATAAGTAACTGTCTTGAAAGAACCTGTCTTAACCTTAACGTTGTCATATGGAGCATTATCTACATCATCAAGAACGAGGACTTCCCCAAATTCTGGAAGTTCAATGTCTGAATACTTGTCTGGATCTATCTCTTCTCCGAACTCATCGATGATTGTTGCTGAAAGAGAAACCTCTTTTACAACCTCGAGATTTTTATCCTCTGTAGAAGCAAGGCTGCTTGCATCACTGGAAGCATCGCTACTTGCATCGCTGCTAGCGCTTGATGCTGCATCTGAAGCCTCTTCCTCATCAGAAGCACCTGTTGTGCTGGCTGATGAACTGTCCGCTGTGTTCTCCTTGCTGCCTTCCTCTGAATCACCGGAACCATTCTCTGTATCGCCAGCGTCATCGGCATTTCCATCATC
The DNA here is from genome assembly GCF_000622085.1 of Butyrivibrio proteoclasticus P6B7. GTDB lineage: Bacteria > Bacillota > Clostridia > Lachnospirales > Lachnospiraceae > Butyrivibrio > Butyrivibrio proteoclasticus_A. Next base: position 160,254 of record NZ_JHWL01000005.1, read on the forward strand.
GCCGTTTCCGCCTTCATCGCCAGATACGTAGTCTCCCTGATTATCACCAGAATTATCTCCATTGTCGCCATCACCGTTGTTGTCATCGTTATTCTGCTGCTCTTTTTCAGCCTGCATCTGTTCAATAAGTCCCTGCTCGAAGTCGCTGTCTGCGGTCTCAAGTACAATGCCAAGGGCCTGAGCTCCTTCCTCTGTCATAGCAGTAGCTGGTTTATTCAGGATGTACAGTGTAACTGTTCCTGTAAAAAGAGAAATGCACATAGCGAAAGCAAGCCATTTTTTGTATCTGCTGTGCTTCTTTATGTAATTTTCTGCGCGATTCTCATCAACTTTGCGCATGGTCAACACCTCAATCTAAAACTATTATTTGAAACTTCTTATCATAATCCGCCAAATGTGTTTAACGGGAATACTCTAAATACTACCTTACCAATCAGCTGCTCCTTAGTTACGCAACCTACTACGTTAGATCTTGAATCTATTGATACACTTCTGTGATCTCCAAGAACAAACCATCTGTTCTCAGGAACCTGATATGGAAATTCTATATCGGTAGGTTCCAAGCTCTTTTCCGTTACATATTCTTCTTCTAGAACAACTCCGTTAACTGTAACGTTTCCTGCTTCGTCTATGTTGATCCAGTCTCCAGGAGAGCCTATAACTCTTTTTACAAGAACCTTGTTGTTATAATAGAAAGCAAGTAGATCGCCTGGTTCAAATGAAGTACTGTTCTTGGCTATTACTATCTGACCGGTCTCCAGTGTAGGTGTCATGCTATCACCTGTAACCTTAAGCACTGTTACAAAGAAACTTGATATAAGTACGGCCAGGGCAGCCACTACGATGACTACGATCAGGGTGTTTCTAAGAACCTTTTTATATTCTTTTTTACTGTTCTCTCTTTTAAGTTCTTTCCTGAGCTCATCAATAGAGGGCTTAGTAACCTTTACATCACTCATCTACGTTCTCACTCTTTTTTCTTCTGGTGCGCTTTGGAGTAGCTTCCTCCTTAGCTTCAACTTCTGTTTCTTCTGTAGTCTTCTTAGTTGTCTTTCTTGTTCTCTTTACTGCAGTTTTTTTATCTTCAGTTTCCTCTGCAGTTTCTGTCTTTTTCTTTCTTGTTGTTCGTGTCTTCTTTACTGTTGTCTCTTCTTTTTTCTCGGTGTCATCTGTGGAAGCCGCAGAATCCCCCTGTGAGGCAGCCGCGTTCTGCGCGCCTGTCATCATCTGAGCTCTGACCTGTTCAAGTTCCTTCTTGAAATCAAGGTACTCAAGCTCGGCCTTCTTTTGTAATGTCTGGACGTAAAGATCTGCTGATTTCTGAGCTGCTTCCATGATTCCGCCGAGCTGGATTGAAGCCTCGGCAAGAGACTGTGAATTTTCTATCTTAAGGAGGGCATCATCAACCTGATTCTGAAGTTCTGCCTTCTCCCTAGAAAGCCTAGCCTTTAAACCTGTTATATCCTTATCGAATTTGGCCTGCATTTCTGCTTTCTGTTCCGCAAATTTTGCTCTCATCTGAGCTTTTTCTTCATCAAAGCTCTTGAGCATCGCTGCTCTTTCCTCGGCCATTTCGCGTTGTATCTGAAGCTTTTCTTTTTCCAGTTCTTCCTTTAACTCTTCTTCATGCTTCTTAGCAGCTTCAGTCTCTTCAGAGAAATGGATCATCATCTCCAGGAGCTCTGCTCTGCTTAACTTCTTAAGATTTATTTCTGCCATTTTCCACCCTTAAAAATCTGCACAAAAAAAGTATTTTGCAAAGACATCCTCTGCAAAATACCCTATTATCATCTAGTCTTTAGGGGCGATTGCAAAGTAAGTGTTTTGTCAATTGCGTCGATAATCTACTGTCCTTGTACCTGTGACATATTTAATTTAATGTCATCTGTTCATCCGTGAACTCAATACTGTACTGTAAACTTCAATAAAAAAGCCGCCTGGTATAAAAATACACACAGACACGGCCATTTCTCATAGTGCGATCTGCTCGCACCAGCAACTGGCTGCCTGTCACAATATAATACTGTGAATAAGGCCCTTTAGCTTTGCGTCACTATCTTTCGATAGCTTTGCCCTTCAATCCCTATTAAACTAACTAATTTTAACTCCAAGCCCGTTTAATTAAGATTACCCATAAACCTTGTAAAGAAAATATATACCATGGCAACTAAGAATACAACTACTTTTTCACAAAAAAAACACAGTTTCCACAAAAATGAGCCAGAACGCAGTCTGGCTCAGTGTATCAAAATTTCAAAAACATTTTTATCAGTATTTAGGTTTCCTTAAAGAAGTTCCCTAGGTATTACTTATGATTTAAGGCCTCTTAGTATTTGTAACATCTCATCGGATGTAGTAATGATCTTACTATTAGCCTGGAAACCTCTCTGGGTGGTAATCATATCTGTGAACTCCTTGGCAAGGTCCACGTTACTTGACTCAAGAACGCCAGATGACATGTAACCGCCGTCCTCAGTGATATCCATGATCATTGGTTCTCCTGAGTTAAGAGAAGCTGCGTAGAGATTATCTCCAACCTTTTCAAGACCCATGGCATTGTTGAACTCTGCAACTGCTATCTGAGCAATCTTTACAGTCTCACCGTTTGAATAGCTGGCATGTATTGATCCGTCAGTGGAGAAAGAAATGCCATTCATATCACCGTTGGCATAGCCCTTGTTAAGTCCCTGTACATCACCTTTATATCCGTAGATTGATGAAGAATGGCTTCCCATGGTGCCAGCATAGTTACTGGTGTACCTAAGATCCATTCGTAATGGACCGATAACGGAAGCATCGCCTCCAAGGTTTAAATTAACATATCCTGAAGTATCACCATTAGCTGACTGGAAATCTCCTGAGTGTTTATCATATACAAGGTTGTAACTTGTATCTCCTTCAAACTTAAAGATCTTTCCATCTTTGTTCTGAACGTTGGACAGAGCAAGATTGAAAACGTTATCCTCATCAGTGCTTGTTAAATTAAACTTAAGTGTATATGTCTCTCCGTCTGTTCCAAAGACTTCGATTCTAAGAGCCTTACCCTCTTTAAGGGCTGTATCATAACTATCGATATTGCCCTTAAAGTATGCTTCGCTGGTGGCTGTTCCATCTCTATGCTTGGTCTGTTCATTAATGAGGCTAAGTGGTGCCTGAGCTGCGCCATTTACCTGGGTATCACCCAAAACACCCATTACGTAATAACCGTTATTTTGGGTTACAAGATTACCCTCGGCATCAATGGTAAAAGAACCATCTCTTGAAAAGTTCATGATTCCGCTGGAAACATCAGGTGTAATTATAAAGAAAGAATCGCCTGTTATCATAAGATCGAAGGCATTTCCTGTTGTCTGCATTGATCCTGATTTAGCGATGTTGGTATAGATGGAGCCCACCTTACTTCCAAGACCAACCTGAGAAATATTGGTTGCTCCCATGTTATTTCCAGCACCGGTTCCATTCTTTACTGTCTGGTAAAGAACATCCTGGAATCCAGTTGCCTGGGATTTATATGCAGTAGTATTAACATTGGCAATGTTGTTACCAATGACATCCATTTCTAATTGGTGGGTTTTAAGACCTGCGACTCCTGACCAAAGTGATCTCATCATAGTGCACGTACCTCCACAAAAGTATTACCAAAAATCTTGCTTGCGTACGTCCGTGTACTAAAAACTTCAATCCCTTGAATCAGTCATAGACTGATAGATACGGGCATATACTTCCCGTCATAGTTTTTATCGGACAATTAAATTAAAAACTTTAGCGTTTATTAAACTGTTATATATATAGTTCTTTCTATATGAAAGAAGTCAAAGAGATAATTCTCTTTGACTCCTTGAAAAATCCTATTAAATTACTTCTGCATGCTTACTTTACTGCCCTCTGGAACTGAAGCTGTGATAAATGCATTCGCTCCAATAACTGAGTCTTTTCCTATTATAGTGTCGCCACCAAGAATTGATGCTCCGGAATAAATAGTAACGTAATCCTGAATAGTAGGATGTCTCTTAACTCCCTTAAGAGCCTGTCCTCCCTTGGTAGAAAGACCACCAATGGTAACACCCTGATAGATCTTAACGTGCTCACCAATAACAGATGTTTCTCCAATAACGATGCCTGTTCCGTGATCGATCATGAAGTACTTGCCAATTGTGGCACCTGGATGAATGTCAATTCCAGTCTTACTGTGAGCATATTCAGTCATCATGCGGGGAATAAGCGGCACCTTAAGAAGATAAAGTTCATGTGCTATTCTATTTATCGTTGATGCTGTTAACCCAGGATAAGAAAGAATAATCTCTTCCTTACTATATGCAGCTGGATCTCCGTCGTAGCATGCCTGAAGATCAGTATCAACATATTCTCTTATCTGTGGGATCTTTTTAAAGAATTCATGTGTTATTCTGCGGGCGCCACATTCAAGGGTTTCATCGGAAGCGTTGGCGTACTCTTCACTGTGTCTAAAGGCAATAGCCACCTGCTTCTGCAGATTATAGATAACATCCTCTATTACAATGGCGATTCTGTTGTTGTCGTTATAGCTCTTATAAACCTTATCTCTGTAATAACCAGGGAAAAGAATCCTTATAAGCTTGATAACAATATCTTTAACCGCGTCTCTGTCTGGCTGATTAAAGATGTCCATCTTATCCACATCTCTGCCCTTGCTGTAGTCATCAAGAATAAGGTCCACAATGTCTTTTATTTCATTCTTAATATGATCTCTGTTATTATCGCAATTAAACTCTTTTTTCATCCCCAGCCCATCCAATCTAATAAGCAATAATTAAGCATACACTATTTCATGCCAAATGCAGCTTCACTTATCAAACATTTTCAATTAGTATATCACGTATTTATGCACATGTAGAAGTAGTATTATTACTTAGTTTAATGATTTTATTTGTACACATGCCATATAATCAATTATTCATTACCGCAAAATTACATGAAATCGCATTTGGCAAACAGATTACTTACGGCAGCCATGTACTCTCCGCGGCTTCTGGCCTTTCTGATTGCCTTGATATACTTATCACTGTCTTTAAATCTACTATTCAAGAAAGCCCAGTGTTCAAGGAGTTTGAAGATTACGTTCCTGTCTTCGCTTATCATTTTCTCATACTCTTCGTAGAGTCTTTTAAGGTAGCTTTTAAGCTCTTCCTTATCCAGGGGCGCGCCTCCCTTTAACTGTCTTGCAAGGGCTGGATCAGATAAAAGACCTCTTCCAAGCATGATAGCAGAGACTTCACTGTATACACGGCTTTCCTTGGAGAAGCGCTCTAGACCCTCCTTAGAAAAGATATTGCCGTTAAAGCAAATGTCTGCCTTTCCGCCCTTTTCTCTATAGATATCCACGGCTCTATCGAAAGCCTCTATTCTTGCGCTATTCTTGTAGTAATCTTCTCTTACTCTGGCATGGATTGTTAGCTCTTTTACCGGATAGGAAGCGTAGATTCCCATGAGGGCCTCCGCTTCAGCCACGTCAGTAAAGCCAAGCCTTGTCTTTAAAGAAATAGCTATATCATCCTCTGAAAGGGCTGTAAATATCTCTTTTAACATCTCATCAAGATATGTTGGATCCTGCAGAAGGCCTGCGCCCTTACGCCTGTTTACCACGGTGGGAGCTGGGCAGCCAAGGTTAAGATTAACCTCGCTATAGCCAAGCTTGTGCATTTCGTGGGCGGCCCATATGAAGTTCTCGGCGTTCCCGGCCATTATCTGGGGAACTATCTCTTCCTTATAATTGGCAAAAGAGCTACTGTTCTCAGGTAGAGCATCCTTCTTTTCCCTGTTCTTGAAGTGATGGGTGCTGGAGGCAGTAAGGAACGGAGTAAAATACTTGTCTATGGAATCTCCGAACATTTCTTTATGGGTGTTTCTAAGTGGATACTGTGTAATCCCCTCCATTGGGGCAAAATAAAATTTCATAAGACTTCTTCTCGACTTTTTGTGTACTAATGTTTATAATATATTCCTGTGCGAGATTGTAGCACAAATATATTTTTTAAGAAATGGGGAATAGTAATATGAGTCAGGAAAAGGTAGACGCTTACAAAAAAGAAAAGGCTCACCGCAAGGAGAGAATCGCTAAACAGAAAAAGATCAAAAAGATTGCAAAGGTAGTTTTTTGCCTTGTACTTGTGGCAATCATTGCTTTAATAGTTAAGCCTTACGTTATCAAGCCAAACGGCGAGGACGGATCAGAGGCTGCAGCTTACGCTTCATCTTACGGATACATGGAAGACGGAAGCGCTGATGCTTCAACAACAGAAGTTAGCACAGAGGCTGCTACAACAGCTACAACAGAGGCTGCTACAGAAGCTAGTTCAGAGGCTTCAGTAGAGGCAACCGCAGAGACAACAGCTGCTACAACAACTACAGAGACAACAAACAATGCATCAGCTACACAGGCTGCTACAGAAGCTCCTGCTGCTGAAGCACCAGCTGCAGAGGCTTCAGTTGCTACAGAAGCTCCTGCTGAGGCACCAGCTGCAGAGGCTGCAACAACAAGTTCTAACTGATATTATTTAAACTTAAAGGAGTCAAGGGAACGTTTTCCTTTGACTCCTTTTTTGTAGCAGAAATATTAATACAAATCTTTTAATTATGCTAATACCATCATCTAACTACTATCTTATGGTTTGGATGTGATATATCAAGCTGCATCGTTCTCAGACTTTGTAGTCTTGAAAAGGATAATAGCTGCCACAATCATCATAGGAATGCCTGCTATCAGTCCAATTGGAGCTGGTCCCAGAATTCTATATGGCGCAGATTCTGAAGTTGTAATGGCTGCTGGAATAGTGGCTGCAGCATTAACTGCTCCGTGAAGAATTGCTGGAATCCAGATGCAATGGCTCTTTTCATATACATAGTTGCAAAGAATACCAATTGCTATTGTATATATCGCAAAAAGAACCCATCCCACAGTTGGGAAGCCTCTATAGGCTGTTCCATATTCATAGCCTATGAGAAGCATCAGTGGCCAGTGCCACATGCCCCAGATAATACCTCCGAGGATAATACCCTTTTTCTTACCATATAGCTCTTTTAACACAGGATACATGTAGCCTCGCCAGCCGGCCTCTTCGCCAACGGCAGGAATCATGTTAATTAGTGGAGCATAAGTAAGGGCTGCTACGCCAGATATCACAATATATGTAAGGTATGTTCCGCACTGAGCCTCAAGCTGCTCAAGAGCCTCATATCCGGCGGTGTCCACAAGCACCTGACCTGTAAGATCCAGATGGCTTGGGAAGATCAGGAAATAGATGGCTGCACCAATTGCTGTAAGGATTGCTGGCATGAACCAGGCAAACAAAATATAACCGATGTTTCCTTTAAACTTTGGCTTCCAGCCCATGTTTCCAAGCTTCTGCTTAGTCAGGATCACGGATAGTAGTGGCACGAACATCATCAGCGTCATGAAGAGCTGTGCTATTACTATCTTGGCGTCGATAACGCCTACGGTAGATGTTCTGCTGGCATAGCCTATAAAGAGCTGCATTGCCCAGGCAAGACCAAAGGACCAGCCAAGATACTTAAATAGTGTAGCTTTCTTACTCTTAATGTCAGCACTGTCTGTAATCTGATTATTGTTATCAACATTATTCATATTTAGAATATTGTCTGTTCTATTATTATCACTCATAAATGTCACCTCTTGTTGTCTTATTAAAATGTCATGTACTTATAAATAATTACGCGTATATCACTCGATATCGAACTCAGGCGGCTCATCAAGATGCTGGGACACATACTTCCCATCCTTCTTGCGCTGCTTGACACATTCAGTTAAAAGATATTCTATCTGTCCGTTCACTGAACGGAAGTCATCCTCAGCCCAGGCAGCAATAGCGTTGTATAACTTCTCATTCAGACGAAGCGGAACCTGCTTCTTCTCTGCCATATTAGTAGAGACTTCCTGAGTTAACTATTGGCTGCGCGTCGTGATTACCGCAAAGAACTACGAGGAGATTAGATACCATAGCTGCCTTTCGCTCCTCATCTAGTTCCACAAGCTGCTTCTCATTAAGTCTTTCAAGGGCCATTTCAACCATTCCTACAGCGCCGTCTACGATGAGCTTTCTAGCATCAACAACTGCTGAAGCCTGCTGTCTCTGAAGCATAGCAGCTGCAATCTCTGGAGCGTAGGCAAGATATGTGATCCTTGCATCTACAATCTCGATGCCTGCGTTCTCAACCTTAGACTGAATCTCGTCCTTGATCCTGTTAGCAACTGTCTCTGTTGAACCGCGAAGGCTTCCGTCATCTGCCTTGCCATCGCCTGTTGTATCCACATTCTCAGTTACATCGTAAGGATAAAGCTTAACAACGTTTCTAACTGCGGAGTCACACTGAAGCGAAAGATACTCTTTGTAGTTATCTACTGTAAATACAGCCTTTGCTGTGTCTGTAACCTTCCACATAACTGCAACTGCGATCTCTACTGGATTTCCAAGGATATCATTGACCTTCTGCTTGGAATTACTAAGTGTCATTACCTTAAGAGAGATCTTTTTATCAATGCCGCCAGCCTTAAGGTTAGCAGTCGCGCCTGTTCCCTCGATTGTAAGAAGGGATGAAACGCCGCCCTTCTTGCCTTCGTGAATGTCTCCGCTCTGTCCGAGCTTAGTCTCTGCAGCTGGATTGAAGGCTGTGCAGAATGGGTTAACCCAGAAGAATCCGTCGCCCTTAAGGGTTCCAATGTATTTACCAAAAAGAGTAAGCACAAGGGCTTCACCTGGCTTAAGAACCTTAAGTCCAAGGAAGATGAGCCAGCCTACGCAAAGGTAGATGAGACAAAGCACAAAGATGATGGTGCCCGCTAATCCATCTACGCTCTCCATCATGCTTGCAGAAAATATAACGCCCAGCGTTGCTGCCACATAAAGTATTATTCCAAGAAGCAGCATTGTCATACCGTTCTTATGTCCACTGATTACTTTCTCTTTAACGTTCTCGTTCATAATGATACCTCCTCATTGACTGAACCGTGATGTCCATGGGCTTATGCCCTGGTGTTTGATTACACGCTATTGCTAGTTGTGTGTTTGTTGTTTTTGGTTTTATCATGCGTGTAATTGATTTGATATCATTATGATATCACTAATAATCATTTTGTCAATATCCACTAGAAAGCCGCAGAATATGAGTCTTTCCGAGGCTTTACCAATCAGAAGTGGAATTTAGTTTTTCTATTAGCTGTCGCGTTCCCGGTTGTCTTCCCAATCATATTTCCAGGATACCCCTCAAGTTTACGGCTTTTTCTCCGTTTTGAGATTTTGGGATGTACTAAAAAGAATTCCCCTACGGCTCTATTTTGATTTTTCGATTTTTAGCAGTATAGATTCTCACTCAATGGCCATCGACCACTTGCCGGCTTACTGCTTAATTTCTAATTTCACCTATCTAGCCGTAAAATAACATCGTGAAATCAAGCACGCCCTCGTGCCAGGGCTAATTCTTACTGCTTTTTTCTGAAATAATGGATTCAGGCTGTCGTCATAGAATTTGACAACATCTTTTTTGAATAAAATAGAAATAAAGACGAAAAGTCACATGTGAATTCTCGCGCATGAATTCATAAACGCGAATTCATGAGAATATAAACCTTGATGAGTAAACGCCTCACTAAATAATTGTCAACAACATAGAATGGCTGCAAGTTTAAGCTATGCTTTACTTGCAGCCCCTTTTATATCTTGAATATTGAATAATAGCTATATCTTAATAGAAAATCTTCCGTCTGATTGTCAACCTAGTTATCTCTCCCACTTACCCTCAAACTCAATAAGCTTAAGAAAATCGCTTATATCTTTTGATATCACATCATCCACATTAGCTTTATAGCTTTTTGGATATTGTGAACTATAAGCAGGTCTCATCAACTCATCATATGAGGCTTTTAATTTGTTTACCGCCTCTTTGTCTGAAAAATCTGTATTTCTGATGTTGTCACGAATGCTAGCAACAAGCTCCTGATTTGTTGCTATATCTGTGCTTGCAAACTCATTAGATGATTTTCTAACTTCATTTGGCACATGAACCTCAATGCCGAAGTACTTTCCGGATGCTGGATCATCATTAGTCTTGGTTTGCTTATTTGCCAGTAGCCGCTCTTGTGTTCTGATCAGGTTATTATTATAGTCTTTCATGGCTTTGCTAATAGCTTTTGCCTGATCTTCATTAAAGCCATTGGAAGCATATTTATCAACAACCTTCTGCGCTACTTCCATCTTTGCATAATCTCTGTAACTGAGATATCCATTCTTTAACTGACTTCCGACACCTGTTATCAAATCTCTTGCAGCAGATAATTCCTCATCATTAAATGCTGCTCCGCCAATTTTATATATACCTTCTGCATTTTTGCTTACGGGTTTGCCATCTTCATATAAAGCACTGACAGAATGGTTATTCCAGGAATCTCTTATTCTTTCTAATTCTTCAGCACCTAAAGCAGAAATAGACAAGGTTGCTGCCGTATCAGAGAAAGCTGTATTTACGTTAGATTTGTCACTTAGTTTCTCCGCGATAGCATTCTGCAAGCCACTGTTTTCATCTTTATCTACAGACTTTGCCTGTATCTCATCACGCTGAAGTTTTGCAGCATATATTTCCTGACTAATGTCTTTTACCTGTCTATTTGCAGAAGTAGTGTTAATTCCTGTCATAATCATCTACCTCCTTGTACATGATCTATGATCAATTACAAAAATAGTTATCTATTATTATATCGGCTAAAATCACACATATCCTTACAGTCCTGTCACAATACACGCTCACTCTTTTTTATCAATATTTGATGGCAAAATAGATGACAATACATCTGAGTAGTTTCCAGTGCTAGTATACGTGCCACCTGCTCTTGCTGCTGCGTTTGTCATGGACTGGGCCTTGTCATAAACCTTAGATGCAAAAGAGCTATAGCCTGTAAATACACTCTTCAAAGTGCTAATGTCAGCCTTTTTAAGAGCATCTTCATCTAATTCCAGCTTATTATCAGCACCTATAGATATACCAACTCGTTCCAAAAGCCTTTCTGTAGACTTTGTGGTCTTGGTCATCCATGCAGCATTTCTTAAAACATCCTTGGTGCTTGAATTACCCGCACTCTCAATAGTTTTGTTGTAATTATCAACAAATGACTTTACAGCCTTGGTAATTGAATCCAGGTCTATATCTTCTTTTGTAGTCTCTTCGCCCGTCTTCTCATCTTTAGTCTTGATCTGTTTCTTTTCCCAAAGAGAGTCCTTCATAAGAGCACTTGCGGACTTTGCCAGAGTTCCTGCTATGCTTCCCATTGAAGTGAGTTTTGCAGACGAATCCCTGCCTGATGAAGCACCATCAGCTTTCTGCTTGGCATAATAGGCCTTAACAAGTTTTCTGTAGGATCCGTTCTTTATGCTTGCATAATCTAAAAGATTGATTCCTCCCATGACGCCGTTATTATTGCCATTTCCAGAACTGATACCTAAACCAGCCAGAAATGAACTGGCATTTTGGTTATATGCGCTATAATCGTTATCAGCGCTATCGTAATAGTTACTCTGTGAATATCCTCTGATCGTTGACATATTTCCACCCTCCTTTGCTATTTCCCGGAATCCCTTCCCTTTATATGTGGTAATCAACATGCCTGTATTTTTCAGGCACCGATTTGTCAATTGGCAAGTTATTTAGTTCTTTTGTCTGTGCTATTGAAGCAGCGCCAGCTTCTGAAAGCTCTTCATCTGATAACGCCTCAAGATTCTCTTCATTAAGCTCTGCCATGTCCTCTGCCATTTCGGTAAGTTCTTCAATCTGATCCTCAAGTTCATCCATGACCTCAGAAAGAATACCTTTATCCTTATCGATACCGGTTGCTTCCTCGATCATTTCTTCACGACGTTCTTCCGGAGTCTTTGGAGCCATCTTCTCAGCTTCTTCAGCAATCTTTTCACCACGTTCTCTGGCCTCATCCAATATATGGAACATCTGAGAGTTGTTATATGAGGCTTTAGCTGCTTCAATCTGATCATCATACTGCTGTAACATATCGAGCTTTCTCTGGATATCCTCAAGAGAATTAGTCTTCATATTCTTAAGGTTTTCTTTCTGTTTTTCAAAGAAAGCTATCTGATTATCACGCTTGGCCTGTCTTTCCATTCGGTCCTGAGTTGCTTTACTCATAGGTCTGTTAAGAAGATTTAACCCTTGCATGTTTATATTCATAGGCGTTCTCCATTATTCTAATAAGCCATCTCAAGCCATCTCTTTAGACTGATAGTAATCCTCAAACAACTTGTTTGCCGCATTCATAGTCTCTTTGCATATTGCCGGAAGTTCACGTCCCCAGGTCTTAGTAGCCTGCTTGAATCCCTTTTCCATGGCTTTCTGCATCTCTTTCATCTTGTCGACATCATCTCCGGCAAGGGCTGCAGCAAAATCAAACAGTCTCTGGGATGTCTGCTTTACACCGTAGTATCCGTCTTCAGAAATATCTTTCTGTGCTTGGGCTCTTGTAGCTGCATCAACCTTGATATTTCCGCCAGCGAGCTGCTGCCACATGCTATTTCCTGTAGCCTTGCCATAGGCCCCAACCTGTCCCTGCAGGCTCTTCTGAACAATTGCCATCAACTGTTTTCTCTGCTGTTCCTCCGCTGCTTTCATCTGCTGAACAATAGCTGCTCTGTCTGTAGCTGATTTCTTATAGATTGCCTTAGAATCATCTTCCTTGCTGTTCTCCTTGGCAGCCATCTTCTCGTATACAGCGCCCTGCTGATTTACCACGGATTCTTCCTTTTCGTCTTTCTCGATATTTTTGGCCCAGCTAGGCTCAGCAATATTATTAGCACCTGCGTAATTGTAGTTTCCATAATTTGTGTTAATTCCTATACTCATAACTTGATACCTCCTTTTATCAATTCTATTAACATCTGTTAATCATATTCGTATAAAAAACTATACTTCAACATCAAATAATCCGCCTGTTTCCTCTGGCAAGCTCTGTGAAACTGTATCCATTACTGGCATATCCATCCCTCCAAGTGATAAAGATACTCCGCTGTCATATCCTCCATAAAATGAAGCCTTCCCAACATTTTCTTTTTCCGCTTGCAACCTGTCAAACAAGGCTTTCAGATATTTTAGGTCTGCTTTAAGGATGTCCCTTGCCTCATCCGATCTGTGTTTTACCTTTAGCTGCTCCAGGTCTTCCGGTGTCATGGATCCGGAAAGAGCTTCTGCCATCTCATCCAGATCCTCATCAAGCTCAGCTGTTCCTTCTGCCATCTCCATCATATCCTCAGCAGCCATCTCCAGCTTTTCCATAAGAGCTTCAAACTCTTCCTGTTCCAGCTCTTTAATTTCTTCCTCAGAAGCTTCTTCATCAATGGTTTCTTCCGGCTCAAGCGGCATTTCTTCTTCACTTTCAATGCCTCTTTCTGCCCGTTCTTCCATCTTCAGATTCTTCTTTTTCTTGTCACAGGCACGCTGGACCATTTCTGCATGAAGTATAGCCCTTAGGATTTCTTCTTCATCATAGTCGCCGTTCTTTAGCTGCTTACGCAAAAGACCTATCTTCATCCTTATGCTCGTTGATACCTGTGCTGCTTTTCCTGAAGTCTTAGCAGCAAGCACCTGTGACGAAACCTGTTTGAAACTGTAAAGAGCTGCCTTTTTCTTTTTCCCGGTCTGTTTAGTAGGTTTGCAGATTCCTATGGTTCCAACATGATTCCCATAAGCATCATAGAGTTTTTTTCTGTAATGCGTTGTATTTCCGCTTACATTTACTTCCCATCCGCCATTCACAGCATTATCACCTCCTTACAGCCACATGATAATGCGGTCCCAAATATCCATATCCGTATGATTATCTAGCTTTATAATTCCATCATGTATTTCTTTTGCATTTATCTCTGCCCAACCACCACCTCCGCCGATTCCGGGGATCTTATAGTAGCCGCCTGATGAAATGTGAAACCATTCATCTGTTCCTTTTGCCTCAGGATATTGCTCTAACAGAGCCTTTCCATCCACGTAAATATATTCATCATCAAAATCTACTACAATTGATCTTTCCACATCTGTATAGTTTTTCTGTACATTTCCTGTATAACAAATGCCACTTATCATGCCAATATCATTAGTTCTTTTATATGAATTGGCTTTTATAATTCCCACTGAAGCCACAATCAGAGCCACAACAGTAGCTGTCCCAATGACCAGCATCTTTGGATTATAGGTTTTTCTGGAAACAATCCTTTCCAATCTCTTTTTCAAGATTTTGTAACTATCATCCCAGGCAAAAGACATTTCTCCCGCGCAGCCATATTTTTTCTTTGTCTGAGCAAGGTTTCTGGCGCATTCTAGGATAATCTCACCATAATCACATGCATCAATTCCACTTCTCTGAATTGTTACAGTATCGCATATGTCCTCAAGATCTCTTTTAAAAAAGCTCACACAAATATGAAGAAGTATATTAGGCCACAACAAAACTCGCAAAATATCATATGCCAGGAGTATCCAAATATGGCCAAGCATAATATGCGTTTCTTCGTGTTTTATAACAATCCCAGCTTCATCAGATGAGAGGCTCTCAGGGACAACAATTACAGGTCTTAAACATCCAGTACAGAATGATGACATCTCACCTGGGAACGTCTTGATTACATATTTTGATTTGTGCTCTTCAGAATCAAAGAGGCGATTTACTGAATCTGTAAGCTTTTTTCTTCTCCACCAATATCTGAATCCAATTGCTAGTATACCGATGATATAAACCATACCAATCCATTTGTGGCTTATACATAGGTTCTGCCACCAAAGTATCAGATATAAACCAGCCTTAGTCTCAAAATACACATGAAGCTTCCCACAAAAAATAATAGGAATCAATAGACACCACAAAGCAGCCTTTCCAAAAACGCTCTTAGAAAGCAGTGAGCTTCGCAGAATCATAATGATTCCCAATACAAAAACTGATATGATCGCACAAAAACCAAGTATGGTCGCAAAATAGACGCATACAAACTCTATAAACATATTCAGGTTTCTAAAGAATAATGGCATTCCCTGCATAACTACCCCTTTGCTCATCCATGAGCTTACTTATTCTTTTTAGCCTTAGCTATGAGTTTTTCCAGTTCCTTAATCTGTTCTTCTGACAGGTTTTCTTTATCTAATAATGCAAATGCAGCCGAAAGCCTGTTGCCTTCAAAATAGCTTTCTACGAAAGCACTGCTCTTTGCTCTTTGGCATTCCTCTCTTCCCTTTGCCGCCGTATAATGGTACACTCTGCTGTCATCGGGATCCACGGTATATGTAAGCATTCCCTTTTTGCAAAGTCTGTTTATCAGAACTCTTACCATTCTCTGTGTCATCTTGGAAGACTTCGGAAGTTTGTCCGTTATCTCAGCTGATGTAAGGTCATGACCACATCTCCACAGAACCTCCATGATCATCCATTCACTTTCACTTGGAAGCATCTCTTCTCTTGGCATAACGTCCCTCCCGCATGTGTTGAACGTGATACTTTAGACATCTATATAATATCACAAATAACAAGCATTAATTATAAACACAAATTAATAAACCATTAAGATTCATGTCTTTATATCTAAGCTATGATTTACGGAAACGCTGGCAGACACTTCAGATGGAGTCGTTGGAGCAACTCTTTCATCAATATGCGGAACGCTTGTGTTATAAGTTGATGCCGACTTTGTTTTAACAGTGGCTCCAGCAACTGTAATCTGCTTTTCTTCGCCTTCTCCAGGAATGCGAACATTTCCGGAATTCTTTTCAGCAATCCGCTCCTGAAGTTGTTCAGTATGCTCTCTTATCTCAGCACGTCTCTTTTCGCGCTGCTTTTCAAGACGTTCATTCTGCTTCTGTTCCTCAGCATCTGCTTTGGCTGCTTCGTTCATGTTGCTATTAAGCTCTGATAACTGTGACATTTCCTGCTGTCCTATTTCAGTAGCTTTTTTATTTATATGCTCAAGTTCTTCTTTCTTTTTGGCAACGTCGCCGCCCCTTCCAGAATCCAGCTTGATCTCCGCCTCCAGCACTCCGGCTTTTCCATCCATCTGTGACTTTATTGCATGCTGCGCCTTAACCTGTTTCATGGAACTGCTGGCAGATATAAGTGATCTTGTCATTACTTTTGATAAAGCCATTTGTCTACCTCCGTGTATTATGCTTCTATCGTTAGAGTTCCTAAAAATATGTATAGTTATCCTTTCATTTTGTTTATCGGATAACATCTGTTAATAATTAATAGCTGTTATTATTTTTTTATATTTTTTGCAAAAGATATCATTTAAAGTAGTAAGAACTCCTTCACTTTCTCAGCAACCATCCCTATTTCCAGTGGGCGTTCCTTGGTTTCCATACTGATGATCAGATTCTTACCAACAATAAGCCCACACTCTTCATAGTCCATGAGCTTTGCGAAATTATTTGTTGCATAGTCATCTTTATCAACTAATCCAAGATGCTCCCAGTACCACGTCTTGTTACGCTTCACATTTAAAAGAGCAAAGTCGGGATACTTGAATCTACCATCTCTAAGCCTGATTTCAGGTTCACAGACATAAGGAATATCATTGCTGTAAAAATTGTCCGCTAGTATTTTTTCTGACTTTGATCTCAGCAGTTCTCCTCTTATAGTTTGAAACTCATATTTCTTTTCATAGGAATTCTGGCTCCCAGGATGCCTATCATACCAATCCTTAATAAGCATATCCTTCGTTGCGCGTATTGGAGTCACAAGTTCCCTTCGGCCTTCACTAAGCTTTTCATAGAGCTCATCAATACTATCTATGTCATACCTATTATTAAACTTATCAAGCCTATTGATCATATCCTTTAAGTGCTTAAGCATCTTCTCGTCATAATCTCTCTGAAGCAAAAGCTTTATCCTGCTTATGTCGATTTTGGAAATATAGTGTTCTTTAGCCTCTCCTTCTTTTTTGAAATGATACTGATAGTTGCCATTGCTACTGCTCACACGGATATTTCCTCGTTCAAGGCCTTTGTAGCTCTTTACCTTTTGCGCAGCATCTTTCTCGAGCTGCCTAAGCTCATACAATTGTTTGTTTAATTCTTCTTTGTAATTGATCATATTTTCCTTTCTTGCCTTACTTTTCTTTCTTGTCTTTCTTTTCTTCCATATCTAGCATCTGCCTTCGGGGATTTTCCTTATGCAATCTAGTGTCTGCCTTCGGGGATTCAATTCCCTTTTCATCTAGCGCCCGCCTTCCCAAAATCACTATATTCCTCCCATTTACGGCTTTTTCTCAGCTTTTGTAATTAAAGAAGTATGGATGGAAATCTCCCTACGGCCCGATTTTGATTTTCCAATTTTAAGCAGTAAAGATTAGCTATCAATAGGCAATGAATGCTTGTCAGCTTACTGCTTTTTCTCCAATTACAGCATTCGAGCAGTAAAAAGAGCTATGAAAATCCAATAAATCCTTGTGTAAGAGCTTATTCTTACTGCTTTTTAATCAAAAAGTGGATTTAGGACGTCGGCATAGAATTTGTCGACATCTTTTTTGAATAAAATTGAAATTAAGACGTAAATCCTCTATCAATTTTGAATGACCACCAGGTCTCATATAAAAAGCGGAAAGCCAGATACCATCTAACCTTCCGCCTAGTCGGAGTGACGTGATTCGAACACGCGGCCCCTACCTCCCTAAGATAGTGCTCTACCAACTGAGCCACACCCCGACGACGTTTTCCATTATATAACGCGTGGGTCACAAAATCAATTGTTTTTTCTCATTGCTACTGTTGTCCCTGCATGAGCCGCAATCACACACAAAAACATCTCTTCTCTTATTTTAAATTATGATTGTTCCTGAGGAACACGATGAAGCTTATCAAGCCCAAGCCACAGGCCCGCAAGGATCACCATTCCGCCTATCAGGAGCACCTTAGATGGAATGTAGAAGTGGGAGCCAAGGCTCTCAGCTGCGCGATCTGAATTATCCTGGAACACCATCATGCTGGTGCTGAAAGTATTTATTTCAACTGCGAGGGTGTTGGCCTCAGTACTTACATTTTCAAGAAGTGCGTCATCGCCCATGTTTCTGCTAACCAGGTAGTAGGATCTGTCTTCCTTAACAAGATACAAAGGAATATCGATCAAAAGCTCCGACGCAGAGGAAATATAAGAAATGTCGCTAAGCTCACTATCCGCAAGGGATTTAGAGGCTGTCATGTCAATGAATACACCCTCATGCAAGGTTCCGTAGGATGATTCCAGGGACTCCATGGTGGAGTTCATCTCCTTCTCTTTTGCCTTGTTATCAAGGGTATCGGACATGACAAATACGAAGTCCAGCTCTGCGACTTCGCCGTTTTGAATTACATTCAGTTCCTTTTGGGTAAAACAGGACTCAATAACTTCCGTGTAGTCTCCAAACCTGATATTTGGGGCAGATACCTCTGACAAGCTTTCGGTTTGAAGTGAGATAGTTACGGTTCCTTCTCCATAAGCGATTTGCGTAACCTCGTTCATACTCTCTCCATAAAAGACATAATAAAAACACATCCCTGTGCTAAGAGCATAACATTTAATTACCCAAATAACGACAAACTCCATCTTAAGAATTCGCAAAAAAATCATAAACTCAGAAACCATCAGTAATAGAGCGCATTCTAACGCAAACAAGATAGCATGTTGCTTGCAACATGCTCGCGCCGAGCGCGGTTGCATTTATGCATCATTTACCTATCGCGCGATGTGCAGATCACTTGGCGAGGTTTTTTCGAGCCTAGTGAAATGTCATACACAGTAGTGCGCATCCATAGCGGAGCGTTTTTTATTGAATAGGAAAGCAATTTCCTATTCAATAAAAAAAGAGCCCGCAACCATGCGGACTCTCAGAACATTCAATCACAAACCATCACAAATACCGAATCTCAGTATCACTTAATAATCTCCAATATCTCCTGAGCATTCTCCTTAGTAGTCTTTACATACTCACAGCTAATATAATGCTCATTAGCAACGCCCTTAATGAAATTCATGGTGGCATCAGCAGCCGCATGGGACTGGGCAATAAAATCATTAAACACCGTTCCCAACATTGAGCCATCCTCTATCTTGGAAAGTGCTTCCTCAAGGGCATCAACGCCAATTACAAATACATCCTTACCAGGAGTAAGGCCATGCTCTGTGATGGCATCTATTGCGCCAAGGGCCATTGCATCGTTATTGCAGATCACCACTTCAACTCCAGGCTGCTCGTCCAAAGCCCTTGCCACAAGCTGCTTGGCATTATCTGTATTCCAATTGCCTACAGCATCGAAGAGGCAATTAAGGGACCAACCGGCATTCTCAAGAACACTGACAGAATACTGTGTCCTGTATCTGGCATCGATATTGCCCTGATCTCCTTCTATCATGTAATACTCAAGGGAACCATTACCGTTAAGATCCAGAGTCTCAAGACCAGCATCCAAGAGCAGTTCGCCCTGATAGATTCCAGACTGTCTTGCATCGCAGCCCACATAGGTAACGTCAAGATCATAATCTTCCCATCTGATCTCCTCCACCGCATCAGGCTCTCTATTAACATAAACAAGCGGAACCTGGGCCTCAGAGGCAAGATCCGTGATAGTCCTTGCTGCATCAGCATCTACAGGATTGATAATAAGAACATCCACGCCCTGTGTCAGATAATCCTTAACCTGATTGATCTGCACATATCTGTTATTATAGCTGTCACTTATCTTGATATTGTCACTGGTAAAGCCATTTGCCAAAAGATATTCCACAAGCTCTTCACAGTACTTAGACATAAAAATATCATTATCTTCATAAAGACAGATCCCAACCTTCTTGGTGCTCATATCACTTGAATCTGTAGAAACAGACGCTTCTCCCACAGCGCTGCTACCACTTTCAGGATTAGAAGTACCTGTCCCCTTGGTACATCCTGTAAGCAGACCAAGCATCAAAGCAAATGCCAAAAAGCCACTTACTATTCTTTTTTTCATACATTCTCCCAATAACTTACTTTTCATTCATAACATTATAACAGTATATCGCAAAAATGTTTTACTAAAATTCTTACTTAAATTTGTAAATTTTTGACATTAAAAAGAAAAAACGGCGCAAAATCCAGATTTCACGCCGCCTTAAAAAGAGCTTATCTCTTTATATATAAATTAATATTTGTAGCAGTCACCTTATCATAAGGTAATCTGATGTATTTCCCATCATCTATAGTGAACTCATCTGAAAGTTCCGTGATATCGCCGCCTCTGGCCAGTATAATGCAGAGTCTGTACATAGCCTTAGCCTGACCCTCCTTGTCGTTATAGACAGTTCCAACCATTCGGTCATCCCTTACCGCCTCAAGTCCCACGTCAGTTCCATCTATTCCAAAAATAGCAGGCCACTTACTCCTTATAATTCCAGCACTTTCATAAGCATCAATTGCTCCAAGGGCCATATCATCGTTATTAGCCAGCACCAGCTCAATCCCATCAGGATACTGATCAATAAACTGACTCATCTTGGTCTGGGCCTGGGCTCTGTTCCAGTTGGCAATAGCATAGCCCACCTTCTCAACCTCTACGCCGGAGGAAATCAGCGTATTAACTGAATACTCCGTCCTTACGATAGAATCCTGATGTCCAGCCTCGCCCTCAAGCACCACGTACTGAATAAGGCCATCACCGTTCTTATCAATGGACTTGTCCGCAAGACAGGCTGTAGCTGCCAGCTGACCCTCCATGATACCGGATTCCACCGCATTTGCTCCAACGTAAAAGAGCTTATTCCACTGATTGATGTCTCCTTCAACCAGCTCTCTATTAAAGAACACAATGGGAACATCACCCTTTTTAGCCGCATCAATAACAGCTGTAGGATCCGTTCTATCCACAAGATTAACGCAGATAACATCGCAGCCATCATCAATCATCTTCTGAACCTGCGTATTCTGGGTCTGTTGGCTCTGGGATGCGTTGTATACCACAATCTCCACGTTGTCCTCTTTAAACTCCTGGAAGCACTCCATAAGCTGAGACACAAAGGTATCGTACTGGTCATAGACCGTAACGCCTATCTTAACTTTTCCATTTCCGCTATCTTTTTTACCAACGTCGCACCCTGACAAAACAAGGGCCATCGCTAAAACAGTCAAAAGAAATAATGAACTAATTCTCTTCATAATCCCCCTTTGTCCCATTATCCAATAGGGAACATAAGTCTCTGGTTTTCCTCACTAAACAGGTTCTCCTTGTTAATAACCTTGTAGGGCACCTCTTCATCCATCATAGGTGTCAATTTATTCTCAAGCCTTGAATATACCGCCACAAGGCTCTGATAGCCCATGTAATACTCATTTGGAACAATCATGCTGTCAATAAGACCGTGGTCAATATAGGCCACATTTCTAATGGAATTGCCCTCTCCATAGATGTACACGTCATCCCCAGTCCAAAGGGCATACTCACAGATTGCTTCAAGCCCGTCATCACACAGAGCCACCAGGATATCAACCCTTTCATCCTCGGTCTGTCTATACCGAATAGCATTAGTTATGTTATTGATATTTCCAATTTCCCATGCTATTGTTGCCCCGGTTGACTCTATTCCATTAAGGAAGCCTTCGCGCCTTTTCTGCATGGAATACTGCTTCTGATTGCCCATTACAAGGCCAATCTTATAGTTGGATAAGTCATTACCAAGAGCAATCCTGAGCTCACTGGCTATTGCCCTCCCTAAAGCTTCATTATCAGCCTCTATGCAGGCATATTTGCCCTCTACGTCCACGTCCGCATCTGCAGAGGTATCCACCAGCTCAAGAGCCACCTTACCGCTTATCTCACTGATCATGTTCTCAGTTCCACGACTGTTGTCCACCTGCAGGATGAGTCCCTGGGCCCCATCAGCGATCTCCTCATTGATAAGCTTATACTCCTGATCCATGTTAACTCCGTTGGAGGTAGATACAATGTTAAGCTTGATATTGTAATCCTTGGCCGCCTGCTGCAGACCATTGTAAAAAGAATTCCACCTTACACTGGAGCTGTCCACAACCACCACAGACACCTTGTAAGGATTATCCTTCATTCCGCTCATGATCATGCCGGAAATACTGCCCGCCAGCACTATCACAAGAATCGTCGCTATAAAATAAGTAAAAAGGTTTCTATTCCTCATCCTGATGCTCCTTTCCAGACTCCAGCATCAGCCTGTTTTCCTCTGTATAATCAATGGCCGGAATATGGATAGTAACAGTGGTTCCCTCATCCGGTTCACTCTCGATCTTAAGCCCGTATTTGTCCCCAAATCTAAGTACAATACGCCTGTGCACATTGATAAGTCCCACACCAGAGCCCTTCTTGCGCACCTTACTATTATCATCTGTTAAAAGAGCTTCCACCTGCTCCTCATTCATACCAAAGCCGTTGTCAGACACAGTGATATAAACATCACCATCGTCTCCAATAAAGCCCTTTACTTCGATCTCGCCATCCTCCATATCCTTAACGCCGTAGTAGATGGCGTTCTCAAGGATAGGCTGCACAATAAGCTTAACTGTGCAAAGGCGCTTAATAGCCTCATCTATATCAAAGCTAACTGTAAAGGCATCCTTAAACCTTACCTTCTGAATATTCATGTAGTTCTCAGCATGGCGCATCTCATCCTCAATAGGAATGATGGTCTTGCCACTTGAAAGACTTACTCTAAATAGGCTGGCCAGCTGAGTGATCATAAATACCGCATCCTGGTACTTCTCGCCCTCGATCATCCACACAATGGAATCCAGCGTATTATAAAGGAAATGAGGATTGATCTGGGACTGAAGAGCATCAAGCTCAGACTTTCTCTTTTCCTCCTGAGAAGCCACCATATCCTTCATAAGCTGATTGATCTGATTCATGCTATCCCTGAGAGTCCTACCAAGGTGCTCTACCTCAGCCGGTCCCCCAATATAGATATCAGGATTCTTTTTACCCATCTCAATATCTCTGATGGAGTCGTTAAGCTTTCTGATAGGCATAGTAACTCTATTGGCCACGATTCTGTTAAGGAACAGCATAGCTAAAAGAGTTATGCAGACAACCATGATTACGTAGAATCTGGTATCGCTCATGCCCAGGTGATAATTCCTCATAGGAATGACGCTGACCAGCTTCCAACCGGTATAGCTGACTGTATCTACAGTAACAATTCTCTTTTCACCGTCAAACTCTTCGATCAGGCTGCCGTCCCCATACTGCGGGACTGCAGAGTTATTCTCCTGATAAAGGCCAGTAGTGATCTGCATAAGCCTTGGGTGATAGATAATATTCCCCGTTGAGTCGCAAAGATAGATATACTGCTGAGAATTGCTCTCATTAACGCTATCAAGCATCTGCTCGATGACAGCGTAGTTCATATCTACCAAAAGCACACCTCTTTTGGGCACGCCGCCGTAGTTAAGCTCTACAGCTCTGCTCAAAGAGATAACCCAGTAATATCTGAAATTGGGATCGTCCACGAAAATATTCTGAACATGTGGTAAAGAAAAATGTAGATTCTCAGGCTTAGCAAGGGCCTTCTTAAACCAGTTCTGGGAAAGAACATCCACCTGGTCCTTCTCAACGCCTACAGGAGAAGCGAAAAACAAGTTCCCCTCATCATCATAAAGGGCCAAGCTTATAAGATTATCCTTGTTAGCCTCGTATAGAAGGTTCATCTGGGAATCGATGGACTCTTCCTTAATATCTGCCTCTTTAATGGCATCGTAGTACATGGCATCAGACATTCGTCTCATGCTGCGAAGGTAGTCCTCAAGGTTAACCACCGTCTGACCAAGGACCTGCTCCGCATTCTCAGTCATCATCTGCTCTGAGCGGATAGCAAAGCGCTGATAAAGAACCACGCCCATTACAAGCATACAAATTAAAGATACAACGGTAAAAGAGATTGAAATTGCCACCTGAATACTGCGTGGCACCACTTCCCTCATGTATCTGCTTATAACCCACTTCATTCTCAGATCATTAACTTTTGCTTTGACACTATCTTTGATACTCAATTCAAACGCCCATTTCGTCAGCTTTTGCCAGACTTATACTTAGATGGTGACATACCAAACTGCTTCTTAAAGACATAACTAAAGTAATTAGGATCTGAATATCCAACCTGCTGCGCAATCACATAGGTCTTTTCATCAGTCTCGATCAGCATCTTGACTGCCTTGTCCATTCTGTAGTCAGTAAGATATCCAACAAAGGTCTTCCCTGTCTCCTTCTTGAAAACCGTGGAAAAATAAGCTGAACTTACCCCCAGATAATTGCAAATGAAATCAATGGAAAGATCCTGATTGTCGTAGTGATCATGGACATAATCCACAGCCTTGGACACAAAGCCCTTGGTGGTGTCCTGTCTCTTGTGACCGATAAGCTCATGCATCTTAACACAAATCTGGCCAAAATACCTGGACAGCTCAGACTTCTCCATCTGCTGAACTCTATTGTATATATCTATATTTTTATCGATTATTTCGTTAATATCAAGCTGATTGTTCTTGGCAAACCTGTAAAGCTCGCTGACAATATCCATTACAAAGAAGCGATAATTCTGAATGGATGACTGCTTGGCAAGACTATCATCAATATACTTGCAGGCCGCCTCGTAAACCTCAGATTCGTCCGCCATCTTGATCTTCTTGAACACGTCTCTGAGTGCATCCTCTTCTGAAGTCTCGTCAGAATCTGTATCCCTTGGAGAAACCTCAGAAATGTTGATAGCCTTGTTGCTTCCATAGAGAACCCTGTAAGACACAGCCTCTCTGGCTCCCTGATAGGAAGTGCTGATGTCGCCAAGATCGCTGCAGACATTGCCAACGCCGATGGTAACTACCGCCTTGCAGATACTCTCTGAGAGTCTGCACAGCTTATCACATTCATCGGTGAAAAGAGCTACCTCTTTTTCCGAAGTCAGCTCGCAGAGCATAACTGTACTACCAAGGTAGGAAAAGAACTTAATTTTCCACTGAGGGTCGATTCTCTCCTCAATAAGCTTCCTTACTGCCATTGAAAGAAGCACCCTATTCATACCCTCAGGAATACTGGAGCTACTAATATGAACCAGCGCTATAAGATAGCAAGGGCCTGAAAGAGAAATCCTGTAGTTGTCCAAAAGGCCTTCAATCCTGTCCTTCTCCACTCTACCCTCTATGAGACTCGAAAAGAAATCCTCCTGTAAAAGAGGAAGTGAATCCATATAATAGTTCTCAAGTTTAGCCACGTTAAGCTTTTCATCAATCTCTTTGTCGATGGACTCGTGAACTCTTTTAAACACGCTCTGGAGCTCCCCTGCGTCAATGGGCTTAAGGATATACTCCTCAGCCTCAAGCCTGATGGCCTCCTTGGCATATTCAAATTCATCGAATCCGGAAAAGAAAATGATCCTTATATTTGGGTAGAGCTTCTTAAGATTCCTTGCCAGTTCCATTCCGTCCATATAAGGCATCTTGATATCTGACATTACAACTTCAGGCCTTGTACTTTCTGCAAGTTCCAAGGCCTCAATTCCATTATGAGCGTATTTGGGCACTTCATAGCCCATGCTCTCCCAATCCATTTTTTTCATAATAGCCTGGGCAACGTCTTCCTCGTCGTCCACCAGCATCACTCTGTATTTATTCATGAAAACCTCTCATGCATGAATTTCCACATAATCCCCATGGCTATCACCGCTGCGATGATCTCTATCATGGCCGCAAGAGGACTGATAAAAGAAAGAGCTGCCATAATAAGGGTTGCAACCCCGAGAAACAGAATGATAAAGCCCGCATACTTGGCATATTCCTCAGGATGCTTTATTGAATCAGGATCATCCTTTTTGATAATCTTAATGTCCTTAGTGATAATAAGTCTAAGTCCAAAAAACAGGCAGACTGCGAATACTAAAAGTTCGATTCCAATCTGCTCCATAACAGCTGAAAATGTCATAACAAAAACCTCTTATAAGAAAGTATGTTGCTTGCAACATGCTCGCGCCGAGCGCGGTTGCATTTATGCAACATTTACCTATCGCGCGAGTGCGCATCCATAGCGGAGCGTTTTTTATGATATAGGAATTTCGGAGAAATATCCTATATCATAAAAAATGGGGTGTAGCGTTTGCCACACCCCTTATAATACACGATTTGATTACTTCTTAGCAACGTACTTACGAATATCAAGAGAGATAGCGATGAAGATAACTACTCCGATTGAGATGTACTGTGCGTTAGCATCAACACCAAGATACTGAAGAGCTGCCTTAAGGAGTTCGAATACGGCTACACCGATGATAGCACTTGAAACCTTACCACGACCACCAGTAACTGATACACCACCGATTGTACAAGCTGCGATAGCTTCCATCTCGTAACCAAGACCAAGGTTAACTGATGCACCACCAGCCTTAGCACCAAGCATGAATCCTGCAAGACCATACATCATAGCTGCCTTCATGTAGATAAGAACCATTGTTGTTCTTACTGGAACACCGGCAACCTCAGCAGCCTGTGGGTTTCCACCGATAGCATACATGTACTTACCATGACGAGTCATGTTGAAAATGAACCATGTAATAGCTGCAACAAGGATTGCGATCCAGATAAGGTAGCTTACGCCGAGGAACTTACCTGTAGCGATAGCTGTGTACTGTGTTGTATATCCACCAAGAGGAGTTGCCTTTGTGTAGATAAGAGCAAGTCCATAAACGATTTCCATCATAGCAAGTGTTGCGATGAATGGTGGTACGTGAAGGAATGCAATGAAGAAACCTGTGATTGCTCCGAAGAATCCTGTAATAAGAAGGACGATCAAAAGAGCTACAAAGATGTTCATAGGCTTCATGTTAGGGAAGAACTTTCCAGAATAATCCATCTTCTGAAGAAGTGTTCCTGCGATACATGCTGCAAAACCGATCATACGTCCAGCTGAAAGATCACAACCAGCTGTGATAACACAACCTGCAATACCAAGGGCAATTACAAGTCTTGAACTCATATTCATAAGAATATTGAAAAGGTTGTTGGATGTTAAGAATCTGTCGTTTGTGATACCTGTGTAGATAACCAGGATGAACATAACGATTATAACACCATTATTGATAAGAAAGTCTGCTGCTTTCTGTTGCTTTGTCTTTACCATTTTTCTTCTCTCCCATTTTAAAATTGAGTAGCGTAACTCATTACTTTTTCCTGAGTCATCTCAGCTTCCTCAGTGATTTCTCCGCGAAGCTTACCATTACACATTACATACAGTCTGTCTGACATACCAAGAAGCTCTGCCATTTCTGATGAAATCATAATGATTGCTTTACCCTGCTTAGCAAGATCTGTCATGATCTCGTAGATCTCGTGCTTAGCACCTACGTCGATACCTCTTGTAGGCTCATCCATGATAAGGATGTCTGGGTCATTAGCAAGCCATCTTGAAACGATAACCTTCTGCTGGTTACCACCTGAAAGATTAGCGATGTGCTCTTTCATACTAGGTGTCTTAATGCTCAGCTTCTTGATACTATCATCAACAACCTTGTTGATATTCTTGTGATCAAGAACAAAGCCTGCCTTTAAGTACTTATTGTAAACTGATACGCCTACGTTATCCTTGATTGAAAGGCATCCAAAGATACCTCTTCCACGTCTATCCTCTGTGATCATACCGATTCCGGCATTCATAGCTGCCTTAGGATTCTTGATCTTAACTGTCTTACCGTGGATCTTGATCTCGCCTGCTGAAAGATTTCTTATACCGAAGATACCTTCCATAAGCTCTGTTCTCTGAGCTCCTACAAGACCACCAAATCCAAGGATCTCACCCTTTCTAAGGGTAAATGATACATCCTGGAAGGATTTCTCATGGATTGAAGACAATCCCTTAACTTCCATTACCACCTCACCAGGAGTTCTGTCCTTAGGTGGATAAATATTGGTAAGCTCACGACCTACCATCTTAGCGATGATGTCATCTATTGTAAGGTCCTTAGCTGGCCATGTTCCAATATATGTACCATCTCGCATAATTGTTACGTCATCTGCTATGCGCTTGATCTCATCCATCTTATGTGAGATATAGATCATTGCAACACCTCTTTGTCTGAGGGTTTCCATAATCTTGAACAGCGCTTCTACTTCACTATCTGAAAGAGAAGATGTTGGCTCATCGAAGATGATTACCTTAGCGTCATGAGAAACGGCCTTTGCGATTTCTACTGACTGCATCTGTCCTATGGACAATGTTCCAAGCTGAGCCTTCGGGTCGAAGTCCATGTTTACTTCCTTCAGCCACTTCTCTGTTTCTTCGTACATTGTTTTATGATCAATTACTTTTAAAGGTCCAAAATTCTTAGTTGGGAATCTTCCCAAAAACATATTCTCGCCAACGCTTCTAGCAAGTACTGGCTGTAATTCCTGATGTACCATTGCGATACCTTTTTTCATTGCTTCATCAGGATTCTCGATGGTTGTCTTTTCTCCATCAATAAAGATTTCTCCGGCATCCATTTTGTAGATACCAAATAAGCATTTCATAAGAGTTGATTTGCCGGCTCCGTTCTCTCCCATAAGTGCATGGACGGTACCGGGCCTTACTGCCAATTGTACGTTATCCAGTGCCTTTACACCAGGAAAGGACTTGGATACGCCCCGTAGTTCCAATTTATACTCTGATGCCATATCGTGTCCCCTTCTTATCCTTTTCTTTACATATATATGGTGCGGATGCGATAAGCACCCGCACCAAAAAACTCTTCTCTAAAAAAGATTACTTAAGACTATCAAGTGTTGACTGAGCGTTGTCAGATGTAACCTTTACATAGTCACAACCAATGTAGTGCTCGTTTGTAGCACCTGTGATGTAAGCGATAGCTGCATCAGCTGCGCTGTGTGACTGTGAAATGTGATCGTTGAATACTGTACCTGTCATTGTTCCAGCGATAACGTCCTCAAGTGCCTCTGTAAGAGCATCAACACCTACAAGGAAGATATCCTCGCCAACCTTACGGCCAGCAGCGTCGATTGACTGAAGAGCACCAAGTGCCATAGCATCGTTGTTGCAGAATACAACTTCTGTCTCAGGATGAGCTGAAAGAGCGTTAGCTACAAGCTGCTGAGCTGTTGCCTGATCCCAGTTACCTACCTGATCATCAAGGCAGTCAACTTCCCAACCAGCGTCTGTAAGAGCCTTAACTGAGAACTCTGTTCTGTACTGAGCGTCAACGTTCTCTGGGTCACCTTCGATCATGATGTACTGAACCTTGCCGTCGCCGTTAAGGTCAACTGTCTCAAGACCAAGATCAACGATGATTTCGCCCTGCATTGTACCTGACTGACGAGCATCACATCCAACGTATGTTACGTTCCAGTTGTTATCTGCCCATCTAGCTTCCTCATCTGCATCAGGCTCACGGTTGATGTAAACAAGTGGAATGTTTGCATCTACAACCATATCTGTGATTGTAGCAGCTGATGAAGAGTTAACTGGGTTGATGATAAGTACATCAACACCCTCTGTGATGAAGCTTGAAATCTGGTTTGTCTGTGTAGCCTGGTCGTTAGCACCATCTACGATCTTAATGTTATCCTTTGAGAATCCCTGTGAAACAAGGTATGTCTCAAGCTCGTTACGGAACAATGTCATGAAGTTATCAGAGAACTGATAGATACATACGCCAACCTTCTTATCTGCAAGATCAGCATTTCCAACTGACTCTACAACTGCCTCAGCTGTCTGCTCTGCACCAGCGTTAGCAT
This sequence comes from Butyrivibrio proteoclasticus P6B7, assembly GCF_000622085.1. Lineage (GTDB taxonomy): Bacteria > Bacillota > Clostridia > Lachnospirales > Lachnospiraceae > Butyrivibrio > Butyrivibrio proteoclasticus_A. The sequence continues at coordinate 190,016 of NZ_JHWL01000005.1, forward strand.
CTGTCTGCTCTGTCTTCTCTGTGTTGTCTGGAGTTGACTCTGCAGGAGCTGATCCTGAAGTACATCCAGCAAGCATTGAAAGTGTCATTACTGATACTGTCAAAAGACTCACCAATTTCTTTTTCATTTGTAAATCCTCCTAAATAATATGATAGTTTTTTGCTTGAGGCCCCCATAAGTGTTGCCTCAGCTTTTGTTTACAATAGGAATTATAGCAACGGCTTTTGTGCAAAAACATAGATTATTCTTCTTTTATTCTTAGAAATCCTTTGAAATTTTATACACTATTATGGGTTTTGCACAATTCCTGCGCTCGGTTTTTGTGCACTTTTACCTCCGTAAACGTTTTCGGCAAAAATCGTTCCCGTCATTTTGGTGAGTTTGTATGCAAGTTGCTGAATTGTATGGCTACGCGGATGGGATTGGGGTGTTGAATCATAGTGGCTATGCGGAAGGACCTGAGGTGTTGAATCATAGTGGCTATGCGGAAGAATGCGCTGGGGCTATGGGCTTGCAAATGCTCACGTCTCCTCGCTGTGACTTCCTATGGCTCATATAAGAAAAAGGGCTCATTTCACCGTCGTTCAGAGAAATCGCCCTTTTTCTTATATTTCACCAAGGAACTCATCAGCTCGATCGAATGATTCGCATTTACAAGCCCATAGCCCCAGTACATTCTTAGGTATTGGCTATGAACATACAATAGACAACTTTGTATTATTAACTTCAGATATAAACGACGATATCTTTCTTACAAATGTTTCTTTTTATTACTCGTCTAAAAAGTGCATATATAATTTGTTATCCAAATAGTTCTGGATATATTCGTCTGAGGTCATTCCAAAATCTTCTTCGAAAGAACCTGAGGATGAGATAATGCTGTCAACGCCATGTTTTGCGATAAGGTCAGCTGTGACAATCATGGCTGCAGAGCCTTCAAGCTCATTTCCGAGTCTATCTGCTACATTAATCCCTAGTTCGTTATTGTATACGTCTCTTATAGTTCCTGCAAATGGAGCAAGCATCTCTCGATCTTCTGATCCAAAGAGAGTCAGGGAAGCAAGACCCTCCGCAAATTCCGCGCAGGAAAGCTGATTATTCTTTCCCTTATCTTTTTCTCTTAATATCAAATAGTACTCTCTTACTTTCTCCATATATTCCATGGCTCTGGCCTGTTCATATTTTGCCCTGGATTCATCGTCCATAATGCCTTCATCAAGCCAGTCATGTTTGAAGCCAACCCAACTGTCATGATTGTACGTATAGTTATCTTGGTATTCTAGGCAGTAATACGCTGCCAGGCCTTCGTTAAGCCACGATTCATCATGGGAGTAATATAGGGTCCAATGAACATATTCATGAATGAACTGATATGGACTAACTAGTGTTATTATCCCGTCTTTAGTATTAATATGTGATATTACTCCCTCGGATGATGGGATGACTGTAACATTTTTCCTAAAGCTCTCTTCATCATAAATGTCTGACTCTGAGGCAACCCTTTTGCACAGATTACGAATTCCCTCCTCTGTTTCGTAAAGAACGCTGTAAACTGCATCGGCAGTTTTAAGCCATTCAACATCACCAATTTCCCAGGTGTTTCCAGCGCATATAACATAGATGGTAGTTCCGTTTTTCACGGCTGTGGCAGTTTCTACAGCTTCATCTACCTCATCGAATCTAAAATCTGCAGTAAATCCAATATCTGCAAGCCATTCGCTTCTGTAATCATTTGAAGAAAAGTCATTAAATGAGTATTTATCCAGAACGTATTTTGTCAAGTAATATGCGCAGTCTCTGGACATTTGCATATCGCTTTCTTCTGAAAACTTATCAAAAAAGTATAAGGCAAATAGAGGAAGTGCTTTCTCTTCTCTATTACCAAGATATTCTTTTACTTCATCCTCTGTATTAACAGGTGTGTAGTCAAATGCATATTCTGCAAGACCAACCGTTTTCCAGTATGATAGGTCTGTGCACTTATCAGTGAATACTTCATAGAAGTTGTCATTATCAATCTCCCTCTCGGTAAAGCTAACAAGACCATCTCTTTTTACATGTTTGGTAGCAGGACCAATCGCAAACTCAATGTCTGTAAGGGGTACAATTTCTGATACTCTCTGCCATGCATCCTTAACTTTATTAACGGATTCTTCAGTCACATCCTCTGAAAGAAGTGAAATGCTCACCTCTGTGCTGCTTGCCAAAGTGCTACTTGCTAAAGTACCAGCGTCACTTCCAATATCCCCACTATTTCCCTGTGCTGCACATCCACAAAGCATTGCCATGGAAAGCAAAACTCCAATGCATCTGTAAACTACTTTTTTCATCATTACTTTAATAACTCTCCCAACTAATTTGTTCTTTTTGCTTATAATAGCAAACCCCATTTTTCAGACAATGCTTATCCTCTGTAATATACTAAATAGAGGCTAAAATGTCAGAAATAGGATTCAATTATAGCAAAAAAACAAGGACGTTTCACGCCTTTTTATATCAGCCTCTGAATCCATTTATTTATATGTCTCATTACATAGTCTTGTTCAAAATTTGGGTACCACAATTTAGATTTTGAATACATAAACCCCTTTTCTAAAGTAACAGAACAATAAAATCGGTGCCAAATATTTTTGTATTTGACACCGGTGGGATCGCTTTATATTCAGATACTATTGTAAGACTATACTGAAATTTTATATCTCTACCTCAAAAGGTGATTCGTTGTCAAAAATATCACTGTAGAAGCCAAACCAACTAAGCCCCTCCACAAGGCACTTCACATTGTAGCTTTCTTCCTCATCGAAAACGAATTCTTCACCGGAAGCCTTCTTTACCTCAAAGACATCAATGATATTTTCCATCAATACTGCATTGACCATCATTTCCAGATGCTCAAGTTCTTCATCGGTTATGGTGCACTCAGTCCGGTATCCATTAATGACCATCTGCATATATTTTTCCATATATGCCCGTCTTTCATCTGCGTCTTCATTCCAGGCAATCCACCCAAGACCATGGGACCATAAATTGGCAATATCATATAAATACCAGCAAGTACGACAATTATCAAAATCAAATACATTGATTTTCCCTGTATCATACTCAATGTTATAGTTTCCATCGCTATAGTCAAAGTGAACCATTCTGTAGTTTTCGGAGTTCTGCGGAAGTTTGCGCAGTTCCTCCAGAATTTCATGCAGTCTGTCTTTAACCCGATGCCCCATCTTCATATGTAAACAAAAGAAATCATCCGGAATAAGGCTCTCGAAATAGTCTTCATTGTACTTCTCGAAGAAATCAAAACGCTTATGAATCGGTCTGTAGTTCTTTGAAAGTGCATGTATTTTCCCTAAAACCTTGCCGGTAAGAAAGAAGTACTCGTCTATCGAAACTCCTTCAATATACCGGTAACCATGATCGGCTATCTGATCACCTTTTGCAGTCTCGAACATGGTCACTGCCTTCTCATCGATAATTTCAATACGGTTACCTTTCCCTGAGGGAATGGAATCTGCCACACTGGCTCCGCCTGCAGAAAGATAATGTACATACTCGATTTCCGCCTCATAATCTTTAATGCTTCTATCTGAAAGAGAAGACACTCTGAGTACCGAATCAGTCCCAATCATAAATACCATATTCCTTCCGCCTTCATGCCCGGGGACTTCCTTGGCAGAGGCAGTATCGAATCCGTAAAGTTGTGCCGCTTTGACTAAAAAATCTTTTTTTATCATATGATTATTTTTTATCCTTTTCTTCTTGGTCGATTATCCTGCAAGTTATTTTCTTAAGCGCTAGGAAGCTCCTTGCAATTCTTTCTTAAAGAATCTGTTCATGGTACTATGAACTACCTCTTTAGGTCGCTCTATTTCTTTATATCCCTTCTTTTCATAGATATGAATTGCAGCCTGAAGATTGTTATGGGTCTCCAGATACGAAAACTTGTATCCCGCTTCTCGCATCCTGTCTTCAATGAAGTCTATCAGTCTGTATCCAAGCCCTGAACCCTTAGCTGCATCCGTAAGATAGAGTTTTTGAAGCTCTGCTGTATCTTGCATCGGTTCAAATTTGTCATATCCGATTCCACCGATAACTTCACCATTATCACCCTCGATGACAAAGTATTTCCGCTCATCATTCCCATGAACTACCCTCACCGACTCCACGTCGAAAAGGGTTTCTGTTATGCCGCAGAGCGGCATGACCCCGCACGATGCTCTATGCATCCTGCAGAACAGGGCATGTCCACTATGCCTCTATCCCATTGGCTTACCTTTGGGAATACTTTCCTTAAGATATTTGCAGCTCCATTTATGTCTGCATTTGTTATTGTACCATCGTAGTGCCTGTAAAGTCCTCTCTGTATCCGCTTTCCTGAAAAAGTGGGGTTATCCTTCGCATTCTTTTTATATACAGGGATATAGTCCTTTGCAAGGTAGTCTGCCTTTGATGTGTAGCTTTCTTCTGTAAGGACAAACCTTATACCATATTCAGCAAGTTTGTATCTGAGCATGTCTGCAAATATCAGC
>NZ_JHWL01000006.1 GCF_000622085.1 Butyrivibrio proteoclasticus P6B7
CTCTGTATCCGCTTTCCTGAAAAAGTGGGGTTATCCTTCGCATTCTTTTTATATACAGGGATATAGTCCTTTGCAAGGTAGTCTGCCTTTGATGTGTAGCTTTCTTCTGTAAGGACAAACCTTATACCATATTCAGCAAGTTTGTATCTGAGCATGTCTGCAAATATCAGCATTGGTATCTGCACAAAGTTCTGGTTATTGACATGTCCTATACCTATTTCCTTTTTCTGGTATGTGTTATGTCCCATCACCACTATGTCTACATGGTTATCCCTTGCATAGTCAGCAAGCTGTCTGCTCACCTTATGGAACTGATCCTTTATCCTTCTGTTCCTCTTTTCAGTAAGAGAATTCATCCTCCTTGTCCTGTACCTCTTGTTACATGTCATGGCACAGGAAGAGAGTCTTTTCATCTCTTTGTTGTAAAGTTGGTTGATTGACTTGATCATACCTCCCTTTATCACAAATGGTCTTGCACCAAAAGTGTTTGCTACAGCGGCTATGTTGTCAGTTCCGGGATCGATAGCCATAACTCTCAGATTTTTCAGATCCTCTACAGCCGAAAGGTCAGCGAGGATATCCTTATCAGCCATGGGGGTTATCCCTTTGTCAGGCACTGAAAGAACTACATCCAGGACAAAGCTGTTTCCACTGGGCTTTATGCGTACTTCCTTAAGGCATACTTCTTCCGGGAGCTGACCAAGAGACAGAGTATCCCTGGTTCCGGGAAACTTAAGGCAGCCATCTTTGAGCCTGCATATCTGGTTCGTAAGGACAGATGTCTTGAATGAACCGGAAGGCATATACCCCGGCATCCTGGGACGCCCCGTGAAGGCCTCAGGATTCCTTCCATATACTTTTACAGCTTCAAAGAAAGACTTATAGTCCCTAAGAAGGAGCTTTAATATCTGCTGATTAGCCTGGGCCGGAAGGGCATAGTATGCCTTATCCCTTGTTACCTTTAGCAGATGATCAAGGGCATTATATGAGAGCCACTTGCTGTCACCTAGATATTTGGTTCCAAAGAGACTATCCCTTACGAGCCTGTAAACTACCATCTGGTTTGGGAAAAGAGGCTTGAACATGGCCATTGAATCGACCGATGAAGAATACTGCCTTAAGATGAAATTTGCCCTGTTGTACAGAATGGCTGATGATCTGCAGATATCCCTGCAGTAGTCATAGAGTATGTGGTTTTTGCTTATCCTGTATTGCCTTGTTCTGTACACGGTTGAAAATTCCTTATCAGTATTCTATAGTTAGTATTATAGCACACATTTCAGAAAATCACAAACAAATGTTCTCTTAGGATAAGGAGTAAATTTATGCAGAAATCGATGCTGGAATCAGATATCCTGAACGAGTACAGAAGAGGCTCACATTCCGTATACAAACTCACTTACCATGTGATTTTCGTGACTAAATACAGAAAGAAAGTGATCACAGATGAGATCGGTGATTTCATGAAGAATTACGCCGCTTACCTCTGTGGACGCATGAACAGCAAACTCATTTCAGCAGAGACCGATGTCGATCACATGCATCTGCTGATCTCCATGCCACCTGATGTGGCTCCTGTAAAGCTCATCAACTCGTTAAAATCACAACTTTCTAAAGAAGTGAGAAATACATATAGGACTCATGTAGAAAAGTATCTATGGGGAGATTCACCCTTCTGGAGTGCAAGTTACTTCTGTGCCACTACAGGAAGTGTTTCTCTTGATACTGTTAAGAAATACATTGAAGAACAACGAACAGAAGAACACAAACGCAAATACATTAAGACGGGAAAATACAAAAAGAAAAGCTAGTGCGATTCATCCCACAACCGATTTCATCGGAAGGGGTTTTCTCGCACGTTGTTATAAGTTTTTTCTTCATGTCTTTTTCTCCTCGTTGTATCACTTACTGTATTGTTCTACTGTACTGTGCGTAGTAATACAGTTACAACACTATGCATTATATCTGTCAACAACAAGAGCTATAGTTCTTGTTTTATCTTTTTCCTGCATCTCCAACTATGGTAAAATATGGCATTGAAACATATCAAACTCAAGGAGAATCACATGGGAGTTCCCATCAATTTCAGTAATCACATACACATATCAGACAAAACCTGGTCAAATGGCGCACTGAGTTATCTTGGCTATGCAGATATAGATGATTCCATGTTAAAAGAACTTGTGGCTAATCAGAAACTTCAATACATCCAGATATCTGATTATCTGCCACCTGCTGCCTATCAGATCATTGATAGAATCCTGGGAATGCGGCCTGACCTGACATTCAGGTTATTTCACTTTCTAAATGCCAAGACTGTCGACATTTCTTTTCTCAAAGAAATGCCTCATGTTAAGCGCCTTCAGATAGACTGCATCGACTTTAGAGATAATCCAGAGAGAATCAATCTTGATGTGCTCACCAAGCTTAACTTAACGGCTCTGCACATAGACTGCTTTGACCTTCGGGATTATAGCTTTATTCAGCGTCTGGTTCCTGGGCTTGAGGACCTTGCCATCATGGCGGACACCATGGGCCCTGGCATCACCTTTGACTGCAAGTGGCTCTTAAGATTCGAAGGCCTTAAGACCCTGTTCCTTGGTAAAAAAGCTAAGAAAAACCTTGAGTGCATCAGCAACCTGCCAGACCTTAAGTCCCTGACACTTCGAGGAATCAGGCTTTCAAATTTTGCTTTTCTTAATACCATGAACCTTGACAGGCTGGCTCTTTTGTGGAATTCCAATTCAGACCTTCATGAGCTTGCAGCATTGAAGCAGTTAAAAGAGCTAGAGCTCTGGAGGATCAGCAAGTTAAGCGATATTTCTTTTATCAAAGAATTAAAAGCTCTGGAAGTCATCAAGCTCCAGGACCTTAAGCATGTCCAGAGCCTTCCTGACCTGGCAGACCACGCCAGCTTGCAGCAACTGATTCTCATCGACACGGGCATTAACGTAAAAGAACTACCTCCTTACCTTCAGGATAAAGTCAGCAACTGGGATTATAGATAAAACACTTAGAAATTCATAGAAATAATAAATAATAAAAGGGTTCATTAGCTTCCTGCTAATGAACCCTTACTATAATTCTATTCAACTCTTCTGTTTCCACATCAATTGATCCAAGCACTTCTATCATTAGGATTACTCAATCCCTATACTACCATCTGAATATGTGATTACCCAGTAGCCACCATCCGAACCACAGTCCTCATGATAGGTCTTATCTACAATTTCAGGACGGTTGGCCTTCTCATCATCCTGGTCCTTACTATTATCTCCAGTTGTCTGCTCAATCTCAGTTCCTTTTGTTGTATCCGTCACCAGACCAGTTACTCTGTCAGGATCAGTATAATCCACATCACTTCCCTTAGTATTCATCCACTCACTATCGCCATCACGATCAGCATCCACATTTCTAAACTCGCCGTCAGACAAAGGAATCTTAGGCTCTTCATCAAATGAAATAGTTGTATCTTCTTTCTTTTCATTTCCTCTTACTATTAATGCTAGCGCATCATGATAACTCGGAATGAACAGACACAAAAATACATTTATAAGAAACAAACTAAACACTGATCCAGTTACAACAAACAAAAAACCTAAGAACTTCCTCATTTCATTCCCTTCCTTGATACAAGCGGTGTCAAGCCAAATACTTATTGCTTTGGCCCGCAACCATCCTCATAGCCAACAACCTTCCGCAGCCAATACCTACCGGACAACCACTAATACTCAATCACCCAACTAGCTGATCTCTCAATAGGCCCTGCAGGGTAGCTATCGTAGGTTACTTTATAATAGCCACTACCTTTGGCGTCCTGCATCTCCGGGTCGAATACGTACCACTTGTCACTCATCTTGATCTCAACCCAGGCGTGGCCTGTTCTTCCGCCGGTGGAGGCCCTCACTGTTCCGCTGCAGACCCTGGTTTCGTAGCCAAGTCCCCTTGCAATATATCCAAAGGCCGCTGCGTATTTGTAGCAGTTGCCACTTCCATCTTTTAACATCGCCTCAGCATATGCGCCGGTCCAGTTACCTATCGGCACATCCATTTCCCTCTGGTAGGCAAAAGAGTTAACAAAATAATTAAAGCAGCTCTCAAGCTGTTTCTCCTGGCTCATGCCAGAAGTTGTGCAGTTATCAAGCACCGCTGCTACCAGCTTTTTAAGCTCTGTATCAGGCTGGATCAGAGTTCCATCCTCTTTGCGCCATTTAATGCCATACTCGGTATGAATGAAGTGAGATCCTGGAACTTCCCATTCCATGAGATTTCCTGCGGCCTGAGCATGGATAACATTACGAATTTCCTCTTTTAACCCATCTGGAACACCGTAAAGCGCATTCTCTCCAATAGAGACAACGCTGGCTGGGATCACTGCCCCAGACAAAGCAGCCGGAAAGCACAGAAGCACCGTCATATCCTTGTCATACAGACAGTTACTATAGGATGCGTAATAGGGATTATTATCGCTAACTGTAATGGATCTGAGTCTGATAAGATTTCTGAAGGCACCAGAAGTAATCTCGGTCACGTCGCTTCCGATGTGGACCGTGGTTATATCAAGCTCGTTCCTAAAGGATTTAGCACTTAATACCACACCCTCAGAGGCCTCTACCCTTGCAGCCGGGATAAAAGAGCTTACAAGTGCCAGCACCATTGCGAACGCTATAAACTTAACTTTTGCACCATGTCCCAACATTACCTTCAGAACCTTTCACTGATTCCAGACATCTATTTCACCAACTGAATCTTTCCCAATTTCCAGACATCAACTACTCTCACTGCACCTTTCTCTGGGTCTTAACGTCGAATTTCTTTCTTACCTTCGCATAGGAAACCGCGTTCTTACTGCTTCCGCCCTCGTCAGGATGCTTACCATAGCCTGCCTGAGCGAGGATTGCATCACCGTAACCCTCTTTTCCATCAACAATCACCTGACACCACTGGTTGTCCCAGGAATTGATATTCTTATGAACCCAGGTGATTCCCATGTAATCAAGGATAAGACCAAGAGCTCTTGTAGCTCCTGCGCAGGAGTACTCACCACCGATAAACACGCCGTAAGCGGTGCGGTATATCTGGCCCTCAGTAGTATATGTTCCAAGGTCGCAGTAAGCCTTTACTACGCCAGCAGCGTAGGCAACCTTCTCAACCTCTTTTACCTTATCTCCACCTGCCTCGGTAATTCCGGCAGCTATCTGTTTGGCGATACTTCTGGCCATAACCTCCTGGCCATAGGTCATTCCGCCATTATCGTGCTTGGTCTTTGGGATAACCACAACATCCTCATCCCCTGTAGGAACTACGTACTCAAGATTATCGCCGATAAGTCTGTTGGCAACTCTTCCCTCTTTTTTACCAAATACAACCCAGTGCTCAATAAGCTTATTGGCATCTGTGCCATAAGCATTTCTAAGATCCTCATAGTTGAGGTAATAGAACAGCGCATTGTACTCGTAGGAGTAGTTAACGCCATTGTATGTGGTTGTAGCCTTGGCAAGTTCAGTATATGGATCGTCCTTGGCCTCAACCTGAAGCTCTAAAAGACTCCCGCAGACTAGATAGAATACTGCAAAGAACATAATAAAAGAACTAAGAAATTTCCGAGAAATAGAATTCATACAGATCACCCCATTCTTTTCAACATACATAGCAAAGTGATTATGCTTTGCGGAAATCCCAGGACATTTTTCTGCACACAAAAAAGTGCCGATAAGATTTCACACACTAATCTTATCGACACATTTAATCAATTTCTTAATACCTTTTTCTTCTGGTTATAAACATATATGCTGCTAAAAGAGCTATCGCACATATAAACAGTCTGTACAAATCTTCTGTGGTATCTGAGGTATCCGCTCTTCTGGCTCCTAAGACTCCATCATCACCTCTTGCAGCCAGTTCATAGGTACTATTAGTAACAACCTCTGTACCATCCTCATTAACTACCTTGGTGGTAGATGCCGAACCTGTGCTATTGGCCTTGGTGGTTCTGGTATCATCACAATCTGTCCCGGTTCCCACATTCTTGGCGGCCTTGGAATTATCTACAAGTACAAGTCTTCCCTTTGTAAGGTCCACATCGTACATATAGGTCACATCATTACCCTTGGCATCTCTTATAACAAAGCTTGAAATCTCATTGCTTGTCTCTCCAGGACCTGTCTGACAACCAATGAAGCTGACCTCACAGATTGTGTGTCCCGGCATAAGTGAGCCATCGGTGATCTTGTAAGTATTGTTGGTAAGAGACTTACCATCATCATTCTTAACTGTAGTTCCCGCCTCTAAGGTGATCTCTCTCTTAGTTACCCGGACGGAGGATCTGGTTGGAACTATATCAAACTTACTTGTAAGAGCATTGCCTAAGCTGTCCAAAACATAGATATCTTCTGGAGCTATTATCGCTCCCTTGTAGTAAAAAGGAATGTCGTAATCGCCAATATCTGTAACCTCTACATAGGCTGCATCCACATTGACCCAATACTCTTCGCCATTGTACTCAAAGGTTGTTCCATGTCCATCGCTGGCATAAACCTTGGTCTCCTTAAAGACACCAGCCCAGTCGAAGATATGCTGAAGGAGAGTTTTATTTCTCATAGGATCAATAATATTGATGCTAAAACCACCTACCTTGTGAGGCTGGCCATCATACTCGATTTCCATGTCATCACAGCAGGTCTTGATCTCAATGATTACTTCTGGAGGTCCGGACTCTTCTTCCTTAGGCTCTTCTTTGGTTTTCTCCTTATATGGTTCCTCTTCAGGAACTAGCTCTTTTTCCAGGATAACGCCATCTACATGATAGAAAACATCGTAGTTGTCGCCACCTGTTGTCGCCCATTTGTAAACGTACCATTTAACGTAGTGCTTGGAAGGGTCAAAGCCCTTCACTACGCCTGCGATCTGCTCTGCTGAAGGTACAGCTGCCAAAGCGTTTGTAACCTCGTTGGCAACAGTAAAGCCGTCATCCATAAAGTCTTCCTTAGTGGTGTCGGCAACTACTGCTTTACTGCCCATTCCAGCATTGTTAATCCTGATCGCATCTGAGTAATCCCCTGAAAAGTGATTACTCGGTTCGTAAGGGATGTCTCCCTCCCCAATCTTGCCTCTGATAAAGAAACATACATCCCTGTAACCTACTTTATCTACTGGAGCCACAGCCTCTTTCGTAAGGCCCGGAACATCTTCGCTTACCTCGTCTGTACTATCCTCCGTGGTGTACTCTACCTCTTCCTCAGATATATCTTCATAAGATTTCTCTTCATCCTCATCTACCTCTGAAGGAACTAAAGATGTATCTAAATCCGCAGCATAATCCGATGATACTTCCCCTGCATCATCAGCTTCTTTCTCATAATTGTCATCTGTGACATCCCCATTAGTCACTTCATCTGACAATTCCCCATTTGTTGATTGTACGCCCTCACTAGCATAGACAGAGATAGTGGAGTAGCTATTCTGGAAAACCGCTACACCAATAGCCATACTCATAAGAAGAGCAATCCTTGCATGCTTATGGTTATTCACCGTTCCGACTCCCTAAAATCTATATAAATCATACTGTTATATCATAGCAAATAAAACATCACATAACTCATCATATTTTGGATTATTTTTGCAATTTTTCCTGCCGTTTATGATTATAACCGCATCTTGAGATATTATCCACAAGAAATTACTAGAATTCATGCGTTATATCAGCGCCATAGCATCCGCAACTGAAGAAACACCGCGGATTTCAATATCTTTAAAGCTCTTCTTGAGCTTGCTCTCTAACGCCTTAGGCACAATGCAGACTTTAAAGCCCAGCTTCTGAGCTTCCTGAACTCTGCTCTCCGCCATATTAACTGAACGCACCTCTCCAGAAAGACCTACCTCTCCAAAGGCAATTGTATCCTCACTTATAGGCTTATTCTTAAAGCTGGATATGATAGCAAGGCATATTCCAAGGTCCAGAGATGGCTCAGCTATCTTCATTCCGCCTGCCAGGTTAACATAGGCATCCTGATCCCCCAGCATAAGGCCGATTCTCTTTTCAAGAACCGCCATAAGCAGGTTAACTCTGTTATAGTCCGTTCCGTTGGCCTGGCGTCTTGGGATACCAAAGTTACTACGGCACACAAGGGCCTGAATCTCAATAAGGATGGGCCTTGTTCCCTCAACAGAGCAGGTAACAATAGATCCGCTGGCATCGTGAGGTCTTCCATCTATCATAAACTCCGATGGATTGGACACTTCCATGAGACCCTTTTCCTCCATCTCGAAGACTCCGATCTCATTGGTGGAACCAAATCTGTTCTTAACAGCCCTTAAGATCCTGTAGGAGGCGTGTCTGTCTCCCTCAAAATAAAGAACTGTATCCACCATATGCTCAAGGACTCTTGGACCAGCCACCTGACCTTCCTTAGTAACGTGACCTACGATAAATATGGAGATATTCATGCTCTTGGCAATCCGTAGAAGTACAGATGTGGACTCCCTTACCTGGGATACGCTTCCAGGAGCTGAAGAAACCGCCTCATTATACATGGTCTGTATGGAGTCAATGATAATAACATCAGGATTACTCCTGATAATAGCCTCTTCAATGGTGCCAAGATTAGTCTCACACATGAACTTGAGACTTTCCTTAAACTCACCTATTCTGTTGGCCCTTAGCTTGATCTGCTTAAGAGATTCCTCACCTGATATATAAAGAACTTTCTTATCATCGCCCGAGAGATTTCCCGCCACCTGAAGAAGAAGGGTAGACTTACCAATACCAGGATCTCCGCCCACAAGAATAAGAGATCCCTTTACAAGACCTCCACCCAGGACTCTATTAAGTTCACCAATGTGGGTATCAGCTCTTTCCTCATCAGTCATCACGATCTCTGAAAGTGAAAGAGGCTTGGAATTAGAAGAAGAGGAAGCTCCCCTGCTATCCTTAGCACTTCCCGACTTAGACGGAACCTTAACAGGCTCCTCAACAAAGGTATTCCACTCTCTACAGCCTGGGCACTGTCCCATCCATTTAGATGATTCATAGCCACAGCTCTGACAATAGAACACGTTCTTCATCTTAGTTGCCATACATACTCCCCCAATTAAAATGGAGCTTCTTAGTTACCTAAAAAGCTCCACCTCTGATCTTTAATCTTTAATCTTATTTCTCTACTCTAACCTGCGCTTCTCCCTTACCAGAAAGTTCAACGCTAAGATTAAGCTTTCCTCCAAGGTTGGTGCTCATCTTTCCAATACTATTTCCGTTAACATATACGCTGTATTCAGTATTTTCCAAAAGACCTAATGTGATCTGAGCATCGCTCTCACCCTCTACGTTAAAGCTTACTCCGTTCTCTGTCTCCTTAAATCCTGTAACTGCTGTTCCTGGTACTGATTCATAAACAAAGTTTTCATTGCTTTCAAGTTTAGTGATATCCTTGTAAGTCTTAACCTTAAGAACGTTGCCGTTGTGCTCGAAGTTCTCAAGTTTTTTCTTTTCTGGAAGCTGGTAATTACCAAAGCTGATGCTTCCATCCTGTTCTGCTCTTATCAACTGTTCTACGACAGCCATACTAAATCCTCCTGCAATCTGAAAATCTATCCATTAGTGCCATGAATAGAAAACTCCTTAATGTTACTTACATTATAATTCATGACGGCCTAATGTAAAATTAAATTTTCATTACTTTTTGTTATTCTTTTTGGTGGCTGTTTTTGCCTTATTTACGGGCTTTACTGCGGTTTTCTTAGCAGCAGTTTTCTTTGCCGTTGTTTTCTTTGTAACTGTCTTTTTAGCTGTAGCTTTTTTGGCTACAGTCTTCTTAGCTGCTGTCTTGGTCGCTGCCTTCTTAGCTGTGGACTTGAACTCGATCTTGTCCTTGTTAAGGGTAACAGTTACATCTGTGTCGACCTTGATATTGCCCTTTAAGAGCTCCTCTGCCATTGCATCCTCGATGGTTGACTGGATAGCTCTTTTAAGAGGTCTTGCACCCATCTTGGCGTCAGAATGCTTCTCTACCAGGAACTTCTTAACAGCTGGAGAGATTGTAAGGTTAATACCCATCTGGGTCTTACATCTCTTGCTAAGGTTCTGTGAAAGCAGGGTCACGATCTCCATCATCTCCTTCTCAGTAAGGGTATGGAATACCATGATCTCATCAATTCTATTGATAAACTCAGGCTTAAAGAGCTTCTTGACCTCTTCCATTACGCCTGACTTCATATCCTCGTAGTCCTTCTTGGCATCATCGCCAGCGCCAAAGCCAAGCTTCTTAGGATCAACAATTCTCTGGGCACCAACGTTGGATGTCATAATGAGGATTGTGTTCTTAAAGCTTACCTTTCTGCCCTTGGAATCTGTAATGTGTCCATCATCAAGAACCTGAAGGAGCACGTTAAAGATATCAGGATGAGCCTTCTCAATCTCATCAAAGAGGATTACTGAGTAAGGATGTCTTCTAACCTTCTCAGAAAGCTGACCGCCATCGTCAAAGCCCACATATCCTGGAGGTGATCCGATCATCTTGGATACGGAGTGGCCTTCCATGTACTCTGACATATCTACTCTGATAAGAGCGTTCTCATCACCAAACATAGCCTCAGCAAGGGCCTTGGAAAGCTCTGTCTTACCTACACCGGTTGGTCCAAGGAACAGGAAGGATCCAATTGGTCTGTTAGGATCCTGAAGACCTACTCGGCCTCTTCTGATAGCCTTAGATACTGCCTTAACAGCATCCTCCTGACCGATAACTCTCTTATGAAGGATGCTCTCAAGCTTAAGGAGCTTCTCTGATTCCTTCTCTGCAATCTTCTTAACAGGGATTCTGGTCCACTGAGCCACAACCTCTGCGATGTCGTTCTCATTAACAATATAGCCTGAGCCGTTCTCTTTGCGCTTCTCAGAGTTCTTGACTCTTGAAAGCTTGGCCATGAGCTGATTCTGCTCCTTGTTAAGTTCGCCAGCCTTCTTAAAGTCTGAAGCCTTAAGGGCTTCCTCGATGGCTGAATCAAGCTCTTTTATCTTAACCTCAATGTCCTTAACCTTCTGTGGAGCTCCCATAGTGCGAAGTCTTACAGCAGAAGCAGCCTCATCAATAAGATCGATGGCCTTATCTGGAAGGTTACGGTCATTGATATATCTCTCAGAAAGATCTACAGCAGCCTTCAGAGCTTCCTCTGTAATAGTAACCTTGTGGTGCTCCTCGTACTTACTTACAACACCCTTAAGGATCTCTGTAGCCTCTTCCTTGGTAGGTTCATCCACGTTAACTGGCTGGAATCTACGCTCTAAAGCTGCATCCTTCTCAACGTACTTGCGGAACTCACTGATGGTAGTGGCACCGATCATCTGAATCTCGCCTCTTGCAAGAGAAGGCTTAAGAATGTTGGATGCATCAATGGCACCCTCTGCGCCGCCGGCACCAATAAGGGTGTGCATCTCATCTACGAAAAGAATGATATTGCCGTCATCAGCAACTTCCTTGATAACCTTCTTGATACGCTCTTCGAACTCACCTCTGTACTTGGAGCCTGCGATCATACCTGAAAGGTCAAGGGTCATAAGACGCTTATTCTGAACTGTAAGAGGAACATCTCCTGCTGCGATTCTCTGGGCAAGCCCCTCTACAACTGCAGTCTTACCAACGCCTGGTTCACCGATAAGGCAAGGGTTATTCTTGGTTCTTCTACTAAGGATCTGGATTACGCGCTTGATCTCGCGTTCTCTTCCGATAACGGGATCCAACTTATTCTCAACAGCAAGAGCTGTCATATCTCTACTATACTGAGCAAGAATAGAAGCCTTCTTGCCAGTCTTAGGTGCTACCTTCTTGCCAAGGTCCTCTTTTACCAGATTAGGGTCCTCGCCCATGGCAGCCAGAGTCTCTGCATAAATCTTCTGAGCAGGGACGTTGAGTGTGCTAATAAGTCTTACAGCAACGTTCTCTCCCTCCTTAATAAGTGCCAGAAGAATATGCTCTGTACCTGTGTTAGGAGAATGGAATCTCTCTGCCATTCTGTGGGCCTCCTCCAGAACCTTCTCAGCTCTTGGAGAAAAGCCGTCCCTATCCAGGGTACGTACATTACTATCAGGCACGATAAGATCTCTTATCATGTCCATCATACGATTCTCATCTATTCCATTATCTATAAGAATCCTTGAAGCCACACTTCCATCTTCCAAGATAAGTCCCATTAAGATATGCTCTGTTCCAACATAGTTAAGTTTGAGACTTCTAGCTGTCTTCTTGGCAAGCTTAAGTGCGTCCTCAGCCATGACTGTAAACTTAGAATTCATATTAGTCAGTCCTTTCCCGAGTATTAACTGTTCTCGTAATCATCATATAGTTTGTCAACTAGTCCGTGAATATCCTGTCTGTTAAGGCCCTTACATATGGCTCTTGCAAGAACCACCGCCAGTTCTGATTCTGCCTGACTAAGTGCCTTAAGCTTATTGATATCTATGGCTATTACCGCGCCTCTTCTGCGGTCTATCTTAACAAAGCCCTCCTGCTGCAGGATCGAATATGCCTTGTTGACCGTATGCATGTTGATACCAATTGTCTCAGCAAGCTGTCTTACACTAGGCAATTGCTCGCCTTCACGAAACTGAGACGTGGCAATTCCCAATATGATCTGATTACATAGCTGAACGTATATGGCTTCACCACTATTAAAATCAATTTCGATGATCATATCCGCCTCCATTTCTCTGTGATATATTAAGTATAACAGATAACAGATTATAGTCAAATGACCAAGAAAGCATGTTGCTTGCAACATGCTCGCGCCGAGCGCGGTTGCATTTATGCAACATTTACCTATCGCGCGAGTACGCATCCATAGCGGAGCTTTTTTTATGATATAGGAATTTCGGAGAAATTTCCTATATCATAAAAAAGGGAGTTAAAAGAGCTATCTCTTTTAACCCCCTAAACTATTCTAATTACTTGTCATCATCAAGATCAAGGAATTCGAACTCGAAATCATCCTCGTCGCCGATGAAGTTCTTAGCTCTTCTCTTTGGAGAAGGCTTTGGTCTGTCGTAGTCATCTCTTCTGCTGTCTCTACGATCTCTGTCGTCCTCTTCAGGTCTTCTTGATGGGCGAACCTCCTCATCTCTGTCCCTTCTAAGTGGACGCTCAGGAGCTTCCTCTCTATCTCTTCTTGATGGACGCTCAGGTGCCTCTTCTCTTTCTCTTCTAGTTGAACGATTCTCATACTCGTCCTCAGATCTTCTAGGTCTTGCAGGTCTGACAGTTCTTTCTTCTCTGTCATCCTCTGGATTTCTTCTAGGGCGCTGCTTCTTAGACTCGTCGTCCTTCTCTACATCTCTGTCACGTCTTGCAGGAACACGCTCTCTCATGCCGCCATCACGTCTGTTGTCTGAGTAGCGATCGTATTCCTCCTCTTCATCCTCATAATAAAGAGAATCTCTAAGCTTAAGAGCAAGATATACAACTCCGCCAACTAAGATTGCCACAAGGATACCAAGGATAATGATGATAACTGGATATCTCTTATACTTCTCAGCTGTCTTAATTGCTGAATCTGCTTTGCCAGCAACTTCTACAAGGTCGTTAACCTTAACTCTTGTGGACTGAACGTTATCGTAAAGGTACCATACTCCGTTACCCTCTTCGTCTGTAAGATAAACAAGTGAATATGTTCCGTCGCCTACTTCACTGGCAACACCTGTACCTGAACTAGTTTCTGTCTCCTGATTCTCGCCTTCTGCATTCTCACCCTCAGCGTTCTCAGTACCTTCAGTGTTCTCTCCTTCAGCAACCTCAGTTACCTCTACTGGAGCATCTGAGATCTCAAGAAGATCGCTTCTAAGGAAGCCTGTCTTGTCGCCAAATGTGATCTGATACCAGGTCTTGGAATCTGTTCCTGTAGCCTCACCTGTAATAGTAACTGTTGTTCCCTTAGTTACCTTACCAACTACGTCGTAGCCTGTTCCAGCACCCTTTCTAACGTTAGCACTGTCAGCAAGAACTGTTGCGCTCTTCTGATCTACAGAAACAACGCTTGTCTCTGGAAGTGAAGCCGCAGAGGAATTACTTTCCGTGGTCTTGGTTGTTGTCTCAGAACTACTTGTAGAAGTGTCTGTGGTAGTTGTGGTGGAAGATGAAGAACCACCCTCCTTCTTAATAAGGTCACTTCTTACATATCCGTATTCACTCTTGTTGACTCTTATCTTGTACCATACATAGCCTGAAGCATCTGTAGCCTCGTCAACAATATCGATAACATCGCCATTCTTAAGACTTGATACCTGCTTAGCTGTTGTGCTGGCAGACTCTCTAACCTTAACATTGTCTGATGTAACAGTTCCTGTGGTAGGTGTATAAGCAAAAGCTTCAAGAGCAGCACTAAAGATGATACCTATCACAATTGCTAAAGATAGTACAATTGCTCCTATTCTCTTCCCTAACTTTTTATTCATTTTACCTCCTTCGCATCATCGATAGCCTTACCTATATCGTGACGCATATACTTATTCTCAAAGCTGACCCACTCTGTAGCCTCATAAGCTTTGGCACGGGCTTCACTTAAGGTGTCTCCCTTAGCTGTAATGCCCAAAACTCTTCCGCCATTTGTAACTACCCCCTGGTCGGTCAGTTTGGTTCCGGCATGGAAGCAGTAATAGCCATCCTTACCCTTGAAATTCTCAAGGCCGGATATAAGCTTACCCTTCTCGTATTTAACCGGATATCCTTCACTTGCAAGGACAACGCAGACAGCTGCCTTATCCTCGAATTCAAGATCAGTCTCTGCAAGCTTTCCATCAATGCAAGCTTCACACACATCAATTATATCAGTTTTGAGCCTTGGAAGCACAACCTGTGCCTCAGGGTCACCAAATCTTGCATTGTATTCAAGAACCTTAGGTCCCTCAGGTGTAAGCATAAGTCCAAAGAAGATAACTCCCTTAAACTCTCTGCCCTCTGCAGCCATAGCTTCTACAGTCTTACCATAGATGTGCTCTCTGCAGAACTTATCAACCTCTTCTGTATAGAATGGGCTAGGTGAAAAGTTGCCCATACCGCCTGTGTTAAGACCTGTGTCTCCATCTCCTGCTCTCTTGTGATCCTGAGCAGATGACATAAGCTTATAGGTCTTGCCATCTACAAATGAAAGAACTGAAACCTCTCTACCAGTCATGAATTCCTCAATGACCATGTGGTTACCAGCATCACCAAACTTCTTATCTCTCATGATCTCGTCTACACCAGCAAGAGCCTCATCCAATGTGTTGCAGATAAGAACACCCTTTCCAAGTGCCAGACCGTCAGCCTTAAGAACAATAGGGAATTTAGCATTCTTTAAGTACTCAACTGCCTTGTCGGCATCATCGAAGGTCTCATAGGCTGCTGTAGGAATTCCATACTTCTTCATAAGATCTTTTGAAAAAGCCTTGCTTCCCTCAAGTATTGCAGCATTCTTCCTAGGTCCGAATACTCTAAGGCCCTCAGCCTCAAATACGTCTACAATACCGCCAACCAGTGGATCATCCATACCTACGATGGTAAGGTCAATCTCTTTTTCCTTGGCAAAAGAAACAAGCTTGTCAAATTCCATTGGAGTAATAGGCACACACTCTGCAAGCTCAGCAATTCCGCCATTACCTGGTGCGCAATAAATCTTATCTACTCTCTTACTTCTAGAAACTGCTTCTGCAATAGCGTGCTCACGGCCGCCTCCACCAACAATCAAAACCTTCATTACAGTACTCTTTTCCTTTCTTAATTCCCCAGATTAAACTCGTAAAACGAACAAATTACAAACTTAAATCACAATATCCGTCGATTACAACCTTGTTATCCACAATCTTAACCCTGTTATTAGCAATAAGATCGATAGCCATAGGAAGAATCTTCCACTCAGCCTGCTCCATGATGCGCTTCTGAAGAACCTCTGCTGTATCATCAGGCTGTATCATAACGGGCTTTTGCAAAATAATAGGTCCTGTATCTGTTCCCTCGTCCACAAAGTGAACTGTGGCTCCTGATACTCTGACACCTCTCTCCAGAGCCTTCTCATGAACCTTAAGTCCATAGAAGCCTGTTCCACAAAATGATGGAATAAGAGATGGATGAATATTGATTATTCTGCCTGCAAATTCCTTAACCACGCTCTCTGGAATAACCACAAGGCATCCAGCCAGCACGATGAGATCTGGATTTGCATCCTTAAGTATCTGTAAAAGAGCTTCATTAAAATCTTTTCTGTCTGCGAATTCCTTAGGGCTCTTAACTGCATAAGGAATTCCTGCCTTCTTAGCTCTTTCTATAGCATAGGCATTGGGATTATTACTATATACAAGACAGATCTCAGTATTAGTGATCTTCCCGCTGTCTATTGCATCTATAATTGCCTGGAGGTTGGTACCGCCACCAGACACCATTACTGCGATTTGCATTTACTCCGTCCCTTCGTAAATGTATTCGCATGCACATTCCAGTTGCCTTTGGCAAGTGCATGCTCACTCCTGAATCATGTACTCACGCCCTCATCAGCGAGTGATTCGGGCTGCTGCATCAGATAAGCTCTACGCCCTTATCACCTGCAGCGCACTTACCAACTACCCATGCCTTGTCGCCAGAAGCCTTGATAGCTTCCATTGTCTTGTCAACGTCAGCTGGATCAACTGCCAGCACCATGCCAAGGCCCATGTTGTAAGTGTTGTACATCATGTGATCCTCAATCTGTCCCTTCTTCTGCATAAGAGTAAAGATTGGAGGAATATCATAGCTGTTCTTCTCAACAACAGCCTTAATTCCATCAGGAAGCATTCTAGGGATGTTCTCATAGAAGCCGCCACCTGTGATATGGCTGCAGCCCTTAACCTTAACCCCTGCATTCTTAATGGACTTCATCATCTTAACGTAAATTCTTGTTGGAGTAAGAAGTGCCTCTCCAAGAGTTGTGCCAAGCTCATCATAGTAAGTCTCAAGGCTCTCTTTAGTCATATCAAAGACCTTACGTACAAGAGAGAAACCGTTACTATGAACACCTGTTGAAGCAACACCGATGAGAACATCGCCGTCCTTAATAGTGCTGCCGTCGATCATGTCCTTACGATCAACAACACCAACAGCAAAACCAGCTACGTCGTACTCATCCTCAGGCATAAGACCTGGATGCTCAGCTGTCTCACCGCCAATAAGAGCAGCATCAGACTGCTTACAGCCCTCGGCAACACCCTTTACGATTGCTGCGATCTTCTCAGGAATATTCTTGCCACAGGCAATATAATCAAGGAAAAATAATGGCTCACCGCCAGCGCATGCAACGTCGTTAACGCACATCGCAACTGCATCGATTCCTATGGTATCGTGTTTATCAAGGAGAAATGCAAGCTTGATCTTGGTTCCAACACCATCAGTTCCTGATAAAAGAACCGGGTCATCCATCTCTTTGATCTTGCTAAGAGAAAAAGCTCCTGAAAATCCTCCAAGGCCACCAAGTACCTCTTCTCTCATTGTCTCCTTAACATAAGCCTTCATAAGTTCTACAGACTTATATCCTGCCTCAATGTCTACGCCAGCTTTCTTGTAATCCAGTGCCATAATAACTCCTCATTTCTTATAAATTATATATACAGAGCTGCACCAAACAGAAAGCTGATGCAACTTTTGTATCAAGTTATGTTACATCAATAGGCTTCGTAACCTACTTTCTGAAGTCTTGCGTCCTTAGCCACCACGCTGTCCTTAAGGGACGCTGTATACGCTTTAAGTTTAGATAGGATTTCTTTATCACTTGTTGCCAGAATCTTGGCTGCCAAAATACCTGCATTGGCTCCGCCATTTATTGCAACTGTAGCTACAGGGATTCCTGTAGGCATCTGAACAATACTATATAATGAATCACGACCACCAAGGGAAGTTGTGTGCATTGGAATGCCAATTACAGGCATAGGGAAAATAGCTGCACACATACCTGGCAAATGAGCTGCCATTCCTGCGCCTGCTATGATAACCTTAAAGCCCTTCTCCTCAGCTGTCTTAGCATATTCAAAAAATTCATCGGGTTCTCTGTGAGCAGATATGATTCTCATCTCATAAGAAATGCCAAGCTCCTTAAGAATATCAGCAGCCTTGGCCATTACTGGCATATCTGAATCGCTCCCCATTACAATTCCAACCTGTGCCATGATCTTCCTCCAACAAAAAAATCAAGTATAAATCCCTAGTATAATAACACACCACCAAATATTGTGCCACTTATTTCTTTTCTTATTATATGTGGTGTTAAATTATCGTTTTTACATCAAACCAATAATGAATATAAACACAACAAAAACAAACGCCACAGAATTAAGTATTATTCCAAGATTCGGGAATAGCTTAAAAATGTCGCGTTCAAATCTGGACATGATGCCAAGCACCAGTCCAACTGCAGAAAATAATGCCGCAACAAGAGCTGCTACGGCATATTTAGCTAGAGCCTGTCCACCATTCTTGTATGTGAAAAAAACTGCTGCCATCAGTGTGGCTACAGATAAAGCACCTAAAATTGCTGACATTATCCCCTTCTCAGGGTGTCTATTGTCAGTAAACATGTACTTTTCTCTAGACGGTTCAAACTTTTTTAACTTGGTTTTCAGGGCTTTTAAAATCTTCATATAATTATTCTTTTTCTACTTCCTAAAAGCTTGGCTCCACTAACGATAAGAAGCACTCCAGTGGCAATTCCTGCCACGATTGAGATTACTCCAAAGGCAATATTAAGTCCGCCTGTGCTACCTAATACCTTGTATGTATGCTCATCCATAGTCTAAACCTCCTGATCAATCTCTTTTTGCGCCGTACTCAGCGTAGTATTCGTCGATAGACTTCTTGATATCCTTGGTCAAAAGAACTTCTCCATCGATTGGTCTGTTGTAGAGATAGCTTACAACGTCGTCCATAGTGACGATGGCATTTGCTGAAAATCCGTATCTCTCCTTGATTTCATCAAGGGCGCTCATATCTGAATCCTGGCCCTTCTCCTGTCTGTTAAGAGAAACCATAAGACCTACGATATCGCAGTCAGCCTGCTCCTGAATAATAGGCACTGTCTCCTCAATGGACTTACCTGATGTTGTAACATCCTCGATGATGAGAACTCTGTCACCGTCGCGAAGCTTACTTCCTAAAAGGATACCCTTATCGCCGTGATCCTTGATCTCTTTTCTATTAGAGCAGTATCTGATCTCTCTGCCGTATAATTCGCTGATAGCACAGCTTGTAACTACTGAAAGTGGAATTCCCTTATAAGCTGGTCCAAACAGAACGTCAAACTCAAGACCAAAGGTATCGTGAATTGCTCTGGCATAATAGTTGCCAAGCTTTCTAAGCTGAGAACCTGTAACATAAGCTCCAGCGTTCATAAAGAATGGAGACTTCCTGCCGCTCTTAAGTGTAAAATCACCAAACTTAAGAACATTGCTGTCTACCATAAACTCGATAAATTCTTCCTTGTACCTTTCCATACCCCTCAAACTCCTTTATTTATCTATATTTCTAGTTAATAATAAATATTGCTGTAATATTCGACATCATTATACCATAAATATCTGCACAGAAAAGACCTTTATGCACATTAGTTGAGCATTAGTCAAAAATCCCGGAAGTGGCTTAGCTATTGGTCTTGTGGAATTTACAGTAAGTCATAAACCGATAGCAGTGCTTCGTGAGCTCTTTTTCTTGGATGCATTGGATCTGTAATGCCGCTTGAATCAAGCTTCCTCTGGGAGTCTGCGATCATGTCAGCCAGAAGGCTCTTGTAGATCGCGGTTCCTGAATCCTTATCCTCTAGCCCCATCTGTATTATCTCAGGCGCAAAGCCAAGACTTGATGTGGTGTAGTAATTGCCCCTAAAGGCGCTTAGAGTCTCATCTCCCGGCAGCAGCGTTGAATGTATCTTATTGGTTAAAAGAACTATGACCATGTTGTTATCTGGATCGATCATGGTAAGTGTTCCTGTAAAGCCCTGATGTCCATAGGTTCTGGAGCTTGTCACTGAGCCAAAGTACCGGTCTCTTCCGTGATCTGCCTCTCTCCACCAGCCAAGGCCATAGGTTGGAACTTCAAGACTCTTTGGCGCCACGAACTGATCAAGAACTTCCTGTGAAAAGAACTTATTCTCACCGAAACTTCCTGTAAGCATGACGGATGCAAGGATTGCAAGATCTGAAGCATTAGAAAACATGCCTGCGTGGCCTGAAACGCCGTCCATACAATAGTAGGCATTTGGGTCGTGAACCTCTCCCCAGACAGTGTCTGTGCGGATTCCGGTGTAGTGAAGATTGCCGTCGCGGCTGTTTCCCATAAGCTCTGTAGCTACGCAGTCTTCTTTACTAAAGCCATTTTCCAGTGGATTGTAGGTCACGTGGGTAAGTCCCATGGGATCCCAGAATATTTCTTTTAGATAGTCATCAAGCCTCTTTCCTGTTATCTTCTCGATGCAGTAGCAAAGCACCATATAATCCACATCGCTGTACAGAGTCTGGGTTCCAGGCTTGTACATAAGAGGAGTCCTGCATATCTGCTTAAGAGTCTCTTCTCTTGCGGCAGCGTCTGCGCCTGTTCCTACGTAGAGGATATTTTCATTATCAGAATCAAAGTCAAAGGTGGCGTTATCGTACCTGTCATTATAGTAGTTAGGGCCTGCCGGGAATCCTCCCTGGTGCATAAGTAGGTCTTTTACGGTGACAGAGGACTTCCAGGCCTTGTTGGTCTCAAGGGATACTGCATCATACCCTTCGTAGGCGATTTCTATGGTGTCATCCGCAAACTCTTTTCCCAGAATATCAACGATTCTGGCATCCAGAGAAATCTGACCATTGGTCATAAGGTACTGGATGGCGTAGTTTACGCTGTACATCTTGGTGTTGGAAGCAAGATCATAGAGAGAATCATTGGTTACAGGGGCTTCATCCACGAGATTGCCCTTTTCGTCGTAGGTTCTTATGTTGCCCCAGCTGTTTGCATAGACCAGCTTACCATCCTTAACAATTGCAAGCTGGGCGCTGGAGAAGCCATTCTCGATGTCCGCAGTGATTATCTTGTCTATTACGTCAATGGCATCTGCTGAGATGCCGCTATCTTCAAGGGTTCCACTGATTACAACGGGGTAAGGGATTGCGACTCTTACATTTCCACTTGTCACATCACTTACTTGGATAGAGTTGATGCCATTTACGGCGATTGCGGAAATATCTAGCTGGTAATTGTGGGAAGTTTCGATGTTATCAGTAGGAATCTGGTAACCGTTGATATATAGAGAAAAGGAATCGCAGTCGGAATCTGGGCATACATAGATTACACCCTGGTCCTCATATCCATAGAAACTGACTCTGTTATTTACAGCATAGGTGCTGCTTGGCTTGTCCTGCCAATCCGGGAAGGAAACATCAAGCTGGAAATCGCCTGATGGGAGATTGTTGTTTGAGATTTCTGTGATAACAACATCTGCGCCTGAAGCGGGTGTTACGCCGGCTGCGTTATTTGCGGCGGATGAATTGCCTGAATTAGTGGCATTGCTCTGGCCCGCTGCGCCATCCTGATCTGCAGCGCCATTCTGATCTGCAGCGCCATTGATATTACCTGCATTTGCGTCTTCGCTGACAGCTGATGGATCAGCGCTGCTACCATCCCCCTGAACTGCGCTGCACCCCAGCGTTGCAGCCACCAATATAACAAGTTCAATAATTGCTATCTTTCTTCTCATATTCCCCTCCATACCTTTCTATTATAGCTCATCAATGGTACGGAGAAGAAAATAACTTCGAATATAATGAGCCATGCAGGATGATTTCCGATTGGGCCGATGGGAGCTTGCTCACAAATCGGCACATATCGGAATCAGCCTATAAGGCGACAAGACGGATGAAATAGAATGCGTCAGCATTCTATGAATTCGCCTTGTCGCGCATGGCGAGTGGTAATATACATTTCCCAGAGTTTACGGCTTTTTTAGAGCTTTTCAAATTTTGGATGCCAAGAAAAAAATGTGCTACGTCTTTATCTTTATTTTTTCTTTTTAAGCAGTACTGAATCCCACAAATTAGCTTGTAGGCAACTTTTGTACGCCTAATCTTACTGCTTAAAACAAGTTTTCTGTTTTTTAGCAGTATGCTTGCAACTAGATTAGTTCATCAGCTTCAATTCCTTACTGCTTTTTCTGGGAAATCATAAATACAGACGTTTGGCCCGAAGATTCTCTGCATCTTTTTGGGAGAAAATGAATAAAGAGCCGTAAAATCCTCCCTTTACTTTCTTAGTATCACCACTCGCTCCCGTTTTCCCTTATCTGCCTTGTACACCACGTCACAGCCCTGGACAAGCTCATCTATCTCCTCCCAGTCATATGGATGGAACAGCATTCCACCGCTCTCTTGGCATCCGCAACAATCAGGTAGTCAAATACCGCATGGGCTATGACCCCGTCAAAAGAAGCATCCTCATATCCGGTATCCAATATACTTGCGACTTTAATCTCCGCAATTCTAACAAATCATTCTTCCCCATCCAGATTCATGAACACCTGATTGGCTTTCCTGATCTGCATAAAAAAGCTGACATAATAGACTATTGCACCTACAACATAAGGAATTGTAACAGATACGAACATATCTCTATAAGCAGATGGCGCATTCTCAGTAAAATGTCCTCCAATCCAGATAGCTGCAAACACCACTCCGATCAGTAGCAGGTACTGGCCCACAACCACAGGAACAAATGGAAAGCGCTGTAAATAGTAATGAAGCGAAAGAATAGCTGTTGCAAGAACAGAGATTCCAAGGCATGTGAAAATATTCTCAGTATAGTAGATGTCTGTAAAGCCAAGGCTCTTCTCAAAAAGAAGCTTGCCACAGACGATCAGCGTAAAGCTGACGCAGACGATAGATATGAAATTGCTTCTATTTATGAGCTTCATGGCTTCTTCCTCCCCTGGAGTTTATTAAGTGCCGCATAGAACTCCGCTCTGTAGCCTCTGTTCATAACCAGGCACTCGTCATTCTTAAGATAGATCAGGGTTCTCATATTAAGGTCACCCTGAAGCCTTTTGATTTTGTAGAGATTAACCACCGAAGACTTGCTGATTCTTACAAATCCAACCTTCTCATACTCATCGATGATTCCCTGCAGGGTCTCTTTTACCTCCACGCAGGAATCCTTAGTATATCCAAAGGTCTTTCTGTCCACGGTTTCAAAGTAGAACATGTCCGCCAGTGGTACTGTAAGTTTCTTGCCATCTGCGGTTCCCTCGATATATTTAAGAGCAGGCCGCAACCTTTCCATCACTGCGGCAGTCTCCTCATCTATCTCGTCGTAATGTAATTCTAAATAGTTTTCTTCTAAATCTTCTTCTCTGGTCTTAATGAACTTCATTGTGTCCCCTTACAGAATAAACATGATGCAGAGGAATAAGTATGTAAGCTTAATGTTTCTGTTTGTAAGAAGGTATGCGCCTCCGAATACAAATCCACCGATTGCTGTATAGATGCCCATTCCAAGGGATCCCTTTGTGAACCAGTGGCCAAGGCCCCAAGTGAGACCTACAAGAATTCCTCCAAAAGGAATCTTATCATTTTTAAACCACTTTTCAAATGCGTACTGACCAAAAACGATGATCAGGGTCACCATTACAACTTCTGCAAGATAGTAAAGATACTGCATTGGGAAAAGAACGCCGTTACTCTTAATCTCTCTTAAGACCTTGCTTCCGCCCCAATCAATCCATGTGGAGATAAGACACATTACTGTTCCAGCAATGAGAAGTACCCACTGAAGAAGAGACATCTCTTTTGCGCCCTGGATAAGGCTCTTTTCCTCAATGTTCTTAAAAAGGTCAACGCCTGATTTCTTAGCGCACTCTCTAACAACGTACCATGCTCCGAACAGCCAAACAGCAATTGTAAGTGTCCAGTGAATGATGGTCTGGGTCATTGTAAATCCTGAGAAGTCACATCCATATAAGTTAAATTCGATTACGTAACCAAGCAAAAGCTCGAATCCGATAAAAGCAAAAATCTCAAGTCCGTAGCTAAGGAAATCAAGTCCCTGGAAAAATCTGTTTCTGTTCTTTGCAATAGTCATTGTTTTCATTTTAATAAGCTCCTTTTGAAGTAGTCGTTGCATTTCATATGCATACCTTACGTCAAAAGGAGCTTACTCACAATATTTATGGTGTTAAGTTGCAATCAGGGATGTCTAAGTTGCAAAAATCCCTCTACAAGTTACAAATTTACTGATCCCAGGTCCTCATATTCTTCTTAAATTCAAAGCCCAGCATAGTGATATCATCAAACTGATCCGCATCGCCCTTAAAGGCATTGACGCTGGCTGAAACCCCTGCAAGAGTGTCCTGAATGGAATCGTTCTTAACCACATTTAGAACCTCGATCATCCTGTCTGTACCATACTGCTCAACGTTCTCATTAATGGCCTCAGGAACACCGTCAGTATATACAAAGAGCTTATCTCCAGGATTCAAGGTAATCTCATACTCCTTGGCCTTTAGATTCTCCATGGCTGCAAGAGCAAGGCTGTGCTTATCCTTTAAAAGCTCGTAGTCTCCGCCGGCACGCATGATGGCAGGATACTCATGGCCTGCGTTGGCGCACTTCATAACACCGGTACAAAGATCTATGATTCCAATCCACACAGTGACAAACATCTCAGCGTCATTACCTTCGCAGAGGGCATTATTAGCCTTGTATATGATCTCTGCAGGCTCCAGTCCTGATTCAGCAAGGCTTCTTATGGCGGTCTTACTTCTCATCATGAAAAGAGCTGCCGGAATACCCTTTCCGGATACATCAGCAATAACAAGGGCCATCCTACTCATATCAATGAAAAAGAAATCATAGAAGTCGCCACCAATTTCCTTGGCAGGCTTCATGGATGCATAGAGCTCAAACTCATCTCTTTCAGGGAACACAAAGGTCTTAGGAAGAGCGTTCTCCTGAATTGTCTTAGCAAAGATAAGCTCCTGTTCAATTCTCTTTTCCGCTGCATCAATATAGCTCTTAAGAACCAGCACCGTCTGGTTAATATCATCAGAAAGAGACGCAAACTCAGAGGAGCTCCTGACCTGAACCACCTCGTTAAGATCACCATTTGTGATTTTATTAAGAGACTTATTCACAAGCTGAATGTTTATAACAACAATCTGATTAACCAAAAAGGCGATCAGCACATAAATAACCGTGAACAAAAGAATGTCTGAAAGAGCCGTCTCATAGGCCATGGCGTTTCTGTACCAGTAAACCTCTTCATCCACCATGTAAACCACAAGGAACACATCCTTATCAGCTCTATCCACCCTGATAAGATAATTGTCATCATACATCCTGCCTTCAAAGGTCTTTCCCTCATAGCTCTTTGCCAGCTTGACCTTATCTTCCGGGATTCTGACGCCCTTATGCCTCCCCTGAATGATACGGCCATCCTCTGTAAAGAAATCAAACTCCACATTACTCTGATCAGGAATATTGGTATCTCCAAGGAGATAGCGCTGTTTAAGATGTTCTGCTGACTTTTCCAGGGATAAGCAACTATTCTGATAGGCTGACTGATTCTGAAGGGTAAAAGAAAAAATGAAACTAAAGACAACAACTATGGATGTTACAAGGAACAGCCACCGCTGGAATTTCTGAGATACTGAAATAGATTCCTCCGACCGCTTTACAAATGGATTCTTCCATTCACCGGTAAAGCACTGGAGCATTATAGAACAGCAGGCAAGACCAATTCCTGTAAAGATGATCATTGGAACAGAACAGGTCTTAACCACGGTAAAGGCCATACGCATGTCGCTTCTGTGGGTCACAAAAACGACATACATGTGAAACACCTCCATTACAGCACCCATAAAGAAAGCGTACACAGGAGATGGCTTCTTGCCTCTAAAAACTTTTTTATTCATAAGAAGGGCCACAAAGCCCGCAAGACACGTGGAAACAGAGCAGGCGACCCTTGTGTAGGTACCTACACCAAAATAAGTACCAGCGATATATCTTTCTACACCGCCGATAAGACCTGCGATCACACCAGCATAAGGTGAAAAGAAAAGGCCTGCAATAAGAGGTCCCAAATCCCTTACGTTAATGATCATATCCCCGAAGGATACGCCATAATGGGTGGCCAGGATAGCACTTATTCCGTATATGATACCTATTGCCAGCTTGTGAAGTCTGTTAAGCCCATACTTTCTAGTCCACAGCCAGACCATGGCAGTGAAAAAGAGATACAACATTACCAGCAGGATCATTTTTATTATCATGATAATCATCTAACCGCGCTCCGTTTTCTATAAAGCACACTCTGTTAATTATCTGGATGAAAGAGCATCCGCTATATCTTTTTTCATATCAAGAACTGCTGCTCTGGCAGCTTCTCCAACCTTACCGTCAGCAAACTTACTGTAAGCCTCGCTCTTCCAGGCTGCAATTATTCCTCTTGAAGAATTGACGATAGCGCCAAGACCATCCTTATTAAAGAAATGAACAAGATCTGCACCCTTGCCGCCCTGAGCTCCATAGCCAGGTACAAGAATGTAGGCATGTGGCATGATATCCCTAAGAACCTTACCCATTTCTGGATAAGTAGCCCCAACAACAGCTCCAACATTACTATAAGAACCATCCATGGACTCAAGGCCCCATTTTTCTACCATTTCGCCCATATGCTCATATATAGGTCTTCCATCCACAAGCTTATCCTGAAGCTCTCCACTTGATGGATTAGAAGTCTTAACAAGAACAAAGATTCCTCTGTCCTCTTTGTTACATACATTTATAAATGGCTTAACACCATCTGAACCAAGGTAAGGATTAACAGTTGCAAAATCCTCATCAAATCCTCTAAAGCTGTTACCACCGATTGTTACACTTCCAAGATGACCGATAGCATAGGCTTCTGAAGTGGATCCAATGTCACCTCTTTTAATATCTCCAATAACTACAAGACCCTTTTCCTTACAGTAATCCACAGTCTTCTTATAGGTGATAAGTCCTGGAATACCAAGAGTTTCATACATTGCAATCTGTGGCTTAACAGCAGGAACAAGGTCGTAAATGTTATCAATTATCTCTTTATTGAACTGCCAGAAGGCTTCTGCAGCGCCTTCGAGATTCTCTCCCTTTTCCTCAAAACATCTTTTCTTGACCACGTCCGGTACAAAATCCAACTTAGGATCAAGTCCCACAACAATAGGTGCACCAGTAGCTTCAATCTTGTCAATCAACTTCGAAATCATAAAATAGTTAGTCCTTCCCCAGGTTATTTTTTGTATTCAGCTATTGCAAAGTAGTCATCAATTGATCCTATAAGCTTTTCCTTAGGCATAGACTTAAGAAGGTATTTCTCTGGCTTTAGATTAACAACCTTCATAACGCTTTCTTTATCGTCTTTTGCAGTAAGGAAAATAACGGGTAGATCTTTGAGTTTGTCGTTTTCACGGATTTCTTTAAGAACGTCCGGACCACTCATAACAGGCATCTCATAGTCAAGCAAAATGAGATCCACAGGGGTCTGGGCAAGGAAAGACAGAGCTATCTTCCCAGAACTTGCCATATAGACATGGTATTTTACAGAAAGCCATGTCTTCATCATTCTGAGCATAGCACCATCATCATCGATGATAAGTATTTTCTTTCTAAGGCTGTCATCCACGGCGCTGTAATCCACCAGTGTATCCAGCTTCTCAGCAAGGATTTTAACATCAAGAGGTCGTAGATAGGTCTCCTGAACCTTCTCCTTACCAATGATGGCAAGGGCCAGATCCAGCTCCTCTCTATTACCGATAAGATGAAGGTCGAATCGCTCAGTATCAATAGCCTCGCGAATATAGG
Organism: Butyrivibrio proteoclasticus P6B7; assembly: GCF_000622085.1. Lineage (GTDB taxonomy): Bacteria > Bacillota > Clostridia > Lachnospirales > Lachnospiraceae > Butyrivibrio > Butyrivibrio proteoclasticus_A. The sequence goes on from NZ_JHWL01000006.1 coordinate 27,839, forward strand.
TAAAGAGCTGTGAACCTTCCTTGGACATTTCGCCAAGATATAAAACATATATCTTAGGTCTGTCTTCGATGGCATTAATAGCCACCTGACTAGGCTCTGCACATATAACTGCATAGCCTTCCTTTTCCAGTCCTTTTGCGATTGCATTTACCATGAAACTCTTTTCATGACCAATTAGGAGAACCCGTTTATCCATAACAACATCCTTCCATAGCATGCACTACTTCTACAATATATTTAAAAGTCCATCTCTGTCAACTGCTGCCATAAGTCGCTTAACTTCGTTGTATTTCTCCTTACTTCCCTCAGGAATCTGGTAGTCATCAAGCATCTTAAGGATGTCATCAGCGCTGTCAAAATAGGAGGCTGATACAAATTCCTTGATGGATGCAAATGCACTTTCCAGCTCCTCTACAGGAATCTCAGGCTTAGCTTCTTCCTCTTCCTCGAATAAAGAGCTAAGCTTTACAAGATAGCTTCTGTAGAGCTCCAAAAGTTCTGGAGTAAGCTCTTTTATCTTCTCCTGATTCCTTTCGTTACCACAGCGTTCAAGGAATTCAGCCTGCTCTGAAAGCTCTATGGCACCAATTGCCTTGGCAGAGCTCTTAAGTCCGTGTACATAAATAGTATAGTTGTGAAGGTCTCTTTCTCTTTCGTACTTCTCGATAAGGCCGGACCTTTCGTCGATGGCCATTCTGAAATCCTTCATAACATCCCTTGCTACATCAGCAGATCCGCAGCGGGAAATTGCTTCTTCTATATCTACGCCGGTAACCTTAAGAAGATCAGCCATGGCTTCCTTCTGTCTCTCATCCTCTTCTGCTGCATCGGAGACGAATCTTTCATCTCCTGGCATGATCACCTTATCCTCAGGCAGATACATAAGGATCATCTCTTCAAGCTTCTTAGGATCCACAGGCTTACTCATATAGTTGGCAAAGCCTTCTCTTACGTACATCTCACGGGATCCTGATATAGCATTGGCTGTAAGAGCAATGATTGGCGTTTCCTTATTAAGATTATCAGATAGCTCTTCCATGGCGTGGAAGGTCTGAATTCCGTCCATCTCAGGCATTCTGTGATCAAGAAAGATAATGTCGTATTTCTTTTTCTTGACCTTCTCAATTGCTTCAATTCCGCTGGTGGCTGTATCGATGCCGATCTTGGTCTGCTTAAGAAGACCCTCGATAACCGTAAGATTGGTCTTGGTATCATCCACCACAAGGATCTTACAGTCTGGTGCATGGAAGCTTTCTCTGTAGTCGTTGGCATTTTTAAGAGACTCTTTGTAGGTCTTGGTGAAGTCGCCTATAGGTTCATAGTCAACAACTCGCTGAATAACATTGAAGGAGAATTCTGAACCCTTTCCGTATTCGCTCTTTACATCCAGCTTGGAGTCCATCATATCCAGCAGTCTGTTAACGATATTGATTCCAAGTCCGGTACCCTCGATGGTTCTGTTCCTCTTTTCATCAATTCTCTCAAAGGCTGCTGAGAGCTTATCCATATCCTCTTCTCTGATTCCGATTCCGGTATCTATGACCTTTATCTTGAGGTAGATATCCGATGTTTCCTCGAACTCATTGCTGTCGCTTTCAACTTCCTCATAGTCAACATCAAGGGTAACTTTTCCCTTCTCGGTATATTTGATGGCATTGGTAAGGATATTCATGATACACTGCTTGATCCTGACCTCATCACCAAACAAAACATGTGGAATATTCTCATTTACGTTTATGCTAAATTCAAGCTTCTTTTCATCAGCCTTAACTGTAGCCATATTAACCAGGTCGTTAATAACTGAGCTAAGATCATATTCAACTGGCACAAGCTCAAGCTTATCCGCCTCGATCTTGGAGAAGTCAAGGACATCATTGATAAGGGCCAAAAGAGTTTTACCAGAGTTCTGAATATCCCTTGCATACTGAAGCACAGTCTCATCCTTGGTCTCCCTAAGGATCATCTCATCGAAACCAAGAACTGCATTGATAGGAGTTCTGATCTCATGGGAGATATTTGAAAGGAACCTGGACTTGGCCTCGTTGGCAGATTTTTCAACCTGCAACTGATCCTCAATAGTCTGTCTTGATTTAACCAGCTCAATATATTCAATCAGTCTGTAGAAGGTCAGATCCACCGCCTTATACAAATCCTCGATCTCATCATTGGTCTCTATCTCAAGATTATGAACCTGATCAACGCTCTTGCTGATATCAGGATCCTTGGAATTATAAATAGCCGACACTGCCATAGACAATTCCATGATAGGGTTCGCAATTCTTCGTTGGGCATACCTGTTAACTAGAATAGCCATAGGTATTACTATGATAGAGATCAGCATGGCCAGCTTAACACTAAACTGGAGATTGCTAAGAAAGCCAAACATCGGTCCACTGATGCCATCCGTATATAGCTCTGCCTCCAGCTGGGCTCCTATTCTGCCCTCCAGTCTTTCAGCGTTGTATACGTCCTTCCAGCGCTCTTCGTTATAAACTTCTCTTTCCTCAGACTTGCTGTACTTCATGTTAGGAATAAGAGTATTAGAAGCTATTTCTGCGGAAAATCCAAGGATAATGGCCTCCAAAACAATGACCTGCATCACTACTCGGCCAAGCTTAGCCTTACCTTCCACCTTATATCTATCCATGTCAGAAAGATAGCTTGGGTCAACATAGTATATTCCATTTTCAAAATACAACTTGTACTTAGGTGGAAGCTTTTTAAGAATAAAGAAAACAGTAAAGCAGCCAAGAGCACATCCTGGAGTCTCATATATCAGGAACATAAATATCCTGCTAAGAGTAAGTCCACTTGCTGGGTTTCCTGCAAAAAGCCACAAGAGGACTCCCCAGAGATCCCCAACGAGAAGCTGCATTATGATCATGATAGTGACAGTTTTACTGACGGTGCTAAAGCCTTTTCTTTTAGCCACAACATCAATAAAACATGCCACAACCAGATATATAAATGTCATGTAGGAAAAACTACTATAGATAATAGAACGATATAAAAAGATAATAAGCACACTTATCATGCCTGGCACAGCTCCTCCAAGAGCGGTAACAACCATGATAGGCACGTACTTAAGGCTATAAGCAATACCTGCCACCACGTCATTAGCACTCTCGAAGTAGAAAATGTGCTTATTGTACATAATAGAGAAATACGCAGTAAACAATATCATTATCGCGTGAGCTATAGTTCTTTTTGAAGCTTTTAGCTTACTGGTAGTATTTAAAATACCTCTTCTTCCCATAGTAATCCTTTACTCATTACGAGTCACATGTCACATTGTGCCGTCTCTATGCATAGAGAATTTATCCATTGGGTAGTTCTTAAGATTTTCTAATACTTTTCTGTCGTCAGCCTTGGAGATAAGTGTCTCTCTGGCTTTATTTATTTCTGATATATGTTTATGCCTTGATGGTCCGCCTACGCATCCGCCAGGACAAACCATACCTTCTATGAAGTCTTCTTCAAGCTTACCGAATTTAAGAAGTGTGAGGGCTTTCTTACATTCAAGGCCTCCGTGGGCTGCAAGGAGTTTGATTCCTTCTGTGTCTTCGCCCCTTTCCTTCATACATTCGATTACTGCATCTGCAACGCCTCCGCTGGATGCAAAGCGTTTTCCAAATACTGAGGATTCCTGATAGCTGTCAGTCACAGGTTCAAACTTAACATCCTTAGATCTCATCAGGGCCCTTAACTCGCCGTAGGTCACTACAAAATCTGCATTGCCTTCAACAGATTTATCTGCCGCCTCTGCCTTCTTGGCGATACAAGGTCCAACAAAAACCGTTACGCAGCCAGGTCTTGTGGCCTTAAGGTATCTTGAGATGGCGCACATTGGAGAAACCGTGGAAGACATGTTCTCCTTGTACTGGTCCGGGAAGTGTTTCTTAAGCATGTTGATAAACGCTGGGCAACAGGAGGTGGTCATCTTGCGGCCTTCCTTGTGGGCCTCTGACCATTCCTCTGACTCATAGGCAGCAGTCATATCACCGCCAAGTCCTACCTCAACCATATCTGCAAATCCAAGCTTCTTAAGGCCTTCCTTAATAGATGCCATGGAGATGTCTTCTCCAAACTGGCCCTCCGTAGCCGGTGCGCACATGGCAATAACTTCTTTTCCGGACTTAATTGCTTTTATAATGTCCACCAGGAAGGTCTTACTACCTATTGCTGCGAATGGACAGCTGTGAATGCAGTGACCACACTGGATACATTTATCTTCATCAATCTTGCAGTAGCCATATTCATCATAGGTTATGGCCCCTACCGGACAAGCCTTCTTACAGGGCCTTTCAAGATGAACAATGGCGCTATATGGACAAGCCGCCGCACATCGTCCGCACTCTTTACACTTGGTTGGATCTATGTGCATGTGGGTGTCACCTGGATGAATTGCATCAAACTGACAGGAGTTAAGACAGGCCTTACCCATACAGAATCTGCAGTTATCTGTTACAGAATATGCTGAGATGGGACACTCGTCACAGGCCGGATCAATAACCTGTACAATGTTGGTGGAATCCGGATTGTACGTAGGATTCTGAGCCATTGCCAGATTAATCCTCTGTCTTACTATCTCCCTTTCCTTATAGATACAGCATCTGTACTCTGGCTTAGGTCCTGGAATAATCTTAAGGATAAGCTCCTCGATATGCTCCTGATCAAGCTTATCGTCCCAGGCGAGCCTACAGACCTGCTCCATAATATTATGTTTAAAACGGTTCATGCTGACATCATTAGTAACCATATAATCCCCTACCTTTTCCCTAACAATACTGCCATTTATATGTTTCTATTCATATCATTGACCAAACTTATCATAATGATCATTCTGCGGAAAGATCTATCACTCTGCCAAAGTTAAGACCTGTAGTATCCGTAGCTGTCATAACCAGTGGACCTGACCCCTGCTTATCTCTTATGTAATCTATAGCAAGCTTTCTGTCCTGATCATCAAGCCCTTCCAAAGGCTCATCCATTACAAGAAGGTCATTGGGTATCATTGTTGCCCTTACTATTGATACAAACCTTCTGTCTCTCTTAGACAGCTCTTTTACCTTCTTATCTATATTCTCAGGAGCTATAAACCTTGAAAGCTCTTCATAGGCCGTCTCCCTGAATATCTTCTTACTGACCATAGCCACGTTATCCACTGCTGTAAAGTCTTCGCAGAGCCTGTCGTCCTGGAAAACCGTGCCATAGCAGATGTATGGATATTTGTAATCTCCAAGGAGCTTGATGTAGCCTGTATCCGCCTTCTCAAGTCCTAAGAGGATCCTTATAAGTGTTGTCTTTCCGGAGCCCTCAGCTCCTGTAATAATGTAAGAATGCTCTGATTCTATTTCCAAACTGAAATTATCAAGTACCTTAACTGCCCCAAATGTCTTACTTACGTCTTTAATCTCGATTGTCACGTTATGTCCCTTTACTGTTAAAAAATAATATATAGTCCGATTCCAAGGATTAGTCCAATTGGCGCTCCAACTCTGATGTTCTTAAGAAATGGAGCTGTAAGTCCCGGAATATAGATGTATCTGATCTGCCTGTCTGTAGGCATCCTAAAGGTCTTGGCCATTTCCAAAAGGGCCTTGTCAATATCTTTTACCCCAAACAATGCTGTAAATGCTACTGTAAGTACAAGTCCCAGCAAAAGACCTGTCAAAATGCTGCTAAATAACGTCATTTCTAAACTCCCGCCTTACTTTTTGTTGATCATACTTGCCAGATATGCGGCCCCAAAGCCGTTGTCGATATTCACAACGCTTACTCCACTGGCACAGGAATTAAGCATTGATAAAAGAGCTGCCAATCCATTAAAGGATGCTCCATAGCCTACGCTTGTAGGAACTGCGATAACAGGACAGTCTGCAAGGCCGCCAATTACACTGGCCAGAGCCCCTTCCATTCCCGCAATTGCTATGATAACACCGGCGCTCATTATCTCATCCATGGCCTCCTTGTTAAGAAGCCTGTGGATTCCGGCCACTCCCACGTCATAGAGTCTTACAACCTTGTTACCAAAGAACTCTGCACAAAGAGCTGCCTCTTCAGCCACAGGAATATCGCTGGTTCCGCCGGTGGCGATTACTATCTTGCCAACCTGATTGCTCTTATCAATCTGATCTCCGGCTATTCCTATGTGGCAATCCTCGTGGTAGGTAAATTCTGTATTTCTTTTACCCAGCTCTGCCTTCAGATACTCTGCTGCCTCAGGCTTCATCCGGGTAATTAGTACACTCTTTTGCCCATGTTCCATGAGCTTTAAAGTGATACTAAGTATCTGTTCACTGGTCTTGCCAGCTCCGTAAATAACCTCAGGCTGTCCCTGCCTTAGTCCTCTGTGAAGGTCAACCCTGGCAAAGCCTATGTCTTCAAAGGGCGCTTCTTTAAGTCTTAAAACCGCCTCATCAATACTGGTTGTTCCATTTTGCACGGATCTTAAAAGTTCCTCAATTTGTGTCTGTTCCATGCCCATACTCTCTCCAATTTTAATCACAATATCACTTAATAACATTTTAACATAGTTAAGTCACCACGGTTTAGAAAAGAATTATTAAAGTTGCATAAATATAAAAGGCGCTGCCAAAAGCAGCGCCAAAATGTGCGTTATCATAGCTTTCCACCAGAGGTTGCAATTCCTTCGATGAACTGTTTCTGGAACAGAACGTAGATAACTATCATTGGAAGGCAGGCGATAAGAGCTGCTGCCATAAGTTCCGGATAGTTGGAGGAGAACTGTCCCTGCATCTTGGAAAGTGCGCTGGCAAGGGTTGTCTTGTTGGTGTCTGGGCAGACAATCATAGGCCACATCAGATCCTTATAGGCAAAGACTGCTGTGAAAATGCCAAGGGCCACCATTGCCGACTTGGTAAGGGGCGCCATAATAAAAAGAAATGTCTGACCAATGTTACAACCATCAAGTCTCGCCGCCTCCTCAAGATCCCTTGGAAGTCCCATGTAGGCCTGTCTTAAAAGGAATGTTCCAAAGGCGGATACAAGGCCCGGGAATAAAAGACCCATCATGGTATTGGTCCAATGCAGCTTGCTTACCATTACATACTGAGGGATGATGAAGATCTGTGATGGGATCATCATCTGGAAAAGAACCAGGCCAAACATGAAGTTCTTTCCCCTGAACTCAAGTCTTGCAAAGGCGTAGCCCGCAAGTGTAGCTGTAAGAACAGCACAGAGAACTCTAAGGATGATCATCATAATTGTGTTGAAATAAAGCTTTACAAAGTTCACGTTATGAAGAACTTCATCGAAGTTATCCAGTCGCCACTTTGATGGGAATATCACGAAGGGATCCACCTGTGTGGACTCTCCTACAGTTTTAAAGGCTGTCAGCACCATCCACGCAAAGGGAACCAGCATGATGAAGGACATTATCGCCAAAATTATATAGATAATAATCTTTTTTCCACTTATTCTCATTTTTTCACCTTCTTTTTTAATTGTAATGAACCCACTTCTTCTGACCGATCATCTGGATCGCAGTGATGATCATGATAACTATCAGAAGAACTACAACAACTGTAGCTCCGTAGCCCTTGTTACCCTGTGAAAATGAGTATTTGTAGAAAAGCCATACCAAAGACTGTGTCTTGAATAGCGCCGGATTAGTATTATCGATTATCATGTAGATTACGTCGAAGACCTGCATAGCTGCAATAAGTCGCGTAACCAGTACAAAGAAAATTGTTGGTGATACCAAAGGAATTGTGATGTTAAAGAACTGCTGAATACCAGAAGCTCCATCGATTGAAGCAGCCTCGTAGTAATCCCTTGGCACCTCCTGAAGTCCTGCCAGGAAAAGAACCATGTTGTAACCAATGATTGACCATATACCAATTACTGCGATTGAGTAGATGGCAATCTTAGGATTGGATATCCAGTTAACCCTGAATGGAAAAATGTGATTCAAAAGGCCGAATTCTGAATTGTAAAGCCATCTCCAGACCATGGCAATAGCCGCAGGTGCTGCCACCATAGGAAGGAAGAAAATTGTTCTAAAGGTGCTTTTTCCTTTGATCTTGCCATTTAAAAATACAGCAAGCACGAGAGCAATGATTATAGAAATCGGAACCTCCACAGCTGCATATTTAAGAGTATTTATAAGGGCCTGCCAGACATCCTTATCAGTAAACACCTTGGCATAATTATCAAGGCCAACAAACTTGTTGCCCTTACCAAAGTCACCTGTTTTAAAAAAGCTCTGATAGATTGTCTGGAAAATAGGCACGATGTTAAGAACGATAAGTCCTGTCATTGTAGGCAGGATAAAAAGCCATCCCCACAAGAACTCGCTCTTTTGCCTAGGTGTCATTTTGTGTTTAGTTCCCATACCTTAACTCTCCCCAAAATAATGACATAAATAGATATCTAAAGATATAAATGATATAAAGGTGCAGTAAGCAAAGGTACTGCACCTTTATATGTTATCTGTTTATTACTATTCTTCTGAAAGGGTCTGGTTCATACTGTCGCAGATTTCTTTACATACATCCTCTACGCTCTTGTCGCCTGTCCAGCACTCTTTAAGCTTCTCAGTCTGCATATCCTCCCAAACTGTTGTGTACTTTGAATATGGTCTGAAGATAAGCTCTGCATCAAGCATCTTCATGTGACCATTAAGATCAAACTTATCTGTACAGTTAACCCAAAGATCTGAGCATCCCTTGTAAGCTGACATTGTAACGCCAAGTTCTGCCTGCTTCTCCTGCATCTCCTTGCTGCCGAACCACTCGATAAGGCTCCATGCTGCCTCAGGATTCTTGGTATTAGCAGATGCTGCCCATCCAAGTCCGTTGTAGATAGATACTCTCTTACCTGTCTCTGCATCCTTAGGAAGAACTGCTACATCACAGTTAGCTGCTGTGTACTCATTGTCCTTGAAAGCTGCTACCATCCAGGATCCCTGTGTTACCATAGCAACCTTACCTGACTGGAAGAGTACGTCTGCGCCTGACTCAGAAATTGTATTAAGGTCTGGACAAGAACCTGCCTGAACCATGTCTACGAACATCTGGATAGCCTTGATTGTGCCTGGCTTGTCATAACCTGATGCCTTCTTGTCATCACTGATGATCTCTCCGCCCATTGAATAAACTGCGTTATAGAAGGAATCCTGGTTGTTTGATGGAGCAATCGCATAACCCCAATGCTGATCATTGGTAAGCTTAGCTGCCGCCTCAACAAATGTATCCCATGTCCATGTATCGTCTGGATAAGCAACGCCCATCTCATCGAAGATTGTCTTGTTGTACCAAAGAGCGATAGTATCAATATCCTTAGGTACTGCATACTGCTTGCCACCTGACTGATAAAGATCAACGATACCTTCATAGTAATTGGAAAGATCAATCTTATCGCTGGCTGCAATCTTATCTGTAAGATCCATCAGCATATCGTTTTCCATGTATTTCTGTGCCTGATTTGAATGCATCCAGAATACATCAGGAAGCTCTCCACCTGAAGCACCAGCTTCAAGAAGTGTCCAGTAATCATCCCAGCCAACTACCTGAATAGTAGCTTTAACCCCTGACTGTGCTGACCACTCGTCAATAATTGTCTGAAGACCTGGTCTCTGGTTTTCATCCCAGATAGTAACTGTAAGTTCGCCTTCAACGCTGCCCTTCATAGCTTCTGGCTGTGATTCTCCTGCGCTCTCAGATCCGGTTGTCTCTGAACCAGTATCTGTTGGAGTTGCAGGTGCGGTTCCCTGATTTCCACAAGCCATCATGGACAGTGCCATAACTGAGCTTAAAAGAATTGCTGATAGTTTCTTTGCTTTCATACATATACCTCCCATTTGGTTTGTACGTTAAATTAGTACATTACACATGATACATATATTTGCCCGGTCTTAATATGGAATAATTATCACTAAACATGTCATTTTGTGACATTGCTCTTTAAGACATAAATCTTTGATGTAAAATCGCCCTCCGTAGCATACCAAGGCTCTTCGTTCCAAATTGACGGAATGCCGCTCTCCATTAAGTAGTCGCCATAGAACTCCTTTTCACCATTTAATGTATAAAGAGCTGTCTCCTTAAGCCCCTGCAATCTAATGAGGGAAACAGGCTCATTGGGCTGCTTAATATCCTTGTAGATAGCCACAATAGCTGTACTCTGGTCCTTTGACACTACCATCCATGAGCTTAGGTTCTTTTTGAAAGGAGAGCTAAGTCTGTAGAATCTGCCAAACTGCAGAAGCTCTCTGTATTCCTTCATGAATTTGATCTGCTCTTTAACTCTTTCAAAATCCTCTTCTGAGATCTCGTTAAGGTCAAGCTCGTAGCCAAAGGTTCCAAAGCAGGCCACGTTGGCCCTTGCATCTATGGTAGTTGCTCTTCCTGTCTGAAGGTTAGGTGAAGCTGACACATGAGCTCCAATTGAAGAAATTGGATAACCATAGCTGGTGCCGTATTGTATGCGGATTCTCTCTCTGGCATCTGTATCATCTGAGCACCAGGTCTGAGGTGCATAGTGCAGAATACCTGCATCAAATCTGGATCCTCCGCTGGAGCAGGATTCAAAAAGGATCTCAGGGAAAGCCTTGCGCAGTCTCTCATACAGGTCGTATACCCCCATGATATACCTGTGATATACGGTGCCCTGCTTATCTGGATCTCCGCCAAGACTGTAGCACTCTGTGATTGACCTGTTCATATCCCACTTAACATAGCTTATATCAGTATCGGCAAAAACGCCATATAGCTGATCATAGATATTATCAACAACTTCCTTCTTAGAGAAGTCAAGAACCATCTGATGGCGGCCCAAAGTCCTTGCCCTGTCTGGCGCTCCCAGAACGTAATCCGGATGAGCTCTGTAAAGCTCTGAATCCTCATTGACCATCTCTGGCTCGATCCATATTCCGAATTTAAGGCCCAGTTCATTGATCTTTTTGGAAAGGCCTGCAATTCCGTTAGGAAGCTTGTTAGTATTTACAAACCAGTCACCAAGGCCCGCATAGTCGTTATTTCTTTTGCCAAACCAGCCATCATCAAGGACAAAGAGCTCTACTCCTGCTTCCTTACCCTTTCTTGCGATGTTAAGGATCTTCTCCTCGTCAAAATTCATCTCTGTGGCTTCCCAGTTGTTAAGCAGAATTGGACGAGGCTTATTCTTATAGTTGCTGCGAACAATGTGATTGTTAATAAAGCTGTGTATATTCTGGCTAAGGTCGTTGAGACCACTCTTGGTGTAGGTTATCATAACTTCCGGAGTCTCAAAACTTTCACCGCCCTTTAAAGGCCATGAGAACCACTTGGGATTTATGCCCATTTCAAACCTAAGTCTTCCGTAGACATCACCCTCTGCCTGAGCCAGGAAATTGCCGCTATAGAGAAGGTGAATGCCGATTGCTTCACCATTTTCCTCATCGGTGTTAGCTCTTTTGACAATGACAAAGGGATTGTAGTTGGCGCTGGAATGACCGCGCATGCTCTCAATGGCTGTGATTCCATCTGATAGATTTCTTTCTACAGGAACCCTTTCTCTTCCCCAGGCGCCCTGGAACTGAAGCCAGTTGTAGTCCTGATCCGGAAAGTCAATGCAGCAGCTAAGGGCCCTTTCTATTGTCAGCTGGTCGGTGCCCACATTTCTGATGCTGGCATGTCTTGAGATGATTGGGTACTTCTCCCAGATTGTGTAGAAAAGAACTACCTCAAGCCCCGCCACGTCATCTCTGCAGGTTATCTCCAGGGTTGTAGCCTCATCGTCACTGTTTGTGTAAGCTGCCGGAAGCCCTGGAATGCTCTTTTTACCACTGTAGATGTCGTAGCTGTGGTATGTAAGGTTAGTTACCCTTGAGCCGTTTCCCTGAAGAACCTCATAGGCCGGGGATCTGAAATCTCCATTACCAAAGGCGGGATACTCAAGAAGAGCAAGCTCTTTGGTATAATCTTCATCTTCCTTCAGGTTACACATAAGAGGTCTGATGCCACGACTTTGCAAGAGCGGCAATGTCTGATCTTCATTTATTCTTTTTCCAAAGAAAAGATGTCCCACTTCCCCATCAGGACTTACGCCAAGACAATAGCTTATCTTTTCGTTGAATAAATGAAACTGTTTTTCTTTGTCGTTATATTTAACTCCCATTACTCCTCCTTTTGCCTTTTTGCTATAATGGATTAAACAAGAGAAATTATATCGGTATAACCATTTCATGTTTATGTCTAAATTTATACTATTCATGTCACAATGTGACATGTGTCAAGGGGAGAAGGTATGGTTTCAATTAGCGGAAAACCAAGGGGGAATCTTGTCGTAACCGGTGTAGACAAGGTTAAATTCATAGATTACACCAAATCCAATGATTTTTATCTGTTTGAGGTTGGGAAGTATAAATGTTACCCAAGCTATAACTATGGTCCCATTGTCAGAACCAGGACCATCTTTCACTATGTAATTTCCGGCAAAGGTTTCCTGATATTAGAGGGAAAAAGATATGAAATCCATGGAAATCAGGGATTCCTGATTCCGGCTGGAAGTAAGGCCTACTATGAAGCGGACATGGATGATCCTTGGGAATATGCCTGGATTCACGTGGATGGGCCAAGGGCCATGGAGCTGTTTAATTCTGCAGGGGTATCCTTAGAGAATCCTATTTTTACTCCTGTTGGGGACGCCTCCGCAATAGTAGACTGCTTTGATGCAATTCTGGATAACAGTGATAAGGAGTGCTTTTGCTACGCCAAGGTATATGAGTTCTTTGACTGCATCATCTCTAAGTCTGCCAACAGGCTTCAGAACGATGTGGATCCCAGACTTAGCTACGTTAAAAGCGCTATCAACTATATCCGCCTTAAATATTCAGAGCCCATCGGTGTTGAGGAGATTGCTGCTGTCTGCGGTCTTAACAGAAGCTATCTGACAAGGCTGTTTAAGCACGCCACCGGCTACACTCCCCAGTCCTATCTTTGTAGCTACCGCATGAAGAAAGCTTCAGAGTTACTTTTGGAAAGCGCAGAAAGTGTTAATTCCATAGCCTTTCTGGTGGGATATTCTGACGCCTTTACTTTTTCAAAGGCTTTTAAAAGATATAAAGAGGAATCTCCTTCAGAATACAGAAAGAGCCACGGTATTGAGGTGGACTAATACTAATAAAACCTCAATGACCGTGGCCCCTGATAGATCAAAGGTCAACCTTTGGAAGTGTATCAAAGCTCTTCTGGAGCTCTTCGTCAGATGGGATGTAATCCATCATTACGCCGTCGTTGTACTTCTGGTAAGCAACCATATCAAAGTAACCTGTTCCTGTAAGACCGAATACGATGGTCTTCTCTTCGCCTGTTTCCTTGCACTTAAGGGCCTCATCAATGGCAACTCTGATAGCGTGTGAACTCTCTGGAGCTGGAAGGATACCCTCTACTCTTGCAAACTGCTGCGCTGCCTCGAATACTGATGTCTGCTCAACAGATACAGCCTCCATGTATCCATCATGATAGAGCTGTGAAAGGATTGGGCTCATGCCGTGGTAGCGAAGTCCGCCAGCATGGTTAGGTGATGGAATGTAGTTAGAACCAAGTGTGTACATCTTAGCCATAGGACAAACCATACCAGTGTCGCAGAAGTCATAAGCAAATTTACCTCTTGTAAGAGATGGGCAGCTTGCTGGCTCAACTGCGATTATTCTATAGTTCTTTTCACCGCGAAGCATTTCACCGATAAATGGAGAAACAAGTCCGCCAAGGTTAGATCCGCCGCCTGCGCAGCCGATGATGATGTCTGGTGTTACGCCGTACTTATCAAGGGCAGCCTTGGTCTCAAGACCGATAACTGTCTGATGGAGAAGAACCTGGTTAAGTACGCTTCCAAGAACGTATCTGTAGCCTTCTGTCTTAGTTGCCACCTCAACAGCCTCAGAAATAGCGCAGCCAAGAGAACCTGTTGTTCCTGGGTGATCTGCGTTGATCTTGCGTCCGATCTCTGTATCCATTGAAGGTGATGGTGTTACGCTGGCGCCGTAGGTACGCATAACCTCGCGTCTAAATGGCTTCTGCTCATAGGAAACCTTAACCATGAATACTTTGCAGTCAAGATCGAAGTAAGCTGATGCCATGGAAAGAGCTGTTCCCCACTGGCCTGCACCAGTCTCTGTTGTTACGCCCTTAAGGCCCTGCTTCTTAGCATAATAAGCCTGAACGATGGCGGAATTAAGCTTGTGGCTTCCGCTTGTGTTGTTACCTTCGAATTTGTAGTAGATCTTGGCTGGTGTGCCAAGGGCCTTCTCAAGGAAATATGCTCTAACAAGTGGAGCTGGTCTGTACATCTTGTAGAAATCAAGAACTTCTTCTGGAATATCAATGTATGGAGTGTCATTATCAAGCTCCTGCTTAATAAGCTCGTCACAGAATACCGGTCTTAAGTCCTCATACCCCATAGGCTCTAAAGTTGCCGGATTAAGAAGTGGTGCTGGCTTGTTCTTCATGTCAGCTCTTACGTTATACCACTGTCTAGGTATTTCATCCTCACTAAGATAGATTTTGTAAGGAATTCTTTTCTCTTCACTCATTTGTGTATCCTCCCACTTTACCGCTTTAGTGCAAAAAATATCTTTTTCCATTATATTAGTTTTTCCCTCAGTTGTATATCAGAAATATCAGGAAATTGTTATTTATGCATTTTTTTGATTAATCTCACAATTTGGACTTGATTTATTTTAATATCACTGATATATTTATACATGAAAATGAATATTTATACATCAATTATGCATAAAGCATTTTCGTTTCATTATTTTTCACGTTTAAAATTTTATTTAATTATAAGGAGGCCCATTATTATGAAAAAGAAATTATTCGCAGCAGCACTTGCAACCATCATGACAGTTTCACTTGTTACAGGATGTGGAAAGTCAACAGACACAAGCTCTCAGACTTCAGAGGATACTAACCAGACAGCCAGCGCTGATAAGTTAGTAGTTGGAACAAACGCTGAGTTCCCACCTTTTGAATATCTTGGAGATGATGGAGAGCCAGACGGCTTTGATATCGCTCTTATCAAGGCAATTGGTGAGAAGATCGGCATGGAAGTTGAGATCCAGAACATGGAGTTTGCTTCACTTGTTACTTCTATCGGAAGCAAGATTGATGTTGCAATCGCAGGTATGACAGTTACAGACGAGCGTAAAGAGACAGTTGATTTCTCAGATCCTTATTATGAAGCTGTTCAGTGCATTATCGTTCCTGAAGGAACAGTATTTGCTTCTGCTGATGACCTTAAGGGCCTCAAGATTGGTGTTCAGCTTGGAACAACAGGTGAGTTCATCGCTGAGGACATTGAAGGTGCTGAGGTTTCTACTTATAATAAAGCTGTAGACGCAGTTAACGATCTTAACAATGGCCGTGTAGACTGCGTTATCATCGACGCTAATCCAGCTTCTGTATTTGAAGCACAGTTCCCAGACAAGGTTGATGTTCTTCAGGGAACAGCTTACGGCTTTGAGGTTGAGAACTACGCTATCGCTCTTCCTAAGGGAGACACAGAGCTTGCTAACAAGATCAACGCAGCACTTAAGGAGCTTAAGGAAGACGGAACATACAATAAGCTCGTTGCACAGTACATCGAAAACTAATACAAGACACAATATCAGGAGTAATCAATTCTAATGACACTTATTGAACTAATCACAACAGGATATGCAGTGCCATGCAGCGTTCTAAGCGATTGGATTGCCAAGACCGCAGACCGTTTCAACACTGCATTCATTGAGCAAAACCGCTACATTCAGTATTTCAAAGGACTTGGCGTAACCCTGGAGGTTGCCCTCTTTGCTGGTATCATCGGTATAGTTATCGGAACCATCATGGCTCTTTTCAAACTATCTACAACAGAGGATGGCAAGCCAACAATCTGGAATTACATAGCCAGTATCTACATTGATGTAATAAGAGGAACTCCTAGTGTTCTTCAGCTTATGATAATGTACTTCGTAATCATGGCATCTGTGGACAATCAGATTCTGGTTGCTTCCCTTTCCTTTGGAATCAACTCTGGAGCCTATGTTGCCGAGATTGTTCGTGGCGGAATCCTGGCTGTTGATAAGGGACAGATGGAGGCAGGCCGAAGCCTTGGCCTTTCAAAGGCAGCCACTATGTGGCATATCATTCTTCCACAGGCTACCAAGAATGTAATTCCGCCCCTTGGAAATGAGTTCATTACTCTGATAAAAGAAACAGCTATTGTAGGTTATGTAGCTCTTTCTGATCTTACCAGAATTGCTAATCAGATTGCTTCTAAGACCTATGACGCATTTATGCCTCTTATTGGCGCAGCAGTTATATACTTTGTAATTATCAAGATTCTTACTATTCTCCTTGGTAATTTGGAAAGGAGGATGCGTAGAAGTGATAACCGTTAAGAATCTATGCAAAGAATTTAAGAACAACGACGGAACCGTAAACAAGGTTCTCTCAGGCATCAACTATGAGGTTAATAAGGGTGAAAAGATCGTTATCGTTGGTCCTTCCGGATCTGGTAAGAGTACATTTCTTCGCTGCCTTAACCTGTTAGAAAGACCTACTTCTGGAGAAATCTACTTTGACGGAGAAGAGATCACAGCTAAGAAGGTCAACATCAACAAGGTCAGAGCCCGCATGGGAATGGTGTTCCAGAACTTCAATCTTTTCAATAACCTTACTATCATGGACAACATTATCCTAGCTCCTGTAAAGCTTAAGATAATGAGTAAGGATGAAGCCAAAGCCAAGGCCACAGAGCTTTTAAAAAGAGTTAATCTTCTTGATAAGGCAGATGCTTATCCAGCTTCTCTTTCTGGTGGTCAGAAGCAGCGAATCGCCATTGTGCGTTCACTTTGCATGAACCCTGAGATGATCCTGTTTGATGAGCCTACATCAGCTCTTGATCCTGAGATGGTAGGTGAGGTTCTTGATGTTATGAAGAGCCTTGCTGATGAAGGTATGACAATGGTGGTTGTTACCCACGAGATGGGCTTTGCCAGGGAAGTTGCCACCAAGGTACTGTTCATGGATGAAGGAACTATTCTTGAAGAGAATACTCCTAAGGAATTCTTTGAGAATCCTCAGATCAAGAGACTTCAGGATTTCTTGTCCAAGGTACTGTAATGCAAATAAGTCAGTGGGGACGGTTCAGTCAGTGGGGACGGTTCTAGTTGACTCCTTTTTGAAGAAAAGGAGTCAACTAGAACCGTCCCCACTGACTGAACCGTCCCCACTGACTTATTGTAACTATCAATAACATCTGGTGCTATGGGTTACCAGTCTGTTATATCATCTCTCGTGAGCGATAGGTCCAATCTGGGAAACCAGGTTGTCGATGTGCTCGAACACGCCACTCTTTGTGGTTCCAAGCTCATTTACTCTTCCAAGCTGGATGATAAGGTCATCATACTTTCTGTTGATATCATCAAAGCCTCTTCCGATTTCTGCAAGTTCATCAGAAGCCTCGTTGGCTGTATCTGAGATCTCTTTTTGCACGGCGTTGGCGCCATTTGCACTGTTGATGATCTCTTCAAAGGTATCATGAGTCTCTTCAACTTCCTGAAGACTCCTATCCATGGCAGCTATTGAATTCTCCATGCTGACTGACAGCTTCTCACTCTCAGCGCCGGCAGCATCAATAGATGCATTAACCTGATCGATCATGACCTTGATCTCATCCGCAAGCTCTCTAACCTCTGTAGCAACTACGGCAAAGCCCTTACCTGCAGCTCCTGCTCTTGCAGCCTCAATAGAAGCATTCAGCGCAAGAAGGTTAGTCTGGGATGCGATGCTGATGATTTTCTTCATGTAGTCAGAGATCTGATCTACGGCCTGTTTGAAGTTCTCAAAGCCCTGTGACATTTCATCAAAGCTTGCTCTTACTTCGTTGGAACTGCTCTTAAGCTCTCCAACCTTATCCTGAGCTACCTGAACGCTATTAAGGATATTCACCTTAACGTCTTCAAATTTGCCTGCGCTTTCATTCACAGCGTCAAACTTCTCATTGAAGCGGTCCATCTGCTCTTTAAGCTCAGCGTTACTATCCATAACCTTATCAATGGCAAGACCCATGTCATGGATCTCTGTCAGTGAATTAACCTCATTCTGCACAAGTTCTTTTTGGAATCTCTTAATGGAGTCTGCAATAAATACAAGAGATTCCATCTTCTCTTTGTTGTTGGCTGATTCGTCAACTCTTACAACTTCCTGAACCGGCTCAGCTTTCTTTAATCCAAACATACTCTTCTTCCTTTCTAAATTCATCCTTTAAAAGGATACACGGCACAATTTATCGAGATACGTGATATCTTTTTACTCGAATACAACACAGGTCATTGTCTGGTTAACGAACTGAGTATTAAAGTGTTCGCCAAAGCCTACAAGTCCACAGGATGTTCCGAGAGTTGCGATCTTGCCAAGGTATGAATTTAATTCGCCTCTTTCTTTAAGAACCAGGTATCTGAAGATACAGTTAACGGAGAAGATTCCTGAGATGTGACTGAAATCATTCTTGATCTTGCTGACAGTTGATTCAGCAATTTCCATAGGATCTCTCATCTCAAGAAGTGTAAGAATATCAGAGTCATTTATCTGTCTGTAAAGGATAAGTCCGTTTCCTGAAACGTCCTTAAGTGATGCGATACAGATATCGTCACCCACCATCTTTCCGAATGGATTCTTGAAGGTCTGGTTAACAATGCCGCTCTCTGAGCATCCAGTAAGTTCCATATAGAACTGCTTAGCAGGACGTCCATTAAGCTCGCCAAGATAGTATTTACTCTTATCTGTCTTGGAAGCTATGAGCTGCTTGTTATCTCTAGGAACGTAGATGTTCTCCTTGTAAGAACGAACTCGTCCACCTTCGTTTTTAATTACTGCATATACCATGGCATCAGGATAAATCTTGCCATTTATTGAAACCTTTCCAGCATCGCCTGTAGCACCCATTACCTGAAGGTTATATTTATCAATAAGGGTGCTCATTGTAGTAAGAACTGCTGCGTCATTGCCTGCGCAGAAGTCGATGATTGCTGTATTTTCTTTTCCAGGATGAACAGACTCAATATCCTTAATGAGTCTGCTGATGTATCTTGCTGGCATTGTAGATACATTATCAAGAATACCTACAGCAACAGAGACACCATCGCAAAAAGCAGTTATAGAAACACCATTTTCTACAACTGTTGTGTCATATCCCATTCCTACGCAGCCTATACATGGTACGCCAGGATAGAGTTTTTCCAGTGCCTCAACATTTGCATCAAACTTATCAGCATGGCTAGTCATAATGATAAGCTTTGGAGAGCTAAGCCCTTTTACGGCTTCTGAAACGCTTCCAGATTCACTTTTACCATAATAAATTTTCATATAAAAAGTCTCCTTATTTTGTTAAAACACCACAAATATATTTTAACATTTATAAGGAGACTAAAGTCGGATAAAAAACTATATTTAGTTAAAATTTGTATTAATTTTTCATTAAGCGGAACACGTGCTTGTTGAGGTATCCACCAACAAAAGAGATTACTGGTCCAAGGCATAAAGCCATTAACACAATTCCGATATTAGGATGTCCACCAAACAGGATTCCTATTCCTATTACCATAAAATCGTAAGCCATTCTCACAAATTTAAATGGTACCTTCTTAAGGACCTTGTCAGATATGATCTGTGGCATTGCATCATAGGGTGATACGCCCATGTTGGCGTTGATGTAAAGTGAAACCGCTATGATGAAAAGGAAAAGCGCAGCCACAAAGATAACTCCTCTATAGGGAAAAGTCTTAAAGTAGTACTCTGGGATGGTCTTGGAAAAGACCCATCTAAAGAAATCTACGATATATCCAATAAGGGTCATGTTAGCAAGGGTTCCTGGTCCTATCTGCTTGATATCAAAAAGGATAACAAAGATAAACAGAAATGAATTAAGAACCAGCTGCCAGGTTCCAAAGCTTATTGGAAGTCTGTCTGATACGCTAAGGTTCATGAAGGTGCATGGGTCTGTTCCTAAGTCTACTTCAACCAGGAATGTCAAAAAGAATCCCATGAAAAACACTCCCACCATCATTACTATGAATCTCTTCATAAAATCCGGCGCAGTAAAATATGCCTTAATCTTGTCTTTAAAGCTTGTTGCCATTGTGGTTACTCCTTGTGTTACCGTTAATTTATTGGCTATCCGAAAGTCCGCTGGCAATGGGTGAAACCATGCCTCTACTCACGTTTACTCGCTGTGAGCTTCATCGGCTCATATCAGAAAACTGTCTCATTTCACGTTGTTCAGAACACTCGACAGTTTTCTGATATTTCACCGTGAATCTCAAAAGCTCCTGCAAATGATTCGTCTCGGCATGGTTTCACCCATTGCCAGCTCATCTCATCCGCAAAAGCACAAAAACAATACAGTTACTCTACTATATGAAGAGCATAATATGTATTCTTATAGTTTATTAAAACTGGTGCATTTATGAATGCTTCATCACCGATATAACAACGATCTACGTTCTTATCGAAGGTATATTTTAGGCCTTCTGCGTCGTGCTCGTTTATATAGTTAAGTGCATCATCAAGGGTTTCGTCGCCCTTACATAAATGGATGTTCATGTTTCCCTCCAATCAACAAATCGCAGTCAATTACTGATTATATGCTTCATAGAGCATTTCATCAATATAGAATTTGAAACCAGCAACAACCCAGCCCCCACAAAAAATGGGATGCCCTTAGGCATCCCATTCATTACTCACAATATTCAGTTGTTATAATAACAGGTTATCTAACCTTTACAAAAGCTACAGCCTTCTTGTTATCTGCCTTCTCAGTACGTCTAACAAGATCTGTGGTGTGAACCTGATATTCTGATGTGTAATCATCATCAAGATAATTATCAGGTCCCAGCAAGTCTAATGCCTTAAACTTGCCATAAGACAGGTTCTGCTCCTTTGCCTTGATTGCGTCTGACATGATCTCGATACAACTCTGGCTCATGCCTGTTTTTGCCTTTGCGGAACGCCTCATTATTTAATTCCTCCATCTCATAAGAAAAATTGTTTTAAATGAAACGGCTTGCGAAAATTGAAATAATGGGCCCCTCAACCCTCAAATTCTCACAACAAAATTTCATTTAATGGGAACATTATATCTCAATCATCCCTAAAAAGATAGAGTTTAAAGCACACTTTTGTCCGTTAAATCATTAAAATTTTATAAACAAAAAAATAAAATATTTATAATCAAAACACTTTATTCCGAAAATAAAATTTCACTAATGCTTTGCTTGATATTTTTTATTCTATACTAAATCTCGAACATGCATTAATTTTTCAAATGCATATTCTCGCTCTTAAATCCGCTCATCTCTGCACTCGGATTCTCTCATCTCCAGCCAGGTAACTAAGAAGGGCTTCTCTGGCATGCTCTTTATCCGTAGCTTCTACGCTTACCAGGAACTGATAGTAGTGCTTCTTGATCTCCCCATTGGCTGCGCTCTTCTCAGCTTCTTCCAAGGATCTGTCTCTGGTATCATCCCTTGTCATCTCCATGATGTCAGCAATGGCAAACTTCTTGAACAGTTCTTTGTTCTCAACATCTGAAAGGTACTTATCTATAAGAGCCAGGGTATTTCCAAGGTTAAGATAATCCCCGTGAAGAAATGCCTCTATATCCATAAGATCGCTCTCGGCATCAGGACCATCATCTTTCCAAGTCAGCTCTTTATCCATGAATTCTTTGGCTCCGTTAGGATGCTGAAGCTGCCATTCCATCACGTACCACTTCCAAATCTGCATTCGCTTTCTGTTCACTTCTCTGTCGCTTATCTCCGACATTTTCTGGCAGGCATGGCGAACACCTCTGGAAACAAGATCTTCGGTAGTTGAATGGGTGTCGTAGGTTCTGCTTTCGACGATAGTTTTTTTAACATCGTTCTCGATAGTAAGGCCCAGAGTATCCCCGGACAAGCAGCGCATAACAAGAGAGTAGTCACCGTGCCTTGCAATGACTACTGGCCTTTCGCTGAGTAAAGAGTCCTTGTACTCCATAAAAGACTTAAGTACATCATCATTTTGAATATACCTAAAAGTCCTACCCATTAATTCCTCCGAAAACAAAATTCTATCAATTACATCATAACGCTTTATAAAGCTCTAAATTCTTAAATTTTTCTATCCTGCAGGGGCGTCCGTAGAAATAGCCCATCATATCTGAAATTGGATAGCGTTTAGCCAGGCTTTCGCCATCCTCATCCTCGATTCCAGTAAAGCAGGTCCTGATGTTCAGTCTGTGGGTAAAAGAGGTAATTGCTTCAACCATGTACTGTACTGTGAGATTTTCGCCCATACCACCTGTAAGGCCTGGGGAAATGTTCACCAGATCTATAGGCAGGTGCTTGACGTAATCCAGGGAAGCAAAGTCTCCCACATCAAGACCAATCTTAAGTCCGCAGGATTTAAGGAATTCCACCTGGCTCTTTAGGTGCTCCATTCCAAGCTGACGGCTGCTGGTGGTCAGCTGGAGACAAAGAGCTGTAGCTGGATAGCCGGTTTTTCTAAGGATTTCCAAAAGGCTTGTTCTAAACTCGGATCTTTCAAGCTGCATGAATGCTAGGTTTACGCTGAGATAGAAATCTTTTTTACCCTGTCTTATTGCAAGGGCGTCCATCAGTGCATGCTCCAGAATCCAGTTACCAAGGGTGAAAAAGACAGGATCCTGCTCAAGCCATGGCACGAATTCTGAAGGTGAAACCTCACCATAGGGCTCCTTTTGCCATCTTACAAACACTTCCATACCCACCAAATGGCCATCTGCCGCAGATACGATTGGCTGGTATTCCAGGAAGAACCCTTCCATGCCGTTAAGAACACTGTTTCTTACTGCATCGACAAGCTCTATGCTGCTTCGCTTATTATCCAGCTCGTCGTTGTGGAACACGATCAAATTGCCGTGACGCTGGGTCTTGGAGTAGTCAAGTGCATACTTGGCGCTGGTGTAGATAGAGTGCTCATCCACGTTGAAATCTTTGGAGATGATAACGCCGCCGCCTATCTCCGCGCCTATCTTCTTGCCGCCCACCAGCAGGGATTCCCTGGTAAAAGATCTAAGCCTTCCATAGAGTTTTTTGAGTTCGTCTATGGTCATGGTGGGGGTGATAAAGGCCATGATGGTACCTTCACCTCTATAGCACTTGCCCTGGCCTGTGGTCTCCTGAACAAGCTTGGTGGCTGTGGCTCTAAGAATATTGTTACCAGACATATAGCCAAGTTTTCTGTTTACATCACCAAAGTCCATGAAGTTTATCATGAGTATGGAATACTCTTTTTTCTGAAGCTTAAGCTGCCTCATGTAATTCAGCATTTCATACTGGTTAGGCAAAAATGTTATTGGGTCATTATTATCAATGATTCCCTTGTTGATGATGGAACAAGCGTAAAATACCGGTCTTCCGGCATAGTCCTTGATCACAACTCCTCTGCAGGAGCAGACCACATACTCACCGTTTTTATTCTTGGAACGGTATTCAATGTTAGGATCAGCTTTTTTACCAGCATAAACGGTGCTGATGTATTCGTTGTATTTGTCTCTGTCATCGGGATGGATCCTGTTTTCCCACACAGAGGCTGCATTGTGGATATATTCCCCAGTAAGGCCAAAGTAATCCACAGCGTTTAATGACCACCTTGCGATATTCTTGGTAAGGTCATAAACGTAGACGTATCGGCTTCGTGATGTTACCGCGAAAGTATCAAAGATTCTGTTAAGTGTCTCGTAGCTTCCTCCCGCCATTCTTCACCTCGTTAAGATTTCTTTTCTGCTGCCATTCTCTTAGCCTTCATAAGTCTCTTGTTGTAGTACATTGCATCATCAGCTTTTTTCACAACATCCTCAAACTTGGTTCCGTCCTCAGGACATCTTGCAAAGCCGGCACTGATTGAAACGTTAAGAGTGACTTCCCCAATTGTCACTTCTCTTGCCACGTTCTGTCTCATTCTGGCAATTACTCCTTCGTAGAACTTCTTGTCGTGGTTGCCGTGGATAACTACTACAAATTCGTCGCCACCAATTCTGAAGGCTCTGTCTTTTTCTCTAATGCTGTTCTGAAGCCTCTTGGCCACTATATTAAGAAGGGCATCTCCTGCGTCATGTCCGTAGGTGTCATTGACCTTCTTGAAGTCGTTAAGATCCATAAAGATAAGTCCGTATGGAAGCTTTTTCTTGGAAAGCTCATCCATGTGCTCGTGGTAGCTTCTAGGGTTGTTCAGGTTAGTAAGTGCGTCTCTATAGGAAAGAACTTCCAGCTCCTTGGCATTTGCCTTCATTGAGGTATAAGAGGATGCTGCAAATGAGAACAGTCCGCTTATAACAATGGCGATGGCAAAGGCACTAAGGATTTCCCAAAGATTCATCCAATTATCTGAAGGCGCAATGCTAAGGGTCCAGTAGTTACCTCCTACTGTGCTTATCATGGCTTCAACTGGAGATGACAGTTCTTTTTCCGAGTACTCCATGATGATCCTGCTGTCGCCACTTATAGGATTGATGCCGGTAAGCTTGTATTCATAGCCCTGTTCAGAAAGGCCCTTTATATTTGTCTCTGATAAAAAAGCTGAAAGACCAATGGTCACAGATGAAAAGCCCCAGAAGGATTCTTCGTTGGTGTCCTCTCCAAGGTAGATGGGGCGCCTGATTATAAGGCCATAGCTTCCATCTTCAAGGTTCATTGGGCATATGATGATAGGTAGTCCGCTAAGCTTACTGTTATCAGCATAGGGACCCTCCAGGGAATCTTCAAAGATATTCTTTCGTTCTGCGATTCCACCCTCCATAGGATATACGTAGCTGACCACGCCCTGTGGGGCTATGGAGATATTCACAATATCAATATAGTCATTAAAAATATACTGACCAATTGACTGGAATTCCTGAATGGTCATGGCTCCATCGTTACCTTTGATCCCTATCTCCAGGAATCTGGTAACGCTGTCTCTGGCCTGAAGCTTGGCTTCTATCTGGTCCGCAACGGAATTTACTATGAATGTGGCTCGTTCCCTTCTGGAAGACGCGGTATATGAAAGGTACATGATAGCCAGAACGGTAGTCACTGCTAGTGCTAAAACAAAGGCGATGAGTCCAATAGTGATGCTTTTCTTCTTAGACATATATCACTCCTGATTTGATATCCTTGTTAGATTAGAGTTTCATGCTTGCTTGAGTTGCACGATTGCTTGGTATTTCACGCTTACTTTGCGCGATTAGCTATATAGTGTACATACATAATCATTATATCATATATTGGGGGCGATGAAATAATCGCTGATAAGTGATTTGGGGGATGTTTTGTGCAGATTACGGTATATAGGTTAGAACAACAATGAAAATACCGTAGGTACCCTCCGTTTGAATAGGTGTACCTACGGTATATAAATGATATCAAATGTTAATTCCCGTATTTTCTTGTTCTCTTCTTAAGTCCAAGGCCAAAGAAGCCTACGCCTGCAAGAGCCATGAATGGTACTGGCCACCAAACCTGACCTGTCTGAGGAAGTCTCTTGGCACCAAGAACTGCAGGAATGTCCTCCTGTCTAACAGCGCCAAGCACAGCTGGAACCTCTACTGGAGGAACAATCTCTGGTGTTGGATCAGGATCTGGAGTTGGGTTAGGACTTGGTGTTGGGTCTGGATCTGGAGTAGGATCTGGGTCTGGAGTTGGCTCTGGAGGAGGTGTCTGAGTAACCTTTCTAAGGATCAGACGATCTGATGCATTCCATCCAGTCTTAAAGAATATATTACTTGCTCGTCCAGAGAACTCAGTCACAACTGTAAGGTCATATTCTTCGCCAGGAAGCCAGGTCTTTGCTGCATTCTCAAAGTACTCATCCGGAGTCACACCGTTAAATGTGGTCTTCCAAAGCTTTGTATAAAAATATGCTGTCCAAGCCTCGTAAACATCGGTGTACTCACCGCCAGTCATATCATTGAAATACTCAAGCAACTTTTCATCTGTAATCTGTGCAATGATCTCGCTATCAGTACCTGTAAGAGGTTCTTTAGCAACTTTGCCGTCATTAAGAGGCCATTTCTGACCCTTAAAGTATCTGACGATATTATCAGTATGGTTAAGAACTGACTCGCCATTAACATTAACAACTGATGAAGGCGTATACAAAACAGCATCGCGTCCATCCTTAGTAATATTCTGAACAGTACCTGGGACAGCCCATTCTTCTTGGAATTCACTTGTATATGACCATCTCATAAGGCCATTCTGAACAAACTGATACTCTGCAGTATACTCATATTCAGAATTGTTCATAATGAAATGGAAAGTAAGAGTTGTGTCAGGCTGCACGTTGAAGTCAGCACCGCTAAGATCGATCACGATCTCGTCAAGACCAGCATTGGTGATCTCCACCTGAAGATCATATCCATAGGCACTCTTCTTAACCTTAATTACATATCCATCATCCTCTGCCTCTGTTGTTGTAGCAGCTGCAACCTTTGAATCAGTAAGAAGACTTGCGAGAGAATCTGCGCTGTTTAGTGCCTTTACGATATCTGCTGAGAGTCTCTTCATCAGTAGCTCATCCTCAGATAACTCTTCTGTCAAAAGAGCTGTCTCTTCTTCGGTAGGCTCAGCGTCTGAGTCAGTAGTAGTATCCTCTGAAGTTAATTCGTCAACTTCTCCAGTTTTATTAGCATCTAAATCACCCTCGGAATTGCCGGATTTGTTAGAAGCTGCTTTGCCTTCGTAACTGCCAGATTCATCAGCATCTGCGCCTGTCTCACCATCAGCTGTGTCAGTATCTTCTGAAGCGCCAACAGACTTAGTTCCGCTCTTGACATTATCTGAATTCTCAGAACTATCCTCAGATTCATCAGTATCCTCTGACTCCTCACCTGAATTATCTTCAGCATTTTCAGAGTCCACAGCGTCTTCTACTTCCCTTGTATCCTCGGCATCTGTCCCATTCTTATCGCCCTCTACCTGTTCTGGCACGTCGCTGACAGCAGTCTGAACTAATGATTCAGCCGCCTCATTTTCATCAGTATTCTCTTTTCCCTGATCATTGGAATTGTTGTTAGACTCAGAATCGTCTGAAGCTGACTCCACAGCTTCTACAGCTGTCTCCTCTGAAGCGTAGACTCTTCCTGCTGGAACTACTGTTGTTGCCACAAGCGTAACAACGGCAGCAGAAATTAATGCCTTAGAAAGCATCCCCTTAAGTGACTTGATTTTCATACTTTATTCCCCCATGCCTTATGATATTAATATATTTTTTCAGAGATCCTACTCGCCAAAATACAATCTCTGAAACGCCCGTTATTACTAGTTCTACCAGCGATCGCCAGCAAAACCCAAAAGAAAGATTGAAATTCCTTGCCACAGAAAATTTCAAATAATGAATTTTTATTTCACTCGGGATAAAATAAAACACTGAAAACAGTGTTATGTCTGGTACTCACTACTAAAAAATCTCCCTCTAGGACTAATGCATAAGGAAACTCCTTAATTTTAGTCCGACCAATAACGATGATACACTATAGACCTTGGAAATTCAATTCATTTTTGTATCCGAATTTGAAACTTTTTTGGGTCTTCTTACCTTGTTTCGAATTCAAATCTTTGCTATAATGTGTAGGTTTTAGCGATATAATTGTTATATTTCGAGAGGAGAATTATGAAATGGGCAACATGAATTACGATCCTATTACTGGTGAGCCTATTGACTCTATGTCACAGGGTAACGTACCAGTTAATAACATGAATAACATGCCTAATCCAATGAATAACAAGATGGGCAATGTTAATAAGCCAGGAGCTTTCAACAACCAGATGGCCGCTCAGAACGGACCATTCAAGCAGCAGGTTCCTATGGGCAACATGAATCAGCCTTCATGTAACGGCACCAACAACGCTCCATTTAAGAGCCCTTCTGCTGGCAACATGAACCAGCCAGGTGGCAATGGAATGAACGGCGCTCCAAATAACTTCGGCGCACTTCCACAGCAGAACAACAAGCCAGGCTTAAGCGGTAAGGTAATTGGTATCATCGTGGCAGCTGTACTTGTTTTCTTCCTTATTGTAGGCGTAGCTGCATACTTCATCTTCGCTAATAAGGACAATGATGACGATGCTTCAGCAGCTGCAAGCTCAGAGGTTTCTATTGATGAGAGCGATGAGGATGCTTCCGATGAAGCTGATGAGGACGCCTCTGACGAAGAGGATGAAGATGAGGATGATGACGACGACAATACACAGGGAACTGGCAAGTCCAAGAACTCTGCAGAAGCTCTTTTCACATTCTCAACTGACGATCACTCATATACACTTCCAGCTAAGGTTTCTGATTTCATCGACGATGGCTGGACCTTCAACAAGAGCTCAGATGCAACCAAGCTCCTTGGTACTAACGAGAAGGATTACATCTACTTCAATTACATTGGTGACACAAGCAGAGCACTTTCTATCACAGTTGTTAACTACTCAATGAACGCTACAGAGATTCAGGACTGCTATGTCTGCGAATTCGTTCTTTATGATTTCGATTTTGAGAAGCTTGGTGTAGAGGCTTCTGTACACGGCGGCGACGTTGTTCTTGGCGAGAGCACAATGGATGATGTTAAGGAGTTCTACGGCGAGCCTACATCAATCAGCGAGAGCTCATCTTCAACAGTTCTTTACTACTACAAGGACGGCGATGACAGCAACTACTACTCTTCACTTAGATTTGGATTTGAGGAAGGCAACGATAAGCTTAGCTACATCGGTGTTAAGAATGACGAAGCTCCAGAGGGTATGGAGGATGTGGAGGTTAGCGACGAAGCTCCTGATTACCTTAGCAACTACAAGGCTCCAAGCTCACTTGGAAACGACTTTTCTTCAGGTAATGTTGAGATCGAAGGCGTTGTTTACAACGTACCAGTTCCTATGCAGGTTCTTACTGATAACGGTTGGACTTATGATGAGGAAGATACCTTCGTAGTAGGCGCAGGTCAGGGCTACTCAGTGGCACTTGAGCAGGATGATAAGACAATCTATGTAACCTGCTACAACTTATCAACAAGCGCTACTTACCTTAAATACACAATAGTAACAAGCATCACATACTATCCATATAGCGATAACGCTGTAGACTTTAAGCTTCCTGGTGGATTGTCGGGTGAGTCCACAGATGAAGATGTTCAGAAGTTCCTCACTGACAACGGAGTTAATGATTACGAGTACACCAACAACTTAATGCTTTATAACATTCCACTTGATCAGAGCGGAAACAGCAATTCCTACGACGAGATTGAGATCAACTTCGAGGAGGACGGATCAATGTCCAGCATCTCAATTTCCAACTACGGTTGGCTCAATCAGGATTGATGCCGGTGATAACAGATTTCTGTTAAAAGAGCTATGAATCACAAATAAAACAATCCCTTCTTGCAAGCACACCGCCTGCCAGAAGGGATTTCTTTTTAATCACATTAGCTCGTATCTATATTTCAATTACATGATTTAATCAGTATAGCTTGCATCCATATCATCAAATTCAATCACTATAGTTTGTATCCATATTTGCAATTATCTGGTAATCAGGATACATCTTCTGAACTTCACCAATTGCCTCTTTAAAGATCTCTACACGATTAGGAACAAAATCAAGAACCATATCAAATCTGATATTTTTCTTTTCAAAATCCACGAAGAATCCATGCATCTGCATTATTTCTTTATGAGCAGCCACAACCTTAATGATATCTTTTCTTACGGCAGATATCTTCTCATCCTTAGTGTTAATGGAATACACTCCAACAGATATAAGCGCGATGTTGTGCTCCTCATAAACCTTATCAGTGATCTGTCTTGTGATGGAATCAATCGTATCAGCGGTAAAGGTATCAGGAACCTCGATATGAACCGAAGCCATTACCCTGTCAGGGCCATAATCACTAAATATCAGGTCATAAGCACCCTGAACTCCCTCGACAGATTTAATGGTCTTTTTAACTGCCTTAGAAACTGCTGGATCCATGCGCTGTCCAAGGATCTGACTAATGGTATCGCGAAGCATTTCAAGACCTGCCTTTATAAGAACCACTGAAATAATAGCAGCCAGATAAGCTTCCAGTGAAAGCCCTGTAAAGATAAATATCAGAGCTGCCACAACGGTTCCCGCAGAGATGATGGCGTCGAACTTGGCATCAGTTCCGGAAGCCACCAAGGACTCTGATCCCACCTTCTTACCTGTATTTATAAAGAACTGTCCAAGAATGATCTTGGTAAAGATGGCCACCACCAGGATTATAAGCGCCACTGTAGAATACTCCGCAGGCTCGTGAGCAAAAATCGACTTAATGGACTCCACAAAGGAAGTAATACCTGCATAAAGCACAATGATTGAGATCACCATGGCGCTCAGATACTCAATTCTTCCATAGCCCATTGGATGCTTCTTATCAGGCGCCTTTCCAGCAAGCATGGTTCCGAGAATCGTTATCACTGATGAAAGGGCATCACTTAAATTGTTGACTGCATCAAGAACAATGGCAATGGAACCTGACAATATACCCACAAACAGCTTAAATGCTGTCAAAAGCACATTAGTCACAATACCAATTATGCTGGTCCTAATTATCACTTTGCCTCTGTCTTCTATTCTAGTCTTATCTGCCATATTATTCTCCTCAAAGCTATAATAATATAAGTGTAAAGAACTATTCTCTCCTCCGCAAGATAAAATAAGAACAAAGAGTCGCATCCTTAGCGGAGCGCTTTTTATTCAATAGGAAATCCAAAGGAATTTCCTATTGAATAAAAAAGACGCCTACATTTCTGTAAGCGCCTTTGCTTATTACTTAACTACGATGTTAACGATTCTACCTGGTACGTAGATCTCTTTAACAATGGTCTTGCCATCAAGCTTGTCAGCGATAAGCTCTTTACCCTTGGCAATTACTTCGTCCTTAGGATCTTCCTTACCAATGTTGAGAGTTGCCTTAACCTTACCGTTGATCTGAACTGCGATCTCAACTGTGTCCTCTACGCACTTAGCCTCGTCATAGGTTGGCCATGGCTCGAAAGCGATTGTGTTGTCGTGACCAAGGATCTGCCAGATCTCCTCACCAACGTGTGGGCAGATACATGAAAGCATCTTGATAAAGCCTTCTGCATACTCTCTTGGGCATGTGCCTTCCTTGTAAACAGCATTTACAAAGATCATCATCTGAGCAATAGCTGTGTTAAAGCCAAGGGCCTCGAAGTCGCCTGTAACCTTCTTAACTGTCTGGTGGTAAACCTTCTCAAGGTTGCCGTTGTTGTCCTCTGTGATGTTAGCTGACTCTGTGAAGAAAGTATATACACGGTTGATGAACTTTCTTGCACCTGTAACAGCTGCGCCGTTCCATGGCTTAGATACCTCAAGAGGTCCCATGAACATCTCATAGAGACGAAGTGTATCTGCACCGTAATCACGAACGATATCACTTGGGTTAACAACAAACTCAGGGAATCTCTTACCCATCTTGATTCCGTTCTCGCCAAGGATCATACCCTGGTGAACCAGCTTCTTGAATGGCTCCTTAACTGGAGAAAGTCCATTGTTGTAAAGGAAGCGGTTCCAAATTCTTGAATAAAGAAGGTGTCCAACTGCGTGCTCAGGACCACCAACATAAAGGTCAACTGGCATCCAGTGCTTTAAAAGCTCCTGATTAGCAAACTCGTTGTCGTTATCAGGATCGATATATCTAAGATAGTACCATGAAGATCCGGCTGAACCAGGCATTGTAGAGGTTTCTCTAGTGCCCTTAAGGCCGTTCTTATCATACTGCTTCCACTCTGTTGCGTTCTCAAGTGGAGCCTTTCCGCCGTGTCCCTTGTAATCCTCAAGCTCAGGAAGTACTACTGGAAGCTCTGAATCATCAAGGAATACGATGCTGCCATCTTCCTTGTATACGCAAGGAACTGGCTCACCCCAATAACGCTGTCTTGCAAAGATCCACTCACGGAAGTGGTAATTAACCTTTTCTCTTGCAACGCCCATATCTACAAGCTTCTTGGTAATAGCCTTCTTAGCATCCTCAACTGTCATGCCGTTGAACTCCTCAGAGTTCTCAAGGATGCAGCCCTTACCAAGGTAGTCCTGCTTCTCAAATGCGTGCTCAGAAACATCAACTGTTCCCTCAGTGTTATTGATAACCTGAATAAGTGGAAGGTTATGAACCTGTGCATACTCAAAGTCTCTCTGATCGTGAGTAGGTACAGCCATAACAGCACCTGAGCCGTAGCTTGCAAGTACGAAGTCACCGATAAATACAGGCACTTCCTTACCATTTACAGGGTTGATAGCATAGATTCCCTTAAGTGGGCATCCTGACTTAGTCTTGTTAAGATCTGTTCTGTCAAGGTCGTTCTTCTTAAGTGTCTCATCGATGTAAGCCTGAACCTCTTCTTTGTTCTCAACGCGGTCCATAAGGCCCTTAACAACCTCTCCGTCTGGAGCAAGTACCATGAATGTGATACCGTAAATTGTCTCGATACATGTTGTGAAGATCTGGAATTCACCGCCACCAACGATCTTGAAATCAACCTCTACACCAGTTGACTTACCGATCCAGTTACGCTGAATCTCCTTAGTTGACTCTGGCCAGTCTACCTCATTAAGACCATCAAGAAGCTCCTCAGCAAAAGCCTGCTGATCGATAACCCACTGCTTCATCATCTTCTTAACAACAGGATATCCGCCACGCTCTGACTTACCATCAATAACCTCATCGTTAGAAAGAACTGTTCCCAGCTCCTCGCACCAGTTAACAGGCATGTCGATGTGCTTAGCATAGCCAGCCTCATATAACTTCTTAAAGATCCACTGTGTCCACTTATAGAACTTAGGATCACTTGTAGCAATCATCTTAGACCAGTCGTAGTCAAATCCAAGTTCTCGTAGCTGCCCCGAGAAAGTCTCTATATTCTTCTCTGTAAAGCCAGCTGGGTGGTTACCTGTTGTAACCGCATACTGCTCTGCAGGAAGTCCAAAAGAATCATATCCCATAGGATGCAGAACGTTATAACCCTGCATACGCTTCATACGAGACATAATGTCTGTAGCAGTATATCCCTCTGGATGACCAGCATGTAGGCCTACTCCTGATGGGTATGGGAACATATCTAGAGCATAATACTTGGGCTTGCTAAAATCCCAAACGTCTGTCTTAAATGTCTCATGCTCTGCCCAGTACTCCTGCCACTTTTTCTCAATCGCGTGATGGTTATAAACTTCTGACATAAACCTAATCCTTCTTTCTTTAGCATATATACTACAAAATTTTACCACATCGCTAGTTGTTGTCAATGTGGCAATGGGCTTGAAAATGTAGCGAAATGATCCCATCTGACCCTGGAAATCAATTCCCCAGTGAAATTTTCATAAAATCGTTCATTTTTTATCATATATTGTATATAATAGATTTGGGAATAGGTGCAGACCACTAAATCTAGTTATCGTAGATTAAGTAAGGAGAAAAGAACTATGTATATAGCAATGCAGTGCGCAGACAGTAATGGAACACTGAACACAGAGATATGTACATTCTATGGCATCAGATATGATTCCAGATACAGAGCTGCCTATCTTTCAACTGAACACCTTAATCATGATTACGTAATCCCTATGCTGCCTCAGGACTATGAAGATGCTGTTAAGCAGATCCGCGCAGCCATGACAAGTCATGCAACAATGATAGACCTTGGCGAAAGCATCATTAGCAGAGGAAGAAAGGGAGAAGCAAGACAGGTGCAACCACAAAAGCTTGTGATCACACCTATCGGATAATACTTTGCTATTTAATTCTCTGTAGCGATTAAAGGGGCGATTTTGCCCTATTTTATAACGGTCCAGGCTGATTTATCCAGCATATGGTCCAAAATAGATGTTTGTAATTCGTCTTCAAATGCCTCCTTATCAATGTCCTCTTGGTCGATCTGATAATCGGGGCATTTTGCATCTCCTGAAGAAGATTCCTCTTCTCTTATAAACAGGTCCTCAATGTACTCCTGCTCCCCATCTGAATTAAATCGGAAGATACCATAGGAAACAGATCCATCATAATCGTACTCATTTACCATAAGTCCATTATCTAAAGGATAGGAATAGCTGATCTGCTCCACGTTATCCATAAACCAGCAGACAACCTTTCCATCTTCAATATGAAATATGGAAACGTAAGCCCCAGGCTCATCCTCCATCTGAACTATCATTTCAACTTCTCCGTCCTGGTCCAGATCAGAAAATGTGTATTCATAGGTATCATCAGAATTCTTAAAGTCAGGAATAAACCACTCTTCTTCCTGACCATCCTTTAAAAGAGATCTATCCCCATTAAGAAACTTTGTAAAGATGGCTTCATTTCCCTCTGCCTCCTTAGCACTGGCAGTATTATTATATGTGCTGATATAAACTGCAAACTCAATTTCATGTAGCGCGTCATAAAATATTTCATCCGTAAGGCCAGCGCTTGCAACAGCCTCTCCTTCAGAATTGTATACTGTATAGGTGTAATAATCGTTGGAATCTACGCAGCGACTTTCATCCTTTGCGTTCTCAACCAAAAACTGAAGCCGCTTAAATTCCTCTTCCTCAAAGGTCTTTTCTCTGGTAACTGTAACTCCATTACGAACATCGTCACAGGTAACCTTTCCATTATAGTAAACAATGTAATCCTCATGGATCTTATCGCTATAAACAATTGAAAACTCCAGATACACCTTGTCACAGGCATTAGCAAAACCTGGCATATCCTCCACAGTAGTAGTAATCGGCCAACTGATATCACTATGTTTATAAAGGATAGGGATGATGGTCTTTTCCATCTTGTCATTTCCATATACATAGCCAGTTGGAACAGTCACCAAATTCTTGCCTTCTTCATCAAATACACTGATGCCCCAACAATCTCCATCACAGGCGTCATTGTTGGTGGTGTCTTCTTTGAGAGATTTAACTGTTTTCTTAAATGTATTTAGTTCCTCAGTAGAAAGAACTTCCTCACTTTTCGAAACATAATCTATACCCATATAGCAATAATGACCTGTTGTCTCAATTGTTCCATCGTAGTAAACGTAGTAGTTAGTGTGAGACCAGTATCCTTCGTAGTCGCTGACAAGTCCCCAGTTGCCATTGTACAGACTAGCCAATAGCTGCTTATCAGGATTAGCATCCTCTGGATACTTCGCTGGAGCCACTTCCACTTTTCCATTGCCACTTCCGCTTCTGTTTCCGTTTTCCTGGCTTCTTAATGCCATGAACAGGCCTCCTACGCCGCCTACAAGTGCAATGACTATAAACAGGATCACAAAATGCTTTAACCTAAACTTTTTCATACTTTTCTCCCAATAAAAACAGATTAAGTCTTCGCCACCTACTATTAATACAGGCGGCAAAAAGAAATTGTTGCATAATACTTTTTTTATAAAAATGTTATTTGACGATTTTGTATATACATGACTAAAATGATACAAGATAAGCGATTTACTATTTCGTTATAATCTTTTTGTTATTTTATGCCGATAAACCAAGTAGAGGAAGATTTAAGAAAGGGTAAACCACATGGATTCAAATGGACTTAGCGCTGAACAGCAGGCTTTGCTTGCGAGCATAATGGGTAAGTCATCACAGGCTGGTGGTGGCGGTGGTTTCTCCCCGGCAAGTGTTCCTGCAGCCGGCGGGGTTCCTGCAGCTGCGCCTTCTGGTGGCGATTCCGGTAAGATGTTATCCCAGGCAGAAATTGATGCACTCATAGCATCCATGGCCAAATAATAATCAAAAATTTAAGGCGCGTGCTTTAGGCACGTGCCTTTTTATTATACTTGTAATACTTACAGATATCATTAAGACAACAGATCTCGCACTTGGGGCTTCTGGCTACGCACACTGCCCTTCCATGGTCCACAAATCTGTGACAAAGATCATTCCCATCATCTGGTGGAACTATCTTCCATAGCTCTTTTTCCACCTTGGCAGGATCCTTGATATCATCCACAAGACCGATCAGGTTAGACAATCTGATGCAGTGGGTATCCGTAACAATGGCAGGCTTCCCATACACATCACCAAGCACCAGGTTAGCACTCTTCCTTCCAACACCGGGAAGGGTTAAAAGAGCTTCCATGGTATCCGGAACGCAGTCGTTATACTGCTCATGAATTGCCTTCATGCAGGCAGATATGTCACGGGCCTTGGATTTACCCAGGCCACAGGGTCTTACAATTTTCTCAATTTCCTCCACAGGAGCCTCTGCAAGAGCCTTAACTGTTGGGAACTTCTCATACAAAAGAGGCGTTATCATATCCACCCTTTTATCTGTGCACTGGGCCGCAAGACGGACACTTACAAGAAGCTGCCAGGCCTTGTCATAAGCCAGCGTACAGTGGGACGTGGGATATTCTTTTTTAAGTCTTTCAATTACTTCCAGAGCAAGCTTTTTCTTGGTCATGTGATGCAATCCCCATTATCTTATCCACAGCTATTATTTCTTATCAAACTGATTCTGATTGTTTCCATCAAACTGATTATTTCCACCAAACTGATTGTTTCCAGGATACTGGTTATTTACACCAAATTGGGTGGTTCCAGCTTCTCTCTCAACTACAAATCCGCCAATTACACTGGTCTCTGTGCCGTTACCGTTACTATACTGTGGAAGGTTCCAGTTAATTACAGGAATAGGGTTATTCTGAACCGGCGCCTGCTGATTCTGATTATTACCAAGAATAGTGGTTCCATTGGCTGTCTGGGCCTGTTCCATATTGCTGATGGTAGAAAGAACTGTTGTTGCATATGGATCTGCTGCCCCAACATTGTTACCATTGTAGCCAGCATTATTGTTATTGAAACCGGCATTGTTACCAGCTCCCAGAAGCGTTGTCTGATCGCCAGCTGGAGCTCCTGCCCCTAAAAGGGTAGTCTGGTCTCCCATGGCAGCACCGCCACCAATAAGGGTTGTCTGGTCTCCCGTAGGAACTGCATTGTTCATTGGCATGTTCATGGCATTCATAGGGGCTCCATTTCCATAGGTTCTTCCTGTGTTTCCATAAGTTCTGCCAGTATTTCCAAAGGTTCTGCCGGTGTTTCTAGAAAGAACTCTTCCACTGTTCTTTCCGCCGCTTCGCACATTGCTTCTGCCATCAAGGTTACCAGAGGTGTTCCAGGCAATAACCGCTCCGTTATTCTTACTACGAAGGGCACCCTGAATATTACCTCTTGCAGCATCGCTTCTGATCCTTTCGATCTGCTTCTTGGCATCCTGACCGGTAAGAACAGCAAAATAATGCTTAACATCCAGTTTAAACCACAAAAGTATCGCAATCAGTAAAAGAACGATACCTACAATTCCCGTTATTAAAGCAAGCTGGTTGTAATAACCAATGTATGAATTAGACATAATTACTCCTTGCAAAATTCATATAACGAATCATCTGATTCAAAAATCCAATTACTTTCCGTAAGCCACATCCAGGGCTTCTTTAGCCTTAACAAAGAGGTCTTTTTCCTCACTGACCTTGTTCTTAATATCATCAGTAAGGTCATCCCTTGTCATGATATCTGTATCCATGTGGGTAAGGGCAAGATTAAGAACCTCATTGATGTCATCATATTCAAGGTTCTCATTCCTAAGTCCGTTTGAACTATTATAAACAAGTGTTGCTATCTCTTTGTAAACCAAAAGAGCTGTGGTAGGATTATCTGACTCTGAGATATTATCCTGAGCCATTTCTGCCAGAAGGTCCCAATACTCCTTAAAAGAGATCTCTACATCGCCGTCAGGACCAGCCTTACCGATAGAAGCATAGTGAGATGCAATCCTGTAAAGCCTCTGGGCTCTGTTCATCTTCTTGTCATCAAGCTTTCCACAATCAATGGCTTTTTTAAACCATCCAGCAGCCATCTTCTTGTTGCCGGTTTCTGCATAACAATAGAAGTAGGCAACTCCAAGCTTATAGCAAACCTGGGAATACAGATCCTTGTTGGCACTTAATCTCTTTTCCACAGTGTCCTTATTATCCACAGGCAGGATAAAGATCTGTCTTATATAGTCACTTTCCTCAGGAGTCAGAACATCGTCCTGAAGCACAAGACTGTCGATCATGGTGTAGTAAGCACTCTCATTATCAGGCTGGGTCTGAATGGCCTCTGCAATAAGCTCAAAGGAAGTCTTCTCATCAGTAGCAATGATGGAATCCGAGATACAGGTCTCAACATGCTCCTTGGTCTTGATACCACCCTGGATCTTGAAGAAGGCACTCATACTGCAGAAGGCAATGGCTGCCACCAAAATACAGGTAAAGGTTGCAACTCCGACTCTGGCGCCTCTTTTAAAGCCTCTGTCCAGCTCTTTATAATTCTGAAGATCGTACATAACCTCAGCGCAGGAATTGTATCTGTCATCTGGATTATTCTGAACACACTTCTCAATAATGTACTCAAGTCCTGCAGACAGCTGAGGATTCCAGTATCTGATAGGATAGAACTCGTATGGAGGCTCACTTGGATTCTTACCTGTAACCAGGTGATAAAGTGTGGCTCCAAGGGTATAGATATCCGTTCTTGCATCAGTCTGACCCATTCCGCCAAACTGCTCAGGAGCCGCATAGCCTCTGGTTCCAAGATATGTTGTATCCCCTGAATTGTTCTGCTTATACTCACGGGCTGTACCAAAGTCAATAAGGGTAATGGTACCATCTGGTCTAAGCATGATGTTGCCCGGCTTTAAGTCTCTATAAATGATGGGCGGTCTTCTGGTGTGCAGATACTCAAGTACGTCACAAAGCTGGATTCCCCACTCAATAACATATTCCTGAGGCTGAGGTCCCATGTAATCCAGGGCCTTCTGCAGCGTATTACCCTCGATATAGTCCATAACAATAAGGAATCGTCCATCCTCATCAATAACGTCAACGATACTTGGAAGATATGGGTGAGACAATTGTTTTAAAAGATCTGTCTCTGTAATAAGACTCTGACGCACCATCTGGAAATTGGTTACAGAGTCCTTTCTGACCTCTTTGATGGCCCACTGCTTGTTGGCACGCTCATTCATGGCAAGGTACACAGTACTCATACCACCCTGACCAACAACGTTAAGGACCTTATATTTTCCGCCTACTATACTTCCTATTTCTAGCATGATTTTATCCTGTTATCTTTTCTTTTTCTTTTGCGAATTTGCTCTTGGTGTCTTTTTATTGTTTTTCTTAGCCTTATTTGTTGCAGCATTACTTGTGCTGCGATTTGCTGAACTGTTGCTGCCCTGATTCTTAAGCTTCCTGGTGCTTCCATCCGCAGTTGCAGAAGGACTCTTAAGGTACGCCGGCAGGCTCTTAATGTAGATCACAAGCTCTTTTGCCGTATCACTAAGATTAAGGCCCGGCACTCTGCCCCTTATTGAGAGCTTGGACTTAATATTGCAGACCGTATCATTTGTGGCAATGGTAAGAAACGGCGTATACCAGCTTCTCTTTCCACCTGGGTTATTACTAAGGTAACTTCCCTTCTCATCTGCTCCATGAGAAATGATCTTGATATCCTCGACCTTCATGACGTCAAGGCTCCTGCCATAATGAAGGATCACATTGTCAAAAACGTAGGTATTATAATCGCTTGCAAAATACACAGTTGGAAGATGAATGCTCTTTTCAATCTCCTCAAGGGCTTCCTCATCTATCATCTCTGCCTTTTTGCGAATCTTCCTGATCCTGAGAAACTCTACAATCACCATAATCACCATGATGAACATGGCAATCACCAGGAGCTGTCTTGGCAAACTATTCTCCCCTGTGAAGAATGGCACCTTAGTCAGTAATACCCATGATGCCACCACTCCTACAGCACTTGTTAAAAGAACTATGAGTTTGCGGCCAAACCAGTCTGAAATATTGGCGCAGTTGATCCTCTTAAGAGCCACAGGTTCAAAAGGATAAGTTCTTGTCTTGAACATATCTCGTGGATTGCCCTTAAGAACTGGATCCTCGTAGTCAACACTTGGGGTAAGAATCTTGGACTGCATAAATTTATATGCGTCTGAGCACTCAGCATCGCTCATAAATTTAAACAGATGAAAGTCCGAATTTGTTGCATAAATCCACAAATCCTTGCCAATAGCACCGTAGGAAGCAACTTCGTTATAGTTAATAACATCAAGCTCTCTCTGAGTTCCTACAATCCACTCTCTAAGGAAGAAAAGACCTGCATTCTTGTAGCAAAAAGAACCATAGCCTTCAGCTATATTCTCATTAATGAGGTCTCTTATCTGTTCTGAAACCGGCACTGAGTTCCTGTGATACTTAATAAATCCCATCACATAGACTACAAAAAGCCACAAACAAACAAGACCTGCCATATCAATCAGAAAAGCCAGAAATGAATAAAAATCTCCCAGCTCCAGCCCATCTAAAATCTCACCACACACAAACAAAATTGGAGTCATAACCAGATAAAGGATTATATCCCTGATGATCAATCTATACTGTCTTGTAATATCTTTATTTTTAATTCCCTTAACAGATATAAAGCCATCTTCACCGCTTATCTGCTGAGCAAAGCGACCAAGTATATCTTCACTATTAAATTCAAGTTCTTGTTCCATTTCTTCTGATTCCTAACAAATAACAATATATACGAATACATACAATTATATCCGAAATCTCAGTTTTTCAAAATAGAAAAAAGGAAGGTTCTGAAACCTTCCTTTTCATCGTGGCTGTACCTGTAGAAATATTGAATTACTTCTCCTCTTTCTCTTCCTTAACTGTCTCTGGGAAGATGATTTTATTTACGAAGAAGAATACTACCATGGAAACTCCGCCGTTAAGTACTGTTGTGCCGATGTTGTAGATGAATGGTGCTACGAACTTGCCGGCAACAGCAACCCAGATGCAGTTGATGGAGTTAACGATGCAGGTGATAAGGATGAATGCTGCAACGTACCATGCGATCTGCTTGCCTGGCTTGTCGTGGTTACGGAATACAAAGATCTTCTGAATTGGGAAGTTGATGCACTCACCAATTACCATTGCGATCATGTACGCTGTAAAGTAAGCAAGGCCGCCATGTGCCTGGTCATATCCAAGAATATTCCACTGGAATGTCTCTCCGAAAAGTGTAAGTGGAATTCCTGGCCATCCAAAGGATCTGTCTCCCATAAATGCAAAAGCAGCTGGTAAGAAGGTAAGAAGCAGATACTTAAATACTGTGATCAAATTACTTACGATCACGAACAGTCCGCCCTCTCTAACCCACTTTGCAATCTTTGGGTGCTTTTCTGCGAAATCATTCCAAAACTTCATGTTACTTATTCCTCCATTTATACAACAACTATATCTTTTATCTGATCCGAATACTGCGAATCACTATCTTACTCTGCTATATTCTTAAGCTTCGCTTCATACTTCTTGTTAAGCTTGCCATTTCTAAAGTATCCGCTGATAACCTTGCCAAGACCTCTAAAGAAGTGGCCATTAACTATCTCAACAATTCCATATACCATATCCATGCTTACAGCACCGCCTGTCATCTTGGCCATAGCCCTGAATGGCATGTTGTAGATAAAGAGAATGTTAAGATCAGGCTTACCCTTTGCATCAGCCTTCTTTTTCATGGCTGTAAGTCTGTTGTAAGCAAATCTTGCAAGGCCGCTCTTAGCGTAGTACATCTGGCAGATGGCGTCATTTACAGAGAGCTGTCCGCTCCACTTTCCATCTGGAATAGTACGTCCAAGAAGAATCTCATACTCTTTATTATCCACGGTCTGAACCTTGCCACTGTAGTAGCTTGGAATCTGGTGTGGTACATAAGGAAGCTCCTTAGTAGTCTCAGCCTTGGAAACATTACCTGTAAGTCTGATATCTGCTGAGCTTGCACCTACCATGATAAGGTAAGATCCTTCCTCAACTTCCCATTTATTAGTCTTAACATTAAAGTATCTGAAGGTCTTATCATCAAATGGAATCTCAACCTTCTTGCTCTCACCAGCCTTTAAGAACACCTTCTTAAAGCCCTTAAGCTCTTTCTTAGGTCTAAATACCTGAGCTCCTGGAAGTCCAACATAAAGCTGTGCAATCTCTGCGCCGTCCACCTTACCTGTGTTGGTAATTGTAAAGGAAGCGCCCTCTGCGTTTACAAAGAGATCACTGTACTCAAAGGTTGTATAGGACAGACCAAATCCAAATGGATAAAGAACTGGAACCTCTGCTGTATCGTAATATCTATAACCTACATAAATACCTTCTCTGTATTCTGTAGTTCTTTCACTACTTGGATAGTAGCGATAGCATGAGGTATCTTCAAGTCTTCTTGCCATGGTCTCAGAAAGCTTACCACTTGGGTTAACTGCACCTGTCAGAATGTCCATAACAGCTCCTGCTCCAGCCTGACCGTTAAGGTAGCAGTGAAGCATTGCCTTAAGATAGTGATGCCAAGGCATCTCGATGGCAGAACCAGCACTTATAACGCCCACGAGATTGCTGTTGACCTGACCAAGCTCTTTTAACAGATCGATCTGATTCTGAGGGATTCTCATATGATTACGGTCCATACCCTCAGACTCGCTGTCCTCATTAAGGCCAAAGAAATAAAGAACTATATCAGCCTTTTCAGCCATGGCGATGGCCTCTTTTCTGGTGGCTGCATCCTCCTGGCCATCTCGTGAATAGCCTCTGGACTTACCCAGTACCTGAACGTCATATTCAGAAATGATATCCACAATAGACTCAACCTTGGTTGGATTAACAAGGCTACTACCAGCGCCCTGATATCTAGGATCAAAAGCAAAGTCTCCGATGATGGCAACCTTAGCGCCAGGCTTAAGAGGAAGGATATTGTCCTCGTTTTTCAAAAGAACTGCACTCTCTCTTGCAGCCTTTCTGGCAACATCATGGTGAGCCTTTTCATCAAATTTATCACTCTTATTCTGAGCATTAACATAAAGAGTCATAACTGCGTCAAGGAGCTCATCAACTCTCTTGTCCACATCCTCAATACTGATCTTGCCACTTTCTACTGCAGCAATAAGTTCTCTTGCAGAGTCAAGGCCAGGATTAGGCATCTCAAGGTTAGAGCCTGCTGCCACTCCTAGAGCATGATCATTGGAAGCACCCCAGTCAGTAATAACAATTCCGTCAAAGCCCCATTCATCTCTCAAAATATCAGTCAAAAGATGCTTATTTTCATTGGCATAGACACCATTAACCTCGTTGTAGGCTGACATGATGGTCTTAGCCTTACCTTCTTTTACAGCAATCTCAAAGCCTGTGAGATAGATCTCTCTAAGAGTTCTCTCATCAATTACAGAATTCATTGCCATTCTGCGAAGTTCCTGAGAATTAACTGCAAAATGCTTAGGACATGCATAAACGCCCTTTGACTGAATTCCTCTAACATAAGAAGCTGCCATTTTACCTGCAAGATATGGATCCTCTGAGAAGTACTCAAAGTTACGTCCGCAAAGAGGGCTTCTTTTTATATTAAGTCCTGGTCCAAGAAGTACGTTAACACCCTCAGCCATTGCCTCTTCTCCAAGAGTCTGTCCAAGAGTCTCTCCCAGCTCCTCATCCCAGCTGTTAGCTATTGTTGCTGCTGTAGGAAAGCATGTGGCAGGAAGTGATGCATTAAGTCCCAAATGATCTCCTGCTCCAGCCTGCTTTCTAACCCCGTGAGGTCCATCAGAGCAAAAGATAGATGGTATTCCAAGTCTCTCGAAATCCCTTGTTTGCCATTCACCCTTTCCACTAAGAAAAGCAGCCTTCTCTTCAATTGTCATCTTCTCAATGATATCTTGATATTTCACACTTATCCCCTTTATACAGGCTTTGGTGCCTGCCCTATAATAGAGCAGGCACTGCCTGATTGATTTATTTAATGATTATTCTTCAGTTACAACCTTTGCCTGTTCTTTGTTATTCTTGAACTTCTTGATGAAGAGGCACATAAGACCTACCATAAGAATTCCAAAGATAACATCAAGAACGATCATGAGCTTCTTCCAGGAAGCCATACCCATTGAAAGGTTCTCTGGTGCATAAGCACGGCTGTTTACTACTGTGTAGAGGATGTTCTTAGCTGCATCTCTCATAGCCTGCTGAGCGCCGTTTGTATCTCTGAACTGTACGTTGTTTGTAGCTGTTGGGTAGTTAACAAGCATACAGTCTGTACCGTTACGGATAGCCTGGT
Organism: Butyrivibrio proteoclasticus P6B7; assembly: GCF_000622085.1. Classification (GTDB taxonomy): domain Bacteria; phylum Bacillota; class Clostridia; order Lachnospirales; family Lachnospiraceae; genus Butyrivibrio; species Butyrivibrio proteoclasticus_A. Next base: position 72,022 of record NZ_JHWL01000006.1, read on the forward strand.
CAGATGACATGTATCCGTAAACTCCGAAGTAGTCAGTAAGAACGAAGCCTTCAAAGCCCCACTCATCTCTAAGAACTGTCTTAAGAAGTGATGAAGAGCCGCCTGCCCAACGGTTACCAATGTAGTTGAATGAAGACATTACTGCTGTGTGCTCAACATTCTTTACGCACATCTCGAAAGGCTTAAGGTAGATCTCACGGATAGCCTGCTCATTAGACCATGTGCAGAGCATGTCACATCTGTTACCTTCCTGATCGTTCATAGCGAAGTGCTTGATGTAAGCATAAACACCGTTCTCCCATGAACCCTGTGCTGCGTTAAGAGCGATGTATCCTGAAAGGACACTATCCTCTGAATAGTACTCGAAGTTACGTCCAGCAAATGCTGTTCTGTGAATGTTCATAGCTGGTGCGTACCAACCAGATACATCCATCTCATTAGCCATCTTACCGATGTAATCACCAAATGAGTGAGCAAGATCCTTATTGAATGTTGCTGCGATTGTTACACCTACAGGGAATCCAAGAGATCCTACACCTGTAAAGTTGTTGTTGATTGAAGCAGGTCCATCACAGTCGTTAGTACGAACCTTGCCGATTGACTCAACTGAGTTAGTCTGGTATCCACCAAGTGAAATAAGAGCGTTCATATCATCAAGTGACATGCTGTCAAGGAGCTCATCCCACTTAGGATCGTCCTTTGAAAGACCTCTAAGGTCTGCAAGCTGAAGGCTTGTTGAAGCACCTGTTGTTACAGCCTCTGCGTTTGGATCCTCATCAGCTGCTGTTGCTTCTTCTGTTAAGTAGTTACTGATGTTGTAGAAAGATGACTTAGCTTCAGCTGACATCTCATAATTTGATGGAGCCTTTGTAGCTGCATTGTAGTTAGCAAAGCCATCTGCTCTTGAAAGGTACTCGATATCACCCTCTGCATAATCAAATGTGTTAGTAGCTGTGATCTTATCAGATGTTCTTGCGTTAGAACCTGTGTAAGCCACTGTGCTAGCTACTGAATATGTCTTTGTATCGATTGCTGTGTGAGAATCCTTGTTGATAGAGATCTCATAGTCACCAGCCTCAAGAACATATCCCTTAGCGTTCTGATAATCATATGAAGCCATATCTTCTACTGCAAAAGAGATTGTGATTGTCTCTGATGCGCCTGGCTCAAGGAGAGATGTCTTTTCGAACTGAATGAGGTTAGCTGATGCCTTCTCAATTCCGCCGTTCTCATAAGGAGGATTGTAGTAAACCTCTACTACGTCCTTACCTGCTACTGAACCAGTATTTGTTACTGTTACATCAAATGTGATATTGCCATCTGCCTCAGTAATATCACCCATTGTCTGCTCAAATGTTGTATAAGAAAGACCATATCCAAATGGATACTGAACTACGTCGTCGTAGTTGATAAGTCCCTCTAAAGCTGCTGTCTCATAGAACTTGTATCCAACATAGATACCTTCTACATAGTTAACGAATGAAACGTTAGCTGTTGACTCTATTCCTGTGAAGCCTGTGGATGTGTATGCGAACTCATCCATGTTAGTGTAGTTAAAGTCACCAAAGTTGTTCCACCATGGTGTAGCCTGAAGATCATATACATAAGTATCAATTGTCTTACCAGATGGGTTAACCTCACCTGTAACGATCTCACCAAGAGCCTCCATACCAACATGGCCCATGCCTGCTGCCCAGAGAACACTCTTGATCTGTGGATGATCCTTAACAAAACCAAGCTCGAAAGCGTTAGCGCCGTTGTAAACAAGGATTACGTTATCGAAGTTAGCGCAGACAAGGTCGATCATCTCTTCCTCTCTGTTTGTAAGCTGAAGATAGTGATCACCAGCATCCCAGTCGTTACCCTCGTTAAGAGAATCATCATAAGTTCCTGCTGTATAAGTTGTTCCATCCTGGAAAGAACCATCTACAACTGAAGGCATATCTGTTGGAAGGTCAGCACCTTCTCCGCCTGAACGGCTGATAACGATCATTGCTGTATCAGAGAAGCTCTTTGCACCTGAAATGAGCTCATCTGTATAAAGAGATACGTTAGGTTCAGGAAGTGTCCAGTCCTGATTCCACATTCCTACTGTAGGTCTGTCTGCCTTGTAGTCTGTGTAGAACTTAGTAAGATCTGCATTTGTCTCAATTCCTGCGTCTGCAAGGGACTGAAGAAGATCGATGGTGTCGTAAGCATCGTTAAGAGCTCCAGATCCAGCACCACCAAGAATAGGGTTTGTTGATGCCCAACCAAATACATTAAGTTTAGAGCCAGATGCAATTGGAAGTGTATTTGCATCGTTCTCCAAAAGAACAATACCTTCTCTTGCAATATCCTGTGCAAGAACAGTTGTGGCATCAGAAGTTTCCTTAGAAATTGTTCCGCTTCCACTTACAAGATCAAGCATTGTGCTCATAGGACCTGTACAGATCATATTCACACAAATAACAATACCTGTGAGCATAGCAACAAGTGCTGTGCCTCTGATAAGCTTCTTAAGTGGCTTGTTGACCTTAAGCACTGCGATCATAAGAACAATTGCAACTGCAACGATCACGCCAATAGCTATCAGATAAGACTTAATCGAATTAATGACGTTAGCAACGTCATCCAGATTGATAGATAACATATGGTAACCTCCCTTTGAAATATGCTGTGCCTGCCATTACCATTTGACAGGCGATTACATGTACACCATAGCACCAACAAAAAAAACGTGCCGTTTTTGTCACAAACGGTACGTTTTTTGTCATGAACTGATTTTTATTTTACTTTTTTGCATTTTAAAGCTCTTCATGGCTCTTTTTCTTGGCCACATACATGTTGTCATCCATCTTCTTAAAGAAGCTGTCCAGGTCATCTTTATCGTAGTCGTAAAGGCTATAGCCAAGGGAAAGAGAAATCTTATACTGCTTATTTTCGGCTTCATTAAAGATCCTTACTTCCTCTCTGATACCCTCTGCAATCTGTTCCAGCAGTATTTCTGATGTTCCCTTAACAAGAAGGATGAACTCATCTCCTGCAAATCTTATGGCAATGGCATTTTCAGGCTTAGCCATAAGGATAATTCTGGATACATCAGTAAGGGCCTCATCTCCAACGGAATGTCCATATGTATCATTGATCTTTTTAAAATGATCCACATCGATCATAATGCCGCCCAGCTTAGTGGACGGATTTTTGGAGGAAACCTCCATTTGATAGTCCAGATAAGCTCTGTTATAAAGCCCCGTAAGGGTATCAATATAGGAAAACTCATTCTGAATGGACATATAAACAGCTGTAAGTCCCACAGCCAGTGACACCCATATAAGAGAGACACCGTAGAAGGCAATCTGTAAAAGGCATCCCAAAGCAATAGGTCCAAGCATCAGATATAACGGGAAGAAACGGACTTTTCCATACTTTTTCTGATAATCTTTTAATAGGATGACACTATATATCAGATATACGGTCTCAACAATGTAAAAGACATAGCCAAAAGGCAGCCTATGATAAGTATTATGTTCATCAATAAGAAAAACAAAGGGGACAAAAATGTTGACCAATGCTGCCAGCACAAGTAAGACTGCCGGAATCGCAGCATATTTGTAGACTCTTAGTATTCTATTCTCATTGTGGTAAAGCTTAAGATCCTCATAAAGGAGCCAAGAGAATACGAAGATAGGATTGGCAATAAAGCAGTAAGTATTTCCAAGGGTATTAAAGACCTTGAAAAATGGACCTCCCCATCCATCAAAATAAAAGGCGAAGAAATCTATTACACAGGAGGTAGCAGATAAAAAAGCTATGACACTAAAGATCTTAAGCTCCAATCCGCCATCTTTTCTTCTTATTCTACTGCTGATCATCATAGCCAGAATCAGTATAAAACCGACATAATCGGCTACTGCTACGGCAACAATATTCATGCATTGCCTCCCTGGGGAATAAGAACCTTAAGTTCAAACCAGTTATCATTGAGGTCAAAGGTAAGACTTCCATGATATTTTTCGGCTGTATAACGAATAGACTTAATTCCAAAGCCATGGTTTCCTTTATCGGCTTTGGTAGTAACAGGGTATCCATTTTTAATTATAATATTATTTTCACAATAATTGTTGATTTGTATTAAAACAAAATTTTTTTTCTGCGAAATCGTTAAGTGAATTAATCTCTTTTCCGGATCCGGAATCATGGAAACGCTCTCTATTGCGTTATCTAAAGCGTTACCAAATATGGTACAGATATCTGCAACATGCATAAAATCAAGCACATCTCCATCTGCCACACAGGTAATCTTGATATTGTTAGCTCTGCAGCCTATCATCTTACCTGCAATAAGGGTATCCAGGACACTATTGCCGGTCTCAAGCTCAGGACTGTAGGATTCAAGCTCCTGTTCCAGGGAATCAATCCATTCCTTACGCTCCTCATCACTCATCTCAGCACGAAGACCTGCAATCTGATGCTTAAGATCATGGTATTTCATGTTGATAAGCTCAAAAGTACTCTGATAGTTGCGGTACTTTTCGTACTGGGCCTTAAGCATCGAGTGGATATTTCTTAGCTCTTTTTCCGCAAGGAGTTCACAAATTCTGCTCTGGTACACATACAGGATCATGATTCCAGCCAGGTCTACCAGGGTCCTTATATAGAACACATCTGCAGTAACCTCTGTAGAAAATGGCGTATTCTGGAATATAAATGAAAGGTTACTAAATGCAAAAACCGCTGCTGCGATCAGTACGGCTGCCAGAAGCTCTCTAGCGTTGATCTCCAGCTGGAAAACGCCTCTGGTAATGCTGACTTCCATGTAATGGGCCCAGATAAATACAATGGCATAGATCACGACCAAAAGAATCAGCTGAAGCACAAGGGATCTGTTCTTACTGTATAGATAACAGGCCAGCTGCCACTCTAATGAGGCTGCCAACTCCGCCAAAAGAAAGGCTCTTGCGCAGTAATAACCTATGACATTCCTGGAATCATCGCAGGTAAAGTACATAAAAAGAAACATGAATCCCACTGCTATAAGCATGCAAGGGACCCACAGGTAAACAGTAAGGCTCTTAGTCAGCACCAGAAACATGCTCTGAATTACAAGCGCCAAAATAGAAGCCAGAATAAAATCCTCTGACTTTAGTTTTCTTTTCATAACCCCGCAGTAGACCATACAAGCCAGCCACTCTGCCAGGGCCGTATATATTCTTGGTATATCCTGATAAAAAGATGTTTCCATTATTAGATCACTTCCGCCATGTAGTTGGTAAGAGCCGCCATGAAGTCATTCTTCCTGGCCCTACTGATAAGAAGGCTCTCGCCGTTTATGATACAGCATCCGTTTTCCACGCCGTCCACATGTCTTAGATTCACAAGATATCCCTTGTTGCTTCTAAAGAAGTGGTAGCCAAGAAGCTGCTGCTCATAGTCCATGAGCTTTGCTCTGATGCTGAAGGTCTCGTTAAAGGTGTGAAAGATAATGTTATGACCTGAGCTCTCAATATACAAAAGGTTATCTATGTAGATCTTTTTAACCCCGGAGGGCATCTCGATTGTCATAACATTGGTGCTACGCTTATTGATCTTGGAAATGGCTCTTCCAAGCTTTTGAGAAAAGGCAAAGTAGCTGACGGGCTTAAGCACGTAGTCAAGGGCATCCACCTGATATCCCCTGATTGCATAGTTGGTCATGTTGGTAATAAACATAATGATCACGTCCTGATCCAGCTTCCTGATCTCTTCAGCGGCGGTCATTCCATCCATGAGTTTCATTTCGATATCCATAAGGATAATGTCGAACTGTCCCTTGTAGCCGTTGGTGATCTCGTCGCCGTCCTTGAATCTGGTGATCTTAAATTTATTGCCACTTTCCGACTGGTATTTATTTATGTATTCTGTCAGCTGAGAAGCGTAGGAATCCTCGTCCTCAACTATGGCAAGCTCTATCATCTCTTTACTCCCGGGTATAGTAATTATCTGTTAAAAGAACTAACCTCTTCTGCGGTCAATTCCTGATTCCTTGTAATATCTTTGTTTATCCTCGTACATGTGATCATCTGCTATCTTATATAATTCATCAAAGGTGGAAATGTCAGGATGATCTCCCACCTGGGCAACCCCTAGAGCAACACTAAGATTGGATACTTTCCTGCCTTTGTATTCTGACAAAAGCTTTCTTAGCTCTTTTACCTTGGATTCCACCGTTTCCCTATCCTCAGTGATTAGTATTGCAAATTCATCGCCGCCCATTCGGCAGATAGTAGCCTCATTGCAGGAACCAAATGCCTTCTGGATGCATCTTGCTGCTCCAACAAGCAGCTCATCGCCAGCGTCGTGGCCGTATGTATCATTGTAATATTTGAGTCTGTTGGCGTCTATATTAATCAGTGTAAGATTTGGAGATCTTTTTTCTTTATCATTGTAGTATTCAACCTTGGTGTAGAAATATCTGCGATTGTTAAGGCCTGTCAGCTCATCCTGGTAGGCATATTCTGTTACGGTGGCAAATTCTTCCTCTTCCTCAATTGAGATGCCTATCTGCTGGAATATAATGAATACCTGAACAAGAGCATAGCTCATAAAGCCCGCAATAACGAAAGCCAGATAATTCTGACTTATACCCAACATATAGCCTAAAAGACCTATAGCAGAGAAAACCACAAAGATGGTATTACCAATAGCAACTGCACTCTTTACCGTCCTGTCCACATCAGATCGCATAGTAATAATTACAATACAGATAACATGGATAAATACGGTAAATACCATGAAATGTCCCACATATTCTGTAAGATTCCAGTCAAATACTCCCAGCATGCACAAAATGATCGATATAACAGCAACCACTCCCATAATAAATACAAGGGCATCTTCTCTTTTATCATGTCTGTTGGTAAGAGAACGCAGAAGCTCCAAAAAGGTCAGGGGCATGAACATAAAGAGCACGTCATTGATGATGGCAAAGGCTGTAGGATGTCCATAAAGAGCCTGCATAACCATAGTTTCACAGACGATCCACATAGATGCCACCGTAGAAAATACACCTGTATAAAGCAGGGTAAAGAATGAATACCTTGCTCTGACTCTTTTTCCCTGGGTAATATAGTAGATTGCAGCTCCCACCTCCGCAATACCAGAAATAAAGAATGTGGTAACCAGAGTAAGTGAAAAGAGATTTTTAAGAATAATATGAGTAATATAACCAGAGGATGAAAAAACAAAGGCATCGGAAATTCTTCTGGTGTACACTGAATCCTGTACATCGATCACAAGCTTTACCGTTTTACCTGAATATATCTTTTTAAGAGGAATATAAAGCTCATTGTGGCCCACATTGGTCTCTCTGCCCAAAAAGTAATTGGGATTTGATGAGTAAACCAGCTGGTTACCAATATAAACATCAGCAGTCTTGTAGAAGCACTGTACTACAAGGACCTGATCCCTGTAAAGGTAAGGAAGGGTCCTTTCCATGACTACATATCCACGGGCTGCGCAGGGGAGATCTTCCTTGACCCCATTAATATCCCAACCCTTATCTATGTTAATATACTGCTCATTATAGGCTGAGGAAATATCAGCGCTGCCCAAAAAGGCCGTAAGGATTACGGCCAACAGTGTTGTTATAATTATGATAAGAAAGCCAATTCGATACTTATACTGCTCCATAGTATCTCCTTATATTACCACTTTATTGTATCATAATTGGCTATATTGCGTTGATAAAATATGATAAACTAGTTTATAGACTTTTAATAAATTGATTGGAGAAATGATATGGCTAAGATTGTTAATCCAGAGAAATACAGTGCTTCTGAGGAAGCAAAGGGAAATGTAGCATATTCAGAGAGATCAAGACTTCTTTTATTTGGTCTTCCTTGGACTTTTACCAAGTATGAGATCAGGGACAATGTGCTTACTATCATCAAGGGTCTTTTCACAATCCGCGAAAATGACTGCTATATGTACAAGATCAGTGATGTGGAAATAACAAGAACTCTGTTTCAGAGGATGTTTGGACTTTCTACAATTATCTGCTATACATCAGATGTAACTGACCGCACTATCATTATGAAGAATATCAAGCATGGCCGTGAGGTTAAGGATTTCCTTCTTCAGGCATCAGAGAGTGCACGTCTTCGTCGCCGCACTGTCAGCATGCAGAACATCGGCTTCGGAGCTGGCGACATCCACGACGTAGACGACGTCGACGACATCTCCGGACATATTGATAATTAAGTTGTTGGCTATCCGGAAGGGACACTGGGGGCTTAGCTTTGCAGATGCTCACGTTTCCTCGTTGTTAGCTATCACAATTCAAAAGAAGGACAAGCCTCATTTCGACGTTGCTCATAGCAATCGGCTTGTCCTTCTTTTTTCATTGGATATCTAATCAACTCGTGCAAATGCTCGCATCTGCAAAGCTAAGCCCCCAGTGTCTATTCTGGATAGAAGTAATTAATAGATCAATATTCCGGAAAATCATAGTCCTATTTTGGGGTTCTTTTTACAATTCGTAGTGATCTGCGTTAATGTACTTTACGTCGCGTTCTCTGGTTTCTGCTCCGTTCTGGGCGTTGTTTGGAGGGGTGACACCGAAGAAGTTATTGAAGAACTCAGCAAAGGAGTTGGTTCCTATAAAGGCTACGTCGGTGCTGACTGCGGTTACTGCTGAGCGCTGCTCCTGGGTGCAGTTAACTTTGGCACAGTCGCGGATAGTGAAGCGCTCAAGGATCATTTCTGGTGGAATGTTCTTGTCGATATTAACAAGGGCGCAGTCTTCAATAATAACTCCTTCATCGTTATTTGCTACAAGGTCATAGTCCACGTTCATGATGGCACAATCGCGAAGGACTAATCCTTTTTTTACATCAAGTTGTTCACATGTGGCTCCAATTCGGTTGAAGTTATCCACAAGTTTATGGTCGATAATCACCTTTCCATCTACATGGAGCTTAGTAATTCTACTAAGGGCGCTCTCGCTTGACTTATCAATTCTGATATCTCCGATAACATAGAGCTTATCGCCATAAGTATTGATCATCTGCTCATCAAGAACTGATCCGTCTGCTTCAACAATCTTGTGATCATCTGGAATCTCTTTTATCTGAGCTTCTACATTGAAGAGCTGAAGAGCCTTTTCCAAATGCCCCTTTCTGATATAGACCTTTTCTGTGAAGAATTTATTTCTTTTCTCTATGAGCTTGTCATAGTCGGTTTCATTATCCATGTCGCAGATATAGGTAGCTGCGTAATATCCTTTTCCCTCCTCGGTTCTAAGTGGGAAGTATTTATCCAGCTTGTACTTGTTGCTAAGAAGCACATAGTCATCAGGATATACTTTGGTCATACCATTAAGGGAAAGGCCCTTAAGTGGAAGGATTGCAGAGATGCTTCTTGGGCAAAGGATGATTCCATTAACAGTGATGTTCTTATACTTTTTGAGGATTTCTTCTGTGCCTGGATGGATTCTGAGCATTCCGTTAACACTAAGAGTAGCGCCTTCTTCCACAATCTTATTCTTATCAATTTCGATGATTCCGTTGATGCTCTGAGTGTTGGTCTTAGAGTTCTCTCCGTTTTCATCCTCGCTAATAAATTCATCTGCCTGAATATTAAAAGGAAGTCTGTTGAGGATTTCCTTACTTCTGTCATCAACCAGCATCTCGTCTGTGTTTATGGTTATCTCTTCATACATTGTGTAGTTGTTTTCGTTGATTTTCCTTGCATCGCATACATCGCAGTTGATCTTAAGTCTCATAGTGTCATCCTCTCTTTTATGTGTTTTCTGGCATCGCTTAGTTTACTTCTTACTGTTCCCGGCGGCAGATCAAGGATCTTGCCAATCTGTCCAGAGGTCATTCCGCCCAGGTATTTCATAGTAAAGATCTTACCCTCATCTCCCGGAAGGGAATTGATAAGCTGGATCATTTCAAACTCAGAATACTTATCTGGCTGGATCATTAACTGGGTCTGTCCTTCGGTAAATGAATCTGTCAGGGTCTCCCTCTTACACTTGCGGTAATCATCTATAAAGAGATTCTTAATAGTACGGTAGAGCCAGGCTCTTCTTTGGTTAGGCTCAAGCTCTTTTATCTCATCATAGTGATCTATGGCTTTCACAAAGCCTTCCTGTACCAGCTCCTGTGCCTTGTAGGGATCCAGTGTCATGTTCTGACACCATCTGACCAGCTCGTTATATAATTGTTCGTATAGCTCTGTGATTTCCTGATACATAGTTTTTTGGTCTCTGTTGTCTTAATATAAGCTCTTGTTCTTTTGCAAAAGAGCTATATACATCTGTCTTCTGGTACGCTTGTCACAATCACAATTATACACGCTTTCGAGCCTGTACCACTCACCAATTTGGGCATTTCCACAGCTTTCGTTATGATTCCATGGCGCCCCATAAACTAAATCCATCACGTTTCCCATATGTAACCTCCAACTGTTACTACTGATTATCAGTTCATTTCGGCGCCTTCATATGTATAACGGATGAGAAAGGGAAAGTGTTGGACAATTTCAAAATTTTTTTCAAAAAAATAAAGGCTAGTGTGATTTCTCACACTAGCCTTTTATAATCTTAACTTAGTCTCGCTAAGCGATTACTTCTTATGCGTTAACGATCTTGCCGAAGTCTGGCTTAAGTGAAGCACCGCCGATGAGACCACCGTCGATGTTTGGCTTTGAAAGAAGCTCAGCAGCGTTGCCAGCGTTCATAGATCCGCCGTACTGGATGCGAACTTCATCAGCTGTAGCCTTATCATAAAGCTTAGCGATAAGCTCACGGATGAATGCGCAAACTTCCTCAGCCTGATCAGCTGTAGCTGTCTCGCCTGTTCCGATAGCCCAGATAGGCTCGTAAGCGATAACAAGCTTCTTAACCTGGTCAGCTGTTACACCGCTAAGATCCCATGTGATCTGTCTCTCGATCCACTCTTTGTAAGTACCAGCCTTACGAAGTGCAAGTGACTCACCACAGCAAAGGATTGGTGTAAGACCAGCAGCGAATGCCTTCTTAACCTTTGCATTGATAAGGATATCATTCTCGCCGAAGATGTCTCTTCTCTCAGAATGTCCCATGATTACATACTTAACGCCTGCATCAACAAGCATAGGTGCAGAGATTTCTCCTGTGAATGCACCCTTGTCCTCGATGTAGAAGTTCTCAGCACCAACGTTAACGTTTGTACCCTTTACAGCCTCTACTACAGGAACGATGTCGATAGCTGGTACGCAGTAAACTACGTCTACAGCATCATTGTTAACTAAATCCTTAAGCTCAGCAACAAGCTTAACAGCCTCAGAAGGTGTCATGTTCATCTTCCAGTTGCCGGCAATAATACGTCTTCTTGCCATTTGTTGGCCTCCTTATAATACGTTCCAGTCTTGATGTGCCTTTTTCGCTTACGTTTGCACTGCGTAAAAAACGTAGGAGTACATAAGTCTGTAAAGGACACAGACTAAGTACTCACGTTTTTTAAGCTAGCTCAAAAGTCACATCATTCCTGTCACTCATTTATTAAGTATTTCTAACTCATCTCACCAATCACTATTGGCAGGACTCTTTCCTTCCTAATGCTTACTTATTATCTGCTGCGTAAACGCCTGGAAGCTTCTTGCCTTCAAGGAACTCAAGAGATGCTCCACCACCTGTTGAGATGTGGCTCATCTTGTCAGCATAGCCAAGCTGGTTAACAGCTGCAGCACTATCACCACCACCGATGATTGTTGTAGCAGATGTCTCTGAAAGTGCCTTAGCAACTTCCTTTGTACCTGTTGCAAGAACTGGGTTCTCGAATACGCCCATAGGTCCGTTCCAAACTACAGTCTTAGCAGACTTAACTGCCTCTGAGTAAAGAGCGATTGTCTTAGGTCCGATATCAGCACCCTCTTTGTCAGCAGGGATCTTATCAGCATCAACGATTGTTGTTGTGATTGAAGGATTGTCGATAGGATCTGGGAAGCTGTCGATGCAAACTGTATCAACAGGAAGAAGAAGCTTCTTACCAGACTTCTCAGCCTTCTCCATCATTTCCTTACAGTAATCAATCTTAGTCTCATCAAGGAGTGACTTACCAATCTCATATCCCTTAGCCTTAAGGAATGTGTAAGCCATACCACCACCGATGATAAGAGTATCGCACTTCTCAAGAAGAGTGTTGATAACGTTGAGCTTATCAGCAACCTTAGCACCACCAAGGATAGCTACGAAAGGTCTTACTGGGTTCTCAACAGCGTTTCCAAGGAAGTCGATTTCCTTCTGCATAAGGTAACCAACTACATTGCTTCCACCCTTTTCTGTGATGTACTTAGTAACAACTGCAACAGAAGCGTGTGCTCTGTGAGCTGAACCGAAAGCGTCACATACATAATCATCTGCAAGATCAGCAAGTTCCTTAGCGAAAGCCTCACCAGCCTCTTCAGGCTTAGTCTCTTCCTTGCCTCTGAATCTTGTGTTCTGGAGAAGGATTACATCACCTTCATTCATAGCTTCAACAGCTGCTGTAGCGTCAGCACCTGTTACGTTGTAATCAGCAATAAACTTAACTTCCTTGCCAAGCTTCTCTGAAAGTCTCTTAGCAACTGGAGCAAGTGACTCACCCTCGTTAGGGCCATTCTTAACCTTTCCAAGGTGTGAGCAAAGGATAACCTTACCGCCATCCTTTACAAGCTTGTTGATTGTAGGAAGAGCTGCTACGATTCTTGTTTCATCTGTAATCTCACCGTTCTTAAGAGGTACGTTGAAATCGCAACGAACAAGTACGCGTCTGCCCTTAACGTTGATGTCGTCAACTGACTTTTTGTTTAATGACATAATTTTGTCTCCTTTTCTTTGGATAATAAAAGAGGATCCAGGTCCTAACGGACCGGACCCTCTTAAAACAGTCTTGGTTTTCTTGTTTTCACAAGGAAGTTCGACTCTCGCTGCGCTCGATCGAACTAAGTAGTACACCAAGCTCGAAAAGACCTCGCTAGGTGATTACTTAACGAACTTCTCGAAGTACTTGATTGTTCTAACCATCTGTGATGTGTATGAGTTCTCGTTGTCATACCATGAAACAACCTGAACTTCGTAAAGGTCATCACCGATCTTTGTAACCATTGTCTGTGTAGCATCGAAGAGTGAACCATATGTCATTCCAACGATATCTGAAGATACGATCTCATCCTCGTTGTAACCGAATGTCTCAGGATCTGAAGCCTTCTTCATAGCTGCGTTGATAGAATCCTTTGTTACCTCTGTAGCTGACTTAACAACTGCGAAAAGAAGAGTTGTTGAACCTGTTGGAACAGGTACTCTCTGAGCAGCTCCGATGAGCTTGCCGTTAAGCTCTGGGATAACAAGGCCGATAGCCTTTGCAGCACCAGTTGAGTTAGGAACGATGTTAACAGCGCCTGCGCGTGCTCTTCTAAGGTCGCCCTTTCTCTGTGGTCCGTCAAGGATCATCTGGTCACCTGTGTAAGCATGGATTGTTGCCATGATACCAGACTGGATTGGAGCGTAATCGTTAAGTGCCTTAGCCATAGGTGCAAGACAGTTTGTTGTGCAAGATGCAGCTGAAATGATGTTGTCATCTGCTGTAAGTGTCTCGTGGTTAACGTTATATACGATTGTAGGAAGATCATTTCCTGCAGGAGCAGAAATAACAACCTTCTTAGCACCAGCGTTGATGTGTGCCTGAGCCTTATCCTTTGATGTGTAGAAACCTGTACACTCGAGAACTACGTCTACACCAATCTTGCCCCAAGGAAGATTGTTAGCGTCAGCTTCCTTATAGATCTCAATCTCCTTACCATTTACTGTGATTGAGTGATCGCTGAAAGATACCTTGTCAGCGTACTTGTACTTGCCCTGTGATGAATCATACTTGAGAAGGTGTGCAAGCATCTTAGGATCTGTAAGATCGTTGATTGCTACGATCTCTGTTCCCTCATGCTCAAACATCTGTCTGAATGCAAGACGACCGATACGGCCAAAACCATTGATTGCTACTTTAACTGCCATTTTAAGTTCCTCCTAAAATGAATTTTATATTGAGTTGCTGTTACATATCAGAATTGATAATTTTTTATCAGCAACTCTAATTCTAATAGACTTTCTGCTATAAATCAAGTCACAATATTAAAAAAGTGGTATGATTCTATTAGCCATTGACATAAACTTTTGGAGGTAAACATGATAAAAGCAGACTACCATTTACATAGTCACAATTCAGGTGACAGCAAAGCCCCCATGGAAGACATGATCACAAGCGCAATAGATAATGGCCTTGAATATATGTGCTTTACAGAGCACATGGACCTGGATTTCCCTATATCTGAGCAGGATCCAGCCGGCACCTTTGAAGTAGATCTAAACTCTTATCACAAAGAGCTACTTTATCATAAGGAAAAATACGCAGATAAAATTACTATAAACTACGGTATTGAACTTGGTCTCCAGCCCCAGGTGGCAAAGGGAAACCAGGACCTTGTAAATTCCAATGATTTCGATTTCGTAATAGGTTCCCAACACGTAATAGACAGACTTGACCCCTACCACAGCACCTACTGGGAGGGCAGGGATGAAAAAGCCAGCATCCGTAAATACTTTGAGGAGACCTTCGAGAATCTTAAGCTCTTTTCCGACATCGATGTTCTTGGTCACCTCGACTATGCCGTAAGATACGCTCCCCACAAGGAAGACAATTATGATCCAAGGGACTATCAGGACATTCTTGATGAGATTCTTACTTATATTATTAAGAAGGACATCGGTCTTGACTTTAATACTGCTGCCCTTTCAAAGGGCCTTAATAATCCCAATCCACATCCATTTATTCTAAAAAGATACAAAGAGCTTGGGGGATCAATAATAACCTTTGGCTCCGATGCCCATGTTCCTGAAAACGTTGCAGGATACTTTGCCAAAGCCAGAGATATAGCCATATCCTGTGGATTTACAGAGTACTACACCTTCAGTAACAGGCAAAAGACATCCCACAGACTTTAACCTTAATAGCTTTATAGAATTACCTAAATATAGTAAAATATTCTTATATTAATTCATTTATGGAGGACGAGGATGTCACAGGATAATAATAAGAAGAGCAGAAGACAAAACATTTATGGTTCTATTTTCACTCTTAAGGTAAGCCAGCTTTGTATTGCTTTGGGCCTTACTATTTTGCTCTTTTTGCTTGATGTCATAGAAGCCATAAAGCATGGATCTCTTGACAACATCAATCCCTCACGTCCCTCTTCCTATGTGATCATTATCATCATAGTCTTTTTTGTTATATCCATTTTTCTGGATCTTTATATCTTAAAAAGAACTATGGCAATCGGAAACAGACTTAATGAGCTTGCTTACATCGACAAGCTTACAGGTCTTCCAAACAGGTACAGCTGTGATCTTCTTTTTGAGAGCTTCAACTCTGATAACAAGCTTCAGAACGCAGGCATTATTGTAATGAAGATAAACAACCTTGGAAAGGTTAATTCCAGCAGTGGACATCAGGGCGGCAACTGGCTCATCTCAGAGTTCTGCACCATACTTGAAGAGGTTGGAGAAAACTATGGCTATGTCGGCCGAAATGGCGGAAACGAATTCATCACTCTTCTTGAAGACTGTGACAGCACTAAAGCTGATATGTTCCTATTGGATCTCACCAAAAGGATCCAGGGTTACAATGAATTAAATGTAGGAGCACCAATAGAGGTGGCTTATTCAAGAGTTCTTAATTCAGATGCAAATGTGGATATAGTATCAAAACTTGTATCTCTTGGTTACAGAAAGCTTCTTGAATCCCCTCAGATCCTATCCTGATAATATATGAAATCTGACGTGAATTCTTTCTATCACAAACTGCATAAATTGACAGCTCTTTTAACAGTAGGTTTTGTTACCGTTTCTATGTGTGGCTGCGGTGAAGAGAAGACCTTCCAGAGTAATGCTCCCTCCTCTACCATAACGCCAGCAGTAAAAGGAAGTCGTGACAATACCCCTGTTTGTCTTGTGCCAACTGCTCCGGGAGAGGTGGTATACAGTAACAACTACGCACAGGTTGATGCCTCCAACTCCAGTGAGGGCTACGTGGTGGTTAAATATCTTGGAGAATCCCCTAAGGTCAAGCTTCAGATCGTGGGCCCCGACCAAGTAACCTACACCTACGACCTGTCCTCAATTCCTACGGACGAAGTCTTTCCGCTTCAATCAGGCAATGGCGAATATCTCGTAAACGTATATGAGAATATAGAAGGAACCCAGTATTCAATGGCTTTTTCAACGGTGGTAGACGTTAATCTGTCCGATGAATTCCTGCCTTTCCTGTATCCAAATCAGTATGTAACCTTTAGCAGCTCCTCTCTGGCAATTGCCAAGGGCGAAGAACTGGCCTACAGCTGTAACAGCGATCTGGACGTGGTTTCTGCAGTGTATAACTTCATGATCCAGAATGTAACCTATGACTACGATGAGGCAGAAACTGTTCAAAGTGGCTACCTTCCTGATGTGGACGAGGTCCTTACCACCGGAAAGGGCATCTGCTTTGACTACGCAGCGCTTATGACTGCCATGCTAAGAAGCCAGCAGATTCCAACCAGAATGGAAATTGGCTACGCAGGAACTGCCTATCACGCCTGGCTTAGTACCTACATTGAGGACGTGGGCTGGGTAAACGGCATGATCGAATTTGACGGAACCAAGTGGTCCCTTATGGATCCAACCTTTGCTTCCAATATGAAAAAGAAATCCGAACTCAAATCCTTCATTGGAGACGGTTCAAACTATTCAGTTAAGTACATTTATTAAATTCGGAGGTCTCATGAAATCTGGTCTTAGAATCAAAAAATTAAGCAGCTATGAAATCTCTAATTTCTGCCGCCAGATGGCTCTACTTATCAAGGCAGGAATTTCACCGGCTGAGGGAATCGACATCCTTATTGATGACACCAAGGATTCATCCTCCCAGAAGGTCCTTAATAAGATTGCTCAGGTTCTTCACAGCGGCGAGAAGTTCCATGTAGCTCTTTCTATGAGCGACGTATTCCCTGAGTACGTTGTTCACATGGTTACCATCGGTGAAGAGTCTGGAACATTGGACACCGTAATGGATTCCCTGGCGGACTACTACGACCGTGAAGAGAATATCCAGTCCAATATAAGAAGTGCCATCAGCTACCCTCTCATCATGGTATTCATGATGCTGATCGTGGTGCTGGTTCTTATCATCAAGGTACTTCCTATATTCCAGCAGGTATTTGCGCAACTGGGCACCAACATGAGTGGTTTCTCCCAGTCACTGCTTAACATGGGTAACCTCCTTAATAAGTATTCCTTCGTAATGATCGCAGTACTTATTGTAATTGCCTTTTTGTTCTTCTATTTTTCCAACACAGAGCCTGGTAAAAAGAACTTTAAAAAGCTGCTAAATAAATTCAGGCCAACACATAAGCTGATGCAGGAGCTTGAATGTGAGCGTTTTGCCAGCGGTATGGTTCTCACTCTTTCGAGCGGAATGGACACCTACGAGGGTCTTTCCCTGGTACACAAGCTGGTGGAGAGTAAAGAAATGAAAGACAAAGTATCCAAGTGTCGTGAGCTTTTAATGGACGGGGAATCCTTCCCGGACGCCCTTTCCAAGGCCAACATCTTCACCTCCTTCTATTCACAGATGATCTCCGTTGGCTTTAAATCCGGTTCCATGGACACAGCAATGAAGCAGATTTCCGAGCGATACGAACATGAGACAGAGAGAAAGATCTTTTCCCTTATCTCAGTTCTTGAGCCTACATTGGTAATTATTCTATCCCTTGTTGTTGGTATGATTCTGTTGTCCGTTATTCTTCCTCTTATGGGAATAATGTCAACTATAGGTTAAAGAGGTTTTATGGCACCTAGATTTTCAAGATCAGGAGACAACCTGATCAGAATTACAGACAACTTCTATAGAGTATTCTCAATATTTATCTTCGTGGGGATACTTGTGCTCTTTTTCACGGGCATAAGTCTTGCGGGCAAGAACTCCATTGAAAAGCAGCAGGAGTCCTTAGAAAGCGCCATAGCCAGAGATATCGTCCAGTGCTACAGCATTGAGGGACGCTATCCTCCAAGCCTTGAATACCTTCAGGAGCACTACGGACTTACCTACGATGATGAGACATTCTTTGTGGATTACAGGCCTATTGGCTCCAATCTCTATCCCGATGTGACAGTTATCAAGATAAGAAAGGGCGAAAATGGATCATAAAAAGCAAAAAAGGCATATGATAGACGGCTTTTTTGTTATAAGCCTGATGCTGGTATTCGTTTTATCAGCCCTGTCTGTCATAGCCATAGGAGCAAGTATATATAAAAGAAACGTCTCGGACATGGCCTCCAACTACTCCCACAGAATAGGCAGCGCCTACATCACGGAGAAGATCAGGCAAAACGATGTCTACGGCGCAGTTCAGGTAAAGCACGTTTTTGAAGAGAACGTCCTTGTCATGACCCAGGACATCAATGGAACCCTGTACGACACCTACATCTACGAGTACGATGGTTATCTTATGGAGCTTATGGCCAGAAACGACATCAGCGATTTTTATCCCCAGTCTGGTCAGAAGATCCTTAAGATCAGTAATCTGGAAATTGAAGACGCCTCCACTTCCCTGATAAAGGTAATCATTTCCTTAGAAAACGGCGTGGATGAATCACTCTACATTGCCAAAAGGAGTATTCCAAACAAGTAATGAATCAGCAGACCACATCTAAGACAAGTCTGTTCCTGATGGAACTCATCATAGCGATCACCTTCTTTGCCATATCCAGCGCAGTCTGTGTAAGGCTTTTTGTGTCGGCCCACCTGCTTTCGCAAAAGAACTATGACCTTACCAACGCAGTTATGTGGACCCAGAACCTGGCAGAGGTTTTCTACGGCACCAAGGGAGATCTACATGAGATGTCAGCTCTTTATTCTCAGGGAGTGTTATCTCTTAATGACGATGAAGAAACGGGAAGCCTTGTACTATTCTTTGATGAGAACTGGGACTTCTCTGACGCTTCCCTGGTGAATTCTTCCTACGAAGCCATAATTCAAGTAACCAAGGAAAATGCCAGCGATGTATATAAAGATGTGACGGAATATCAAATATCTTATAAAGGTAAGGCCTATGTTGGCCAGATCGCCATTATCGATCTTAAGAATCAGAGCGATGTCTTTTCATCAATTCCGGATAATGAAGACATCATTATTAATCAATTAACCGTAGATCAGTATATAGGAAAGGAGGAATAAGTATGAGAAAAAGATCTAGCCCGGCCCACGTTGGAAGCGCATCAATACTGCTTATCTTTACTGTACTTAGCGTTATCTCCTTTGCGGTACTTACAATGGTCAATTCAAAAGCAGACTACAATCTGACCGCAAATCTGGCAGCAAGACAACAGGTTTATTACTCTGCCTGTCATGAGGGAAATGCCTTTGTAGCTGCAGTAAATTCAGGCTATGATAATGGAACGGATAATGGTATAATAAAGAAAAGTATACCAATTACCGATAAGCAATCACTCGATATTGCGTTAATGTCAAATAGCATAAACAAATCAACCAATTCTGAAAACGGCTATCGCATAATCCAGTGGCAGATAGTAAATCAGCAGGATACCAGCTACGATTACACACTACCAGTCCTTAAATAACGTCGAAACTTTAAAACAATTTTCCTAAGACTTTATCAAATTTTAATTTTTATCATTACGATTTAACGCTCATAATATAAATTACGTGGTACAATAGATTATGTACTGAACAACTAAAATAGATAACAAAGAAATTGATTCAATTTTCTTAGCAACTAAAAATTTTCATTGGAGGTTCAATATGGGAAAAAGAATACTCATTACTGATGACGCCGCTTTCATGCGCATGATGCTTAAAGATATCCTCTCCAAGAATGGATATGAGATTGCCGGCGAAGCAGAGAACGGAAAAGTCGCAATCGAAAAGTATAATGAGTTAAAGCCCGACCTTGTAACTCTTGATATCACAATGCCTGAGCTTGATGGTATCGGAGCTTTGAAGGGAATCAAGGCTGCAGATCCTAATGCAGTTTGCATTATGTGCTCTGCTATGGGTCAGCAGGCAATGGTAATTGAATCTATTCAGGCTGGCGCTAAGGACTTCATTGTTAAGCCATTCCAGGCTGACCGTGTTCTTGAAGCGGTTAAGAAGGCTATCGGATAACCCTGTTTTTAAAGGGCTTTGGAAGCGCGCCTATAAATTAAAATAATAAACGAACTTGGCACTTTTCTTTGAATGCGCCAAGTTCGTTTTTTGTTGCTTTGGGCCACCCCATCAGGCTCTGTTTTGTGGTGTAAGAGCGAGCCTCTATTTAAGAGCTTTCCAAAAGTGTTTCAAAAATCCTGTCCGCGAATTAACTGTCTGAGGTCAGGCTCTTAGATTTTTACGGCAGGTGATTTTGATCTGGCTCGTTACAAAAAAGATGCACATTTTCTCAGATGCTCCCGCAGGCTTTCTTTCAATGCGCATGCTGCACGATAATTACTTGCAGGGCGGATTATATTGCATGGCAATTGGAGCTTTGCTCCATAGGCAAAATAAAAAACGAGAATTTCCAAACTCCATGAGCTTGGAAATCTCGTTTCTTTTTTGCCGTAACGAGCGCTTTGCGCTCTTGCCATGCAATATAATCTTTTCGTCCTGCTTCAGACAATCGTTCGCATGCGCGTAAAAGCCTGCCATGGGAGCATTAGAAAATGGCACTTTTGTTGCCTATACTCGCCAGTATCAAAACACTCTGCATTAAAAATCTTAGAGCCTGGCCGAGTTTTAATTCGCAGGATTTAGAAACACTTTTGGAAAGCCTTAAATTGCGGCGAGCGAACCAACACAAAACAGAGCCTGATGGGGTGGCCCATAACCATTCCACAAAACCATGGCTGATAAAAGTTAGATCAAAGCTCACTCGTTTACGTAGAAATCTATTGTGACTCCGCCTTCGGCTCCTGTCACTGTTCCGGCTATATCAGCCCTCTCCATCCACTTAAGAGCTTCAGAATCTGTGTAGATCAAAGGCTTAGTGTGTATCACTCCGCCGTTGCTGACAGGCTGAACTTCTCCATTATTCTCGATAAAGATGTGACAGTCTTTTCCATCGCAGTCTTTACCTTCAAGAATATATCTTGCAGAAAGAACTCTTGGCTCTCCCGCTGGCTCCTTCTGAGTATCAACTCCGCCAGGAAGGATAACACCCTTAAAGTTGTCACAGTCGCAGTCTCCGTGGAATAAGATCATGGTGGCTTTTCCGCTACTTCCCTCCACATTAAAGATCTGGTCAAGTTTTACATTGATAGTTAATATCTTTTCTCCCATTATGCTCCCCCATCACAGCTTCTCAAGAACATATTCAACGCCCTTGCCAATATATGCGTTCCAGAAATTCCAGTCGTGAATGCCAGGGCCTTCTTCGTACTTAAAGTCAGCGCCGTTATCCTCAAGGAATTTCCTCATGATCTGGTTCTCTTTATAGAGGAAGTCCTCTGTTCCAATAGCCATGTAAATTGCAGGCTTAGGAAGATTATTCTCAAGTATTCTCTTATAGAGAACCTCAGGATTATTATCTGATTCTACTACCTTGGTAAGGTCCCCAAATACCTCGCTGTAGTACTCATAATTAGCAATTCCGTCATCGAAGTCTTCGCTCATATTGGCAACATTATAGATAATAAGAGCTGAAGAAAGAGCTACCACTCCTCCGAAGGTCTCTGGGTAAGCAAAGGCTGTATGGAGTGCTCCAAAGCCGCCCATAGAAAGGCCTCCGATAAGGGTGTCCTCTCTTTTATCTGATAATCCAAACATCTTTCTGGTAAAGTCCACAACCTCTTTTCCCGCAAAGGTGCAATACTGGTTGCCTGTAGCCTTCCTATCCAGATAGAAATTATTGCCTGTAGTTATCATGATAACTGCCAGATTGTACTTATAAGCCACATCCTCTGCAACTCCGTTGTACATCCAGTCGCTTTCATTTCCAGAAAAGCCATGAAGAAGGTAAAGTGTCTTCATAGGTCTTTCATAATACTTGTTGCCAGCAGTAAACATTGGGTCAATATCTCTTGGAATCGCAAACTCGATGTTGACCTGTCCATGCTGCGCCTTTGAGTTAAAACGTAGTTTTCCTGATGCCATTTCCTTTTCCCCCGATTTATGTATAGTCTTATGCTGTCTCTGCCTTCTTACCTGTGTAGAGCTGGTAGTAGCGCTGCTTCTTGGCGATGAGTTCATCGTGAGTTCCCTGCTCAACGATGCGGCCCTGCTCAAGAACTACGATGCAGTCACTGTTCTTAACTGTTGAAAGTCTGTGGGCGATTACGAAGGTTGTTCTGCCCTTCATAAGCTTGTCCATACCGTCCTGAACGATCTTCTCAGTTCTGGTATCGATTGAGGATGTAGCCTCGTCGAGGATAAGAACTGGTGGATCCGCGATGGCTGCTCTTGCAATGGCAAGGAGCTGACGCTGACCCTGAGAAAGATTAGCTCCGTCTCCTGTAAGCATTGTGTCATAGCCCTCTGGAAGACGCTTAATGAAGCTGTGGGCATTAGCAAGCTTAGCTGCTGCGATTACCTCTTCATCTGTAGCTCCCAGCTTACCATAGCGGATATTCTCCTTAACTGTTCCGGTAAAGAGATGTGTATCCTGAAGAACAATACCAAGAGAGCGGCGAAGGTCTGCCTTCTTGATCTTGTTGATATTGATATTGTCGTATCTGATCTTACCATCCTGAATATCATAGAATCTGTTGATCAGGTTGGTAATAGTAGTCTTACCTGCACCTGTTGAACCAACAAAGGCAATCTTCTGACCTGGAAGAGCATGAAGAACGATGTTGTGAAGAACCATCTTCTCATCTGTGTATCCAAAGTCAACATCGTTAAAGGTAACATCACCTTCCATTGGCTGGTAGGTTGTGGTGTTGTCTGCCTTGTGGTAATGCTTCCAAGCCCAGTGCCCTGTGTGGTGATCAGCCTCAACAACCTGACCATCCTTCTCCTCTGCATCCACAAGCATTACATATCCATCATCTGTCTCTGGCTGCTCATCAAGGAGCTTAAAGATACGCTCTGCACCAGCAAGAGCCATGATGATTGAGTTAAACTGCATACTTACCTGGTTAATAGGCATGCTGAAGTTCTGATTAAGTGTTAAGAATGTAGCCAAAGCTCCAACAGTAATTCCAAGGAATGTATTGTTAGAAAGAGCTATGACACCACCAATCATGGCACAGATAACGTAACTGGTATTACCAAGCTGTGCATTGATAGGTCCCAGGGCGCCTGAATAAGCGTTAGCCTTGAAGGCACTCTTATAAAGATCCTCATTAAGCTGGTCAAACTTCTCAATACTGTCTTTTTCATGGTTGAAGACCTTAACAACCTTCTGACCTGTCATCATCTCTTCGATGTATCCGTTAAGAGCACCGATGTTCTTCTGCTGAGCCACGAAGTTCTTACCTGAAGACTTGGTAGCCATTGCTGAACAAAACAGCATTACACCAACCATAAGCAGTGTGATCAGTGTAAGAAGTGGGCTAAGAACGATCATAGACACCAGTACACTGACAATGGTGATGGCTGAGTTAAGCATCTGAGGAATACTCTGGCTGATCATCTGTCTGAGAGTATCAATATCGTTGGTGTACACTGACATGATGTCGCCGTGGGCGTGTGTATCAAAGTACTTGATTGGAAGGCTCTCCATATGTACAAAGAGCTCCTCACGAAGTCTTTTAAGTGTTCCCTGGTTAATGAAGATCATGGTCTTTGCCTGGATAAATGCAGCAAGAACGCCGATTCCGTAAAAGATCGCAACCCTGATCATAGCCATCAGAAGTGGATGGAAATCTGTACTTCCGCTATCAACCATAGGCTGAATATATGTGTTAATAAGTGATTTTGTAAAAAGAGTTCCCTGCAAACTTGCGAATACTGTCACAAAGATACAGATCACTACAGTTATCATATGAACAGGATAGAATTTAAAAACATATCCCATTATTCTACTAAAAAGCTTGCCAGGGTTCTCAACCTTTGGTCTAGGCATTCCGCGTCTTCCACCCCTTGGCCCAGCATTTACTTTCTGTTCTGCCATTGTTCTACTCTCCTTTTATTTACAATGAAGTTCTGCTCTCGAACCTTATGCAAGCTGATCGAAATCAGCGTCTCCGCTTACTCCAGTCTGAGATTCATAAACCTCGCGATAGATCTCGTTAGAAGCAAGAAGCTCGTCGTGGGTTCCAAATCCGTTAACCTTACCATCATCCATAACAATGATTCGGTCACATCCCTGAACGGAACTGATACGCTGTGCAATGATGAGCTTGGTGGTTCCTGGAATCTCCTCTGCAAATGCCTTTCTGATCTTAGCATCTGTGGCTGTATCTACAGCACTGGTGGAGTCGTCCAGAATAAGGATCTTAGGCTTCTTAAGAAGAGCTCTGGCAATACAAAGTCTCTGTCTCTGACCACCTGATACATTGGATCCGCCCTGCTCGATAACTGTGTTGTAGCCATCTGGCATCTTCTCGATGAACTCAGAAGCACAGGCCATGTCACAAGCTCTTTTACACTCCTCATCTGTGGCGTTCTTGTCACCCCAGCGAAGGTTTTCATAGATTGATCCTGAGAAAAGGACATTCTTCTGAAGTACTACTGATACCTGATCTCTAAGGGTCTCCATATCGTAATCCCTTACGTCGATACCGCCCACCTTAACGGCTCCATCTGTAACATCGTAAAGACGGCTGATAAGGTTAACCAGTGAAGACTTGGCAGATCCGGTACCACCGATGATTCCTATGGTCTCACCGGACTTGATCTCAAGATTTATTTCTTTTAACACAGGCTCCTCTGAGTCAGCTGTATATGCAAATGAAACATTCTCAAAAGAAATGCTTCCGTCTGGAACTGTAGTAATAGCATCAGGCTTATTAGTGATTGAAGCCTTCTCCTCAATAACCTCTGAGATACGCTCGCCGCTGGCCTGAGCCATTGTAAGCATTACGAATACCATTCCCAGCATCATGAGGTTCATGAGGATCTTCATGCAATATGCTAAAAGAGCTAAGAGATCACCAGTAGAGAGCTCGCCGCCCACGATCATATGTGCACCAACCCAGCTGATAAGAAGTACGCAGGCATTAACTGTAACTGTCATTACAGGGCTCATGTAAACCAGGTTCATCTCTGCCTTAACGAACATGTTGTAGATGTTAAGGGCTGCCTTTTTGAACTTATCATTCTCGTAGTCTTCTCGAACGTAAGCCTTAACCACACGGATGGCAGATACGTTCTCCTGAACGCTCTCGTTGAGTTCATCGTACTTCTCAAATACCTGCTTGAAGTACTTGGTAGCTCTGTTCATGATGAACATAAGGAATCCGCCAAGGAAAACAACTGCTGCCACATAGATAAGGGCGATCTTGGCATTGATAGAAAATGCAGCGATCAGTGCGATAATAAGTGACGCAGGGGCTCTCATGGCCATTCTAAGTGTCATCATGTATGCGTTCTGAATGTTAGTAACATCAGTTGTAAGTCTTGTTACAAGACCTGATGTTGAGAACTTGTCGATGTTGGCAAAAGAAAATGTCTGAATGTTGTCATACATTTTCTTACGAAGATTCTTGGCAAGTCCTGTGGATGCCTTGGCACCAAAATATGCTCCGCCAAGACCTGCTATCAGGCCAAGGATAGCAATGATTATCATCCTGATACCAATCTGATAGATGATGCCCAGATTGTTACCATAAACACCGTCATCCACGATCCTACCCATCAACTTGGGAATTACAATTTCGCAGATAACTTCTCCGATCATACAAATAGGGGTTATTATAGATGCCCATTTGTACTCTTTCACTTCCTTTAGTAGTGTCTTAACCATAATTACTCCTCTTGAACATTTATATTATGTAGCATTTGTTCCGTTAATTATTGGGACTGATTAGCCTTTGGACCTATCGGTCTTATCTGACTTCTAAGTAAGCTCCTCCAGATTGTCGTTAACCTTATCAAGAAGGCGCCTTAACTCTTTTATCTCATCCTCTGTCATGCCTTTGGTCAGCTTGGAATCGGTGAACTTACGTCTCTTATGATTCTGATCAATAAACTGTTCGCCCTTCTCAGTAATAGTAATGTTCCTGTACTTACGATTGTCAGGATCTACCACCACCTTAACCATTTCCTTCTCTTCAAGTCTCTTAAGTAGTCCTATTGTGGTAGGATGCTTGATATGCATAGCCTCAGAGATATCCTTCTGAGTAATCTTCTTATCCCTGTTCTCCCACAAATATGCTACTACAATGAACTGTGAAAATGTAAGGTCAACTTCTCTAAGCTCTCTGTTAAGCATAGCAGCAAAGGATTCATGAATAAGCCTGAATTTGAAGCTTATAGGCTCGTGCTCTTTATCTCTAAAGAACTCTCTATCGCCTTTGTCATCGCAAATCATATACACCTCGCTTTACTAAATGTCATATGTAGCTAGATACATATAACATAATAAGTAGCACGCTACATATTGTCAAGAAACATATTTATGATTTTATTTTCTTTTTATGATTGAAAAAAAATAGGAGGCCAAAGCCTCCTATCTTCGTATTTTTCTTAATATTCCTGTTCTTCTTCAGCAACAGTATCTACATAACTAATGTATTTAGGACTTGGTCCATACTGATTGCATCCTGCTTCTGAATCACTACAGTAGAACACCAATCTGATTATGCGTCCAAATGGTATAAGCGCGATCAGTATCCAGGCTCCTGATCTGCCTGTATCATGAAGTCTCCTTACAGCAACTGACAGGCTTGGAATAAACAGAGCCAAAGTGCTAATCAGTAAAAGAACTGCAAATACATTTGACATCAATGCTAAAATATAGAGCACACCCTCAATTATTGATGTAAAAAGATAAAAGAACCAGAACTCGCTTCTACGAGCTCTTCCACTAAAGTCAGCGTAATGTGAAAACACTGAACTAATTGCCTCTCCAAATGACATTTCTAACTCCTCCGATCAAATTTCAAAATTACGGCAGAAAATATACTATCATATAGAAACCGAAATGTCATCACTAGTTTTTCCACATCTCAATCATGCTTTATTTCAAGCATATCCAGTAACTTTATAAATGTATCCTGTCCGTCAAGGCAGGTATCGTTCAGCCAACCTTTCTCATTCCTCCATTCTTTGAGTCCTCTGTAGTAGTAGCTCTTTTTGGAATCTTCAATGATGAATGGAATTATGTTGTGTCTAAGGCACTCTTTTAAAGCCACTAGTCTGCCTACTCTTCCGTTTCCATCCTGGAAAGGATGAATATACTCAAACTCGGCATGGAGCGCAATTATATCTTCCACTTCTACATTTTCTTTTGCATTATATTCGCGCAGAAGTGCCTCCATATGTTTATGAACTTCAGAAGGCTTTGAGGTCTCTCTGCCGCCAACAACATTAGCGCGCTTTTTATAATCTCCAACCGCAAACCATGATAACATTGAAT
Source organism: Butyrivibrio proteoclasticus P6B7 (assembly GCF_000622085.1). Taxonomy (GTDB): domain Bacteria; phylum Bacillota; class Clostridia; order Lachnospirales; family Lachnospiraceae; genus Butyrivibrio; species Butyrivibrio proteoclasticus_A. Next base: position 99,547 of record NZ_JHWL01000006.1, read on the forward strand.
CCTTTGTATCATGTTTTAATATATAGTGCAGTTTCTTGATTATATCCTCTGATAGCTCTTCCTCAGCTATATCTATCACATAATCTATTGCGCGGAAATGATGCACTGTTTCAAGGATATCATCAACAGGAACACCATCGCCTACATCAACTGTATTCGTTTCAAAGATATGCCTTGTCTGATCCTCTGAAAGTTTGCTTCCTTCAATATGATTAGAATTATAAGTCATTCTTACCTGAAGCTCATGGTAAAGCCCTCCGGGAAGCTTTATTTCTTTTTCATCACGAAGCAACTGAAGGAGCTTATTATCAGACATGCTTCTCATCAAAAACTCAGGCTTTTTCCCAAGATATTCTGCAATCTTTTTAATGCTTCTTGGAGATAGCTTCTCACCCTTTGCAATTTTAGCAACAGTTCTGGAAGACAGGCCCAGCTCCGTGGAAAGCTCTGTTTTTCCGATTCCTTTTTCCTTTAATGCATTTTCCAAACCTTCATATGAAATCATATTATGTTTGCCTCCATTATCTTTACTTATTTTACCTTTTCACACCCAAAAAGTAAAGAATTTTGTTGGCTTTTAAAACCAAAAGTAAAGTTTCTTGTTTTCAAACTGTTTTTTCAGAAAATAAAAAACTCGGTGCATTCGCACCGAGCTTTTTTTTCAAATAGATTACATTGTTGGCTGGCCAGCGCCGAATCCAGCAACACCCTTAGGGTTAGGACCGTACTGGTTGTCACCAGGCTGTGAATCTGTAGCAAACCAGATGATAAGAAGAATTGCTCCAACAAGTGGAATCAATGCGAAAAGAAGGAATAATCCTGACTTTCCGATATCATGAAGTCTGCGAACGCCAACAGCAAGTCCTGGAATAAGAACTGCTAATGACCAGATCATTGATAAGAAGCCTAAAGGCTTAACAACGTTAGCAAGGATTGAAAGAACAAGTGCTACACAGAAGTTAAAGAGGTAGAAGTACCAATACTCACTTCTACGAGCTCTTCCGCTGAATCCTGCATACTGTGAAAATACTGACTTTACTGCATCTGTAAATGACATTTTATTTTCCTCCCACTACAAATTTTGTGATTTATATTTTCAACATTCTGTATGTTACCACAAAGCGTATAAAATGTCATTATATTTTTTGGTTAGTTCACTGCCTTACCATTTACATACAGTGTATATCCGTTTGAAATAACGTTATCAACATCTCCATCAAAGCTTGTTACATAGGTATCTGCTGTAAGTGTCCAGGTGCTGTCTGAATCAAGAGTTACGTTAACTGTTCCAACCTCTGTAGATACTGTTTCGCCATCGGCGTTTGTGATCTCACCGCTGATAGATCCTGTAAAGCTTGATCCATCAGAAAGGTTAAGGTTAAGAGTAGAGTTGTCGCCTACAAGGATTGTTCCTTCAAGGATCTGTTTCTTAGCATTTACTGTTGCAATGTTCTCAGCTCCGCTCCAGCCGTCATCACATACTGATAAAAGGATATTCTCGCTGTCTTTATTGACGATCTTAACGTTCTCAAGGTTAATTACTGCATTAGTGTTAGTTACGTGGAATACGTGACCATTCATGCTTGTAAGTGTACTATCTGTCATATCAAAGGTTGAAGTTCCGCTATCTGCATCACCTGACATTGACTGGTAGATCATAATTGTGTCGTAGAATGTAGCGTTTCCGTTTGTGTCAGTATTGTTAGCTGTCATGTCGCAGTTTGTAAGGGTGATTGAGTTCATACCTTCGATACATACTGCCTCTGAAAGGTTAGATACAAGTGTTGCGTTGGATACTGTGATGTCTGCTGTTGAGTAGATTGATGGTGATCCAAGGCCGTTTGTTGTGTAGGTTCCACCGTCAACTGTTACTGTTCCGCCGCCTCTGTCTGTTCTAATGGCTGCTGATGACTGACCGCTTGTCTCAACTGTAAGATTAGATGCCTTTGTAATTCCACCGCCAGTAGTCATGATTCCACCAGAGCCATTTCCTGTGGTTGTGATAGTTGTATCAGAGATGATAACTGTTGTTCCATCACCCTCAGCTCCGTTCTGTCCGGCGTTACCACCATAGGAGAATACGCCGTTGGCGCCGTCAGCATCTGATGTGATTGTTCCACCTGTAATAGTGGTTGTAGATCCATCTTTTACCAGGACTGCTGCATTAAGGCCATAGAAATTGCAGCTGTCTCCACCATCAGAATCGCCAGTCTTAGTTACTGTAGGTTTTGTAATAGTTACATCATCTGAAGTTGCAATAAGAAGTGCGCTCTCATCTGCTGTGGTGCTTTCATAGGTTTCATTTTCCTGGGTATCAGCACTTGTTATCTCTGTTGCTCCTTTGTAGTCGATGTCAGCGCTGGCATTTCCGCCGCCACCAAATCCGCCGCCTGGCGCTCCACCTGGTGCATCTCCTGGTGCTCCGTCTGGTGCCTCGCCATCTGGCTTCTCTGGTGCTTCTCCATCTGGCGCCTCTCCTTCTGGCTTTTCAAGTGTTCCTTCGTCTGAAGCCTCTGCTGCGCTTTCGCTGTCAACTGATTCTGTCTCTACTGTTGTTGTGGAAGCTTCTGTGCTGCTCATTTCGCAACCTGCAAGGGCTGTGTACATAAATACTATTCCAATGTATGGAAGAATTTTCTTTACTACTTGTCTTTTCATTTTTAGTCTCCTTGTTATTCATAGTTCTTTTGACAAAACATGTTCTTAACTTGGATACATTATTACAGACGAACCTTAATGAAAACTAAAAAAATAATAAAAGATAAAAAAGAGGAGCATAGCGCTCCTCTATAGATAAACTATTTATATCAAAGCCAAAAACTAAATCATAAAGCCAATACATGCTTATCTCCTCCTATAACTATTTTTACATATCCAATTGTCTCATCTCGTCATATAATAGCTGTATGACTTATTTTCGGAGGTAACAAAATGGCATCAAAGCTTAATGAAAAGCGCTTTTTAAAAGAGCTGGAGGCTGAGCTTAACATTGACTCAGTAACAGGCCAGCACCACGAGCTTCAGGACTATCTGGTAAAAGAGATCGAGGCTCTTGGCTTTAAGGCAAACACACTCCACAAGGGTGGCATCTTAGTAGATCTTGGTGGAAAGGGTAATCCACTTCTTATTACAGCCCACGGCGATACAATCGGCATGATGGTACGTCACATCAATCCTGATGGAACTATCAAAGTATGCAAGGTTGGTGGTCTCTACGCTTACCACGCAGAAAGAGAAAATGTAAGAATTCACACAAGAAGCGGTGAAGTGATCACTGGTACAATCCAGCGTAAGAATGCTTCAGTCCACGTTACAGAGGACGAGCTTAATAAAGAAGTTGCTTCTTTTGACACTAATTCAGTACTTATCGTTGACGCTGACGTTAAGTGCGCTGAGGATGTTCGTAAGCTGGGAATCGAGATTGGCGACTATGTTGCCCTGGAGCCACGCTTTACCTACACTAATGGCTACATCAAGTCCCACTACATCGATGACAAGGCCCTTCTTGCAATCTGCATGGAGCTTCTCCACGAGATTCATGATAAGAAGGTTAAGCTTGGAAGAAAGGTTTACTTCTACGTCTCTTTCTATGAAGAGATCGGTCACGGCGGAGCTAACGTACCTTCAGATGTTGTAGATTATCTTGCCCTTGATATCGCCTGCATCGGACCTGAGCAGACAACTGACGAGCGCAAGGTTACTGTATTCTGCAAGGATAGCCGCTTCCCTTACAATCTTGATATGATAAAAGAGCTTGAGGAGACTGGTAAGAAGGCTAAGATAGACTACGTACCAGATATCTTCACACCACACTACGGCACAGACGCTGATCCTGCCCTTATTGCTGGCTTCGATATCCGTCACGCAGCCATCGGACCAGGCACTAGAGCCAGTCACGGCTATGAGAGAACACACATCGACGGCATCAAGAATACATATGCACTTCTTGCAGAGTATGTAAGTAGGTAATGTCCTATTAAACTTAAACCCAGAACTACCATTCATGGCAAACATGTTTTGAGTAGTTCTGGGCTTTTTTGTGAAAAGTCTTGCGTAGTCTGGAGATTACGGTACAAGTACAATCAATACAGTTTTAACGGTTATTCTTTATGGTAAGCATAATATTCACAGCAATCAGGATTCCAACAAGTGGAAGGAAGCGGTTGAGGTGGCCAAGGAGCACTCCTGGGAAGCCGATGAGGAATAGGATGAATAACAATACCTCAAGGATTACCAGGCCACAGGCACTCTTCCATGCGTTTTCCTGTCCGATTCGCTCTGCCACAAGAACACAGTTGCAGGCAAGAAGGATAAGGACAAACTTTACGATTCCAGCCACGATCAGATTAGAGCCGATTGTGTTCATAAGAACCACTCTAAGGGCCTCTAAAAGGGCGTAGGCATATAACAACACCTTAAGATTTCTAGCACTTTTCTCTTTTGAATTGATTATACCAAAACAGATAAGAACCAGGCTGACAAATGCCTGTCCTGCATAGATTATGTCACGAGGAATGTTTCTTACTCTCACTAAAGCTATAACAGTAAGAACAAGTGCTGCAACAACAGTAAGAATCTGAAGTACGCTGGCTACCCCCATTTTCTTTGATTCCACAGTCTTTGTCTGGATTTCTCTTTCTTCCATATATTTCTCCCCCCAATTAGAATTGATAATATTATTCTATCACCGTTAACGATATTCAATCCACCACGTTTTCATTAATTCGAAGATTAACATTTATATTTTTATGAACACAAACATTTATCATTTACAACTACGCAAGTCATTCCCAGCTCTGCACCGCATGCTCAGAGCGTTACTACCCATGGAAACTGAGAATGTTATATTTGCACCCTTGCAATCCCAGAGTCCATGGTGTATAAATAAAAAGACAATTGAACAGACGGGAGCTTGTATACAGGCTGAGAGGAAGGTGTGACCTTCGACCGAGAACCTGATTTGGATAATGCCAACGTAGGGATGCCTGATTATAGGAGACATTTGCGGAAGCTTTCAGATTAGGAAGCTTCCTTTTTTATTGGCGCTTTCTGAATTTGTTCTTTGCTCAAAAATCATTAACTTACAAGGAGAACGAAAATGAAAAACTCAAAACTGCTACTTAGAATGGTAACTCTGGCTATGTTCGTAGCCATGGGAGTTGTAATCTCCCCAATCCTTCGTGTGGAGGGCATGTGCCCCATGGCCCATCTTATCAACATCACCTGTGCCGTATTCCTAGGCCCTTTATATGCCTTTCTCTGCGCACTTCTCATCGGAATCATACGAATGACCCTAATGGGGATTCCTCCCCTTGCCCTTACTGGCGCCATCTTCGGAGCCGCACTATCTGGTATTTTCTACAAGCTTTCCAAGAAAAAACTCATCTTCGCAGTCCTTGGAGAAATCATCGGAACTGGCCTTATCGGCTCCATCGTATCCTACCCTGTCATGACCTACCTCTGGGGAAAGGAAGGCCTCACCTGGTTTTTCTACGTACCCTCCTTCATTATGGGAACCCTCATCGGCGGTAGCATCGCATATCTCCTGCTCCTTCGCCTCAAAGCCACCGGCGTCCTGACCAAGATCCAGGATAGCCTCAATCCCCTGAGCGATACTAGAATCCACAAAACAACAAGCTCAAATACAGATATAAATGCAGACAACAATTCCAAAAAGAACAAAGCATCATAACGAGGAACTCACATGACAAACCGCATCACCCAGATAAAAGAAAACCGCCCTTTAATCCACTGCATAACTAACCCGATTTCCATCATGCAGTGCGCCAACGCCATTCTCCTTCTTGGGGGAAGGCCCATAATGGCGGAGCACCCAGAGGAGGTGGCACAGATCACTGAGACTTCGTCAGCTCTTTTACTCAATCTGGGAAACGTAACAAGGGACAGGATTGAAGCCATGAAGCTGTCATTCCAGGTGGCAAACGCTTCCGGAATTCCCACAGTGATCGATGCGGTAGGTGTGGCCTGCTCTACCCTTCGAAGGGACCTGTTAAAAGAGCTACTGTCCAAGCGAAACCCAGCGCTGCCACTACTAATAAAGGGCAACTACTCAGAAATCCAGGCCCTTACTGATCCTGATTATTCCGCATCTGGCGTGGATGCAGATAGATCCCTTTCCTTTGAGGAAGCAAAAAAATCCGCAGGCTCACTGGCCCGCAGCCTAAAGGCGATAGTTCTTTGTACAGGTCCAAAGGACATCGTTACCGATGGCGAAAGGCTCGCAGTTATTAAGAACGGAACGCCCCAGCTTGGCACCATAACAGGCACAGGCTGTATGTTGGGTGCCATCTGCGCAACCTTCTGGGCCGTAGATACGAGCCTTAAGAGTACCGCCCTTGCCACTGCTGCCTTTGGAATATGCGGAGAAAACGCTGAAGGGGACCTGTTCCTGATGCGATTATTTGATGAAATCGGCAAGCTAAGCGACGCTGACATAGCGGAAAACATGCAAATATCATGGGAGTAAAAATCATGGAAAGACCACAAACACGCACCACAACTAATTTAGACAAAAGTAAGCTCCGTCTCTACCTTGTGACCGACAGTACAAACAAGGATGAAAGAGAGTTCCTGTCTGCTCTGGAAGCAGCCATCCAAGGCGGAGTCAGCTTCGTTCAGATAAGAGAAAAAACCAAAACCACTAGAGAGTACATGGATCTTGTGACAAAGGCCCTTGCCATCACCAGAAAGCACGGCGTCCCCCTCATCGTCGACGACAGGGTTGACATAGCACTGGCCACAGACGCAGACGGCGTGCACCTTGGACAGGATGACATGCCAGTTGCCATTGCCCGCAGGATCCTTGGAAGCGGCAAGATCATAGGCGCCACCACCAAAACAGTGGATCAGGCGCTTCTTGCCTATAATGAAGGGGCAGATTACCTGGGAGTTGGAGCCATATATCCCACAACCACCAAGGTTAAGACTATCCTTACTTCTGTAGAGACTTTAAATGACATCTGCAGCGCCGTTCCAATTCCCGTAAATGCCATAGGCGGTCTTAACAAGGACAATCTCCATGTTCTAAAGGGCTCTCCCATTGCGGGAATCTGCGTTGTTTCTGCCATCATGAAAGCAGATGATCAAAGGCAAGCCGCCAGTGAGCTGCTTTCTACTGTAAACAATGTTCTGGATTGTAACTAAATCACTGAACACTAACTAACACTACATTGAATGGAACCCACGGAGGAGATGCATGAAAGTTGTTCTAACAATTGCAGGAAGTGACTGCAGCGGCGGCGCCGGCATACAGGCTGACCTTAAGACCATGTGTGCCCACGGGGTCTACGGCATGAGCGCCATCACTGCCCTCACCGCCCAGAATACCCTTGGGGTAAAAGAAATAATAAAGACCCCGCCTGAGTTTTTGGCAAGGCAAATTGAAATGTGCCTAAGTGATATTCCCTGCGATGCAGTGAAGATAGGCATGCTCTCTTCTGCGGATCAGGTCCTGTCAGTTGCCAAAGCTCTCAAAGGCCAAACATCGCCAAACATCGTCCTGGACCCGGTTATGGTGTCCAGTAGCGGCACAAGGCTTATGGATGAAGAAACAATAGAAGCTCTTGAAGCAGTTCTTTTTCCTATGTGCAGGCTCATAACTCCCAACATTCCTGAGGCAAAAGAGCTTACAGATATGGATATAAATGATTCAGAAGATATGAAAAAGGCGTGCCTTGCGCTATACGAAGCCTACGGCGCTCCAATTCTGCTTAAAGGCGGGCACCTTCAGACTTCCGCCCTGGATATTCTTTTTGATGGAGATAGCTTTTTTACCTATGAGGAAGAAATGCTGACAAGTAATAACACCCACGGCACAGGCTGCACCTTATCAAGCGCCATTGCCTCCAACCTGGCCCTTGGCCATTCACTCAATGATTCTGTAAAAAGAGCTAAAGCCTACATCACAGATGCTATCAAAATGGCTCCAGGACTGGGCCACGGCAGCGGTCCCCTAAATCACTGTGTGGATCCCATAGATACAAAACTGTTATGAATTACGTGCTGAAGAAATTTAGAAGCGCAGATTACATAAAATACTATCAGCAAGGAGATTTCTAATGAGTAGCTACGCAACACAGATGGATGCTGCAAGGAAGGGCATCATCACAAAAGAAATGGCAGAGGTTGCCAAAAAGGAATACCGAAGTGAAGAGTTTATCAGACAGCTGGTGGCTGAAGGAAAGATCGCCATTCCAGCCAACAAGAACCACAAATGCCTTAATCCTGAGGGCGTTGGTTCAATGCTAAGGACTAAGATCAATGTTAACCTGGGCGTTTCCAGAGATTGCAAGGATTATGACATCGAGATGGAAAAGGTCATGGCTGCAGTTAACATGGGCGCTGAGGCCATTATGGATCTTTCCAGTCACGGCAACACTCAGCCCTTTAGAAAGAAACTTACCTCTGAGTGCCCAGCCATGATCGGCACAGTTCCTGTATACGACAGCGTTATCCACTATCAGAGGGATCTTAAGACTCTTACCGCCAAGGATTTCATAGATGTGGTCAGACTTCACGCTGAAGATGGCGTGGATTTCGTGACTCTGCACTGCGGAATCACCAGAAAGACCATTGAGCAGATCAAAAAGCACAAGAGAAAAATGAATATCGTATCAAGGGGCGGATCCCTTGTATTTGCCTGGATGTGCATGACTGGGGAGGAAAATCCCTTCTATGAATACTATGATGAGATTCTTGAGATCTGCAGAGAATACGACGTTACTATTTCCCTTGGTGATGCCTGCAGACCAGGATGTCTTGCCGACGCCAGCGACGTTTGTCAGATTGAAGAGCTGGTGCGCCTTGGTGAGCTCACAAAGAGAGCTTGGGAAAAAGACGTACAGGTAATGGTAGAGGGACCTGGTCACATGCCAATGGATCAGATTGAAGCCAACATGAAGATGCAAAATACAATCTGCATGGGGGCGCCTTTCTACGTACTTGGACCTCTCGTAACTGACATTGCACCTGGCTACGATCACATCACTTCTGCTATTGGAGGCGCTATCGCCGCTGCTTCCGGAGCCGCCTTCCTGTGCTATGTTACTCCTGCCGAGCACCTGGCTCTTCCTAATGTAGATGATGTTAAGCAGGGAATCATTGCTTCCAAGATTGCTGCTCACGCAGCAGATATTGCCAAGAAGATTCCTCATGCCATGGACAAGGACAACGCCATGGGTGATGCAAGACGTGTCCTTGACTGGGATGCCCAGTGGGAATGTGCTCTGGATCCAGAGACAGCCAGGAAAATCCGTGCAGATCGCTCTCCTGAGTACGACGACACCTGCTCCATGTGCGGAAAGTTCTGCGCAGTCCGCAGTATGAACAAAGCGCTGAACGACGAATATGTAGATATACTGTAATAGCCCTAGTCCGTGTGTGAGTACTTACATTAATACAACAAAAGAGCCTGAGAAGAATTCATCCTCTCAGGCTCATATTATTCATTCAATTTCTAATATTTTTTTCTTTTTCATAGCTCTTTTTACTTATTCATAAATGTTCTTACATTGATGCCGTTTACTTCGATGTGATCGTCTACTGCGATTACGAGGCACTGGCGACCATCAACGATACGGGACTCAACAAGATCTGTTCTGTCTGGCTTAACCTTGATCACAACATCAGGAGTCTCGATGTCGAATTTCTTGGTGTTGGCGATATTGCTGGCAAGAAGAGGATAATCCTCATTGCCTGCGCACTTGGTGTAGTTCTCATCAAAGTAGCCTAGTCTTTCCTCTGATACTCCACTGTCCTGAAGAAGCTGCTTAACATCCTTCTTGGTAAGCTCAAGAGGCTCTGGATCGTCCTCATGGTCTTCTATCATGTCGTTAAGGTTGTCGTGGATGTTCTTCATTATGTCGTAGTCTGCATCCTCTCCGATGGTATTCTGAACAACTGCATCGAAGATGTCCTTCTGCTCTGGAGCAGAAATTGGAGCATGACCACCAAACATAGCCTCAATAAATTCTGGCTGAAGATCATCTGGCTTCTTGGTGAAGTAGAGCATGTTGTGGATATCTGTATTGCGGTCGATGAAGGCAGGGAAAAGAAATCCCTTAACAGGGCCATCAACTACCCAATCCCTGAATCTCTCTTCAATGGCGTTCTTGGACTCGTTGTAGCCAAGACCTGCCTTGGAAAGCTTAACAGGGCAAATGCTGCAAAGCATGAAGTCATATACATTATCTGATGAGTCTTCCATCTGGATACCATCGTTGGTAATGCTAGGAATGTCATAGACAGCGTGAACAAGAATAATATAGTAGTTCTCGCCATTAATGTAATTAGCTATGATCTTCTCGTAGAATTCGTCGATAAGCTCGTCATCTTCGAGCTTGGAATTCCTTAAGGTCAAAAGAAAGTCCTGAGTACCTCCTGGCTGTTCCTGGTCAAGAGGGAACTCAAGACTAATAAGATTCTTGCCAAATGTACCTGCTAGTGTATGCTGGAAAATGTCCAGATATTTGAACATTTCCTCTTCTGGTAACTGTCCAAAGGCCTTCTTAAAAACAAGCCTTTTGTTCTTTTCATGATCGACATAGCATCCGCAAATTCGATCAATGGTGCACCTGTCTGGTGTAAACTGCTTCTTGATTTCTAATGTCTCTGCCTTATTCATCTGTAAATATCATTTTCCTTTGTCCATAAATTTTTGGCACATGTCTACGGCAAACTGTACCGGATAGAGCTGTACCATTACGGAATCAATAAGATCTCCTATTGTCATCCTAAATGCTATTTTAACAAATTTATCGTAAGTTGTATCAAACATTTTTTCAAAAACTTTGATACTTTCAACATCAATCTGATTAACTACAGGAGTACTGATATCTGTAGCAATTCCCAACATTGAAGATAAGGAAGTAGCTGATGTTCCCATCATCTGGTTCATGGCTTCAGAAGCTGCAGAAAGATGAAGTTCTGTGATCTCTCCAGTAGTATTTGTACCGTCACCACCCATCATGAGGTCAGTCATAACCTTGACATCATGCTCTTTAAGGACAAGGACGTTGTTACCCTCTAAGCCCTTTACATAATGGATCTGTACAAAGATACAGGTCTTTTCATAATCATCAAGAGCCTCACTTCTCTTAATAAGTCTTACATTAGGAGTTGTGATATCTACTTTTCTGTTAACCATCATACTGAGAGTTGTAGCAGAATTGCCCATGCTAATATTAGCGATTTCACCGATAATATCTATCTGTTCCTGAGATAATACGAGATCTTCCAAGGTCAGCACCTCCATAATTATTGATAAAAACCCTAATAACATTGTAGTTTATCCGAAAGTCTTTTGTAAAGAAAATTCACGGTATATTAAAAAAGCTTTATTCTTTTTTTAGAATATTTCCATTGTGAACAAACTCAATCACAAACAATCTCAATTCGATCATTTTCATTATTATAATGTGAAATATTTGATGTTTTTTGATTGTTTTATCACCTTTTGTGATTAATTTATAAAATTTCTATTGATTATTCGTGATTATTTATGATTGATTTTGATTGCATATAGTGATATTATTCTTTTAACAAAAGTTCAACGTGTATATCTTCTTTTACACTGTTAAGGAGCTAAGATGCTTACTCAGGAACGTCGAGATCTAATAGTTTCACTTATAAATGAAAGAAATGTTGTTACAGTAGCTGAGCTTATGGAGGAGTTCAATGCTTCTGCTGCCACTATTCGTCGTGATCTGTCAGTTCTTAATGACGAAAGAAAAATCATCAAGGTATTCGGCGGCGCAACTTCCATTAGTTCCAGCGATGTCAATACAACTGAGCCATCTGTTTTAGCCAAGTCATCTCTTAACATGGCTGAAAAGGATGCCATCAGTAAATACGCAGCTGCTCTTATTAATGATGATGATTTTGTGTATATCGATTCCGGTACTACTACCCTTGAGATGATCAAGTATATCGACAACACAAAGGCCAAATACATCACCAACGGAATCGTACATGCCAAGAGACTCCTTGAAAAGGGCCTTAGCACTATGATCATCGGTGGTAGATGCAAGCCAACTACAGAAGCCATCATCGGTCCAGACTGTATTGAAGGAATCAGCAAATATCACTTTACCAAGGCCTTCATGGGTACCAACGGAATTTCCCTCCAGGCTGGTTTTACCACTCCTGATGTGGATGAAGCCCTTGTAAAGGCAGAGGCTGTAAAGCACGCATACATCTCTTACATTCTTGCAGACCACACTAAGTTTGGGTTAGTCAGCTCAGTAACTTTTGCAGAGATCTCCAGCTGCTGCATCATAACTGATAAAGAAGTAAGTAAGAACTATAGTAACAAGACAATCATCAAGGTTGTCCAATAATTTTAGGGAGGTAATACATGATCTACACAGTAACCTTTAATCCTGCTATCGATTATGTAGTTCGCATGAGCGAAGAACTTCTTCCTGGTATGACCAACCGCTCAGATTCAGAGGAATGCTACTTTGGTGGAAAGGGTATCAACGTTTCTACCATACTTAAGAATTTAGGACTTGATAATACAGCTCTTGGATTTATCGCTGGTTTTACAGGAACAGCAATCAAAGAAAGCGTTAACAAGAAAGGCATTAAGGCCGATTTCATCGAGCTTGATTCAGGAATGTCCCGAATCAACGTTAAGATAAAGGGTCAGGCAGAGACCGAGATCAATGCCCAGGGCCCTGCAATTTCCAAAGAGGCTCAGGATAAGCTCTTTTCACAGCTCGACCAGTTAGTAGATGGCGACATTCTCATCCTTGCAGGAAGTATTCCTAATTCTCTTCCAAGTGATGTTTACGAGAGGATCATCGCCAAAGTCAACGACAGAAAGATCGAAGTTGTTGTGGATGCAACCAAGGACCTTTTAAAGAACGTTCTTAAATATCATCCATTCCTTATAAAGCCTAATAACCACGAGCTTGGCGAAATGTTTGGCACTGTCCTTAAGACAGATGAAGAGATTGAACTTCATGCCAAGAAGCTCCAGGAAATGGGTGCAAGAAACGTACTGATCTCCATGGCTGGTGATGGTGCAATGCTCATTACAGAAGATGGAGAGCGCTTCAGAGTTGGCGTTCCAAAGGGAAAGGTTAAGAACTCTGTTGGCGCAGGTGATTCAATGGTAGCAGGTTTCATTGCCGGATACCTCAAGAATCACAGCTATGAAGAGGCTCTTAAGATGGGCACAGCCGCAGGTAGTGCTACAGCCTTTTCAGATGACCTTGCCACAGGCGAGGCAATAATCGAACTTTATAAAAATCTGTAAAGAAGGATTTTTTAAAGTATATATAGGGGTAATCTCACGCGAATACGTAAAGGAGGGTTTATGAAAATCACAGATTTACTCAAAAAAGACGGCATCAATCTTGATGTAAAGGCTTCTAATCAGGAAGAGGCCATTGATGCACTTATCAGTCTTCATGAAAAGGTAGGCAACCTTTCAGATGTTGCCAAGTTTAAAGAGGCAATCCTCGCAAGAGAGGAAAAGGGCTCTACAGCCATTGGAATGGGTATCGCAGTTCCACACGGTAAGTCAGATGCAGTTAAGACTGCCGGCGTAACAGCAATCACTATTCCATCAGGAATCGATTACAAGGCTCTCGATGGCAACCCAAGTAATCTTTTCTTCATGATCGCAGCTCCTAACACAGAGGCTGACACACACCTTGAAGTTCTTTCAAAGCTTATGACACTTCTTATGGATCCTAACTTCTCTAAGAAGCTCGTAAATGCTAAGACTGCAGATGAATTCCTTGCCATCATCGATGAGAAGGAAGCAGAAAAAGATAAGGAGAATGCAGCAAAGGCAGCTCCTGCAGCTAAGAAGGTATCCAAGATCGTTGGTGTTACAGCATGTCCTACAGGTATTGCTCACACATTCATGGCAGCTGAAGCTCTTGAGCTTAAGGCTAAAGACCTTGGAATTGACATCAAGGTTGAGAAGGACGGTTCTGGCGGAGCTAAGGACGTTCTCACAGACAGCGATATCGCTGATGCAGATGTTGTTATCGTAGCTTGTGATAAGAACATCGACATGGGAAGATTTGATGGCAAGAAGGTCATCATCACTTCTACTAAGGAAGCTATCCACACTCCTGAGGAGCTTCTTAACAGAGCAACCTCTGGAAACGTTGATGTATATCACTTTACAGGAACTAAGACAGCTTCTGTTTCTACAAGTAATGAGACACTTGGAAGAAAATTCTACAAGCACCTTATGAATGGTGTATCACACATGCTTCCATTCGTTATCGGTGGTGGTATTTTAGTAGCAATTGCATTCCTTATTGATACAATTGCCGGCTTCGGCACATCCGGTGGTGGAAACTTTGGTCAGATGCTTCCTCTTTCAGCATTCCTTAAGAGTGCCGGCGGAACAGCTATGGGACTTATGGTTCCTGTACTTGCTGGATACATTGCTTACTCAATCGCTGACAGACCTGGTCTTGCAGTTGGTTTCGTAGGTGGTTTGTTTGCAGCAAATGGTAACCCTGCACTTATGGGTGCTACTGGTCCTAACTTCCCATGGGTTAACGCTCTCCTTGGACTTGAGGACGCTGCTCCACTTGATGGTTTCAATTCATTTATTGGTAACTTCGCATTTACTAATAACGGTGCAACAGTTTCAGGTTTCCTTGGTGGTATCGCAGCTGGTTTCCTTGCTGGTGGTATTATCATTTGCCTCCGCAAACTTACAGCAGGATTCCCTAAGTCACTTGAAGGAATTAAGCCAGTACTTATTTATCCACTTTGCGGAATATTCATCATCAGCGTACTTATGAGCTTTATCCTTAATCCTGTCATTGCTCTTATCAATGTAGGACTTAGCACAATGCTTACATCACTTCAGGCAGCCGGACTTATCGCACTTCTTGGTCTTATCCTTGGTGCTATGATGGCCATCGATATGGGTGGTCCTATCAACAAGGCAGCTTACGTATTCGGTACAGGTATGTTGGCTCAGGCAGCTCTTGACCCTAGTCTTGGAACTGCAGCTTACATTTCAATGGCTTCTATCATGGTTGGTGGAATGGTTCCTCCAGTTGGTATTGCAATTGCTTGTAAGCTCTTCCCTAACAAGTTCACAGAGTCTGAGAGAGAGACATGGATCACTAACATCGTAATGGGAAGCTCATTCATTACAGAGGGTGCTATCCCATTTGCAGCAGCTGACCCAGGACATGTAATCCCATGTACACTTGTTGGATCAGGTGTGGCTGGTCTTCTTTCAGCTATCTTTGGATGCACACTTATGGCTCCTCACGGTGGAGTATTCGTATTCGCAACCGTTGGCAAGTGGCCACTTTACATCCTTGCATGGCTTGTAGGATCAATTATCACTGCTGTTATGCTTGGCTTAATCAAAAAGCCAGTTAACAAATAAATAATGTAACTGTTCCCAGGGGGCATTCTGTGCTCCCTGGGTAAATTGGTTAAAAGAAAGAAATGAGGTTTTTAAAATGGTATCACAGGTAGTAAAAGTAACAAATGAACAGGGAATGCACATGCGTCCAGCTAGTCTTTTCTCACAGACAGTAACTCCTTTCACAAGCGATGTTAAGGTTGTATTCAATGGCACAAGCTATGATGCAAAGAGCGTTATGATGCTTATGAGCGCATGCATCAAATGTGGTGCAGAGATTGAGATCGTATGCGATGGTCCTGACGAGCAGGATGCACTTAAGAAAGCAGTAGAGCTTGTAGAAGCAGGTCTTGGTGACTGATAGTCACTTTTGGTATAGGAGGATTTATGCATAAAGGAATTGCCGCATCACGTGGAATTGGAATTGGTAGCATCTGCGTCATAGTTGAACATGAACTTACATATGACGCTAAAAAGATTGAAGATGTAGAAAGCGAAACAAAGCGCTTTCAGGATGCTGTTGAAGAGTTCAAAAAAGAGACAGCAGAAATGGCTGAAGATATCAGAAAGAGAATTGGTCCTAAGGAAGCAGAAATCCTAGAGGGCCATCTTGTAATGATGTCAGATCCTACCATGGCCGGTGAAATGGAAAAGATGATCGCAGCAGGCCAGTGTGCAGAATCAGCTGTATCAGCGGTTTGTGATATGTTTATAGGAATGTTTTCCAAGATGGATGACGATATGATGCGTCAGAGAGCTTCCGATATAAGCGATATCAAGACAAGCCTTCTTAAGCTCCTTCTTGGAATCAAAGATATCGATATTAGTAAGGTTGCTCCAGGAACTATCCTGGTGGCAAAAGACCTTACACCTTCAATGACATCACAGATCAATAAGGACAATGTTGCAGGTATCATTACAGAGGTTGGTGGTAAGACATCCCACTCTGCTATCCTTGCAAGAGCCCTTGAGATCCCTGCTGTTCTCTCCGTTCCAGATATCACTACTTTAGTAGAGGACAAGAACACAGCTATCGTTGATGGTACTGAAGGTATAGTTTACATCAATCCAGACGGAGATGTTCTTTCACAGTACATAAGAAAAAGAGAAGAATTCATTAAGAAACAGTCCGAGCTTAAGAGCTTTGTTGGTGTTCCTACCAAGACTTCCGATGGAGATAGCGTTGAGCTTTTCTGCAACATCGGTACACCTAAGGACGCCAAGAAGGCCATTGAATGTGACGGTGAAGGAATAGGTCTTTTCCGTTCAGAATTCCTGTTCATGGACAACACTCACATGCCTACAGAGGATGAGCAGTTTAACGCCTATAAAGAGGCAGCCGTGACCATGGGCGGAAAGCCAGTAATCATCAGAACTCTTGATATTGGTGGCGACAAGGATATCCCATACCTTGGCATGAAGAAAGAAGAAAATCCTTTCCTTGGCTACAGAGCTGTTAGATACTGCCTTGGTAACAAGGACAGCTATGTTATCCAGCTTCGCGCAATCATGCGTGCCAGCGCCTTTGGAAAGATTAAAATAATGATTCCTCTGGTAACATGTTTAGAGGAGCTTAGAGCTGTAAAAGAGCTCGTAAATGAGATTAAGAAGGACTTCGATGCAAACGGCATTGATTATGACAAGAACATCGAAGTTGGCTGTATGATTGAAACACCATCAGCCTCTCTCATAGCTGATATTCTCGCCAAAGAGGCCGACTTCTTCTCAATTGGTACTAACGATCTTACTCAGTACACAATGAGTGTAGATAGAGGAAATGCTGATGTAGCATATCTGTATTCCACATATCAGCCATCTGTTCTCAGATCAATAAAGCACATTATTGAGAGCGGAAGAAATGCTGGTATCCCAGTTGGAATGTGTGGAGAAGCTGCTGCAGATCCACTTATGATTCCTCTTCTCATCTCCTTTGGACTTACAGAGTTTAGTGTTAACCCAGTCCTGGTACTGACAGCACGTTGTATCATATCCAAATGGAGCAAATCTGAGGCCGATTCTCTTACTGAAAAGGTAATGGCAATGGCCACAGAGTCAGAAGTAGTAAAAGCCCTAAAAGAGGCTGCTAAAGAGTAATAATGCATATTGTATAAAGCCTACAGTGTAAAAACTGTAGGCTTTTATTAATTATGTGAATTGTAACAATTGGTCACAGATTTTTCACACTTATTTGGGCACTTTTCCGTTGAATCTTTATTGAAAATCGGATATCATTTAGATTGCTACGTAATATACGGGAGGTAAACGTTATGGGCGAATGGAAACAGGCCTTTGATAGGATTATGGACCAATTATATAATCATCCTGATGAGATGCGTGCTAGACTTCTTAAGAAGTATGACTATACAAACATTCAGAAAGAGGAACAGCCTCAGACAGCAATAGAGATGCTTAGAAGCATGCATTGATCGGCTTAATATGATTAGACTATCGGAACTATGATGATTCATGGTTCCGTTTTATTTTGTCCAGATTTATGGATACAATAACTACCAAAGATATTGTTATATGCCAGAAGACAAAAAGAAAGAGCTAAGAAAATGAATACTCATCTTCTTAGCTCTACTTAGCTTATAGAATCAAATATCTATCAGATCTTTGTTCCGCAGTTTGTGCAGAATGCAACGCCATCTGGAACCTGGTTGCCGCAGTTAGGGCAAACACGTGGCTGTGTAGCTGCCTGCATCTGTGGAGCCTGGTAGTTCTGCTGTGGAGCCTGTGCATAGTTCTGCTGTGGCATCTGGTTGTAACCAACCTGTGGCTGAGCAGCCTTAGGCTGTGAACCACCAAGAAGCTGGATAAGAGCAAGTACGAAGAATGCTCCGTTAACACCAGTCTGGATTAAACCATTAAAGAAACCAAGGAACTTGTAGAAGCCGTTATCATAGTAATCTTCCTGGAATGTACGGATGCTATCCTGTAAGAAGTCTAATAATGTGTTAGATCCAACGCTTACAAGCATAAGAATTGCAACAAGAACTGCTGCCTTCTTAGCTGCTGCCTTGATCTCTTCATCCTCTTCATATACAAGAGTGAAAACGATAAGACCAACTGCTACGAATGTGCTTGCTGCTCCACCAAGATAGATAAGGGCTGTAAGAAGTCCAGCTGATAATCCAAGTTTTGACACTTTCTTCATTTTATTTTTTCCTCCAAAATAATATAATTCCCCTCACAATGAAATATTATATCTTTTACCAATATAACATTCAAGAGTTTTATTTGTTTAGATTCTGTTACTAAAATACAGCCCGAAAATCCTGGATTTCCGAGCTGTATGGCTATTTGAATTAACGTTACAACTTAGCGGCTAATAGATGCCATCAGAGCCTATTAAACAATACCCTGAGCCTTCATAGCCTCTGCAACCTTAAGGAAGCCTGCAATGTTAGCACCAGCAACATAGTTGCCTTCCATTCCATACTTCTTAGCTGCATCATCAATGTTGTGATAGATGTTAACCATGATCTGCTTAAGCTTAGAGTCAACCTCTTCGAAGCTCCATGAAAGTCTCTCTGAGTTCTGGCTCATCTCAAGAGCTGATGTAGCAACACCACCTGCGTTAGAAGCCTTACCACAAACAAAGAGTACACCGTTCTTCTGAAGGTACTCAGTAGCCTCGATTGTTGTAGGCATGTTAGCACCCTCTGCAACAGCGATTACGCCGTTAGCAACAAGCTGCTTAGCATCGTCGATGAGAAGCTCGTTCTGTGTAGCGCAAGGAAGTGCAACATCACACTTGATTGACCAAACGCCTCTGCCCTCGTGGTACTCAGCTGACTTTCTAGCTGCTGCGTACTCTGTAAGACGTGCTCTCTTAACTTCCTTAACTTCCTTAAGAAGCTCAACGTCGATTCCTTCTGGATCATAGATCCAACCTGTAGAATCTGAACATGTAACAACCTTAGCACCAAGCTGCTGTGCCTTCTCGATAGCGTAGATAGCTACGTTACCAGCACCAGAAACAACTACTGTCTTGCCACTGATGTCATGGCCATTGCACTTAAGAAGCTCCTCTGTAAGATAAAGAAGGCCATAACCTGTAGCCTGTGTACGAGCAAGAGATCCGCCGTATGTAAGGCCCTTACCTGTAAGAACACCTTCGTATACGTCTCTGATTCTCTTGTACTGCCCGTACATATATCCAATCTCACGTCCGCCTACACCAATATCACCAGCTGGAACGTCTGTGTCTGCTCCGATGTGTCTGTAAAGCTCTGTCATGAAGCTCTGGCAGAATGCCATTACTTCTCTGTCTGACTTGCCCTTAGGATCGAAGTCAGAACCACCCTTACCGCCACCGATAGGAAGGCTTGTAAGTGAATTCTTAAAGATCTGCTCAAAACCAAGGAACTTGATAATACCAAGGTTTACTGAAGGATGGAAACGAAGTCCTCCCTTGTAAGGTCCAATTGCTGAGTTAAACTGTACTCTGAAACCGTTATTAACCTGAACCTGTCCCTTATCATCAACCCAAGGAACTCTGAAAAGAATCTGTCTCTCTGGAGTTACAAGTCTCTCAAGAAGAGCATCCTTACGATATTCTTCCTCATTAGCCTCGATAACTACTCTCAAAGACTCCAGAACTTCCTTAACTGCCTGATGGAACTCTGGCTGTGCTGGGTTTTTTTCTACAACGTAATTGTAGATCTCATCAACGTATGACATTTTTTCTCCTTCCCGTGCTAAGCACATGCAGATCTCGTTCTGCTAACATATTTGGGTACAAAAAAAGGGCATATGAAAGAAATCAATCTTTACGCCCCATTGCGTAGACATTGTGTCTATATCACATATTCAAGAAATTGCCCCATGCAATTCTTAATCATTATATACTTCACTTCTTTAAAGTGCAAGAGAAAATTGAATTTTTGTATAATTGTATCCCAGATAAACATATTCCAATGTAATACCGTTTACATCGGTAATTCCCCTGTATACGGCAAAAGAAAACCCATCAGCCTTAGCCAATGGGTTTATAAATTCAATGTGATCAGTCCTCAGTCTTAAGGAACTCAGACTTGATATATCCAGTCTTGCCGTCGTATTCAACCTTAGCCCAGCCATTTGAATACTGCTCAACAACGTTAACTGTAGAACCTGAATAGATCATTGCAAGTACATCGGAATCTGTGCTCTGCTCCTTACGAAGTCTTACAGAATCATTAACCTGCATCTTGCCTGTCTTAGCGTCTGTCTTCTTAGAAGAATCCTTGGATGTATCTGTAGTAGTATCCTTGGAATCTGTATCCTTATTGTCCTTAGAATCTGTCTGTGTATTATCTGTCTCTACCGTCTCTTCTCCAACTACCTCAAAGAACTCAGTCTTAACGTAAGCATAACCACCTTCATATTCAATCTTACTCCAGCCGTTTGCAAGAGCCTCAACCTGCTTGAACTCCTGCCCCTTTGTGGTCTTAGCAAGGATATCAGCAGTCTCTGAATCTGAGCTTCTGATATTAACTACGTCTGTAGCTCTGATAGTATGAACTGTAGTAGTAGCCTGCTGTGGAGTATCTGTTGTTGCCTCAGCTGTACTAGCCTCACCACCAGCCTCTACTGCGCTTGCATCAGTACTTGCAGCCTCTGAAGAAGCAAGTGCCTCTCCAACAGAAACCTGAAGTCCTGCTCTCATTCTTGTAAGAAGCTCTGCAAGAGCCTCGTCTGAATTAACCATTTCATTGTAGGTTGAAGCAACCTTGTTGTTAAGATCGATTACGTCTGCCTGAACATTGATCTGCTTAAGATAATCAATCTCGCTGGCATCAGCAATATCACCATTAATATAGAGGTTACCATTTTCATCTGTGCAGATGTAGAGAGTCTCAAGACCTGGAACTGCCTTGTCGTACTCATAAAGCTTAACCTCGTTGTAAACATAGGCAACATAGCTTCCCTGTGCAGGACCTGGCTTAGTGTAAACAGTTATGTTCTGGAATTCCTCGATATACTCTGCAGCTGCTACAGCCTTTAAAAGCTCTGTATCCTCAAGTCCCTTGTAGATAGATGCGATTGTCTCTGCATCTCCTGCAGCTGAAGCAGTGTAGTACTGGTTGATAAGTGCATTAACCTCAGGGTATGCATTTTCTTCCATTGTAACCTCTGGAATCTCGTAAGTAACTGCCTCTGTAGCATCTCCGCCGCTCTGAGCAAGCTTTGTAGCCTTCTTATTAGCTGTAAGAGCAATAACAATGGTAACTGCAACTGCTATGATGAAAACTATAGGCATGAGAAGCTTCTTGTTATCTCCAAGGATAGCAAAAATATCCTTCTTCTCATTTCTAAAGGATTTAAGATCGTTGTTTTTCTTTTTCTTCTTCATTGGTAAACCTCTATAAAAAATATTACGTATAATCTCGTGCGTGACATGCACCCGACAGGAATCGAACCTGCATTAAAGGCGTCGGAGGCCTCCGTTCTATCCATTAGACTACGGGTGCATACATACCCGAATATAATAACATAAGAGCCCCTTCATGTCCAAGTTTAATTGTACACCTTTGGGCCCAGATATTTAACAACAATTAAATAATCGTTAAAAGAACTTACGCGCTGTAAACACCCAGTCTGTCGAGACAGGAATCATAATAGTACACATTGTCACTAAGAACATCCTCGTCTTTGACCACAGTAGAGTTAACCTCTTTTACCATCAGCCTCAAAAAGCTTGGATCTCCATTGCATACAGTGGCAGGTACAGCAAGTACTTCATGGACAGATGAAGGAATAATAAACAGGTCATCATGGAGCGTTTCTGATAATTCCTTGAGCACTCCATCATTAAGCATTACTGCTGCTCCAAATGCCTGCTTATCATTAGAAAGAACCATGATTGACATTTCATATAACCCTTCAGGAGCAAGACTTCCAATGGCATCAGCCACATTCCTGATCTTGGGTCTATTGATCTTATTGGCATTTTCTAAAGCCTGTTCCCAAAGCTCCTTTTTACTGATCTCCCAGAACTCAAGATGACTGTTTTTAACTGTAATACTACCAGCTCCAATGCGCTTATCTTTAACAAGACAGATAGGAACAAGGGCCAGATCCTCGAAGGCCTTGTAAGGAATATCCTTTAGCTGTTCCTTGTTCTTAGCTATGTTCACAAGCTTAAAGGAAAGCTTATCTGACACAGAGGAAAAAGATCTATAGAATTCAGTATCTACATCTCCCTCTGGAGCATACTCCCTGTATATCTTAAGCACATTCTCCGCCAGCATTTCCACAGAAGCACCTTTCATGTAATCCTGATAAAAACCATCTAAAAAGATAGTTGGTGCTACATTTTCATCTTCTTTTCTAATAAGGATTCCGTGATAATTCACACAGTTATTCTTCTCAATCTTCTTGATCTTAACCTCATAATCCTCTCCCAATCTGATTTTAAGCTCACTTGCGATGGCTTCTACAAAAACATTTATTTCCATATATTATTTCCTTTCATACCATTTTGATAAACTGAGCATCTGTGAACAAACTCACATCGCTCCAAAGACACTAAATTGATAGCCTGCGATATTTTCGCAAAAGAAAAAGACAATAAAGAATCACTTGCGTGTTTCCTTATTGTCTTACATGTTTCTATTAATTATTTATGACACAATTGCGTCAGATATAGGTATATGTCAGTAAATTAAACTCTTGAAAGATACTCACCTGTTCTAGTATCGATCTTGATAACGTCTCCTTCGTTAACGAAGAGAGGAACTGAAACAGTTGCACCTGTCTCAACAGTAGCAGGCTTTGTGGCACCTGTAGCTGTATCGCCCTTGAAACCAGGCTCAGTCTCTGTGATTGTGAGCTCTACGAACATAGGTGGCTCAACTGCGAATACGTTTCCATTGTAAGAATTGATCTTGCAAACTTCGTTCTCTTTAACGAACTTGAGAGAATCGCCGATCTGGTCAGATGTAAGACCGATCTGCTCATATGTCTCAGAATCCATGAAGTTGAAGATATCGCCATCCTGATAGAGATACTGCATATCCTTCTTATCAATACGAGCTGCTGGGAATTTCTCAGTAGGACGGAATGTTGTCTCCTTAACACCGCCGTTGATGATATCCTTAAGCTTAGTTCTTACGAAAGCAGCGCCCTTACCAGGCTTAACATGCTGAAATTCAATAATCTGACATACGTTACCATCGATTTCGATGGTCATACCATTTCTGAAATCACTTGCAGAAATCATAAAAAGTCCTCCTAAATTACTTCACATCAAACAACTAGTATATATTATACTATACTTTTCCTTTTTTCAACTGTTTTTTACTAATTGTTTAGATTTGAATTCGTTGCCATTCCCACAAGGATTCCAAGCTTTTATTTGTATTTTGTTCAAATAAAAATGTTAATCAGTCATTCTGTCTAAAGGTAGGCATAAGACGAAGCTTGTGGAGGTTGATCTTGTGTAGTCTTTCGATCTTAGCTCTTTTCTCTTCATCATCAAGAGTGCCTGTGAAGATGTATCTGTCGAGCTCGTCATAGGTAAATCCAAGCTTATCCTCATCAGTAAGTCCACAAAGTCCATCAGATGGAGTCTTGTGAATAAGCTCCCTAGGAAGTCCAAGAGCATCACCTATAAGTCTCATCTCAGTTACTGTAAAGTCAGAGCATGGGCTGAAGTCGCCGGCAGCATCGCCGTACTTGGTTGAATAACCCACATAGTCCTCTGATCTGTTACAGGTGTTGGTTACACGACCGCCGTTTGGAAGAGACTGAGCAACTGAGTAAAGTGTTGTCATACGAACTCTTGGTGGAGTGTTGATCAACGCATCATTTCCAAGCTCATATCCAGAAGCTGCAGCCATCTGCTTGAAGGCCTCCACAGCAGGGTGGATGTTGACCACATAGCTCTTTATACCGAGAAGCTCTACTACCTTCTTGGAGTCGTCGATGTCCTTCTGGTCTCCGTCTGGCATGAGGACGCCCACAACTCTGTCCTTTCCAAGGGCTCTTGTCAAAAGAGCTGCCACTATTGTTGAGTCCTTACCTCCGGAAATACCGATGACTGCGCTGGCCTTAGGACCGTTCTCCTCGAACCAGTCCTGTATCCATTTGGTTACTTCTTCTATCATTTTGTTAGCGTCAAAGTTCTGTAAGTATTCCATAATTTGTTCCTCGTTTCCTTATATAAATATGGTGTGATCAGTGAGCCATGCGCCAGTCGATGCATCTCTGAAGGTACTCAACATATTCAGGATTCTTGCACATTCCTTTGCCCTTTACGTCAGAAATCTTAGCTACGTCCTGACCGTTGCATCTTGTTGTTTTCATTACGATGTTGAGGGCTGGAACGAAGGTATCATTTGAGATGTAGGTTCCGATTCCAAATCCAACCTTAGCTTTTCCATTGAAGTGTCTAAAGAGCTTGTCTGCCTTTTCAAAGTCGAGGCTGTCGCTGAAAAGAAGTGTCTTGGTCTTAGGATCGATTCCAAGGCTTTCATAGTGCCTTATCATCTTCTCGCCCCATTCGATTGGATCTCCTGAGTCGTGGCGAACGCCGCTAAACAGTGTTGCATATGTGAGCTGGAAGTCCTTGAGGAAGCAATCTGTTGTAATAGTGTCTGTGAGAGCTGTTCCGTTTAAGATTCCGTACTCTTTTACCCAGGCATCAAGAGCGTACCAGTTTGAATATGCTGGATTGTGCTTGTGATTACCCTGGCCTGTGCACATGATCCATTCGTGTGCCATGGTTCCTACTGGAGTTACGTTATATTTCTTTGCAAGGTACACGTTAGAAGTTCCAAGGAACTTAGATACGTTAAGGTCTGTCTCCTTAAGGGTCTTAACTGCCAGGTCCTGAGCCTCTGCAGAAAGTCTTCTTCTAAGACCAAACTCACTGAAGATTGAAAGGTAGAGGCTGCCGTTCTTAACCTTCTCAACTTTCTCCTTAAGTCTTTCCTTGAAGCTTTCAAAGAGTTCGTCGTAGTTGTACTGCATTCTGAAGTATACTTCGTTGACGATGGCAAGGGTTGGAATCTCGTACATTGAAGTGTTGAGCCATGTGCCCTTTGTCTCGATGTTAAGTCCGCACTCTGCGTTGTCATCGATTGTGAAGTCTTCAAATCTAGCCTGCCAGAGTCTTAAGAAGTCAACGTAAGATCCTTTGATCCAAACGATATTCTCAAGGTACTCAAGCTCCTCCTCTGTGAATCTGAGCTGGCAGAAGGCTTTGATCTGATTTCTGATCTCTTCTACCATTTCCTTAGTGAAGTGAACGTCTTTGTTACGGCACTTGAAGGTCCATGTTGTCTTGTAGTCACTGAACTGATGGTAGATTGCCTGTCCCATTGAAAATTTGTAAGCATCCTGCTCAAGTAATGATGTGATGATCTGTTCCATAATTGTTTCCCCTTTTCGTTGTGTGTTCATTTAAGAAGATATTCTCTGAAGGCCGGAATTATCATATCCTTGTACTGTTCCATATCTTCTCTTATCATGGTAGCGCTGATTGGCCTAACTCTCTGGCATCTGTGGACCTTGATGTGCTCTGGAGTATTCTCCAAAAGCTCTGTGTAATCGCCCTCTGATGTATAGAAGGTAAGAACATCCTTGGCTGTTATGAGTTCGTTCTTATAAAAGTGTAGAAGCATTCTCTCAACCCAGTAGTTCCAGATCTGCTGTGGATCCCAGTGGGCTTTGATCTTGGGATCTGTGTCCCAAAGCATTGTCACCAGGATCTGCTCATCATCTGCGAATTCCTTAAGTGCAAGTTCATAGCGCTTTTCAAGTGGCATCTGAGGATATCCTCTATCGCCCTCATGTCCGCAGCAGATGACTATCACTCTGTCCATTTCTCTTTTTGCTATATCTATTACATCCTTGTGGCCCAAGTGCATTGGTGCAAAGGTGCCAAACACGATACCTATGTTCATATTGTCCCCTTAGTTAGAACTTGTTGTTATACTGCGCCTGTGTGACTGCTGTCAGTTGCCGTTATTAGAATACGCTTACCTGGCAGCTCTTCATGGTTGTGAGGGCTGCATTGTGAGATTCTACTGATACTCCTGCGCAGCACTTAGAATCTACAGTTACAGGAATCTCTCTTGAGAAAGTCTTGATCAGAAGTGCATTGCTGACTACACAAATGTCTGTGCAAACTCCGATGAGTTCTACCTGTAAGTCGCCATTTCTTTTGTCTGCTTCTGCTCTGATGAACTGGGCAAGCTCCTCACTTCCGAAGGTAGGCTTGTTAAAGATCTTCTTACCCTCTGCCAGTGGCTTAAGCTCTGGGATAAGGTCCCAACCTTCTGTATTCTCAATGCAGTGAACTACTGGAAGGTTCTTACCCTCCTGGGTCTCCATGTAGTTGTCCTGGTGAGTATCTCTGGTATAAACCACTTCACCGTCAAAGTTCTTGATCTTGTCGACAACGTCCCCAACAATTGCCTGTGCTTCCTTGCTTCCAAGAGCACCTGTAACAAAATCATTCTGCATGTCTACTACTACTAATATTTTATCCATAGCTTCTCTCCTCCTATGTATGAATACGTATCTGCTGGTCTTCCCCTACCTACTACAACTGATCCTGTCTTGTTGATGAGTCCGTGCTCAATGTAGGTATTCATCTGATATTTAGTAAAGTTGCCTCTGTTGATCTCTTTTCCAATTACTGCCTGATAGAGTTCCCTAAGTCCCTGGGATGTAAAGCACTTAGTATCCTTGAGGAACCTGAAGATCAGGTCTGTGTACTCTATCTTGCTTCGAAGTCTTTCGATTGCGATTCCAAGCATTCTGTCGTGGTCAAAACCAAGGTTGCTGGAAAGAAAGCTTGGTGGCTCGGAGGTGGCGGTTGCTGCGCTGGCGGCGGTTGGTACGTTGCTTGCGGTAGTCGCCACCGAAACCAGTCGGTAGCTGCCAACGTTGGACTTCCCTATTGTGAACCACTCCATCCATGGCACATCCACCATGTCCTTGTCCGGGATAATGCCGATGTAGGCAATTGAGATAACTCTGTCTCGTGGATCCCTGTGGATCTCTGAAAAAGTCTGCATCTGCTCGGTGTATATGGAATCCGGAAGATGGAGCTTATCCTTAAGAAGCCTGTCCACCGCTCCCTCAGCGGATTCATCTTCGTGAATGAAGGTCCCTGGCAATGAGTACTGATCCTTGTAAGGCTCCTGATCTCGCCTTGTAAGGCAGATCGCCAATTCATTATCTATTACAGAAAAAAGAAGTAGATCAACTGTAACATATGGATGATTGTAATCTCTTAGGGCCATGTGATAACTCCTTTCTGTAAGATTTGGTTGTGTTGATTTTGGTTGGTTGTTTTTTTGTTTTGGGTTTTATTTTGTTTCTGTTTTATATTTATTATTATATACACCTTGATTTATGTGTCAAGTATTTTGTTTCAACTTTATTTTTATTATTCAAAAAGACTTGAAACCCAGTGTTTACCTGGTTTTCAAGTCTTACTGCAGGCTTAATTTCAAGAAATCTTGATTTTAAGCCTGCTCTTTTCAGGAGCCACAAGCTCATTGGCAGGCTTAATTTCAGGAAATCTTGATTTTAAGCCTGCTTTTTCCAGGAGCCACAAGCTCATTGGCAGGCCTAATTTCAGGAAATCTTGTTTTTAAGCCTGCTTTTTCTCAAATCCGCAGGTTCATTGGCAGGCTTAATTTCAGGAAATCTTGTTTTTAAGCCTGCTTTTTCTCATATCCGCAGGCTCATTGGCAGGCTTAATTTCAGGAAATCTTGATTTTAAGCCTGCTCTTGTCAAGAACCTCGTGCCAAATCAAATCACACATGGTACAGAAGTCTCTTGGTGAAGGTATTTCTGTAGGTGCTTGGTGAAAAGCCAGTTATCTTTTTATATGTCCTTGAGAAATTGTGGACATCGGAAAAGCCCAGCTCCAGCGCGATGTCTGTGATAGACCTGTCACTATCAGTCAGGAAAAAGCTGGCGGTCTCCATCTTCTGTTCCAGAATAAACTGCTTGAGCGTGATTCCGCGAACTCTACTAAAGAGATTGGACAGATACTTAGAGCTGTAGCCAAACTCATTCGCAATGTCGCTGATCTTGATGTTGGCAGTGATGTTTCGCCTCACGTAGTCTGCAATATCAGAATATATCTGTTTTCTTCCAAGAGGATCCGCCTCAATCTGTTCCCTGGTCTCAAGCTGACCATACAGTTCTGTTAAAAGAGCTGTCGTCGCTGCATTAAGGGTTATGGCAGGATATTCGTTGCGCTCAAGATCCTGAATCTGCTTCATCTGGACTGCAACCTTC
Organism: Butyrivibrio proteoclasticus P6B7; assembly: GCF_000622085.1. GTDB lineage: Bacteria > Bacillota > Clostridia > Lachnospirales > Lachnospiraceae > Butyrivibrio > Butyrivibrio proteoclasticus_A. The sequence continues at coordinate 128,175 of NZ_JHWL01000006.1, forward strand.
TCAATTCGCGGAACACTTCCCGTCTGAGGAAGCATGAAGCAAGCAGCATTCTTGATGCTCGCAATGTCAGACTGCCTGATTCTTGCAGGGAAAGCCCCCATGTCTACAGTAAAGTGAATCCAGTAAAAGGCAACAAAAGACTTCTTAATTCCCTCGCGGAAGGAGTCACTAGGTGGAAGAATCAGGTACTCACCTCGCGAAACCGTGAACTCCTCATCCATGTATTTAATGTATAGCGTGCCTTCCGTAACCACTATGAGCTCATAATCAAACACCAGTGGAAGCTTATCATGCTTCCAATCTTCAGAAAGAGCTATGAACTTGCCAGATCTTAAATACGTAAAAATGCTATTCTCCGGAAATACCATAGTCATATTCTCTTGCTTTTTCTTCATCGTCTTCTCCTTTAGGTTACTTGGCTACGAGGACAGTGCCATATAAAAATAGAATGTTCGTCTTGCTCCCGCTCTCGTAACGTAAAAAAGCGCACATATCAACACCTAATATGTATATTTAACACTTGTATCCACAATTTAGTACACATATAATTATAGTTTCTATACACAGCATTAACAATATAGCTGATTAATTCTAGGTGTTCTTATACACTTTTTCCAATAAATCATATATGTACTTTTAACACCTTTTGTTCACCCCTGCTATTCACTCACTCTCCAAAAGATGTTAGCCTTTCTATATAGAAAATTATGAATTACCGGTATCACAAACAAATATAGGAAGGTATAGATATGAATCATTGGGAATTGGTGAATGATAAGGCTGTGAAGATTGTGGATGCGTACTGCGTGGAGGCCATGGAGGCTGATGTTGCAAATATGCTTAAGCTGGATGCCGACAGGCTTCTGGCGGGCTTTAGAGAGACCGCAGGCCTTATTGCAGGCATGGACGAAAAAGCCATCACAGACTTTATGAAAGGTAAAAAGAGATATGGCGGTCTCTGGGAAGACGGCATGATAGGCGGCCACACCTTGGGGCACCTTTTGACAGCACTGGCTCAGGCAGTTGCTAATCCTGCTCTTTCAGATGACCTTAAGGAGAAGGCGAAAGCTCTTTTAACATATTACGTAGATAGTCTCAAGGAATGTCAGGACCTTACGAAGGGCACTGCCTACGAAGGCTACATCTTTGCTGGAATCTTGCCCACTAAGGAATTCAGAGACAATCCTGCTCTGCAGTTCGACAACGTGGAGGAGGGAAAGACAGATCTTTTCAAAGAGTCATGGGTTCCGTGGTACACCATGCACAAGATCATCACAGGCCTTAACGCTGCTGCCATCCTAACAGGAAGCGGCACAGCCCTTGGAATTGCCAATGGCATCGCTCTTTGGACAGGCAAAAGAGCTAAATCCTGGTCCGATCAGGTACACAGAACTGTTCTGAACATCGAGTACGGCGGCATGAACGACTGCCTCTATGAGCTTCATCGCATCAACAAGGAGCTGAAGGCTAAGGGGGTTGCTGAGGCCATGGAAGATCCTCAGATAATTTATGACATCGCCCACTACTTCGATGATGAGGATCTTTTTGAGAAGACTCTTTTGAATGAAAAGAACTTTTTTAACAACGTGCACGCCAACACCACGATTCCAAAGTACATTGGCGCTCTTTCTCGCTACGAGTCCGACAACAGTCAGACCCGCTACCTGGATTACGCCAAGGCTTTCTGGGATATTGTCATCGACAAGCACACCTATGTAACTGGCGGCAACAGTGAGAATGAGCACTTTGGTGAAGACTACGTTCTGGACAAGGAGCGCACCCACGTCAACAATGAGACCTGCAACACCTACAACATGCTGAAGTTCTCAAGGCGCCTCTTCGCGGCCACCGGTGAAAAGAAATATCTGGACTATTCAGAACGCACCTTTATTAACGCCATCCTGGCTTCGCAGGACCATGACACCGGCTTTACCACTTACTTCCAGCCCATGGCCACAGGCTTCCACAAGGTCTTCAACAACCTGGATGACAATTTCTGGTGCTGCACAGGCACTGGCTATGAGAACTTCACAAAGCTCCAGCGTGGTATCTTTTACAAGAGTGCCGACAAGCTCCTGGTGTCACTGTATCTGGCTTCCCAGTATAGGAGCGATGCCTACGACCTGGATATGGACTGTGATCTTAGCTCATCTCAGCTGGTTAAGGTTAATGTCAGGGTAAAAGAGAATTCGATGCCTGATGACATCTACTTTAGAATTCCAGAGTGGGTTTGCTCGGATGTGACTTTAACTGTGGATGGGGAAACAATTGATGATAAATGTTGTAACCAAGCTGCATTAGAGAACATCTCAGAATATGTAAGAGATTATAAAAACAAAGACAGATATGTGATTATCCCTAAGGATAAGATCAGCAAGAATTGCGAGATTACTCTCACACTTCCAATGGAGCTGCACTACGAGAATCTGCCTGATGGGCCTGATACCTACGCCTTCATGTACGGACCTTTTGTGCTTTCTGCAAGACTTGGCACAGCCAAGATCAGCACCACAACCCACGGCGTACGAGTAAATGTGTCTGCCACCAAAACTGTAGACAGCGATGAACTCAAGATCACAAGTGAGGACAGTGTTGCGGACTTCCTTGCAAATCTAAATAAGCACCTTCAGAAAGTCCCTGGCACCATGGAGTTTGAATTAAGCGGCGTGGACAAGCCTCTTACCTTCACAACTCACTACAACCAGTACAAGGAAAGCTACGGAATCTACTGGAAATTGGAGGTATAAAAATAAGGACACAGAGATGGGCTACTTTAGTAGGTAGTCCATACCTGTGTCCATAATATTCTTCAAACTTAATCCCCGTTACCTTCTGCAGTCTGACCGGAGGATGATTCATTCTGAGTGGTGGATGATTCATTTCCGTTCCCTGAACCGTTATCCCCACTATCTTCTGGTTTTTCGGTGGAAGAACTATTTGCAGCTTCTTCTTGCTTCTTTCTTTCTTCCTCTTCCTGTCTCTTCTTTTCTTCCTCTTCTTGCTTCTTCTTTTCTTCCTCTTCCTGTTTCTTCTTTTCTTCTTCTTGCTTCTTCTTTTCTTCCTCTTCTTGCTTCTTCTTTTCTTCCTCTTCCTGCTTCTTCTTTTCTTCCTCTTCCTGTTTCTTCTTTTCTTCTTCAGCCTTCTTCTTTTCTTCCTCTTCTTGTTTCTTCTTTTCTTCCTCTTCCTGTTTCTTCTTATCGTCTTCTGTTACAGTGCTGCTCTGAGAAGAAGCGTCTGAAGCATTCTGATCTTCTGTGATTCCCATCATGTCCATGAGGTCACCAAGGTTGCCTTCGTTAATTCCAGATTCATCACCAGTTGTAACCTTGACCTTGTTTGGATCAGGCTTAACATACTTAACTACATATTCGCCTTCATCAGATATTCCAGGTACTGGATGCTCTACAATGTAATTGAAAATGGCTTCGCATCCTTTTCCAGAATAATGAAGTCCGTCGCCGCCGTTATACTCGGACTTAACCTGTCCATCAGATCCTTTGAGGACTTCAGCGATATCAAGATAAAAGATGTGTTTCTCCTTTGCGGTCTCCATAAGGAAATCATTGTATTTGTCTATCACTGCGTTCTGCACATAATCTTTGTACAATCCGTTATCATCAACGGGTCCTATAGATACAAGTACAATATTAGAATTAGGTGCCATCTCAGCCACGCTGTCTATAAGAGAAATAAATGTATTCTTATAATGATCCTCGCTGGCATCATTGATTCCATTTACTCCAAGAAGAATATATATAACCTGAGCCTGATGAGACTGCAGATAGGATTTCATAGTATATTCTTTTCCAGCATTGTTCATGAATTTATTGGATGCAAATGCTGGATGAGATATGCCAATCTGCGCAAGTGCGGCATCGTCGTTAAAAAAGCCATAGTTGACCATAGCTACGGTTCTTGAATCCCCAAGGAATACGCATCTGTTAAGATATCCTTCCTTAGCACCTTCTTTTTTGGCAAGTATAGTTGTATCCGGTGTAGATTCAGTCTTTGTTTCTTCAGTTGCTGTCTCAACTACTGGTGTGCCTTCGCTTCCAGAAGTTCCCTCGCTTGCAATCTGTGTTTCTCCACCGTTCTCACCCGAAGTGTTTTTCTTGACATTACCTATGTACACTATGAGTAAAAAAATAGCAAAGGCAACCACCACCATTCCCAAGGAGATGGCAATTAGTTCCTTTGTACCAATGCGCTGCATTATATCATCAAGTTTTCTTGCTGTGTTTCTCTTAAATCTTCTAAGTTTCTTAAATATATCGTTCTTCATGCAAATTCAATTTTCCTTCAATATAATATTTTGGGACCACTACCCAGTCCACTGGGGCCATTTTGTTTTGAGTCACTAACCCCATCCCCTAGTCTCAGCAGCTCTGGATGTAGTCCATAGCTTCCAGATAGCCGTTAAGGCCGTGGCCATAGATCTGCTTGTGGCATGCTGGAGCTGTGACAGAAACCTTGCGGAATTCCTCACGGGACTGGATGTCTGAAATGTGAACCTCGACTTTAATGATGTTCTCAAGGCTCTTCAATGCATCATGAATAGCATAGCTATAGTGCGTGTAAGCACCAGGATTGATGACTATGCCATCAGTTCCATCGCTATAGGCTTCCTGAAGGCGGTCGATGATTGCACCTTCGTGGTTGGACTGGAAGATATCTACATCCACTCCGTCAGCGGCAGCTTTATCCTTAATAATACCACACAGGTAATCATAGTCCTGATTGCCATATACAGCCTTTTCTCTTATTCCTAAGAAATTCAGATTGGGTCCATTTATAACCAGTATCTTCATGATTTATTCCTTCTTGTTATGACGCATACTCGGAGTAGCTGACTCCTGTATATTTCTTAAAACAGCGGCTAAAGTAGTTGGGATCAGGGATTCCAACCTGGGCTGCTGCCTGGTACATCTTAGTCTTGGTCTTGGCTATCTGAATGGCCTTGGCCATGCGGATCTCTGTCAGGTATTCAACAAAGCCCACACCTGTATCCTGCTTGAACTTCCTGGACAGGTAGCTGGAACTAAAGCCAAAGTGCTGAGCCACATAAGCCAGATTAAGCTTAGGATCTGCAAAGTTCTCCTCCACATATTTCTTGATGCGATCTGTGGCATCAGCCTCAGCATTTGCTGTTTCGTCCTGTTCCTTTCTGCTTCTGTCCCAGGCCTCCACGTTTACATCAAGCTTATCCTTAGCTCTTTCTAAAACCTTGGTGATCTCTGCCCTTACCATGGGCTTTAACATGTATTCAAACACAGGAAGGCTCACGCATTTCCTGGCGTATTCAAACTGATCAATTGCTGTCATGATAATAATGATAAGATTGGGATAGCGCTCTGTAGCTGTCTCTGTGAACTCAATACCATTCATGAAAGGCATGGAAATATCAACAAATGCTATATCCGGCCTTAGCTCATCAATTATATTGATGGCCTCAATTCCACTGGCAGCCTCGCCCACAACCTCCATGTTAAGGCTCTCCCAATCAATGGACGCTCCCAGAAGCTTTCTGGCAGACTGTTCATCGTCTATTATCATAACCCTGTACTTTCTACTCATACCACATACCCCATTGTATCATCAGATAATTCCAGTTCAGAATTCTGTGATCATCACGCCCAGAATCCTGCATTCACCAAATTCATTCGCATTCCCTGAATTCCTCACCCCGGAATTATAAACTCGATCTGAGTGTATTCCCCAATTTCACTCTCGATCCTGACAATATCTTCTCTTCCAACAAAAATTCTGATTCGCTCGATGGTCCCCCACAGACCAAAGCTTTCTGTATCTGATTGTATCCTATTCTCCTTGTTTGTTGAAGTGAGTTTTTTAATTTCTTCCTCGCTCATTCCAACGCCAGTGTCCCTTACAAAAAGATGTAACTCATTCCCCTCAAGGCGACTGGAGATCTTGATGCTTCCCTTCTCTCCCTTAAGGCGGATACCGTGATAGATACTGTTCTCCACAAGAGGCTGCAGAATCAGCTTAGGCACCACGAAGTCCCTGGTGTCCTCAGCAATATCATACTCATCCTCAATAATATCGCCGTATCTTAACTTCTGCAGAGAAAGATAATCCTTAACAATCTGCACTTCCCTTGAAAGCGGGATCTCCCTGTCGCCCTTACTTAAGAAGTTCCTGTAAAAGCTGCCCAGTGTTTCCAGAGCATCATGAACCTTGTCCGCCCCGGAATCCAACGCCATAAAGCCAATGGTCTCAATTGAATTATAGAGGAAATGAGGCTTTATCTGTTCCTGAAGCACACGCATTTCCGCCTTTTGCAAGGTCTTTTCCTTGTCGATCAGTGTCTCGATCAGGTTGTTAACGTGATCGATCAGGTCGTTGTAATCTCCTTTTAAAAGATCTAACTCTGAAGAAGGCACTTCAACGTCAATCTTCTTAAGATCTCCAGACTTCTTGTTATTCTCCATGGATGCAGAAAGATCCATCACTGGGTCCGTAATGTTACGCCTAATGAAGATTCCAACGAACATGGCCATCAGCACGAATATCAAAAGAAGTCCCAGGAGTACATAGATGATTCTGAAAGGAATACCCTCAACGCCGTAGTCGGAAACCTTGATAAGAACAATAGGCGCATCTCCCACCTGGCATCCGGACACCAGAACCTTAGAACCATCGATTCTCACATTTTTATGAATAATTCTCTCGGATGCAAAATCCTCAGAGAAATAATCTGCGTAGTTTTTATTACCTGCAAGAAAAGAGCCATCGCTTCCCATAATGCAGATATCGTTGTAGCCAAGCTTATTGAGCATTCTATCAAAGATAACAGGAGACAGATTCATAAGAAGGACGCCCATTCTCCTCTGGCCATCGATGTCGTAGATGACTCGGCCAAGAGTCACCATGTTCTTGTTACCTGCTTTGGTAGCAACACCATTACTGTTAAGGGATGCGACCACGGCTCCGTTGGCATCATAGATGTCCCTTCTCCATTCATCTGTTTCCAAAAGATCCGTATCAAACTTGTAGGTAAAGCGGTTGGTGCAAACCATGATCAGGTCCTCTCTAAAGATCATGACGCAGTCCACACCCTCAGTTACATTAAGCACATCCATAACGCCGTATCTGGCATCATTGGTCATGCCCATGTCCACCACATCCTTATCTGCCCTCAGAAAAGTCACCAGTCTGTCCTCAGTCATGATGATACGAGACAGCTCTTTATACTTCCTAAGATCAGAATCCACGTTGCTGGACAAAGTTCTAAGAACGCTCTCCGACTCACGAAGACCATAGTCCCTACGTTCCTTTTCTGCAATTAAATATGTGGATATTAAAAAAGAAAGTGTCACCACAAGAACAAGTCCAAAGATGACATTCTTAAGACTCCTGGACAGCGATATTTTCTTGTCCTTTTTGATAAAAAAATGTTTCCCCATGCTCTTCCCCCAGGTTGATTATAGCATAAATTGAGCCGGATGCTAGCGCACCCGGCTCTTCAATAGCTCTTTTATCATCCCTTAACAGCACCGGCGATGAAGCTGGCCTGGATCTTGCGGCTTAGGAAGATATACACGATCAGGGTTGGGAAGGTGGCAATTACAAGTGCAGCGCCGATTGGACCCCAGTCAGTTGTATACGCTCCTGACAAAGCCTTGATACCTACAGGAAGTGTCCTGTGCTTACTGTCAGAAATGAATACGTTGGCAAACATGAACTCGTTCCAGCACTGAAGGTATGAGTAGATACCTACTGTTGATACTGCGGGTTTCATAAGCGGAAGGATGATCTTAAAGAAGGTTCCAAAAAGACCACATCCGTCGATTCTTGCGGCCTCATCAAGGGCCATAGGAATCTCCACCATAAAGCCTGTGCAGATCAGGATCGCCATAGACAGCGCAAAGGCTGAATAAGGAATGATCAGTGTTGTGTACTTGTTAAGCCAGTGAAGTCTGGACATAACTACGTATACAGGAACGATTGAAGCCTGAAGAGGAATTGTAAGACCAAGCATGAAGAATGCGTTGGTAAGCTTACTTAATTTCCACTTGATTCTGGTGATGGCGTAGCAAGCCATCATGGCTGCCATCAATGAAATTGCTATAGACATGGTTGTTACAAACAAGCTGTTAACAAAGTACAGCACCATGTTACCTGTGCCAAGGGCCTGGGTGAAGTTACTCCAGAGCCATTCCTTTGGAAGACCTATTATGTTCTCACCAAAGATCTCGGCATTTGATTTAAGGGAGAAGGTGAACATGAAATAAATCGGAAAGAGATTTATCAGCGCCCATATCCCTAAAAATATTCCCACGATTATGTTAATGATGGGATTAGATTTTTTTACAACGTAAGATTCCATATCACTCATCCTTTTCTCTAAATGCTGCAGTAATTAAAAGCGCGAAGGCGAAGCACAAAAGTATCAGCATAACTGAGATCGTACTTCCCATACCATATCTGTTTCTTAGGAACAGCATGTTCTCGAGGATAGTACTTGGAACCTCTGTCATCTGGAAAGGTCCGCCCTCTGTAATGATACGAACAAGGTCGTAGGTCTTAAGTGAACCGGTTACTGCAAAGATTACACTTACTCGGATAATAGGCTTGATGATAGGAATTACTACATATCTATCTACCTGCCACTTAGTGGCTCCATCCAGCATTGCTGCCTCTCGAAGATCGATATCAACGCCCTTAACTCCGGCATACATAAGAAGCATGTGGTAGCCAACGTACTGCCAGATAGTAGGAACAAGGATACTTCCAAGGGCTGTCTTAGGATCAGCAACCCAGATGTGCTTAAGCTGTCCAAGATTTACTGCATCAAGGAATCTATTTAATACGCCGTAATCAGGATTGTAAATTTTGAGCCAAAGCTGACCAATAACTACAGTTGAGATAAGCACAGGCATAAAGAAGATTGAAAGATATGCTCTGTTAAGTCTTGTCTCTGCTCGTCCAAGAAGAAGTGCCAGCAAAAGAGCTAATGGCAACTGAACAAACACTGAGAAAAAGGCCAGTATCAAAGCGTTTTTAAGCGAAGTCATGAATTTGATAGAGCCGTTGGTAAAGAGCTCCACATAGTTGTTAAAACCAATGAATGTTCCTGGAGAAAAGCCGTTCCAGTCATATAAGCTCCTGTCGATAGACACTGCAATAGGAGCGATCAGAATTCCCACAAAAAGGAGGAGACCTGGTAAAAGAAATACGAATATAGTTAATCCCCTTGCTATATCAGCTTTCTTTTTTTCCTTCTTTTTTCTTTTATCGTCGTTCATACACTACCTTCCCAAAATCTTTTTTTGTTTTTTGTAAAAAGAACTGTCTTAGATAGCTCTTTTTACATCAAAAATCTCAAAAACTTCATAAGAAACCTCCCTGCTCTTCCCGAAGGAAGAACAGGAAGGATCAATTATTTCACTAACTTATTCAGTTACAGATTACTGGATATCCTTAGCAAGACCTTCGATAAACTGCTTACCATCGAGCTGGCATCCATAAACCTGATCTACATATGAAAGATATGTGTTAGCTGAATCTGCGCTCATAGCTGTGTCGCCGAAAAGAACGAACTTGTCAGCCTTTGAAACGATCTCAGATACAGTCTGTGTAAGCTCGTTAACTGAGCTTGTGTCGCCGTATGGTGTCCATGCTGGAAGTCCGCATCCATCAAGGTATCCATAGTGGCAGATGAGCTTACCAAGCTCGAATGCATAGTCAGCTGCTCTCTCTGCGTTAGGTGAAGAAGCTGCTACTGCAAGTGTGTCTGATGGTCCACCGATGAGCTGTCCAAGGCTAGCCTGATCAGCGTTGATAACTGGGAACTCACCAACTTTTACCTTAGGGAAGAACTCTTCGTTAGCTGCGAAATCTGCACAGTTCCATGTTCCGTTCATGTAGAATGCATACTTGCCAGCCATGAAGTTGTTCTTAACTTCGTCGTTTGTAAGGCCTGCGCCTGATGGATCGAAGTATCCGTTTGTTACAAGGCTCTGGAATGTATCAACAGCGTCAGCAACGCCCTGATTATCCCATGTTGCTCTTCCAAGGAAGATATCGTTAAGTGCATCTGCGCCTACGCTCTTCTCGATAACTGACTCAAGGTACTCTGTTACGCACCATGTCTCCTTACCAGCGCAGCCGAAAGGAATGATTCCTTTTGCCTTAAGGGCATCGCAGCACTCGATGAACTCATCGTATGTTCCAGGAATCTCTGTGTAACCAGCCTCTGCAAGAAGGTCCATGTTAGCGAAGAGACCAACAATGTTCATTGTTGTAGGAACACCGTAGTGCTTTCCATCGTATGTTGTGTTTCCAAGCATGCTCTCTGGAAGCTCATCCTTGTAGTTCTGGTAAGCATCATCAAGGCAATAAACCTTATCAGCAGCTACGAAATCGCCAAGGAATGCACATGACCATGTAAAGAAGATATCAGGCATCTCATTAGCTGAAACTGCAGCTTTGATCTTAGTCTTGTAAGACTGGTTCTCGAATGCTTCCCATGTGAATGTTACTTCAGGATGTGCAGCCTGCATGTCTGCGATAGCTGCCTCGTAAGCGTGACGGTTAGAGTCACTCTCAGTTGCGATACACCACATGTTCAATGAAATAGGTTCGTCAGATGATGTCTCTGCTACTGTAGCATCAGATGCAGCAGGCTGTTCAGCGGCTGGAGCCTCTGTAGCAGCGTCTGTTGCAGGAGTTGCAGTATCTGCTGGAGCAGTCTGCTGTCCACAAGCAGCAAGAGAAAGTGTCATAACACCCGCCATAACAATTGAAGCCAAACGTTTAATCTTCATTTTCACACCTCTCCTTATTAAATTGAAAAAAGTTGTGGCAGTTTTACCTGCCGGTTTATCAAAAGCGCTAGCAGCTTTAGATTCGTAATTAAGTGGCCGGAGTATTAGTTGTTACCGGCTGTCTTGGAAGAAGAATCAACTAATGTATCATCAACGTCCTTAGTCTCAACAACAGGCCATGGATAGTCGATAACCAGCTTGTTGTCGGCAATAGTATAGTAAAGAGTAGCATCTTCGAAGCGGTCCACATACTTAAGATAGATAGCCTGCTTCTCAGTATCCACAAAATAGTAACCATAGAAAATTCCGTCCTCTGAGAACTTACCATCCTCAGTAAAGACATACTCCCAACCGTTTTCCTGTTTCCAGTCGCCTACGATACCATCTGGAGTTCCTTCTCCTGTATAGACGTAAGTGGATTTCTCATAAAGGATCTTGTCAGTACCATCGTCTGTATAGCGGAGCTTAACTGTAAGTCCGTCTTTAGTCTTTAAATATATAAAGGAGTCATCCTTGGTGTAGGAAAACTTCGCTCCCTTATATACACAAGTGCCATCGTCGTAAAAGGAAAGAATCTCCTCAGTAGGTTCGTGGACGTATGCAAGACTCTCGGTTTTCTTAGCACATCCTGAAAGCATTAACGAAAAAACACATATTACAAACACATATAGGGGGGTTGTTATTTTTTTCATACTCGATTCCTTCCTTTTCACAATATCAATATAACGTACATATTATTTGTATTGAATAGAAATCTTTTACTTCTATAAGCACTTTTTTTACTTTTTGTACATAAAAATTTTATATATGGCAAAAAAATTGTGCACTATTTTAGGCTGCCCTAAAATAATGCACATAAACATAAAAAATATTCACAAAGCAAATTTCTGTTGATATTGCTCTCTAGTTATTTTTTCCTTCAAAGCAATCTGAACATAGTAGGTAATCATCAACATCACAAAGGCTCCGATCCAGGCTGCCACTTCAGACATGGCAATCCCTCTAAAACTTGCTCTACCCAGAGTAAAGCCCACAGACAATCTCATGATAACCTCCAGTGCTCCGGATAGCATTGGAACAAAGGTGTTGCCAAGACCCTGAACAGAATTGCGATATACAAAGAGCCAGCCCAGTGCCAGGAAGCATGCTCCAAGAACCGGCATAAAATCTGCACAATAGCCAATGGTCTCTGCATCTGACAAGAAAACCATTGCCAGCTTGTCAGGAATAAATATCATGGCAAGAACTAGTGGGATATTGATGACAGTGGATATCATAAGGCCCTGTCTTACACCCTTCCTGATCCTGTCGTACTCGCCAGCTCCCATGTTCTGGCCAACAAAGGTCATCATTGAAAGACCTACCGACATTCCAAACTGTTCAAAGAGCCCTGAAAACTTCATGCAGGCTGAATAGGCTGCCACATACGAGCTTCCCATAAGGTTAACGAAATACTGAAGGATCATGGCTCCAGCAGCAGTAACAGAATTCATAAGGGCTACAGGAAGACCAATAGCTATCAGTTCCCATTTAAGCTTGCCGTCTTCAATCTTTTCTTCATCGTTGTCTTTGCCTAATATAGATAGCTTTTTTATCTTATAGAAACAGATGCACAGTGACACAGCCTGAGAAATCACAGTGGCGATGGCCGCTCCTGCCACTCCCACCTTAAGGCCCATGATCAGCGTAAAATCAAGAACGATATTAGTAAGAGATGATATGATCATGGCTATCAGCGGAGTCTTGGAATCGCCCAGGGACTGGAGAATCGTGATCTCCAGATTGTTAGCCACAGTGATCATGATGCCCCAGAGGATTACTATGAAGTAGCTGTAAGCATCATGGTATATGTCATCTGGCGTACTCATAAACGTCAGCATCCAGTTAAGGGACAGCACGCAGATTGCTGTAAATATGGCTCCTGTGAATAGGCTGAGCTTCTTGGCATTGTTGATATAGGCTTTTAAAAGAGCTATATCTCCCTTACCAAAGCTCTGGGAAAACTTAATCCCAAAGCCCCTTGTCATTCCAATCACAAAGCCAAATATCAGGAAGTTCAGAGTTCCTGTGGCGCCAACTGCGGCCAGTGCCTTGTCTGAGATTCCCTTACCAACTATGATACTATCCACAAGACTATAGACCTGCTGGAAAAGATTCCCCCATAAAAGAGGAATAAAAAACAGTATAATCTGCTTTAGGCTGTTTCCAGAAGTCATGTTCTGTACATTTTGTTTTGCTTCTTTCATGGTACCTTTGTAACCTGCTTCTTTCCTTACAAATACTACAGTTATAATCATTTTCGCGCACAGTTTTTCTCTGTCTGCTTAATCAATTTTATAACTGCATTTCCCATAAAAGAATCTGATTTCTGCTATCTTTTGCCCAAATTTTGTGGTGTTAGGAAGACAGTTCTAAGCCCCCATCCCCTTCAACTACTTTTGTGCACCGGGGCAGCCCCCACAGGTTCCATTTTGCGGCGTAAGAGAGTGCTGATAATTTAAGAGCTTTTCAAAAGCGGTTCGTAATCCTGTCTGCGAATTAACCTGTCTGAGGCAAGGCTCCAAGATTCTTCGGCAGGTGATTTTGATCTGGCTCATTACAAAAAAGGTGCACATTTTCTCAGATGCTTCCGCAGGCTTTCTTTCAATGCGCATGCTGCACGATAACTACTTGCAGGGCGGATTATATTACATGGCAATTGGAGCCTTGCTCCATAGGCAAAATAAAAAACGAGCATTTCCAAACTCCTTGAGCTTGGAAATCTCGTTTCTTATTTGCCGTAACCAGCGCTTTGCGCTGTTGCCATGTAATATAATCTTTTCGCCCTGCTTCAGACAATCGTTCGCATGCGCGGGAAAGCCTGCCATGGAAGCATTAGAAAATGGCACTTTTGTTGCCCATACTCGCCAGCATCAAAACACCCTGCCGAAAATCTTGGAACCAGCCGAGTTTTAATTCGCAGGATGAAAGAACTGCCTTTTGAAAAGCCTTAAATTACAGTGCTCGAACCACCGCAAAATGGAACCTGTGGGGGCTGCCCCGGTGATGGAAATACTGATGGGATGGGGCTGAGAACTGGGCGCCTTAGAATTCCTAAGTGAGGCGTAAGATGCCTTAATCTGCAACCTGGACGATGCCGCCGTCCTTGATGGTGATGGTCATGCCGGACTTTACGTAGGAGAGGAACTCTTCACCAAGGCTGTCGATGGTTGGCATCTTGGCATCGGTCCAGATATCTGCTAAAAGAACTCCTGCTGCCCCGATAGAATCTATAGGGTTTGCAAAGAGCATGCAGGCTGGCTGTCTTCCATAGTCTGCTGCAGTAAACAGGATCATTCCACCTGTGGTTGAGCCAATGGTCTGGGGTATGCAAAGAGCTACGCCGGCCATGGGCTTTTTGTACAGGTCTTCGTTGTTCTGATCAGAGCAGGTGGCTTTTTTATCTCCTGTAAGAAAGCTGGTCTGATAGCTGGCCAGAGTGTTGAAGCCCTTATGTGAAACCAGGGCTGTAGCACTGCACTGTCCTGGGATTACTACTCTTCCTTTAAACTCTTTCATGTTCAAATCCTCCCCTTTCCTGTGATCATATCCAGTATCTGCTCATCGCGGTAGAACCTGCAGGATGTGTAGGTCCTAAGCTTGTTGGAATTGGTGATGATAGGAACTGAGTGAACAAGCGGATTATCGCAGTACATAAGTGGGCAGATGTAGCTAAGAGTAAGATGAATCTCTTCTGCCATGCGCTCTTCCTTGCTGCCCTTTATGGCTTCCAGGACACCTGGAGCTGCTGTAAGAACTGTAGGGATTGTGGTGGTGTTTCTGCCATTTTCCTTGGTCTTTTCGTAGATGTCGTGAATCCAGCCCTTAAGCTCGTTGGTTGATAAGTGAGGGCATCCTATAAAGCACATCTTGGGCTTTGCGTCCTTATTCTTCCAGATGATCGGATAGCTGTCGATAACTCTCTGGATCTCCTCGTCGTCGATGACATAGGTCTTGGCATCCGGGGCTATGAGCTTATCGCCCAGCTCTGCTGCCTCTGGTGTAAGACCATCAATGTGATAAAGACCTACTGCGCCGTTGGAAGCAGATGCAGCGCCGAAGTTCTTTAGATAATCGCATACTGAAGGAGTTAGCTCTTTTCCCAGGAAATCGGAAAGACCGTAGACGTAAGGTACATCCTCCATGACCTTCATGCCGATGGCTGAGCCAAGGACCTGGGCTGGTGGGAGCTTTTTGGTCTTAACTTCTATTCTCCAGGTAGCTTTTCTTCCTTCATCCGTAAGAAGACCGAACTTTGGAACGCAGCCAAGAATGGAACCAAAGAGCTCGATGATACCTGAGTTACGGTTGCAGCGGGCGCCAAGAACTGAGTTGGCGTAAACTACCGCTGAAGACTCTGCCCAGCTAAGAACATCGCCCTTCTTAGGCCTGTTGCCCTGCTCGTCAAAATAGCAGGCGCAGGAGAAACCGTCCTTACTCTTAAGGCCCAGTTTGTCCAGCTGCTTTTCATATCTCTTTTGTTCGGAATACATGAATTTGTAAAAGACAAGGTCCTTGATGGGACCTGAAGGAACGTTCTTATCCAAAGGACGTGGGTCCATGGTGAACTTCTGTTTAGACACAACACCAGCTTCAATCAGCTGATCCATAAGCTTGTACACAGGGTCGATAACCTGTAGTCCAAAGCTGGTTACAAGATGGCCGTACTTACCTGTTACAGGCGCCATTTCCTCTGCGCCAAAGAGCTCGCCGTAGCGCACAAGCGTCTCCATGATCTTGGCGTAGGTTTCCCCCCTCTTGCCATCGAGGATTTCCTGCTGCTCGTTAGTTAGCTTCATACCTATCTCCTCCTGTAGTGTGAAATTACCCATATATTCACACTACATTAGGATTGGTACTATTTCAAGATGATATATTTGTTATTGTGTTAATTTGTGAATTGATCTGATCAGATTTCTTGATCACTGACTTTTTTGCAGATTTTATAAGCTCTTTTTTCTTAAGAGTTGGAAGATGCTTGATGTGCCACTCACGGCTCATGGCTTCTTCCTTGGTGTCGAAGGTCTCAAAATAGACCAGCTTCACCGGAAGCCTTGGCTTGGTGTACTTGGCACCCTTCCCTGCGTTGTGGTCACTGATGCGTTTTTCCAGATCGTTGGTCCAGCCGCAGTAAAGGGTGTTGTCGGCACATTCAACTATATATGTGTAGTTAGATTTTGTGGTCTTACTTTTGTTCATTGTCTAAAGGTAATCTCACCTGTTGTAGAATCCATTGCATCAACTATTGCAAGAGATTCAAGTTTGTAGCCTAAGTTTCTGATTATCTGTCCGCCTGATTGGAAGCCTTTTTCTATAGCTATACCAATGCCTGCCACAGAAGCACCTGCACTGTTTATTATAGATATAAGTCCCTGAAGTGCACATCCGTTAGCCAGGAAATCATCAATAATAAGAACCTTGTCATTCTCATTAAGGAACTTTTTGGATACGATGACGTTGTTCTTATTCTTGTGGGTAAAAGACTCCACTTCTGCAGTATACATCTCACCATCCAGATTAACACTCTTGGATTTTTTGGCAAATACCACAGGAACATTAAAATGTCTTGCTGCCACGCAGGCAATACCTATACCTGATGCTTCAATAGTGAGGATCTTAGTAATCTCAATGCCCTCAAATCTTTTGGCCCATTCTTCGCCCATCTTATCAAAAAGCTCAACATCTAACTGATGATTTAAGAAACTGTCCACCTTAAGGATGTTGCCTTCTTTAACAACACCATCTTTTGCAATTCTCTCTTCAAGAAAATTCATCTTTCTACCTTCTTTACTTAATTATCTTTCTTCGCGGAAATAGTTGGTTCCAAGACTCTTTGGAGGCTGATCTTCCTTTTTGTTTCTCATACTGGTAATAACAAGAACCACAAGAGTTACGATGTAAGGAATCATCTTGTACAGCTCTTTGTATTCAGTATGTGTTCCAGAAGGCAGATACAGGTATAAAATGTACAATCCACCAAAAAGGATTGAGGACAGAATACCAATATCAGGCTTCCAAATTGTAAAGATAACCAGCGCAATAGCAAGCCATCCTCTGTCCCCAAAGGCATCATTGGACCATACGCCACATGCATAATCCATTACATAGTATAAACCACCAAGGCCCGCTATCATACAGCCAAGACATGTTGATACGTATTTATATTTTTTTACATTTATTCCTGCTGCATCTGCTGCTGCAGGATCTTCGCCTACAGCGCGAAGGTGAAGACCTACTCTTGTCTTTCTAAGCACATATGCACAAATTAGAGCAATGATAATAGCCACATATGCAAGAAATCCGTATGATAAAAAAACTTTGCCAAACCAGCCAGCTTTGGATGCAAAAGGCAGGCTCTTACTAAAATATGCAGAGGTGGCTGACAGTGAAATTGATGGAACATCAGCACCTGCAAGTTTTATAAGGGATCCTCCAAAGAAATTACCAAAACCTATACCAAACGTAGTCATGGCAAGACCAGTAACATTCTGATTGGCCCTTAAGCTAACAGTTAAGAAGCAGTATAACAGACCCATTAAAAGTGAACCAATTAGCGCACAGATAAGAGGTATAAAGATTGCAAAGAAACCGTTCAGATTTCCTGAAGGAACTGACTGTTCATAGAAAAATGAACCAATAACACCGCTTATAGCACCAACATACATGACACCTGGAATTCCCAGGTTTAAGTTTCCTGATTTTTCTGTGATTGTCTCACCTGTACTTCCAAAGAGCAGAGGAACGCCCTGCTGTACAGCTCTTGGTATAAAAGCGACCAGACTAAACATTATGCGTCCTCCTTTCCTAAGTCTTTGCGTACGACGATTTTATATCTGATAAAAAACTCACATCCAATGATAAAGAACAGGATAATTCCAGTCAGAATATCTGCAAAGCTCTGATTAAGCTCAAAGGCAGTGGAGATTTCGCTGGCGCCCCTACTCATGAAGATGATCAAAAGGCTGGTGAAGATCATGGCAACAGGATTAAACTTTGCAAGCCATGAAACCATAACTCCTGTAAAGCCCTGTCCAGCAGAAATAGTTGTGGTTATTGTATGGTTAATGCCTCCCACCAAAAGAAGACCTGCCAAACCACAGATTGCTCCTGACAATAACATGGTTCTGATCACAACCTTCTCAACACTGATTCCAACGTATCTGGCTGTGTTCTGGCTTTCACCAACTACTTCTATCTCATATCCGTGCTTGGTAAATTTCAGATAGATAAACATTCCAATAGTGACAACTGCAGCAACAATAATGCTCAAAAGGTATTTATTACCAATATTTGGAAGCCAACCTACGTTTGAATTCTGGTTGATAATACCGATCTTACCTGATCCCTTAGGAACCTCCCAGACTATGGTAAAATATGCCACAAGCTGTGTTGCGATATAGTTCATCATCAGTGTGGAAAGGGTTTCGTTAGTGTTCCATAAAGCTTTAAAGATCGCTGGAATTACTCCCCAAATGGCTCCTGCCAGTATGGAGGAGACGATCATAAGAATTATTACCACAGCATTTGGAAGCTTGTCTGCCAGTGTGATCATGCATGCTGCCGCAGCAAGACCTCCCATCAGAACCTGTCCTTCACCACCTACATTCCAAAACTGCATTTTAAAAGCAGGTGTAAGTGCCAGAGAAATGATAAGAAGAATGGCAACATACTGAAGTGTTATCCAGGTTTTTCTCTGGGTTCCAAAGGCTCCTTTAAAGATAGTGACAAAAATAGATATAGGATTGTCTCCGGTGCAGACCATAGTGATTATTGCGCATAACAAAAGCGCTGCCAAAATCGCAATTATTCTTATAGTCCAGGCTTCTCTTTTGCTGATATCAGCTCTTTTTACTATGTGATAACGAGGCTCTTTTACCTTCTGTCCCATTATATAGCCTCTCCTCTCTGTGTCATCATTGATCCCAAGGTGTATTTATCGGTATTCCTGCCATCTACAATTCCTGAAACCTTACCGCCGCAAAGGACAAGAACTCTGTCGCAAAGCTCCACAAGAACATCCAAATCTTCACCTACAAAGAGCACCGCTGCTCCTCTCTTCTTTTGCTGGTTGATAAGATCGTAAATCTGGTAGGAAGAACTGATATCAAGACCTCTTACCGCATATGCAGTCAGCAAAACCTTAGGTCTTGAGGAAATCTCTCTTCCAACAAGAACCTTTTGTACATTTCCGCCAGAAAGCAGGCGCACTGGTGTGTCGATACTTGGAGTTGACACCTGAAGTTTATCAACAACCTTCTCTGCAAGCTTTCTAGGCTCTTTTTTCTCAGTAAAGAATCTTGACTTACCGCTTCTATATGACCTGAGCATCATATTATCTGCAAGATTCATATTTCCAACAAGTCCCATTCCCAGTCTGTCTTCAGGAACAAATGAAAGCTTAACGCCGAGCTCAGAAATTTCTCTTGGAGATTTACCAAGAAGATCCTCTGTTCTTCCATCCTGGTGGATATATGTGATCTTTCCATCCTTAATGATCTCAAGACCTGCAATTGCTCTAAGTAGCTCTTTTTGTCCGCAACCGGATATTCCTGCAATACCCAGAATTTCTCCAGTGTTGGCAGTAAAGGATACATCATCAAGCTTAACGATTCCCTCTTCATCAACAACAGTGAGGTTCTCCACCACGATACGTGGCTTAGGATCCACAGGATCAGGTCTTTCAATATTAAGAGAAACTGAATGACCCACCATCATATCTGTCATTTCCTGAGCATTTGTTTTGCTTGTCCTCATGTCGCTTATGAATTCTCCATGGCGCAGAACTGCAACTCTGTCGGATATGCTCTGAACTTCGTTTAGCTTGTGAGTAATAATAACTAAGGATTTTCCATCATGTTTCATATTGCGCATGACATTAAAAAGTTTCTCGGTTTCCTGAGGAGTCAGTACGGCTGTAGGTTCATCCAATATCAAAATATCTGCTCCCCTATAAAGAACCTTAACAATCTCAACTGTCTGCTTTTCAGAAACGGACATATCATATATCTTCTTTTTGGTATTGATTTCAAATCCGTATTTGTCGCAGATTTCTTTAATTCTTTTCTCAGCCTCTTTTTTATTAAGCTTACCTTCAAGTCCAAGAATTATATTCTCTGTGGCGTCAAACACATCTATAAGCTTAAAGTGCTGATGAACCATGCCTATTCCCAGATCAAACGCATCTCTGGGAGAACGGATAACAGCCTCTTTACCATTTATGATTATCTGTCCAGCATCGGGATAATAGATTCCCGCAAGCATATTCATAAGAGTGGTCTTTCCACTTCCGTTTTCGCCAAGAAGAGATAAGATCTCGCCCTTATAAACATCGAGATTGACATTGCTATTTGCTGTTACTTCACCAAAAGACTTTGTAATGCCACGAAGCGAAATGGCAACTTCCTTATTTTCCACAATTATCACCTTTCAAAATTTCTATAAAGACTAAAATAGGAAATCTTTGCAGCACAGTTAATCCTGTGCTCACAAAGATTTCCTTAGGTCACATAATGTAATTATCAATATGCTGTATCAAGAAGTGAAATTCCATCAATCTGTAAATCAAAGTAAGGAGCTGAACGGAATTCAGATCCAGACTCTGCAAAATAGCCATCTGTGATAACTTCTGTATCAGCTGTATACTCAGCATCTGTATCTACATCAGCCATGTAAGATGAAAGTGTCTCGCCGTTTACAGTAAATGTAGTTGTATCAAATACATGAAGTGTTCCTGCATTCATAGCCTTTTCAGCCTCAGCAATTGCCTCAGCTGTGCCCTCTGCAGCTGCATCTCCAAGGTCTGTAAGAACTACAGAACCTGTCTCAAGAGTTCCAACCCAGTCAGTAGCAATTTCTGTCTTGTTTGCTACAGCATCGATGATATATGCAAAATATGGTGCCCAGTCAATTCTTGAAGAAACGATGAATGTGTTAGGGCAAGCAGATGCTGTGCTTCCGTTGTAAGAAACGTCTGGTACACCAGCCTTCTCACATGCTGTAGGAGCACCCATTGAATCAGCGTGCTGTGAAAGAAGTACACAGCCATCTTCGATAAGCTTGTTAGCGCCTTCCTTTTCTGCTGTCTCATCGTACCAAGAACCTGTGAAGGTTACTTCCATAGTAGCTGATGGGCATACAGAACGTGCGCCAAGGAAGAATGATGTATAACCTGAGATAACCTCTGCATATGTGTAAGCACCAACATAACCAATCTTAGCCTGGTCTTCTGTGATCTCACCATTTGCGATCATCTCATTGAGCTTCATTCCTGCAGCAATACCTGCAAGATAACGTCCCTCATAGATTGTAGCGAAAGCGTTGTGGTAATTAGAAAGATTCTCTGTATGTGCCTTTGTACCTGTTGCGTGGCAGAACTGAACTTCAGGATATTCCTTAGCTGCCTCGATCATGTAATCCTCATGACCAAATGAATCTGCAAATACGATATCGCAACCTGCATCTGCAAGCTCACAAGCAGCCTCATAACACTCCTGACCCTCAGGAATATTTGTCTTGAACATGTATTCAACACCTGCTGCCTCACAAGCCTGTGTAGCACCATTGATAAAGTTCAGGTCGTATGTTGAGTTCTCATCGTGTAAGAAAATAAAGCCAACCTTTACATCAGAAGCTGGTGTCTGTGTAGCCTCTGTACTAGAAGCCTCAGAAGCTGTTTCTTTTTCTGTAGAAGCTGTGTTTGAGCAGGCAACTAATGACATTACCATTGTGGCAGCAAGAACTGCTGACAAAACTTTTTTAATTTTTTTCATCTCATCCTCCATTTTTGACATCGAACACTGGTCATTTGTAAGGATTGATTTCTGTGCGTATCTTATTTGGAAGGAATATCCTGGCAAATAAAAAAGGCATAGAAACCTCGTTTCTACGCCTATCTGATTTGATATCATCAACAATTAATGTGTATAAAAAACATTGTATGTGCATCAAACACTCGATAGTCCGGTAATTTACGGTAACCGGGTAGAAACATCAAATCCATATCATTTGACCTATATCGATAAAATACCCGCTTATATTAGCAAAGAAACATCAAGATTACAAGCTTTTTTTATGGTTTTCTTGCTGTCTCTTTTTGCTGGCTTTTTTGCAGGCTTGTCTGCTGTGTTTGTTACTGTTGGAAATAGCTTGAGCTGCATGAAATCCGGCTTGGTGTACGTGTGGGCTTCGGCTTGGTGCACATGGCAAGTAGTAATATACATTTTGCCCCAGAGTTTACGGCTTTTTTTGAGTTTTTCTAATTTTGGACACTAAGAAAAAAAAGTGCAACGTCTATATTTTTATTTTTGCTTTTTAGGCAGTAAAGAATCATGCAAATTAGTTTGTGGCCCATCTTTCGTCTGCTAGTTTTACTGCTTAAATCAAGTTTTCATTTTTTTAGCAGTATACTTGCAACTAGATTAGTTCATCATCTTCAATTCCTTACTGCTTTTTATATAATATCAAAAATAAAGACGTTGGCCCAAAAATTCTCTACATCTTTTTTGGAGAAAATGAATATAGAGCCGTAAAATTCCCAATTTAACTAGATAAAAAACAGATTGCGTAATCCTCAGAACATGCACCTGCTAGCCTAGTATACCGGATCAAAAAAGATCCATGACACAGGAAGCCAAAGATATTTGTGTTCATACACGATGCGGACGTATTTTTCACTTCCATCTGCAAGTATTTCTTCACGCTCTTCATCTGACAAAGCGTCAAAATCATACATGCACATGTCTGTCATGCCAGCAAATTCGCCAACTGAAATGTGGGCAAGTGCTAGCTTTGAATTGTTCTTTTTGATATAGTCCTGAACATACTCAACGCCTTCCTCGCAAATTATTACCTTCTCGGATCTCATGTGAACCCAGTAAATATCTGATGCCTCTGCCTTGGTCTGACCGTAAACAGTATAACCATCAGGAAGATTAAGTGCTTCTATCTTGTGATTTGCATATTTGCATGCTAAATAGTAGCCAATTCTACTGGTAGATATGATAAATACCACGACTACAAGTAGTATTATTCCTAGTATTTTTAACTTGTTCTTCTTCAATATTAGTTGGTCCTTTCTCAATAAATAAATGTTCCCTCAAAATAGATGGGCTAAACATCTAGTGGTAGTACCTGATAAGATCTTTCATCTGCTCAGCAATATTCTTTTTGTCATCGTCAACCTGCATGTTGTTTAATAGTGATTTAGTGTACTCAAGCATTTCTCTGTATAGCTCGCTATCCTTGGAATCCTTGGCATAGTCAAGTATTCCGCATTTGATGTTAGTATTTCGCATGCCAAGAAGGCTATGGCACACTGCGTACTTAGACAGCTCATCTTTGAAGTGCAAATTCCGGAGCATTTCATAAAACAATTTTAGATTTTCTATAGTTCTGTGTTCGCCAACTATTAAAACAGCAGTGGAGAAGCTGTCCCAGGTTTCCTTTTTGGTAATCTTAGCTATACACTTCTCAAGGTACTCCGTCGCCCACTGCTCAAGGGTCTGTCTTGGGATATGCATATCGCTGAGCTCTTGATATCTTTCTTCACCTCTAGCTAAGAAGAAGGCGGAACACCCATTTTTCCAATATATTTCTTTTGCTTCTTTAAGGGTCATGGTTTTGCCTTTCTTAGCATCTCCACAGCTGCATCCATGGAAACGCACTGTGCGAAGCGCTCTGGCCACATCATGTTGTTGTAGTATTTGTAGGTGGTCTCTCTGTCCATGTAATCATTGTCGAAGGTGGAGTTGGTGCCCTCCGGGATGATGACTGTGTAGCCGCGCTCAAAGGCTGACTTCACAGTGGCATCGATGCAGAAGTTAGTCTGGAGTCCGATTACCATAAGGGTGTTGTCTTTAGTGCTAGACTCAAGATATTCCACAAGTTCCTTATTTCCGAAGCAGGTATTTATGGTCTTGTAAAAGATCTTTTCTCCAGATTGTGGTGCTACCTGATCTGCAATCTCAAAGTCCCTGTCGCCAATTGAAAAGCCAGTTCCTGGACCGTCATCATGCTGAACGTAGATTACTTCTACGTTATTCTTTCTTGCTGTATCTATGATTTTCTGGGTATTTTGAATGAAACCTTCGAAGTTAAAGAGCCTTTCGTCTGTGATCCCCTTTTGAACGTCTATAACTAGTACTTTCATGCTGTCTCCTCCTGTCTGGCCAAAGCCAACTTATCTACCATGATACATGGTTTTGCTCCGGATAGGAAGATGAATTCTGGAGGTCAAAGCACAGGTTAAAGAAAAAAAAGTATAATATCACAATTTAATTGTTGACAATTTAATTGCATCATGTTATTGTAGTCTCAACAAAAAAACAACAAACAAAAACAAACCAATAACAAACCCTGGAGGTAAGAGATATGGAATACAAATTTACAGAAGCAAATTTTGAAAATGAAGTTTTAAATAGTGACATCCCTGTACTTGTAGACTTCTACGCAGACTGGTGTGGTCCTTGCAAGATGATGATGCCAGTAGTTGAGAAGCTTGCAGAAACCTATGATGGCAAGATCAAGGTTGGCAAGATCAACTCAGATGAGAATAGCGCACTTGCTGCCAAGTACAATATCATGTCAATCCCAAGCTTTCTTGTTATCAAGAACGGTGAGGTTGTAAACAGTGCTACTGGTGCAATGCCAGCAGAGGCACTTGCTAAGATGCTTGACGAAGCTCTTTAATTTTAGCCAACAAGACATTTTCCTTCAACATACACACCGTAAATGCTGAATTGGTATATTCAGATGTTTACAAAAATAAATACCAGAAGAGCCTATCAGAAGGCTTTCTGGTATTTTATTTTGTATCACACAATAATTCTTATTCTAATATTTTTCAAAATCTTCTAGTCTTGGCTAGCTCTTTTTACTTCATCACAACAAGCTCATACTCTCTAGATCCAACTCCGATCTTCTGAGCATGTTCCAGGGTCTCAGCCCAGGAAACGTTAGGATTACTGTTGTGCCATACATCGCCGTGATCGTGGAAGTGCTCGCTGGCCATGTTGTCACCAAGCTGGCTGTTACGGATTGGCTCAGCCTTCTGGCACAGGTCAACGCAGGCCTGATCAAGGGCTACTGGATCGAAGGATGCCAGCATTCCGATATCTGGAAGGATTGGAGCATCGTTCTCACCGTGGCAGTCACAGTTAGGTGAAACGTCTGTGATAAGGCTGATGTGGAAATGTGGTCTTCCGCCAACAACAGCTGCTGCGTACTCAGCCATTCTCATGCCAAGAAGTGCAGGCGCATCATCGTTCTTATTGGATATTGCATCGAAACCGCAGGCGCCGATACATCTTCCGCATCCCTTACACTTGTCAGGATCAATCCAAGCTTTATTATTCTCTTTATATACGATAGCGTCAGAGCCGCACTCTTTAGCACATCTCCTGCAGCCACGACACCTGTCTTCATTAACCTCAGGCTGCCCGCTCTTGTGCTGGAGCATCTTACCAGCTCTACTTCCGCAGCCCATTCCGATATTCTTAATGGCACCGCCAAAACCTGCCTGCTCATGGCCCTTGAAGTGGTTCAAAGAAATAAAGATATCCGCATCCATTACCGCACGGCCAATGTAAGCCTCCTCAAAGAGCTCTCCATTTGGCACGGGAACTGCAATATCATCTGTTCCGCGAAGACCGTCCGCAATGATGATCTGGCAGCCTGTTGTAACAGTGTTAAATCCGTTAATGTTGGCACAGTCCAGGTGCTCAAGAGCATGCTTACGGCTTCCTGGGTAAAGTGTGTTGCAGTCAGTAAGGAAAGGTAAACCTCCTAGCTCTTTTACCACATCTGCAACTGCCTTGGCATAGTTAGGACGAAGGAAAGCCAGATTACCCAGCTCTCCAAAGTGCATCTTGATAGCCACGAACTTGCCGTCCATGTCGATATCGCCAATGCCTGCCATTCTGATTAGTTTCTGTAACTTCGCTGTAAGACTGACACCGAGGCCTGTTCTAAAATCGGTGAAATATACTTTTGAATTTGCCATTTTGCCTCCTACTCTTAATTAACCACAGTCAGATAGCTGCTGACGCAGTAAAGTACCTGACCGTTATATTCTACGCGGGACCATCCGTATTCCGCGTTGTATCCTGTTCGGACCGCAGTTTCGCCTGCTGACAGCGTTGCCACCACCACTGAATCCTCATCGGTTACACTTGGCTTGTTGCGAAGGTTCACTATATCTTTGGCTGTGACTGTCTCGTTGCAGTCGGTGAACTTGGTCTTGAAGCCCGAGTTGTCCTGGGTCTGAGCCTGTCCGGACTCCTGCTTGGGCGCGTTAAGGTCAGTGGTGAGGTAGCTGGATACGGCGTAGAGGGTCTTGCCATCGTAGACAACCCTGGACCAGCCGCTGTCGCTTATGCCTGTTCGCTGAGCCACCTGTCCGTTTTCGAGAGTAACAACCACAGTACTGTCGTCGCCCTGGCTTGGCTTATCTCTCAGGTTAGTGCTGCTCTTAGCCGTAACCTGCTCATTGACTTCCTTGAAATTCATGAGAGCTTCCACATCTGCTGATGCTGTCTCTCGCTCCGATGTATCCTTGGCGGTCTCTGTGCCGTTGTAGCCAAAGTAAGCCACGTCTACGTCCACCTTGCCACTGATTCCCGCTACAGTTCCCTGGTTAGTGTACTGCCACATAGCGCACTGGCCGCTATAGGCAGGGCCCTTGGCGATACTGCTGGTGTCCTGATTATACCAGGCTATCCAGATTTTGTATTTCTGCTCAATGGTTGAGGTGTTCCACTTGGCGTCCCCTGCAAGCTCGCCCTGGGATGCGTAAAAGATAGGTGTGTAGCCTGCTGAGTAAATCTGGCCAAGAAACGCCATAGCCACAGCGCTTCTGTCATCCTGGGACATGTTAACCTGCCTACTTGAGGCATTGTCAAAGCCCTCGCAGTTGTAACCAACAGGGTACGTGATTGGGTACTGGGCGATGTAGCTGGTAACCCAGTTAGCCTCTTCTACCGCTTCGTCGCTGCTTATTGCAGTGGAAAAGAAATATGCTCCAATCTTGATACCGTATTTCTCCGCCTCCTGCATGTTGTACTTGGCGTTGGAATCTGCCTTGATCTCGCCGGTCTTGGCATCGCGATAGCCCACACGGATCATGGCGAAATCAATGCCGGTTCCTGCCACCTGTTCCCAGTTGATGGTGCCCTGAAATCTGGAAACGTCGATGCCGTAGGTTACGCTTGTATTCTCGCCCACGTTACTGGCACTTACAAGCTGTGATACATCAACGTCCGCGCCGGTTTCAGTCTTGGCCTGAGCCTGAGGATCGGTGTCTGCAGAAGCATCGCTTGAAGCCTCAAGGCTTGCCTGTGTGGAGGCTTCGCTACTGGATTCTGAATCTTCCTCTGATGCATCCTGAGTTGTCGCCTCTTCTGTAGCCAGCTCTGTACTTGCTTCGATCTCTGAAAAAAGATCTGTCTCCTGATCGCTATTGTTCCTGCTGCCGGAGACTTTCTTTATCACTAGTACTCCGATAACTATTGCAAGATCAAGGATCAGGGCTGCACCTACAATTGTTACTATGTTAGTTCCGCCGCTTTTATCATCGTTTGAACTTTTTTTATTTCTGGTATTTCTGGTTCTTCCAGAATCACCACACACACGGTCTTTTGATCTATCTGTCCGTGCTCTTCTATCTCTAACTTTGTGCTCTTCTTCGAATATGTCCTCCTCGAACTCATCGAAATCAAAGTCGTCTTCCTCGTCATCAAAATCTTTTCTCATAACTTATGCCCCACATTCTGGAGTCACCGGGGACGGTTCTGACTGACTCATTGTAAGCAATAAGTCAGTCAGAACCGTCCCCAATGACTCCTTAATTATAGCAGATTACGCTATCTAGCTGGCTATACTTCTTGCCCTCTTCAAGCTTAAAGGGATGCTGCTTGGCAACGCCCTCAAACCAGTGATAAGGCTTGTCATCTGCTGTCTTGCCATCTGCAATCTCCTGAGCGCCGTTACGTAGGCAGTGCAAAAGAGATATGTCGTCAAAGTCCTGGGCGTGACCGTGAAGGATATAGTCAGCTTTTTCTTCAAGGAACATCACCCCATCCAGAGCCTTCACAAGCTCAGGCATTGATGAACAACCATCAAGCTGCATCCAAAGATGGTGGTTCACTGCATCTCCTGTAAAAAGAATCCTATCCTCCTTAAGAAGAAGCAGGATTCCTCCAGGAGTGTGGCCTGGAAGTTCATATACTTCCAGAGTTTTGCCTCCAAGATCTATCACATCGCCGCCTTTAATCTCCTTAAATGGTGGCATCTTAAAGCCGTGTTTCTCGCACTCCTCCACAAATTCCGGCATCTTGGCAAACATCTCTGCCAAAGGCAAATCCTTAGGGTTAATATAGGCTTCATCAAAATAGATGTTGCCAAAGATGTGATCTGGATGACCATGGGTGTTAACTACAACAATTGGCTTGTCCGTAATCTTGCGAACTGCCTTGTGAAGGTCATTGAAACCATTCATGGTATCTATGACGCAGGCCTTCTCCTCCCCAATTACCAGATAGCCTGTTGCTTCGTGGGCCTCATCCATAAGATACAGATAGGGCCTTAGCTGCTTAATATATAGTTCTTTTTCCATACTCTTCTCTTCCTCCTTGGTGTTAATGAGTCAGATAGAACCGTCCCCATTGACTCACTCATAGTTTAGAACAGATCCAGCATGCTGTCTAAGTATATCTCTTCCCGGACGTTAAGCTGGTACTCCGGTTTGGTCATGTAGTAAAGCAGAAACTCAAGAATGATGGCGCTTCCAAGACTTCGTCCTTCAATCTTAAAATTAAAAAATCCCATAGGAGCGTACACCTTCGTGATGTCGTCAATGCTGATAAAACCAGGATTCTTCATGGCATCGGAAAAGAGATAACCGCGCTTTGCAGTAGGTGATACGCACTCGTGATCTTCGCAGGGCTCCCCCAGAGCCTTGCGGCTTACGTTCTCATAACAGTTCTTACGATCATAACACCCTTCCCAGCAGCACTCGTTGCACAGGAATTCCACCTTTTGTTTTTGCAAAAGAGATAGCTCTTTTAACCGTTCAAAGGACTTATTGAGCCTAAAGTCCGGAACCACGTAGGCAAAGTCCTCGCGGTCAAGCTCCCTGACAAAATCGTCAAAGTCAGTCAGGACCTTAGTGGTACTGGAAACAAAGTAGTAGCCTGGGTAGTTCTCTTTGAGATAATTAAGAAGCAGGTCTGAATGGACAATAACGCCGTTGTGGACATTGCCGTTTTCAAACAACCTGCACAGGTCATTACATTTCTTGTCAGACAGATGCTCTTCTCTTATCAGAGAATTACTGAAGGTCAGCCGGGCAGAGATGCCATATTCCTTCAAAAGAGCTGCCACCTCAGAAGGATCCGCATCTCCAAAGCCAACTCGGCCGCCGCCCCAGATTGCATCCTTTGGGGCACCATAAATTGAGCCTATCTCGCACCAGTCATAGAAGTACTCTCTGTGCTTCCTGAAAAGTGGGAGAAAGGCGCAATATAAGTCATAAAATTCAAACAGTCCCGGTAGATGGTAATATAACTTCATTTTCCACAAACTCTTTTATCAGATGGTTGACCTTCTCTGGGTCGTCGGTGTTGGAATTGTGGCCGGCTCCCTCAATCCAATGGATCGGAATCTGGGTCTCCTTGTGCCAGGCCTTGTCGTACCTGATGCATGAGCCCGCCTTATCCTTGGTTCCGCACAGAAGTATGGCTGGGCACTTGATCTCATAGGGGAGATTCTCTTCCACAGCTGCTGCCAGGATCCTGTAGCCATGGCCAACAAGCTTAACATATCGCTCTTTGTCGCCGTCGTATGTCATTATTATATCATGCATAATTTTCCTGCCATACTCTGACATTGCAATATTTTCTGCCCCCTGTTTAACGAGAAGTTTCCAGGGGTAATATCTAAATACCGGCTCGCAGACCTTCATAAGCCAGATCTCTGCGCCGGTCATGTATTTCTTTTGAAGTGGTGCTGAATCAACGGACACAAAGCCCCTAAGTTTATCAGGGAAAAGTTCTGAGTACATCTGCCCAACGTAGCCGCCCATGGACTGTCCAACGATCACAGGGTTGTCAAAGCCGTTCTCCTTAAGGATTTCATCAAGCCAGATAGCCTTGTCCTTAAGGGAAAAAGATAATTCAAAGGGATAGGATGATGCGTGTCCCGGAGCATCCCAAACAAATAGTGGATATCTCCCCTCAAAGTACTCTATCTGCTTCTCGTACAGGGTATGGTCCGCAGTAAGTCCTGGGAGCAGGATCAGCTGAATGCTTTTATTCTCCGCCTCAGTATTTATCCAGTAATGGATCTTGCCGCATTTGGTTTCGTAGTATTTATCGATCATCCTGTAAGTTTCCTCCATTTTGGACCATGGGGACGGGGTTAGTGGCTCATAAAATGAACCACTAACCCCGTCCCCATGGTCCTTTTCTTCATTTTACCAAAAGCAGATGATTCTTTTCAAGGTCGTAATACAGGCTACAAGGCTTATTTTCAAGGTCGAACACGTGCACAATCCCAGAACACCTGGCATCCTCTGCAAAGTCCGAGGCGATATCCTGGTAGTCACACAGTTTATCTGGTAAAAAAGCTTTCGTCTTATCCCCAGTAAATATGGCTGAATAAAGGATATTAGCCTCCACCAGATCCTGGAAAATGTGGCTTCCATAGGAAAGCTCCGGATTGTAGCCAGCTTCCGTTTCCTCCACTTCGCAGACGGCTTCAAATTCACTGATATCTGCAAATGTAGTAGGAACACCAAGTTCAGGGGATGAGGTACCGACTCTTCCAGGAACAATAAGCATCATATGTCTGCCCTTATCCCTAAAGGCCCAGTTCACCTTGCCGATGACGCTGGCAATAAGAGACTTATCAGCATATGGCATGTTGTAATAGGCCTTAGGATCCACATATACGATAAGATCGATAGGTACGCT
The DNA here is from genome assembly GCF_000622085.1 of Butyrivibrio proteoclasticus P6B7. Classification (GTDB taxonomy): domain Bacteria; phylum Bacillota; class Clostridia; order Lachnospirales; family Lachnospiraceae; genus Butyrivibrio; species Butyrivibrio proteoclasticus_A. The sequence continues at coordinate 158,965 of NZ_JHWL01000006.1, forward strand.
CCTGGATAGGCCCATGGAGGAATCCACAGTCTCTAAAAGAACCTGCTCCTTATCAGGATTATCCGGCACTTCCACATTTCCCGTATCCTTGAAGACCTGGAGGGGCCTGCACTGCAAAAGGTTAATGGAATACTCGCCGTTTTGAGAAAGGTTAATGGTAAACTCTATGTCCACAGGATGCTCATACTCCTTCTGAATGCAGAGCATGATCTTTTGCATCTTTTCCATGATCTCTTTTTTCTTAACAAGGCCCCTACAGGAAATGAACCTGACGTCCCGATAGATTCCACGCTCCTTAAGGGAATCCTCCACCTCGTAGTCGTGCTCAAGTAGAGTATTTATGAGATACATTGGAAGCTTAGATTCTATTTCTTTTAACTCAAGGCGCTTTAGCGCATGATCTGTAACGTCCACAGCCTCTACGGCACGCTGGGAAAACTGGTGCTTGTCAGCAATGGTAGTAAGGGCAGTGGCTTCTGGCATATCAAGGCTTACTAGTCTTGGGTATGAGCCCATGGTCCTGTCAACAGCTGAGGTTCCAAGGCCCATAACAAGGCGCAGCATACCAGCCGCCAGGTCAGTACCAGCCAGGAACTTATACGGGCTGTAGGAATAGCCAACTCCAGCGGCACAGGGCATGTAGTACTGGCCATAGTAGGAGCCTGACACCCTCTGAACCAGCAGCGACATCTGCTCATCTCTTTTATCAAGGCCGCGGCGCTTTCGGTAATCAAGGGCCGACAAGCTCATGGTGCTGGCGTATACGGTCCTTATGGCGTTTTCAAATTCTTGGAGGCGCTCCTCCAGTGTTCCTCTGTTGGCACAAAAAACTGACTCATACTTGCCAGCAAAGGCGTTGCCAAAGCCATCCTCCAGAATACTACTGCTGCGGACGATGAAAGGGTCCTGACCGTAGTACTCAAGGATGTGGCGAAGCTGAGTCTTGAAATCCTCAGCAAAAACGCCGCTTCGAAGCTTATTTGCAAATTCGTCGGCCAGAGAGAAGTACTCCTCCTCAGTCCTCTGGCGGACTCTAAGATTCCAGAACTCGTTGTCTACGATGTAGGTGTAGTAGATATCCGAGCCGATGAAGAAGGAATCGTGGGGCTCAAGAACCGCATTCTCTTCCGGTGACATGTTCCTTATAATGGCCCTGGCAAGCAGCATTCCGCAGGCTTTACCTCCCACCAGGCCGGTGCCTATCATGTGGCTTCGGACATTGAAATAATCCTCTGGTTTAAAGTGCTTTTTGACCATGAGACGCATCTTTTCATCTCTGGTCATCATGATGTTGCACATGGTGTTGCAGGCATCCTCCATGTCCATGTGGCTGTCGTACTGGAACTTGGCGGCGTTAAAGAACTTGTCCCAGAAGTCCACGTACTGGTCCTCTCCAGGCCTTTGGAAGTTATCAAGGAGCTGATAGAAGCGGCTACTCTGGACGCCATCAAGGATTGGGGCAAAAGAGCCATCTTCTTTCCGATAGATATGCGGAAGGAACATGGTGTCAGAATCTCGGTTCCAGACCTTCTCTGGCCTTACGTAGACGTTCCTTTCGTCGGAGTAGACGTCAAGGAAGAGCTGCGTGGTATTGAGGATTTTGTTGATAGAATGGAAGGAATGCTTTCCCCTTATTATTGGGAAGAAAGCCACTGTATCAAGAATAAAAAGAAATGGGCAGGTAACTCTGAAGAAATTACCCATCATAAGGTCTGTGGCCCAGGCAATCTGAAGCTCTGACAGGCAGTCAAAAACGTAGAAGGCATCCTTACCCTCTTTTTCAATGACGTTATGGATCTCCACTGTGAAGGTCTCAAACCTGTGGGATAGCGCTATCTTGACGGTCTTAACCTCAGGGCAGTCCTGCACCAGAGGCTCGTGGCTTGCAAAGCGGAAGTATATGATATTTCTTTTATCCCTCTTAGCCTGCTCCACATAAGGATCCACAAAGAGTTTAAACTGCGAAAGATCTGATACCCTGAAAACAACATTGTCGCCAAGTCTTATATAGTCAAGTGCCTGGTCCATCTGGGGTATTCCGGATAACACTTTGTCAAAAGCTGCCATAGTCGTCCCTCCTGCCATTTCCCTACATTCATACTAAAAGAAAAAAGCAAAGTACGCCACGTGTGTAAGCGCCTTTGCTTTGTGTATTAATCATAGCATATCCGGGAGGAAAATTGAACCTCAGCCCCTGGCCCTTTCAAGGAGTTTTCTGATTTCCAAGTCTTTACACTGCTTCTCGAAGTATGATCGGAGCTTGGTCTGCTCTGAGCGTTCCATGTAGCTATATTGGTCTGTAATATCTTTCTTCATGGAGTACTCAAAACCTTTAAGCCAGTTGATCTTTTTCTTGGCGTTAACATGACTGTTGATGTCAGGGAGTTCGTCCATATCTATGGCACTTTGAATGTAACTCTTCAACCTATTGTAAGAACCAGTTGAGCCAGGACATGTGATGTTCTTATCATCGAGGTATGAACACAGCGCAAACATCTCTATCTGCGTGGCATCAGATGGGTCCACGTCCTTAACCGCAACATCATAAGAGCCGTAATCTCCCAGCGACACAGTGATGACGGGATACTGGTCTGTAGAATGCTCAGAATATCTTGCGATCATGTTCTGGGTTACACCCTTTCCGATTACCAATCCGCTCATGCCAAGGATACTGCCCTGTCCGGTGGACTCCGCAACTGACATGGTCTTGGTCAGTTCAATGTTAAAAGAGCTACCAAGGAAGCCATCAGTTACCACCTTCGTTGCAGCAGTATTGTACCAACTTCGATCAGATTTCTTTTCATAGGAATCCACTGCAAATATGCTCATATCAGGTACTCTCCTCAAAACAATCCAAAAAGAAACGTGCCTTTTCGAGGATTGTCCATCCCTAGAAAAGACACGCATTTCCGTTGCTATCTTATTTATCGGCAATTATCTTTAATATTTTAGTTTAAAGTGCCTCTTTTAACACTTCTTTCAGAGTCTTGGCAGAAGCCTGAAGTGCCTCTTTTTCCTGATTACTGAGCCTTATGGGCACTGCACCCTCCACGCCATCTCGCCCAACTATAGCTGGCATACTAAGGGCTATGTCGTCAATTCGTGCACCATCCCACAAATACTTGTCTATTGGGAAATTTACTCAATTACTTCGCCGTTACGTGAAATCGTCACAACCTGCCAAGGAATGAACTTGCCACTGTTCTTGATTGCATTCTCTGCGGCTCTCTGTAATCCTCCGCAGCAAGGAACCTCCATACGTACGATTGTTACACTGGCAATGTCGTTGTGCGCGATAATCTCTGTGAGCTTCTCTGTGTAGTCACCCTCATCAAGCTTAGGACAGCCAATCATGGTAACCTTGCCTTTCATGAATTCCTCATGCATGTTGGCATAGGCGTATGCTGTGCAGTCCGCTGCGATAAGAAGCTTAGCGCCATTGTAAAAGTCTGCCTGTGTAGGAAGGAGCTTAATCTGGCATGGCCACTGCATCAGTCTTGATACATGGGTACTCATCCTGGAAATCATGTCCTGTCCTGGAGCAGCCAGCTCATCAGCGCTGGTCTTGAGCTGCATGAATCTTGATCCTGGGCATCCCTGTCCATGAGGATGGCCACTCTCACAGTCTTTTTGCATCTTCTCCTCATACATCTTTTTGGCCTGGCTTGCCTTAACTGCTGCCTCATCATAGGCTGGCGCCTCCCTTTCTTCAAAAGAGATAGCCCCCATAGGGCAACCTGGAAGACAATCTCCAAAACCATCGCAGAAATTCTCTCTAACAAGCTTAGCCTTTCCATTTACGATATCAATGGCTCCCTCGTGGCAAGCATTTGCGCATATTCCACAGCCATTACACTTTTCTTCATCAATCTTGATAATCTTTCTAACCATCATAAAACCTCGCTATTTCACTGTTTGTTCTTGTTTCGATGGTGTAAGTATAATATACTTTAATTACGAAATATGTTGTTTGAACCACATTTTTTGTTTTTGGGCAATTCTTTGAAACTTGCTAATTTTACCCATAACATGTTGGATGCTTTTGGGTAAATCTGAAATATATGTTCTTTTTACCCATGACTCCCTGGTTTTCCTCGGGTAAATTTGCTAAATTCACTCTTTTTGCCCATGACTCCTTTGTTGTACCTGGGTAAAATTACTATAAAAGTTCAAAATGCCCAAATATCAGTTATTGCAGACGAACAACAAGAGATTGTTATTTTACAGGCCAACAGTTCAATACCTAGTTCATGGATTACTCGTATAAATCAATAGTATATGGAGGACTTATGAATCTTGAAACAATCATGGCCAGCCGCCTTTTTAAAGGCATGTCAGAAAAAGAGCTATCTCAATGCCTGGAAGAACTAGACGCCCAGGAAAAGAACTATAAAAAAGACTCTCTGATTCTCCACGCCGGTGACAAAACCGAAAGAATCGGCATGCTCCTGTCAGGAAGCGTTACCATCGAAAGTAACGATGTCTGGGGCAATTGCACCGTGCTTAGCCACGTAGGAAAAGGCCAGTACTTTGCAGAGACCTATGCCCTTCTTGGAGAAGTGATGCTTGTGGATGTCAGAGCCAACGAGGATTGTCAGATTCTCTTTTGCACCATAAAGAACCTTCTTGATGACAGCAAAAAGAGCTCTTCCTGGAAGGAAAAGCTCCTAAAAAACATTCTTATTATTTCATCCCAAAAGAACCTGGCCCTCTCCGGAAGGAGCTTTTACACCTCTCCCAAAAGTTGCCGTGGCCGCCTCTTGTCATACCTTAATGCCTTCGCCCTTCAAACCGGTAAGCGGGAATTCGACATTCCATTTAATCGTCAGCAGCTGGCTGATTACTTGAATCTGGAACGCACCAACATGTCAAAAGAACTATCTCACATGAAAGACGAGGGATTGATTGAATATCGGAAGAGCCACTTTAAACTACTTTAACCTGCTCATCAATCTCATCCCAGCTCATACAGCGCATGTAGTTGTCCCCTGGAAGCTCGCACTCCTGGTTCCAAGGTCTGTCCACCACATACACCTTAAGATCAGGCATGTGATCAAAGAACTTGAAAGCCATAGGTGAATCTTCAACAGCAATGTCGAAGGTCATCTTGTAGTAATCCTCAAGCTCGAGATTGAACTCACTGTTCTTGATGAATGAGTCCCTGCCATATTTGTTTAGGCAAAAGAGCTTAGCTCTTTTCAGATCATGCTCGTCGAGCCACTGTCTTGATGGCTCATAGGCACTGAATGGACGGCCTGTGATTACAGACACTTCATGACCTTCATCGATCCACTTGTTGAGAGTTGCAACAGCGCCTGGTGTCTCATCGTAGGACAGAAGCACCTCTGGGCGATGTCCCTCAAGCATAAGCTTCTCATACTCATCATCAGTAAGGTCAAAGGACTGTTGCAAGTTGAAAAAGCGCACCTTCTTGTAAGGCACATCCTTTCCAAAAAAGTCCTTAGCTATTACTGTAAATGCCTTGGCTGTCTCACACAGGCAATCATCAAAATCTACGTAAATTCTCATTTTTACCTCTTCCTTTTAAATATCGATACTCCGCCATCATTTCAACTCAAAAAATAATCCACTAACTCCGTCCCCGTGGCTCACACCGGTTCACCAATGGACTCATCGCCAGTGACTGTTTCGCCAAGCTTGTTGGCCCATCTCTCTGGATATGCAGAGAAGTAGGATATGTTCTCTTTAGCTCTTTTATCTACAAAGCACGGTAGGAAGCTCCAGGCAATGGACGGAACGCCAACTGCCAGTAGGTACAGCGGTCCAAATATCAGGGACTGTATGGTGTGGCCGTACTCATGAACTAAGAGCATTCTGGCAAAAGAGCTGTCGTCGTACTGTTCTCGGTACGATGGATAGTAGCAGAATGGGTCATCGGAGATGAAGGTAAACAGGCCTAAAGACAGGCTTGATTTACTGATCCAGACCGTTACTACTGAACCGTGGTACAAGTAGTGGCTGCGCCTTATATTCAGCATAAACACTATGAAACCAATTAACGTCTGTGGGAATCCCCATGTTAACTGCAACAATATATAAAGAACTAGCATATCCCCCTGTGACTCCTTATGCTCTGCCGCCAGGAAGTGTGAGCTCCCCTGCGATGTTAAGTGAATAGTAGTCACGGATCTCGGAAATATCGCTGGTCATGCCAAGAATCCACATGAGCTTGGTGAGAGCTGCTTCGCTGGTCATGTCGTGGGCTTCAAGCGCACCGATTTCAAGGGTACGTCTTCCGGTTTCGTAGACGTCCATCTTGGAGCCTTCGTATCTGCACTGGGTGCCCACAACCACGGTCATGCCGCCCTTGATGAGCTTATCCAGGGTACTGATGAAGTCGTGCTTAAGAAATGGCATTCCGCCAATTCCGTAGGCTTCGATGTAGAGGCCCTTGTAGCCCTGATCAGCCAGGGATTCAAGAAAGCTTCTGTGAATACCTGGAAACATCTTGATCATGCAGACCTTGTCAGAGAAGCTGTTGGAAAGCTTGAAGATTCCTGTTCTCTCTGGAACTGCTGCCTGGTCAATCTTCATACCAAGGGAGCTGATGGTTGCTATGTTAGGATAGTTAATACTCTCAAAAGCATCAAAGCTAAGCGACCTAACCTTGGAAGCCCTGCATCCCAGCATTACCTTTCGGTTAAAGGCCACGAATACGCCTGGAATCTGACTTGCTGCCATGTGAATAGCGCATCTGCAATTTTCCATAGCATCCGCCACAGGATTAGTAATCGACAGCTGTGAACCTGTGATAACAACTGGAATTCCAATGTTCCTAAGCATAAAAGAAAGCATGGATGAAGTGTAGGCCAGTGTATCCGTTCCGTGAATAACCACGATTCCATCATAACTATTCCTGCACTCGCTGATACGCTCCGCCAGCTTGCACCAGTCCTCCGGGAAAATGTTGGCACTATCAAGAGAGCAAAAATCCTCTATCTCAATGTCAGTATCTCCAGAAACCATCTTCAGCTCTTTTTGCATATCGTAGATGGAAAGCCCCGGAATCAGGCCATTTCCCTTCATAACAGCCGACAAAGTTCCGCCTGTATTTATAATCAAAATCTTCTTACTCAAAACTATTCTCCTTTATGGATTAGCTAGACCCTTCATAAAAGTCCACCTACTACTATAAAGGTTTTCACCCAATAAAAAAAGCCCCGGGCTCATTTAATAACCATAAGCGAAAGGCAAAAAAAGGAGTCAGTGAGAACCGTCCCCACTGACTCGGGGTCACCTCACCGTCCCCACTGACTCCATAGTTTTATTCTACATTCTTGAGGGCCACATCCATCGGAATTCGCTTGATGCGGAGGTAATCCACTACCGATACAAGCACATAGCCGATCAAAAGGTAAACCACCGAAAGTACCATGGACACTGGCTTAAGGTAAAATGCAAAGTACCCATCCATCTGCATCATGAACGTCTTAAACACCCAGGTCATCAGGTAGTATCCAATCCCAAAGCCCACCACAGCGCAGAGCGTAACCACAATGGCTGTTGGCAGCATGTAGAGAGATGCGATCTCATTGTTGCTAAAGCCCAGGATCTTCACCATGGAGATGGCTCCCTCATTGCGTTCGATGATGATCTTGGCCAAAAGATATATGAGGGCCGCCGCCAGCACAATAAGAGCGTACTTAAACACATCTATTACCCCGCCCAGGGAGTGCTTAAGCTGAACTGTGACCTTCAGAATATCCTCCTTGGTGATCACCGTGGCGATGTACTGATCGTCGATATCAGTGATCTCATCACGAGCAAAGAATCCAGAGAATTCCTCCTCATCCTTATCGAAGACTTCATTGAAGCTGTCCACATTCATGAACAGAGCGATTCCGCCCTCGTAATCAATCTCTCCCACAACCTTAAAGTCGTAGGACTTGTTCTCGTATTCCTCATGGAGAGTTATGGTATCTCCCGCAGAAATCCCGAACTTGCTGGCAAAGGCGCTGGAAACATAGCCTTCACCTGGATTTGTCTTAGTTAAAAGAGCTACATACTCACTGTCATCAGCGACGCCGTAGACAGAAACACTTTCATCTCCGCCGCTTCCCATTCCTGTACGGAAGGAGCTCTTTTTCTTTTCATAGAGAAGGTTAGTAATACTGAACCTCTCTGCAGTCTCCTGACTTGTCTCAATAACATTGCCGTCATCATCCTGATAATCCATGAGCATGTACTGATACTCAGCAAACATCATATCTGCTGCCCTATCGCTGTAGTTGTTCAGGGAATCTGGAAGTCCAAAGGCAAAGCACATCATGAGCTCGATGAATATTACACCGAATATCAAAACCAGGTAATTTGGCATGTTCTGGAACAGGATTCTTAATCTGAACCTTCTCATAAAGGACCACCTTGGAAGCCTTCTTGCCTTGGTCCTTCTGGACTTAACAAGATCGTGCCTTAAGAACCTTAGTGGACTTAACTGTAGCTTTTTTACGATTACAAAGAGATTGATGCAGAACATCAAAATCAGCGGAATAATCGTAGTCTTGATAAGCGCCGTGTTACTCCACACCAGATGGCAGGTTGGAAGGCTGTAGCTTTCGTAGTACAGGTTAACTGCCACATTCTTAAAGGCGGTGTAGCCCAGCACATTACCTATGACAGCGCCGATGATAGTCACAATAAGCGGCATAGACATGTAGTGGACAATGAGTTCTCTTTTGCTATAGCCGGAGGCACGAAGGGTTCCGATTACAGAAGCCTCCTTGTCTATGGTATTGCTGATGGTGATGGCAAAGATAAATGCGATAACACCGATCAGGATGTAGCAAAGGATACTGGTGGCTGAGGAATCTCCCTCGATGTCGGAAGGGGCAAAGTTGCTGGCCTGGCGCAGGTACTCAGGAAGGTAATCCTCAATTTCATTGTCATTTACAACAGTCTGGGTGATGAGAGCCTTTAAGAAATTCTCGGCATGATCCGCCTGGGCTATCTTATCCTGAGGCTTTTCGTCATAGAGATATGCGTAACTGTAGTGAATTCTTGTTTTTAACCTGTTGAAGCCTTCAGGAGTCACCATGGCAACGTCAAAGCCAAAGGCGTCAAACATCAGGTCCGTGTTGGATTCATGGAGAGTCAGGTAATTCACATAGGACAAAAGACCTACCACCTTAAACTCCTTACCGTCAACTGTTATGGTGTCACCGATGCTGATTCCCACGTTGTCTGCATGCATTCTGTCGATAGCGATCTCATCCTCAGTTTCTGGAGCTCTTCCTTCGTTAAAAGAGGCCTTGTCTATCTCAGCATCGCTCTTAAATACGCGGACGTTGGCATCTACTTCTCCGTCGTCGTCCTTGTCTTCGTCAGCTTCTCTGTAGAAGTTCTCATAGATTGTGACCTTTACCGCTTCGAAATCCGGATCATTAAGGTTATATCTATCTGCGATATCGTCCCACTCTTCGTCCACCTTCTTCTCTACTTCTTCGTGGGCTTCATCGTAGGCCTCATCCACTGCTTTCTTGTAGTCTTCTGACTCCTTGGCTTCTTCCTTAGCTTCGTCAAAAGAGCTAGCCATCACTTGGTCGATCTGTTCTTGAATCTTCTTTTCGTCAGTGATGCCATATAATGCACACTGAGCACGGACGTTTTCTTCAATGGCAGCAGTTACCTGCTTGTCCAGTTCTTCTTCGATAGCCTTGGCAACTTCCTTGTCAGCTTCCTTCATACCTTTGTCTATGAAGTACTGTCTCACATCTGCCTTATCGCCGGTGCTTATGGCATCCAGGAGATCCTTGGATGCTTTCTTTTCCAGTTCAAAGGAGCCGTCCTCTAGGATCAGATCTCTTTTGCCAGCATCAACAGAGTAGAGCATGCTGTCGTGACCTACATACATTCCTGAGATTACGCCGATCATGACCACCATGAAGACGATGATTACAAGGTATTTGTGCCATTCGTTTTTTAGTTCCTTGGGAATTCGCTTGATAAGAGGGTTTCTCATAGTTCTTTTACCTCCTCTTACCACTCAAGGTCTGCTGCTGGGATCTTGGTCTCGTTAATGTCATTGTGGCGCACAACGCCGTCACGGAGCTTGATCACGTGGCCTGCCATGTACTTGATGGCTTCGTTATGGGTAACCATGATGATGGTGCTGCCGTATTTCTTGTTGCAGTCCTCGATAAGTGCCAGGATCTCTTTTGACGTCTTGTAATCCAGAGCGCCTGTGGGCTCGTCGCACATAAGGATGTCAGGGTTCTTGACTACTGCCCTTCCAATGGATACTCTCTGCTGTTGTCCGCCTGATAATTGATTGGGGTATTTGTACTTGTGGTCTTGAAGACCGAGGGTTGTTATGACTTCTTCGACGTCTAAGGGGTTATCGGAAAGGTAGGCTCCCACCTCGATATTCTCCTTGACATTAAGATTTGGGATTAGGTTGTACATCTGGAATACGTAGCCTAGGTGCTTACGTCTGTACATTGTGAGCTGAGTTTCGTTCATCTCTTCCAGCTTGTCGCCGTTGATACTTACAAAGCCTTCATCTGGTGTATCTATGCCACCTATGATGTTGAGCAGTGTTGACTTGCCGGAACCTGATGGACCCAGGAGTACGCAGAACTCGCCTTTTCCTACGGTGAAGTTCATGCCGCGCAGGACTTCCTGTCTGGCCTCTCCTGCTCCAAAGCTCTTTTTTAGATCTTTGATTTCAAGAAATTCTTTCATATAGCCTCCTCATTAGTTAGGTATTGCTAACCATATCATTATAGTTAGCTTTGTCTAACTTGTCAAAGATGAAACAAGTCAATGGGGACGGTTCTATTTGACTCCTTTGTTAAGCTGTAAGAACCGGAGTCTCATTCTGGGCAAACTAATTGCCACGAGCTCACCGTTATGCTTCGGTGGTTTTCTTTAGGCAGTAATCCAGTTCAGGGTCTTTACCTATATTCTCAGGGCTCCATGGAATATATTTATCCACAGGAACCCCCTTTTGAGATAGCTCTTTTCCACAATCAATTCGTGTATCTCTTGAAGTTGGGTAGAGCAAAGTAAAATCATCGAAGTGCACCATAGTGCAGTTTGAATAATCGGTGATGCCCATGGATGGCCTGCCAACTAAGGTTACTTTGGGTGAATAGGACATCACTTCAGCAAAGGCATCTCCGGAAGAAGCGCATTTTTCGTCGGTGATAACAAACACCTTCTCCGGGAGGGCTCTGCCCTTAATTCCCACGGCGAATTCTTCTGTGCTCTCAATGAAGCCTTTTCCCATGTTCTCCTTGTTATCAGCGATCATCCTTTCCAGCATTGGAGCCATATCCTCTGGAACGTTGTCGCCAAAGAAGTTCTTCAAAAGCTCAATTCTATCTGTGCAATTCCTGGTGGAATAGTTGATCTCAATAGGATATTCCATCTTGTAGTAGTCTGTGACGAGCTTGCCTTCTGGGAAGCAGTACTCCAAAAGTGGCTCAAAGCCTGAATCAGCGCCGCCTCCATTTCCGCGGACATCCAGGATAAGCTTCTTGCATTTGTCCAGAGCATCCTTACAATCTGCATAGACCTGTCCGATTGCGTTTAAGTCAACAAAGTCCGCAAGCCTGATGTACAGGGTGTTATCATCATATTCTTTAAAGAAGTAACGTTCCTCTTCTTCGCCTTTTGAACCATGGATAATGGCGATATCTTCCTTAGTGCCGTCCTTATGCAGCACAGAAAGTGTGTTGTAGAACTTTAGTACAGCTGGCCAGGTTTTGCCCTGGCGTTCCTCGCTTTCTCCCATGAAGAACCTGCTTTCTTTTGTGGCAATTTCCGGGATTGGCTGGCCGTCTATATGGGTGATTCTGTCGCCTGCTGAGAGCTTAGTGTCAGGTTTTGCCTCTATAACGTAGAGCTCATCCCCCTTTCTCATTACGGAGAACCCAATTGAACCAAGGTTTCCATCAGAGAAGTTTAGATGGCCTTCCACCTTGAAGGTTGCCAGATATTCCTGCACCAAATGCATAAACTCCATGCGGTCCATGTCATCTGTAATCTTGCTCTGATACTCCTCATAAGGTCCTGCCCCGAAGTCCTTGCAGGTGGCTGAATCCTCTTTCATGATCTTAATTATGTCGTCGAAAATCTGTGTGTATGTCATATTTGTCCCCTGTTGATGTTATTTTTGGAGTCAATTAGAACCGTCCCCTGTGACTTTTTTGCGATCATAGATAATAAAGGCTACTCCTACAGCAGCAGCACCAAAAGCTGCGAGTATATCCCAGATATCAACAACTGGCTCACCGATCATCAGCCACAAGCTGGCATTTATGATAAGCATAAATGGAAGCGCTACTATGAACGTGATTCCTGTGGCCAGGAACTTCCTGTCCATGAATCTGGTAAATACCGCATATACCACCCAGATAAATGCCAGTGAAATAGCTGCCATAACAGCTCCTATAAGAAATAGCTCTTTTACCCCAATAAGGACTCTTAGGATAAAAAGATATGGCAAAATCAAGGCAGTCAGCATAATAAGTGAAGTCTTTATGCCTTTCTTGCCAAGAAGAATCATCGGAATGGTAACGGCCCATCCGAAAAGGCAGGACGCAAGCACTATCAGTGACCATGTAAAGCTTCCAGAAATAGCAAAATTGCTTATAGCACACACCAGAACTGCAATTCCAATTGATGCTGAAAAAGCAATCGCCAAAAGCTTACTAATACTAAAGCTATTCTCGTTCTGTTTTTTGAGTTCAATAAGGTTCTCACTGACCTTTTCTTCGTAATTATTCATATTAATCCTCTCCCCGCTTAATAGCTCGTTGACCGTCACGCCAAGAATGCTGCATAGTTCCAGCATGATTGACGAATCCGGCATACATTTCCCGGTCTCCCATTTAGAGACTGCTCTGTCTGTGATGTTCAGCTTCTCTGCAAGCTGTGCCTGAGTGAGTCCTTTCTCTTTTCTGCAGCTCGCTATGAACTTCCCTGTGTAAATTTGATTCATTTAGTTTTTTCCTCCTTCGAGCTAAACATTACAAAATTTTGGTTCCAATGAACACGAACTATTGGTTGATTTACCAGACTCAACCGTTGGTTGGGAGAGGTGGAGTTGCTGATAAATACTGGGTTTGAGTTAATTATAGTTCTTTTACCATGCGGATGTCGTCGGCATAAGTTCCGTCCTTATACTTGTTGGCATTAGGTATTCTGCCGCACTCTGTAAAGCCAAGGCTCTCGTAGAGATGATATGCTCTGTCGTTTCCGCCCACAACTGTAAGCTCAATCTGTTCATAGCCGCATTTCTTTGCTCCATCCAGAAGTTCTGTAAGCATGAGGCGGCCAAGGCCGAGGCCTGTATATCTTTGGAAAAGAGCTATGCCAAGATCTGCGCGGTGTCTGGCTCTGTTACGGTCCCCTACTGGCTCAAAGGAGCAATTACCGGCGTATTCGCCATCAACAAATGCAAGAATCAGCATGGAATCCTCGGCATCATTCTTGCCATCAATGAATCCCACCTCTGACTCAGCTGTATACTTGATTTCCTCAGGGTCACACAGAAGAAATCTTGTTTCGCCGCAGACTGTCTTAAGGTAGTCCACCAGAGTCTGCGCATCCTCGTGCTTTGCTGGGCGAAGTATTACTTCTCTTCCGCTAAGTTCAAATTTCTTTTCCTCGAATTTCATAATGTTCTCCTCCTTAAGTCAATTAGAACCGTCCCCAGTGACTCCCCATAGACTTACATATCCCCTATGATACTATGTCCAAAGGCAGAAAAAAAGAGACTTTTTGATGTAGTCTCTTCAAAAAGTCTACTTTTGATGCTAACAGTATTAATATTCGGATATAACGAGCCATGCAGGATGATTTCCGATTGGGCCGATGGGAGCTTGCTCACAAATCGGCACATATCGGAATCAGCCTATAAGGCGACAAGACGGATGAAATAGAATGCGTCAGCATTCTATGAATTCGCCTTG
>NZ_KK211395.1:0-60340 GCF_000622085.1 Butyrivibrio proteoclasticus P6B7
TTTTTGGCATTTGATGCTGCGGTGAATTAATGGTTATGTATTTCTCTTGTGGTGAAAAAATGAGTCAGGGATGCGGATAGGCTGTGAATAGTAACCTCCCAACACCAGATAACACATACTGTCCTCTTTATAGGACTTCCTCCGCGATATACTTTAACCATGGAACCACCCACCTGGGGTAAAAGAACTATCGACATAAGGAGGAACGCCATGACATCCTACACATACATAGACAACATAGCCACCCAGAACATCACCTTCGCCATCGCCGGCAGCAGCATCAGCTCCAACAAGAAGATCCCGGGCAACCTCTCCGACTACACAGTCATCATCGTGTCAAAAGAGCTAACAGACCAAAGCCACATCAGCGAAGCCGCCGACACCATCCTTACAAGAGGCTGCAAGAACATCGCCTTCTGCGGAGAATCCAGCCAAGAGTGGCGCCCCATCTTTGATGCCAAAGACGCAAGCCTCAACGGCTTCAACGACATCACCGGCTACGACGACTTCGCCGTCATGTGGGGCATCGAATCCATTGACGACCTTCCTCACGAAGTATCCACCAGCTGGAACCAGGCCCTGATCCTTTGCGACAACATGTCAACAGTCAAGGCCTGCCAGGAAGTCCTCAAGGAAGAGCAACCCATATTTGGGTAAAAGAACTATCAACTCCCCACCAGAAAGAGAGGTAGCAACTATGTTTTTTGGAAAAAGAGATAAAGATGTCAGATTAACGGATAAACAGTACAAAGAGCTAACAAGTAACATGTCACGAAAGGAGCGCCGTGACTTCGATCGCAAGCAAGATGAACTTAAGCGAGAACGAGAAGAAGACAGACTCCTCGGCTGGCTTGAGTTTGAAGATGAGCTGGATGATATGTAAGTAGTAAAATGATACATGTTGCGGATGACTAAAAAACGTAAACTGTAGCAATAAATCACGTGATTATTTAATGCGAAAATAAGCTTAAAAAATACAGGTGGTATTTTTAGGACACACACGGGAAAGTGTAGTATTTATCTGGTGTGGTACAATGTACCACACATAAAAATATTAAAAAGCTCTGTTGACAATTTCAACATATATATCTATAATGAAATTACGAACATTGATAAGTGAATATTTTTCTAGTGTCGCCTTTTTCAAGCGTTGAAAAGGCGGTGATTGTATGAAAAGAAGACTATATGAATACTTATCAAAGAGGAGAGAGCATCGCTTTGGTTGGTGGCTCCGTGTATGTATTACATATATAGCCATCAAGAAAGCATCTAAGAACTTCTATGAGGCCATAAGTAAGAAGAAAACTTGGATTCTATTCATGGAACTACTTAAGCTTATTGGAGCATCAGTGTTAAGCTATCTCATAGCCAAAGGCTTAGACATCTTCTTGAGCATCTGGTAATTATTCAAGGTATTCCAGTATTCCCTTTTTAGGGAATACTGTGAGATTGCCTTAAATAGTATGATTCGTAAAATCACCGGGAGGCGAAGAACGCCTGCGTTGCCGAACACAAGATGGCTGGGGGATACAGTCATTAGCTCAAATCATTAAATTATTTGTGTATCAACTTAACGCAGCAAGATGATTTGCTCAGGGCAATCATCAAAGAGCCTCGGTAACTGTTGATGGATTCAAATGCTATCAATTCAAGCATTGGAAAGGTGGTGAAGATGTCTAACCTAGAGATGGCCTCAGACGATGGGTCATCAGTAACACTACGAATAGATGATCAGTTTTCACTGTACCGCACTTATTGGTGGGAGAGTATTAACTGAGGCGGCACTTGGAAAATGCGGTAACATATTAAGGAAAATATGGGAAGAAAACCAAAAAATTATGAAGATATTGCAGGATGCAGTATTTACAAACTTATGCGAATAGCACGAAACATTAGCGCTAAGGATCTAGCGGAAAAACTCGATGTTACTACTGCCTATATCTATGCTATAGAAGCTGGAGAACGACAACCCTCTGACGAGGTAAAAGAAAAATGTCTTAAAGCTCTAGATGTAGATGAAGAGGTAGTAGATTTGTTCGCGAAGCGCTCAAAGAAATGTAATAGCTTTGAAGAACTACTATTATGTATTCTCAAGATAATAGTAAAGTCTGCTCCAGAGCCTTGACCTAGCCAAGGTTGTATTGAGCCCTTATAGATGACAATCGGATATTCTGTCTGATTGTTAACTATAAGGGCTCAATTTATTGATTAAACATCTTTAGTTTCGAAAAGATCTCTGGTAATACTATTTCTCTATGAATTATATTTAACTAACAATAATTATGAAAAGGATCCAGGTGAAACAATAATTAAGGATTCTTTAAATCATGCTACTTATGATTCTTTTGAAGTGTATTGGACAGCACATAGATGGTGATTTGCATATAATACATAAGGTATGGAGGGAAGGCGGATTTTCCGCCTCCTTCTTTTTTGTAGTATACTTATTATAGTCGTTAATTTCGTTGTGGACTGGAGCAATCATATGGTAAATACAGAAATTGCAAAAGAAAACCTCTACGTCATAACTAATCGTAAATTTCCTAGTGACAATTATGGAAATGCTGATTATCTAAGCAATTGGCCTATGCTATATATTCTAGAAAATGGCAATAAGGTCTATATTGGTGAGTCCACCAATGTTACTGAAAGAATGAAGCAGCATTACAACAATCAGGAAAAGCGTGAATTCAATCAGGTTCACTTCATTTATTCTGAAAGATTCAATCAATCTGTAACTTTTGATTATGAGTCCAAACTCATCCAGTTTGTTTCTGCAGATGGTAAGTTCACAATAACAAATAAGAACGACGGAATTGCTAACAAGAATTACTATAAGAAAGTAGATTATGACGATACTTTCGAAGAACTATGGAATGAGTTAAGAGCCTATAAGCTCGCAGATCATACACTTGAATATATTAAGAACAGTGAGTTCTATAAATACTCCCCGTTTAAAGAATTGAATAAAGACCAAAAGAAACTTGCTGATGACATTATTTATGAAATAAGAGTTGGCAAGAAACTTCCTATAGTTGTCGAAGGCAGGCCTGGTACAGGAAAGACTATAGTAGCAGTCTATCTTATGAAATATCTTAGAGACTATGAGGATGAGAAGACACACGAATTCCCATTCCGTAGCAAAAAGATGGGACTTATTGTTCCACAGACATCTTTAAGATCCACGTTAAAGAGCCTGTTTAAGAAAATTGAAGGGCTAGCTGCGAAAGATGTCCTGGGTGCATCAGAAGCTGTTAAGGAAGGAACATGGGATATCCTCTTTGTGGATGAAGCTCAGAAACTACAAGTAAGACGTAGCATAGTAGGCTATCAATCTTACGACAATAATAATAAAAAACTTGGTCTTCCTAGCGATGCTACAGAACTGGACTGGATACTTAAGATTGCCAACACTCCTGTGTTCTTCTTTGATCCTGATCAGCTGTCAGGCCCTTCAGGAACAACTATAGAGATTTTTGATGATAAGATAAAATTTGAGCTTGAGAGAAGAAATCGTATTGGTGCTTATGCGGCACATTTCCTCAAGATGCAGATGAGAGTAAAGGGTGGAGAAGAGTATATCAATTACGTGAATGATATTCTTCATGATGTTAATGTTCCAAAGAAAACTTTTGCAGATTATGATTTTAAAATCTTCGATAGCTTTGAATCCTTTAACAGAGAGCTCTATGCCAAAGAAAGAGATATGGAATTGTGTCGTATGCTTGCCGGATATGCTTGGGAATGGAAAACCAAGAATGACAAGAATGCATATGACATAGTGATTGAAGGCGTAAGTAAAAGATGGAATCACTGCCTGAGCAACTGGATAAACAGTGATGGAGCCATAGATGAAGTTGGATGTATACACACAAGTGCTGGATATGATCTGAACTATGCCTTTGTAATCTTAGGAAATGATATTAAGTACGATGAGAATACACATAAGATTATCGTAGACAAATCAAATTATTATGATAAGAGAGGAAAACAATCTGCAACAGATGCAGAGCTTGATCTGTATATAAGAAATATTTATTACGTGCTTATGACCAGGGGAATTCGTGGAACATATTTGTATGTCTGCGATGATGGTCTTAGGAATTATTTGAAGAAATATGTAGAAAGGTTTTGATGGGGATGGATTTTAAAGAGGTGAAAAAAGAGGTTGTAAAGTTTACGGCTGACAGGAACTGGGATCAGTTTCACACGCCAGAAAATCTGGCTAAAAGTATATCTATTGAGGCAGCAGAACTTCTGGAGTGTTTTCAATGGAGCCCAGAGTATGACAAACAAGCTGCGAAGGAAGAGCTTGCTGATATTATGAATTATTGCATTCTGATGGCAGATAAGATGGGGATTGATGTTGAGGAAGCAATAATGGAAAAAATCAGGAAAAATGCTGAGAAATATCCTGTAGATAAAAGCTATGGAAATAGCAAAAAGTACACAGAACTATAATTTGGAGAACATCTTTAATGAGTATTGATAAGATATCTGAATTGAAGCATGGCTTTGAATCTGCATTTATTGATTCACGAGTTCAATCCAATTTGGCATACAAGCCACAATTTTTGTATAACGATCGTCACGAAGGAAAGAAGGTATTGGTTTCTATCGAGGACGAGTTATTGTCGTGCGATTCATTTAGTATAAGCGTAGCTTTTATTACTATGAGTGGCATAACTCCACTTTTACAGACTTTAAAAGAGCTAGAAAGAAAAGGTATTCGTGGAAAAATCCTTACAACAAACTATTTGAATTTCAGTGAGCCCAAGGCTCTTGAGAAATTAGCGGGATTATCAAATATTACTCTCAAGATGTACGATGTTGAAAGGGCGGAAGAAGGCTTTCACACTAAAGGATATATTTTTAAGC
Source organism: Butyrivibrio proteoclasticus P6B7 (assembly GCF_000622085.1). Taxonomy (GTDB): domain Bacteria; phylum Bacillota; class Clostridia; order Lachnospirales; family Lachnospiraceae; genus Butyrivibrio; species Butyrivibrio proteoclasticus_A. The sequence goes on from NZ_KK211395.1 coordinate 4,879, forward strand.
AGAGTGAGATATATAGAATTATTATTGGAAGCTCTAATATCACAAGTTCAGCGCTTACTAGTAATCATGAGTGGAATACTAGAATTGTATCTACAGACCAAGGCGAAGTGGCAGAAGAGATACTTAAACAGTTCAGAATTTTGTGGGGATCCCGATTCTCTTTAGATTATGAGGAATTTATTGAGGATTATAAAACAAGATATGACATAGTAAGAAAACAGCGCCAGATCGCTTCGCGAGAAGAAATAGTATCTGTTGAGAAATATAAACTTCAGCCTAATTCAATGCAGGTTGGTTTTATAAATAATCTTAAAAAGATTGTGACTGAAGGAGAAGATAGAGCACTTCTTATATCTGCTACAGGAACTGGAAAGACATATGCATCTGCATTTGCTATGAGAGAATTGGGATACAAGAAGGTCTTATTTGTTGTGCATAGAGGACAGTTGGCTAGACAGACTAAGAAGTCATATGAAAAAGTGTTTAGCAAAAGTGTTTCTATGGGCTTGTTGGGGGCAGGATATGATGATGGAAAATGTGATTATGTATTTGCAACGATCCAGACTCTGAATCGCGATGATCATCTTCATGAATATAGCCCCACAGAATTTGATTGTATTATTCTTGATGAAGCACATCATTCGGCTGCCAATACATATCAGAAAATCATGAACTATTTCAAGCCTAGACTATGGCTTGGTATGACAGCTACTCCTGATAAGAGGGATGATAATATTGAAGGTCGAAACATTTATGAAATCTTCAACTATCAGATAGCTTATGAGATTCGATTGCAGCAGGCAATGGAAGAAAATATGCTATGTCCATTTCATTATTTTGGAATCAATGACATATCTCTAGAGTACGAAAATGAGATAAAGAGTAAAGATATAGGAAAAAGGGATTTTCGCCTTCTCACAAGCGATGAAAGAGTTAAGCATATCGTTGAACAGGTTACATACTATGGCCATAGTGGAGATAGGGTAAAAGGGTTAGTATTCTGCAGCAGAATAGATGAATCAAAAGAGTTGTCTGATAAGTTTAATAATACGATAAATCCTGCAACGGGGAGAATGTTTAGAACAGTGTCGCTTAATGGAGATGCTCCTGAAGATTATAGGCAGGAAGTTTTCGAAAGACTTGCTATAGACGATGATGATCCGAAGGTTTTGAATGGAGAAGTTAGCCCATTGGATTACATTTTTTCAGTGGAAATACTTAACGAAGGTGTTGATATTGTAGAAGTAAACCAAGTAATTATGCTTCGCCCGACTCAATCTCCGATTGTTTTCATTCAGCAATTGGGAAGAGGATTGAGAAAGGCGGATAACAAAGAATATGTAGTTATTCTTGATTTTATTGGTAATTATGAGAATAACTTTATGATACCAATAGCGCTTTCAGGGGATCGTTCATACAATAAAGACAATGTTAGAAGATACCTGATGGAAGGCGATAGAGTTATTCCTGGGGCTTCGACTGTTCATTTTGACGAGGTAAGTAAAAAGAAAATATTCTCGGCTATCGATAACGCCAATTTCAGTGATATTAAGCTTATCAAAGAAAACTATACTAATCTAAAAAACAAACTTGGAAGAATACCGAACCTCAAAGATTTTGATGATCACGGAGAAATGGATGTTGTCAGAATTTTTGATAATAATAGTTTGGGCTCATACTATAAGTTTCTTGTGAAGTATGAGAAAGAATATACTATTAGGCTTTCGGAAGATGAAGAAAAGGTAATTGAATTTGTTTCTAAAAAGCTGGCATCTGGTAAGAGGGTTCAAGAACTTCAATTATTTAGAAGAATCTTGGCTTATTCAAGAGGCTTTTCACAAATGGGACTGATGGAGCAGCTCTCGCAGGATTTGAAAAACGATTATGGAAAGTCACTTAGCCTTTTGCAAAAGGAAAATGTAGCAAATGTAATGACAAATGAGTTTCCATCTGGATCAGGCAAAGGTACGTATCAGCAGTGTGTTTTCATTGAGAAGGAAAGTAACGATTATAAGATAAAAACCTCATTCATGGAGATGCTTAGAAATCAGGATTTCTACAATATATTGTGCGAGCTGATTGATTTTGGAATAAGTAGATATGAAAGAGATTTTAGCAACACTTATGATAATACAGATTTAGTGCTTTATCAGAAATACACCTATGAAGATGTATGCAGATTGCTTAACTGGGAAAACAATGAGGTTCCATTAAATATTGGTGGATATAAGTTTGATAAGAAAACGAAAACTTTTCCTGTATTCATCAACTACGAAAAAAGTGAAGATATAAGCGATACTACAAAGTACGAAGATCATTTTACAAGTAATAAGTCGCTTATAGCTATTTCAAAGTCTGGGCGAAGCGTTGATTCTGATGATGTACAAAATTTCTTACATGCAAAAGAAAGAGGAATAAGCGTTGAGTTGTTTGTAAGAAAGAATAAAGACGATAAGGTATCTAAAGAGTTTTATTATCTGGGACATATGTATGCAACAGGAGCTTACAAAGAATTTGTGATGGCTAATACTGACAAAACAGCTGTGGAAATAGAATGGAATCTTGACGTTCCTGTTAGAGAAGATATTTATGAGTACATAGTTAATGCTTAAGAGGGGAGTAACGTATGAAAACAGTAAGAGTTGTGGCAGCAATAATAAAGACTATTAACAAAGACGGGGACAACATCATCTTTGCTACTCAGCGTGGATATGGAGACTTCAAAGATGGATGGGAATTTCCAGGTGGAAAGATTGAGGAAGGTGAAACTCCTCAGGATGCACTGAAGCGTGAGATAAAGGAAGAGCTTGATACAGAAATAGAAGTTGGCCAGCTTGTAGATACTATAGAGTATGATTATCCCACATTTCATTTATCTATGGATTGCTTTATGTGCGGAATAATAAAAGGCGATTTAGTATTAAAAGAACATGAGTCTGCAAGATGGCTTAAGAAGTCTGAACTGGCAGATGTGGATTGGTTACCAGCGGATGTGACTATAGTGGATAAAATAGCAGCACTGATCTAAAGGAAAATGGACGAAACGTTGTTTTCACAAAAAGTAGGATTTGAATTACATATTGATGACAAGTACCATAACGCATTGGATATTGAAGGGTTTTCACTAATGATGAAAGATCCTTCCTACTGCTATAAGTTCTATTGGCTTGAGGCAATAGTTAAGCTGATATCAGAAGGGGTAAGAGAAACCACTTTTGATGAAGTAATAAATGAGATGATATCCAACGCTTGGTATTCTGTGCGCGAATTTTATATCCACTTAAGTGGCATTCAATTAGATGGCCAAGTTAGAGATGGCCTGGAAAGAGCAGTTAACAAACTGTCGGATCTTAGTGGATTGCCATCGAATGTTTCTAAAGTTGAGATAAAAAATGCAATTAAGGAACATGATAAGGCGCTTAAAGAAGTCAAAGAACAGCTTACGAACATGGTGCCATATCGTGCGCTGGCAGGATTCTTTTCAAGATCAGATGAAGCAGCAGATTGGGGAAGCATTAAAAGGTTGACTGCGTACATAGAAAGAATAAGTCATGACGTAGTTCTTCTTCCATATACACTTGGCCCTTCAAGTAAGCTGAAGAAAGAAATATATTTTGAACCAGCGTGGATCACGATGATTCAAGATAACGCCGTTGCAATACTCGGATGGATTCAATATGAGAAAGTAAAGTGGCTTCAGAATAATAACCCAGAGGTACCAGGGCTTGTGTATAAGCTTGCTCCTATGGATGAGAAAATGCGAAAGCTTAACAATGTGCATAAACTGTGGGATGGAATTCTGGAATTGAATGAAGTTCGAGATGTGTTTACTGGCGATCCGATTTGTTCCAAGAAATATGATGTAGATCACTTTATTCCATGGTCATTTGTTATGAATGATGAGCTGTGGAATTTGATGCCAATGGATTCTTCCCTGAATTCTTCCAAGAATAATAAGCTCCCTAAATGGGATCCGTTCTTTAGCAAGTTTGCTCAGAACCAGTACCTCTTATACACAGTGATTTTTGAGAATGATGTAATTCACAAGTTGTATGAAGCATGTATACGAGATAACTTGCATTCCATTTGGGCTGGACAAGAGCTGTATCGAAAAGGAAATACAAAAGAAGAGTTCTATGGAATTCTAGAGAAAAACATGCATCCAGTATATGATTCTGCAAAGCGCCAAGGATACGAGATTTGGAATAGATAGAGGAATTATATGAAGAAGGTACGAATCACAGTTAAGAGGATAACTCGCTATGAAGATCTAATGGCAGAGTATGAGAATCCAATTGAACACGCTTGCGCTATGGAACTTGGGCAGACGTTTATCTGTAATGGATGGGAGAGACCTGAAGGGTTCTGTGAAAGTGCATGGGAGACGGTATCTTCTTTTGTAATGACATTGGCTCATGGCGGCGAGAACTTTTATGATGGCTGGATGAAGAATCCAAAGTCAGCCATGATATCTTGTAATGATGGCTTTAGGCCGGTGAGCTTTTTAATTGAGACGATGGATGAGGATAGTGAATAAGAGTATGTACGATGTTATAGACGAGATCAGAAAATTAGAAGAGAAATACGGAGAAGATTTTAACTGGGGAACAGATTTTAAAAATGAATTCTTTGAGAGTGAGTTAAGGAAAGAGTTGGCTCTGGAACCTAGTTTCAATGTTAAGGCAATAGCTAGAAGCTATTCTAATGATGATGTTCTTTTTGAGTATGATGACAAGGTTTTCCGCATATATCATCTTACATATTCTGGTGGCGAGCCTAGATATCAGGAGTTTACTGATGGCAGAGCTGTGGTGGATTATATTGAGAGGCAGTTTGTTGAGGAGTATTGCGAAGAGGGGTAACGTGAGGTAGTGATGAAAGTAGTATACAAGGGACAATCCTTAAGATATGTTGAAGACTTCCATGGAGAAGAAGTGTTGTGGATTACATCACCGGATCAGATAAACATGGAGCACATGGAGTTTGTAGGGGGATATCCAAACGAGTATTGTATCTATCTAAAGGATTTGCCTGCAGAAGAAATCGAAGATATTAGGAGACAGATCTTTTAACAGAATAAATAATGGGGATTGAAGATGGGGAAGGTAGAAGCTGAGGAGAGCCATATTAAGAAACATATTCAGTATTGGATTGACTATGACGGTAAGGGAGAACGCTATAGGCGAGAGAATGATCTGGACTGTATTCTGACGGGTGGAAATTTGTTTGCGGATGCGCTTATTTCTTTATGGAGTCCGCTAAAATATGTGCTGGAATATGAGAATAACAGATGTTGGCAGGAATTTGATCCAAAGGACAGGAGTAAGAATAATAACAAGTTTCTGGAAAAGATAAAGGACAATGTGGAAAACTTCATCCCGGATGAGGATCTGCGTGGAAAACTGGAGAGATTATTTGAGCTTGGAAGGACTAGAGCTAATGTAATCATATTGCCATATAGGAAGTGGAACACGCTAAGGGGAGGGAATCCATACTACGACTACATGCCGTATTTTTTGTATGATATCTTAAATGTTAATGCCGATGAGGAGTTTGCCGAGTTTGGAGAGGCAGTTCAGAATTGGATCCGCAGGGAGCATTTGGAGATGTTCTTTGACGGAAATGTGATTAAGCGTGAGAACATTAAGGATTTGTGCGGTATTGGGACTGTTACTCCTAGATGGATGAATAAGAAGGAAAGCTTTGATATAAGATTGCTATTGGAGAATTACATAGAGATTTTGGAAGAGAGAAGTGAATTCTATCCATGAGATGATGGGATGACTAGAAAGGAACAAGCAGGCCATAAATGTAATGGCCTGCTTGTTTATATGTCATCGTAGAATTATTGATAGATACTCTCCTTCGAAATAGTCTCCCCATCCGTGCCTTTGATCAAAGGATGAAAAACGAATTTGATCAATTGGTGGTAAGTCTATGTGTTCCTTAGCAAGAATCGCTGTCATCTTTTCAACAATATTTAGACATTCATCACCATTGCCTGGAATGTTGGTGTATGCATAAATGTCCTGGATTTGATGTAAGCACAAAAGCATATAGTTTACAGGATCGGATATATCTTCTGTAGAGCCGTCGGTGATTCCATTGTAGAGAGATACAAATTGATGATATTCATCTTCGGAAATAAACTCAAATCCAGCCTCTTGATAGTTGTTAAATTCAAATAGATATTTTGGAATGACTTCCATAAAACGCTCGTCCCATTCATCCCAAGGCATATTTGTTGCTGCCCACATTTTTTTTGCTAATAGCGACCAGTCGCGATCTGAATACTTTGATAATAGATAATTCTCAATACACATAATGCTATATGCCATTCTACCGTTCATGGAAATATTAGATAATTGTTCTTTGATCATTTATGTTTCTCCTTTTTGTGCCAACCAGTATTATTGTGTTTAATCTTCTTTTTAAATGCATATGTACAGTTTTCACATGCTTCTTTTGGATTACCCATGCTCTTGGATTCAGTATGTATAGTCGTGATATGTAAATCTTTAAGCTTTGCACCATCATTTAATGCTTTATTGATAGCATGTACTTCTGCACAATTTCCTACGGAATAGTTGTTCAAAGACTTTTCTGGCAATATGCCTTTTGTATGATCATCCCCGAAAAGAATGGGGTTTTTATTAGCATTATCTAGTTGAATTCCTCTATTCATTCCATAATAATACTTTTGAGTTGATTCGTCATATACTACAGCTGCAGTATTAAACTTGTCTCGTTGCCTTTTGGATTTTTTTTCGAGCTCAGATGCCTTATCTTTCGCCCAATTATTTACTTTGGAATGCATTGTTCTAGCATGAGGACCTGTTCCCGCTTTGGCTCCAGTCGTTCCTGAATACCTTTTTCCTTTACCGCTTCCCATCTTTGCACCTCCTTGATACATAGTCTTGGTACTGAATGAAGCGAGTGTCCTTTAAAAACTCACCAAATACGGAGTCTGGCATTGGCCCATATACCAGAACAACTTGTGGTTCTAACTCTTTAAGCATCGAATATAGCCCATTCTTGAAATGCATTTTGTTGTCTGGTCCTTGAATACACCCATAGGTTGAAACCATTACTATGCTATGTTTTGGTGCACCTAGAAAAGCTGCCTTTTCTGAAAATATCGACTTTGTATAAGTTCTTTCATCTCCCCATCGAATTTGCGGAATTACATATATTCCCTTGGACTGGAAGAAATAACCAATCGCCCTATTTCTATAGATATTCATTAATTGGGTGGATAAGGGCTGGTCCCTATACATAGATGGATCAGGGCTTATTACTATAGGGAATTTTGCTATAGTATCAAGATGATCTTCAGGATGCCTTATGACATCTGCAAAGACAATATCCATATCGTTAAAGCACAATGCAGTATTATTAGTTACTTCTCCTTTAGCATGGCTAAAAGGAACAATGGAATCTGGTATTACAATATGAGCAGGCTTTTCAATTACAGGAATTTCTAAAAACCCATCAAATCTGGCTCCTTGAACTATTTCGGGTCTAAACCCATCGTCCATTTCAAAACGTCTCTTTTTCATCCCTTATTACCTCCTTATTGTTGTTTTGTTCTACAGTTCTAGACTAAAATAGTAGGGTGAAAATGTAATTGACACGTTTTTGCACTGTTTTTGCATTGTTTTTTCAAGGGGGATTTTTACGATGGATTTATCTATATCGTTTTATTTAGAGGCTGTTCACAATAGGCTAAAAGGTATTAACACTCGTTTTGAAGAAGGAGGAATATTATTTCGTCCTTTCAATGAAGAGTTTAATTTGGATATTGACTTTAGTGATACCTACTTTTCAAGACTAAGAAACAAGGTAAAGGATGTTGATGGCGCAATCAGAGATGCTATACAGCGACAAGAGGTTATAGAATCTTTTGAAAAGCATTTTCGCAAAGAAATAGTACCACTACTTAATCCACATACCGGACTGGATTTTCCTAAGGAACTCTATGAGGCTATAAGAAGCTCAGCAAGTATCAGTGAGCGTCAAAAGCAGAACTATCTTAATCTCTATGAATCAGATGAAATAGCATTGTTCCTTGCACATTCATTTATGTACTGCTTATCGACAGATAATCGTCCTAGAGCAGATTCCACGATCAGCAATGCAGACAGACAGTACCTGGATTTGAAAGGGGAGTTTTCAACATTAAAGTCTCTCATTCAAAAAGAACAAATGAATTGTCCTACTGGTATTTCTTTGGAAATGAATGATAAATACAACATTAGCTTAACTGCTAAAAATCCAAAAGATGCTTTTAGGATACGCATCAAGGTGGCAAAATGTTCACTTCTAGAAGAGTATCCGGATTTTAAATCTCTTTTGAATCAGTTGGCTTTTTCGGGAGAACAAATTGATTTTCAAATCTGTAGTTTTGATGTGATAGATTCAAATAACAGATATATTAAACATGTAGAAAACAGCCTTTATACAGGCGAAACATATACTTTACCAGACTTTTTTGTAATGAAATATGATGATTCTGAAGTGACGTCATGTCCTGGAAAGCTGATTATAAAGGTTGATGGTAACAATATACCTTTGCAACTGAAAAACGAATATGATGAAATACTACTTCCAACGTATAACTATCGAATTGAAAGAAGGAAAAGTGGTAATGAAGTTATAGCTAGCTTCATATCTGATGATGATGAGCATTTGGCAATCAGCCTTACACTTACAATTGCAGATGGCAAAATAACAGAAAAGTCCGTAAGAACTGACTTCGCAATTTCTGTTAAAAATGAGAAGTCAGTTCTGGATAGAATTCAATATTATATGCTTCTTTCTAGGATGAAGGAGGCAAAAACATTGACTTTCTACAAGCATAGCGAACAAGGAACGAGCTTGTTTATTTCCACAAATGGATTTTTTGATGACAATAAAAAACAGTTTGAAACTATAGAAAATCAGTTAGAACTACTAAAAAGAATAAGAAGACTTGAATTATATTTTAACGTTTCTTTTGATATTAGTGAGCCTACAATCGGAGATGAGTACTGCGTTGAAGTATTGACTAATCTTATCGACAAAGGTATTGCTATCATTAATAATCAAACTGTAAATACAAGGTTCGAGTCAGAAGAAGACGTTTTGCAACTCAAGGAACAAGCAAAAAGCAATCCGGTGATTAAACATTATTCCAATTTTTGCGATATTGATCTGTTCCAAACAAAAATTACATTTGAAGACAGATATAATATAATCTGGGTTTCTGAAAAGATAAAATACTATAAAAAGAAAATAGCAGCTTATGCTGATACTGCTGTTATATATGATTCAAATAAACATACTGAAGATGAAGTAAATATAATATTAGAGAAGGCTATATGATTTTCTGATCTTAGGGCATGAATAAAGCTTACCGGGCGCTTTGGCCTAGTGGTGTGATCTATTGCTCTTTTGACAGAATAACAGTAATTGGGAGGAGACGATGACGATGTGGGAAATGGACTATGAATCAGCAGCGAAGCACTGGGTGGAGAAGGATAAGGAATCTGCCCACATGGAGGAGGCTGCTTTGAAGGAGAGGATTGAGGGGTTCATTGCTGGGCACAATACTTGTGCGCTGGCGACGGCTTCTGCGGATATGGTGAGGAATACGCCTATCGAGTACAACTACGTGGATGGGGAGTTTTATTTCTTTTCCGAAGGAGGGCTTAAGTTCAAGGGCCTGAAGGAGAATAAGAATGTGGGGCTTGCGATCTTTGAGCCTTACGGGGGATTTGGGAATCTTAAGAGTCTTCAGGTGGAGGGTGTTGCCAGTATGGTTGAGCCTTTTTCTGAGGAGTATCTGAAGGTTATGGAGTTCAAGAAGATTCCGGTGGAGGCCATGAAGAAGCTTCCGCAGCCTATGAATCTGATTAAGGTTGTGGCCAGGAGCTATGACTATCTGGATTCGGAGCTGAAGAAGGAAGGATTCAGCAGCAGGCAGCATTTGGAGAAGTAACAAAAAGTCCTACGACTTTCGCAAGAGAATTTGCAAAAGTCATAGGACTTTTGTTATAATTATTGCAAAAGTGGCACGACTTTTGGAGGCGCTATGTATAGAGAAATAATAAACGATTTAAAGAAATGGAAAGATAAATCCCGTAGAAAACCGCTACTTCTAACTGGAGTTCGTCAGTGTGGAAAGACGTACATTATCGATGAATTTGCAAAGAAATGCTTTGATAGCTATGTGTATGTGAACTTTGAAAGTTCAGAGAATCTTTTGGCTGTTTTTGAGTATGACTATGATGTTAAAAGGATTGTAACTGAGCTGGAGAGGCATTTTAGGACTAACATTATTCCTGGGAAAACTCTTGTTTTCTTTGATGAAATACAGGAATGTCCAAGAGCTATAACGGCGCTTAAATATTTCTGCGAGAATATGAAGGAACTACATCTTGTCTGTGCAGGCTCTTTACTTGGCGTTGCTCTTAAAGAAAAGAATATCTCTTTTCCTGTGGGTAAAGTTAACAGGCTGCAATTATATCCAATGAGTTTTAAAGAGTTTGTTATAGCAAATGACAGAGAAGATCTTATCGAGGCCTTTAATGACTGGCCAACAGATAGAGTGATACCAGATCTCTATTCGAAGCCGATGGAAAAGTTGTTAAAAGAATACTACGTAGTTGGTGGAATGCCTGAAGTTGTAAAAACTTGGATTGAGACTCACGATTTTGCAGAGGTAGAGGAAGCGCAAAATGAAATACTAAGCGATTACGCTGATGACTTTTCTAAGCATGCTCCGCTAGCAGAAGTTCCCAAGATACGTTGGATTTGGGATTCGGTTCCTGTTCAACTGGCAAAAGAGAATAATAAATTTGTTTTTTCACATGTAAAAGAAGGAAAGCGGTCCGCGGAGCTAGAGGACGCGCTATGCTGGCTTTCCGATGCCGGACTTATTACAAAGACAGAACTAGTAGAAAAACCTGAACTTCCATTATCAGGAGCTGCGGATAAGACATATTTTAAAGTGTATATGTCAGATATTGGACTACTTCGCGCTAAATCAAAGGTTTCTGTTCAGGCTATTATTGATGAGACTGAGGGCTACATCAGGTATAAGGGCGCTTTCGCAGAAAATTATGTGCTTAATGAGTTAAAATCACTTGGAAAAGAGCCATATTTCTGGCGCTCAGGTAATTCCGCGGAAATTGATTTTCTTTTTGAAACAAATGGTGAAATCTTTCCTGTTGAAGTAAAGTCAGCAGATAATACTCAGGCTAAGAGTTACAAGCAGTATTGCAAGAAGTATAAGACACGTAAAGGTTTCAAGCTTTCAAGAAAAAATATAGCATTAAACCTATGTGAAGAGGCGGAAACGCTTAGTTTGCCGCTTTACCTTGGATGGAATATTGATGCATACTTGTAATTGGGGGATTGAGGGGTAACACATTACATATAATAATTTAGAAAACTTTCCGTAACGGAAAGTTTTTCTTTTACGACTAATACAACAAGTGTATTATAGTTAGTGTGAGTTCCATGTAGAATAAAGCCATGAAAACAAGTACAGGGTATAGGAAGCATGCAGATAAAACTTAATGAAAACATCAAAAAATACCGAAAGAGTATGAATCTGACTCAGGAAGAGCTGGCGGAAGCCTTTGGAGTTACGGTTGGAGCCGTATCCAAATGGGAAAGCGGAAGCAATGTACCGGATATTCTGACTCTTATGCAGCTTGCAGATTTCTTTAGCATATCTGTGGATGTGCTTCTGGGATATAGCATGTCCTCCAAGAACGTCAAGGACATATCGGATAGGTTGGAAGCTCTTTTACACGAGGATAAATATGACGAGGTTATTGCCGAGGCAGAAAAGGCTCTTGTGAGATACCCTGGGAACTTCAAGATTCTGACCAGGTGTGCAGGCGTATATCACGTTGTTTCAGGCGTAAAAGATTCTAAGGAGTACCGGAACAAGGCGATAGAACTCTATGAATCCTCACTGCGCTATGTTTCTCAGTCGGATAAGCCGGATCAGGAGAGCTTTAGCATCAGATTCCAGATCGCGACCCTTAATGGCAGGGACAATCCTGCGAAATCCCTGGAGGAGTTTGAAAAGATCAATTATCTTGGAATAGCAGATAACAATATTGCCAATATTCTTAGGATGATGGGAAAACCCGAGGAAGCCATGGAGACGTATACTAAAGTACTGGTCTCCATTCTGGTTAAAACCTCGCAGTTTTCAACAGAGATGTTCATGACGCTGGTTGCCATGGATAATACGAAGGCTTACAAGGAGGCCTGCGAGATCATGGATTGGTACATGACTATCGTAGATGCCACCAGCACAGATAGGAGCAAGAACAGTTATCTTTCTAAGATGAAGATCATGGGGCTTGTCCTTAAATCACTGGTTCTTTCCAGCCTCAAAAAATATGATGAGATGCGAACCTGCATCGACACGGCCTTTGAAATAGCCAAGGAGTACGACAAGAATCCATCAAATGATTTTTCCGGAAAGATTAAATTCTGGCACGGAGGTAAGGACGATCACATATCATTATATGATGAGTTTGGCGTAGGTGCTGTGGCAGGAATTGACAACCTATTTAGCATAGGGCCCAAGTTTTTGCCGCCTAAGGTTATAAAAAAGATGGGAAAAGCGCTTGAATACTGGAATAGCGTTAAACAAGGGGATTGACCTTAAATAGCAATAGACGAAATAAAAAGAATGGGGAAAACAAGATGAAATTACTAATTCATGATCTCTCAACAGAAGAGTGGAGCAAGGTGGCAGACAAGTATGAAGGATGGGAGGTTATTTCTGACGACGGCACTATTAAGCCTTGCACAGGCTGCTTCGCATGCTGGGTAAAAGAGCCTGAAGTATGCGCTATAAAAGATGGCTACGAGAGGATGGGCGCGCTGATCCACGAAGCAGACGAGGTGCTTGTGATCAGCAAGTATACCTATGGCGGATTTAGCTCTTTTGTCAAAAATGTATTCGACCGCAGTATAGCTTATATTCTGCCTTATCTCACAATCAGTCATGGTGAGATGCATCATAGAAGGAGATATCACGAGAGCAAAAAGTTCTCTTTTATCTTCAGAGGTAATAACCTGACAGATGCGGAGAAAGAGGCTGCCAGAACATACGTCATCGCGTTCTGCAAGAACTTCTACGCAACCATCAAGGGTATTAGTTTCGAGGAAATGGAAAAAGATAATGTGGCAGTTGGAACTGAAAAGGCTGAGGAAAATAGCGGCAAAGTGGTTCTGTTAAACTGCAGTATGAGAGGCGACAATTCCAATTCTAGAAACCTTCTGAGAAGACTGGACAAGAGCATTGAAGGAGAAACAGAGACCGTAAATCTGGTGTCATACATTGGTAAATATGATGAGCTAGTGGAGCTCCTGTCATCCTGTCAAAAGATAATTCTCGGAATGCCTTTATATGCTGATGGAGCACCATCTTCTGTTCTGAGACTTATGGAGAAGATGGAAAAAATGGAGAAGCAGAGTGGGGCTATCAAGAAGCAGATCTATGTTGTGGCTAATATGGGCTTCTATGAAAGCAGACAGATCAAGAATTTGCTAGGCATGGTAAAAGCATGGTCTGAGAAATGCGGCTACGAGTACTGCGGCGGAGTGGCTGTCGGTGCAGGTGAGATGCTTGGCAAAATGATTCAGATCCCTGATGCCTCCAAGACTTATGCCAGGGATGTAGCGCTTGCCCTTGAGAAATTGGGAGGAGCAATCTCAGCTTCAGAGGCAGTAGCGGATATATATGCAGATGCGTATAAGTTCTCTCGCTTTTTATATCTTGTTTATGGCAACCACGGCTGGACTAAGACTGCTAAGAGAAATGGGTTGAGTAAGAGAGAGGTGTTGAAGAGAGGGTGAGAGATAGAAGCTATGCGCAAGAGTTAATTCTGAGCTAAGATCCACGATGTGGACACTGCCAATAGATTTTAGCTAGAAGTGTACATCATCAATCAGTATCAAGGCTATCTCTGAACACGATGAATCTATCATAGAGATACTCGGTGCTTAGATTGATGATCATGTTAATTCCGGTCACAAGGTATTCGTTCCAGTGAAGGGTTTCTACGAGATAGTTTCCTCCGATTGTTGTAACTGGTGTAAAGACTGCGTAGAACAGTGCTACTTTCATCATGGCTATTGGTACGTTGTTGGCGCTTTGGAATGTGAATTTGCGATTTAGCGTGAAGTTCCATAAAACTGATAATATCAATGCTGTCAGATAACATGGCCAGTATGGTAATGGGGTGAGTTCTGTAAGCAGCGAAAAGCTAACTATTTCTATTATTCCAGCGGAGATTGAAAAGAAGATAAACTTGATGACTCTTATAATCTCTTTTTTCTTTTCTTCTTCCACGACTAACCCTCCTCGAATAAATCTCCGATATTCTTAAATAAAGCTCAAATAAGCTCAAATAAAATGACTCAGATATTGTATCACAACGAGGGGGACTTTTGGGACACCTAATCGAGTAGGATAGTTTTAGCAAGTGATTTCTGTTTTTTGATTTAGGAGGATTAGGATTATGTCACGGATAGACAAAGATATAAAGCGAATAAAGGCATTACTCAAGAATAAGAAAGTGATATGGGGAATAGTAGGTGCGGCTATAGTTCTCATATGGCTGGTTTCTCGCTTTAGTAAGGAAGCTTTCTACAACGATTTTGATAAGGCGAGGGAAGAAAGCAGGGAAGAGATGGACGCGTCTTTGATGTATGAGATGAAGGATGGCGACCACGTTAATTCTTTTAATGTGAAAGTTCTTTTTGATGATGATGAATACAGTAGTATGTCTTTTCACACGAACTATGATCTTGTGGAGTTCAAGATGGATGCGACATTTGATATGTTGTCTCTGAAGGAGCGCTGCAGGATTTGCAACGAGATCATGGAGGAGGTAACGCCTAAGCTACGAGAGTACTTCAAGAATACCAGGTACAGTAAGATATTCGAGGCTAATTGTTCCTATTCTAAAACTATGAAGTATAGAGGTAAGTACTTGGAGGTGAGCCATGATTATGAGTTCAAATTCTATGATGCTACGAATACCTATACTTTTCCAAAATACAACAGCATGACTGTTACGCTAACTGGCACTAGTGCCAATACATATTATGTGTTTAGTTACAAGGATGGGAAGATAAGCGACTTCGGAAATAGGTATGCTCCCACTAGTGGTGGTGGATCTAGTAAGACTCAGTCTTCGGGAACTTCTGGCAAGACGAAGACATCTTCTGGCTCCTCAGGTAAGAAGAAAACTACCTATGATCCTTACGATGGCGATAAGTACAAATCAGGCCAGGACTTTGCTGATGACAAGTACGAAGAGTTCGAGGATTATGAGGACGACTACGATGATGAGGACGAGGCCTATGATGCGGCTGAGGACTATTGGGATGATAATTATTGAGTAAACAAAGAGCGGCCTCGCGGTCGCTCTTTTTGCTGGTTTTTTGATGTGCGATAGCTCTTTTTAGTGGTATCATCGATGGTAGAAGTTAGAGATAGCTCTTTTAACATAATATGAAGATATGGGGGATATGGATAGTAGAATGGGTAAGTCAGAGATTGAGAGGTTGAAGGAGATTGTTGAGGCGCTAAGGAGCGAGGATGGGTGCTCGTGGGACAGGGCGCAGACGCATGAGAGTTTGAAGGCGCCTTGCATTGAGGAGGCGGCTGAGGTGGTTTGCGGAATCAATATTCTTAAGGAGACGGGGGATCCGGAGAATCTGAAGGAGGAGCTGGGGGATTTGCTGCTTCAGGTGATGTTTCATTCGGTGATCGCGGAGGAGGAAGGGTATTTCACTTTTGATGACGTGGCGAAGTGCGTTTCTGAGAAGATGGTGAGGAGGCATCCGCATGTTTTTGCCGGGGTGACTTGTGCTTCGGAGGAGGAGCTTCACGAGGCCTGGGCCAAGATCAAGAAGGAAGAGAAGGCGGGGAAGGAATGGCACGAGGATTATCTGCCTGGGGCTTTTGATGAGGCGATGGGGCTGATTGATAGGGCAAAGGAGAGGAAAGGGTTTAAATGAAACATTACATCATTGCCAAGTTTAAGGATAAGGAAGATACGGAGAGGTTGTTTCCAGAGGTTAGACAGCTCTTTTGCGATGCGGAAGTGATTCCTGGGGTGGAGAAGGTGTTGGTTCATAAGTCCAACAGTGACAGGGACAACAGCGATATTTGATTGTGATTGAGTGGTACTGGAGGAGTTTGAGTAATGTTTTTTATCATGGGAATTTCGGATGGTAGGAAGGAGCTTGAGTTTAATCAGCTTGTGACGTGCGCCATCTGTGGGAAATATGGAAGGTTCAATGTGTTCATGACGTACACGGTGCTGTCGCTGTTCTTTATTCCGGTGTTTAAGTGGAATAGGCGTTACTATGTGCAGACGAGTTGTTGCGGAACGGTTTATGAGCTTGATGCTGAGGTTGGAAAGGCTATTGCGCGAGGCGAAGAGGTGGAGATCCAGCAGGAGCAGCTGACTAGGGTTATGAGTGGCAGAGGATTTATGGCTGGGTACAAGAAGTGTAGGCAGTGCGGATATGAGACTGCGGAGGATTTCGAGTTCTGCCCGAAGTGTGGGACGAGGTTTTGAGGAATCTATATTATATATTGGGAAATAAAAATGGCTAGCACTATTGTGGTGCTAGCCGTTTGGATTGTTACCGCAAACAGGTTGAATTTGCATAAGTCAAAGAGAACCGTCCCCAATGACTTATTAAGGAGCAACGGTTGCAATGAATCCGAAGGTGAAGCTTTCGCCGGCTGCAAGGTCGTTCTTCCAGGATGGGTGGCCAAATGTATATGTGCCATTTTCTGAAGAGAGAACATCTGCGCACCAGAGCTGGTCGATTGTTCCGTCGAAGTTTAATGTTGCATCCCAGTTACTGATGGTCTCGTCAGAGGTGTTGGTTACAGTTACGTTTATAAGTACCTGGTTGTTCCAGCTGTTAACCACCTGAGCGTTTACTTCAAGGCCAGGAGCTGGGTCTGGAGTTGGTTCTGGATCAGGAGTTGGGTCTGGTTCTGGGTCTGGCTCAGGAGAAGCAATTTCTTCAAAGTTTGCTGTCAGGACGATGTTCTCGCCTGTGAGTTCAGCAAATGCGATGCTGTCGCCAGGGTTATAGACAGCGCCTGTTTCTTCCAGGGTCCAGCCAACGAAGTTAAATCCTTCCTTTTCAGGTACAAGATCAGAAACAGTGATGGAGTCTGCAGATTCAATGGTGTAGACTGTTTCGTCAGTTGGCACGTTTGTTGCATCAGCGGCGTTGTAGGTTACAGTATAGTTGTTGAGTTCATATTTGAGAGTCAGCTGTGTTCCCTTTGTGTGGGCTGCAGATTGTGAAAGGTCTGAGTTTCCGCTTGCTGCTGTGTAGTGGAAGTATGTGGAATAATTGATTTCGCCTGAAGTTTTATCTGTGTACTGCTTAAGGAAGAAGTAGTCGATACCTACGTAGTTGGAGTAGCCTTTCTTGTAGTCGGCTTTGGCCAGATGATAACCTGGATAGGTTGGGGCTAGCTCTTTTACGTAAACTGGGCCTTCTGTGGATAGCTCAAATGTCAATTCGTCTGAAGAACCCAGTGTAACGGTCTTGCCGCCTACTGTAGCAGTAGCCACGAGCTTGTTGACGGTGAAAGATTTGGTGATGACTTCCTGTGCCTCCTCTGCGAAGGAAGTGAAAGATGTGAAGGAAACCAGCGATGATACGCTGAGAATACCTGCTACTGAGTAAGCAAGTATTTTCTTGAAAAGATTGTTTTTCATTATATACCCCCGATTGTTGATGCCTCGCTAAACTTCCCATGCTTAGCGGGGTTAGTTAATGTAACAATATTATATTAGGGATATCTGGGGGCCGCAGCAATTCATTTTCGTGAGTATTGTGTGCAAAAAAGACCAATGGGGATGGGAAGAAGTCAAAGAGAACCGTCCCCAATGACTTTTTAATAGAAAGATAATAGCTCTTTTATCCATAGTTAACGTTTGACTGATACAATGATGATGAGATGATATGGAAAGGATTATGGAGGATTATGTGTATGAGAAGGAGATTGGTTAGTCTGCTGATGGCCTGCGTTATGGTGAGTGTTACTGGTTGCGCGGGGGATGTGAAGGGGGATGGAGAAGCTGCTAGTAGTGGTAGTAGTGAGATTGCTCCGGCTACTGAAGATTCGGTTGCGGGGGATGGAGATAGCTCTTTTGACAGTACTGAGGAAAGTGCGGCGGAAGAGAGTAGCGTGGGAGTAGAAGATGATAAGGTTGTTGGTGTTGAGGGTGGATACGACTGCACATATCTTGTGGAGGCAGATGGGGTCTACGCTTACAGGCTGACGGACGAGGAGCTTATCGCTGAGTACAATGAGCTTTATGCGGCGGCGTTTGAGGAGACGATTGCTTCACTGGAGGATGTGAAGAGTTGGATGGACCAGAGTTATTCTGGGGATGCTGGGGTTGTGACCAGCGATCTGGTGAGCAGGGATTATGGGAAAGAAGAGTTTGTGAAGACTGGCTCTTTTTATGAGATGGATTTTGATATGGATCTTGAGAATGTGGGGTTCAGTTATGTGGATCTGAACAGCGACGGGATCTTCGAGTTGGTATTTGGTGTGCTTCGTAATGTTGATGATGAGTGGGGCCCATGGAACTGTGTTGAGAGGGCGTACACGCTGATTGATGGCGAGGCGGTTAAGTTCTACGAGGGCGGCAGCAGGATGCTGTTCTGGCTTGGAAATGATGGCGCGATCTACCAGGATATGAGTGGAGGCGCGGCTTATGGTGGTACTTCCAGGATGCATTTTGATCCTTCGACTTTTTCTGTTGATGAGGATCCTTGGGGTGGACTGGGCTTGGTTCAAGACGAGTTTGTAGGATATTGGGAAGGGCCAGTGCATGTAGTTGGGCCGATTGAAGATATGGACGAGGCCGCGAAGCTTCCTGAGAACCAGATCACAGATGATGAGCTGGGTGCTTTGATGGATGAGTGGAGTGAGCGGATGGTCGAGATAGAGTGGCTAAAGTTTACGGAGTATTTTGGCGATAAGTAGTTGGTAGTATTGTTTGGAGTTGATGGGACTTGTTCCTGGTGACTCTGGTCTCATGGATGAGAGGAGATGTTGAAATGGAATTCTTATCAAAAGTAATGTATGTGATTATTGCAGTGTTGGTATCAGTGTGCGTGTTTATGCTTCTGTGCGAGAAGAATCCGGGGCTGTCGGCGCCGCTGAAGTCTATGGTGTCGGAGTATGCTGCGCAGCATGCGACGGTGGAAGTTGAAGTGGATGAGTGAAGAGAGGGCTATGGCGAGTTGCCATAGCTCTTTTTATGGGCTTTGATTCTGTATAGAAACGGAGATGTATGGTATTATCTATAGTAGAGGAGTAGAGGCGATTTGCGGAAACTCTGATTTGAGATTGAGAGAGATAGCTCTTTTTACAATAGGATAATATGGAGGGCGCGATGCTAGATTTTATCGAGGTTTTGACGCACAGTAGCATAAGGATCAAGGGCGAGGTTGGTACGATTTACGTGGATCCGTTCAATATTAAGGACGAGTTGAATGATGCTGACTTTGTGTTTGTGACGCATCCGCATTATGATCATTTTTCGATAAAGGATCTCAGGAAGGTGATTAAGCCTGAGACTATTATGGTGGTTCCAGCGAGGATGGAAGATGATGCGTTGGAACTGGAGCGCGAGGTTAAGGAGGTTATGGCGGTTAAGCCAGGTGGTTCGCATGAGGCGGGCGGTCTTAAGTTTGAGACTGTGGCTGCATACAATACAATCAAGCCTTTTCATCCACGCCGCGCGGAGTGGGTTGGATATATTCTTGTTGTTGATGGAAAGCGCATCTATATTGCAGGAGATACAGGGGCTACCAAGGAGGCGAAGGCTGTTAAGTGTGATGTAGCTCTTTTGCCAGTTGGTGGAACGTACACGCTGGATGCTAAGAGGGCTGCGGAGCTTGTAAATACTATCAAGCCGGAGTATGCTATTCCTACACACTATGGCACTATCGCTGGCAGAAAGACTGACGGCAAGACGTTTGCGGATCTTGTGAAGGAGCCGGTGAAGGTGGTAGAGAAGATACAATATTTTAAGTTAGATTAGGAGTTGATGTAAGGATGCGTAAGGCAAGATCAGAGAAGGAAGCTGCGATCAGGGAGAAGATGATTGCGGAGTTGTATTCTAATGAGTACAACAAGTTTATTGGATTTGAGATTCTGGAGCTGAGCCCGACTTATAGTAAGTCTAGGATTAAGGCGGATTCAAGGCTTCATAATACATATGGAAGTATTCATGGCGGTGCGCTTTTGTCATTTGTTGATGCGATGGCGGGGGCTACGGGAAGTATGAGTGGTTACTATGTTACAACGGTTTCTGCAAATCTTAATTTCCTGTTGCCGGCGGTGAATACGGAGTATATCTATTGCGAGTGTATGAAGCTCAAGACTGGTAAGCATATTCTGGTGTTTGATATCAGGGTTACGGATGACGAGGGGAATTTGCTTGATAGTGGCGAATTCTCTTTCTTTGCGAGTAAGGTGCCGGTGTTGGGGGATAATTTGAGGTTTTGAGAATTTACGGTAACTGGGCCGGATGGAGATGATTTTACCGTAGTTGTCCTTGGCGGGTCTTGGATGGCTACGGTAATTTTTTATATTTGTGGATGGGTTACCGTAGGAGCGGGTGATCGGGTTGGAAATTGACTAAGGGAAATCACTAGGATTCTAGGTGTATTTACCGTATACTAGTAAGATAGAACATGAGATAGATAATCAAGACGGAGCTAAAGACAGCTATATTAGATAAAGCCAGGAACATGGCTGCAAATGATTAGAGAATGTGAGATTAAGATTTGATGGATATTCTAGTTAAGCACTTTGACGAGCTCAGTACCCGTGAGCTTTACGAGATATTAAAAACAAGATTTGAGATCTTTGTTACGGAGCAGGAGTGCATCTATCAGGATCTGGATGACAAGGATCAGGATGCATACCATGTGTTCTGCTGGAATGAGGCGGGGCGCGTGGCTGGGTGCTTGAGGGTGTTCTGGAAGGATTATGACGAGACAGCAGGCGTGGCGCAGATAGGACGAGTTGTGACTCTGGAGCATGGTAGGGGCATCGGTGGAGTGCTGCTTCACAAGGGTGTTGAGGTGGCGACTAAGGTGCTTGGAGCTAAGAGGATGTATCTGGAGGCTCAGGAGTATGCGATTGGATACTATGCTAAGGAGGGTTTTAGCGTGGTGTCGGATGTGTTTATGGAGGATGGGATTCCTCACGTTAAGATGGAGAGGGATGCTTGAGACGGAGACTAGAGTTTCGGATTGAGAGAGACAGAGACTAGAGTTTCAGTACGTTTGAGATAGAGGAAGAGAAATATGAACATACAAATATTTGGAACTAAGAAGTGTAATGATACTAAGAAGGCGGAGCGCTTCTTTAAGGAGCGTGGGATCAAGTTTCAGTTTATTGATATGAAGGAAAAGGGAATGAGCAAAGGGGAGCTGACATCTGTGGCCAGCGCCAATGGAGGCATCATGAATATGGTGGATCCTGGGGCGAAGGACAAGGATGCGGTAGCTCTTTTACAATATATTGCTGATGAGGACAAGCTGGAGAAACTTCTTGAGAATCAGCAGATCATTAAGACACCAGTTGTGCGAAACGGGAAACAGTCTACGCTGGGCTATCAGCCAGATGTGTGGAAGAAGTGGGAGTAAGCTGGTGGCCGGTGTTGTGGAGCTGATGATGTGACTGGTCAGTGATGGAACAAGATTAGAGTATAGATGGAGGGAATGAAAATGGTTAAGCATGTAATTTTATGGACACTTAAGGATGAGCTTTCTGCAGAGGAGAAGGAGAGCGTTAAGAAGGGAATCAAAGAAGGGCTTGAGGCTCTTAAGGGAAAGGTTCCTGGAATTGTGGAGATCAAGGTTAATATCAATGGGCTTGCTTCTTCAAATGCAGATCTGATGCTGGATTCAACTTTTGAAAGTGAAGAGGCGCTTAAGGGATATGCTACACATCCTGAGCATGTGGCTGTTGCGGATGGTAAGGTTAGACCTTACACCAAGATTAGAAGCTGCCTGGACTTTGAGGTGTGATGGGCTGCGATGCGGTCTGCAGCGGGCGTGAATGCTAGAATCTGAATTGAATGTTGAGGGTATTGATTTGGAACTCATAGATTTATATGACAAGAATGGAGAGCTGGTAAGGCGCGCAGTGCCTAAGGGTGAGAAGAAGCATGCTGGGGAGTATGCAAAGCATGTGCTTATCATCATGAAGACCAGTGATAGTCCAGCGCCTGGAGAAGACGAGGGACAGTATGTTGTGCAGCAGAGGTCTCTGAAGGCTAAGTATTATGCTGGCAAGTGGGACATGACCGGAGGCGGCGTGAAATCTGGCGAGGAGCCTGTAGATGCTGCTTGCCGCGAGGTGCGAGAGGAGCTGGGAATAGCTCTTAAGCCTGAGGATATGGAGCTTGCGTTTAAGCATGCTGTGACTTGGGACGATGGCACAGGGCTACTTGTATACGTGTTCATGTGCAGGGTTCAGGTGCCTGAGGGCGGCTTTGAGTTTGATAGGTATGAAGTTAATGATGTGAAGGTTATGCCTTTTCATGAGTTCTTGGAGCATGTGATGGATCACAATAGCGAGGAATTCGGGGAAGGACTGAAGGAAATAGAGAGAAGGCTGTAGTATGGATAATCGCGTGGAATGGGCCAGGAGCCATGATGAGGTGGTGAAGGCTGTTAGGGAGCTTGGTTTTCCTGAGGCTTTGGGAGATCAGGTGGCGAGGCAGCTTGGAAGCCCTAAGGCTATGGAGAGGATGCTTGCTTATCTTTATAATGTGAAGCCGCGGAGTGCAGAGCTGATCGTGGATGAGATGCTGGCGATCTGTAGTGATATAGATAGGTGGAGAGATAAGAAGGCTAGTGAAGAGGCCAATGCAAGGTATAATGAGATTTTGAATTATGGGCTCGGAACGGAGGAGTAGTGAGCCCGGAGTGCTGGTGAGCGCAGGAGTTATGCGCTTGTCGAGATAGTAGTGAGGAGAAGTTATGGGATCAATTCTAATTAAGGATACAACTAGAGAAGAAAGAGAGCGGATTGTGGCTGAGTCTATCGGGAACATCAGCGGTTCTTGCGATGGCTGTATGTCTGGGTTTGCGGAGATGTACCAGGACTACATTGATGGCAAGAAGGAGATTCGCGAGATTAACATGGAGTTCCGCGCTAACTATGAGTCGGGCGTGGAAGGGCCACAGAAGGCGGATTGCGGATATAAGATGTGAGATTTTCTGTATGGAATCAGGCTGGAAAAGTACTGAGGAGCCCAAAACACAGAAAAATAAGGGGTGAGATTGCTTTTTCTGTATGGCTTGAATTTTTGATTTGGCTAAAACACAGAAAGTGAGGAGGTAGCGCTTGTTTTTCTGTACCAGATAATTTGATTGCAAGCAATGAGATACAGAAAAAAGGGGAGTTTGCTCTATATTCTGTATTTCTAGCTGGTTTAAACAATATCGGAATTGATATAATACAGAAGATGAGAGTTTTTTCTTCATTTTCTGTATTTTTCTTAATTTGAAATTTAGAGGCCTACAGAAAAATCAAAGGAACATGCTGCTTTTCTGTGTTTTGTGGAAAAATAATTGAGTTATGTCGGGAACAGGCTACAGGGAGTACAGAAAAAATGCAAGTATATGCGATTTTTCTGTAAACCTGACACAATCAGAGTAGATCAGGGACCAGATAGAACATAAATCAAGCAAATCAAGTGCTGAATAAATTTCAAAGAAGCACAAGGGGTAGACTGCTATGGGAAACGAGAATGGAACCTGGATCATGTACGGTGTTGATTGGGATGACCCGGAATGCCTGCATACTGTCCAGGATGCGATAGACTATATCAATGAAGTTGGGTTCCTACCTTTGTTCAAGAATGATGTGCCGGGGTTCTCGTTGGAGGAACGTACGGTGCCAGGCTACTGGTGGTGCGGAGATCCGGAGGTTGATCCTTGGGAGTGGCGTGAGCTGATAGCTAGAAGTGGCGAGGTAGCTTACGGCAAGTTCTTTGAGAAGAAGGCAGGTTTTATCTCGAAGGAGTGGCTGCCTTACTTTGCAAATTACAGGCGCGATGGCTACGACTTCGATGCTTTGTGGGATGACGAGAAGGCTTCCCGGCGCCAGAAGAAAATCATGGATTTGTTTGAAGTTGATGATGAGATCTACTCTAATGAAATTAAGCAAAGGGCTGGCTTTGGAAAGGGCGGAGAGAAGGGCTTTGACGGGACCATGACGGATCTTCAGATGAAGACCTATCTTTGTGTCAGGGATTTCAGGCAGCGCAAGAATAAGAAGGGCGAGCTCTACGGCTGGCCTATAGCAATCTATGCAAAGCCAGAGTCTATCTGGGGGTATGATGTTGTGACTGCAAGATACACTGAGACAGCGGATGATTCTGGGAAAGCAATTGCGGAGCACATCAAGGAAATTTACCCGATTGCGACAGATGCGCAGATAAAGAGGCTTGTGGGCAAGAAGTAAATAATAGTTAGTTGGAGGAAACATCACAACATGCAGTTATACAAAGGAAGACCAGAGAACACAGACAATAGGCTGGAAAGGGAGATTCGCGTGTATGATTTCCTGGACGAGCTTGGAATAGAGTATGAGCGTGTGGATCACGAGCCTGCCATGACAATGGAGGCTTGCGAAGCAGTTGATGAGGCGCTTGGGACACTTATGTGCAAGAACTTGTTTTTGTGCAATAGGCAGAAAACGGCATTCTACCTGCTTTTGATGCCTGGTGATAAGAAGTTCAAAACCAAGGAGCTTTCAAGTCAGATAAATTCTGCCAGGCTTTCTTTTGCGGAAGCAGAGGACATGCTTAAATACCTGGATATTCAGCCTGGGGCAGTGAGTGTCATGGGGCTTATGAATGACAAGGAGCATGGCGTAAGGCTTCTGGTGGACGAGGACGTGAAGGCTGGTGAGTTCATTGGTTGCCATCCTTGCGTGAATACGTCCAGTCTCAAGATTAAGACTTCTGATATATTCGAGAAGTTCCTGCCAGCTGTGGGGCACGCGGCTGAGATCGTGCACCTGGTGGGCGAAGACTGAGGGCTGAAAACTTAAGACTTAAGACTAGAGATTAAAGACTAGAGACTGAATACTACAGTGTTTTGGGGCGAGAGTGGTGAGGGTTCACTATTGATGCTTGATTATTTCTGGAAACAACAGGATGACATACCTGCAGGAATGGGCTATCCCTTGTTTGGGATGACCCATCTGATTAGTGTGGCTGTGACGCTGGTGCTGGTGGCAATGCTGGTGGCAATGCTGGTGCGGGCACTACTGGTTGCGAGACGTGATGGCGGTTTTGAGTCGGAGAAGAATCGTGACAAGGAACATAGTAGTCGTAGTCAGAATCAACATGCCAGCCGTAGACACTACATTCTCAAGGTCATCCCAGTCATCATGTTTCTCATGGAAATTTTCAAGGACGCGTTCCTTATCAGGGTCCATCGCTTCGGCCCATATTATCTTCCGCTGCACATCTGCAGTTTCGGAATCTTCGTATTTCTTTTGCGCGAGTGGCTACCCTGGAAGTGGGCCAAAGACTTCTTCGGAGAAATCGCGTTCATCGTCATCATGCCTGCCTCAGTGGCCGCGCTGATTTTTGCGGATTGGACGATCTATTACCCGGTGCTGAACTTCATGAACCTCTACAGCTACGCGTGGCACGGGCTTTTGGTGGCATATCCGCTCACTATCTATTTGTCAAAAGAGCTATCTCCTTCAATTAAACATATTCACTACAATCTACTGTTTCTGGGCGTTGTGACGCCGTTTGTGTACGTCTTTGATAAGAAGTATGATTGTAATTTCTTCTTTATAAACTGGCCGCTGCCTGGAACACCACTTGGCTGGCTTGCAGGATTCATGGGCAATCCTGGGTATCTGGTGGGATATGCGGTGCTTGTGGTTGTAGTGATATTGCTGATGTACGCTGGAGTTGCGGTGACTGGTGATAGACGCTGTGGGGAGAGATGACTGCACGGTATAATGGCTTGCGGATAAGATACATAGAAATGGGCTTTTTATCCGCACAGGAGATGAATTGATAAAAAATACTTGATAAAAACAAAAGATGTGATACAATCATATTGCGCTCAATGCAATATAATTATTCGTGGCACTAGAGATTACCCATAACAGCAATAGCTATTCACTTCGAGAAGGCTATAGTTTAGAGAACATAATGAATTCAGCGACTAATCCAGTTCCACAGCGAGGTATCACCATGAGCAAATCATCAAATAAAGTGGCTAGATCAGCCAGAATATTATTATCATCAAATCAAAAGAAACTAAGCATCTTACTCAAGGTCATCGTAATAGTATCCGCGTTTGTGGGCACAGCGATCAGTGCTTTTGGCGACGGAAACTTTTTCATGGGCGGATCGAGAGCCTTCATGTATTTCACGATTCAGTCCAACATTGCAGTAGCCATCATAAGTGCGATAGGTCTTTTCCTCATGAGAGGAGACAGGGCGGTTAGCAGAGCGTGGTTCGTGGTCAAGTTCGTAGGCGCGGTGGCTATAACTTTGACGGGAGTTGTGTTCTGCTTCGTGCTGGCGCCAACGCTTGGCAGCAAAGCATGGAACGTTCATAACGTGCTAACCCACGTGGTTGTGCCGATTGCGGCAGTGGCTGATTTCTTTATCGTTGCGCCTAAGGCCAGGATTAGCAAGAAGAATGTGCCTTTCGTCCTGATTCCACCGATCCTTTACGCGATCTATGCAGGCATCGGCTATGTACAGGGCTGGGAGTTCTACGAGGGCGGCTATAACTATCCTTACTTCTTCCTGAACTGGGGAAGTCCAGCGGGAGCCTTCGGTTTCACTGACGAGCTGCCTTTCATGGGTACAGGCTGGTGGATACTTTTGCTGTTTATTTTCCTGCTTGCGGTGGGCACTTGCTACCTCAAGATTGCGGAGATTATAGATAAGAAGAATAAATAAGGTTAAATACATTCAAAGGGGGCATTAATTATGAGTAACGCAGTAATCATCTACGCTTCAACACATCACGGCAACACCAAGAAGGTTGTTGACGCAATTGCCAAGGAGTTCGACGTTGAGCTTGTTGACGCAACACAGGTTCAGGAAAAAGATCTATCGGGTTACGATCTGATCGGTTTTGCCAGCGGAATTTATGCGGCGCAGTTCCATCAGCAGGTTAAGAACTTCGCACAGGTTAACCTTCCTCAGAATAAGAAGATCTTTTACATCATGACAAGTGCCATGAACAAAGACTTCTCCAAGTCTATGGCTGAGTCCATCAAGGGCAAGAACGCTGAGGTTGTGGGCAAGTTCACATGTCACGGTTACAACACTTTCGGACCTTTCAAGCTTGTGGGCGGAACCAGCAAGGGACATCCTGATGAGAACGACCTCACTGATGCAGTTGAGTTCTTCAGAAAGCTCATCAGAGTAGGCGAGGCGTGAGAAGAAATTCAAATTGATGATTGTTATAGAGCCATGTACTAATTACAAAGTACATGGCTTTTTTGTGATATATGAAATTTCTCCGAAATTCCTATATCATAAAAAACGCTCCGTTATGGATGCGCACTACTGTGTATGACATTTCATTAGGCTCGAAAAAACCTCGCCAAGTGATCTGCACATCGCGCGATAGGTAAATGTTGCATAAATGCAACCGCGCTCGGCGCGAGCATGTTGCAAGCAACATGCTTTCTTATATGCCAAAATGAAAAAGAAAAGGTTGACATTCACGCAATGCGTAATATAATAAGTATATACGCATTGCGTTACTATGTGAGGTGTCTTATGAGTGCCGAATATAATGTAGATATCGAGGGACTAAATCTAACCATTGAATGTGAAGAAGATGGTTCGGAGCAAAGAGGTAAGAGATTAACTGCATATTGTGTCAGAGCTGTTAGGAATCTTACAGGTATGAATCGCAGGGAATTTGCTGATTGGTTAGGAATTCCATATAGAACTATTACTGATTGGGAACTTGAGCAGAGGCAGATGCCGGATTATGTACTTAGATTGATAGCCTATAAGGTGCGAATGGAATATGCCGATAAAACAGGTGAGAGAAATTAAAAGCTTTCCTTATTACTAAATTGTCAATTGAAGTGACTTTGTTGGTATAATGAGTGTGATGATAAGTCTTTTTTCTCTTCCTTGTTTTTATTAAATGATAATAAGGAAGGAGAGATGCCTATGATAGGAGGACTAGATATGGCTGGAAGGGTTACATACACTTTGACAGACATTCCTGGTGAACTTGGAACTAAGATAATCGATCAGATTCGCGAATCAGATAAACCTTCTCGTAAAGAGATGGAAGAAAAAGTTCAAGCTATGAAACGTCGTATCTTGGCAGCGGAAAAGCGTGAAAAAGAGTAGTGTTGTAAACCATAATGAAGTGTTTTATTGCGAGCATTTGGTTTTGACTAGAAAGACCATGCAGGATATAGACGATTTTCGGGTTACCAATTCGGAAGGAAAAGGTCTTCTGGAGTATTTACAGAATAATGCATATCATGATGAGAAATTGGGGGCACAGCGAATTTATCTGGTTAGAGATATGATAACAGATGAGTTGGTGGCCTTTTTTGGTTTAAAGACTGGAATGGTTTCTCAGAATGAAAGAGCTGTTAAGATTGATAATGAAGAAAGAATTGTATTTGATATGATATCGGGGATAGAATTGGCAGAGCTGGCAGTAAATGATATTTATATACGCCATAATCCAGCGAGTAAAGGGTGTGGTCTGATTATATTTAATGATTTCATATTGCCAATATGCGAGCAAGCTAAACAACTTGTTGGGTGTGAGATATTATATGGTTTTTCAGTGGATGAAAAAGGAAAACTTCTTGATAGATATTTAAATGAATACAATTTTGCTAGATTAGATCCAGAAAGTGAGGCAAAAGTTCAGGATCGACTTCGACCATATTTTGATAAGGGGTGTGTATTTATTTACCAGAAAATCTGACCCCAACTTAGCAAGAATTGGCATAATTCCGGCAATAATGCTTTAGAGAACACAGGGCCTGATATGTTACATTTAGAACATGTAATGTATCGGGCTTTTTATTTTCACGGATTGCGATCTGGAAGAATTCGGATCACGCAATTGTCAGCAAATTGAATCGCTTTGCAACAACTAGTTTTGGGGAGGTAGCATATGGCACAGAATGCAAAGATTACAGTACATCCAGCCTACAAGATTGGGGAGATCTCAGATAGACTTTTTTCTGCGTTCCTTGAGCCCATTGGCACGATGGTGAATGGAACGATGTTTAACCCTAAGCATCCAACAGCTGATGAACAGGGCTTTCGCGGAGATTTCATAGAGGCAATCAAGAATACACACCTGCCTGCGGTAAGGCTTCCAGGCGGTAACTTCGTGTCTGCGTGGCAGTGGAAGAATTCCATTGGCCCTATGGCGCAGAGGAAGGGCGTGCTGGATCCTGCTTGGCATCAGTACTACACCAACGAAGTGGGGCACGATGAGTATCTGCAGTGGGCAGCCAAGGTTGGCACAGAAGCCCTCTACACAGTGAACATGGGCACTGGCACAATCCAGGATGCCATGGATCTTGTGGAGTACACTAATCACGAGGGCGGCACCTACTGGTCTGACCTTAGAAAGAGCTATGGCCACGAGGATCCTTACAATGTGAAGATGTGGTATCTGGGCAACGAGATGGATGGCCCATGGCAGCTAGGTTCCTGGAGTGCAGATCCAGAGGGCTACGGCGTCAAGGTTCTCGAGACTTCCAAGGCCATCAAGTGGATCGACGAAACAATAGAAACAGCGGTGTGCGGCTCCAGCGCTCCTTTCATGGAGGGATTTCCAGCTTGGGATGAGTCCGCACTTAACAAGTGTTACGACGTGGTGGACTATGTCAGCGTTCATCACTATCACAGCGCACCTCCCGGAGACATCAAAGCTCTCCTTGGCGGCGCACTGTACTACGAGGACTTCATCAACACTGAGGTTGCCATGATCGACTACGTGGCTTCCAAACACAGATCTCCTAAGCAGGTCAATATTTCTTTTGACGAATATGGAGCAATGATCAGGCCTCTGGAGGCATTGCATCCGGGCTATGGTCGCTACAACATGGCCAGGAACCACTACAGGTTCGACCCAGACAGGCACTATGTTCGCCACGATCCTGACAACATGCCTGAGCGTCAGTTCCCAGGCGGCGACATGCTTCATGCTCTTTCAATGGCATCAATTCAGCTTGCGCTCTTACGTCACGCCGACAGAGTTAAGATTGGCTGCATGACAGGTGGACTTCCAGCCCTTGCTGCATCCAACCACGATCATGTGTGGAAGTCAGCTTCCCATCACGTTTTCATGGACCTTATCAAGTTTGCCAAGGGCACAGCCCTGGACACCAAGGTGGAGAGCGAGACCTATGACATGCCTGGCTACGCCATCGAGGACACATCACAGTACACCGGCAAGGAGGGCGTCAACTTCATCGACTCAGCCAGCGCTTGGGATCAGGAGCATCAGCGCGTTACTGTCTTTGTCATCAACAGAAACGAGGACGCAGAGTATCCACTCACCGTGGACTTGAAGGGCTTCGAGGGCTACAAGGTCGCATCCGTCCACAGCATGCAGACTGATGATCTTGATAAAAAGAACTCTTATGAGGATGAGACAGTGATTGTTCCTGAGGAGAGAAGTGATTACGAGCTTGTGGATGGTGAATTTAAGATGTATGTTAAACCACTGTCTTGGAATGTGCTTGTGTTTGAGAAATAAGAGAGTTAGAAAATGAAAAATGGCAATCGCACTGAATATCAGCGTGGATGCTTAGATTGAAATTGCGGGTAAGGAGTATTGAATCAGTACATCTTATCCGCAAATTTAGTTTTTGAGTTTTGGTTTCGAGAAAGTGATTTGCGAAAAATACAGAAAAATCGCCCTTTTTTCAAATTTTGCCGTAGTGGTTTCCTTGTTTCTTTCTAGAATGAATGTCTTGTAGATAATACTCGTTCGCTTTTTTGTAGATAGGGACACCTTCTCTATTCTCCGTTAACCATTAAATGCTATCCCATATATCAGTACAGAAAAAATGGACTTTTTTCTTATTTTACCGTAATTTCCCTTGGAAACTATTTTTCTCCAGAAAAAACTTGCGGATAGGGGGTGTTGAATCACCACATCTTATCCGCCCAGCCTCACACAATTTCCAACCACAACTATTGCGATATTCCGTACACTTCTGCTACAATAGGAAACGGAAAAACGTTTTCTTTTCTCAAAATGAGGTGGGTTATGGGAATAAAGAAACTTGGCGAAATCAAGCTGGCGCAAAGGGGTCTTGCACTGGCTCTTACTGCTGTGCTCGTGGCAGCACCACTATGTGTTGGACTTTGGAGACAAAGCCTTAGCGAGAAACAAAATCTTTCTGAAAATCAGAATCTTACTGAAGAGCAGCTTGAAATTCTGAGTATAATCGATGATCTCCCTAGAATACACAATCTTGCAGACGATGCGTATCTTTCTTTTGTTGACTTTAACAAAGAGTCTAGCCTTATTTCCGAGGTGGAGATCAAAACCCTGAAACAATATATTGATGAGGCTAAAGAGGTGTGTTCTTCATACCTAAGAGATGCCTATGACAATTATGGAAATCTTATCACTAATAAGGAAAAGCTTGATACTAGCTTGGAGATTGTTGATAAGAGTCTGACTGATGCATATTCATATATGGAGGAAGCTGAAAAATTATCAGGACGTGAGCATGATATATTGATGAAAAAGGCATCCCATAAAATACTACTTGCAGAGAATGTTTTCATGATTTCTAGAGAATACTATGAAATAGAAAATACTAACCTCAACCTTTTTATGCTTAATTGTGATAAGTGTAGAACTGCGCTTAGCAGAAGTTATGATAAGATTGAGGTTTTCAGAAAAAAACTTAAAAGACCAGAAAATGCAGACAAAGCAAAAGATATCCTGTCAGATATTGTAAGACTGGATCAAGAGGTTACAAAGAAAGTAGAGGCAGGAGAGGATTATACAGAAGATGCAAATGAGCTGGTAACAAAGCTGATGGCATGGAGAGTTTATGAGAATTGTTTAAATTATAGAGAAGATGCCACATTAATAGAGTATAAGAATGGTTCTATCACAACTGATACAACACTAACTGTAATAGATGAAAATGGCAGAGGATTGGAAAAACGTTCAGAAGTAGAATATAAGTGTGTGATAGTAACAATTAAATTTGAAGGTGACAGGCACCCATACGATTCAAAAGTCAAATATGATTTTAGAGTTTGTGAGGACGGGAATGTACAGATTTGGGATCCTACTAATACTTATTCAAAAACAATATTGTACGAATCCAAAGCGGAAGTAGAAAGAATATCTGCATTTTTTGATGCAGATGATGGGACCATAGCTGCTGAAAGTAGATTAGGAGAAGTAAGTGAGAATAGCGGTCATGCGTATATGAACGGATCAGCCCGTTTAATGGGAAATCTCAGTGAGATAGAATTGGCTACGTTTTTTGGCGATGATGTTCCAGATTACTATGTTAAGATGCAGGAATATGATAACCAAATAGCCCAGGCAAAAGCAGCAGCTCAGATGGAGAATCCTCTACTAAAGTCCATTACCAAAGACACCGTCCCTCTTTCATCCGGTGCAAGTCTTCCAGGAAACAAATACATATTACTTCTAGTATTGATTGGAGCAGTTGTTTTGGCAACAGTAGTTGGCCTGAGGTTGTTGGTGAATCCTAAGAAGTCATGAGGTGCATTATGGAAAAAAAGAAATTTAGCATCGATACCCATTGGAAGCAGATTCTGGCTTTGTTTATGTGCGTCATTTTAGTGGCCACAGTTGGTGTGGCGTCATTTAGCACCAAAGGGAAGAGTTTTGGCAGGCTCCAGGCCCGCGATGAGATGCAGGGCGAAATTGTTGAGACCATGGAGTATTATCAGGAGCTCTATGATCTTGCGGAAGTGGTTATTGCAGAGTATTCCAAATTAGATGAGATCTCTGACATCGTTTATCCATCAGATGTGGAAGCAATGAAACACGATCTGAACTGGATAGAAGAGGAATGCAATAAAGACTTGCGCACTGCCTATGACAAATACACAGAATACCTGGATGAGCAAAAAGAGCTATCTGATAAGTTTGCCCTCATAAGGAAGAACGTACAGGAAGCAGATGAGCTGATGGAGAAGGCAAGTACTTCCAATAATCCGGATAAATATATAAATAAAGCGCAGAAAAAGCTTTTGGCTTCAGATGAAATTTATACAAGCGCCGAAGGCCTTGTTGGAGATGTTAGTAAAACAAAAACAGCAGTTTTTGATGAAATGGCAAATGCCATTATAAAGTTGAATAGCTATGGTGCTGGCTTTATGTTTTGGGATAAGCCTGTACGATATGGAGTGAATGAAAGTACAAGGGAGTTCTATGAAGATATTTTGAAACTGTATGCGAAGGTTAATGATCAAACTCTATCAAGGGACGATCATACGCAAGCTGTAGAGGAGCTTGTCCAGAAGTTGGTGGCTTCTAGTGCCTTCATTAGGTATTGCAGAAATACTTCTGATGGCTCAGCTTGTACACTCGAAAGCTATAAGTATTGTTCATCATATGATAAGTACGTTGGCTATAAAGAAGATGAAAATGGTAATTATGGGCCAGTGTATGAGACGATAGAGCAAAATAACATGGAAGTGGCGGTTGGGTTTGCCTCTTTTGGGGTAGGTACAATACATTACTTTTACCAGTATGTAGAGGAGGATGATGGAAGAATAAAAATCTGGGATCCAGTAAACGACTGTGCTGATAGACCGGCATATTTATTCTATGCAGATGAAGAAATTGCCAAGATTAATTCATTTTTAAATCCGGATGAAAAGGCCATAGAAGCAGAAAATGCACAAATAGAGACCGTAAAGACGGCGTCTAACGCTTGTGCAATGGTATTTAGAGATTTATATATCAACATCGGGTCTCCTTTAGTAAACTTTAGAGATACCACTCTCACTTACGACTCCGACCTCCAGGATCTCTCCACCCTCCTCAACCAGGCCAAGATCCGCGCAGGCCTTGAGCCATCCGATTCCACCGATGACATCCTGAACATTGTTGCCAACAATTCTCCAGCAGTGGTGGCTGACAATGTTGAAGCCGATAGTAATATCCAGACCCTTGAAGATTCCCAGATTCCGATGGCTTCAACAGCCAGAAGTTCTGGTAGTGATTATGCCCTGTTCTATTTAATGCTTACAGCCTTTGCTGTAGTGGCCGTTGTCGGCGTTGTTCTTAACCTGTCGGAAAAGAAATATGAACAAAATCCTAGATAAGATTCTAAACTTCTACAAAAAAGAAACGGAACTGGACATTATCTTTTTCAAGCTCCTGGGAACAGCTGGCGCCATCATCTCTCTTGTTGGCGCCATTCAGTCTGTTTTTACGATCACAGATTTATCCGGCTTCGCAATCAACATGGCGGCGGCCCTGGGCAGCATCGCACTGATCTACTTCGTAGACCGCACCGGCCATTACCTGCTTGGATACCTCATCACCTCCGTGGTGATATTCATGGGGCTTTTTGGCATGCTCTTTTTTGAGATGGGCGGCCTCTACGGCTCCATGCCCTATTTCTTTTCCTTCGGAATTCTGTTCACCCTGCTGATGTACAGGGACAAGCTCCTGATATTCATGGAGATCCTCCAGGTGTCCTTCTACGTGGCAATCGCCCACGTGGCCCACATGCACCCTGAGCTGGTGAAGCCCTTCGACACACCGGCCAACCAGTTCTTCGACCAGATCTCCGGAATCGTCATCTCCAGCATCGGCATCGGCGTCATCTTCATGCTGTACATCTTGGAATACCGCAAGCAGCAGCGCCTGGCCCAGGAATCCAGTAACGCCAAAAGCGTGCTCCTTGCCAATATCAGCCACGAGATCCGAACTCCCATCAACATGCTCCTTGGCATGAACGAGATGATACTCCGGGAAGCCGAGAACAAGCAGATCGTGGAATATTCCCAGAACGTTGATGCCGCAGGTAGACAGCTCCTTTTCATGGTCAATCAGTTCCTGGACCTGTCCCGAATCGACATGGGCAAGGAGGAGCTCTTCGAAGAGAAGTTCAATTTAAAAGACCTGATCGATATCCTCCAGGGCTACTACAAGAAGGAGGCTGACAGTAGGCGCCTTGAATTCGTACTGGACACAGACAAAAACCTGCCTAAGTTCCTGATTGGCGACGCCCGTAAAATCACCCAGATACTGATGAATCTTTTATCCAACGCCTTTAAATACACCAAGGAAGGTATCATCGTCTTCAGCGTCTTAAAGCAAGCCGAGGACGACGACACCGTCACCCTGCACTTCGAAGTTTCCGACACCGGTATTGGAATCAAGAAGGAGGACCAGGACAGGATTTTCCAAAGCTTCGAAAGATCCGACATTGTCCGTAACCGCGGCATCGAGGGCACCGGCCTTGGCCTTGCCATCTCCGGCAACCTTGCTAAACTCCTGGGCACCCAGATCCAGGTAAAGAGTAAATACGGCGAGGGCAGCCTTTTCTGGTTCGACCTAAAACTTAAGAAAACCACCGGCATAGAGGGCGAGCGCTCTTCCGACGATACCTTCATCGCTCCCGACGCCCAGATCCTTGCCGTTGACGATAACAACATGAACCTGACGGTTCTTAAGTCCCTGTTAAAGCGCACCATGGTCAAGATTGACACCGCTCAGTCCGCCCAGGAGTGTTACGACCTCTTTGGTAAAAGAGCTTACGACCTTGTCCTCATGGACTACATGATGCCTGACATTGACGGAATAGAGGCTATGGAGCACCTTCGCGCCATGGATGAAGCAAAGGGTAAGAAGACCCCAATCATCGTCCTTACCGCCGACGCCACTCCCGATCGCCGCAAACTCTTCATGGAGAAGGGCTTTGATGACTACCTTCTTAAGCCTGTGGATGTGTCACTTCTTGAGAACGCCCTCATCAGGCACCTTCCGGAATCTATCGTCACCATCGTGGAGAAGGCCGACCAGCTCCAGGTTCCCGAGGAACTTATTGAAGAATTTACCAGCGACCTTGCTGAATACGATATTTCTTTTGACATGGCTATGAAGCACCTAAGCGGCGACATCATGCAGTTCGTCAGGATCGCCCAGGTCTTCGTGGACCGCACCGATACCAGTATCGATGAGTTAAAAGAGCTAATTCAAAAGAAAGACTACGAAAAAGCCGCGCTGATCATACACTCCGTGAAGGGCAACTCCGGAAACGTAGGCGCAGAGGACCTTTACTACAATGCAAGGCGTCTTGAGAGGCGCGCTAAAGATAACGACGGCGATTACGTGGAGGCGGCTTCAAAGCTCTTTTTCATGGAATGGGAGAGGGCGAAGGAGGGGCTGACTACCTTCCTTACTGAGTTTGAGAAGATCAGGCCAACTCTGGAGTCGGAGGATCAGGAGAATCTGAAGGCTCTTGATGAGAGCATGCTGGTGGATCGGCTCATAGAGGCCATCAGTAACGGCAACCAGGCTCCGGCCCTTAAGTACATCGACGAGCTGGCGGCCAAATCCTGCGACAGCGCTGAGATCGGCGCCATCAGGGATGCGGTAAAAGACATTGATTTTGACAGGGCGGAGGAACTGGCCCGGTCGTTAAAGAGGTAACCAAAGGATACTTTTTTATTGAGGGTAGACTACTATGATGGAAGTGAAGAAACCTGTAAAACGCGATAATTTGGATTCAAATTCGGAGGCGTGGATGGAAGGCTACCGAATTCTCTGTGTTGATGACGATATCAATATGCTAAACACCATAGAGGACATACTGATCAATACCGGTTATAGTGTAAGCCTTGCCAAATCAGGGAAGCAGGCCCTTGACTTCATCAGAAAGGGCATTGGCTATCAGCTGGTTCTTCTTGACGTGGACATGCCAGACATGGACGGCTATGAGACCTTCAGGGAGATCCGAAGCCTTGAGCAGGGCAGAGGTGTGCCCATCATCTTCCTGACAGCTATGGATGGAGCGGACTTTGAGATAAAGGGCTTTGAATACGGCGCTGCAGACTACATCACCAAGCCCTTCGTTAAGAGCGTGTTCCTGGCGAGGGTCAAGAACCGCATTTCTACGCCCCTTCGGCAAAAAGATATACAGACTGACAACTACCGTAAGCTGGCAGGAAAGCTCACAGACCTTGAGCTGAAGGTTTCCGAGTACATCGCAGAGGGCCTCTCCAACCAGGAGATTGCCGAGAAGACCAACTACTCCTACGGCTACATCAAGCGCGTGGTTTCTGGAATCCTTGAGAAGACGGAGATGGAGAAGAGATCCGATATCAGGCAGTTCCTGAAGGGCGAGTAAATAATAGTCATTGAATCGTGGATATAGATGAGATGATTCTATATGGTTTACGTATATTTATAAATAATTGAAACTCATGGAGATAGTTCTTTTAACAGGCTAAAAGAACTATCTCTTTTTTAGTTGGGGATGAAAAGAGGTAACCAAAAGATACTTATTTTTATACGGCAAATTGTTAAGATAGACAGTGGGTACGAAACGTTTTTTATGAGAGGCGGTAAAAAATATGAAAAAGAGGTTCTTGACTAAGTTGCTTGCCATAGTGATGAGTGTCGGACTGGTACTTCATCCAGTGGCTGTTTATGCAGAGGATCCGGTAGAGGGAGACGTGCCTGCTACCATTCTTGACGTGGACCAGAACGAAGAATCTGGCGATGAGTCCGGCGGCTCAGGCGATGGAGCTGGCGTAGAGGATCCAGATCAGGATCCTGACTACGTGCCAGAACAGAATCCAGAAGATAATCCTGATTATGTGCCTCCAGTAGACAATAACCAGGATCCTAACGCTGCGCCTTCAAATAACCCAGAGGAATTAGTGGGTGATGAAGATGACGATGATGATGAGTCTGACGCGGCAGCAGAGCAGGATTCAGCAGAGGGCGAAGAGGACGCTGAGGAAGAAGAGGAAGCTCTTTTAACACTTGGTGCAACTAGAGGGTTTCTCGTAAATATCAGTAACATGAGAATAGAGGGCGATTATATTCTATGGGACGAAGTAGGTGGCGCTGGGTACTATAAGCTTGAAGTTGCTGGACATTCATCAGTTGGCTTGGATCGCTTGATTAATTTGAGATCTAAGTGCGAATATTGGAATCTTGATTATGGTACATATGATGTCACAGTTACTGCTCTGGCGCAGAGTGGTGAAAAGGTTTCAAGACCATGTACGGTTAGCTATACCTATGCTCCAGAAAAAGAAACACTTCCAGAGCTTCAGAATGTACGCATCGAGGGAGACTACTTATACTGGGATCTTTTAGATGGCGCAGATATGTACACTGTCACAATAGGTGGGCAAGGTGATAATTGCAATAATTCGCCTTTGAATCTTTATGATGAGTGTAGTCATCTTAATATGCAACCAGGAACTTATGAGGTAAAAATCGTTGCAATCAATATTGACATGGAGGACCTGTCAGAAGAGGTTGTTGCAGGAGAGTATACCTATAGTGAAAAAGCTGAGAAAACTCTGATAAAGACCGTAACTGTACAGACTGATGCAAGTAGTATTGCAAAAGAAGATGGTGAGACTTCTACTGTACAGATAATAAGCGTTGATAGACCGGAAGTGATTGTAGAATTCAATTCGTGGGTTAAAATTACTGATGATGGAAAAGATCAATTGGATTTCGGAAATACATTTATTACAGGTAAGTACAGAATAGATCTTTCGGTTAGTCTTAAACCAGAGTATTCAGATTCATTTGAAATAGATGAAGACTTACTACTTGTAATTGATGGCGTAGCTTGTAAATGTTACATCATCTATGACTGGAATGGAGAAATAGAATACTGTTTCAGATCTGAGCCATATATAGTTGGAGACATTCCGACTCCAACTCCTCCTCCAGAACTTCAGAATGTTCGTATAGAAGGAGATTACTTATACTGGGATCTTTATGATGGTGCGAATAGCTATTATATAACTATAGGTAATGACATTAGAGTTACTACCTCTGGTTCGTCTTATGATCTTTATGAGGAGTGTGCGCACAAATATGCAGACCCTGGGACTTATGAAATAACAATCGTTGCAAAGAGTGGAGACGAGTATATTACAGAAACTGCTGCTGCAGGAGAATTTATCTATAGCGGAAATCCTACAGTGCATGTTGAGGGAGATGTTGCATACTGGAAGGCATCTTCTGATGCTGTGACATTCTATCTTGAAATTATAGGTCATTATGGAAGCGTAAATCTCGACAGCAGGTCTTATAATCTTGCAGATTTTTGTTACGAGGCTAAATTGGAAGCAGGAATCTATAAGATGCGTCTCAGTGCTTACAATTCTTCAGGTAGTACTTATGGATCATGTGAGTTTGATTATACTTATGTACCTAGGAAAACTTGGGTTAAAAGCATATCTGTACGTTCTAATGCAAGAAGTATTATGAGAACGAATGGTCAGACTGACGGTGTACAGATAACAAATAATGATATACCGGAAATAGTTGTAGAGTTTTCTGGGTGGGTTAAAGTTCAAGATGATGGAACAGAGCAACACTATAATGGTTCTACATTTACTCCAGGTAAGTACAAAATGAATCTTACAGCTTCTTTTGATAAGGAGAAGTATGGGGATTTAATTGAAATAGATGAATATCACATACAGCTTTTTGTTGATGGTGTAGCTTGTTCTAATGAAGGTAGAGAAGTATCTTATGGAACAAAGTATAAATACTTTTTTAAATCTGCAGAATATACGGTTAATGATGCTACAACTATACTTCCAAAGCTTCAGAACGTTCGTATAGAGGAGGATTACTTATACTGGGATCTTTTAGATGGCGCAGATTTATACAATGTGTCTATAGGTGATGTGAGTGATAACTACACAAAATCACCAGTGAATCTTTCTGATGCATGTGAAAACTTAGGTATAAAACCAGGGACTTATGAAGTCAGAATTGTTGCAATTAATGGCGACATGGATGACG
The DNA here is from genome assembly GCF_000622085.1 of Butyrivibrio proteoclasticus P6B7. Classification (GTDB taxonomy): domain Bacteria; phylum Bacillota; class Clostridia; order Lachnospirales; family Lachnospiraceae; genus Butyrivibrio; species Butyrivibrio proteoclasticus_A. The sequence continues at coordinate 45,001 of NZ_KK211395.1, forward strand.
TATCAGAGGAGGCTGTTGCAGGAGAGTATGCCTATAGCTATAAAGAAAAGATTGAGATAACAAGCGGATCAGCTACTAGCAATATTGCTGATATTCTTGTGGCTCGTCAAAATGTTGCTTATCCTACTTTTAGTAGCGATGATCATTTGAAAGTAACTCCGTATTATTGGCAATATCTAAAAGATGGTAATTGGAAGGATTATGATAGTGAGATTTTTAGGGCGGGAAAATATAGATTGATGGTTTCTGTATTGCCAGATAGTGGTGATTATGAAATCAATGGAGAAATACAGTTTAATGTTAATGGAATAGGATGGACATATTTTGGAAACGTAGTTGATTCTAAAGCGAAAGTTATAGGTAATTATTTCTTATCACCTGAGTTTACGGTTGAAAAATCAACTACACTTGTTGAGCTTCAGAATGTTAGCTTACAGGGAAAATATATATATTGGGATGAAATTCCTGATGAAATTGCAGATGTCTTCAGGTATGAAATAAGTGTTGCTGGTAGGACTTGGTGGACATTCCATTCTCCATTTAATATCAGGGAGATGTTAGATGAAATAAAGAATGTAGAAGACCCTGATCTTGAATATGGAACCTATACCGTCAGCATTGCTGCAGTGGATTATGATTATATACCAGTTTCAGAAGCATATGATTTAGAGTACACATATAAAGAAAATACACTTCCTAATCTTCAGAATGTCCGCATAGAGGGAAATTACTTATACTGGGATTCTCTGGATGGTGCAGAGATATATAAAGTTTCTGTAGGTACTAAGAGTGATAACTTTGGAAGCTCACCTGTGAATCTTTCTAGTGCCTGTGAAGATTGGCGTATGGTACCAGGGAGTTATGAAGTTAAAATCGTTGCAATTACAAGTGACATGAATGACGATTTGTCACAAGTGGCTGTTGCAGGTGAGTATATCTATAACTATAAAGAAAGGATCGAGATAACAAGCGGATCAGCAACTCACGATATTGCTGATGTTCTTAAGGTCGGCCAAGATGTTTCTTATCCTACTTTTAGTAGTGATGATCATTTAAAAGTAACTCCAAATTATTGGTTATATTATGATGGCATTAGATGGTACCAATATACTGATGCGACATTTAGGGCAGGAACATATAAATTGAGGGTTACTGTAGTACCAGATAATGATGATTATGTAATCAATAAAGAAATAGATTTTTATACAAATGGAGAGAGATGGACATATGAAGGAAAAGTATCTGGTTTTGTGTCGAAATTAGGAGGTAATTTTTTATTATCGCCTGAGTTTACGATTGATAATACTACAACTACACTTCCTAAGCTTCAGAATGTCCGCATAGAGGGAGACTACTTATACTGGGATCTTTTAGATGGCGCAGATATGTATAATGTTGCCATAGGTGATGTGACGGATAACTATATAACATCACCTGTGAATCTTAATGAGATGTGTAAATCCTTGGGCATACAACCAGGGACTTATGAGGTCAAGATTGTTGCAATCGATGGTGACATGGATGACCTGTCAGAGAAGTCTGTTGCAGGAGAGTATACCTATAGTGAAAAAGCTAAACAAGTCCTGGACCTTAGTACTGTGCACGTTGAGGGAAATCTTTTATATTGGGAGACTTCCCAAGAATCATTAGGATACAGGCTTGATATTGGTGATGACCTGAAAGCGATTTTTGTCGATGGCATGCCTTTTGACCTTGCAGATTGCTGCCATGATAAGGGGCTGGAGGCAGGAGCCTATAAGATGAGGTTCTATGCGCTTGATACTAACCACAAGTATACAGAAGCATATGAGTTCGAATTTAATTATGTTCCTAAGAAAACCCTGATTAAGAGTGTATCTGTAAAGACTAATGCAAGCGACATTGCGAAATTAGATGGTAAGAGAACAGATGCACAGGTAACAAATAGCGAAACACCAGAAGTAACTGTAGGATTCTATAGGTGGCTTAAAGTTAAAGATGATGGAACAGATCAATCCTATTACGGAACTACATTTACTCCAGGCAAGTACAGAATAGAGCTTACAGCTTATCTTGATCCAGACTACGCAGATTCATTTGAAATTGATAAAGGCTTACAGCTTGTAATTGATGGAGTAGCTTGTGACTATTACACAGTTATTGTTTGGAATGGATCAAGAAATGTTTACTACTTCAAATCTGGTGAATATACAGTTGAAGATACTACAACTCCTCTTCCAGAGCTTCAGAATGTTCGCATTGAGGGAGATTACTTATATTGGGATTCTATAGATGGCGTAAATAATTACATTGTTTCTATAGATGGTGTGCGTAGTAACTATGGACAAGCACCTGTGAATCTTTATAATGCATGTAAAAACTATGGCTTTGAGCCAGGAACTTATGAAGTCAAAGTTGTTGCAATTGGTGGCAACTTGGAAAGCTTATCAAAAGAGGCTGTTGCAGGTCAGTATATCTATGGTCCAAAAGGAGTTACTGAGATAACAAGTGCAGATGGCACTCACGATATTAATGATATTCTTTTGATTGGCCAGAATACTGTCTTTCCTACCTTTACTAGTAGCACTCACTTACAAATAAATTCACTTCAGTGGCAAATATTAGAAGATGACAGTTGGAAAACATATGGAAAATCAACTTTTGTGCCAGGAACATATAGATTATTGGTTTCTGTATTGCCAGAAAGTGATGACTACAAAATTGAAAGAGCAATAAAGTTTGTAGCTAACGGAGTGAGCTGGGAATATGCCGGAAATGTGGTTGATACCGACGCTTCAGTCATAGGTAATTATTTCTATTCACCTGCGTTTACAGCTATGGATCCTTCAATTACGCTTACAGAACTTCAGAATGTCCGCATAGATGGAGATATGCTCCGTTGGGACGCAGTTGAAGGAGCCTCAATGTATCGAATTGTTGCTGTTGAAAGAACTGAGTGGGCAACGGGAACTGAGTTTAATGTTAGAACCATGTTTGATGCTATAAAGAGCAGTGACCCTGATCTTGGATATGGAACCTATATTGTCAAAATTACTGCAGTGAATAGTGATAAAACACCACTTTCAGAAACGTATGAGATTAGTTATACATATACCTACATACCTGGAAAGACTGAGATAACAAGCGGAACAGCAACTCACAACATTGATGAAATTCTCAAGGATGGCCAAACTGTAGCTCTTCCTACGTTTAGTAGTGATGATCATTTAAAGGTAACTCCATTCTATTGGCAGTATCAAGATAACTATATGTGGAGCCAGTATAATGAGGCGACTTTCAAACCAGGAACATATAGAATAATGGTTTCTGTATTGCCAGATAGTGATGATTACGCAATCACTGATGAAATAGAGTTTTATGCTAATGGAGAGCAATGGACATTTAATGGAGTCATAGTTGGTACTGATACGAAAGTTATAGGAAATTATTTCGTATCACCTGAGTTTACGATTGGAAATACTGATCCAGAGCCAGAAAAGACAGTTATTTCCGAGATTAACGCAACAAGTGACATTTCTGATTTTATGGTGGATGGAGGACAGCTTAAGATACCATCATTCACATCAGATATGGATGAATATGTTACATTCTCAGGCTTCTTCTGGGAGGTTAAGGACGGCGATAACTGGAAGATGGTTGGAAACAGCGGACCAGTTTCAGAGGGAATCTATAGATATACTACGTATGTATATATTAAAAGTAGTGCCTCTAAGACGCACAGATTCAGTACAGATCTAGCTCTTTTTGTTGACAATCAGGAATGGACCTGCTCTGGCATGGTCGATAATAACGGCGACTTGCCTGTAATGGCTTCATTCACCTCTCCTGAGATTGAGGTAAAGGGCAGCTCAACACCTGATCCAGAGCCAGAAAAACAGGCCCTTACATCTGTTACTGCAGCCAGCGATTATTTATCATTGGCAAAGTATGGCGGAACAGTGCAGGATCCAAGCTTTGATATCGCTGAAATTAAGGCATCAGAGTCTGATGTCAGCGGAGCAGCACCTATTACAATTTCAGGCCGCTGGTACAGAAAAGAAGGAAATGCCTGGGCTGAGCAGCTAGATGGAACATTCACAGCTGGCACATGGCGCTACGAAGTAGATGCAATTATCAATAGTGATGCTATTGAGTCATATGAATTTGACTCATCATTTAAGCTCACAGTTAACTCAGAGCAGTGGCAGGAGATCTTTGGATTTGGTGGCCAGTCTGCAACTGAGAGAACCTTTATTTCAAAAGAGATAGAGATTAAGGAAGACACACCAGAACCAGTGCCAACTGAGATTTCAACAGTAAACGCTACAAGTAATATGACAGATCTTTTTGCAGATGGTAAAACAATTGACTCTGGCGTGAAATACACTGTTGATGGCGGATATGCGTCAATTACAGGTATGTATTGGCAGAAATACGTTGAAGGCAATTGGGAAATTGCTCAAAGATATGGTAACGAGTTTAATCCTGGAACATACAGAATACAGGTAATCGTAACTGTAAATGATGCTGATTACTATCTGGCAGAGGATGTTGGGCTTGTAGTAGATGGCGTGAATTATGTATTCCAGCAGGCTGGAATTCGCAATGGATCATACCTTATGAATGCATACTTCGCTTCTCCAGAGATGGTGATCAAGGACAGCTCATCAACTGGTGGCGATGACAACAACGGTGGCAACAACGACAACGGTGGCGGAAACCAGTCTAACCCAAGCAGTAACCAGGGCGGCGGCCAGTCATCAGGCGGATCTTCAGGCGGATCATCTGATGGTGAGATCCCAGCCGATGCAGTAACAATCACAACAACAGCAAGTGCTCCTACAGGAACAGATGCAGCAGGTCCTGCAGTCCTTGGTGCTAGCCGTAATAACAACGCAGCTTCAAGAACAGTTAAGATCAAGAAGGGCAAGCTCACAGACGCTCAGTTCAAGAGAATCATCATCGAGAATATCATGAAGACTCCAGATGGCGGAACTCTTAGAATTGAGACAGAGTGGATCGCATGCTTCGACAGAGAGATCCTGCAGGCCTTCGCGAAGAAAGCAACCATCAACCTGGAAGTTGTATTCCCATACAAGAAGTCCAAGATGACGGTTCTTATCCCAGCAGGCTTCGATATCAACAAACTTCTTGATAAGAATGGCTACTGCGGATTCCTTCGCCTTGCATCAATCATTCCTGCTAAGACAGAGGATAAATTTGAAGGATAAATAAAATGACAATGGGGACGGTTCTCTTTGACTCATTTCGATGGGCAAAGGGAGCGTCCCCATGCTGCTTTTTTAGTAGTACTGATGGGAGATTTATATGAGGATTTTGGTTAAAAGAATTATCACAATCATGCTGACTGCTCTGATGGTAGGATCCATGGTGGTTGCCTGCCTTAAGGAGGATGCTGTGGAGACCCCGGCTGATGTCATAGATGTTTTTCCAAACTATGACAAGCTGACCATGGATATGGAGGATGCTGATGCCAAGATCTATCAGGTCTATGCGGCATTGATGGAGGTAAGCAATGAGGTAGGGGCTCATCCGGAGTGGCGCAAATATAATGATGGTGCTGAGGATATCATGGATGTGGCCACTTACGTGGAGCCGTATAATGGAGGGCTGACCACGGCTCAGATTGACGTGCATTCTGCAGGCTGCAGTAAGGAGCGCTATGTGGAGGGTGAACAGGAGCTGTATCGCGGTCTTAAGAAGTTTGATGTGAAGATGGATTATATCAGCAAGCGCTTTGACCAGGCTAATGAGGCAGTTCTTTTACCTCAGATACCAATGTTCCTGGGAAAGATGCGTATCAACAGCGCCAATCAGGACAGCCAGAGGCTCTACGACTACTTCCTGGGAATGCAGCAGAAGAAAACTGAACATGACGACTACCTGAATAAAGTTATCCGGAGTACCAGCGAGACCATGGCCTCTCTGAACTATCTGGATGGATGGACAAAGGGCTACATTGAGGACATAAAGGAGCCCAATGAGTTTGAGCTTCGTAAGGAAATCGTGAGGCTTAATGAGCAGCTTCAGAATGATATTGCTACGGGTGGGAACACTGATGAGTGTGTTGAGGAACTGGCTTACGATCTGGTTGCTCTTAATCTCTGCACATACCTTCGAGAAAAAAGGGGAGTGGATGTGTTTACTTTGGATGAGGTTCCACCGCCACCAAAGGTAATTACAGGCTATGAGACGGATGAGAATGGTAATTATAGTCAGGATGAAAATGGTTATCCCATTCCGATTTATTCATACTTAGGCACTGTCAATAGTTGCCAGGTAATTGGAGAGCATTCAAGCGGTAGTAATACTGAGTATCCAGCTAGTTATACATACAAATATGAGCTTTATCCTGATGGCAATCTGATTATTTATACAGCAACCATGAAGAATCAATATGGCTACATCACTTTTCCTTTTGTTCCCACAAATCGTGATAGGGATTATGAAGCAAGAATTGGTTTTTTTCCATCGCGCTATAATACACTTGCAAGATATGTCGCCTCAGTGGTTGCCAGTGACGTAGAGCTGTTAATGGAGTCAAAAGATGTAATTCCTGACATTGAGGAAGAAGTGTACTGTTACACCGCATATATGGATTCCGTGCTGGGTCTGCAGTCCAGGGTAACTGAAGCCATGGATGCTGTTAATGGGGTCAGGGATGGCGTTGATGGACTTAAGAAGGACATGGAAGATCTCTATGAGCAGGACAAAGCCGCTCTAGATGGGGCCTATGGAAGACTCACTGAGCTCAAGGCGGCAGCAGGCATGAAGGCTGACCTGCAGGAGGATCAGGACGAGGATAAGATAAATGTGAATAATGTGGCTGCTGGGAATGTTGGTGGGCAGCAGGATGCGAGCAATGTGGAGATTGAAGAAGACGCAGTGCCGCTGATTGCAAGCCCGAGGCTGTCTGGAAGTAATCTCTTTATGCTGCAGATTATAATCGGTGCGGCTGCGCTGGCTATTGGAGTGGGTGTTGGAGCGTACTTTACGGGGAAGAGGTGAAGAATTGAGAGTTTTATGCCTCAGGAGAAGATTTTTTTGCTCCTGAGGCATACATTTTGCGGATGATGGAGTGTCTGATCAAGAATTGTATGCCTCAGACGGAAGATTTCTTGCTCCTTAGGCAAATATCTTGCAACTGGAATTTTTTCTGATCAAATATAATTCAATATAAAAGAATATAATTCAATATAATTGACTATAATCCAATATAATTCACTATAATTGACTATAAAAGGAACTATCTAGCTCTGTTCAAGGGGTTATGTGGGTTATAGCATACTATGTATCAAATTTGAAAAGCTTTACTTTGAGGGGGAATAATATGAGCGAAATCAAATATCATGTTGGGGATATTACAAGGTTGCAGGTGGATGCTATTGTGAATGCGGCTAAGATAGCTCTTTTAACAGTTAAGGAATGGATCGGGGAGCATGCGGACTACGAGATGGAAGTGACGATCGTGTGCTTCAGCGAGGGTGTTCATCAAAGTTATCGCAAGCTATAAGCTTCATGTATTGGAAATGGGGCGCGGGGCGAGGTACTATGATTACAACATAAAAAAACCCAAACAAATAAATCTAAAACATTTCAAGTATTACCAAATCTTACGAAAGGAAGGCATGGACATGAACAACATCAGAAATCGCAAATTCGAAAATATGTGTTGTCGAATGACAAAAACCCGGGCATCATATATGGCTGGCGTGTTGTCACATCGATGTTCACGCCTGGACGCGTAAGAAGTAACTGTAAACAAAGCGTATGCCATATGGCCCGGAGACTCATTCGTCTTCGGGCTATTTCTATGTAATAGGAAAATCCTATTACATAGAACGCTCCGCTGTGGATGTGCACTCGCGCGTAATGAAAATGTTGCATAGAATGCAACCGCGCTCGGCACAAGAATGTCGCAAGCGACATTCTATCACGAAGCAATGTTTGGCAATTTTAAATAAGGGAGGGAAAGGATTATGGAAATCAATATTTTGGAAATTGGCGCATTACTAACAACGATTGTACTATTTGGAATTTTGTTTTTTCTTAAGAAGAAACATGTGGGCTTCGGGATCAGAACCCTGGTGGCAACTGCCTTCGGAGTGGCGGTAGGTTTGATATTCAAGGAGAACTTCAGGTTGGTTGCGGCTTTTGGAACTGTATATGTGAATGCACTTCAGGCATTTGTGATTCCGTTGTTGCTGTTCAGCGTGATCTCAAGTATCACAAATCTCGGAAATCAGGTGAGGCTTCACAAGGTGGGACTTAAGTCAGTACTTTTCCTGCTTCTGAATACGCTTACTGCAAGTGTTCTTACTTTGATCGCAGCGCTTTCACTGGGACTGGGCAAGGGCTTTGAGTATGCGGTTGAGGCCACAGAGGCAAAGGAAGTTCCAACTGCTGTGGAGGCTATTGTAGCTCTTTTTCCTAAGAACATTGTGAATGAGTGGGGCAGCAATACGGTTGTGCCAATCCTGATATTCGGCTTGGTTGTTGCACTTGCGTACAATAAGGTTGCTAGAAAAGATGAAACTGTTAAGCCATTTAAGGCGTTTGTGGACGCCGCAAATAAAGTACTCGGCAGGGCTGTCAGCTTCGTTGTTTCTTTTACACCTTATGCAGTTACAGCGCTGATCGCAAGGGCTGTTGGACGCAGCAAGGTTGAGGATCTTTTACCACTTCTTTCTGTGCTGATCGTGGCTTATGTGCTGAGCGCAATTCAGATCTTTGGCGTAGAGAGCTTGCTGATAGGGCTTGTTGGAAGGCTCAATCCGCTTACTTTCCTTAAGAAGATCGCACCTGCAGGAATTGTGGCTTTCACTTCTCAGAGCAGTGTTGGCACGCTTCCAGTTACAGTTAGCAAGTTAAAAGAGAATATTGGCGTGGATGGTGATGTGGCTGCTTTCACAGCTGGACTTGGCGCAAATCTTGGAATGCCTGGATGCGCAGGTATTTGGCCAGTGCTTCTTGCAGTGTTCACTATTCATCAGCAGGGAATTAGCTATTCTGCTGGGCAGTACGCTTTACTGATCGCACTTACACTTCTTATTTCTATCGGAACTGTGGGAGTTCCAGGAACTGCAACTATTACTGCTACTGCTTTGTTCACAGCGGCTGGGCTTCCGGTGGAGCTCATCGTTCTGTTCTCACCTATATCTGCAATTGTAGATATGGCAAGGACTGCAACTAATGTGGTTGGCGCTGCTACAGCGACAGTGCTTACTGCCAAGACTGAGGGGCTCTTGGATGTGGAAAAGTACAATGCGAAGGTTGTGGAGGTTGCTGGTGAAGAGGTTGAGGTGACTGGCGAGACTGCTGGTCGCGAGGGGGCTGGCGTTGGTGCTGGTTCGGAGACAGCGGCTTGAGGGGGCTGTGTAGTATTAGAGGAGACTGAAAAAATCGGAATGGATATGTGTCTGCGGAATTTGCGGATAGGGCAGAGTGAATCAATGTTTTTATCCGCAAACTAAATATTTGAAGAGGGGCTTTTAGGAGGCTTGCGGATAAGATGTGTTGATTCAATACATTTTATCCGCAAGTTTTATGTTTAAAAATGGGGTTTTCAAAAGACTTGCGGATAAGGGTTAATGATTCAATACATTTTATCCGCAAGTTTAACTAGATGCTGAAAGCATGAGATTAAGATTTGCGGATAAGATTTAATGAATCAACACTCTTTATCCGTATGGTCTACGAAAAGCTGATTTAAAAACTGGGAAAGTTGCGGATAAAAATATGAGCAAATCAAATCTTATCCGTACATGATAAGATTTAAGATCGGAGTAGAAGAGCCAGGTCGTAAAAACTTATATTTTTCGATAACTGTTGAACCCATCGCAGTTAATCAGTAATATAAGAAAAAGGGGATTTCTAGAGTATTCAATAGTAACTAATTTCAAATGCAAACAGATGTGGAAAGGACAAATCTATGTGGCAGATCATCTTAATTCCATTCATCGGTACAACTCTAGGTGCAGCCAGCGTTTTCCTTCTTAGGAAAGGGATTGGCGAGAAGATGCAGCGCGCGTTATCTGGCTTTGCATCAGGCGTAATGGTGGCGGCATCCTTCTTTAGCTTGCTGTTGCCGGCTTTAGACCAGACTGCAGAGGAGGGCATGGGAAAGCTGGGATTCATCCCTGTTTCCATCGGCTTTGGCATTGGAATGCTGTTTCTGCTTGTGTTGGACGTGTTGACGCCCCACATGCACATGGATAATCATGAAGAAGGTCTCAAGAGCGGCCTCAAAAGGACAACTAAGCTGGTTCTTGCAGTGACACTTCACAACCTGCCTGAAGGAATGGCGGTTGGTATCGTCTGCGCAGGCTGGATGTACGGAAACACAGCGATTACCTTCACAGGCGCACTGGCACTGGCTCTTGGTATCGCGATTCAGAACTTCCCTGAGGGCGCAATTGTTTCTATGCCGCTGCTTGGAGAAGGTGTGCCAAAGGGTAAAACATTTCTTTATGGCATGCTGTCTGGAATAGTGGAGCCTATCGGATCACTGCTTGTGATCGCAGCTTCAAGCTTGTTGATTCCTACAATGCCGTATCTACTTAGCTTTGCGGCAGGCGCCATGATATATGTTGTTGTAGAAGAGCTCATCCCGGAGATGTCCGAGGGCGAGCATTCAAATATAGGAACCATCGCATTTGCGGTGGGATTCATCCTGATGATGGCTCTGGATGTGGGCCTCGGGTGATAGATAGGAGGTTTCAAAATGGCAAAAGTACTGATACTTAACGGAAGCCCTCATGCAAACGGCTGCACAGCCACTGCACTTGACGAGATGATCAAGGTTTTTGAGCAGGAGGGGATTGAGACTGAGCTTATTCAGGTGGGCAACAAGGATATTCGCGGTTGCGTAGCCTGTGGTTACTGCTCTAAGAATGGCAAGTGCGTGGTAAATGACCTGGTTAACGAAGTTGCGCCAAAGTTCGAAGAGGCAGATGGCCTCGTGGTGGGAAGCCCAGTGTACTATGCTTCTCCAAACGGCACCATTCTTGCTTTCATGGACAGGCTCTTTTACAGTACCTCTTTTAGCAAGCAGTTCAAGGTGGGCGCGGCAGTGGTCAGCGCTCGAAGGGGCGGAAACACTGCGACTTTCGATGTTCTCAACAAGTATTTCACCATCAGCGGCATGCCTGTGGCCTCCAGCACTTACTGGAACCAGGTTCACGGCTTCACTTCTGGAGATGTGCAAAAAGATCTTGAGGGACTTCAGACAATGCGCAATCTGGCCAGGAACATGTCCTTCATGATCAAGGCTTTTGCTGATGCCAAGGAGAAGTATGGCCTGCCAGAGGTTGAAAGAGGCGCATTTACAAGTTTTCCAGACGGAAAGTGAGTAATTCCGCGGAAGATTGTGGATAAGGCTAGCAGATTAGCGATGATTTGTGGATAAAGCAGACAGTGAGGAGGCAGCATGAGCATTGCGGATAAATTGGAAGTTCTTTTAACAAAAGCAAAGGCGGACGAGGCGCTGAAGGAGAGACTCCTGGCGACTAGAGATGCGAAGGAACCGCTGGCGGAGTTCTGCAAGATCGCGCAGGAGTGCGGCGTTGATGTGACTGTCATGGACATCGTCAATCAAGGCGAGGAGTTCTACGCTGAGATCAAGCGCAGTACCAACGGTGGCGGCGAGAACTCACCAGACCTGGAGTTCCAGAATGATGAGTACTCTATTTTCATGATGCGACTTGGGGAGTGATTCTATGAAGACTGTGAACGTGGTGCCGGCGGATCGGGAGCTGGTGGAAGAGATCAAGGAGAGTATGCGAGATTGAAAAAATTGTTTCTTGCCATAAGGCATGGGGATTTGGAGCAGGTAAAGGCGCTGATTGAGAAGAAGCCTGAGCTTGTGAACTGCGTTGCGAAGCAGCCGCCCAAGAAGGATGACGGGCAGTCGCCTTTGATGGTTGCTTTGAAGATAGAGCAGCATGAAATTGCGAACTACCTGATAGATGCGGGGGCGGACTTGAATTTCATGGAGTCTGAGCCTTGCTGCGGTGTGTTGAGGCAGCCGGTTTTGTTTGATGCCATCTGCAACGCGGTTATGTGTTCCAGGTGGAATACCTATCATCATGCGTGTGGGCTGGAGGTGCGTTCCACTAAGGAAAACTTCGATGCTGCCTATGCTCTTTTGGAGAGGATGCTGAAAAACGGGGCGGATATTCATGCGGTGGATTCATACGGTTTTTCGGCAATTTGGCATTTTGCTTCGGATGCAAATGAGATTTTGCCGGGGTATGAAGATGCGGAGAAGCGCATCTACGATGACACCAGGAAGTTCACGGATGAGGTTCGCGAGGATCTGACGAAGGTCTACAAGCTGCTGGTTGAGTACGGCGTGGATGTGGATTATGTTAGCCCTACGCTGCACACCACGGTTCGAAAGTTCCACCATGGGCCGGTGCTGGAGATACTAAATGCTGAATGAGATAATCAGCTCATTGTTGGCAGAGTCGTGGTGAATAATTGGAACATAATACAAAGAGAAAAAGGAGCAATTATGGAAACTTGGTACTATGTAGTTGAGAGTATTGACGGAGATTACGCTAATCTTCGAAGAACTGATATCGAGTCATCAGATCTTAAGCTGGTTGCGAGAGCTCTTTTACCAGAGGGAATCGCAGAGGGCACACAGCTTAAGTACGAGCTGATGCAGTATTCAATTGTAGGAGAATGACAGGATGAAAGAGTTTGTTAAGGGAGCGAATCCCTACATGCCGCTCTGGGAGCATGTTCCGGATGGGGAGCCCAGGGTTTTTGAGCACGATGGGGAGAAACGTGTTTACGTTTATGGATCCCACGATATAGAGATGGACAAGTATTGCGGCCGCAACTACGTGGTTTGGTCCGCGCCAGTTGAGGATTTGACGGACTGGAAGTATCACGGAGTGGCTTACGAGACGCACTATGACTCGATTTTGTATGCGCCAGATGTGGTAAAGCGAGGTGACACCTACTATATGTACGCCGCAGAGCGCTGCGGAAGCCTTGTGGTGGTGGCTAGCGCCAAGACACCTTGGGGACCTTTCGAAAATCCGGTGGAAACTAAGCTGGGCTTTGATCCAGGTGTGCTGGTGGATGACGACAATCGCGTTTATGCCTACTGGGGCGGTTGCGCGGCGCCATGCTACATCGCGGAGATGGAAGATGACATGGCTACCATCAAGGAGGAAACTCTTGTGGAGAATCCGCTTGGTCACTCGACTTGCCCTTGGAACCCCGTGGACGATGGCCACATTTCCTTGATTGATGCTTTCTTCGAGGCTTCAAGCCCTCGCAAAGTAATGGGCAAGTACGTCTACATCTACTCAAAGCGCTACGAGAAGCCTATTCCTGAGCTCGGCGTTCATGAGCCCTGCAACGGATTTTTGTCTTATCGCTTTTCCGATACACCTTTCGGCCCCTTCCACGATGGCGGCGACATCAGCTTTAACGGCGGCGAGATCCTCAAAGACAGTGAGGGCCACGGCACCATGACATATCAGTGGGGCAACAACCACGGCTCAATCATGGAAGTGAACGGAAAATGGTATATCTTTTACCACCGCCAGACCGGCGTCAACGAGTACTCCAGACAGGCTATGCTGGAGCCAGTCGACGTGGCCATGGGCAAAGACGGCCTGCTCTACATCGGCGATATCAAGTACCTTGACGGGGAGCCAGTTTCCTCCAAGCCAGTGGAAATGACATCTCAGGGACCACACATCAACGGAATCGACGCTCGCCTCTGGATTTCTGCAGGATACGCCTGCCACATTTTTGGAAGCCGTAAAAGAGCTTACGTTAGACCTGCCTATGATCAGCGCGACGACCTGTCTACGCCAATTGTGGACATCACGGATGGCACAACCGTGGGCTTTAGATATCTTCAGTTTGGCGGTAACGCGCCTAAGACCGTAACCGTGGCCCTGGAAGAGGCTAAAAGAGCTATCGTCAGACTCCGCCTGGATTCCTACCGCGGCAGAGTTGCAGCCGAGATGACTTTTGACGGAAGCAGCAAAGAAGTGACAGCAGCGCTGAATGCCGGAATTATCGGAAAACACGCGGTTTACTTTGAGTTCGTGTCCGAAGATCCTGATGAGAGCTATGCTTTCGATAGATTTACATTTGATTGAGAATTTGATTAGTGATGAAAACAGCTGATTGCGGAGTGATCTGCAGTCACTTGTTGTACTCGCGAAGCGCGTAGTAATAGTACTTGCGCAGGCTCTCCTTCAGGGAAAGGGGCTTTATGACGATGGCGTCGCGGCCGAATCTCCTGAAGTAGTCCTCCAGCTGCATTTCAGGCCAGTCGAAATAGTAGAAGTTTCCTTCAATCTTGGAGACTTGTGGCCTGTTCTTGGTAATCATCTTGAATTTTTTAATTCCATATTCGTTGAGGCGGATCTTGGCCTTAACTGACTTTGCAACCGACTGAGGGCTCCGGATGGCTTTATCCTGGAGCTCTTTTTGCATGTCTGGATCTACGGTGAAAGCTCTATCTGTGACAAAGACGCTGCGAAGCCTTGAAATGCGGAATGTGCGAGCTTTTCTTGACTTGCGGTCCACACAAAGCAGGTAGTTGCACTGCTCCTCCTTGGAAGGGGCCACAATGTAAGGCTCCACGGCAAAGAAATGCTTCTCCTCCGCAGTGGTGTTTGTGAAAGTCAGGACGCTGTGGGTCTTCAGAGCTCTATCGATGTCTTCGTAGGTGTCCTTGAAAATGATGGCCTCGCGCTCGCTTCGTGGGATGGACAGGTAGGCGTTGAACATGTCCTTCAGGTACTGGGACAGAGAGATGTCTTTTAACATGTTGGCCTCGATGATGCGCAGGGTCTCCAGGGACGCGCCGCTGACAGTCAGGGTGAGAGCGGTGTTCTTGGATGGCTTGGTGGCGCGGGCTAGCTCTTTTGACGGAGCCAGGGCCATGGCCGGGTTGCGGGTGCTCTGGGCACGGTCGTTGTTGATGTATGTGCTGACAATCTTGTCCGCCAGGGCCGCTGCGGCTTTGCCACTGATGTTGGCAGAGCTGGTCAGGTCCTCAATTATGCTGCTGCGAAGGCTCTCGCTATCGCGCCTGTACTGGTCGAAGTAGTTGACGATCAGCTCCTTCAGGAAGGCGTTGAGGTTCACGGACTCGTCCTGCTTGGTGAACTCGAAGAGCTCCGCGTCGTTGATGAGCCTGGAGCGGGTTTCTTCGGATAGGTAGATTTTGTATTTCTCAGTCATGCGGTACCTCGTGGTGTGCTCAGATCTTTGATTGGAACTCTGGCGATTGTGCTCGTGTAAGCTGCGCTTGGGCAAAAGAGCTATGTTTTGCAGATTTACCCGTGATGCAAGCAATGTG
>NZ_KK211395.1:60505-172380 GCF_000622085.1 Butyrivibrio proteoclasticus P6B7
AAAAGAGCTATGTTTTGCAGATTTACCCGTGATGCAAGCAATGTGCCTGGGTAAAAGAATCAGATTATGAAGATTTGCCCATGAAGCAAGCTATATGCTCGGGTAAAATGGCCATCTTTTAGACTATTGCCCAAGGTATCAACAACTAACTAAACAATAGGTAAAACAATAGATAAACAAAAAATATTAGTAAATATATAATATCATCCCTTATAAGGGGTTGCAAATATGATATAGAGCAACGGATTATCATGATATTTACAGCATAAATTGGGGTCGTGCAACAAACAAATTCTGCATCTTTTTATCTCCAACTCAAAGGGTTATGATTAAGTCACAACAAAGCGAAAGACACATACAGCAAGCACTTTATGGTTAGCATCAAGCTACGCAGGTTCGAATCCTGCATACCCGAGGAGTGGGGACGTGTCTTGGAAACTTTGAAATAAAGAAAGATACCTACAGCAACTAACCGATTGGCTTATTGGCAAAGCGACTGACTGATAATCAGTATAAGGTGGGTTCAAATCCCGCCATCAACTAACGGTATCTTGAAAAGCAAATAGGTGCATACAGCAAATAAAATCAACGATATGGGATCGCGTCCTGCCAAATAGTGGGACAATCACCGGAGGCCCAAAACCTCCGGTGGGCACCTAGAAAGGAAACTATTATGTTAGAGAGAATGAAAATGTTAGAATTCCTCAAGAGGGAAGCAAACAAGACAACTACAGAGAACGGCGCAGCTACCTATGTTTCAACAAGATCAGAGTGCCTGGATCTCTTTGCAACAATCGGCGCGCTGAGAAACGCAAGCGACGCGGACATAATCGATAGATTCTCAAAGGCCTACGCAGAGGATGCGGACCTTGCCATGAAGACATTGTTCTTTGCAAGGGACATCAGAGGCGGTCTGGGTGAGAGACGTGTTTTCAAGGTGGTTCTTGCACATCTTGCCGCAGCAGAGCCTGAATCTGTAAAAAGAAATATCGAGAACGTGGCAGAATACGGCAGATTCGACGATCTTCTTGCGCTCTTGGACACTCCAGTGGAGGCAGAGGTGCTTGCATATATAGAGAAGACTCTTAGAGCTGATATACAGATAGTAATGGATGCAATGACATCAGAGACTGCAGCTGAGAGATCTACTGATGCAATGACATCAGAGACTGCAGCTGAGAGATCTATTGATGCAATGACATCAGAGACTGCAGCTGAGAGATCTACTGATGCAATGACATCAGAGACTGCAGCTGAGAGATCTACTGATGTAATGACATCAAATACAGCTACTGCCGAGATGTCTGCAGATGCCGAGAATACTGACGCTGCAGCTCACATCTCCCTTCTTGCAAAGTGGCTTCCATCCATCAACGCAAGCAACAAGGAAACAGTGAGAAAGGCCAAGAAAATCGCCAAGTACATGCACATGTCAGAGGCGGAGTACCGTAAGACCCTGGCTGCACTGAGAGCACAGATCAAGATCATCGAGAACAACCTTCGCGAAAGAGATTACTCTTTTAACTACGAAAAGCAGCCTTCCAAGGCGCTCTACAAGTACAGAAAGGCCTTCATACGTAACGACGGCGAAAGATACACAGCTTTCATAACCAAGGCCGCAGAGGATCCTTCAGTTATGCACACAGGCACCCTCACACCTTACGACATCGTGGGTTCAGTGATTAGCAAGGGCTCAGCCTACGCCTACACTGAGGAAGAGAGACGCGCAATGGATGCCACATGGAACGCGCTTGATAACTATGTTGGCGCCGAGAACTCGCTGGCAGTGGTGGATGGCTCAGGTTCAATGTACTGGGGCGTAGGCTCAAAGCCAGCTGCAGTGGCAGAGTCCCTTGGCATCTACTTTGCAGAGCACAACACCGGTGCTTTCCACAATCACTTCATAACCTTCTCCGCAAGACCAAAGCTGGTGGAGGTTAAGGGTAGAGACATCCTGGAAAAGGTGCGCTACTGCATGGGCTTCAACGACTGCTCCAACACAAACCTTGAAGCGACTTTTGACCTGATCCTGAACACAGCTGTGACCCACTGCATGACACAGGCTGACATGCCAGAGAAGCTCTACATCATATCTGACATGGAGTTCGACTGCTGCGCTGGAAACTCCGCAGCTACTAACTTCGAGCGCGCAAAGGCTAAGTTTGAGGCTTATGGCTACAAGCTTCCACAGGTGGTTTTCTGGAACGTCAATAGCCGCAACGTTCAGCAGCCAGTAACCATGAACGAGCTAGGCGTGGCGCTAGTTTCCGGCTGCAACCCTCAGATCTTTTCCATGTTAAAAGAGGGTACGCTGGAGCCATACAAGTTCATGATGTCGGTACTGGGCAAGGAAAGATACGCGAGAATTGTGGCGTGAGCAGAGAGAACCGGACGAAGAACTATTGAGTCTGGTTCGAACTTCTTCTGGCCAGCGACAACGATAATAAGCACATGAACAAGAATAGATAAACAGAGAAATAGTAGACAGTAAAAGGAAAATACAAAAATGATGAACACAATTGAGATAAAAGGAAAAGTTAATACCGCCCTCTGCTACGCGAAGGTAGTGGAGGATGAGGCTATAGAGCAGATCCGCAGAATGTGCGACTACCCAATGACAGCGGGTTCCAAGATCCGCATCATGCCTGACGTTCACGCAGGCAAGGGCTGCACAATCGGCACAACAATGACAATCACTGACAAAGCCGTACCAAACGTGGTTGGCGTGGACATCGGCTGCGGAATGTACACAGTTAATCTTGGTAAGCAGGCTCTGGACCTGGAGGAGTTGGATATCGCTGCCCACACAATCCCATCAGGCCGTGATGTATGGGAGGGCAGAACTGAGCGCTTCGACCTGACCGAGCTTCGTTGCTATCGCCAGCTAAAGGACTCCAAGCGCCTTGAGCGTTCGCTTGGCACCCTGGGCGGTGGCAACCACTTCATCGAGGTGGACAAGGCCGCTGACGGCACTCAGTACCTGATAATCCACTCAGGATCTAGAAATCTGGGCAAGCAGGTGGCTGAGTTGTACCAGCAGCTTGCCGTGGACCTGAATAAGGGCATCGGCGACTACCTTGAGGCCCGGGAGGAGATCATCAAGACTTACAAGGAGCAGGGCCGCCGGGACGAGATTCAGACTGCGTTAAAAGAGCTACATGATAAGAAGTTCGTCAACGGCGAGCTCACCATGCCTGCAGATCTGTGCTACCTGGAGGGCAAGTACCTTGAGGACTACCTTCACGACGTGGAGATCTGCCAGAGATTTGCAAAAAGAAATCGTGAGAAGATGGCAGAAATCCTGCTTAAGAAGACTGACCTCGCAGCCGGGGATTCTTTTCACACAATTCATAACTACATCGACACTGATGAGATGATCCTGAGAAAGGGATCCATCGCGGCTCACAAGGGTGAGAAGGTCCTGATCCCAATAAACATGCGTGATGGCTCGGTTCTTGCCATCGGCAAGGGTAACCCTGAGTGGAACTACTCGGCACCACATGGCGCAGGCCGTCTCATGTCCAGAACTGCCGCTAAGAAGGAGCTTTCCATGGAGGAGTATCAGGAGGCTATGAAGGGCGTGTTCACATCTTCCGTGTCTGAGGCCACCCTGGACGAGGCGCCAATGGCCTACAAGTCCCTGGAGGACATCATCGATGTGATAAAAGAGTCTGTGGATATCGTGGACGTCATGAAGCCAATCTACAACTTCAAGGCGGCGGACTAAACCAGAGTGAACTCTGAGAAATGTGGAAATAGCATTCTCAGAGTTCTTGTTTTGTGGATAATTGATTGCAATGGTATAATTTGCCATAGAGACAAGTGTATAATACTCTAATTCTGTGATTTTTTAATCGGAAGGAGATAGCTCTTTTAACATGTCAGAACAATTTGCAAGAACCGAGCTCCTGCTGGGGGCTGAGGCATTAGATAAACTGAAGAAGGCCCGCGTGGCGGTGTTTGGTGTAGGAGGCGTGGGCGGATACGTCTGCGAAGCACTGGTGAGGTCGGGAGTTGGCTCTTTTGACCTGATTGACAGTGATACGGTTGCGCTATCCAACCTGAACAGGCAGATTATCGCTACACATAGCACGGTAGGGCGCTTCAAGACTGAGGTTATGAAGGAAAGGATGCTGGACATCAATCCTGAGGTGGATGTGCGGATTCACAACTGCTTCTTCCTGCCTGAGAATGCGGATGAATTCCCATTTAAGGAGTACGACTACGTGGTGGACGCGGTGGATACTGTGACTGCCAAGATTGAGCTTGTGATGAAGTGTCAAAAAGAGAATGTGCCTATCATCAGCTCTATGGGTGCCGGCAACAAGCTTGATCCTGCAGCTTTCAAGGTGGCGGACATCTACAAGACCAGTGTTTGTCCGCTGGCGAAGGTTATGAGGCGCGAGCTGAAGAAGCGCGGCGTCAAGAAGCTGAAGGTTGTGTATTCTGAGGAAATGCCTAGAACTGGCGGGGACGCAGAGCCTGGCTCATCCCGCAGGGCCACTCCTGGAAGCGTTGCTTTCGTGCCATCCGTGGCAGGGCTCATCATTGCTGGGGAAGTTGTGAAGGACTTGAGTGGAATTAATTGAATAAAATGTTGATAAACCCGGAGATACTGATGAATAGTGGATGTGATATCTCCGGGTATTATTTTGATTTCTTTTAACATATCGAAATTATCGTAGTGGAATAGATGAAAATATGCATGAATACAACGATTAACGGTTCATATACCTCACGAAATGTAGTAAAATAGACACAAGATGCAAAAATATTTTACTTGAGAAGGAGGTATTTTGGTATGGCACGTTTTACATTGCCCAGAGACATCTATCATGGCAAGGGCGCTTTGGAGGCGCTGAAGACATTTGAGGGTAAGAAGGCAATTATCTGCACCGGGGGCGGATCAATGAAAAGGGGAGGATTCCTGCAGAAGGTAGAGGATTACCTGCATGAAGCCGGCATGGAAACTGAGTTGTTCGAAGGTATCGAGCCTGATCCTTCAGTAGAGACAGTTATGAAGGGCGCTGAAGCTATGCAGAAGTTCCAGCCTGACTGGATCATCGCCATCGGCGGCGGTTCACCTATCGACGCTGCAAAGGCTATGTGGATCAAGTACGAGTACCCAGACACCACATTTGAAGACATGTGTAAGGTCTTTGGCCTTCCAAAGCTTCGTACTAAGGCTAAATTCTGTGCTATTTCTTCTACATCCGGCACAGCTACTGAGGTTACAGCTTTTTCTATCATCACCAATTATCAGCAGGGCATCAAGTACCCAATCGCTGATTTCGAGATTACACCTGACGTTGCAATCGTAGATCCTGAGCTTGCTCACACTATGCCTAAGAAACTCGTGGCTCACACTGGTATGGACGCCATGACACATGCGATTGAGGCATATGTATCTACTGCAAACTGCGACTACACTGATCCTTTGGCTATCCATGCCATCGAGATGATCATGAATACTCTTGTTAAGTCCTACAACGAGGATATGACTGCAAGAGACGAGATGCACAACGCACAGTGCCTTGCCGGAATGGCCTTCTCCAACGCACTTCTTGGAATCGTACATTCTATGGCACACAAGACTGGTGCTGCTTTTGCGGACCTTGGCTCACACATCATCCACGGCGCAGCTAACGCTATGTACCTTCCAAAGGTTATCGCGTTCAACGCAAAGGATCCTACAGCTAAGAAGCGCTACGGCGTGATCGCAGACTACATGCACCTTGGCGGCAGCAACGACGACGAGAAGGTTAAGCTCCTCATCGAGTATCTCCGCAAGATGAATGACGATTTGAACATCCCTCACAGCATCAATCACTACGGTCCAGACGGACTGCCAGCTGAGCAGGGCTTTGTTCCTGAGAATGTGTTCCTTGAGAGACTTCACGACATCGCAGCTAACGCAATCCTGGATGCTTGCACAGGTTCTAACCCACGCCAGCCAAGCCAGGAGGAGATGGAGAAGCTGCTTAAGTGCTGCTACTATGATACAGAGGTGGATTTCTGATAGTTGTGGCGTGATGCACAGCGTAAATTACTTGTAAAAAATTGGGGCCAGCGCCGCGACGCGCTGGCTCTTTCACCCCAGGAGGGCAGCCATGTTCTACAATGCCAAGAATGAAAACATCAAGATCGGCGACACAGACTGCGATTTTATCAGCTTCGGCACAGGTACGGAGAATCTCATCATGCTACCGGGCGTGGGAGACGGCCTCAAGACGGCTCGGGGCATCGCGGTTCCGTTTGCCTTCATGTATAGTGGCTTTGCAGAGCGCTTCAAGGTCTACGTCTTTAGCAGGCGCAACAACCTTCCGGAGGGCTTTACTACTGCGGATATGGCGGACGACATCGATGAGATCATGGCCCAGCGTGGGATTGAGAGCGCTCATGTTTTTGGTGTTTCGCAGGGAGGCATGATTTCACAGCAGCTGGCAATTCGTCATCCTAATCGCGTTAATAAGCTGGTCCTGGCTGTCACTGCCTCAAGGTCCAATGACATCATGAAAGAAGCCCTTGAAACCTGGATTGAAATGGCGGACAACGACGACTACGCAGGAATCATGCTGGATACAGCTATGCGCTCCTACACAGGTAAGTATCTGGAGCGTGGAATCAAGATGAACAAGCTTCTATCCATGATGAAGCCTAAGGGCTACGACAGATTCAAGATTCTGTGCAGGTCCTGTCTTGAGCACAACACCTACGATCAGCTAGACCAGATCAAGAGCCCGACGCTCATCATTGGAGCTGATCAGGACATGGTGGTTAGCGCGGAAGCCTCCAGGGAGCTGCAGGAGCGGATTCCGTCTAGTGAGCTCTTTATCTATGAGGGCTACAGCCACGGCGTGTATGAGCAGGCTAAGGATTTCAATGACCGGGTGATTGAGTATCTTGTGTGAGGAAAAGGTATGGAAAACTTGATGATTGCTACAAATGCGGTTGTGCCATTTATGGTTTACATTGCATTTGGCGCTATTTCAAAGAAGTTGGGGCTTGTAAAAGAGTCTTTCTTGCGGGAACTGAACGGGGTAATATTCAAGGTCTTTTTCCCATTTATCATGTTCAACAATCTGTACGATGCGGACTTCAGCTCCATCATGAGCGCTGGCTACGTGCTGTTCGCCATGGTGGCTACGCTGGTGGTTATCGCATTGTCTTTTACCATAGTTCCATTGTTTGTAAAAGAGAACCCTAGACGGGGTGTGGTGATTCAGGCGGTGTTCAGGAGCAATTCTGTGCTCTTCGCGATTCCACTGGCGGCCAGCGTCCTGGGAGATGAAGCAAGTGCTAAGTGCAGCATTATCGTGGCGTTTCTGGTGCCAATGTACAATGTTTTTTCCGTTATGATTCTTGAATACTTCAGAGGGGGCAAGCCTTCCGCCGGAAAGATCGTCCTCAATGTGCTGAAGAATCCGCTTATTGTGGGCGCTATCGCTGGAGCAATCTTCAACATGCTTCCTATTACAATGCCGGAAAGCCTTGCTACGCCCATAACTCAGCTTTCTAATCTTGCTACGCCGATGGCGCTCTTTGTCCTTGGCGGAACCCTGCATTTATCAAGCCTTCGCAAGGACTGGCTTCCGATTGCAATTGGAACAAGCCTGAAACTGGTGATCATGCCTGGAATCATAGCTCTTTTGATGGCAAAGATCGGATATGCGCCCGCGGAGTTCTTTGCAGTGTTCTGCATGTTTGCAACGCCTGTGGCTGCGGCATCCTTCCCAATGGCACAGAGCATGGACGCTGACGCGGACCTAGCCGGGGAATACGTGGTGGTTTCTACGCTTTTGTCGATTGTGACGATATTTGTGTGGATTCTAGTGCTGAAGAACGCAGGGTGGATCTGATGAACAGGCCTGGGATTGCGGCAGGTGTAAAGAAAGGCAGAATTGTCAGGGCTTCTGAGAACCTTATCTGAACCGCGTATTTAGCAAGGCCCATGGCGTTGGCAATCAGCGTGAGAATGGTGTAGATTGCAGCGATGGCAGCGGACTGCGTGATGAAGAGAAGGCTGGCGTGCTGTGCGGTGGAATGATTAGAATTCTGCATAACTGTCCCCCAAGGCGGTTGCTGAGATAACGATAAGATTTGTTTGTTGCATTATTATCCTACACTAGTTCGTGTATTAGTGACATGAAATACAGGTAATCAAGGTTGCTTATTTGTGCTTCTCAAATTTTTAGAGCGCAAAAACACAGAAAATAGGCAGTGATGTCTATATTTTCTGTATTGGTTTCCGGCCTATTATGACACCTGATACTATTACAAATGCTAGTAATCGTGATTGCGAACAAAAATACAGAAAAAGTGATGGAGATACAGTTTTTTCTGTATTATAGATTTTTTTGATAGCATACTTAGTTTATAAAAGCTATGATATATACAGAAAATTGAGAGAATGTCTTCTATTTCTGTAAAAACGGCCGGAAACTATTTTGAACAAGTTCAAATCAGGGGAGAATTAGAGAAAATCGAGTTAAGGCAAGAATAAAATAGTGAGAAGAGCACAACGCATCACAGGAGGAATCATGGAAAACGAATACCCATTAAGCAAGCTCAAAAACCCATTCATGGAATACAATGGAATAGAAATCTGCGAGGTGTCGCTGGATCACAGCGTGCTGAAGGCTACACTGACAGCGGATTCCCGCAACCCTTATGGAATGGTGCACGGCGGGCTTTTGTACACCATGATGGATTGCGTGGCAGGCGTCACGGCCCGTGCGGACAATCACCACTACGTGACCCAGAGCGTCCACGTCAACTATCTTAGCAATATCAAGGATGGCGACGAGATCTACGCTGAGGGCACAGTATCAAGACGCGGCAGCACAATTACAATTATTCACGCATTCGTGCGAACCCCAGACGGAGAGCGCCTCGCAGAAGCTACGGTAAATATGTTCAGACTGCCGGACTAAGATAATACGTCACCAATTGCCCACTGATGAGTCAACTCACGGAATGACATAAAATATACACCCCATAACATAGGAGGACACAAAATGGAAAGAGTAGAGAAGTTTTTAAAAGAAGCAGGCACATACTATCTTGCAACAGTTGAAGGCGACCAGCCAAGAGTTAGACCTTTCGGCACAGCCCACATTTTTGAGGGCAAGCTTTACATCCAGACTGGAAAGGTAAAAGATGTATCTAAGCAGATCCACGCTAATCCAAAGGTTGAGATCTGTGCTTTCAAGGATGGCGAGTGGCTCAGAGTAGCAGGAGAGCTTGTTGAGGACGACCGCAACGAGGCACGCCAGTCTATGCTTGATGCTTACCCATCACTCCAGGGCATGTACAAGGCAGACGACGGAAACACAGAAGTTTTCTACCTCAAGAACGCCACAGCAACATTCAGCTCCTTCACACACGCACCAGAAGTTGAGAAGTTCTGAGACTTGTAAAAAGAGCTAACTAGAATTCCAACAGATTCTCGCAATTTCAGTTTGTGGGAAAGTGACTGTTGATGAGTAGCAAGAATAAAAGCTAGCGGGTTCGTAAGAGCCAGCTAGCTTTTTTATTCAATAGGAAATTCCTTTGGATTTCCTATTGAATAAAAAGCGCTCCGCTAAGGATGCGACTGGTGCGCAGATGAATTTTGCAAGCTAAAGCTTGCGCGCACCAGCGCGCAAAGAGTCGCGAGCGACTCTTTGTTCTTTTCACGCACCCTTCCGATGCTCTCTATTGGCCATCCACAGCGGAATCAGCGTCATCAGCACGATCACAACCCCAGCAAGGAACAGCGTATTGGTGGGCAGGTACTCCGTGAACCCGTACTCATCCACGAACTCGCCACTCTTCTTGATGATCGGATTGGAGATCAGTGGCGCCACTACCATCGGAATCAGCACGTAAAAGACAATGCGGATTCCCTCGAACTGCCCCCTGGCATCCTCAGGATACAAGCGCTTCGACCACACTGTAACCGTCTGCAGGAACAGAATATATCCGATTCCTACGAAAAGAACTCCAAGCAACAGGTGAGGATTCCAGATAGTAGCTGGGTTTACGTTTTCTGGTGATACAAAAAGACCTATGATAAGAAGTCCAATCGAATTAAGCACTACAGCCACAAGCACCAGCAGTGAAGATCTGTCCGCACGAATAAGTGCAATAGCTGGAATAGTAGTAAACATCGCAATCAGCAAGCCGACACCCTCGATAAGTCCCATGGTGTCTGCCGTAAATCCAAGATAATAGATCATGAAATTTCCCAGATGAGAAAAGTACACATTGAACGAAATGAAGTACACAGCCAGCATCAGATTCACAAACACAAGCTCACGATGCTTCATGTATTCACCAACATTGAAGATGGAAAAGAACTGTTCCCCAAAGCTTCCCTTAATCGATGGCTTCAGAGTTTCCACATCCTTCATACCAAACAAGGACAGAAGTCCCAGTAAAATCACGGCTCCGCCAATTACCACGAAAAGCCTCATATAATTATCATCAGCTCCAACCAAGAGACCACCCAGCACAGTTCCAGCAATAGTGCCGATTACAGGCTGAACAGCCAGTGCAGCGCCCAGAGATCCTGAATTCTGAGTATTCATATGGTCGTTAATCCAAGCATTAAAGCCGATGTCATTACCCATGGAACCAAAGAAACTCATGATGGCATCCGCCGCAATAACCGCAAAAGCAACGCCCACAAGGGCTCCGCGGCCATCACCGCCGCCAGTTAAGAACTGCGTCATTCCAAACAAGATAGTGAAAACACCCCACAGAATATATCCAAAGGACACCAGAGCCTTCCTGTTTCCGCGCCTGTCGGACACGCATCCAAAAAGAAACGTTGAAACCGTAGTAGCCATGGCAGATATAGCCAGCATCCACGAGATTATAGTAGGATCCTTGGCAATCTTGGCATACACAAAAGTGTTAAACCACTGATTTTCCATGTTCCAGCAGAGCTGCCCTGCCAGACCCAGCGCCCACACCAGTCCCCAGAAACCAAGGCTTCCGGCTTTGCCTGAATTACTAGCTCTATTAGCAGAACCCACGCCAGGTTCCGCCCCAGATTTTACATTAGAATTTGAACCCATAAGAATACCCCCATTCCACCTACAATTATAACTCAAATTGCCCGTGAATATGGGGGTAAATCATAAACTCAATCACTGCACATTTCCACCGTTCACAACCGGCGCAGCCACTGGCTCTTTTAACAAAAGCGCATGCTTGCTGACCCAGCCTTTCTTCTGGAAGAAGAGAACGCCCGCAACCAGCACTGATTCAAAGACAACAACAGTGAAGAAGCTTGATGGTGGTACCTCCGTCTGGATGGACTCGAATCCGAAGCCGTTCATGATGAAGAGCACCATGTTGTTGACGATGTGAAGCGCGATGGACGCCTCAAGGCCGTTGGTCAGGTAAGCCAGCAGGCCCAGCACGATTCCTGTGAAAAGAACTTCCAGCTTTCCCCAGATGTTGTAGGGGTGAGCCAGCATGAAAGGAACGGCCTGAAGAACTACGGCCAGGAGCGGGATTTTGAACCAGCCGCCCAGAGCCTGCATTTCAAGGCCTCTGAACACGAACTCTTCAGCTGCACACTGCAATGGTCCAAGGATCAGGCAAAGGATAAAGCCTGCAACTGTGAAGTGTACAGGTCCAAAAACAGGATCTTCGATAAGTACGAAAACTGCGTTTGGAATTCCGATAATCACAAGGGCCAAAAGAATGTACTTGAAGAAGTCGCCAACTTTGAATTTACCTGAGGTTGAAACGTATGAGCTAAATGGTCTCCATCTGGTGCAAAGGTTTGCCAGAATAAGCGCTGGGATGCCAACCGCAATTCCGCCAAGAGTCAGCAGCGCTCCGCCCACACTGTAGGCATCAAAAGCATCGTATCCGGCGCCTGCTGCAGCAATAGCCTGGATTGACTCATAGTCGCCTGTCAATCCGGCGTAAATGCCTACGATTGCTCCTATAACGATGGTAAATAATAAATAGAATACAACGCACAAAAGACCTGTCAGCAAAGGCTTGAACCATCTGTACTTCGCGAAGTTACAGGTAAAAGATACGTAGTTAGTTGTGTCTTGTTTCATATTTCCTCCGGAATATATCGTATTTATGGTGGTTTGCGTGGTAGCTCTTTTCACACCACCAGTCTCCACCAGCGCTCTGATCAGATATTATGAGTTAGCATAGCATCTGATGTCATTGATCAGAACACAGTTTCCATCAATTAGATGATGAAGAAGCTGCGGCACTAGCTGCTGCTGAAGAGATCATGATCATCAGCATAAGTTCCTGCATCATTACTGTTGCAAGAACGTTAGTAGCCACAGATGCGTCAACAACGCTATTCTCTGCAGAATACACACTGGAAACTACCATTGCGCCAAGCATGAGTTTTGTCTGCTTGCTCATTTCAAGGAAGCTAAAGCCCTTCTTTCCATCCAGGTATTTAGCGGCTTCGATGATTTCTTCTGCAAGATCAGTTGTGTTAACGTTGAGGCTTGCCAGGGTTCCAAGGGCTACAACCGCTGAAGTCTTGCCGTACTTGGTGCCTGCTTCGCCGAAGGCCTTGAAAAGTTCAAGTGTTCGCTCAGCTTTGCTTGCTGGGTTGCCGTCAAGTGTAGTCAGCACCTGGCATAATGAGTAAGCCTCGTTCTCGTGGAAGGCAAAGCTCTTTTTTACAATAGAAAATGTGTCCTCAAGCTCCTCCAGAATGTCGCTTGTGCTCTTGTCTGTCATGGCCAGAAGCACTGCAAGGCAGGTGTCCTCGTCGTTTGTGAGAAATGGGTGCTTGCTGCTCATACCCTTCATGATTGCCTTGGTCTTCTCTGCGATTTCGTCGGCAAAAGAGCTTTTTCCTGCGTCTACAACAGTGATAGCAGCAAGGACTTTGTAGGATGAGCCCAGGAACTTGCCTTCGTTGAGCTTCTCGTAAACTGCGGTAATGTCCTCGAGATACTTCTCAGGATCGCTTGAAAGAGCCATCTTTGTGGAAACTACAAGCTCGTTGTTGCCACGGAAATATGATAATGCGTTTTTCTTTTTTCTAAGAAGGTCACGGCACTCTTTGATGTGGTCTGTGTCAGCTGTCAGCTCTTTTTCCGCAAGGGCTGATGCTGTAACCACTGTAATCAAGCCTGGTTCAAGCATGAATGCTTTCTGCATCAAGTTCTTATTCTCGATTAGTAATTCGATTCTTTTCTCAATTGCGTTTTTCATACACTCTCTCCTTGGGGTTATTTAGCGTAGCTCTGCGGATTCAGCAACTGTCCACTTCCCGGGTGGATGTGAGCTGAATGGATCCGGCATTCATGTAGATTACAATTCAAATGCATAAATCCAGCAGAAACTCACGTAATGTTAAGTAATAGTCTAAGGTATGTCAGCCGCAAATCCAATGGGAAACTTTGAAATTTCTGTGAATTTTGTAATCACATTTAAAATGTTGGAATCTTTGCAGCTGAAATTGTTGTTGTCTGGAAATTGATGTGGAGCTTACTCCCAGAAAAGCTCGTCCAGCGTCTTGTCCAGCGCTTTGCAGATCGCGATGCAGAGGCTGATAGTGGGGTTGTAGTCACCCTTCTCAATTGCGTTTATGGTCTGCCTTGAGACCGAGCAAAGGTCTGCCAACTGCTGCTGAGACAGGTCTTTTGCCGCTCTTGCGGATTTCATCTTAAGATTCTTCATTGGCGTCACCTCTCTTGTCAATAAAATGCTTGATCAGGAATGCGATAAGTATGACTCCGAAGACCAGAGCAATCATGGCGTTGATGGAACCGCCTGTCGCAAAACCGTTATCTGAAAGGCCTGGCTCGTTTGTATAAATTGCACAAAGGGTATTGGACACAATAACAAAGAGAATGAGGATAATCCACTTTCCAGTCTTCTGACCAACTCCAACGTATGCGTCGTTGAAAATGCAGTAAATTGTGTACTCTGCGACGCCGATGAATGGGATAGCCAGCAGCACGAGCTGTGGTGCGACGATGTCCCTTGTCGGACCGTAGAAGAATCCAGCATAAATGATGTTCAGCAAAAGAACTGTCATGAAGCTGATCTTGTAACCATTGCCCCTTACCAGGACCTGGCGCTCGTCGTAGTGATCGTTGCCCTTCTTGAGTTTCAACCTGACGATCAGGGAGACGATGAATATTGTGAGGATCAATCCTGCTCCTGCGATGATTCCTGATGTGTAGCTGCTCATAATGTTAACCTCCGTTTGCGCATCTATGATGCGGCTTGTGACTATATTGATTTATTTGTTATATTTCAGCTGATGATTGAATGATAATACTCTTGTAGCAAAATGTCAAGTATATATTACATTATGCTTTTATTGGATTACATTATGCTATTAGTCATTTTAAATTTAATTCAGTTAACTGAGTAAAGTTGGCTAAGCAAAGCTATCTAAGTAAAGCAGACGAAATATGGCGGGCTAATATTAGCGAACAAATTAAAAAAGAATGCGATTAAATGCTAAAATTTACTCGATTGTAATAAAACTATGATATACTGATAAATATAGTACTGGACTGGGTTTGCACAATTTTGTGCAACTAAGATGGGCATGGATACTGGGGTTAGAGAATTAAGGTCTGAAGAGCAGTATTGATGGGCCTTTTGGCGAGATTGAAATAAGGGAGAACGAAATGAAGACAGTTCTTATAACCGGCGCAACGTCCGGAATTGGCATGGAGTTTGCAAGGGCATATGCAAAGAAAGGCTATAGCCTGGTTCTTACAGGACGCAGGACTGAGCGTCTTGAGAAACTGAGTGACGAGCTGAAAAGCGCGTATGGTGTGGAGTGCAGGCTGATCACTGCTGATCTTTCTGATGAGGAGCAGTGCCGCGGGCTTGTGGGGCAGCTTGAGGGCCAGCAGATCGACATCTTCATCAATAATGCCGGCTTTGGCACTGCTGGAAGCTTCCTGGACACCAATCTTGATAAAGAAATCTCCATGATTAAGGTGAATGACATTGCGATGCACATTCTCTTTAAACTGATGCTCTTAAAGATGCAGGAGCAGGGCAGTGGCGAGATTCTGAATGTGGCTTCTTCTGCAGGTCTTTTCCCTGCTGGGCCTTACATGGCCACATACTACGCGACCAAGGCCTACATGGCTTCCCTTACTAAGGCGGTGGCAAAAGAGCTAAAGCTGCAAGGGAGCGGAGTCTATGCCGCGTGCTTATGCCCAGGTCCTGTGGATACTGAGTTTAACGAAAATGCGGATGTGACCTTTGCGCTGAAGGGCATCACGCCTGAAACCTGCGTGAGAGAGTGCCTTGCAGGCATGGCAAGAAGAAAGACAGTTATCGTTCCAACGCTGACCATGAAGATGGCTGTGTTTTGGGGACGTTTCGTACCAGAGGGACTGCTGCTTAACATGGTTGGACGCCAGCAGCGCAAGAAGACTCAGAGATGATGTGGAATGATTAGTGGATAGTGACTAATTCATAGAGTAGTTGCGAAATATAAGCAAGGGGTGTTATGGATACGATAAGTAAGGGGAATGTCGAGGATCTCGGCTGTAGATACAGGAAGTATCAGAAGAATGTTGAGATCGGCGGAAAAGCGATAATTATATTTGGGGTGTGGTCTATTATCAAATTTATTGCGTCTGTGCTGCTTGGACAGCAGAGTTTAAGGGATTTGTTGGGGATAGACCCAAATTATCCTGAACAATTTATGTTTGTTCTGGTGGTAATTATGATAGTTCTTTTAGCGCTGACTATGGTTTGGCACGCGTACATTGGCGTTAGCGCCATTAAGTATGCCCAGGGCTTGAAGAAATCGAGGTTCTTCCTGGTGTGGGCTGCGCTGATGCTGGTGGTGACTGTGTGCTCGATTCCGGGGTACTTCGATCCGTCTAATAATCCGGAGAGCCTGGACACTGTGATTGTGTCGGTTCTGGTGGATTTGAGTATGTCTTTTTCACTGCTGGACATGATCTATTCGTCGTTCATGATGACACGGATTAAGAGACAGATGGGGTGAGTGCGCGAGGGGGCGGAAATGTAGATTCAGTGACGAGTGCGAGATATGTAGTTGTTGTGATGTGTGCATGCAATCGGATGGAAAGATATCATGACGAGTGCGTGCAGAATTAGACGAGATATATGACCACTCCAGTAGAGGAAGGGGATTTGGGGATAGATGCAGGAAGATTTTCACTACTATGCAACTTATTGTGCAGCGTACTTAGCGGGTTACAGCCATGAAGAGAGCTTGGAGATCGCTTATAGCGCGCAGTTTGTGGATTTGTGTTCGAGGACTTTTTTGTCAAAGATTGGTGCTCCGCTGAATGCGGCAACTACGCAGCTTCAGCTTGAGATGATGGACGCAAGGACAGATATCATCGGGCTTCAGGATATTACTAGGATTTGGGCAGCGTTTCATTTTTTGCCACAGGATCTTTATGCCCAGAAGCCGCGTCGTAGCAAGCGTTATATGCAGAAGTACCGCCTGATATGTGGGCCGAACGGGGATCTGCTGGCTAAGACCGTGGAAAATGCCCGTGGGAAGAGTCTTCAGCATGTGGGGATTGCAATGCATGTGCTGGCGGATACTTGGGCACACCGCTATTTTGCTGGGACGCCGTCGCTGGTCATAAATAATACGGAGCATGATTTTGTGGAGCTTTTGGATGTTGATGGGGAGCAGGTGGAAAGGCCTGTGAAATTCAGGCATTCGCCCACGGCTGCGGATGATCTTGAGAACGGAATCTACACCAACAGCTTGTTTCAGGGGAATGAGAATTCAATTATGAACCTGGGGCATGGACGAGCTGGGCATTTCCCCGATTACTCTTTTGCCAAATACAGGTATATGCCGGCTTGGGGCGATTATCAGGAGATTGAGAAGGATAATCCTGCGGACTACGAGAAGGCTTTCGCACAGATGGTTTATGCTATGAAGTTCCTGCGGGGCGAGCTGGAGCCTGGGGCAAGTAGCGCAGGAGTTGAGAATATATGCTCTGGAAGAGGAGCGGAAGTGCGCGGCGCTGCAGGTGAGGGCGAGCGAATCGGCAGCTATAGCTGTATTCAGGGCGCGAGGTGCGTTTTCTTCAGGACGGGCAAGTACGATGAGGAAGTCCTGGATAAGTACGGGGCAAGAATCCGTGAAATCCTGACAAAGCGCCAGCTTATCGCGAGTGACGACTGGAAGCGGTTTGGAGAAGAGCTGTCTGGGCATACTGTTGAGGACTTTGATATAGAGAAGTATCAGGAACAGTACGTGAATGCCACAAAGGATGGGAAGGACAAGACTTTTATTGGGAAGTTTATCAGGGGAGCGATTTCTCAAAAGGGCATGGTTACTGAGGAAATTCACAAGTCAGGAAATATGCATGCTGGGTTCTCAAAGCTTAAGCGAGTGAGAGCGCTGGGGTGATGGAGTTGGCGGGCATTTGGATGCGGAGCAAATGCTGATAGACATTGAGCTATTTACGACGACTGAGAATGATATGAATGGTGGCTGATGCTAGATAGAGCGAATTAGGCGGTGTTTCAAGGGGGTTACAATGACTAGGTTTCAGAGAGGAAAATTACTTGTTGGCGGAACTATCATGCTGGCGGTTGCTGGTGTGATGCTGTTCTTGCCAAATGTGACATACAATCTTATTATGCTTTTCCTGGGGCTGGGGTTCTTAGTGTCAGCGGTGAGCATGCTTTGGTACTACTTTACAATGGCGAGATACATGGTGGGAGGCAAGATGACGCTTTATAAGGGGATCATCTTTGCTGACTTTGCGCTGCTTACCCTGTCACTGACTGATGTGCCAAGGCTATATATCTTGCTTTATCTTGCTGTGATTCACGGATTCTCAGGAATTATCGAGATTCTAAGGGCTAGAGAAGCTAGATTAAATGGTACTAAGAGATTCAAGCTTAAGCTTATCCATGGAATTGTTAATGTGGTTATAGCACTTAGCTGTATTATATTTGTGAAAAATACTAATACTGCAGTGTTTATCTATGGTATTGGACTTGTGTACTCTGCACTGTGTAAGATAACTACGGCGTTTAGGAGGACTACGTTTATTTATATACAGTGAGATTGGAGCGTGGAAGATGAGCACATGCTTTTCTTCCACTATTTACGTGACATGAAAGCTTGCTGATGTAGATGCATGACGGGCGCTTGCTAGAGCAGGAGCATGGCGGGATTTTGCTAGAGCAGGAGAATGGCGGGATTTTGCTAGAGCAGGAGTATGGCGGGCTCCGCCCGCCAAGTTGCAAGCAAGACAATCCGCCAAACAAAGATATTCTGTTAGTGCAAGTATATGGCGGGCTCCGCCCGCCATGGTTGACAAAACCAGAGCTAACTATTATATTATCTTTCGCAACAATTATTTGTTGCTTCGAAAACTTCTGTTTTAAGAAATGCAGCAATCGTTCTGATTTGCTGTTGATCCCAACAGAAATGATTTGAATAGGGTGTATGAAGTTTGGCTAGAGGCTGTTCATATGCTATCTTGTTGCACGTTGCCAGTTAAATAAGTGGAAAAACACAGAAAATATGAAGGGAACTTCGATTTTTCTGTACAAGCATTAGTTTTAAAGCATGAAAAACACAGAAAATCAAAGGTGAGGCTTTCATTTTCTGTACGGTATGAAAAAGCTAATAAGCAATAATACAGAAAAACCGATAGGACATCTTATTTTTCTGTACTATCAAATCTTTGAACAAGACCCTCACATGAGATAGGTACAGAAAAATACCGGAAATAGTCGATTTTTCTGTGTTTTTGGAGATTATGAAAATATGATGGTACAGAAAAATGAGTATGACCTGCCATATTTCTGTGTTTTTGATATTTCAAAATTGATAGGTGTACAGAAAAATCATGGGATGACTTGTATTTTCTGTATTTACAAGAAAATTTGAACAGTGATTCTTACTTGCAAAGAGAAAACAGGGCATCGGCCCTCACTTGCAAAGAGAAAACAGGGCATCGGCCCTTACTTGCAAAGAGAAAACAGGGCATCGGCCCTCACTTGCAAAGGCAAAATAGGGCATTGGCCCACATTCGCAACGTCAAACTAGAATAGTGTCTCTCATTTGCATCATCAAAAACAGAGCCATCCTTCTTCCCCAGAAATAAACCATAGAAGGGAAGTACAATGCAAGACTACAGTGATTTACTTACTAAGCAACTTAAAGAGATCAATGATCTACTTAAGAAATCTGAAAGAAACCTAAGAAAAATGAAAGACTTGCCAGATACAAGAGTGTACACAGCTGATTGTAGAGGAAACTACCAGTACTACACATATTCAGAAGGCAAAAAGAAGTACGTTAAAAAGGAAGATAGGAAAAAGATAGTAAACTTGATTCAACGAGACTACGAGAGAAGTGTTAATAGCAAGCTTAAGCTCTTAAAGAAGAAACTAGAAGCTTTTCTAAAAAGCTACAACATCGACGCGATAGAAAGCGAATATCGAGATGCTTCCGAAGGCTTGAAAAAGCATATAATCCCAATCACTAAGACAACAGAAGATAGAATTGCTGAATGGTATGACACAGTTCAAGGTTCTCAGAACTACTATTATGATGAAGGCGACTTCAAAACAAATAACGGAGAAATGGTCAGATCAAAATCTGAAAAAATAATAGCTGATACGCTCTATCGCAATAACATTCCCTACAAGTGTGAACCAAGAGTAATTCTAGCAGATGGATCTGATTATTATCCTGATTTCATTATTTATAATGTAAGAAAAGATAAAACCTTGTACTGGGAACATTTTGGCTTGATCTCAGATCCAGGCTACGCAGTCAAGAATTTCAAGAAACTCAGATTGTACGATGATGCCGATTTCCGCCTGGGCGACAATTTGATAATATCCATGGAATGGGATGAACTGCCGATAGACATTACGAAACTTGAAGAAAAAATCCAACGCTACTGCACGTAATTAAAGATTACAAATCCATTTCTATGCGCTAAAATATTCTTGTAAGCCATACATAACATGTCAAAATTCAGGAGATCAACATGAGCAAGAAAATCGCAGTAATTTTCCCCGGAATCGGCTATCACACTGACAAACCTTTGCTATACTACGCCAAGAAACTGGCAAAGCAGCACGATTACGAAATCATCGAAATCAAGTATGAGTTTGATCAGGATGTCATAAACGTCAAACATAACGAGCACAACATGCACAGAGCCGTCGAGGAGTTCTATCTTCAGGCAGTTAAGCAGCTTAGCGACGTCAACATAAGCGCCTACAACGACGTCCTCTTCGTGGGCAAGAGTATCGGAACCGCAGTGGCAGGGCGCCTTGCGCAGTTAAAAGAGCTATCTCTTAAGCAGATAGTCTTCACCCCCGTCAAGGCCACTTTTCAGTACCTGGTAAAAGAGAACACACTTGTCTTCCACGGCCTCGATGATCCTTGGTGTCCTAACGACCTGGCCCAGGAAAACGCAGACAAAGTGGGCTACGAGTACCACACAATTGAAGGCGCTAACCATTCCCTTGAAACTGGCGATGTCTGCAAAGATGTTGAGAATTTGCAAAAGATATTTGAAAGAGTCGCAGAATTTGTTGCTGAATGACAATAAAAGAAATACTACATATTGTATTTGAACAATAATAGGCGTACAATAAATTGTAGATGAAGCTACTGACAAGTTTCGATTGGAGGAAACGATGATTACTGAATTTCCGAAGCGACTGTTGATCGATGGTTTTGTTTATGAGAAGCAAAGCGCCCATGATGGAGGCGGTGCCTATTATGATTCCAAGGATAATCCATCTGAGATCACAAGCAAATTTGTTTGCCTGTATCCCAACGGAGAACTGACCTATTCCTGGAACGGCATCGAGAGAAAGTGGGACAAGACCTATCGCGTTGTTCGGGAAATCGTGTAACTCCACATCATGACAGAGAAAGCATTATTTATGTATTGTGCAATAATAATGCATTTCCACAAAACAAATGAATATAAGTTTTCTACAGCTGTTGCGCATTCGCAGCAGCTTTCTTATTCTACTAAATCCCCCTAACTCCTTGAAAATCCCCACTCCACGCTATAAACTGAAATAGTGGGCTTGCGCAACGTAAAATGCTTGGGGAGCATAGCGATGGCGGGGAACTTCGTTGTTGCTACGGGCCACAAAACTTGTTGTAGGAGGTAATTCTATATGTCAAAGATTTTCCTGAATCAGGTAGGCTTCCAGCCAGACAGCGCCAAGAAGGCAGTTCTGGACTTTGAGGCCGACGAATTTAAAATTGTTGATGATGCCGGAAACGAAGCTTTCAACGGCAGAGTAATACATTTTGGAAAAGACGAAATTTCTGGTGAGGACACCTACGTTGCGGATTTTGGCGGCTTTTACAAGGCTGGACGCTATCATGTCGAGGCAAACGGCGTCAGCAGCCCTAACTTCGAGATTTCTGAAAACGTCTACGATAAACTCATGAAAGACATCTGCAAATGCTTTTATTATCTGCGCTGCGGCGATGCACTTGACCGCAAATATGCAGGTGAGTTCTATCACGAGCCATGCCACATGTCAAAAGCTACTGTCTACGGTGAAGATACAGATCCTGTCGACGTAACTGGCGGATGGCACGATGCTGGAGACTATGGCCGCTATTCAACAGCAGGCGCAGTGGCCGTTGCGCACCTTCTCTATGGTGTTCGCTTTTTCGACAACCTGCTCAATGTCGAATTTGATATTCCTAAAGTTCAGGCAGGAAGCGCTTCTGCAGACAACACCAGCATATCTGGCTACCTTCCAGACATCCTGGCTGAAGCTAAGGTAGAGCTGGACTTCCTCATGAAGATGCAGCGCGAAAACGGCTCTGTATGGCACAAAGTCACCACCTTCTGCCACGCGCCATTCATCATGCCAGAGGAGGACACATCTGAGCTGTTTCTTTTCAACGTTTCCTCTATGGCTACTGCAGACATCGCTGCAGTATTTGCTCTCGCATATACTATATACAGAAACTACGACGCAGAGTACGCCGACAAGCTCATGGACCGTGCTAAAAGAGCGTACAAGTGGCTCCAAGACAACCCAGAGCCACTACTCTTCAAGAACGCCGAAGGCTCCAATACCGGTGAATACGGCGAAGCCGAGGACATTTCTAACAGATTCTGGGCTGCATGCGCCCTCTACGAGGCAACCGGTGAAAAGAGCTACTATCAGGACGCCGAAACACAAAAGGAAAGACTTGGTTCTTTTGACAAAGCCGCAGAATTCAAGGGCTACCAGGGCGACGTCTTCACATGCCTCGGCTGGGCTGAGGTTGCAGGCCTTGGTTGCATGTCACTCCTATTAAGTGACGACGGCAGCGAACTCTTCGAACTTGCTAAAAAGAGCTATCTCCAGGAGGCAGACAGGCTCTGCGATAACGCCGACAAGAACGGCTTTGGCCTTTGCATGGACAAGAAGGATTTCATCTGGGGCAGCAACATGGAGCTCCTGAAATACCTCATGGTTCTTACCGTTGCGGAGCACATTAACAGCGAAACTGCGACAAACGCAGGCGGCAACGGCAAATTGGCTAAGTCTGTCAAAAAGACTCGCAGCAAATACGAGTCAGCCATCATCGCAGGCATCGACTACCTCCTTGGCTGCAACAGCATGGATGTGAGCTACGTCACAGGCAACGGCGAGAAAGCCTTCAAGAATCCGCACCTTCGCCCAACTGCCATAGACGACGTCGAGCAACCATGGCCAGGACTGGTTTCCGGCGGCCCTAATGTTGGCCTCCAGGACGAAAGAGCCCAGACCCTCCCTAAGGACCTGCCTCCAATGAAGTGCTACCTCGATCACATCGACTGCTACTCCCTCAACGAGATCACCATCTACTGGAACTCACCACTTGTGTTTGTTATGGCGGGTGTGTTCAGAAGGATGGGTAGATGAGAGAAAAAAGGTGATTCACAATTATTTATATGAATAATAATAGTCTGATAATAAAGGCAAAACACTCGAACCCCAGGCCCCAAGCGGTCTGGGGATTTTTGTGCAAATTCACCATAAAAAGTATGAAAAATTGAGTTTTGAGAACTGGTTTTTCGATTTTGGTTTCCGGGATCATAAAAATATATTATATAACGATGATACGGAATCGAATATTTATAAACCACGTTCGGAATAGCGATTAATAAGTATCAAGATACACATTTTAACCGCTAAAAATACACATTATTTTCACAAATGGAAGCATGTCCCGGGTGCGATTTTAACCCTATTTTCCGAATAATTATTTAGTATTTATCCCAATTATTTGCCTTTTGCTGACCAACGGTCATAAGTTTATTTCATAACAATAAGATGATCACTGAATGTGAATATCGTTTTGTCGTTAAGATTCTTTGTATAATTATGACATTGTAACGCGTAATCGATTACTGTAGAATTCTATCTTGCGTCGGCAAGTTCTGAATTGCTTCGCGATCATGATTCTAGAAAGTGCTCAAGAGGCAAATCTACTTACGACAGGTAATGATTACCAGTTAAGTCGACAATGAAACTTACATATCGGAAGTTCTTTCCAAGGCCCGTATGCATCAGAGCAAGAAGATGGCTCGGCATAATTCTATCGTGTAAGGTCATTAAAACCCAATGTATAATTACATACAGAAAATAAAAATGGAAACAAAGAAGGCCAACGCACTAGACTGTGCGCTGGCTTTCTTGCATTCTTTTCAAAATTATCGCGAGATTTCAAGACTCCCGTTATGCTATAATATAATCAATTAAACGCTAACTTAAACACAAATTACCAATCACATCAATATCTACCCAAAGTCACCTAATCACCCATACAAAAAGAAGCACCAAATAAATAGCACGAAAATAGTGAACCAGACCAAATCATTGTAATAAAGAAAGGAGCCCCACATGGATACCAAAGCAATGTACAAGCTCTCCTACGGCCTCTTCGTCTGCACCGCAGTCCAGGACCAGAAGATGAACGGCTGCATCATCAACACCGCAATCCAGGTCGCTTCGGACCCCAACCGCATCTCAATCGCCGTCAACAAGGCCAATCTCACCCATGACATGGTAAAAGAGACAGGCCTTTGCAACATATCCGTGCTCAGCCAGGACGCCACCTTCGGCCTCTTCAAGCACTTCGGCTTCCAGACCGGCAGAACCATCGACAAGTTCTCACCGGACCTCCTGGATCCCCTGTCAAAAGAGCTAGCCCAGAAAGCCGCAGTAGATTCGTCCACCATCTACGCCCTGGCCGCCAACAACATCCCGTACATAACCCTGGGCACCAACGCCTACTTCTCCCTGAAAGTAGAGCAGCTGCTCGATCTGGGCTCCCACACCCTTTTCATCTGTGAGCCCACAGCCATGGAAGTCCTCTCAGACGTTCCATCCTGCACCTACGCCTACTACCAGGACAATATAAAATCCAAGCCACAACCCGTAGATCCAGCCTCCGTCCCAAAAGGCGAAACAGTCTGGAAATGCCGTGTCTGTGGCTACGAATACGTAGGCGAGCAGCTTCCCGACGACTTCATTTGCCCAATCTGCAAACACGGCAAAGACGACTTCGAGCAGATAATAAGGTAGGCTAGTTTTGCTAAAGTGAACGCTTGGGTGAACGCAAAAATTTGCGTTCACCCAAGCGTTCGCCACAAATATAATCAGCCCTTAAAACATGAAAATGTGATAAAATCAAGGTAATAAGAGGGGGATCAGACAAAATGGCGCTTAATTACAAAGATGACCTGTTTATGCTTCAAGTAAGATTATTTAGACTAGCACAGATTCGCTGGAACAAAAGCCCCCAGGAATGCGAGACTATTTTTACCCAATACGACGTTAACGCATACATCGAAACATGCTATGAGGAGTATCATGTTCAGGGCGATGAAGCCAATCTGACTGATCTTGAGAACTATCTGACTAAGAAAGGCTGGTCATTATGATTCTTAAAAAAGATAAAAAGATATACCATGGAACACCTAAAGCAATCAACAATCTTAAATACCTTGGATTCGAGGAATACAAAGTAAAATAACGAGGAAACAAAATGACCGTCAGCAAATATGAATACACCATGCAGCTTCTAGCCGCCATGGCATCAATCAATATAGCAAGAGAGCAGAAAATCTCCAGGACTAAAGCATTTTTTAAATTCATGAAGTCCAAAACCGGAGAGATGCTCTTCGATGAATCCACCGACATGTGGATGAACGGCCCCGATTACATCGCCGACGAGTACAGAAGAGAGATGTTGGCAAAGAAATCACATCGACAATAAATTAGTGGTAGAGCAGCATTTCCCCTACCACTCCAATCCCCATAAATGCTATAATATAAGCGGTTTGGCACCAGCCAGGCCGCTTATTTTCAACATCAGGGGGACATCATGAGCGAAATCAAGATTAAAGATTTGTACGCAGGTAAGCCAGACGCAAAGGATGAAATCAATTTTGATGGATTTGATAAGTTCTACAAGACATTTGTTGTGGCTGAACATTTCAATCTGGATTCACTTACAGACGGTGATTGTTGCTTTATCACTGGTTTCAAGGGGACTGGTAAGACTGCACTATTATTCTATCTGGAAGAATTATTTAAAAAGAAGGATGATAGTACCTGCACTTCATTTATTTTTTTCAAGGATAATTTTGCTGAGAACAAAAAGGGTGAATTTTCATCCATTGTAAAAAGAGCTCTCTCATCTGTCAGTGTAGGTCAGGAAGCCCTTATTAACTCAACGGAATTTGAATATATTTGGCGATGGGTATTTTTAAAACAGATAGTAAATGATAACAATACTTTTAGCAGACATCTCTTTGTAGACAACGAATATTGGAGAAGATTTGAAAAGATAGTATGCCAAATAGTTGAGCCACAGAACAATAGAAGGTTTAAGATTGCAAATAGTATTAAGCTGGCTACGACATTTAAGGATTCAGGCTCAGGTACGGAGTTTAAGCCAGAGCTAGAGGTTGATCTGGAAAACTCAAAGAGCGATGACTATTCAAGCTTTGTAAATTTGGTTGACGAAGCAGAGAAGGCTCTTTCTTATGTTAAAAGAACTGATATCCCATACTATGTTTTCGTGGATGAACTTGAAGCATACTATGGCGATGAACAGGTATTTAAAAGAGATCTGTGCATGATCCGTGACCTGGCCTTTACTGTAAAAAGATATAATTCATTTTTCAGAAAGCTTGGTTTTAATAATACTAAGTTTATTTGCTCAATAAGAGATGAAATTTTAAATGCCATCAACCATTTTATAATTCCAAAAGAAATCGGAAAAGCTATTTCTGGATTCGAAGTTCCGCTTACTTGGAACTACGCTAACAGTAATTCTCATGCGCATCCAATTATGCAGATACTATTAAAGAGAATTGAGGTCTGTGAGAGGGACAGCAACGAGAACTATCTGGATATTTATAGAAGATGGTTTCCTGAAAAGGTGCATGATATCGAGCCTGCTAATTATATCCTCAATAATAGCTGGTATAAGCCCAGAGATATGATCCGCTTCTTGATATGCGCGAAAAATTGCATGTTTAATAATAATAGTGCATTTACCACGAATGTAATAGATTCTTTTACTAAAGTATATTCAGAAGAGAGTCTTACTGAAATTCGAGAAGAGCTCTTAGCTCTGTATACAACAGAAGATATTGATATGATCATTAGCTGTTTTACTGGTTTCAAGACTAGCTTTTCTTTTGCGGAACTAAAAACCAGGATAAAGACTCTCTTTTCCGGCACTGTACTTGGCACTAAGATGGTTCCTGTGCTGAATGATCTTTATAGACTGGGATTTATTGGTAATTATTTACCAGAAACAAAGATATATCGTTGGAGCTATAGAGGTGATGACAGACTGATACTTTCTGATGACTGGAGAATTTGCGTCCATCATGCCTTGTATAGCGCTCTTGCATTGGGCAGCAGAGTGAACTATGAAATAAACAAAAACAAAGCACCTCAGAAAGGTGATGTTGTAAAAGCTAAGGTTACGTGCGTAAAGAGACACATCGCATTGGCGAATTTTACATATGCAGGAAAGCAATATGAGGGCAGCATAAAATCCTCAGAATTTAAACAGCTAGATGAATCTTATTCTTCATTAGAAATGAGAGATTATGTTCACGTTGGTGAAGAACATAGGGTCACTATCATTGGATATAGCGATAAACATAAGACCTGGAGTCTGAAAATATCTGATCTTGATGAAGAGTCAGATAGCTAAAGGAGCCCCATTATGCGGTAGTAAATTTACTCTTCTTCTTCAAAGTCGAATTCTTTGAATAGATATTTCCTACAGAATAAAAGAACTGCAATTGCCAGTACTCTAATGAGCACATACAATGACTCCTCATGCCCGGCAACGAGCCCTCTGGCAATTGCAAAAATCAGAACTTCAATAATAGTGTTCATGGAATGTCTAACCAGCATCCTCACAAACTCAATAACAATGATAACGCTGAAAGCCGAAGCCAGCAACGTTTCTATATACTCTAGCGCATCAGTTTCCGCACCAACGAAAGCAAATGCATCTATTACCAGCCTAAATCCACCATAAATAACACCAATAAGCAGAATCGCCGCCACGACCTTCTCCAGGAAGTTGGGCATCTTGATTATGATCTTGTGGAGCAGTGT
This sequence comes from Butyrivibrio proteoclasticus P6B7, assembly GCF_000622085.1. Classification (GTDB taxonomy): domain Bacteria; phylum Bacillota; class Clostridia; order Lachnospirales; family Lachnospiraceae; genus Butyrivibrio; species Butyrivibrio proteoclasticus_A. The sequence continues at coordinate 88,109 of NZ_KK211395.1, forward strand.
TTCTTTCTTATCCATACAGAAGTCCTCTTAGATAGGGTGAATGGTTTTGTTAACAGTATAACATACATGTGTTGACTATATTGAATCACTATTATATTACGTATAAATAAGTGGGATTTAAAATTTCACTTTGCGCGATTAATAAACGGAAATAAACGGTAAATGCGGACTACAATATAATATATGAGATATAATCTCACATATCGTTTACAAAACCATAAAATTGGAATATACTATTCTTAGATTGGAGGTTTTGATATGTTAAGTCAATTTTCTGTTAAAAATTTCAAAAGTATAAAGGAAGAAGTGACTTTTGATATGCAAGCGACAGCTATAACAGAGCATGCTGATCGTGTGATAAAGGCAAGTAATAATGAGAGCTTATTACCTGTCGCTTCTCTCTATGGGCCAAATGGCGGTGGAAAATCTAATGTATTACAGGCTCTGCATTCATTGGAATTAAAAGTTCTTCGTCCATTGTATGCTACGGAGGCTGATGCACAGAACAGACTTCGTGTTAGAAATTATGAATTAGTGCCATTTGCGTTTGATGAGAATAGCAAGAATAGTCCTACCGAGTTCGAAGTGTTTTTTTTGACTGAGAAAGCGGAGTATCGATATATCATTTATGTACTTGGGGAGAGAATTATTTACGAGAGCCTTTCGATGCGTAAAGTAGAAACAAATCGAACTACTGAGATTTTTGAAAGAGAAGATGGAAAGATAGACATGGGAGATGGTTTTGCCAGGCTAAAAGTAAGCCAGGATATATCAGATACACTGCCACTTCTGTCATATCTTGGAATTACCTATAGGAAGAACGAAGTAATTGATGATTGCATTAGCTGGTTTGAGAATGGAATTCGTTTCTTAAATTATGGAAGTCCGATGCAAGAACTTAGACTTGCAATAGCTAATTCTACAGATATTAAAGAACTGATACTAAACATGATACGCGAAATGGATCTGGATATAGAAGACTTTAAGGTCGAGAAACGTGAAAATGGGGATATTCAAGTATTTACAAGGCACAATGTGGCCGGAAATGTTTATGAAATAAATCTTGCGGAAGAATCCAGTGGTACGAAAAAGATATTTGGACTGTTGCCATTTATAGCAGATAGCTTAACGAAGGGAATTACACTGGTTATAGATGAATTGGATGCTAAAATTCATCCTTTATTACTAAAGCATATCATAATGCTATACAACAATCTCGAAATAAACAAACACGGAGCCCAGCTTATTTTCACTTCACATGATTTATCTACTATGAATAGCGAAATATTTAGAAGAGATGAAATATGGTTTGTTGCAAAGGGGAATGAGCAAAATTCAAAGCTATATTCACTAGTTGAGTTTAAGAATCCAAATGGGACATCCGTTCGTAAGGACGCCAAATTTGATAAACAGTATCTTGAGGGTAAATACGGCGCTGATCCATATCTAAAGAAAATCATAGATTGGAGCGTGATTTAATGCCTAAGAAAGCAGGGATGGAGGCCTGGAAAAAGAAGAGGCGGACAGAGTATCTGGAACGGAAAGAATATCGATTTTATATCTTCTGCGAAGGACAACAGACAGAACCACAGTATTTTAACGGCTTTAAAAAGTATATTGAATCTAATCCTATATATAAGGACATGGTACTGATTGAGATTGAACCATGTGGCGCTGAAACTATGCGTGTCATAGGGCAGGCTGAAGATTATGTTAGAAGAAATGGAATAACCAAAGGACAAATATGGTGTGTCTACGATAAAGATAGTTTTCCAGCAGAAAGATTTAATGGAGTTCTTGAGAGAGCAGAGGTACTAAATGCTCAAAATAAATATGTTCAGTATCATGCGGCTTGGAGTAACGAATGTATAGAGTTTTGGTTTTTATTGCATTTTTCTTACTATACATCAAATAATCACAGATCTGAATATATTGAGTTTCTGAACGCTAAGTTTTCGGAATTGAAGGTTGGGAAATATGCCAAGAACATGGAGAATATATTCGATATATTGTTAAAATATGGCAATCCAAGGCTTGCAATTAGATATGCTAAGCGAATCATCAACGAACATCAGGGAATGACGCCAACAATGATTGCTCCAGGGACAAAAGTTTACGAACTGGTGGAGGAACTTGTAAAGTATCTGCCAGATGATGTGAAGGGTTGTTTTGAGGAATAGAATAATGACAGTAGTAAAATTGGTGTTTGGTACAACTATGGGGGATGAGTATGAGGAATGACCGTAGCAAAAAAACTAAGATGGTGTTTATTTCCCCTTTATCAGCCATCACATTCCAATGCCATCAAACACCATAAAATGTTATAATATAAGGGATTCAGCGTCAGCTGAATCCCTTATTTCACCTAATCACAAGAATTCTATAAGAGTAGGAGGACTCCCACATGGCAGAAAACAAATGGAGAAACAGAGCAGCAGATCTAAAAGGTACAGAAACTGAAAAGAATCTCTTAGCAGCCTTCGCAGGCGAATCAGAAGCAAGAAACAAATACACCTTCTTTGCCTCCAAAGCCAAGAAAGAAGGCTATGTTCAGATATCAAATATCTTCGCAGAAACAGCAGCCAATGAAAAAGAGCATGCTGAAATCTGGTATAAGATCCTTACAGGCATAGGCACCACAGTAGACTGCCTTAAAGAGGCAGCAGACGGCGAAGCCTACGAGTGGAAAGAAATGTATCCTTCTTTTGCCAAGAAAGCAAGAGAAGAAGGCTTTGATGAAATTGCAGAGCTATTCGAAGGCGTGGCTGCAATCGAAAAAGAACACGAAGAACGCTATAGAAAGCTCCTAAAAAATGTAGAAGATAAGCTCGTCTTCTCACGCGACGGCGACTGCGTATGGCAGTGCAGTAACTGCGGTCATATCGTTGTTGGTAAAGAAGCGCCAGAGGTTTGCCCTGTATGTAATCACCCGCAGGCGTATTTCCAGATTAAGGCGGAGAATTATTGAGGTTTGAGGTTTAATCTTTTACCACTGCAATATCTATAAATGCTATAATATAAGCGGTTGTGTGCACTAGTACATGGCCGCTTTTTACTAGTTAATTCCTTAAAAAAGAAAGTAGCAAAAATATGGTAATTATAATCACAGCCGCAATTGCACCTAAATCCAGCGTTAAGCAGCTTTTCCTAAGAGACCCTAAGGAGAGGCTTGATCAGTATATCAGCGCACTGGAGCATATGATAGATAAAAGACCTGATGCCAAGCTTGTATTCTGCGATAACAGCGGCTTTGGAATAGAAGCCTTTGAAGATGTTAAGCGGAAAGCCTTAGATAACAATATGGAACTGGAAGTTCTGTCCTTCACAGGAGATAGTGAAAAGGCAGCGCAGCATGGCAAAGGCTACGGCGAAGGTGAAATTGTAAAGTACGCCCTTGAGAACAGTAAGTTCATTGCAGGGGAAGACTACATGATAAAGGTCACAGGCCGCCTTAAGGTAGACAACATCGCAGCCATAGTAAGGCACGTTAAAAGAAATAGAGTATACTTCAACGTTCCCAACATCCACAGAACCGATATCTTTGATACCCGCATCTATGCCATGCCTATAGATGTCTTCAAGGACTATTTCATGGATTATTACCAGAAAGTAGACGATGAAAGTGGCTACTATCTTGAGCATGCCTACACAGATGCCATACTGGAAAACCATATCAAAACCAGTAACTTTCCCAAATATCCCCGCATCATCGGCAGCAGCGGCTCAGGTGGAACCAGATATGAATACACTGAGTGGAAGTGCAAGATCAGGGATGTTCTGAGTTTGTGGAATGTGTATGGAAGAGTGAGGAACAGGAAAAATGAAGATACTTGATTATAAAAATTCCCTTGTAAACAGCTACAAACAGAATAAGAGAACCTTTATTTTTTACCTCGTTTTGCGAGGACTGGTAATCCTTACACTTATAAGGTGCATTTTTACCAGAAATTATGAAAGCGCAGCAATATGTGTTTTATCTTTATTGCTGTTTTTACTGCCGGCATTTTTGCAAAAGCAGATGAAGATAGAGTTTCCACCGCTTTTTCAAGCTATCATTTTTGGATTCATCTATGCTGCGGAAATTCTCGGAGAGGTAGATCATTATTATGTGATTATTCCCGGTTGGGATACCATGCTCCACACTATCAATGGATTTTTGTGTGCGGCAATAGGCTTTTCACTCGTTTATCTGTTAAATCGCGGGAGTAAACATTTTAATCTATCACCGTTTTATCTGACCTTGGTAGCTTTCTGCTTTTCCATGACAGTAGGAGTAATATGGGAATTCTTTGAGTTTACTATGGATCAGTTTTTTGCCCTTGATATGCAAAAGGATTTTATAGTACAGGAAATTGGTTCAGTGACACTTGATCCCAACAATAGTGGGATGCCTTTTGTAATCAGGGACATCACTGATACTGTAATAAACACAGCTGATGGAAAAACATATGCTGTAAATGGTGGATATCTTGATATCGGCATTATCGATACAATGAAGGATCTGATGGTAAATCTTGTAGGGGCAGTTGTTTTTAGCATCGTTGGCTATAGTACGTTGAAGTTTTCAAAGAAATCGGCTATAGCGGACAATCTTATGATTAAACCAGTTGATAAAAGCGAAGATTAGTGTCATTCATCCTGTTTATTACATCACAGAACTTGTTGAAGAAAAAAAAGAGAGTGGAATTTACTTTAATAATTTTTAAGTTGCTAGAAATGAGAAAAAGTGTCTTGAAATTATTTATCATTGATGATAACATGTAGTTACAGACAATAAAATTGTTAAAAACAAGAAAAGGTTAAAACGCAAGTCAAAATATAACAAAAACAAGTCATATAAATAAACATAACAATAAACAACAAGAATACACAAATAATTACAAACTAAAAGCGACAATACAAAGAACAATACAAAGAACAATACAAAGAACAATACAAAGAACAATACAAAGAACAATACAAAGAACAATACAAAGAATAATACAATGAATAAGTTTATAGAAAACTTAAATGCATATTTAAGTGGTAAAAAAATTAAAAACTCATATATTTCACTGATTACAGGATGGGATAAGAGTAAAGTAAGCCGTATCCTTAATGGTGAAGTAGAAATAAAGATGGCTGATGCAGAAGAATTGGCATCGATGTTAGGCAAGGATATTGCTTTTTTTCTTGGAGATAAGGCAGCAATTCTAGAAGAAATTAGTTCAAGTGAACAGTTTGCATTTTGTGCAGGACATTTGGAGAAAGAAGACAAGATAATTGCCGAGCGATTGTTAGAGATGTTTAGATACTATGATGCATTGGTAGATGTTGAGCTTTGAAAAAACCCACTTATTGAAGTGGGTTTTTTCATTAGGAGAATTAGTATGGAAAAAGAAAAGTTCTATAAGATCATAAAATTTAACGATGAGCGTACACGTGATATTAAGATAGCCACTACAAGCTTTTATGAAATGCTTGGAAGAGATGAAGCCTTTGTTATTCTGGATATCCAGACTGTAGCAAAGACTTTGTTTATGCAGAAACAGTATCAATTAGTGCATATCCCATTGGCTAGTAGTGAGATCTGCGCTTATCAGTTGAGGCTTAATAGGAAAAAATATCTTGTTATCAATACAAATAAGAGTTTGGCAAATAACAACTTTGCAGTGGCCCATGAGATTTATCATCTTCTAATAGATTTTCATGACTCTACAGATGGTGATGAAGTGTATCTTGATAAATATGAAGAAGATGAAACTGAAATGTTGGCTAATGCTTTTGCAGGAAATGTCTTGATGCCTAGAGAAGATTTTGTCCTCTCAGCTACTATGCTAAAAAATACATTCGATAAAGCTGCTAAATCCAATACTGAATACGAGAAAATTATAGCTCTTATCCTTGGACTTATGGCTTATTACAAGACAACATATATGTCAATTGTAATAAGGCTATTTGAAGTGGGAATATTTGGTGTTGATAACAGTAAATTAGTGAACTATTTACTTAAGAACAATGATGAGGAGTCTTTACAGAAAATTTTTGATGAATTGGCAGCATTAGTTGGAGCATCTTCAATAATGAAAGCTACAAAAGAAGATGACTTTGGGGTTCTATTAAGTGAAGCTGAGGAAAAAGGAAGAGAAGCTAAAGAAAAGGGACTTATAACGGACGAGGATTTGGAATACAGAATAGAAGGCATGTCTAAAGCATATCAGAGGGTAAAGGAGCTTTGATATGCAGATAGAAGAAGCTATTTCCGAAATAAGGGGTTCTGTTACAGGTTTACTTGTGCAGGATGATAAAGAAGTTATACAAGCAATTCTTAGAAGTCGAAATGCTGTGTTTTTAGATACATGCTTCATTTCAAGAATGGCTAATGAAAAAAGCATAGAAAAAATAATGCCATTCTTTACAAAGATGGAGGCGGTGTTTATCGTGACTGACCTGCTTTTGTATGAAATGAAGGACTCAGAAGGTAATTACTTGCAAAAGAACAATTATCACTTCTTTGAATGTATGAAAAAAGCAGGCTTAACGGTTGTTCTGTTAAATGAGAGTAATATTTTTCAGATGTTGTCTGAATATGTGAAATATAGTGATCATGAGAGGAATTCATTCCTTGTAAAGGTGCTTAATGAGAATGTCGCTAATTTGACCAAGTTATCGCAACTTATCATGAAAGATAAGAATGTAGATGACATTTTTGCAGAAGGCTATATTATTCCTAAAAGCAAGGATTTTGTCGCCAATTTTATAGATGGCGTAAAGAGTAGGAAAAGTAATCAAGATAGTTTGGCGGAAGAACTAATCTCATTATGCGTGATTATTCTGTTAGGCCTTCCAGGTAAGACAAAGTACTATTTTTGCAGTAATGATCTGGCTGCGCAGGTTAGGTATAATAAGAGTATATATACTTCATGTTTGGCAAGTATTGGCAGAGCAGAGACAATGAACACTTTTACTATCATCCAATACATGATAAAAGAATCATTGTTGAAGCGAACCGATGAAGAATGGATAGTTGGCGCATTAAAGGGTTCTATTGGGGAGGCACCAATTGTATATGAGAGAAAAGAGCTACCTGGACAATCTTGTGAGCTGAGAATCCAGATAGAGGATATAGTAAAGAGATGTTTCGAGGGAGAATGCTTTGATTTGAGAGGGCGATAATATTTGCTTTCAGTAATATAAGATTGTTACCGTTGTAGTATGAAGATTAAAAGGCCAGCGCCATGATGACAAACAACATCGGGGTTGAAATGCACTGCTGATAATTGAACATACCGTGTACAATGTAAGCAGTAATTGTTGCTAAAACCACATATCCATAGCAGCGAGGATATTGATTCTTACTGCTGTGGATTTTTTTTATTGCAACAATAGCAGCCACTATAAAGATAGAAAAATATGCGATGCACCCAAGGATTCCTTCTTCAACAAGGACAGTCATCCACTCATTATGGGCGTTGGCAAGAGATAACTGAGTGTATAAGCTAATGTGGCTACTGAACTGGCCAGGGCCAATTCCAAATAGCTTGTTGATCAAAGGAAAATCACTGAACATTTCAAGAGTTCTTTCCCATATTAGGCCTCGGCCATTACCCCAGTCTTTTCCAGGGGTAAAATAAACGTCAAAGGCACTTTCCCTTACGATAAACATGCCTGTCACTATGCATAGAGCAACAGTTAAAACCCCTATAGCAACGAATAATAGAGTTTTACCATGAAGGTAGGCTTTCTTTCCAAGAATAGCAAGCACTGCGCCAATTACAATCCCTATTAAAGGGATAAAACCTTGAGCGATTCTAAGTGAAAGCGGATCTATATTTACAAGCCTGTTACCACAGATTTTTTCACAGATTCCAGTCACCAATATCGCCGTGCTCATCAGTATAAGCGAATAACCGTACTTTGAAATCAGGATTCCATCCTTCTCATTATATAAAACGACAACTAAATATATCAGCAGCACAACAAAGAAAGCACCATAGGCAGAATCACTGTTCTGAGTGACAAGAGTTGCCGCTGAAAGCCCAAGGAACAATCCTGATATGATGTTATCTTTTTCAAACATGAAAATATGTAAACCAAGTGGAAAAACAACGCATAGATAGGCGGAATACCAGGTAGCCTGCCCTATTGTGGACAGAAATCGGATATACGCATCTTCTGAAAGGCTTTTATATATCCCGATTGGGTCAATTTGGAAGCGGTGCAGTATTCCTAATAAGAATACGATCATTGCCGAAATCATGACTATCCGAATTAGCCTGACATCAGGCTTAATAAAGCGCGAAACGCCCCAATAAGCCATAATTATTCCAAATTGGAACAATAACCCTGTGTACCAGCCATCAGCTCCTGTTAATGCAGCAATTTTATCAGAAGATATGGCAAAAGAAATAACGACCAAAGCAAGGTAACAAAGCGCTATCTTGTCAATCGCATCTAGCCTAAAAAGAGTCGCAGAAGTATCTCTTTTGCCCCAAAATATGAAACCTATGGTATATAGCAGAAAACTAAGAGTTAAGGCGCTCCAAATCTGGAACTTGAAGTGTCCCATTGCGTAATAACCCTGAATTGGAGAAAAGATAAGGGGATAAATCGAGAATAGAGCCGCAACGTAGGCATAACTAAGAATAGGCAACCTGTCATTAGCGGCCTTAGACTTGAGATAAACAAATATAATTGTCAAAAGAGCTATAGTCATAATAACTATCTTAATAATCATATCGTCCTCATAAAAAAGAGCCAGGAGACCAATTCTCCCAGCTCTTTAGTCTTCTATATTCAATTTTAATAATTATTATTTAGCTTTGCAAACAGAAATAAGGAGCTGCTTGGAAGCCTTTGCTTCGTCGCTAAGTGCAGAAAGATCAACAGAAATTGACTTTCCATCAGCTGCAAGTGTAGCTGGAATAACTTCAGTTTTGCCACCAGGCACAACAACTACTACGCTATATGAAGAAGCACCTGTGAAATTACTAGGAAGACCGATGGATACAGTGCCCATGTCTTCAAAAGAGCCATCCTGAAGCTTGCCATCAGCTTTTTCTTTAACATAAATGTCGATACTAGGACCAACAACAAGGCCATTTGCCTCAGCAGCGGCATTTACGCATGCCATTGCCTGAGAACTCTTGTTGGCATCAGTGTCAACTGTTGTTACGTATGTATCCTGTAAAGATGCTCCCTGTGCAGGCTGAATAGCTACACCATTTACATCATTAGCAAGATATAAACCAGAAGCTGCAGACTGAACGCCGGCAACAGATCTATTTTCAACCTTAGTTCCTTCCTCAACTAAAGCCTCCTGCATTTGCTGACCTGCTACATCTGATGGGTGAGGAGGATCAGGAATCTTTACTTGTTCTTCTGAATCAGTGGAATTTCCGGAAGCATAAGCAACTTTTACATTGCTTGGCATAAGAAATGTGAGCATTAATAATAATACAGCGGCAATAACTACGATAGTTTCAAGTTTAATACTTTTACGCATCAATAACACCTCCATGTTCTTAGAACGAAAAAGAAAACTTTTGACGCTACGCTCTCAATTCTAACTTCATAGGAATGAGTAATCAATTAAGCAAACGGGAATAGATTATAAACAAAACATAAACTCCACTGCAATATCTATAAATGCTATAATATAAGCGGTTGTGTGCACTAGTACCTAGATAATTCCTTGAAAAAGAAAGTAGCAAACATATGGTAATTATTATCACAGTTTATGATTTGATGAAATGGGAGAATAAGAGCTATGAGGAAGATTACATTGGAGAGAATGCATAAATTGATTCTAAGAATGCCAAGCTTTTTGGAAAAAATAGTTGCCGCGATACTACTTGTAGGAGTCGTATATAGCTGCGTACAGCTATTTATACATGTCTTTGATTTTACGAGCCTGGACTTTGGCATGTATTCAGAGGATATTCTGGTAACAGCATTTAATGCTGTTATTGTAATAGAGTTTATTCGTATGCTGATCAAGCATTCCATGAATACTGTAGTTGAAGTTCTGATCTTTGCTATCGCCAGGTCACTTGTAGTTGGACACGAAAAGCCTCTTGAGGCGCTTGTCAGCATAGCTGGGATTGCATTATTACTGGTTTGCAGAAGATGGCTATTCCATGACTTTGATTTTAAAGAGGAAGAGTAAGGAACAGGAAAATGAATATAGACAAAAGCGAAGATTAGTGTCATATATCCTGCTCGCTTGGATATTTAGTTTTACATCTTAGTTAAAAGAACTAACATAATCAGTTCAGTAGTGATTGGAGGCAGCATATGCACAGAATGTATGAGAATGAAGATATTGTGGTATTTTGGAATTCTGACAAGTGCATCCATGCAAAACGCTGTGTAAACGGAAGTCCCAAGACTTTTTGCCCTGGTCAAAAGCCTTGGATCAATCTTAATAACGCTGAGACTAAAGAAATATGGCAGGCAATAAGCCAGTGCCCATCCGGAGCTCTCACATGCCAATATAGACATGACATTGATGTAAATTTTGATAACCAAAATTGTCGAAGCGTTGCGCTTGATAATGGCAAAGAGATTGGAGAGTGTACGTATCAGCTTTCTGAAAGCGGCTGGAATATATATCACACAGGAGTATCAGCAGATTATCAGGGAAAGGGAATAGCAAAGCGCCTGGTTTATAAGCTGATTGATGAGGCTGAGAGGAATTGTGTGGGTGTAATGGCGTCGTGTTCTTATGCATGGAAAGTGTTGGAGGAATGATTGGGTAAAGGTAATTAAGAATAAGAGGGGAAGTTAATAGAAGAACAGAAAAGACCCGTGGAGAATTATTTTGAAGTGAGTAAACATTATGAGTAATTATTTAGTTTCACGGTGACAGGCAGCACTGTTCGAATGTTCGTGGCTAGAAAAAAAGAATAGTTTAGGTGTGGACTATGAGTGGATTATTATTAGACACCAATTGACAAAGGTCTTTTGTAAGAATAAAATACGTATTCTAGGATATGTTGGAAATGCGTTGGAGAAAAGAAAATGACGATTAGGGATAGAATTTTTGACAAGATAGAAGAGCTTGATATAACCCAGAAGCGGTTTTCTGAGCTTACCGGAATTGCAGAGAGTACCATAAGTGATTGGAAGAAGAAAAGAACCAATCCTACAGCAGATAAGATAATGGTGATTTGCAAAGTCCTTGATGTTACACCCGAATGGCTTCTGTCGGGGATTGAGCCAGAAGGGAAAAGAGGCAATCCAAAGGAATGGTATGCGATAGATGCGGAAACTGAGAGTGGCAAGCTTGTTACGGCATTTAATGCGATGGATAAAGCTCAGCAGGCTAGGATAATGGGGTATGTTGAAGCCATGATTAGCAGTGGATTGCTTGAGTAATCCATTTTTTACATTAGTAATCCGTATATTAGGATAATTTTAAGCGAGATTAGTTAGGAATATGAGTAGAAAGAAAAGAGAGTGGTACCCTGGAGCGACTTATCATGTAATGAGCAGAGGTAACAGAAGAACTGCTTTATTCAAGGATGATTCAGACTATATCAGATTCTTGGAGTGCATCGAAAAGACGAAAACAATCTATAACTACAAAATACATTCCATGTGTCTTATGACGAATCATTTCCACATGATAATAGAGACAGAGGATAAGGAACTGTGGAAGATTATGCAGAGAATGCTTCATCCATACAGCATGGACTTTAATCATAGGTACAATTTCACCGGGCATCTTTTTGAGAGTAGGTATGTGGCCTGTCTTATAGAAAATGAGAAATATTTTCTTGAAGCTAGCAGGTACATACATCTGAATCCTGTTAAGGCAGCCATGGTGCGGGAGCCTTTGGCTTTTGAGTACAGTAGCTATAGTTCTTTTGTTGGAAGAAATGGCTTAGAGGCTGGTAAAGAGAAGAAGCAGGCCAAGAGCATGATCGATGGGATGACAGAAACATCGCGGGTACTTAGTTGTTTTCATAATAACAGCAGGGAACAGTACAGGATGTTTGTGGAAGGCAAAATTTCGCACGAGGAGCAGGAAATGCTCATACAGAAGGATATAAAGGAGGACGAGATGTGGCTTCCGTGGTAAGCTGCAGATAGCACAATGGCAATAGTAGTAAAGAGTATGGCAACATCGGGTGTTGACGGATTTATGGTTGAAATCGAGGCCAGTACAATAAGAGGACAACAGCAGATGATGTCAATAATAGGACTTCCTGATCAGGCAATTAAAGAGGCAGGAGAAAGAATACAGGCGGCAATAGAATCCTGTGGATATGATATTCCAAAGGATAAGGCAATTATAAGCCTTGCACCTAGTGATAAGAAAAAGCGAGGCTCTCATTTTGATCTTGGAATGATAATAGCGTTGCTTTATCAAACGGATCAGATATCTCCTAAAAATTTAGGAGAATATGCTTTCATAGGGGAATTGTCCTTAGATGGAAGGATAAGACCATGCAATGGGGTGTTATCCATGGTAACAGAGGCGAGAAAATGTGGAGTAAAAGCGGTAGTAGTTCCATATGACAACAGGCAGGAAGCATCATCTGTACCAGGAATAAGGATTTGTCCAGTGAAATCCCTTCCAGATACTATAAGTTTTTTGGAGGGCAGAATGGATTTATCAAAGCAGAATGAAAATGATGGGGATATTACTGATAAAGGTGAGACGTTAAGCATTGCGAACCAGGAAAATGATTTTGATTTTGCTGATGTAAAGGGACAGGAAGAACTGATAGAAGCGATAGTTTTAGGGGCAGCTGGCGGACATAATATTCTTATGCTCGGCGAACCTGGCTGTGGAAAGACAATGATTGCACAGAGGATACCGACTATTCTTCCAAGGATGTCTGAAAAAGAGTCATTGGAAGTGACGAAGATTCAAAGTATATCTGGTCATTTGGAGGCTGGGACTGGACTTGTTACGTGCAGACCTTTCAGATCACCACATCACAATGTTTCACTGAATGCTCTGATTGGTGGAGGAAGCTATGCACAGCCAGGAGAAGTTTCTTTAGCACACAATGGGGGACTTTTCTTAGATGAGCTTGCCGAGTTTTCCAAAAGCACGTTAGATGCTTTAAGACAGCCTATGGAGGATAAGAGAGTTACTATTTCCAGAGTAAATGGGACAAATTCTTATCCAGCTAATTTTATGTTTGTGGCTGCAATGAATCCCTGCCCCTGCGGATATTATCCATCAAAGAGGTGTAAGTGTACTGATTATGAGATAATTCACTACAGAGGGAAGATATCAGGCCCCATCCTTGAAAGGATAGATATACAGAAGAGCGTGGCACAGGTGGACTATTTCGAATTAAACAACAAAAAAGATGGTGTATCATCAGCTGTACTTCGTGAAAGAGTTGAACAGGCAAGAAAGATACAGCAAGAAAGATTTAAGGATGCAGAAGGCATTAGCTGCAATGCACAGATGACAACATCAATGATACAAAAGTACTGCAAACTTGATGAAGAATGCACAGAAATCTTAAAGAAGGCCAGCGAGAAATATGGGTATAGTGCAAGAGTCATACATAAGTTATTAAGACTGGCGAGGACTGCTGCTGATCTTGATGGGGCGGAAAATATAAGAAGGGAGGATGTAATAAAAGTGCTGTCATGCAGGGATCTTGATGTGTCAAGCAACCAGATGTATGCAATAACATGAAAGATTTTATGGACTATGAAAAGAAACTTAAATATATAATTCTGACTTTGATAAAGGGTGTTGGATGTGTTAGCCAAAATGCACTTTTAGATATCTGTGGGAATATTGAAACGTGCTTTACGCTTAGTAAAGAAGAAATCCATGAAAGAGATACGCTTGGAAAAGTTGGTGAACATCGGATACATCTGTTTTCTCAAGGGAGAGAGAATAAACAGATTCGGCTTGAAGCGGAAGCGATAATAAAGGATTCAATTGATAAAGGAATAGCAGTTATTACAAGGGAAGATAATGAATATCCTAAGAGATTCTTAGGACTTGGGGATATGCCTATAGCCCTTTACGTCAAAGGGAAACTGAAAATAAATGATACGTCCTATTCTGCTGGGGTTATAGGAGCAAGGAGATGTACTCAGGAAGGAAAACGAACAGCTATTGAAGCCACAGTTAAAGCAGTAAATAAGAACGGATTAGTAGTAAGCGGAATGGCTAAAGGGATTGATTCCTACGCACACACTGCCGCACTAAAAACAAATGGGTACACCATTGCAGTACTTGGGAATGGCCCTGATATCTGCTATCCACCTGAACATCAGAGTTTGTATGAAGAACTCATTAAAAGAGGATGCATATTGTCAGAATATCCTCCTGGGACCAAGGCGAGAAGCTACATGTTTCCTCTCCGGAATAGGATAATTGCAGCACTTTCTGATGAGGTTTTCGTTATTGAGGCAGGAAGGAACAGTGGAACACAGACAACTGTGGAAAACTGCGAAAAATATGGTAGGAAGGTGGTGAGAATTACTTAAAATCCTATAAAATGTAGCACGATGTGTTGCAAACGAATTGCATTGTGATACAATCTTGGTAGGAGGTGGCGATATGTCAGCAACTACAGTTAAGAAGGATACAAATTTTAATATGAGAATGAATAAGCAAAAGAAAGCAAGTCTTGAGAAGCTCTATGAGGGCCTTGGAATGACTTTGGCAGAAGCAGTAAATATATTTTTTGAAAAATCCTTGATAGAGGGAGGAATACCATTTGACGTAAGAATGCCAAATTATAATAGGGAAACCATCGAGGCATTTAAAGAAGCAAAGGAAATCATGTCAGGAAAGGTAAAAACTAAGTCATACGGATCAGCGAAGGAACTGTTTGATGAACTGGACTCAGAATGAATTATAAGTATGAATTAAAGATTACTACAAAGTTTAAGAAGGACTATAAAATAGCAAAGAAGCGAAATTTAAACATTAGTCAACTCGAAAGCGTCATTGAGGAGCTATTAAGAGGCCATGAACTAGATAAAAAATATTTGGATCATCCACTTCATGGAGATTACGAAGGATTTAGAGAATGCCACATTCAGCCGGACTGGATACTGATTTACGGCAAGAATGATGACGCTTTAATTTTGACAGCAGTCAGGACAGGCTCACATAGCGATGTTTTCAAGAACTTCTGAAGATTCCGCACGGCGCATAATTATGGCGCTAATCTAGATGGGCTAATAGAATAATGGTAAAGATAGAGGCAGCAGGCATTGATCATCTTGGATGAAATGCTTAGCTGCTTTTTTGTTATGTTGGGATAAAAAATAAAAGCTTGTTTGGACTAATGCTACATTGGGGAATTTGTGATACACTAAAATCGTTCACAGAATTTTCACGGTGACAGGCACCACTGTTTAGAAATGCAGAGACTGTTTTCTAATTATCTCATGTCAGCATTTGCTGTAAGAGATCACTGGTATGCTATGAAAAATGAGTACTACGAGGGAACAGACATATTAAATGAAATAGAGGAATTGACAAATGAAGTATTTGATGCGAATGAACTGGCATCATTTATGCAGGATTTAAGAAATTATGTTACACATAAAGGGTATCCTTCAGTCTCTAAAGAGATGTCATTTTCTGAGGGGATAATATCTAATGATATTTGGTTTGATAGTGACCAGCTGCGAAAATTTAATTCTTGGAAATCATTGTCACTAAAATATATTATGAAAATTGGAAACAGAGTAAGATTAATTGATTTGGTGATTGAGTATTCAAAAATGATAGACGCATATTACAAGGATTTAACGAAGATTCTTGTAAGATATCATGATAAAGAGTTGGAAGAATTACGTGTGTTAAAAAGACAATATGGGCTAAGAATAGATATTATTAGTAGAATGTAAGACATACTTTGATGAATACTTGATACGTAGAGGTGAATTATTTATACATTCCGCCACCCTTGACACCCCTATCCCATGGCGCCTATCCTTCATCACCGATGACGATAGACTCACGAGCAGTTGATTTTTCACGTCATCAGTCATCCTATCGTAGCCCCCTGGACTAGTGTTATCAAGGGCAAGTCCTGTCTACGGCAGGATGGCTGGTTTAAAACCTCAGACCCTAGATCTATGAGCAGCTGATGATGGCAATCCACAGCACTTTTGTATTGCCCCATGGATACCTCGGACTTAACTACAAAACTCCATTTACCGACGCCGTTTCCTCATATTTGGCCCATAATAGTCCACATGCAACATCAACCTCCAAATGGGCTATATTTGTTTATATTTCTCCTATATCAGCGCATATTTCCCCAATGCTACCTATCCACATACTATGTTATAATATAAGCGATTCAGCACCAGCTGAATCGCTTATTTCCTATAACCAGAATTCAACTATACTACCATAAGGATACATTCACACCTATGTCAAAACGAATACTACTAATCAACTCCGTCCTCGGCTTCGGTTCCACCGGTAACATAGTCCTCAACCTAGCCAAAGAATACGAGCATAACGGCTATCAGGCTAAAGTTGCATACGGCAGAACCTTCAAAGTCTCAGAAGACAAGAAGGCAGACATACAGAAATACGGCGTGCGTATCGGAAACGATATGGACGTCTACTATCATGTGCTCAAAACCCGCTTAACAGATAAGCATGGCCTTGCATCTAAGTCAGCCACAAGGAAATTCCTCAATTGGGCAAATGAATACAATCCAGACATCCTCTGGCTTCACAATATCCACGACTACTACATCAACTACGAACTCCTTTTCAACTGGATCAAATCCCGCCCCAACATGCAGGTAAAGTGGACCCTCCACGACTGCTGGGCATTCACAGGCCATTGCTCCCACTTCACGTATGTAGGATGTGATAAGTGGAAATCTGGCTGCAACAACTGCCCTCAGCTTGATCAGTATCCTAAATCAATAAAGGACAATACCACTGATAACTATAACCGTAAGAAGGCAGCCTTCACCGGAGTTCCCAACCTCACCATAATTACCCCTTCGGGCTGGTTAAAAGAGAAAGTGAACCAAAGCTTCCTCTCCGAATACCCAGTAGAAGTTAAATACAACACCATCAACACCGACATCTTCAAACCTACTCCAAGCACCTTCAAACGGGACCATGGCATCCAGGATAAGAAGATGTTCCTTGGTGTAGCCAGCACTTGGAACGAGCGCAAGGGCCTTAATGATTTCATAGAGCTATCCAAGATTCTAGACCCTGACCAGTACAAGATTGTTCTGGTGGGACTTAATGATTCTCAGATAAAAGAACTTACGGCCAACACAAACATCTTGGCTCTCCCAAGAACTAGTAGTGCAAAAGAACTGGCACAGATATATTCGGCAGCAGATGTGTTTGTGAATCCAAGCTATGAAGAGACATTTGGACTGACAACTGCAGAGGCACAAGCTTGCGGAATATTTTCGATTGTGTATAAAGATACTGCTTGTGAAGAGATAATATGTCAAGATAATGGAATTGCGATAGAGCCAGGAACGGATAATATACTAGATGTTCTTACTGGGATATAATTACATTGCGTACTTTACGAAACAATTCTTCATAGTAATATAGAAATTATAAGGCAATTGATATGGAAACCATATATATAATACTGACAATTATACACCAATCATACTGTCATGCAGTGGCATAGCAGTACGCGAATTTCTCATTAATGACGATGAGGAAAGAGAGTTATTTGATATAGTCAGCGAGAGATATAGATAGTTACCAGTGCATTAGGAGGAGGGGACGAGATGAGTAAGAACTATCTAAAAAGTGTGTTTACAGGCTTGGATGGATGTAAGGCTTGGACGTTACAATTGGTAAAAATGAGTCTATCAAAGAGGGCAGGAACGAGCTATGTGTGTCGTGAAGTGGATATTAGTCCAAGTGATAGACTGTTTAATCTTATTTGCACAATCAAAGAAAAGTATGGTATCGGTGATGTCATAGATGAGTATTCATCTGTAGATATGTATACTGGAGATGTTTTAAACAATGTTATATATAAAATTGATGGAACGAGTAAGTTGATAAAGAGAGAGCTGGAATCACTCATTGAAGCAACATCTAATCCTGATAAAGAAATCGAAATATCAAAATTTAAGCCAAATGCGTTAATACTAAAAGGTTATGTTAAATTAGATGGTGATAATGTTCAAGTGCTGCTGGTGTCAATGCAGAAACCGGTAACTACACTGACAAATAAATACATGTGGATAAGTACAAACAAGTTTAAAGAGATAAAGGAGCCTGTTCTTTCAGTAAGAGATGTAATTGATGTGGCAATAATTGGTAATAAGGTTTACCTATTTAATCTAAGCGGTGAAAAACTTTTTAATATGGAGAGGACGTATAGAGCAGTAGCCGAGGAGCATATTAACGATATTGCAGCAAGTGGGCTATTATCAAATGTTAATAAGTTTCGTGAAGTTGCAAGTACTGGCAGAAATCCTCGAAGATTTGTTGCATACAACGATGAGCATTTTAAGTGGCTTGAAGACTTAGAAAACAGAAAGAGGGTTGCAAAAAAGTTAGGAATCAAGATGAAAAAGAATAGGATAGATACAGATGACAAGAGTTCTACAGAAAAGCTAATTAAATTTCTTTGTAATAAAGCTATGATTGATCCTTGCAATGAAAATCCTGTAGAAGTGGCAGCAGCGAAACCGTGGAGTTGACTCATGATTTTGAAATGGAGTATGTATTATTTATCGTTCACACCTTTATGGTGTTCTATTCTATTTGTTGAGGCTATGAGCTTGCTTCGCGGTTCAGAGAGCACAACTGTCGAGTGGATTACCATAATAGGTGTTCCAATTCTTTTTATTATTTCTATGAGAATATTTAGAGCTGAAACTAAACCACATCTGGTTGGTTCCACAATGGTCTATCTCAGAAATGCTACTGAAGAAAAGTTAAGTAGTGCAGAGTTTTTGGCAACATACATTATGCCACTTTTAGCATTTGATTTTACAAGATGGGAAGGAATGGCTTTATTTGGATTCTTTTTTCTTGTTTTTGGAAAAATATGCTTATATCATAATTATCTTTGTACAAATATTGTGCTCGATATACTTAAGTATCGAGTTTATGATTGTACGTTAGAGGATAACAATCACATTATTTTTCACCAGAAGATAATCAGTAAGGAAGAATTAAGGACATACAATGATCAAATCGTATATATAAGGAAATTAAACAATGACTATAGTTTTAGCTTTAAAGTGCAAGATGATATAGGGATTTGAATGTAAAAAAGTTTTTTAGAGATTATTGTTCTTGATTATTATGGGTAGTTAATAATTGAAACGTATCATCTTAGTCTTAATTTATTAGAGGAGCAATGATGGAAATACTTTATTACTGGGTAGAGGAAAAAGGCCGTATAAGGCAGCAAAGTTTCAATCTGAGTCCTGAGCTTAAATGTGATATGAGTATTATTGGCGATAAATATTTCCTTTCTATTGAGAAAACCGGGAAACTTAACATTATGAGGAAAAAGAGGTCAGGAGTTATATCTAATGTCACAATGCTCGTTGGAGATAATGGCGCAGGAAAAACAACGCTCATGAAATGCTTGAGTGAATTGACGTGTTTTTCTGAAAAAGAAGAGAACGGTAGTGCAAATACTGAGTTCATAAGAGAGAAAAACAAAAGGAATAGATGCCTTTATGTAACTAATGAAGATGGAAAGTATATTATTACAACTAATATCCATGAGCAGAGATTAGAATTGACGCATCATGGAATTATCGATAATGTACGTTATTATAGTGATAACTCTAGCTTGTTAAGCTCCGACTTAGCTAATAATCGTGGAATTCATGGCATCACAGCTATATGTATTACTAATACTGCATATTCTTTTTTTTCAGATTCTATAGCGTCCCATGATGGGCTGACTAACATATCTTTTTCGCCTGAAACATTAAATGCGACTAAAGATGCATTCTTTGATTTTGTTTATCCAGATGTTCTTAACGGTAGAAAAGAGACATTATTTGATGATTATAGTTATAATCTTAGAAAAAGCAAAGGAATAGGACAATTTCAACAACTGTGCGACTTGTATTATTGCGCTTTTGCATGCAATCATATTAGCTCGTCCCAATATGCCATTTTAGATAAAGACAGCTATGTTATAAAAGCTTCAAACTTTTTTGGAATTTATGATGATTTTCTCATCGACCAAAAGATTCAAAAAGGAAATAATTATCAAAAAGGCATCGAACAATTAAAAAGTCTATATGAAATTGATAAAGCCAAAGACTCAGTTCTTTACGTGATAAAATCAAATTTTGTCGCGGAGTATTTGATTTCTCAGGGCAACATAACTAAAGCTCTTTCTGAATATTCAGATATTGAGAGTATCTTTGAAGATGTTAAAAGATGCTTCATCGAGAATAGAATAAGCGTTGTAAACGAAGCGTATTTTAGGAATGCAATTGATGAGATTGAGGAATTGGAAAAAATATTAATGAAAGCCTCTCTACGCTATAATAGTCTTCCTAAAACGGATTATGCTTATAAAACAGGATGTATACTCACGAATGGACCGCAAATAAATGACTATTATTATTTTATAAAGAAATGCCTGGAATATAATAGTAAGCTACAGTTTCAAAACAATATCACATACGGCTCGTTTTGTTTAAGGTATCTAGGAATAGATGAATTATATTTGTCATCTGGGGAAAGGGCATTTCAAAATTTAATTTCGTGGCTTTACTGGGTTTCTAAAATGGGAAATATAGCATCTGTAAAGAGTATTATTCCTAAGAAGAATATGTTGGTCTGTATTGATGAAATAGATGATCTTTGTCACCCTGATTGGCAACGTGATATTTTAGGGAATATAATAGAAACAATTGAGGAATGTTTTATCGGTTATAGTATACAGCTGATAGTTAGCACACATTCACCCTTGTGTTTAAGTAATATCCCGGTTGAAAATACAGTCTATCTTAGAAATGATGAAAATGGGATACATCAGTATGTTGGAGCGAGGCTTCAAACTTTCGGAAGAAATATTTATGATATTCTCAATGATGCATATTATTTAAACAATCAAACAATTGGAGGGTATGCTATAGCCTATATCAATGATCTGGTAAAGTATATAGATAATGAGAAGACAGAGCAATTGTTTGAATTTAGAAAAGAACTGTATGAGCGAATAGAGTACATTGGAGATCCGTTAATCAAACAAAAGCTTTTGCAGATTACTGAAAGCAAAATGAGTAAAAAAACAAAGAAACAGATGCGTAAGGAAAACCTAAGACGTCAGATAAGGATCATGCAAGATGAACTAAGAATGTTGGAGAATGCGGATGATTAGTCTGAGTTACGATGAAGAAGAGATAAATATTATACTTGATAGGTATTATGAGTCTATAACCCAGAATAGGCGTTTTATAATTAATATAGAAAAACTATGTCAAAAGTATTTTGCATGTTCATTTAAAAAGATAGTAACTCTGAAGCCGGATGAAATAGGAAAATTTAAAACCGAGTTTGATAACTGGGATAAAAGGAAAATACAAGCTGTACGAAAGAGATTTAAAGAGATTTCTACTATATCGGGCAAGAAATCGAACTATATTGTTAATACCCTTTTTGATAAAATGCCTACCGATGCTAGAAATTATATTTATGAACTTGCCAATACAAAGACGTGTCCATATTGTAATAGAAATTATGTTGATATTGTAAAGGATGATGAAAAAAATAAATATGTATCATTTTTTGATTTAGACCATTTTTACAGTAAGGGTAATTACCCTATGCTTGCAGTTTCTGCATTTAATCTAATTCCAACTTGTCCTGCATGCAACAGAATCAAAGGAAAGAAGAGGCTAAACTACTATCCATATGATTTAAGCAAAAAAGCTGGTGATAGTTTTAACTTTACATTTAATATAGTAAACGCGAAGTTGAGTAGTGAAAATGATATAGATATTGATATTGTTTATAATGACAGTGGTATTAAGAAGGATAAACAAGGTATATATTTGAAAGAGCTGTATAGCAATCATAAAGATGTGGCTATTGAAGTAATCCAAAAAGCTAGATTTCAAGGAATGGGATATATGAATAGCTTATTAACTCAACTTGAGGATATTTTTCCTGATGACAAAGAGTTGTATAGAATGATATATGGAAACTATTTAGATGAACAAGATTGGAATAAAAGACCATTATCAAAATTTACGTATGATATAGCCAAAGAGACGTTGGCTGCTTATGGAATAAAGATTTGATTTTTGTATCACATATGTGGGGTTAATAAATATATGAATGACTATACGAGATAATAACATAGAAAAGAGATTCCTATGAAAGTCCTCTTCCTAACCAACATCCCTTCCCCCTACCGCGTAGAATTCTTCAACCTCTTATCACAGAAATGTGACTTAACAGTGGTTTATGAAAGAAGAAGCGCTTCAGACAGGGAAGATGATTGGTATATAAACACTGAAACTAAATACAAAGTACATTTTCTTAAAGGAATAGACTACTCCAACGATGCATCAATAGCACTTGGAGTGGTCCATTTCTTGCATAAAGGGAAATATGATATAATAGTCGTCAGCGGTTATTCTAGTTTTACTCAAATGCTTGCAATATTGACTTTAAAATTTCGTCATATTCCGTACATACTAAACGTTGATGGTGGAATGATTAAAACAGAGTCTGGATTTAAGCAATGGTACAAGAAAAAGCTGATTTCTGGAGCAACAGCATATCTATCTACAGGAAAGGCCTGTGATGAATTCTTAATGCACTATTGTGCAGAGAAGGATAGGCTCAGAAGATATCCGTTTACAAGCATTAGAGAAAAGGATATCCTACCAAGACCACTAACAACAGAAGAAAAGCAGGAATACAAAGAGAAGATTGGTTGTAACTATTCCAAAATAATCTTATCAGTTGGTCAGCCAATTCATAGAAAAGGTTTTGATGTGTTGATAAGAGCAGCTGCTGGATTAGATATCCCGGATTTAGGAGTATATATTGTTGGCGGTGAGCCAAATGAAGAATGTGCCAACTTGGTAAAAGAGCTTAAAGCTTCCAATGTTCATTTTGTTCCTTTTATGAAAAAGGAACAACTTGCAGATTATTATAAGGCAGCAGACTTATTTGTATTTCCGACTAGGGAAGACATATGGGGACTTGTAATTAACGAGGCTATGTCTTACGGGCTCCCAATAGTAACTACTGATAAGTGTAATGCTGGTCTGGAACTGGTGGAGAATGGTAATAATGGATATATCATTCAGCCAGAAAATATAGGTGAACTGTCTGAAGCTATTATCAATACATTAACTATAGACGGCATAGAAATGCTAGAACAGAATAGCTTGAATAGAATTAAATCATATACTTTCGAGAATATGGTTGATGAGCACATAGGAATATTTAAAGAAGTGATTCATTCACAGGAAAGATAAAAATGCGTTTTATTATTTGTGGTACGATGCTTCATCCCAAGGTTGAAGAAAAGCTTCCGGGAGCATCACCTGCTGCAGGGAAATATTTAAGAAACTTAAAAAAGACATTAGAGGCACAAGGAAATGAAGTTATCTTTTGCTCATATGTGGCAATTCCAGGTGCTAAGCAGATGTATGAGCAATTAGGTCTAGACGACAATGATCTAGTATATAAGGATAAGACAATAGTTAAATCTATCCATATATTTCAGAATAAGCTTCTTGACTTGCTCCATGAAGATGATGTGGTCATTTTATACAATGTCCCTTATTTTGAGCTTGGGTTGATTAGTAAGATTAAAAAGAGAGGCAATAGGGCAGTACTTATACTAGCTGATCATACAGACTCATTTAAAGAAAATGGTGGAGTGGTTCGTGGCATTATTGCTAAGCTAATATCTAGGGATTATAGAAAATTTGATTATGGAATAGCCTTGTCCGAGTATGCTAAGAGATTCTTCAGCAGTAGCGCAAAACTGATTGTTATGGAAGGCGGAGTTGATCTTGAACGTTATAAAGATTTCGAACCACCAGTCAAATCTGGTGTGACTAAGTTTATGTATGCGGGCACTCTTTCTGATGTAACAGGCGTTGACATCCTTCTTGATGCAATTGAAAAGTGGCATGAAGATGATGTTGAATTTTACATTTCTGGGAAGGGCTATTTAGAAGAGAGAGTAAGGAAAACTGCTGAGAAAGATAACCGTATTAAGTATCTAGGCTTTGTACCAGATGATGAATACTATAGTCTCATGAAAGAGATAGATGTGTTCTTGAATCCAAGAAATATGGATATGGAGCAGAATCAGAACAATTTTCCATCAAAGGTTTTAGAGTATTTGGCTACGGGGCGATGCGTTGTCTCGTCTAAATTTCCAGGATGGGAGAAATTTAGAGATCTTTTCATTTTTTATGATAGAGGTGATAGAGATTTATTGGATAAATTGTTGAAAGCTAAAAATCTTAATAATACTGAACTTTGTAGGATTTATTGTACCAACAGAAAAAGGGCAGAAGAGTATGATTGGAATAAGCAGGTTGTAAACATCATGAAAGAACTAACTAATTCAAAATAATAAGATTATTTGTAGCATATTTACAGGTAATAATTGCATGCACTTCCTGATATTATATATATCATTTCTATTTTAGTATGGAGTGTTGAAACAAAGCTATTTTAGCTATGCGTACTGATTAGGTGGATTGAATTGAAAATAAAAGATAACAAATTAGTTATAGTGATACCAATGTATAAGTCAATACTATCTTCTAATGATATGCTATCGCTTAGAAGCATAGATAAAAACAAGGGGGATTGTGATGTTATAATTGTTGCACCTGAAGGGCTTAGCGTTGAAAGTGTGCCGTTTGAGAAGTATTGCTATGAATACTATGATAAATCATTTTTTAGAAGCGCAGATACATATAGTAAATTGTTGATGGACAAATCCTTTTATGAGCGTTTTTCAAAATATAGCCATATTCTTATAATTCAATTAGATGCACTACTATTGAAGAAGATTGATTCAAATTTTGATCACTATCTGAAATACGATTATATTGGAGCTCCGTGGGAGACGCCTGTATGTGGATATTGTTGCTTTTTTAAAGGGATGAGTAAAATAAAAAAAGCATTAAAACCAAAAGAATTATGTGTTGGGAATGGTGGTTTTTCGTTAAGAAATATATCTGCATGCTTAGCTTTATTAGAAGATCACAAATATGCTAGAAAAATATGGAATACTGGCGAAGATGTGTTTTTTTCATATTATGGAGCTCTTGAAGAATACTTTTTGATTCCAAACAAAGAGATTGCTTCCTCATTTGCAGTTGAAAACCAAATAGAGGTTCATATTGATAGTGGTGATATTCCGTATGGCATACATGCATTTGAAAAGAATGCTAGAGAAACCATAGAAGAACTTATAACAATATCGCTAATGTCAAATTGAATTTACAGAGAAATAGAGAGATTTTTATAAAAGTGTATAAGAGTGCCGGGTGGCTACATAAATTTGTAGAATATGTTTAGTGTTTTGGGATGTACTTGGTATATGGAGAATGTTCGAATTGGAAAAATGGTCGGAAAGTAATATTGAAGTATATGCACCTATAATTCTTTTTGTATACAATAGGCTTGATAAAACAAAAAAAGTAATAGAAGCATTAAAAAGGAATCCAGAATCAGAAAACTCAGAGTTAATTGTTTTTTCAGATTTTCCAAAAAAAATGGAAGACTATGATTCTGTTGAAAAAGTAAGGGAATATATTCACAAAATAACGGGATTCAAGGCGATAGAGATAATTGAGCGTGATGAAAATTATGGCTTGGCTCGAAGTATTATTGAAGGTGTGACTTATGTTTTGAGTAGATATAAACGAGCCATCATTCTTGAAGATGATATTATTCCAAGTGTAGTTTTTTTGGATTATATGAATAAAGCATTGACAAAGTATCGTAATAATAAGGATGTAATGGAAATATCCAGTTACATTGAACCCATTTTTTCTGAAGATTTACCACAATGCATGTTTGTTAAAAACTCCTATTGTTGGGGGTGGGCTACTTGGGAAGATAGATGGAAATATTTTGACAAGAGTCCTTTAAAGGCTTGGAAGAATATGACTTTGTGGGATAGATATAGATTTGATGTCGAAGGGGCTAATGGAAAATCATGGCAATTATATGATAATGTTGTGGGTACGCTGGATACATGGGCTGTATATTGGGATTATTCAATATATAAAAACAATGGTTATGTTCTAGTTCCAAGCAAGTCTTTAGTAGAGAATGCTGGGCTTGATGGAAGTGGTGAACATCAAGCTGATAATAGAATTAGTGGAAATGATTTGATGAATCAAAAGATTACAGAATTTCCAGATGTTGTTAGCGAGAATAGAGTATTACGAAAACGCATTCATGACTGGCACAAACAAAATAGTGTAGATATTTATAGACGTATTTACCATTTTTGTATAAGACTAGTAATTGGAATTAGAAATATTAGAAAACTTGTTATGTGAATTTGCAACGCGGTCAATCATGTGGACATATTCTATGAATGCTACAATTTCGAGAAATTGAAATCTGATGAAACAAAAGAGGATATTTTTGATGCTTATAGTACATATAGTTACTAATGACAAATTCACCCATGGGTATATTGATTATTTAAAACATAGTTTTTCCAGCTATGAGCAGTATTTTTTGGTATCTGCATGGAGCTGTTCTAATGATGTATCTCTTTGGAATAGAGAGAATTTTGATTTTGAAAATGTTATTAAATATGACAGACTATGGGATTTATTATTTGATAAAAAAATAAGAAGACTATTATCGGAAGCAAACAAAATAATAGTATCCGGTATATTTGGAATAGAGAAAGTATATTTTTACTTTCCTAGAGCTATTTTTGAAAAAACATACTGGCAATTCTGGGGAGGCGATTTGCGAAAATATAATTTTTTACAGAGTAATGGTCTCTCTGAATCAATCATGAGACATAAGTTTATCTCATGTTTGAGAAAAATTAGATGCTGTGTTTTTTTATCAAAAACTGAATATTCTTCTTTTTACAAAATGTATGGTATAGAAAAAAGATGGATTGTTGCAGGAGTTCCACATGGTCAAAACGAGGAATGGGATGATTATTCGGTATTTAATGATGATGGATATATTGCTGGACAGCGTCCTGTGAGAGTTTTGGTGGGGAATAGTGCTACGAAAGATAACGACCATATTAGCGTTTTTAATGAGTTATCAAAATATAAGGATGAGAACATTGAAATATATTGTCCAATAGTGTATGGCGATGAGAATTACAAGTCACGAATAAAGGAAGTAGGTCAAACAATTTTTGGCGCTAGATTTATTCCAGTTACTGACTGGATGAATTTGTATGACTATTATTGCTTTCTTGGGAAGTGTGATATTGGGATTTTTGCGATGGAGCGTCAGCAAGCATTAGGAAACATAACCCCTATGTTTAAAATGGGAAAGAAAGTATATCTAAAAAAGAAGGGACAGAATTTTAAACACTTTAGTGATATGTTTGGTTTTTCTATTCATTGTTTTGAAGATATTAAGGGCGAATCCTTTTTGACATTTTCTACGCAATCATTAGACGAAAAAATGACAAATATAGAAATTGGAAAAAAATTCAATGTTATGGAAAACTATAAACAAGAGTGGGGAATCTTGCTTAGCGACTAATATATTTCAATTAGTAAGTTTTATTACTAATTGAAATACTAGTTTGCTCTTTTTCAAGGTCAAGGAGTTTCTTTGTTCTTTCTTTTATATACTTGCATGGAATACCGGCATAGATCCCCCACGCAGTAAGCGTATTTTTGACAAGAGACATGGATCCAACTGCTACACCTTCTTCTATAGTAACGCCCGGTAATACAGTACTACCACTACCAATTATTGCATGCCTCTGGATATGAACAGTTCGTTCGTCTTGATTAGTTAAAGAGGCATCAACCATTGGACCAGTAAGAGATTGACCGGAATAATCATCACTCTTTGAATAAATAGTGCATCTAGAAGAAATGTTAACAAAATCATCTATAATAATATCTTTTGATCCAGAAAACAATGAACTATATGCAGCTATATGAATATAGTTGCCGATTTGTATTCTCCCTGATAATAGACAAAAATCATCAATCCTTACATTATTACCTATTGATATTTGTGACGCGTCATAGAATGATGCTAATCTGCTGATAAGGACGTTCTTTCCATACTGTTTAAAACCAATATTCTTTAATTCTTCTTCACTATAAAAACTTCTATACATATCATTTCTTTCCATTTTTATTGAATCTCTCATATATAACAGGGACAATGTGTCCACTACTATATCACTTATTTATGTGTCTTACAAATGTTTTTTCATTGTCAAGATTATTTATTAGTCTTACGAATATGGCATTTTTGTTTTGAATATATAATCCAAGCATTTTTTGAAATCAACTTATTTTTTTTATTTCACAATCCCAGCATCGTTCGAATTGATATTTCACGTTAATTGATTTATACTTAAAAAAGTTTATGTCAGCGGGGAAACGCATAGTATTTTTGTCTATTTGAAGAACGACATGTTTTGAGAAAAATGATAATAAAAAAAAGGGAAAGAGCAAATCATGTGGGATTCAAAGTATACCAAGGAGTTACAACAAAATAGAGAAAAAGCTCTGCTTGGTGGTGGAATAGAAAAGCAAAATCGCCAACATGAAAAGGGCAAAATGACAGCCAGAGAGCGTATAGCTTATCTTTTTGATGAGGGCACCTTCCAAGAAATTGGATCACAGATTGAATCTAGATTTACAGAATTTGGAATGTCAGAAAAGAAACTTCCTGGTGATGGCGTCATTATTGGCTTTGGTGAAATAGAAGGCAGGCAGACTTTTGTGGCGGCTGAAGATTTCACGGTAATGGGTGGTACTCTAGGAGAGCAGCATAGTAAAAAGATAACCAGAGTCCTAAAAATGGCTTTGGAAAGTAAGGCACCGTTCATCACTATCAATGATAGTGGTGGAGCCAGAATAGAAGAAGGCATTGCAGGACTTGACGGGTATGGCGAAATGTTCAGGTGCCATACTGAAGCGTCTGGCAAGATTCCTCAGATAGCTGTGATCATGGGGCCATGTGCTGGAGGAGCATGCTATGGGCCTGCGTTATGTGATTTTACATTCATGGTAGAAAAGACAAGTCAGATGTTCCTTACGGGACCGGGTGTAGTAAAAGCTTTTCTTGGTGAGGAAGCTACGATAGATGAACTAGGTGGAGCTGCTATGCATGGAAGTTCTAGTGGCGTTTCACATTTTGTTTATTCGGAAGAAAAAGAGTGTCTTGATGGAGTGAAGAGACTTCTAAGTTATCTTCCCAAAAACTATAGATCATTACCACCAAAGAAAACCGGTAAAGCTAGAGATTGTTCAGGTAAACTTCAAGACATAGTACCTGACAATCAGAGATTGCCTTATGACATAAGGCATGTTATTGACTGTTTCGTAGATGAAGGCAGTTTCTTTGAATCTCAGATAAATTTTGGTAAAGCAATGGTTGTTGGCTTTGCAAGAATGGATACTGAAGTCATTGGTATCGTAGCAAGTCAGCCTGAGTATTGTGGCGGTGCTATTGATATAGATGCAGTTGAAAAGGCTGCGAGATTTGTGCGTTTCTGCGACTGCTTTGGGATTTCACTTCTGACGCTTATTGATGTTCCAGGATTTATGCCGGGGAAGCGTATGGAACAGGGAGGAATAATTAGGCGCGGAGCAAAACTTCTTTATGCATATTGCGAAGCATCGGTTCCAAAAGTTAGTCTTATCCTCAGAAAGGCTTATGGCGGATCTTACATCGCAATGAACAGTAAAGGAATGGGGGCAGACATTGTTTACGCTTGGCCAATTGCGCAGATAGCTGTAATGGGTGCAGAGGGCGCTGTTGATATAGTGTATAAACATGAACTCCAAGCTGTAAGTAATGAAAGAGACAAGAAAGAACTCCGAGATAAGAAAATTGATGAGTATAACAAGAGGTTTATGTCTCCGTACATTGCAGCAAAGCTTGGAATAATCGATGAGGTCATAGCTCCAGAAGAGACTAGAAGAAAAATCCGGTTTGCTTTTGAAAGCTTGAGTAGTAAAGAACGTAAACCATTATCATATATGCACGGCAATATTCCGTTATAAGGGGTGAAATGAAGAGTATTGTAATAATGGGGGCTGGAGAGCTAGGAAAAGAAGTACTTTGGCTCATAGAGGATATTAATAAAATAGAGCCTACATGGCTTGTGTTGGGATTGTTGGATGATACTAAAAAAGTAGGCGAAATAGTAGGTGGCTATCCAGTATTAGGTGGAATGGATCATCTGGAGGATTTATATAAGACAAATGATTGTTATGCCGTAATAGCATTGCAGAATGGAGCTGATAAAGCAGCTATAGCTGATAAGCATAAGGATTTCAATAGGTGGGCTTCTATAGTTCATCCTACTGCGGTTATTGCGCCTCAATCCACACTAGGAGCTGGGAGCATAGTTTTTCCTCAAGTTACTGTATCCGTTGATAGCATGATTGGAAAACACAGCCTTCTATACATCCATGCAATTATATGTAATGACTGTAAGCTGGGTGAATTTACGTCAATTATGAGTGGAGTCAGTCTTGCAGAGCATGTAACAGTAGGAACCAAAAGCTATCTATCAGCAGGATGTGATGTTTATCCACATGTGACAATCGGGCAAAACTGTAAAGTGGCAGTAGGAGTAACTGTAAACGAGGATATGTCTGATGGCTCTGAGAAAAAGCAAAAGAATGGATTTTTCAATAAATACTGATACTTAATAATCTATGGGGGAGAAATGCAGGATATTATTATTTATGGAATAGGCGGCATGGCTAAGGAAACTGTCTATTTGATAGAGAAGATTAATAGTGTAAAAGAAAATTTCAAATTTGTGGGATTTTCTGTGGATGATACCTATTTCAGCGACAATATGCAAGTTTTAGGATATCCTGTATTTAAAAGAGAATGGTTAATAGACCATAAAAATGATGTTGTATGTGCGTGTGGCATAGGGTACCCAAAAGATAGAAGAGCGGTTATGAACAGCTTGGAAAAAGATGGCGTAAGATTTACAACGCTTATTCATCCTACTGCGTCAATTATAGATAAGAGCTTGGTTGGTAATGGAAGTATAATTGGAGCCTATTGTTCAGCATCAGTGGATGTTAAGATTGGAAAAGGTGTGTTTTTAAATGGAGATCTGGTAGCTATAGGTCATGATGCAGTGTTAGAAGATTACGTGACATGTTTTCCAAAAGCTCAGATATCAGGCGGATGCGTAATAGGAGAAGCAGCATTGATTGGCTCATTGTCATACATTCATGAAAAAAAGAAAGTGGGAAGAGAAGCTGTAGTGGCACCTGGAAGTATTGTGATGCGAAATGTGAAAGATGGCGTTCATGTTTTTGGAAATCCAGCTAAAGTTGTGAATATATAGGGGGAGAGTATGATAAATGCTTTTTTGTTCCCAGGTCAGGGATCACAAGAAATTGGAATGGGTAAAGAACTATATGAGACTCTTCCGAAAGCAAAAGAGATACTAGATGAGGCATGTGATGTGCTTGGTTATGATTTAAAGCAACTCATGTTCGAAGGATCTATAGAAAAACTGACTGATACGCAATATGCTCAACCGGCTATTTTTACTTGCTCCGCAATGTATCTTGAGAAGGCAAAAGAGCTAGGTATAAATTATGATTATGTTGCAGGGCATAGTCTTGGTGAGTACAGTGCAGTGTATGCTGCAGGAGTATTTAGTTTTGGAGATTGCTTAAAACTAGTTGACAAGCGTGGGAAAGCCATGTCTAAGCAGAATGGAAAAGGCACTATGGCTGCAGTATTGGGTCTGACAGAAGATCAGCTAGAGAAGTATTTGATCGGAAATGCTGTTATGGCAAATCTGAATACAAAGACTCAGATAGTTATATCTGGAACAAATGAAGATATCGACAGAGTTGAAGATAATCTGCAATCTATGATAGATGCAGAGGAGATAAAGCTAAGGCGTCTATCAGTTTCTTCGGCGTTTCATAGCCCGCTTATGGTTGAAGCGGCGGAAATGATGCAGAGTGAACTTGAGAATGCAGTATTCAATGTGCCAAAGTGTTGGATAGTACAAAATGTAACAGGAAAACCAACAAAGGACATAGAGGAAATAAGATCAAATCTTATTAAACAGATTACCGGACAAGTAAGATGGTATGATAGTATTTTAGGGCTTAAAGATGTCGGGGTTGAGCAATTCTATGAAGTTGGTAATGGCGAGATCTTGAGAAAGATGAATAAAGCTATTACTATCAGACCTAAATGTTTGTCTATTTGAGGGGATTATGGGGCTAGATGGAAATAAAGACTGTTACATCAGATATATTTAATTCAAATATGTACATAATCTCAGATAGGGGGCATGCAATAATAGTTGACCCATGTCGTGACTTAACTGATTTTGATGAATCATTGGTTTATGATTGGATATTTCTCACACATGAGCATTACGATCATATAAGCGGTGTTAAATTATGGAAAGAGAAGTCAAAAGCTAGAATTATGTGCAGTCATTCATGTGCAGAGAATATTATGGATTCAAGGAAAAACCTTTCAAATCATTTTGATGCATTTAATGAGTTGCAAACATTCTATCCTAAATATGAGGGCGAAAAAATAGAGGGATTCACTTGTGAAGCTGACGAGTTTTTTACTGAATGTACTTCATTTGAATGGCAAGGACATGAAATTGAAATGATGGAGTGTCCAGGGCATTCTAAAGGGAGCATATTGATTATTATAGATAATCAAGTTCTATTTTCAGGAGACTCTTTATTAAAAGATTATCCTACTGCATGTCGTTTTCCTGGGGGAAGCACAAAACAGTGGAAAAAAGAAGGCATTCCTATCATAAGGTCGTTGGATAAAGAATTAATGGTATATCCAGGGCATTTTGGAAGCTTTTTATTGAATGAAAAGCTATTGAAGGATGATGATTATGTATGACTTTAAAGGAAAAAATATATTAATAGTTGGCGCATCGTCAGGAATTGGGGAGAAGACGGCATCAGTGCTGGTTGATAGTGGTGCGCGCGTTGTTTTGGTTGCACGTCGTGAAGATAAAATGAAATGTATATGTGATGAGATAGGAAGAGAAAAATCATCATATTATGTAGCAGATTTTTCGAAGATAGATGACATTAAGGGAATAATTGACAGTATAGTAAGAGAAAAAGGCAAGATTGATGGCTTAGTTTATGCAGCAGGTATTGGGGAACTAATGCCAATTAAGCAGATGACGTATGATAAGATGCTAGAGATATTCAATATTAACTTTTTTGGTTTTATTGAAACAGTGAGAAATGTTTCTGCCCGGAAGAATCATAATAATGGTCTTCGTATCGTGGCAATTTCCTCAGTAGCATCAGTTCGAGGGCAAAAGGCAAATACAATTTACTCTGCCTCAAAGGCGGCAATTGATGCATCGGTAAGATGCCTGGCCAAAGAGCTGTGGGATAAGGGAATTGTTCTTAATACAGTGCAGCCCAGCATGATAAGGACTCAAATGTACGAAGAGTTTTTAAAGACATGTGGAGAAGATAGTGATGGAAATCAGCAGTTGTTAAAGATGCAATATGCTGGAATTGGTGAAACGACTGATGTTGCAAATGCGATAGCTTTCCTGTTATCACCAGAAGCACGATATATTACGGGAACATCTCTGCCTGTTGATGGAGGCTATACCAGTTCATAGTGCGTTTAAAGGAGAGAATAACATTGCGAGATAAACTGTTTCTTGTCGTTGGAGCATCGTCTGGGATAGGCGAACAGACTGCGATAAGCCTGAATCAATTAGGCGCTAGAGTAATACTGTTAGCAAGGCGAGAAGATAGGCTAAAAGAAATAATGACCAGGATGGACAATAATGGTAATGCCTATTATTGTTTTGATGTTTGTTCGATTGATCAAATAGATGGATTAGTAAAGAAGATAGTTGAGAAACACGGCAAGCTTGATGGAATGGTTTTTGCTGCCGGAATATCAGATGATTGTCCATTGCGAACGTTGACATATCAGAGAGAATTGGAAGTTTTCAACACTAACTATTTCTCATTTGTGGAGTTTGTTAAGCTTACAACTAGGAAAGGCAGACATAATAATGATATGCGAATAGTAGCAGTATCTTCACCTGCTGCTGATTACGCGAACAAAGCACATTCAACATATGCTGCATCGAAGGCGGCAATGAACGCTGCTATGCGCTGTATGGCAAAAGAACTAGGACCAAGAGGAATTTGTGTTAATGCTGTAGCGCCAGGCTGGACTTTAACTGATATGACAGCAGATTTTATAGAAATGAATGGTGAACAGAGTGAAATTGTAAAAGATCTGTTTAAGAGGCAGTATTTGGGAATGGGAAAGCCTGTTGATATTGCAAATGCGATATGTTTTTTACTGTCACCAGAAGCTAGATTTATTACAGGTACTGTTTTGAATGTTGATGGGGGATATTGCGGATCTGAATGACGTAAATTTTGGATTCAAGATTGTTTTAGGTATGGAGGCTACATGAGAGCAAAACTAGATAACATTAGCATCGTAGGGGTTTCAGCAGCGGTATCAAATAAATGGACTCCATTGCTTTCTTTTCAAGATGAAGATTTAGATGAAAAGACGATTAAAAAGTTTTCTAAACAAACAGGTGTGATCGGTCGATATGATGCTGGTGAAAGACAAACTTCTGCGGATTTGTGTTATTCTGCAGCAAAGGAACTGATTACTAGTAAAAATATCGATGTACACGAAATTGGAGTGGTGATTCTTGTTACCCAAACGCCTGATTATAAATCTCCATCCTCGGCTTGTGTTATTCAAGGTCGTTTGGGACTTGATGATAGTTGTTTGGCCTTTGATATAAATCTTGGATGTTCAGGATACACAAATTCTATTATGGTGGCTGGCAGTTTACTTAAAAGTGTTGTAGATAAGCCGTTAGCGTTGCTGCTATGTGGCGACACTTGTGCAAAAGGAAGAGCTGGTTATTATAATTCAAAGACATCCAATGCTTCAAAAATGCTGTTGGGAGATTGTGGAACAGCAACACTTTTGCGTGTTTCACCTGAAGAATGCAAAATTTTAGCAGCTTCATATACAAGAGGGACAGAATTTAATAAGATTATTTCTCCATATTTGGGATTCCGCCACCCTGTTATCAAGGATGATGGAAAAGGTGAGGATCGAATGGATGATATAGAGGTTTTTAACTTTGCTACAACTGAGGCTCCAAAGGTGATACAAGAGGTTATGGCTAGTGCTGGTGCAACACCAGATGATTATGATTGCTTGGTACTTCATCAGGCAAATCTAATGATTATGAAGCGTATAGCAAAGCTTACCGGTTTCAGTGAAGATAAATTGTTGGTGTCAATTGACGAATTTGCAAACACTGCATCGGCTACAATACCAACAACATTAGTAAAGAAGTATGGTGAAACTAATCAACATAAGGCGTTAAGATGTCTAATGTGTGGTTATGGCGTTGGATTGTCATGGAGTGCGGTGGATTGTTTAGTAAATGAAGATGATATAATTCCATTGGTACATACAGATGAGTACTTTGATGATGGATATTATGAATAATTTATGAAAGGAAAAGAAAAAATGACAGAACAGGAAAAAATCGCTTTATTGGAGGAGACACTTGATGCAGAGGAAGGAAGCCTTAAGGCTGATATGGAATTAACAGAGGTTGAAGAATATGATTCCATGGCTAAGTTGTCTATTATAGTTATGATGGAAGATGAATTTGGAAAGAAGTTGTCTGCTGATGATGTACGTGCATTTAAGACTGTAGGGGATATATTAAAGTGGATGGAATGATTAAATCAGTAATTCATTATCATAAACTGGGGAGATTTATATGGATGGCGAAAGAGTGTTAAGCAAAGCTAGGATAGTTGCACTTTCTACGGTAATACCAGAAAAGAAACTGAGCTTACAAGAGTTGGCTGAGCTATATGGAGATGATTACATCGAAAGAATAACAAAGTCAACTGGAATAAAGGAAGTGACAGTGGCAGCGGAGGATAAGACGAGTGCTGATTACTGCTATGAGGCAGCTTTGAAAGTGCTTAAAGAAACAGGATTAAGTCCCTCAGATATAGATGGACTTATTTTTCTATCTGAGACGCCTGATTATATTATCCCTAATACAGCAGCTATTTTACAAGAGCGTTTGGGACTGCCTACTAATTCCGTTAACTTTGATATGCGATTAGGATGTGCAGGCTATGTATATGGATTGTTCCAAGCATCAATGATGATAGAATGTGGATATTGTAAAAATGTTCTTTTTTTGGCGGGCGATACCATGTCAAAATATACAAATGTACATGATCGTTCATTGAAAATGGTTTTGGGTGATGCTGCTAGTGCAACACTTATTTCAAGAAGTGATAATCCCACGCCTAGTATGTACAATTTTTTTGTAGATGGAAGTGGAGCGAATAGTATTATTATTCCTGCTGGTGGGTGCCGAATGCCAATAAAACATGGCGTGACAGATGTTCTTGAATATGATGCTGATGGAAATGGAAGAACTCTGGAAAATGTTTGTATGAATGGTATGGATGTGATGGTTTTTGCTATCAATCAGGCCCCAAAACTAATTAATGGGCTACTTGAAAGCACAGGATGGTCTAAAGATGATGTTGGACTTTTTGCATTACATCAGGCAAATAAGATAATAGTAGATAGGATTGTTAAGGTGTTGAAAATAGATAAAGATAAAGCACCATTCAATATAGAGGATACTGGAAACTGTGGTTTTGTTTCTATACCTTTATTACTCAGTACATACTATTCCGGAATTAACAGTGATCTTAATAAAGTCATAGCGTGTGGTTTTGGAACAGGTCTGATTGCTGCAGCTGCAGCACTTGATCTTAGTCAAACTAATATAATTAAGACATTTTCAGTATAATGAAAGGGAAATTCTATGAAAGAACAATTTGAGCCAATTTATAATCTTGGAGCATATGAGATTCAACAATATCAACAAAATAGATATCCACTGTTGTTTATCGATGTTGTTGAGGAAGTTAGACCTGGGGAGTATGCTAGGGCAAAAAAGAACTTTTCTTATAATGAATGGTTCTTCCCAGCACATTTTGCGGATGAACCGAATGTTCCAGGATTTGTGCAACTTGAGTGCCTTGCACAGACGTTCATTATGACATTTCTCACATTTCCAGAGCATAAAGGAAAAAAGACTGCTTTTTTAAATGTTAATAATTTGAGCATGCGTAAACAAATAGTTCCTGGGGATACATTAATAATTGAAGCGCACTTGAAAAGTTTTAAACGAGGAATAGCTATTGGATATGTCGAAGGTAAAGTAAATGGAGAAAACGCTTTGTATGTAGATATAAAAGTCGGATTACCAGATGTGATGAAGGCATATATTCCAAAGAGTGCTGAGAATAAATAAGAGGTAAACGATGAAAAATGTTCCTGATATAAAGATAGCAATTATTGTAGGAAGTACGGATTGGCTTCCTTCTGATATTGCAATTGAAAACAGGCAGAAACTAGTAAGATCATACGTTGAGAATTATGGTGACGAGTGCATATATGAATGTCCTATATGCTTAACAGATAACGAAGTTAGTATAAAAAGGGCAATGCGTGATGTCGTTAAAGCTGAATGTAATGCGATATGCCTCTATTTCGCTAATTATGGACCTGAATCCGCAGGAACACTACTTGCAGAAGAGTTTGATGGTCCGGTTATGCTTTTGGCAGCAGCCGAAGAAGGTACAGAACCATTTTGTATTCAAAGAACAGATGGAATGAGTGGGTTCAGTAATGCTTGCTACGCTCTTAAACTCCGCGGCACTAATGTTTTTATTCCACCAAATCCAGTTGGTACAATAGAAGAATGTGTGGAAATGATTCATGAATTCATACCAATTGCTAGAACCATAATTGGTGTAAAAGACTTGAAACTCATTACTGTTGGACCTCGGCCTACGAGTTATTTGGCTGCTAGTGCGCCTAAACATCTATTTTATGATATGGGGATAGAGGTATCAGAGTATTCAGAACTGGAACTTTTCGACTCATATAAAAAACATGAGAATGATGGTCGTATCAGCAAAATAGTAGCTGAGATGGAAACTGAACTCAATGAAAACAAGATGTTAGATATCTTGCCTAAACTAGCGCAATATGAACTCACAATGGAGGATTGGATCCGTAACCATAAAGGCAATCGTAAATATATAACGGTGACAAGCACTTGTTGGCCTGCATTTCCGGTTAATTTTGGTTTTGTTCCGTGTTATGTGAACAGTAGAATCACAGCTAAGGGGATTCCTATTGCTTGTGAAGTTGATGAGTATGGTGCGGTTTCAGAATTTATTGGGCAATGTGTGAGTGGAGATGTCGTTACTATCCTAAATATTAATAACAATATCCCACAGTCAGTTTTTGAAGAAAAGATTAAGGGAAAAGTATTTAACGGGAAAAAGTATGATATAGGGGATTTATTTCTTGGATATCATTGCGGTGTAACACCGGCATGTCGCTTATCTGGTAATAGGCTTGAATACCATTTCGTTAATCAGCAGCTTATCGGTGAGGAAAACTCTAAGGGAACAATACAAGGAATCATTAACCCAGGAGCAGTTACTCTTTTAAGAATTCAGGGAACTAGAAACGGAAAACTTGAGGCGTATGTAGCTCAAGGACAGATCCTACCTGTGACAATGGATACGTATGGAGGGCAGGGAATAGTAGCAGTACCAGAGATGAGACGTTTCTTTAGAAATGTTATCTTGGAAAAACAGTTTCCAAATCACTGTGCTGTATTGTTTGGACACTATGCTAAACAGTTAATTAGTGTCTTGAGACAATTGGGAATTGAGGATATTGAATATAATCATCCTAAAAATCATCCGTATAGAACAGAGAATATATTTAGTGATAACGTCGATTGGTATTAATACTTTGTGACAGATAATTAATTTAAAGAAAGGATAAAATAGATATGAATAACAGAGAAAAGTACAATAATGCATTTATTGAGAGTCTTGATGTGGAGGAAAGTCAGCTTGCTGGACTAAAGTATCAGGATGTTCCTGCGTGGGATTCAGTAGGACATATGGGACTAGTAAGTGAGATTGAGGATGCATTTGATATTCAGTTTGAGACTGATGATATTGTGGATTTTAATAGCTATGAAAAGGGCATTGAGATTCTTAAGAAGTATAGTGTTGTGATAGAGTGATTATAGCGACAAATGGAGCGGGAAATGCAGGATAAAAACGAAGTTATTGGTTCACTTAAGGAACATGCTAAGAATATCAGAAAAAATTCTCTGTTGATGGCAAATAGATGCGGTACTAATGCCCATCTGGGTGGGGGGCTTTCTTTAGTTGAAGCGTTAACCGTTCTCTATGGTGCGGTAATGAATAGCAAGGATTTACCTTACGATGAAAAAGACAAGTTTATCTTGAGTAAAGGACATGGAGTTCTTGGTTTTTATGCTGCATTGGCTGAGTTTGGCATCATAGATAAGGAATTGCTTGATACTTTCCTTCAAGACGGATCAGATCTTATTGCGCATCCTGTTATGAATACAGATCTTGGCATAGAAGCTTCGTCAGGAAGCCTTGGTCAAGGGATCTCAATGGCGATAGGTCTTGCTTTATCAGCAAAGCGAAAGGGATATTCTTATCAGACCTATGTATTATGTGGAAACGGTGAATCAAATGAAGGCTCGGTTTGGGAAGCATGTATGTCTGCTGTGAATTATGAGTTAGATAATTTCACTTTGTTTCTCGATAATAACCATATGCAAAGTGATGGGACAAGCGAGAGCGTTATGAACATATCAGATAAGTATTCAGGTATGTTGGATGCCCTAGGTTTTCAAGTAATTGAAATTGACGGAAATGATATAGAACAGGTTTATGATGCCTTTCTGATTCCTCATCAGAAGGGAAAACCAAAAGCTATTATTGGAAATACTATTAAAGGAAAAGGTGTTAGTTATATGGAAAATAATAATGACTGGCATCATAATCGTTTGACAAATGAGCAATTAGAATCTGCTCTTGCAGAAATTGGGTGGCACAATGATTGAAATAAAAAGAAACAAGGTAAAGCTATGGTCACGTCTAGGTGCTCGAGCTACTTTTGGACAAACTATATTGGAACTAGCAAAAGAAAGAGATGATTTTTTTGTGACATCAGCAGATTTGGCACAATCATCAGGATTAGTCAGATTTAAAGAGGAATTTCCGGAACGCTTTGTTAATGCTGGAATCGCTGAGCAGAACATGATAGGTATAGCAGCTGGGTTGGCTAAGGACGGAACTAACGTGTTTGCTACTTCTTTTTCGCCATTTGTTACTATGCGTGCATGTGAACAAGTTCGTATGAATATGGGATACATGCAGTTGAATATAAAGACTGTTGGACTTGGAAGTGGGCTTATAATGTCCCAACTTGGAAATTCTCATTATGGTATAGAGGATGGTTCGGTTATGAGAGCTATTCCTGGAATGACTGTTGTGAATCCTGCTGATGGAGTAGAAATAGTTAAGATGGTGGAGGCTTTATGCGATTTTGAAGGCCCTGTATATTTACGATTGACAGGTGGGCCTGGTCTTCCAGTTGTATATGAGGACGATATAGACTTTCAAATTGGAAAAGCGATAAGGGTAAAAGATGGGAAAGATATTGCCATTATCGCGTGTGGCACAATGGTCTACTATAGCAAAATTGCTGCAGATATATTAGAGAAAAAGGGGATTAGTGCGTCTGTTATTGATATGCATACGATCAAACCACTTGATGGCGTAATGGTGGATAGTGTGTTGGGGTCAAAACTGATCGTAACAGTGGAAGAAGCTAGTACAATTGGTGGACTTGGTAGTGCTGTTGCTGAGTATATATCGTTAAAGAAGAATAAGCCGCCTCAGTTAATGGTTGGAATTAAGGATTGCTTTCCGCATGCTGGAAGTTACCAGTATTTACTTGAAGAATGCGAATTAACTGGTGAACAGATAGCGATAAAAATAGAAAAAGCATTATTCGATGCAGATTATTGAATCAGTGTATAAGTATTATGTATGGTGTCCGATATTGTTTTATGGTTTTTGGCTGAAGGGAAATAAATGAATAAGATTTGGAACTTAGAAAAGTACAAAGATTGCGAAGCGTTAATTGATGAAAATGGGAATGTAGTTACATATGAACAGTTAAAAAGCCAAGGAGAAGATTTGATAAAATCAATCGGAGAACGTTGTCTTGTTTTTTGCTTGTGTAGAAATGAGATAGGTTCGATTGTGGGGTATGTGTCCTTTATCAATAATGGAGTTGTTACTGCGCTTCTTAATAGTCATTTAGAGGAAAAACTGTTAGAAAACCTGTTAGAGAAGTACAAGCCATCGTTTATTTGGGCACCAGAAGATCAGATGAATCAATTTGAGGGACTAGAGTCTGTTTATGAGAAGTATGATTATGTGCTTTTGAAAACAAACTATTCTAAAGAGTATTCGCTTTACAATGAATTGGCATTACTTCTTACGACTTCAGGTTCGACAGGTTCGCCAAAGTTCGTTAGACAATCATACACAAACATTCTTGATAATGCCAGTTCTATTGTTGATTATCTTAAGCTGGATAGTTCTGAGAGGCCAATAACAACCCTTCCGATGAATTATACATATGGTTTATCAATAATAAACAGCCACTTGCTGGTTGGAGCAACAATACTTGTTACAGACAAAGGATTGATGCAGAAGGAGTTTTGGAACTTCTTCAAAGAAGCAGGTGCAACTTCTTTTGGTGGAGTGCCTTACACATATGAGATGCTTGATAAGCTACGTTT
Organism: Butyrivibrio proteoclasticus P6B7; assembly: GCF_000622085.1. Classification (GTDB taxonomy): domain Bacteria; phylum Bacillota; class Clostridia; order Lachnospirales; family Lachnospiraceae; genus Butyrivibrio; species Butyrivibrio proteoclasticus_A. The sequence continues at coordinate 130,027 of NZ_KK211395.1, forward strand.
TTATAGAATGCAACTTCCGAGTTTAAGAACTATGACGCAGGCTGGAGGAAAGATTACTCCAGAACTACATGAAAAGTTTGCAAAGTATGCTGAAGAACAACACAAAAAGTTTGTAGTAATGTATGGACAGTGCGAAGCTACTGCACGAATGGGATATCTTCCACCCGAAAAGGCAGCTGAGAAAAAGGGCTCAATGGGAATACCGATTCCAGGTGGAAAATTTACGTTGATAGATGTCAATGGCCAAGGAATTACCACTCCACATACCACGGGAGAATTGGTATATGAAGGAAAAAATGTAACGCTTGGTTATGCTGAAAGTGGAGAAGATCTTATTGAAGGCGATGAAAGACACGGCGTATTAGCTACTGGAGATATGGCACAGTTCGATGAGGATGGGTACTATTACATAGTTGGACGTAAAAAAAGATTCCTCAAGATTTATGGGAACCGAGTGAACTTGGACGAAATAGATAGACTTATCAAAGGTGAGTTCGAGATAGAAGTTGCTAGTTCTGGTGTGGATGATCACATGTACATATTTATAACAGATACAGGTTTTGCAGACAGAGTAAAAGATTTTGTGGTTTCTAAGACAAAACTGAATCCTGCTGCATTCAAGACTATTGTTATTGATGAGATTCCCAAAAATGATTCAGGTAAAACTCTTTATAAGGAATTAACAAAGTACTATGCCTAGTATAAAAAAGCAACGTAAGAGGATTTTTTGTTTTACTTATGCAGGTGGAACATCGGCATTTTTTAATCAGATAGAATTAGACCTCAAGGGTTATGAGCTTGTTAAACTCGAATATGCAGGGCATGGAGTAAGGCATAAAGAACAAGTTTATGATAGCTTTGATTCATTGGCTGATGATATGTTTGAGCAGATAAGAGACAATCTGGACAACGATTATGCACTTTTTGGATACAGTATGGGAAGCATAAGTGCGGTAGAGGTATTGAAACGTATTATTGACAGTGGATTGAATCTTCCAACTCACGTTTTTCTTGCGGCACATGAACCACATACCAAATCTGAGTTGCTTGGATATATGGATGATGAAGCGGATGAGTGGGTGAAAAAGAGAACTATAGAGTTTGGTGCTGTTCCAGAAAAGTTGCAGAACAACAAGGTATTCTGGAGAACGTATCTTCCACTCTACCGAGCAGACTATACCATAATTGGAAAATATAATTTTGAAAAACTTGGATTTAGTACAACAATTCCTGGCACAGTTTTTTACTCTGATACCGATACTCCCCGAAGTGAAATGGAGCAGTGGAAGAGGATTTTTATAGGCGAATGTGAGCTTAAGAGGTTTGAGGGAAACCATTTCTTTATTCAACAGCATCATGATGAAATGGCTGAGATAATCAGACAAAGAATGGAAATGAAGAATGACATTTGAAGACATTATCAGCATATCTCCTTATTCTCTTGATAGAGAGGATAAGGAGAGTTTGCTTACAAGCAGATTAAAAGAGTTGACCAAGCTCCATATGGATAGTTGTCATGAATATAGACGCATGATGGATGCGGTAGGGTTTGATGTAGAGCATGTTAAATCCTATAAGGACATCCCTTTTCTTCCAGTGCGTCTTTTTAAAGAACTTGATTTAAAATCTGTTTCGCAGGAAGACGTTGTGAAAACTATGACATCTTCAGGCACGACAGGGCAGGCGGTTAGTAAGATATATCTGGATCGCAATACTTCAGCGAATCAACAAAAGACAATGGTTAAGATTGTCTCAGAGTTTACTGGAGCTGGAAGAATGCCAATGATTATTATTGATTGCCCTAGTGTCATAAAGAACAGGGCAATGTTTTCTGCGCGTGGAGCAGGAATTCTTGGCTTTTCGATGTTTGGAACCAAGAAAGTATATGCTCTCGATGATGATATGAAGTTGGATGTTGAAGGGCTGAAAGAATTCCTTGAAAAATATCAAGGACAAAAGATTCTTTTGTTTGGATTCACATTCATGATTTGGCAGCATTTTTACAAGGAACTTGTCAGACTGAAGGATGCAGGTGTTACATTTGATTTATCAGATGGCATTCTTATTCACGGCGGTGGTTGGAAGAAATTGATTTCCGAAGCTGTAAGTCGAGATGAATTCCACGCTAGATTGAAAGAAGTGTGTGGTTTGGAGCATATACATGATTACTATGGCATGGTTGAGCAGACCGGATGCATATATATGGAGTGCGAGTGTGGTCATTTACACGCCAGTGTTTTTTCTGATGTAATTATAAGGCGAGCTATTGATTTTAAGGAATGCGAGATTGGAGAACCTGGCATTATCCAGGTTGTATCAACTATTCCTGAATCTTATCCTGGTCATAGCCTTCTTACTGAGGATGAGGGGGTTATTCTAGGTGTGGATGACTGCCCATGCGGAAGAAAAGGTAAGTACTTTAAGATAAATGGAAGACTTAAAAATGCAGAGATAAGGGGGTGCAGTGATACTTATGCAGCTAAATTCTAAGGTGCTAGATAAAGTTACGTTTTTGACTGGATCTGCTGATGATGTAATGAACCTTCCTGAAATCAGAGCATTGAGTCCTTTTGATGACAACGTAATGGTTTTTCTCAATGATGTTTCACGAGAACTCATGGGAAACAAAGAAGTAAAAGCTTACCCTGATGTTGTTACATTCGCTTTTTGGATCAGGAAAGGCTCTTTGTTAAAGCTTAAGGAGCGTTTTAAAGATAAAGATCAGATGAGGCTTGGGAAGGGTATTGCATTTCATATAGCACCTTCAAATGTACCGGTGAATTTCGCATATTCGCTTGCGGCTGGACTTATTTTAGGAAATGCAAATGTCGTAAGAGTTCCGAGTAGAGATTTTGCACAGGTTAAGATGATTACTGATGCATTTAATAAAGCTCTGGAGCAACATGAGAGTCTGAAATCATATTTGCTTTGCGTTAGATATGAAAGAGATTCTGAGATAAATGACTTGTTTTGTGCTATTTCAGACATGCGAATAGTTTGGGGAGGAGATCAGACTATTTCCGAGCTTCGTAAGTCACCACTTCCTCCTCGCTCGGGAGAGATTACTTTTGCTGACAGGTATTCTTTGGCAGTTATTGACTCTGATAGTTACATGACAATTGAAGATAAGGCCCGTGTGGCGGAAGATTTTTATAATGATACTTTTTTGACTGATCAAAATGCTTGTACAAGCCCGCGTATTGTTGTGTGGACAGGAAAGCAGATTAATGAGGCAAAAAAGATTTTTTGGTCCGAGGAGCACAAATTGGTTGAGAAAAAGTATACCTTCCAACCAATTCAGGCGGTTAATAAACTGACTCAGGTATACATTGCTTCTACAGCTATGAATGGTGTAAAAGTAGAAAATCACGAGGATAATCTTATTGTAAGAATTAGTGTATCGGAAATAAATGAGAATCTTATGGATTATCGTGATAATAGCGGTTATTTCTACGAGTACGATTGTAAAGATATTATGGAACTTATTTCTCTTTGTAATGATAAAAGATGTCAGACTATCGGATACATAGGCGATAGAAATATGTTTGTGCCGCTTATTTTATCTGGTGTTAAAGGAATTGATCGTGTTGTTCCTGTTGGAAAGACTATGGATTTTGATTTGATCTGGGATGGATACAATCTGCCTGCTATGCTAACAAGAACAGTAGCAATGGTGTGAAAATTGTATGAAGAGAAACTATATTGTTGGAAACAGAAAAGTAGCAATTATCGGATCGGGATATGTTGGATCGTCCATAGCATATGCTCTAGCTATTAAGGATGTGGCTAGAGAAATTGTGCTCATAGACATCAATCATGATAAGACTGATGGAGAAGCCAAAGACATTAGGCATGGATTACCCTCGATGGGAACTGCGGATTTATATGCCGGTGATTATTCAGATTGCGTGGATTGTGATCTCATAGTTATAACCGCAGGTAGAGGACGCAAGCCCGGTGAGTCAAGGCTTGATCTGACTAATGAGAATGTCGCCATTATGAAAAATGTTGTTACTTCTATACAGCAGTATTACACGCGAGGCGTAATATTGGTGATTTCGAATCCAGTAGATATACTGACTTACAAAGTGACAGAATGGATGGAATTGCCTGATGGTATGGTATTTGGCTCGGGGTGTATTCTGGATTCATCTAGGTTTGTCAGAACTATCGCAGATTATGCTGAACTAAGCACTGGTGTCATTAACGGATACATTGTTGGCGAACATGGTGATGGCATGGTTCCTGTTTGGAGCCATGTTACAGTTGGCGGAATTCCTATAGATGATTATTGCTCAGATATGGGAATTGAATGGAATGATGGCATAAAGAGTGATATAACAAATAAAACTAGAACTATGGGATCTGAAATAATAGCTGGAAAAGGTCGAACTCACTATGGTATTGCAACCTGTGTATGCCAGCTTGCTGATGCAATAATAAATCAGAAGCCTACCATAGCATCAGTATGCTCCATTCTTCAAGGCGAGCATGGTTGCAGAGGTGTTGCGTTATCAGTTCCGTCGGTGGTCGGGCCTTCAGGGATAGTCCAAAGGATTAGAGAGAGGTGGGCTCCAGAGGAGTATAGGGGGTTCTTTGATGCAGTGGAAAATGTTAGAATGATTTTAAATAGTGCTAATATTGGTAGTTGATAATATGGTATTGACGTATTTTTTCATATCTTATTAAGATTTTTATGGAGTAGAGTTCATGGAATATAGAATTGATGATATAAATAATAGAAAATATAAGTTTAAATACTTACATTACTTTTTTAGAGAAATATTCGAACAGAAGATATTAGAAGATAGGATGGGTATAATCCGGAAAAACAAAAATAATTGTTGTGGGTACGAATTGCCGGATATAAATCAAACTAACGATATAATCTTTTCTGCTATAGAATCAGATAAACCGTTTGCTTTAGTCAGACCTGGTAATGGTGAAAATAGTTTTGCTGTAGAATGGGAAGAAGAGAAACTATTTGGAAAAAAACTATATAAAAGACATTCTGACAATTATGACAAGTTTAGCGCAGGATGTGGTAATAGGGTTGATGAATATCAACTCTTGTATAGAAATGATGTATCGGATGCTGATATCTTCTCTGTTTTTCCTGGGTCTATTTTGGAAGAATACTTTGTCGATAGATACTGTCGAAGCGCGTGCAAAATCAATTATACTGTGATGAATCCTATATCAGCTAAAAGACCGTGGACAGATGCATTAAAAGGCAAGAGAGTTTTATTTGTTTCTCAATTTGCAGATTATCTTATTGATCAGTATTTGAAGAAGGAACAAATATATAATGGTAAATGGATGTGGCCTGATTTTGAATTAATTCCAGTAAAATCTGTTTGGTACTTCCATGAGAGTAGCAAGTTTCCATCTATGTTTGAGGCTCTAGACTATTTATACAATCAGATCATGAAACATGATTTTGATATAGCTATTCTTAGTTGTGGTCCATTAGCAATTCACTTAGCTCCGATGATAAAACGAGCAGGAAAGCAGGCTATTCAGTATGCAGGGGAATTGCAATTGTTATTTGGAATTAAAGGAGCAAGGTGGGATAATAATCCCTATTTCAAACCATTCTTTAATGATTCTTGGATAAGGGTAACAAAAGAACAAGTTGGAATAACTGAGGAAGAGTCCAAGAACTTGGATGGTGGTGTATGTTATTGGTAATGTGATTTGTTAATTGAAAGGATGATAAGTAAAGTGGATAAGATATTGGTTACAAGATCATCAATGCCTCCAATGGAGGAATATTTTGATGAGATAAAGTCGATATGGGAATCTCATTGGCTTACTAACATGGGAATCAAACATGTGGAATTGCAAAATGAATTAAAAAGAAAATTTGATGTAGATAATGTTGAGCTATTTACAAATGGTCATATGGCTCTAGAGATGACTATTCAAGCGTTTGGATTTGAAGAAGGAAGCGAAGTAATAACAACACCGTATACATTTATATCTACTACCCATGCAATAGTGAGAAATGGTCTAAAACCGGTGTTCTGCGATATAAATCCTGAAAACTATACGATTGATGTGGATAAAATAGAAGATCTGATAACTGATAAAACAGTAGCTATATTACCAGTTCATGTATACGGTAATATCTGTGATGTTGAAAGAATACAGCAAATAGCAGATAAGCATGGATTAAAGGTTATATATGATGCAGCGCATTCTTTTGGTGAGAAGTATAATGGCAAAAGTGTAGCTCAATTCGGTGATGTATCGTGCTTTAGTTTTCATGCGACTAAGGTTTTTAATACTATAGAAGGTGGCGCAGCGTGCTATAGTGATAGGGCTTTAGGCACAAGGTTATATCAGCTTAAAAACTTTGGTATAGCTGATGAAGAGACTATAAATGGAATAGGTGCCAATGCAAAAATGAACGAATTTTGCGCCGCTATGGGTATATGTAATCTTAGACATTTTGATGAGGAAATTGCTAAGAGAAAGGCAGTATATAGCAGATACTTAGAAAATCTTGAGGATATTCCAGGAATTAAGCTTAATAGAATTCAAAGAGATGTTAAGTACAACTATGCGTATTTTCCAATAGTTGTTGATCCTTCAGTTTATGGAAAAACTAGGGATGAGCTTCATGACCTTTTACTTAATAATGGAATGGGATCAAGAAAGTACTTCTATCCTATTTCAAATGCGTGTGATTGCTATAGTAAGGAATACGACGCGGAAGATACTCCGATAGCTTTAAGTATCAGCCATAATGTTTTGACTCTTCCGATGTATTCTGATTTAGAATTAGAAATTGTGGATAAGATATGTAATATCATTAGGACTAAGTGCTTCTGAGATTTGATGTGAAGACGCGAAAGATATTCTAGGATATATTGAGAAAGGAGTTGAAGGTAGATTAGATCTACTAAATACTGCTTTTATGGTTATAGTACGTATTCAAGGTGGATTGGCTAATCAAATGTTCCAATACGCCTTTTATTACTGGTTAACACAAAAACATATTGAAAAGTCACTTGATATAGATACTTATATAGATAATTCTATGTATTATCACAGGGTTCCTAGCCAAGAATGTGATCCTGTTCATAATGGGTATGAATTAGAAAAAGTTTTTGGAATAAAAGATAAAAGTGCTGATTTAAAAGATGTTTATCGCTTAAGTGAATATAGGTATGATATTGTGCGAAAAGCTTTTGTTAAAGCTAAAGTGAAACTGGCTGGAAGAAAAAAAACTCAAATTGGCGATAATGAAGATTATTTAGAACATGTTGATCTAGCTACAGCAGATGAGATGTATTTTTCAGGAACTTGGGCTGCGAAGTTTAAATACGCAAATGATTACTCGTCAAAAATCCGTGATATATTTTCATTTCCGGAGATAGTTGATGATAATAATATGAAAATACGTTTGAAAATAGAAGAAACAAATTCTGTTAGTATCCATGTTAGACGAGGAGATTATCTTAATATTCGTAATGGAATTAACCTAAAAAAGGATTATTACGATAATGCAATAGAAATAATTAGAAGAAGAGTTAACCATCCCGTGTTTTTTGTTTTTTCTGACGATATAGAGTGGTGCAAAAAGAATATCAATTATGGAGATACATTTTTTATTGATTGGAATAAAGGCGATGAGTCTTATCGTGACATGCAACTTATGAGTTTGTGCAAGCACAATATTATTGCGAATTCTACATTCAGTGCCTGGGCAAGTTGGCTTAATAGAAACGAGGATAGAATTGTTATAAGTCCAGAATCGTGATAGTCTTTTCAACGGGGAGAGGTCATATGCTACATTCTGTTTCTGAGGGAAAAAACAGAAATTCTTTTGTGGAAATTTTAAGGATTCTGTGCATTTTCGGTATATTGCTAATGCATAAGAATGGGCGTTTTGTAGATAATGCGACTGGCGTTGAGATTCCGTGGATAATGGCAGTTAACTTGTTTAATTTTGAGTCAACCTTTTTGATGCTAGTTTCTGCGTATTATGGGAATCCATTTTCTTCTAGAAAAAGGCTTCTTAAGCTTTGGTTTATGGTAATATTTTATAATTACAGTGTTTTTATCATTTCTTCTTTTAGCAATGGCTTTTTAATTGATAATCTAGAACAACTCATGAGTGCATTCTTCCCTATAATATCGGGTAGATCATGGTTTGTTTCAGGCTATATTTTGATATTGATGGGAGCTCCATATATAGAAAAAATGCTACAGACATTAGATCAAAAGGAGTTTTTTGAAATTATAGTTTTGGGTGTGCTATTCTTTTTTATAATACCAACTTTTTCTTTGTGTGGAATGCTTTCCGTCTCTGGAAAAGATGCTGGAACGCTTTTTGTTGCATATTTAATTGGGAGGTATTTAAATAGGTTCAAGATTCTGGATAGAAAGAGCACTAGGCAGTATGTGTTACTTGCTTTTATAAGTGTGATTTTGCAATTGGGATTAAATGGATTCTGTATAGCAATGTGGCGGGTAACATTGCACAAAAGCGGAGTTATTTTACCATTTTCATGGGATCATTCATTTTTGGAGTTATTATTATCTATTTCTTTACTTGGTATAGCATATAATAATAGTTTTACGAACAGTGTGATTAACGTTATTGGAAAATGTGCTTTGGGTATAATGCTGGCTGAAGGAATGGTTTATTTACCCTTTGAATTATTGAGACAATATCAGAAAATAGAATTTGGAATGAAATATGTTTTATCAGTAATTCTTTCAGTTGTTTTTGTGATGATAGTTGGCTTAGTTATTGAAAGTTTGAGAAAACTAGTATTCAACTCAATAGAAAACTATTTTATTAGTAAATTTGTATTGTTGAGAAGAAAAATACAGAATGGAGAGGTTAAAAATTGATTAGTGGCATAAAAACTTGGATTGAGTATATTAGAAAATTACAATACATCATGACCAAGAGACAAAAGACCATAGCTACCTTTTTGGTTGTTCTGGTATTGGTAAATGCTGTCCTTCAGACAGTGAGTGTATATGCCATTTCTCCTTTGGTTGGCTCTATGACGAATAGAGATTTTTTCCTGGAGAGCAAGATTATACAATTGATATCCGCTGTATTTCGAACTAGCGATTATACGAGATTATTTTGCTTGTTGTGTGTTGGTATTGCTATTTTGTACCTGATAAAGGAAATAATTTCAGTGTTTCAAATATGGTTTGGAATCAAATTTGCTCAGAAGGTTCAAAGAGAGATATCGCAAACTGTTTTAGATAGTTACATGAGCAGAGAATATGACTTTTTTCTTGATTATGGAACTCCGAAGCTTATTCGTGATATAAAAGAAGATCCTTCTGCGACATACAATATAATAACATGTCTACTAAACATAGTTACTGAGTTGTTAACTGCATTATTGCTTCTTGTTTTCATTATTCTGTCTGATTATAAGATGGCTTTATTTATTCTAGTATTGGCTGTGATCAGTATGCTTGTGATGATTTATGGCTTTAAACGTACCTTGTTAAAAAAAGGTGAAGAAGCGAGATGGAAAGCTGCAGAAAATCATAAGGTGCTACTAGAGAGCGTTGAGGGAATAAAAGAAGTAAAAGTAATGCGAAAACAGAAGTTTTTTTCAAAACTGTTTTTTGAAACATACTTAAAATCACAAAAGCCAATGGTGTTTCAAAACATGGCAGCCACAGCTCCAACTAACGTAGTAGAGGGGATTTTTGTTGTGGGTATTATGTTTTACTTAGGGGGAATGGCTATTGTCGATGGTAGTTTTTGGAATAAGCTCCCTATGTTGGCGTCATTTTTAGTTGCTGCTATTAGATTACTTCCCTCAATTGGGCGTATAACAAATAATATAAATAATATACAGTTTTTTATACCCGCATTAGAGTCGGTTTATAACAATGTTAGACTAATAAGAGAGAGTAATGAAGTTCTAACTACTGACAATAAAGAGGATGAAGATAATAGTATAGAATTTAATAATGAGTTAGTATTGCAGAATATATCCTATCAATATAAAAATACTGATAGAAAGGTATTGGATGGTATTAGCATGACCATTCATAAGGGCGAATCGGTAGGAATAATAGGGCATTCGGGCGCAGGAAAATCCACTTTGGCGGATATTATACTTGGGCTTCATATTCCACAGAGTGGAGAGGTTTTACTTGATGGAACAAGTATATATGATATTCCTTATGAATACAGCAGAGTTATAGGGTATGTACCTCAGAATGTCTATCTAGTTGATGGGACAATAAGAGAAAACATAGCATTTGGAGAGGCAAAAGCTTCTATCAATGACGATGCTATCATTGAAGCATTAAAGAAAGCAAAATTGTATGATTTTGTAATGGATTCTGAAAATGGATTGGATACTATTGTTGGTGAACGTGGAGTTAAGTTTTCTGGTGGTCAAAGACAGCGATTAGCTATTGCTAGAGCCCTGTATCGAAAACCACAAATACTTATTCTTGATGAGGCAACATCCGCATTGGACAATGAAACGGAATCTGCAGTTATGGAACAAGTTGAGGAATTGCAGGGGGCAATTACTATTATCATAATTGCGCATAGGCTTTCTACTATTGAAAAATGTGATTATGTTTATGAAATAGTGGAAGGAAAAGCAGTTAAGAAAAAGTAATACTGATATAAATAGCGATTCTGTATTGATTATTAGTACATAGATGATATATTAGGGTGTATTTGTGGCGTGATGAAAAAAGAGAGTTGATTTTATGATTTCTTCAAAGGTTATTTCATTTAATTCTGACAATGCCAGAATGATAAGGGCAATTGCTTGCATGGGGGTTTTTATTACGCATACAGGAAGGTATTTGACTAGTAATAACTTATTATCTAGTTATTTTTCATTTGGTGCAGAAGGTGTTAGGGCTTTTTTTATATTGAGCGGTTTTTTTATGTGCTGTTCTGCTGAGTTAAGTGAAGGTAATGTATGGGGATACTATAAGAAAAGGACACAAAAAATAATACCAATATATTATTTGGTGATTATTGCATATGTCATTCTAGGGAAGCTAAATATTTATCCTTGGCCCATTGATACTTCCAAGCTATATTTTACGAGATATTTTTTCTTTATAAGTACTAGTGTACCGTCTAATGAAGAGTATTGGGTTAATTTGGGAGGAACATGGACTATTAGCTATTTTGTTTTATCTGCTGGCCCCTATACTATATAGGTATATAAATAATTGGAAAAGAAGTATGATGCTAATTGTTCCATTTTTGGTATTAGGTGCAGCTATACCAGACGGTGTAATAGAACCAATAAAAGGGTTAAGTGTTTTTGTGCTTGGAATAGCAACATATTATGCAATAAAAGAAGAAAAGACTCTTGAAACTATTGTAGCATTTTCACTAGCTGGGCTTTTTCTATATATTCCTGGGTATGGTTATCCATATGGAGATGGATTTATGATTGCAGCTATTATAGTTGCACTACTATCCGTAAAGAGCAAATGCAACTTGAAAATAGTCAATAAAATCATGGGGAACATAGCAAAGCATTCCTACGCTATATACCTTCTACATCCTTTATTTATTTCAGCAATTAAAGAGAACTATATCAGATCAGTTTGTCCATTAGGTGGTATTGTCTATTTTATATTGATATTGGTATTAACAATAATAACAGCGCAGATTTTGGATGGCTGTCTTTATGTTGGCGACAATGTTTAGTTTAATTCTATTTCTTCTGTATAGTATCATTTGAAGGGGGATAATGAACATTATGCGGTTCATTAAGTAATGAGATGAAAAAAATAGTATATATCGGCTGTGGATGCGATGCCATAGAGGGCGCAGACAATTTGGATAATTCGTTTTCTGTAAAGTTGGCGTACAAGCCATTTTTGTTATTTGTGTTTAAAGCGTTGCATCTGCTATCAACGGAAAACATAGAATTCATTAAGTACGTAAAAGAACATAATGTTACATATGGGACAGCCAAAAAGTTAAAATATGACGATGATTCTGTAGATGTAATTTATACATCACATATGTTAGAACATTTATATACTGATGAAATTGAAAGATTTATTTCTGAATCGTACAGGGCATTAAAGTATGATGGAGTATTGAGAATAGTGATTCCTGATCTACGGAAGAATGTTGAAATGTATTTGAATAATCAGGATGCTGACCAGTTTGTAGATTCTTTATTGCTAAGAGATTATGGAAGAAAAAGACCGACACTTAAAGAAAAGTTGAAAATGTTCATGTTTGGCGAGAGAATGCATAAGTACATGTATGATGAAGAGAGTTTAAAGAAGCTAATTCTCTCAATTAGTGAGTTTGATGTCATCAATCTTAAACCAGGTGAAACAACTATAGATTTTAGTACGGGTATTGATTTAACACGTAAGTCTGATGAGAGTCTTTATATTGAATGTATTAAAAGATCAAGGTGATAATAATGATTTTTTGCACATTATTCGACAGTTACTATTTAGATAAGGGACTTGCATTATACAATTCCCTCTTAAATGTAACCAACAATTTCAAATTATATATTTATGCTTTCGATGATGTTGCATACAATGTACTTAGTGAAAAGAAGCTTCAGAATGTCGTAGCATTGCGCAAGGAGGATCTTGAGACCTCATATCCTATTCTTAATAAACTCAAGGAAGAACGCTCAAAGGCAGAGTACAGTTGGACATGTACTCCAGTAGCGATAGAGTATGTTCTAAAACACTTCAATGAAGAAAGCTGTACATATATTGATGCGGATCTGTATTTCTTTTCTGATCCGCAGATTCTTTTTAATGAGATAAAATCTGCTGGGGCTAACGTATTGGTAACGCCACACAGATTTACTGACAGTATAAAAGATAGAAGACTGCTTAATAGAAGTGGTAAGTATTGTGTGGAATTTAACTACTTTGATAATTCGGAGAATTCGTTGGAGGCACTTTCCTGGTGGAAGGAGAAGTGCTTTGAGTGGTGCTATCATATATACGAGAAGGATCGCATGGGTGATCAGAAGTATATTGAGAAGTTTCCGGAGATGTTTGAGGGAGTACATGAACTTGAGAACCTTGGCGGAGGTGTGGCACCATGGAATTTAGCTCAGTATGAATATACAGGCAATAATCTGGATAACGGGATGAATGCCCCTGTATTAAGAGAGAAAGCAACTGGTAAGGAGTTTCCAATTGTCTTTTACCATTTTCAATCAATGCGCTACATTAGTGAAGATTTGATTATAATTAGATCTGAAACTCATTCGAAGAAGACTAAGGATATTATATATAGACCATACTTAACAGAGCTGGAAAAAATTAGGCAGCAGTTAAAAAAGCAAGGAATAACCTTTTATGTAGCTCAGTCATATGCGAGTAATCCAATAATAAAGTTTGTTCAGAAGTATATTCTTCGTTTTAAGATGAAGAGCCTTACGGATGTTTATAATTTGAAAAAGTTAAGGAAGACTATATAAAATAGTTCTGAGAACTGACGATTTCTATTTATAGAAAGAATTAGTTATAAGGCATAGTTATATGGGAGAGTGGTGCATGGCCATTGATAATTATCGTAAGTTGACACTTTCAAAAGTGTTTCTATTTTTATATTTCATAATCATGTTTGGAGCCAGAGCTTTTGGCATTATGGAAGGTAGTCTTGCCTACAACATAGTGCTTGTAATCGGAGCTGGCTCTATTTTTCTTAGACTTATTTCAATTGAATACACTGTATTCGAATTGATTGTTATATCCGTTATTATGGCATTTTCTGGGCTTTCCTATGTGCTAAGTGGTGAGAAGGGTATTCTTTTGTATCTATGTTTGATGTTTGGTATGAAAGAAATAGCTTCAAAATCTGTGGTAAAGGCTGCAGAGGTTATATATGCAATTGCATTTCCAGTCATGGCATTTCTTGCTATTACTGGAATTATTCATGATACGGTTTGGTATATTCAAAGGGGCGTTCTGGGTACATCCACTGATGCAATAATACGATGGTCTTTTGGTTATCATCATAGCAATGTGTGTCATATCGTATTTCTGATTCTGTGTGCTACTTTTCTATATTTTTCTCCCAATAATAAAAAGAGATTGATAATAGATGCTATAATTGTGGTTGCTATGAATATAATCCTATATTTTTATACTTATAGCAGAACTGGATTGGCGTGTGCTTTTTTGCTCATATTTATGAATCTTTATTTTGGACTTATCAAGAAGATACCAGTAGTAGTGAAGGCTTTATTAGTTTCGGTATATCCTTTAATAATGGCAGGATCTTTACTTTTGCCACTGCTTATTAAGCCAGGAAGATTATTTGATGTTTTAGATAAGGTTACAAGCTGGCGCCTTTTTAAGTCATACAATTTCATGCACAATTGTAATCTTCCTTTGTTTGGTCAAAGGCTTAATATGGACTTTGCTACAATGCTAGATAATTCATATCTTTATGTGATTGGTCAGAATGGCATAGTGGTTGCGGTTATTATGTTAATTATAAATATAATGACCGTTGTGTACTTAATTAAGCAAGATAATAGAAAAGCTTTAGCACTTGTAGTCATGATTCAGGCCGCTGGATATATGGAGCCCTTCATGTATAACCTTTCATTCAGGAATATTGCCTTTATCTTCTATGGTGAAGCATTCTACTATTATGTAAGAGTACTTGCCAATAGAATCAATAATGCGCTTTTACGCAAAGAATTCAGAATTCTATGCCTTGATAAAGAAATAAATACGCTTGATGGTATTTCGAATAGAATTGAAGAATTTAATAACAAGCTTACGAGAGCAATTTATGGTAATATTGTAGTGGTTCTTATTGTGTCTGCTATAATAACTGGTATTGCTTATCTTGTTATTAACAATACGTCGCAATGGCCAACTGTAGTGTATTCATGTGATGTTAATGCAGATAACTATAAGGAGATTAATGAATATCTGACATTGGATGAGGTGAACTCAATAAGGGAAAATGGGGGGATCGTATTTAACTACAAAGATGAATTTACACCAGTGTACAAGATTCCGTTTGATTATGGATACATTTATCATATGTTTATCTATACTAAATGTTTTGCGCTTTTTTTACTTTCGTTTATAGTTTCTTCATTTGGAATGTTAATAAGGAAGAAGCAAATTAAACAGAACGCATGATTACTTTTAGAAGGGCTATTTTAAAATAGATATATTATAAAGTGGAAATGGAAAGAAAGACATATTGTGATTATTTGAGAATAGTAGCAACGTTTGCGGTTATAGTTCTTCATGTATCAGCTACTAATTGGTATGGAACAAACGTAAATGAATTTGCGTGGAAAACCTTTAATATCTATATGAGTATTGTTAGATGGGGCGTTCCGATTTTTGTTATGATAAGTGGATCTTTATTTTTGAATAAAGATATTTCCTATGGAAAAATATATAGTAAGTATATATTCAGATTGATGTTTGCTTTTTTGTTTTGGAGCCTTTTTTACGCGTTAGCATCTGAAGATACTTTGAAAAGAGGAATTGGTTATGGCCTTAAAACACATATGGGTGATATAGCAAAGGGATACTATCATATGTGGTTTATTTTGATGATAATTGGTGTTTATATGTGTATTCCAATATGCAAAGCTATTATTTCCAATGAATTGGTTATGAAGTATTATTTGTTTTTATCTTTCATATTTGCGTTTCTTTTACCATGGTTGATTCAAATTCTCAAGGATTTCGTAATAGCAGATAGTGAATCAATGATGAAAGTTATCGGAGTTATTATTTATAATCTAGATACAATTGGTATTAAAATGGTTTTGGGATATACATTTTATTTTGTACTAGGTTATTATTTGGACAGAATTTGCTTGAATAAAAAAGCCAGATTAGTAGTTTATTTTTTTGGGGGGGTGGGACTCATCTTTACAGTCGCAGCGCAACAAGTTTTAGCGGTAAGAATGAAGGAACCCTTTCAGAATTATTTTGGGAATTTTAATGTAAACGTCTTGGCAGAAGCTATATGTATACACACTTTCTTCAAATATCACTCATATAAAGGAAGTATCGTAAATTCAAGGGCTGCTTTTCTTTCAAACTATACATTTGGAGCGTATTTGATACATGTATTTTTTATAGAGAAGTTATCGTTTATGGGACTAGATACAATGAGCTTCGCACCATTATTATCAGTTCCAATCATTTCGTTATTGGTATTTGTCATGTCTATGTGCGTATCGGCAATATTGCATTCTATACCAATAGTTAAAAAATATTTGGTGTAGCAGTCGATAATAGGATGTATGTTATAGTATAGGAATGATTATAGAAGTGATATTTATAAAGGACTAGTTATGGATCCACTTTTTACTATAATCACTGTCTGTTATAACAGTGAAAAGACAATTGAACGAACAATACAAAGTGTCTTAAATCAGACTAATAAGGACTATGAGTATTTGATCATAGATGGGGCATCTACTGATGGAACACTTGATATAGTTCGGAAGTATAAAGCTAGATTTGATGGCAGATTAAAGCTCATTTCGGAAAAAGATAATGGGATATACGATGCCATGAACAAGGGAATACAAAAGGCATCAGGCACTTTAATTGGTATTGTGAATAGCGATGATTATCTAGAAGAGGATGCGCTTGATAATATAGCTAATGCATATGATGGATATGATTATGAGATATTGTACGGGATGCTTAGGACTGTCAGAAATGGACAGGAGGTCCAGGTATACATCAAGAATCATGAGTTGATTGATGAGGATATGATTGCTCATCCAAGCTGCTTTGTGACCAAGAAGATATATGATGCATTCGGAATGTATTCTCTAGACTATAAGTATTCAGCTGATTATGAGTTTATGCTGAGAATGAGCAGAAATCCTGAAGTTAAGTTTAAGGAAGTATATAAGATTATATCGAATTTCAGCATAGATGGAGCGTCATCTTCTGTTCGAGGCTATATGGATACATTGAGACTAAAGAAAGAATATGGTCTTATTGGAAGCGGAAAGTATAGAAGAGAAATGCTTAAATGCAAGTTGTCACTAATTTTGAAAGGCTGATGGGAATAACATGAATTGGAACCAGACAGTTCTGTATATTAAAAAGGATATATATCGTAGTATTGGAGATTATTCCATAGGCCTCTTTTGGAAGACCTTTTTTTCTGGTGCCTCAACAGTCAATCTTTTGATTCATTATAGGCTGTGTCATTACTTTATAGGTAAAGGAAACAAGCCATTCTACTATCTATTTTTGATTAAATTTAAAAAGCTTCAGGTTCGTTGTGGGATAGAGCTAAATCCGAGGACAGAGATAGGCTATGGATTACGCCTTCCGCATAGGGGAAGTATTGTGATTCATCCTAACACCAAGATTGGTAATAATTGCGAGATAATGTCTTGCGTTACTATTGGCAATAACATTCTCAAAGATAGAGATGCGGTCGCTACGATAGGCGACAATGTGATGATATGCACTGGAGCTAGGGTTATTGGGAATGTATCGATTGGAAATGATGTTATTATTGGTGCCAATTCTGTTGTGAACAAAGATATAAGGGAAGGCACGATAGTTGCTGGAATTCCTGCTAAAGAGATTAAAGATAATGACAATATGGATTATCTTATAAATACGGAGTACAAACCAGGTTGGTAAAGAGTTATGAATAAGACATTTACAAATAGAATATTAGGAATAGATGTGTCGGTTACCAGCTTGGAAGATTTGGTTCTGAATATTAAATCACAGCGAGATGATTTTAAAGGACAGACCATTAAGCTAGTAAGCGCAGGCGAGCTGGTGGAAGCTTCTAAATATTCTAGAAAAGCTGATGAACTTAAGAAGGCAGATCTTTTGCTACCTTCAAGCGAGCCTATTGCATGGATTCAAAGACTTAGAGGATTTAAAACAGCAGAATCTATCGACGAGGCAAAACTAAGGCAGGAGCTGGCTGATTTAATCCAACATGATGAAATAAAAATAGATGGCCCCGACTATCAAAATGTTGTAGATGAGATAAAGTTTATTTGTAAGTGCATCCCAGATGCATTTAGGTGGTCAAGGAAGAATAGTAATGATAAGAAAGATTTACTGATTTATGCTCATTACTACTATCCAGATGTGGCATCAACAGGGCAGATTCTTACCGAGCTTGCGGAGGGGCTAAATGAAACCTTTCATACCACAGTAATCTGCACTGTGCCAAGTTATACGGGGAAGATAGAAAAGAAGTACAAAAAGCATAAGTATTATTATGAGAATATAAATGGTGTAGATATATTGAGAATAAGAGTTCCTGAGTTCAGGAAGAATTACTCACCAAGTAGAATTATCAATATAGTTTCCTACTTTTTTGGAGCTATGTTTGCAACTGCCAGAGTAGGACATCAGGATTATATATACACAATTTCGCAGCCCCCTGTTCTAGGAGGGCTTCTTGGTGTGTTTGGCAAGCTAATAAAGCGAGGAAAACTGATTTATAATATTCAGGATTTTAATCCTGAACAGGTCAAAGCAGTGTCGTTTACCAATAACAAGCTTGTTCTCGGGACTATGATGTTCTTGGATAAGCTTAGTTGTAGATGCGCAGATAAGATAATCATAGTCGGAAGAGACATGATTGATACGCTAAAAAGCAGATTTCCCAAGAACATGCCAGTTTATGCACATATTAACAACTGGATCAATGAGAGGGAAATTGTTCCATTATTATCTACAGACGCTAATGTACAGGCGTTTAAGGATAAGTATGGCCTTAATGGCAAGTATATAATCATGTATTCAGGAAATATTGGTCTGTATTACGATTTGATTGAAATAGAAAAGATTATCGGTGAATTTAAGGGCAATAGTGATGTTGCTTTTGCATTTGTAGGCCAAGGAACAGTTCTTGATGAGATGAAAGCTTATAAAGAAAAAGAAAAGCTCGATAACATAGTCTTTATTCCATATCAGAAAAAAGAGGATTTGGTGTACAGCTTAAATGCAGGAGATGTGCACTTTGTTGTTAATGCTAAGGGAATTAAAGGCGTTTCCGTTCCTAGTAAACTGTACGGAGTAATGGCAGCAGGAAAGCCAGTACTAGGCATTCTCGCACCTGGATCAGAGGCGAGGCTCATTGTAGAAGAGGCCAATTGCGGCGTAGTTGCTGAACCTGGAGATTATAAGGAAATCGCAAAGACGATTAAGTTCTTTATCGATAATAAATATAACCAGACAGTGGTAGACATGGGCAAGAATGGGCGTGAGTTCTTGGAAAGGAAATTAACCAAAGAAATTTCAATCCAAAAGTATGCGCAGGAGATTTTATCGATATAGTTAGCTTTATATACTATGAATAGCTGAGATTTTGTGTATGTGAGGGATAGTTAGTGTCCATATTTTTGTTTCTTAAACAATTTGTAGATATGATATATACGTGGAAATGGCTTGATGTTGCTATGGTCATTCTTGTTGTTGGAATGCTTGCATATCAGTATTTGCTTATCAGACCTGATATCAAGAGTTCTATCAGACCAGCTGATGTTGTTGTACTTCTACTTATGCTGTTACTTTCAGTAAGCTTTCTGCGAGATGTTAGTGCGTATCAGGCATATATTAAAGTGATGTCAGCCTTTTTGCTGTATTTCATGGGAAGGTTGTATTATGACAGGATTTTAGAGTGCGACGATGCATTATCTCTTTCTTCGTATTTAATAATCTATATCAATTTCATTTATAGATTATTTGTATTCGGAATAAGGTTTTTCTCAGTAACAAACGCTAATGGTGATTTGTATTATTACGATACTGATATGGCATATGCCATGATATTGGCATTCATCTTCATAGCTATGTTTGCTAGAAACTCCGTGTTCAAATATGTGACAATGTTACTTGTGTGTCCATACATGATTTTTTGGTCAGATGCTGATATTCAGCAGTTGATGTTCGTGCTTATATTTATAGTGCTTCTAATTTATATCGTAGAGATAGCTCTTAGAAAGAGAGCATTTGCTATGGCAAGCATGGCTATTCTTTTAGTTCTCTTGGTTTCGTGTGTAGTTTTCATACATTTGCCAATGATAACAATGAACAGTGATGGCATCAGGAACCTTTTTGATGAGAAGCCTTTTTTGAATTTCACCAACATGGAATCCAGATATTCAGATTGGCAGAGTGTATTTGATATAAGAAAACCAACGTCAGTTATTGAGATGCTATTTGGGATTAGCTTTAACACTACACTTCCGCTTAGGAGTTTTTATTTAAAAGCGTTTTTTACGACAGGAGTTGTTGGGATAATCTTAGGTATAGTTCTTATAGCTCTGACATTTATTGCGGCTACTAAGAATGAAGAGAGAAAAAGCTTTTATGTTACAATAATGCTTGCAATTCTTATGCTTGGAAGTGGAGTCACTGTTAATACAATGGAGACTACACAGATGAGCTGGTTTATGATGTTATTTGCAGGAATGGTTATTTCTGCTAAAGATAAGTCTATGGAATAGAAGTGAATGGAGAAGTTATAGATGGCTGTGATCATAGCAATAGTTATAGCAATAGCTATAGCACTAATACTTAATAAGAAATTTGAAGATACAATTAGTTTGTCTATTTTTGCTATAATAACTATTTTGTATATATCTGGCCTAGTATCAACCTTTATTCCCGGATTATACGCTGTTTATGGGGTGGCTATACTGTCTCTTGTTTTTTGCATATATAAGACTGCTAAGAATCAGTCTGCATCAAAGAAGGTAGTATCATCATATGGATTCATTGCATTTATTGTATTAGCCATATATTTCTTTTTGACTTCATATGGTAGATACTTTGGTAGGATAGATGATTTTATTCATTGGGGAATAGCTGCAAAGTATTATTATTTGTATTCTGATTATTCATTCATGTATTCTGGGGATTGGGCTGGAAGGTATCCGCCTCTTGCAACTCTTTGGGCATATTTTTCTACAAAAGCATGGATGAGATGTGATACTGGAATGATGTTATTTGGACACCAGCTATTTATCGTTAGTTTGTTGATGCCTGTGTTTAACCTTTCCAATACTAAAAAGAGTAAAGTTGGACCAATAGTTCTTGCTTTGCTTGTTTTGTCTCTTCCTAACTGGATATACAGCGGAAAAGGTGAGGTTTCATATACAAGCTTGATGCCTGATTTGCTTATTGGTGCGCTATTTTTCTTTATTCTTTGGACATATAGAGAATATAAGATAACTAAAGATAAGTATTATTATTTCTCAAGTTTATATGCGGCTTTTGTTATTACACTTGTAAAACAGACAGGTATTATACATGTTCTGCTTGTGGCACTTGCTATCTTTGTCATTAACACTAAGAAGGAAGATGTTACATTGCTCGGAAGTATTAAGGAAATAACCCCTTATCTTGTGACAACTGCTATTGCACATTTCTCTTGGGACATATATAAGGGGATGGCGGAGGATGGATTTAATAAAAGTATATTTTATATAATTCTAAAGATCACACCATTAAAACTCGCTTTTGCTATAGTGTGTTTATTGGCTGTGGTAATTATGCTTTTGGCATGGAGCAGGACAAGGATAATGCTTGAAAGGCTTTATTCAAAGCATAAACGTTATTTTCAAAGTGCTATCTTTGTTTTGTTTCTTATATTTACAGTGGTTTTAGCCTTCGCGAAGAGATATAAACTAGAAGGAAATGCATATAGTTATTATCTTAAACACTTTGTTGAGTTCTTTTTTGACACAGAATCTATATATATAGGCTATTTGATCAAAATTCCTATGGCGATATTTGTTGTTTCGATAGGAATACTAGTACGCTATGTACTTAAGGCACATAAGTCAGAATTGTTGGTTTGGGATGTATTTCTTTATTGCTTTGTTATTTATGCGATATTTAGATGCCTCTGTAGAATTATTATTACGCCGACAGAGTATCCGCTTGCATCTCTTCCTAGATATGTATATAGCGGATTAGTTGGTGTCATAATATACTGCTTCTGCATGCTTTTTGAATATATGGATATTAAGGGAAGAGACATTATTTTGCTAGCTTCGTTAGTGATATTCACTAACACTTCAATGATGTTTTATGACCTTTTTGATAAGCCTGTGGGTAAGCATTTTTCAGCACTTGATATTTCCTATTTTAATGATGAGGATAGAATCTTTTTGGTAGATACTAATATAGAAGATGATAGATATGAGTTGGATTTTATGTACAAGGCTGTACCTGCAATTCATAGTGGAAGTGCATTTCAGGCAGATTGGTATTATGAAGAAGATGGTGTTAGAGAAAGACTTACAGTTCAAAAGGTTACAAAGAATATACTTGAAAATGGATATACTTTTATTTACATAAGAAATGTTGATGATGGATTCGCAGATTACTATGCAGATCTTTTTGAGGATGTTTCTGATATAAACAATGAGCATCTATACAAGGTAATTAAGGTGTCAGATGATAGTGTTAAATTGGAGTTATGTAAATAGGAACTAGAAAAGGATTGATATGAAGAATTTTCACGCACTAATTGAAATAGTAAATAAACTAAGGGTGATTCTTACCAAGAAGCAGAAACAGACAGGAATACTTGTACTTATTGTTATCATTGTGGGATCATTTCTAGAAACGCTAGGAGTATCAGCTATTCTTCCCTTCATTGAATCACTTCTTAATCCAGAAAATGTAAAAACCAAGTGGTATGCGAAGGCTTTAATAAATGTGTTTGGCATTGATGATACCAAGACTCTGACAATACTAATTGGAATATCTATTATCGCTATTTACGTTATCAAAAACTTATACCTTTACTTTGCTACCATGCTCCACACAATCTACAGAAGTAAGATTGAGAAATATCTTTCTACTAAGATGCTGGCAGCTTATATGAAGTGGCCTTATGAGCGCTTTATTGATATTAATACTGCTGAGGTTATCAGAGGTATAGGTACAGATATAATAGGCGTTTACAATCTTTTAGATGAGATGTTCAGATTTGTTGGCGAATTCTTCACAGCTATTCTTATAGGCTTGTTTATTATTTATACAGATTCTTTCATGGCTATTTGTATCATCCTTATCGCTGGAGCTTGCTTTGCTCTCATTACTCTTGGTCTTAAAAAGAGGACTAGTGATCTTAGTGAAGAAAAACGCAGAACTGATACTATCAGAGGAAAGAGTGCTTATCAGGCTATAATGGGATTTAAAGAGATCAAAGTGTCTAATACTGCAGATCACTTCATTGTTGACTACGAGAAGGCTTATGAGGATCAGAGAAGAGCTGAGGTTAATAACCAGTATATTGTTAATCTGCCTGAGAGAGTAATTGAATCTCTTAGTATTGCAGTACTCATGGGAGTTATATGTGCTAAGCTTGTTATGGGTGCTGATATGACAACTTTTGTACCTAAGCTTGCTGTGTTTGCAGTAGCTGCATTCAGGCTCCTTCCGTCAGTATCAAGAATGACCAGGTACATGAATGGTATTATATACAATAACAACTTCTTGAAGGCGGCTTATGGCAACCTTCTTATGCTTGGAGATTGCGGTGAAGAGTATGTGAGTTATGCTCAAAGCTGTAACAAGAATAAAGAAAATGCGGAATTTAAAGATTCATTAACTATCAACAACATTCACTGGCACTACAAAAACAGTGATAAGAAGATTCTGTCAGGATTATCTCTTAAGATTAAGAAAGGTGAATCCATCGGTCTTATGGGATCATCTGGCGCAGGTAAATCTACGTTGGCAGATATCATGTTAGGCTTGTTAAAGCCGCAGGAAGGCGATGTGTTCATGGACGACATGGATGTATTTGACCATCCAGAAGCATGGAGCGAAGTAGTGGCATATGTTCCACAGAGCATCTTCCTTTTAGATGATTCAATTAGACGCAATGTTGCGTTTGGATATTCTGATGATGAAATAGATGATGATAAAGTATGGGCTGTGTTGAAAGAAGCGCAGCTTGACGAGTATATAAAGACTCTTCCCGATGGTCTTGATACACAGGTGGGAGAGCGAGGAATTAAATTCTCTGGTGGACAGAGGCAGAGAATTGCTATCGCTAGAACTCTTTACAGAAATCCAGAAATCATTGTATTGGATGAAGCTACATCAGCTCTTGATGGTGAAACAGAAACAGCGGTCATGGAAGCTGTTGATGCACTTCAGGGACAGAAGACGCTTATTATCGTTGCACACAGACTTTCGACAATCAAGAATTGTAACAGAATCTATGAGATTGGTAATGGAGTAGCAACTGAACGTAGATGGGAAGATATTAATCCGGATAAAAAATGATGAGATAGTCTAGTAGGAGATTTACAGAGAATGCAGCACGCGGTAAGAATAAGTGATGGCTTAGGT
This sequence comes from Butyrivibrio proteoclasticus P6B7, assembly GCF_000622085.1. Classification (GTDB taxonomy): domain Bacteria; phylum Bacillota; class Clostridia; order Lachnospirales; family Lachnospiraceae; genus Butyrivibrio; species Butyrivibrio proteoclasticus_A. The sequence continues at coordinate 154,360 of NZ_KK211395.1, forward strand.
AATCAGATGTTTCAGTATGCATTTGCTTATGCATTACAGAAAAGAACAGGCGATAATGTTGTGATTGATCCTTTTTTCTTTAAGAATGGATTAAGACAGTATCAGCTTGACAATTATAATATAAGCATGAAAAGACTTGTGTCTAAGGGGAAGGATTATGTTCTAGGCCTTGGCCCCAGAGATGGCGGAAAGTTTAAAAGAATATATAGAGAACATATAATCAAGCAAAGATTTAGGTTGGTTGAAGAGAATAACCATATGCATTTTGATGAAGAGAAAGTTTCTCCTTGTTGCGACAGCTTTTATTTAGGATTTTGGCAGGCAGCAAAGTATTTTGACGATTACTACGATGAGATTTGTGATGAGTTCACGCGTGTTACACCAGTTTCTGGTAAAGCTCAGAACTATATTGACCAGGTAAAAAACGAGTATTCAGTTTCTTTACATATACGTAGAACAGACTATGTCGGAGATGATTTCGATTCCTCTTTAAATTTTGAGTTTTATAGAACTGCATTAAGCGGAATTGAATCTCAGATTGGTGATTTCAATCTTTATATTTTTAGTGATGACAAAGAATTTGTTAAAGAGAAATTTGACTTGATGCCATATACGTTGGTGGAGGGGCTATCTGATATTGATGAGTTTGAAGTAATGAGAAATTGCAAACATCATATTATGGCTAATAGTACTTTTAGTTGGTGGGCAACTTATTTAGCAGAAGATAAAGGGGGCATAGTATATGCTCCTAGCGTTACTTGTTGGAAAGATGAATTCTATGTTGAAAAATGGAATAAATTGGAAACAAATCTTATTAAATCCAGGACTTAATAATGAGCAGAGATGAAAGATATGTTTGGGTAGACTCGCTTAAAGGTATAGCAATCTTGGGCGTTATAATGATTCATAGTGGAGCCATGAGTGTCGGAGGAATTATTGGAAAGATTGGACAGTATGGCTCTTCTTTTGTGCAGGCTTTTTTTGTTATAAGTGCTTTTTTGACATGGAAGTCTTTGGATATAATCGGAAGAGAAATGACCATAAGGACAGGAATAAAATGGGTAGCGAAAAAACTATTGTCATTAGTGCCGATGTACTATATGGCTATATTTCTATATCTTTTTCTTGTTGGAGGTAATCATTATTGGGCAGGAGATAAAAATCCTTTGTCTGTCTTTAGTATTCTAGTTCATCTTTTGTTTTTGCATGGGCTTTTTCCAAAATACTGCGATTGTATCCTGGGAGTAGAATGGTATCTTGGTGTTCTTTCAATTTTCTACTTTATAGCAATACCATTACACAAAGTAATAAAGAACTTTCCTAGATCGCTTTGCTTTTTTGTTATAACTTCTATAGTAAGCAATCATTTAAGCATATTAGCGTGTGGCTACTATGAAGCTAATGGGTATGCGTATATATATCAACAGTATTATAATAATTTTAGTATTATTGCGCAGTTACCAACGTTGACACTAGGAATAGTACTATACTATTTGTTACAATTTGATTTAAATAAATATCTGAAAAAGAAAAATATAAAGTGCATACTATCCTGTGCTTCCATTGTACTTGCTACATTGGTGCTGAAGTATTTTGGAGTGGTGGATTCATTTATCCCTATTTTTACGCTAACTGTACCGACTCTATTTGCGCTTGTTTTTACTATATACATATTTGGACAGGATTTGTATAGTATTCCGATTTTAAATAATAGGATGCTATCTTACATAGGAAAGAATAGTCTTGGAATATATTTATTTCATGTACTAATAATTTATATATATGACTGTGTAATACACTATTCATTTGGATTAGTGGCTGTTGATTGGTTTATGAAGTATTTAGTTGTGGTTTTTATTTCTACAATGATTAGCGTCATATTGAATAAACTGTTATCGAGAGGTAAAAAATGATAGATAAGATAAAAAAATGTAATTGGACTATTGCTTTAACTATGACTTTTATTATAGTTGTAGTTTGTTTTTTGATTAATATGCACTTCTCTTCTCGCGATTTTTATTATAACGAATCAAGTAATGCTGGATATATTAATGCTAAAGAAAAAAGGGAAGATGGTACGAAGCTTATAGCTGAAGGCCTTAGGTTGAATTATCTATATTCGGGGCAGTATGTAATTACAATAAGCCACAGTAAGGCCAATCCTGGCGATTACTGTGAAGTGGTTGAAACGAAAAATGGAGAAGTATTAGCTACTAAAGAATATAGTGTGGACAATAATTCCACGTCTGTTTTGTTAGAACTAAACGATAGAATTGAAGGCATAGTAGTTAGAAGCTATTGCAAAGAAAAAATAACCATAGCAGGATATGTTATTTCTTCAAATGGTAAGGTGTACACTGATACGCATTGGCTTAGGAGAATACTAATTCTTTATTTATGTGCACTTGCTTTTGGAGTATGGTTAAATAAGCAGAATAGACCAAGATTCCTAGAATTACTATTGTTTTCAACAGTGTGTAGCTTTCCGTTTTTGACTCAGAATCTTCCATATGGGCATGATATAGCTTTTCATTATACAAGGTTTAGAGGAATTATAGAGGGCATAAGATTGCATCAGTTTCCGGTTAGAATTGATGGGGCATTCTATAAAGGTGCAGGTTACCTTGTTGATATTATGTATCCAGGTGGCACATTATATCCATTCGCATTCATGTCCTCTCATGGAGCTTCACAGCTTTTTTCATTTAAATGTTTGCTAGTTTTTTCTGTATTTGCTACTGTTTTTTGCTCTTATTATCCATTAAGAAATATCATTGGCGATAAAACGGCAATGATATTTACTCTGATATATACTCTTAATCCATTTAGACTTAGTGAGTTATATACGCGATGTGCTCTTGGAGAGTATTTGGCTATGGTTTTTTTGCCATTAGCATTTGCTGGTATATACGAGCTTATTGTTGGCAATTACAGAAGGGGATTCTATGAGGCTGCGATAGGAATTACGTTAGTTTTTCAGAGCCATTTGATTTCTACATTGTTTGTTATATTTATAGCCATCATTATATTTATACTACTTCTTATTCTAACAAGGTTAGAAGTGATTAAGGATATTAAAAGAGATATAGCAATAGTATCAAGCGCTACAGCCACACTGGTTATAAATGCATGGTATTGGGTGCCATTATTAGACCATTTTAATGCAGATTATTGCATATCAAGATTTACAGGTAAAATATCAGATTCAACGATTTATGTTTTTGAAGCATTTATGGATGGGTTCACTAGCTATGAACATCAAACTATGCCAGGGACATCTATTAATGGTGGCGCATCACATTCAATTGGAATGTTTCTTCTCATTTGCACGTGCATCTATATCTATATTAGATTTATTAGAAGGGTGGAATTAAAGAATTATCATATCTATGATTTTTCTTTACTTCTAGGCACGCTTCTTCTGTTTGTTCAATTAGATATTTTTCCATGGAAATATATGGAACAGCAAGGAAGCGTTATTGCTGAAGCATTTGCCAAAATCCAGTTTTTATGGAGACTCCAGATGGTTGTAACAGTGCTCTTTGGGATTGTCGCAGCAGGAATTATGCGCTACCTATTACGAGAGAAAAAAGAGCTGTTTTGGTCGTTAACTGTGTTTGTTTTATTAACTGGAGCATGGTTTTCTCGTGGGTATTTATATGAGAGCGCATCTTATCAGGCGGATAAATATACGGTGCCTCAGAGTATGTTAAATGGTGATTATTTAGATAGTACTATAGATTACGATAAAGTAGGGCATGATCTGTACGATGGTGGTGAAATAATTAGTGATGGAGATTTGATTATTTCTAGTAAGAAACGAGATGGAGTAGGCTATCACTTTTCCGCGAAAAAGAGTGATAAAGATGCTATAACAGTTGTAGTGCCAGTTCTTTACTCTGATTTTTATGAAGTAAAAGTAAATGGAGAGACTACCTATTTTTCAATGGATGAAGATACTACATTTATTAAAATAGATATTGCTTCTGATGTAAGTGATATAAATGTAGATATTAACTATATTGTTCCTCAGAAATATAAATATACAGATTTGCTTTCTGGCATGATGTGTGTGATAATCCTTATCATATCTATTCTAGTATACATAAAAAAGAATATATCAAATTCTGGGATGTTTGTTATAAGAAAACGGGAGAGATAGATTTTTAGTATGGAAAAATCATTCAAAAAGTATAAATTTGAAAATGATTTAAGAAACTTTATGAATATAAATATATGGCGCAAGTTGGAACGTCATGGTTTTTCTACGCTCGCTAATAGGATAATGCGTAGGAATAAATATGGTAAACGTTCTGTCCATGGAGATACGTGGACAAGAGAGCAAATAACTAGTTTGCTGAGGCAAGATAAACCATGCATGATTGCAAGGTTTGGATTAACTGAGATGAATTATCTTTATTCATATTTGGCTGATCAGCGAAGTCATAATGAATCTACTAAAGAGAAATTAGATGATGCGATGGAGAGACTGTGTTTGCTCTCTGGTTTTTTTCCTAATAATCAGGAATATGGAGAAAAATTTGCAAAACTATATTTTGAGTCTATTCCTTTACTTGATTTGTGTGGCGTATGGAATTTATATATGGAAGATTATGTTTTAGATTGTTATGCTCCAAATTGTGAACTAACAGAATTAAAATACTTAGAACCATGGAACTCCAATGAAAAAGTTACTTGGTCTGCAATGTTAAAAGGTAAAAAAGTATTAGTAATACATCCTTTTAGTGATTCAATAGAAAAACAGTACAAAAATCATAAGTATATTTTTAGCAATAGATTTTTATACGAAGATATACTTCCTGAATTTGAGCTTCAAACCATAAAGGCGGTGCAGTCTTTGGGGGGAGAAAACGATCAATTCAATAATTGGTTCGAAGCATTTAATGCCATGGTGGATGATGTAAAGGAAAGGGACTTTGATATTGCGATTATTGGATGTGGAGCATATGGGTTGCCATTGGCAGCAGAGATAAAAAAGATGGGGAAAAAAGCTATACATCTAGGTGGTGCTACTCAGTTAATGTTTGGCATCTGGGGACACAGATGGGATCAAATTCCTGAGTTTAAGAATCTTAGAAATGAGTACTGGATTCATCCATCTGAAGATGAAAAACCCAAACGAGCTGATGAAGTAGAAAATGGATGCTATTGGTAAGAGGGGCACTTTATATGAAGACATGGATGATTTATATAGTTTCACATAAGGATCTGATGGATGAAATGTATTCTAAAGATTCTCTTTTTTCAAAAGAAAACTATACAGCGTTTAATGTTGGAGCAATTGAAAAGCTTGGATATACATGTGGATTGGATGAAATAAATCAAAAAAAGTTTTCTACATTTAAATCACTAGGGCCATGGTGGGCTGAAAGCGAAGCAATTTATAATCTGTGGATTAGCGGGGAATGGGGAAAATATGATTATGTTGGTTTCATTCACTATGATATAGAATTGAAGTTATCAAAAAAAGTATGTTTCAACCGCTATAATATTTCTGAACGGATTCAAAAAGCTATTAGTGACAAGGATCGATTACATATTAGTTTTGAGTCATACAGATTTAATGAAATGTATAGACAAAAGATAATGGCAGATACCAGTAGGCCAAACGAAATTGTAGGTGATGGATTTGGCTGCTATGAGTATATTTTAAGAGACTACAATGAATATTATAAAACAAATTATTCCATTAAAGATTTGAGAAATAAAAGCATTAACTTATGCTCATGTTTCTTTGTTGATGGGGAATCATTTAATAAGATGATGCTGTTTTGGGATTGGATAGTAAATAGTAAAAAACTTGAGGCTTTTGATACAAACCATAAAAATAGATTTCAGGGAGGACTTGCTGAAAGATATTTTGGGGTTTGGTTGATGCTGGAGAAACTTGAAAACGTTGATTTTTCTCTGGTACATCATTATAATACGACGCTTAGTAAAGGTAGGTAATGATATGCTTGGTACAAAGCCGGTAGTATTGTTTGTGTTTAAACGACTGGACACTGTAAAGATGATTGTGGATGTAGTAAAACAATATCAGCCTGTATGTATATATGTATTTGCTGATGGGGCAAGAAAAGATGTTGAGGGAGAAATAGATGCTGTAAATGGCGTTAGAGATTATATAACGGAAGCGTTTGACTGGGAGTGCGACAAGCGATTCTTTTTTGCTGAGAATAATAAAGGATGCGACAAAAACATTCGGGATGGACTGGATAAGGTTTTTTCAGAACAGGACAGTGCGATTATACTGGAGGATGATGCTATACCAACTCTTCAGTATTTCACTTTTTGTGATTTTCTACTAAACAAATATCGAGACACTAGATCAATTCAGTTCATAGCTGGATTCAACTCCATAGGTGATCTTGACTTAATAAAAAATAGTTACTCATTCGGGAAAACAGTTCCTTTAAATGGTGCTTATGCTACTTGGGCAGATAGGTGGAATGAATGTGATTTTGATATGAAGAATTGGCCATTAGAAAAGAAGAATCGTATGCTGGATGAGATCTTCTTTTTTAAAGAACTTAGAAAACAGTATTACAGGATATATGATGCGGCCTATAGTAAGGAATTAACTGCATGGGATTATTTATTTGAGCATGATATGTTATCAAGAGATGGATTGGCGGTAGTACCTAGGATCAATTTGGTTACTAGTTATGGGTTTGTTGAAGGAGCTTATCATCCTCAGAGAAGCAGTGAAACAAAAAGATTTAAAAAGATCATGACAGCCCCCAAGACTGATGAACAGTTACTTTTGGATGATAACTATGAAGTTGTAAGAAATTATATTTATGATAAAACACGACAAAAACTAATTATGGAATTAAAGGGTAATTATTTAGAACGAAGAATGATGGGAGTATATTTAACTATAAAGGAATTTGCGTATGATCATCTATCGGAGAATACCTGGAATTTCTTTAAGAAGATTGTAACCCCAGTTAAGAAACGTTGAGTAAGAAAAAGGCTTCTGTAGGAAAAAATGATAATAATTGTAACTGGAACTATCGCACCGAGCAGCGGAATTAAACAACTTGAATTGAGGAATACCAATGAGCGTTTGTTACAATACAAAAGCGCATTGGTTTCTTTGCTTATTTCCAAGCCAAACGCTAGTATAGTATTCTGCGATAATAGTGGTTTTGATACAGAATCATTTATGGATATACAGAGTATTGCTAAAGACAATAGAATAAAATTCGAATTATTATCGTTTAAAGGTAATGATGAAGCTGTAATAAAGCATGGAAAGGGATATGGAGAAGGGGAGATTATAAAATATGTTCTTACGAATAGTAGGCTTGCTAAAGATGATAATTATATGATTAAGCTTACTGGCAGATTGCAGTTTGTTAATATATCTGATTTGGTGAAGCGTGTACAGACTGATAGGATATATTTTAATGTTCCCAATAGGCGTAACCGAAAAATATATGATACTAGAATTTATGCTATGCCTATAGATGTGTTTAAAACTTATTTTATTGAAGCCTACAAGAGAGTAGATGATAACAAGGGATATTATATAGAACATTCATATACAGATGTAATATTGGAGAACCAGATAATGACGAGGAATTTTCCAGTTTATCCACGAATAGTAGGCAATAGCGGAAGTGGAGGATTCAGATATGAATATAAAGAATGGAAAGCTAAGATTAAGGATTTAGCTAGTAAGACTAATTTCTATGGTAGACTAAAAAGGATTATTTAAAGCTTTTGATATAGTGGGGGATTTGTCTATGAGAAGGGGATTAAATAACGTGATTTCTAGAATATGGCACGTTATTATGGCTGGCATAATCATTATTATAATGTTTGCCGGAAAGATTCCATATGTGAGTTTTCATAAAAGACCTTTTTTGCTTCCGAATATTATTTTTTTTATAATTGGGGCATTGCTATTAGCCATTATCAACAAAGTATTTTCTGAAGAAAGAACTAGAAGGATTAATGTCATTGTTTTATATGCGGCTATGTTAATCCTTCCTATTTTTGTTGCAATGGGGGCGATGTTTATTACTGGATGGGACGCAGGTGGCATATTTATGGATTCAATAGCGGTGGCACGTGGAGAGAGTATTACGTACGACTATTCTAGCAATCCTAATAATATGCTTTTGTTTGTCTTGGCCTCGGCAATAGTAAAAATGGCGATGAAAATTGGGTTTACCGACATTCATTTTCTTTATGGTAGTTGTGTGGCTCTTCAATGCATTCTTTTTGGTATTACAGGATGGTTAGTATATGACTATCTGCATGTGCTAAGAGGAAAAAGAATAGCTGTTATAGGAGCATTTATTTATCTTATCTTTATTGGTGTGTCACCTTTTGTTTATATAGTTTATACAGATGCGATGGGACTTATTTTTCCAGTTCTAATGCTTTGGTTATCTAAACGTATGCCTGAAGATAAAACATATAAAGTATTTGTAAAATGGCTTTTAATTCTCATGGTTGGAATACTTGGATATTATATGAAAGCTCCAGTTTTTATAATGTTTATTGCTTTGTTTATCTCTTTTTGCATTAATAGTATTTGTTTACATACGGGGAAGAAATTAGCATTAGATATTATAATCGTATTGATGGTTATTGGCCTTGGGGTATTTTTTAAGACTGCTGGAATGAACATAATTACAACTGCATTTGAGTATACCTCTGGGACTACGTATGATACAGAAAGGGCTAAATCAATATACCATTTTTTGATGATAGGTCTTAATAAAGATAATGATGGTACAACAAATCCTGAAGATGAAGCTTTTTCATTTGAAATAAACAATAGAAGTGAAAGGATAACGCAAGAGAAAAAAAGGTGTAAACAAAGAATTGCTGATTTGGGGATATCTGGATTTGGTAATTTATATATACATAAGATTGCATTGAATTTTAATGATGGTTCATTTGGATATGCGATTTCTGGAATGGACTATATAGAACAAAAATTTGATGATGGGGAGCAACTATTTGGCAATATTGTGAAAAAGATATATTGGCCTGGGAGAGGAAGATTTTTTATCTGGATTAATTATGCGCAGATGCTTTGGCTAGGGATACTAGCATTTGCTTTACGATATAAGGTGGAGAATGAGAACGATTATCCAGCGGTAATAGCCTTGGTAGGAGCTATCTTATTTACAATGATATTTGAGGCACAAGCTAGATATTTGTTTATTTGGTCACCTGTTTTTGTGGTTTTAGCTGCTAGTTCAATGTCTAGAAAGAGTATGAATTAGGTATAAATTGAGTTGATTATGCCAGTTACAATGCGTGAATGATGCGCTGGGATTGATTATATAATTATAATTATTTACAATTTTATTGGTATGATTATAGGATTGGATGTTGAGAAAAGCATATAGAAATACAGTTAATGAAGGAATACTTGATGGTAGAAAAAAAGACGTGTCAATATACTCCTGTCGTAGCTTTTGCCTACAACCGAGCAGAGAAAATAGAAAGATGTCTTGAAAATTTGGATAAAAATCCAGAAGCTGAACATTCAGATCTCTACATATACTGCGATGGGCCAAAAAATGAACAAGGGATAGCAGATGTGGAGGCGACTAGGACGACTCTTCGGAAATACAAAGAGAAATCCAGATTCGCGAATGTTTTCTTGATAGAATGCGAGCATAACAAGGGACTTGCCACATCCATTATGGATGGAGTTACAGAAGTGGTTAATAAGTATGGCAAGGCTATTATTGTAGAAGATGATCTTAAAGTATCTGAAAGCTTTCTCAAGTATATGAATGAAGCGCTTGATTTCTATAATGACAATTCAAGAATTGGGGCTATTTGCGGATATACCTATCCCCTAAAGGGACTCGATTCTTATGACAAAGATGTTTACGTGATGCACAAGGGCGATTGTTGGGGATGGGCAACCTGGAAGGATAGATGGAACAATGCTTCCTGGGCCAACGTGGACTTTGAGGCATATTTTTCTAATAAAGAGTTGCGGAGAAAATTTGAGAACACGGAGAATGGCTGGGATCTTCTTATGATTCTTCTTAGTGAGAACAAGACAAGTTCTTGGGCTATTAGGTGGGTCCTATATTTGCTACAGAATAACCTGTGGACTGTTTATCCTAAGGATAGTCTTGTAGTTAATGCAGGCTTTGATGGTTCCGGAAGTCATTCCAACAAATATGAAGAGAGATTGTATTACAGACCTGATTTGGAGGCAAAATCAGAGTTTGTATTTGAGAACTTGGAACCAAATGTAGTGCTAGAGAAGGAGGCTGCCAAGCATCCACGAAAAGGATTTGTTAATGGTAGTGTATATTGGCTTAAACGCTTATATGTACGACTTCATGATTTGGGAATAGTAAAGAGATAAGACAGTGAATATACAGAGATTGTACGAAGCATCTCTTAGGCATAAAAATTCTAAGATTGCTTCTATTCATTACAAACTTAATAAGGGAATAGTTAATGTACTGTATCCAATATTTGGAAAATGCGAATTTGGTGTGGAGCCGTCTAGTAATGTGATAATCTCACTTACCAGTTATCCTGCAAGGATTAAAACAGTTCATTTGACCATAATGACTCTTTTAAATCAGACCGTTAAGCCGAAATCAGTAGTACTATGGCTTGCTAGTGAACAGTTCCCAAATGGAATAAAGGATTTGCCAGTAAAACTGACGATTCTAGAGCCAAAGGGACTAAAGATTAGATTTTGTGATGATCTTAGATCCCATAAGAAGTATTACTACGCGATGAAGGATAATCCTGAATCATATGTAATTACCGTGGATGATGATGTTTATTATCCGGAAAACCTGGTGGAAACATTGATAGAAACATCTGCTAAATATCCAGATACTGTAGTTTGCACTTGGGGACATGAGATTTTTCTAGAGAAAGGTGATGTTTATACTGCTGATAAGTGGCAGTATTCTACAGAGGGTTCGTTGCCTTCCTATGAACTTATTCCTACAGGGGTGGGAGGAGTTCTTTATCCACCACATTCATTGTCGGAGGAAGTGTTTAATAAGGATGCATTCAAGGAACAATGTATAAATGCAGATGATTTGTGGCTTAAGGCAATGGCCCTTTTGAAAGGTACCAAGGCTGTCAGGGTAGATAAACCTGCTAAATTGTATTTTTCTATCCTTTCTACTCAAAAGGAAGGGCTGTACTATGACAATGCGATTCAGGATAAGAATTCTATTGCGTGGAAGAACATAATGGAGGCTTATCCAAAGTGCAGAGAAGTGCTGATAGAGAGTATTGGCAAATGTTGATTTGTGATTGGAGCATGCTGTGAATAAGCAGAAAGTAAGATATCCAATAAAAAGAATATTTATATTAGATGAGCTTGCAGTGATTGTGGCTTTCTTTTTGGCACTACTTGTTAGATACCAAAAGGGAGTAATGGACTGGTACTGGATCTACGACGGGCTGTATGAGTCATTTTTTATAGTTCTTATTATTCTTCAGGCTCTGGTTTTTTTTGTTTACGACATTAGGAAGAAACCATTATTTGAGCAGGATTTGGTAGAGACTTTCACTTATGTGATAAAAAGCCGAGTGCTATTACTAGTGTTCAGCATTTTGTTCTTATATGCTACTCAGAAAGGCGATATCACTTCAAGACTTGTTATCTGTGCTACGTTTGTGTTTACTGTAGTATTGGGATTTATTTTTAGAGAAGTGTATAAGAGAGCGTATATCAAGAAGCATGGAGTTCGAGAAGTAAATAGTGCTTTGGTAATTAGTCATCCATTTCCTAGTATTGATGAAATTGTCAGAGAGTACGAGACTTTGGAATACAAAGAGGTTTTGGTAAAGAATAGTGATGCTAGCCACGAATCAGATGTGGAAAAAGTAGTCTCTGAGCTAGAAAGAAAGGGTATAAGGACTTTTATTAGTATTGATAATAATGGTTATGACGTAAGATCCAGCATTGTTACCGATGTAAATGGATTTGCTTCAATACCTGCATTTGTTCGTAAAGAGAGATTCAATCTATTTGGTATTAACTATGCCATTTCGCGGACAGAAGAGGCTGTATATCATGTTTTGAGAAATGTGAAAGAACTTTCTGGAAAGTATATCTGTTTTTCTAATGTTCATACCTCAGTTATGGGGAGAGAAAATGCAGAGTATAGAGATATTCTTAATGGAGCAGCATTTGTATTCCCTGATGGCAGCCCAATAGCTGTCCTTCAGCAAAAGAAGGGATTGGTTGGAGCAGAACGTGTCGCTGGTCCTGATTTTATGGAGCATATGTTTAGAGATACTCAGGATGGTAAGATATCCCATTATTTTTACGGAGCTTCTCAGGAAACCATTGACGCACTTAAGGAGAACTTACTCAAGAAGTATCCTGGCATCAACATTAAAGGAATGTATTCACCACCATTTAGAACACTTTCTGAAGAGGAAGATCAAGCTGATGTGGATATGATCAATAATTCTGGTGCAGATATTCTCTGGGTTGGACTCGGCGCTCCTAAGCAGGAGAAATGGATGCATGATCATCAAGGCAAAATCAATGCTGTAATGATGGGCGTTGGAGCAGGGTTTGACTTCCATGCAGGTACGATTAAGAGAGCACCTAGATGGGTTCAGAAGATTGGGCTTGAATGGCTGTTTAGATTATTTCAGGATCCGAAGAGGTTGTTTAAACGGTACTTTGTTACTAATGTAAAGTTTGTTTGGTATTACATTATAGGTTTGTTTGGATAGGTATTAGTGGTGGAAACACTGAGGAATAAAAAGAAAACCGTTATTGTAACTGTATTAGCTATAATTTCTATACTTGTGATAGGTGGCATTGTCTATAGAGGCCGACGTTATGTAGAAAGTACAAGGATAGCATCAGAAAATTATATCTCTGTTTATGAGAAGTTAAGCGCTGGAGAATCAGTAAATGTCATTATTGTAGGAGATTCCATTGCTCAGGGAACTGGTGCCAGTGATGGCAAGAGCTGGGCTAAGCTTCTGAAAGCGGGTATTGAAGAGGAGTATGGTGTTACCTGTAACATGACTAATGTCTCTATGGGTGGTAATACCAGTATTGCTGGAATTGTTAGGGAGATGGCTTTAGATGATGGCATTTCCTATGACCTGGCAGTTATCTGCTATGGTGAGAATGACCTTGACGACGAGTACTTTGCAGCCAATTATGAGGGAATAGTCAGGGGAATTAAGGCTAAGTACGCTGGATGTAGTATTATTAGTGTTCTTGAGAGTTCTCAGAGGGAGTTCACCAATAAGATAAATCAGATAATAGCTATTGATGAGTATTATGGGATTCCTATTGCTGATACTATAGCTGCGTTCAATGAAAGTGGTCATGCTTATGAGGAGCTAGTTGGAGCACCGGATGACTTAACTCACCCTAATGACCTGGGACATGAGATTTATTATGAGACTGTTAGTGAAGTTATCAGAGAAGAGGTGGCAAAGGCGAAAGCCTTTGATGATAAGACTCACAAGTACGACAATTTCGTTTATTATCCTAAGTCAGCCTTTACTAAGAAGGGAGATAGTTCTTTTACCATAAAGGTGGATCCTGCGGTGGTAGAGATGGCTATATCAAGGAGTTTTGTTCCGGGCGAAAATGGGCTTAAAATATATGTGGATGGGAATCTGATAGTTGATGAGAGCTTCGAGTGGAGCTATGGATTCGAGCAACCACATATCACTGAAGTGACAGAGGAGCCTATGAGCGTTACCAGTGAAATTAAGATTGAGTTTGCTAATAAAGCACAGGCTGATAGTTTTGAAGGGCTGGCATTATACTATCGATAATAGTGTAATACGCTGGGTGATGTGTTATTTCTAGCGGATATGTTCTGTTAATACATTTTGAGGGAATAAGTATGAACAGCAATTGGTACAAGTTAGTACTTAAGTGCATGAAAGTTAAATATGGGAAGGGACTTCTTCTTAAAGGCGTTCCTGTTATATTCCGTAAAAACGGCTCTAGGTTAGAATTGGGCAAAAATGTTACTGTTAAGAGTAGTTTTCTCTCTAACCTTGTGGGCCTTTATAGTAGGACGATTATTGTGACCAGAGCACCTGGGGCAGAGATTGTGATAGGTGATAATGTTGGAATATCTGGTGCTACAATTTATGCTCGAAAAGGCATATATATAGGCGATAATACTTGTATTGGTGGCAATTGCAAGATTCTTGATAATGACTTTCACCCTTTAGAGGCAGAGACTAGAAACAAGCTTCTTGCTGATGCTAACGGTGGAAATTCTGATCTGGTGCCAGCAAAGCCAATCAAGATTGGGAAGGACTGCTTCATTGGATGCAATTCAATTATCTTGAAGGGAACAGTTCTTGGTGATGGCTGCGTAGTAGGAGCTGGGGCGGTTGTTTCAGGCAAGTTTGAGTCAGGAAGCGTGATTGCTGGTAATCCTGCTAAGGCCATACGTATAATATGATATATGGTTGCTTGCATATAGAGCGGTCACATTATATGACCGCTTTTAAAATATAAGGGGTATTTATGCTTTTTAATTCAACATCTTTTCTTTTATTTTTTCCTATAGTTACAATTATATACTTTCTTTTGCCTTCCAAGGGTAGAACGCTTTGGCTTTTAGCTGCCAGCTATTATTTTTATATGAGCTGGAATGTTAAGTATGCGGTTCTGATACTGACATCAACGGTTATAACCTATGTTTCAGGAATACTGATAGAAAGATTTAGAGATAAAAGTCTTGTTATAGTAAGGTCATCATTTGTTTTATGCTTATTATCTAACCTGTCGATATTGTTTGTTTTTAAGTATTTGAATTTTGCAATTTCTACATTACATCTAAGTTTGAAACCGCTAAGTCTTTTGTTACCTGTGGGTATATCTTTTTATACGTTTCAGGCACTTGGTTATGTAATAGATGTTTACAGAGGAACAACAACTGCAGAAAAGAACTTTGTAAAATACGCTTTATTTGTGTCTTTTTATCCACAGCTGGTCGCAGGACCAATAGAGAGATCGACAAACCTGCTTAATCAGATTTCTGTAGTGCCTGATAAAACTAGAAGAGAGCTCCTTAATTATCAGCGGATTTGTGAAGGTTTGTCCTTGATGCTTTGGGGAATGTTCATGAAGCTGGCTATAGCGGATAGAATAGGCACTTTGGTTGATACGATTTTTGATAATTATTATAGGCATGGTAGGTGTGCATTGATTATTGGTGCCGTCGGTTTTGGCATACAGATATATTGTGATTTTGGTAGTTATTCGGCAATTGCAATTGGTTCTGCAAAAGTTATGGGCTTTAGCCTTATGGATAACTTCAAGGCACCATATTTTGCAACGTCTATAACAGATTTCTGGAGAAGGTGGCACGTATCTCTTTCTATATGGTTTAGGGATTACCTATATATACCGCTTGGCGGCAACAGGAAAGGCACAATTCGAAAGATGATAAATCTTCTTATTACTTTTTTAGTAAGCGGATTGTGGCATGGCGCTGCGTGGACATTTGTATTATGGGGATTGCTCCATGGAATATATCATGTGATTGAGTCTTTATTAAAGCCTGTTTGGAGGAAAATATGCTCCAGATTTGATGTAAATACTAATAATTTCGGATATCGATTCTCAAAGATTGCAATTACTTTTGTGTTGGTTGATTTTGCATGGATTTTCTTTAGGACCAAGACTGTAGGTGAGGCATTTTATTACATAAAAAGAATGGTAATGATCCCGGATTATTGGATGGTTTCAGGGGACGCGTTATATAGTCTTGGATTGTCTTCAAGACAGTTCCATCTTTTGATATTATCTCTTCTTTTATTACTATTTGTAGATTTAATCTATCAGAAAAAGAAACTCAGATTTGATGAGTGGATATTCACACAATGGACTCCATTTAGAGTAGTATTTCTTGCACTACTTTTGATGTGGGTTATAGTATTTGGTTCATATGGCCCTGGTTTCAGTTCCAGACAGTTTATTTATTTTCAATTTTAGGATAAAACGATATGAGAAAAAGATTACTTGCTGTTTTTTCTTTTATAATAATTGTTGCTTTAATGTGGAATATGACGTTTAGCACACTTTCATACAAGGATACTGGAGGAGGCGGAGGATTCCAGAATTTTTATGCGACAGATCAAGGACTGATTGATGTTTTGATATTAGGAAGCAGTCATGCCCATTGTTCTGTTAACAATGCGAAATTATGGGAAGATGCCGGAATAGCCAGCTTTACTCTCTCAAGTGGCAATCAGAGTATTGATACAACATGGACTTTTCTTAATGAAGCATTTAAAACACAGCATCCAAAGGCAGTTTTTATTGAGACATATACATTTAGAAATACAACAAATGATACGGATTTAGCTAATGTTTATCGAGCAAATCTGCTACCTAAATGGTCAACATCAGTTATTAGAAATGTCTTAGCGCAGAAGAATAATAGCTTGGTTAGCAATACATTAATGGGAGAGCTGATGCTTAGATTTCCTGTGATTCATTCAAGGTATGAAGAACTTAGCGAACAGGATTATTATAATGATTACTGGTATAAAAGAGGATATATAGGCAGCTTTGATACTGCGCCTGTAGAGCATGCGGCATGTACTGACAGTAGAACAGAGCTAAACGATAAGACAATTAAGTATATTGATATGATTGTTGATAAGTGTAATAAGGAGGGAGCTAAGCCATTTTTCTTTTGTGCTCCTTATAGTATTTCTGAGGAAGAATACGCTTATCAGAATGCATTATCAGATTATTTGGCAGAAAAAAACGTTTTTTACATAAATATGAATTCCCCTGAAGCGTCATTGGGAATTGATTATGATTCTGACTTTAGAGGAGATGATCATTTGAATAATTCAGGCGCAGCTAAAGTAACAGACTGCATAGAGAAGATTATTTCTGATGAAGGTTTGGCCAAGGACCATAGAGGTGATGAGGCTTATAAGACATGGGATTATGACGCAGTATTCCTAAGAGATAGAGAATTGTATCACAATCTAAGTAATAATTCGTGGGATATTGCAAGTTATCTTGATTGTTTTAAAGATGAGGATAGCAGATTCAAGTTTGTCGTAGCTTTTTCTGGAGATTATACCGCGTTTGGAGAAGCCAGCTACGCTATGCTTGAATCAATTGGTATCAGTGCTGATGCTTATGAAGATGGCGGAATATTTGTGGTTTCAGAGAATTCTTCAATAGTGCATTATCCTGCAGAAACCAAGGGAAATATATCGCTTGGTAAAAATGACTGCTCCGTAACCTATACTGCGGATGGTAAATGCCAGTTATTCTATAGACTTGATGAATTTGCAGAAATAGAGAATGGTTTAATCGTATTTGTATATGACACTACCCTGGATTGCCCATTAGACGTGGTATATCTGGATTTTTACAATAGTGGTCCTGAAGTAATTAGAAATGAAAATGTTCAGTTAATAGGAAACTAATACGTATATATTCTGTTTTACCAGGAGTTATTTATGCCAGTTTACACAAAGCTATATGGTTTATTCTTTCTAGGGATTAGCATCATTTTATTTTGCTTTTCATATTTTTTCAGGCGCTCTAAGGACAGGCCGGCCAGTACCCGGCTTTTTTTGCTTGGGGCAAGCCTGATTTTCTATGCTTATGCGGGGGTGAAATTCATACCCGCTCTTTTCTATGTTGTATTGGTTACTTTGTAAACGTCAATGAAAAAGTTTACCACTCGCTAACGAATTAGTTTACCACCCCGCTAGCGAAAAACTTTACCATTTTATCCTTTTTCGCTGGTGAATAAGTTTACCAGCAGCGCTATCGAAAAAGTTTACCACCAACGCTACCGAAAAAGTTCATCACCAAGTCTCTTGTTATGGGGAACACCGCAATAGCAGCATTCCCCGGGTTACTTTAGTTATAAAACATAGTTTTCAAATGGCAGATCCTCATCAAGACGAGCCTTGTGGGCATGAGCTTTAAAGTATTCAAAGTCTTCTGTAAGTCCCTTCCATTCGATATAGTCACTAAGGTATTGCCTCTCATCA
>NZ_JHWL01000009.1 GCF_000622085.1 Butyrivibrio proteoclasticus P6B7
TAGAGCTTTTCAAATTTTGGATGCCAAGAAAAAAATGTGCTACGTCTATATCTTTATTTTTGCTTTTTAAGCAGTACTGAATCTCGCAAATTAGCTTGTGGTCAACTTTTGTCCGCCTGATCTTACTGCTAAAAACAAGTTTTCTGTTTTTTTAGCAGTATACTTGTAACTAGTTTAGTTCACCAACTCCAAATCCTTACTGCTTTTTCTATTAAATCAAAAATAAAGACGTTGGCCCGAAAAAATCTCTACATCTTTTTTACAGAAAATGAATATAGGGCCGTAAAATCCTCCATTTAACCAGAAGGAAAACCAACCAGATAATCCTCAGAACATGCAACTTTTAAACTGAGTTTGGTTGTAGTTTAAATTGCAATATATTGCTTATAAAATCATTCTCATAGAAGCCACGCCATCAGTACAATTCACTTCTTCAAATCCCATACGCTTATATAATCCATATCCAATGCTCATCACTTCTGGTTTGGTAGTAAATGTGACCTCCTTAAAGCCTAATTTCCTGCTTCTATCCAGCATCTCATTCATAAGAACTCTCGCATAACCTTTGCCGCGATAATCTGGCTTAATATAAAGTCTCTTTGCTTCACATGAGTCATTATCTATACGCCTAATCGCTATAGTAGCTATAGGATTCTCATTTTCATATCCAATCAACAATGCTCCATCTTTATAATATGTGCCAAGATCAGCTAATTCCCTATCCAACGATACAAAACAGCTCTCAGCACCTTTAATCTCTGAGTATTCCCTTATCAGATTCTTCGCCACTTCGTAATCTTTACAATCCTTTATTTCAAACATACCGTGCTCCTTTTCTCTGATAGTAAGTTTTACTGGAAACAATAATTATCTGACAATCATCGCGGGAACCACGGAATACACCTGTTTACCCGCTTGCAATACTCCTTATATTCATCTCCGTACAAATCTGTAAGCCACTTTTCTTCCGTTCTTTTAAACATTACAGTCATCCATATATAAAACCTTGTTGTTCTCGTTTCCCGTTTAATCCCCTAAGTCTAATCTCATCCAACTGATCCACTGATAGGGCTCCTGCCTTGTAAAGCTTAAGGTATTCATTCTCTATCGAACTGTTGAAAATCAGAAGATCATCGGTATTGATCGTAACCTCAACACCATTTTCCACCAGTGTCTTTATTGGATGATGCTCATAATCCTTAGCATAGCGAAGCATTACGTTACTGGAAGGGCAGACATTGAGCTGGATGTGATTATCAGAAAGAAATCGCATAGTGTCCTTTGATGAAGCAGCGCCAATTCCATGGTGGACTTCATCAAGTCCCAGGACTTCGACAGCTCTTTTTACATCATCTGCAGTTCCCGACTCGCCGACATGCATTATCTTAGTAAGGCCGTACTGTTCAGCCTTTCGATACAGGGGAATGAAGGCTTCAAATGGCTGTATATTCTCACCGCCACAGACATCGATTGATTTAAAGAATCCCGTATTTACATACTCATCAATTGCATCTGACGCAGAAGCCATATCGCGGGATGAGATATAAGTAAGTTCCGGTTCAAAAACCGATTCCGGGCAGTGTTTCATGTGAAAGCCCTCTATCATTTCCCGGAATTTAGCCATTCCACCTACAAATTCAATCTCCTCGGTTCCGAAATTCATTGATAGTCTTCTAATGTTGTTGCGTCCTGCTTCAGCAAAGGAGCCTTCCCATCTTAAGACTATGCCTTCATATCCTGAGCAATAGGGTTTCACATAGGTTGTGAACCACTTCTGCATACCATCAAGTCCGTCAAAGCTTTCCGGAGGAGCAGGAAAAGAATGCCCCGTTTTCTCTTCAACCCACTTAAGCCTGCAACCTTTGGTTGAATGGTTGTGCAGGTCACTCTTAGGTGCTTTCAAAAGTTTGTCTATGTTATTCTCAATTAGTCCTTCAGCAAATAAACTAGTCATAGCCTTTCTCTTATCCCCTCTAATTCCTCTATACTGAATTCTATAGGTGACGCATTGTCAACCTCAATTGTATGCGACTGCTCAAAAGGTATATTTCTTTTCATAGCAAGAAGCGTCATGATTACAGCTCCGTGGGATATTATCAGGAGGTTCTTATCTGAAGAAGTGTTGTGCTGACCAAGAATATAATCAAGTGCTTTAAACAGTCTTTCCATAACCATTTGATATGATTCGCCGTCAGGGGTGCAATTATATCTCTTATTTGAAAGCCACAGCTTATGCTCTTCATCATATAAAGAAAGAATCTCATCCCAGGTATGCCCTTCAAACAATCCCAGATTCATTTCTTCCAAGCCTCTAACTATCTCATACCCTGTATGGAAGTGTTCATCTATTATCTGCGCAGTCTTAACTGCTCTAGCCTGGTAGCTGGTATATATTTTTTCAAAAGAAATATCTTTTTCCTCAAGGTTTTTGCAAAGCAGCTGTGCTTGCGCTATTCCATTTTCATTTAATGGAATGTCAGTTGTGCCCTGCACTTTTCCTAGAGTATTCCAATCTGTTTGTCCGTGTCTCGCAAAATATATCTTCACAATTCCCTCTTTTCATACTCCATGCTAATAAAATCTTTGGCATCCCCAGAAGTTGTAAATCTTTTACGGAGTGGTACATCTAACAGTATGATGTAATCACATTTTTCAAAGCTCTCACGCAACAGCTTTCTTGGTGATCCTTCTACAATCCAGTTATCACCATTTATTATTTCTTGGAATAGTTCGTCGCGATCTTTGTCACTGCGCTTTTTATCTCCTTCTGGAGTGCGCTCCCAAACAATATTGTCTTTCTGATAAAACGGAATGTTATATATTTCTGATAGTTCTCTTGCAAGTGTAGTCTTCCCACTAGCAACAGATCCTATGATATCTAGTTTCATTATTACTCCCCCAAAAGCTGCAATTAATCTGCATATTCTAATACTCCCATCTCAATGACCTCCTCTTTGTTCTCAAGCAAGAAATCTTTAAGAATTTGACGTTATTCCAAACATGATTTCCGCTTAACAACAAGTCCCAATAACATTCCCACGCAAAAGCCCGTTAAGTGAACAACAAACGTCCCCAGGCTCAGAAGATTAGATATGATCAAATAACATAATAGATATCGATATCCTCTAAGTCTCTTGTACTCATCCAATAGCGAACAATCCTTAATCAGCCACATCGCCATCATTCCCAAAAAACAGAATATAGCCGGAGATGCACCGTACATATATCCCTTAGGAAATATCAGTAAAAAGATAGCGCATGGAACAATTAGTCCAACATGATAAATTAGAATAATGGAAATCCTGTTTAGCTCTTTTTCGATAAATGAACACGCATACCACAATGCATAAACATTGGCCATTAAATGCCATATAGCTGGATGTAAATACCCATAAGAAATTAGTCTATATAGCTGCTGATCAACAATTAGATTATCCCGGGATGCTCCTAAAAAGTCTACAAGTCTTCCGCCGCCGGTCAGAATTATCATAATCAAATTGCAGTCTCGTGAAAGTACCAAGTTGGCAAAGAATACCGCCACCAGAATTATACTTATCACTGTCGCAAAAATGTTGCTACGAAACTCCCCCATATTATCCTGTCCCTAACATAATTCAGTAATAAGAAAAGAACTCACTTTCATCTCCGTAAAAGATATTCATATCGATGTACCGTTCCTCTCCAGAGTATCCGGACAACACATGACGGTTGGAAAACTGCCAGAAAGTCCAACGAATTGATGAATCTGGCTTGCCATATACATTTCTGATCCATAGATCATAGCCATCAAAATCTTCCTGTAATATTTCCCACCATTCTTCTGTTGTGTATATAACTGGTTTCAATCCATAAAAAGACTCCACATCTTTCAAAAAGACTGCCAGCTCTGTAATCATTTTTTCCTTATCAAGATGTTCTATATCACTGTAATATCCATAGGGTTCAATATCCACTACAGGCGGAAGCATTCCCTCCACTGCAATTACTGTCCCACAAAAATTCTCAGCCTGCGTTGATCCAGGAGAATCCAAGCTAAAGAAATGATATGCTCCGATTCGTAATCCTTTATCCTGAGCCTCACTCCAGTTTACGTCGAATTGCTCGTCCTTAGACTGTGATCCCTCTGTAGCTTTGATGTAGGCAAATTGAATATCTTCTTTTGCAAGTGTATCCCAATCTATCTCTCCTTGATAATGAGAGACATCAACTCCTCGAATCGGATATCTTTCCTTTGACGGATTATTTATGTGGAGCACGCCTGTATACAAAAGAGCTAAACCTAATCCGCCCAAAAGTAGCAAAGCTACAATCATTAATAATATCTTTTTCTTCATATCATCCTCACAAACTGCATAGCATCCTTTTTTGTTTTTATTCTTTCCAGCTGTGACGGATCCAACCTATCTAGTAATTCGTTCATAGAGACCTGTCCTGCTCTTCTAATCTCTTTTAACTTCTCAGTATCCTTAAGCTTCCTTTCCGCCTCACTCTTTGGATAGCCCTGTCCAAAAGGCTCTGAGAAAAGAGCTTCAATTGTCTTTTCAAAGTTGTCGATGCCAGTCCATGTATAGTCTTCGCCTAATGGCAAAGATATGGCATTGCCGTTGTTAATCTGTGCAAACAAATACGCATCCCTTGGTGTTGGCGCATATCCGCAGATTACTCCTGGCATGCTATTACAAGCAAGCATCATGCCCTGACCAGATGAACAGCCAGTGACAACAAAATCAACCACGCCACTTGAAAGCAATATGCCAACAAGAATTGAAATGTCTATATAAGAATAGTTATTCTTTTCATCTAGCGTGCAGCCAAAGTTAATAACCTCTGAACCCTTCGGCGCATACTTAATTACAGTATTATAGATCAGATCATTTTTATTAGCTTGAGAACTAGCTTGAATGATTCCTATCTTCATTATCTGTCTCTCCACTTCATACCCATAGATTTAAAAGTCGTTCCATTTATGGTTAACAGCTACAAAGCATACGCTACAACGCCCACCAAAGCTGACAAGCATATTAGCATAATGGGATTGATAGCTTTTTTCATAAATTTCCTTGAACCAAAATACACAAACGCAATACCACAGGTTAATCCAATGGTAAGTACGTCTATTTTGCCATCGACTATTAGTCCGCAGTTCTTTAAAATCATAATTGCGCCAGTCACTAAAATAATGCCAATAATACAAGGCTTCAAGCCACTTAAGGCAGCTTGTACGTATCGGTTCTGAAGGAACTTATTCATAACTATCATAATTATCAGAATGATAAAAAATGCAGGCAACACTACAGCTGTTGTAGCTATAGCAGCACCTAACAAACCACCTTTTTCACTTCCTACATAGGTGGCCATATTTACCATGATTGGTCCCGGCGTACTTTCACTTATGGCGATCATATAGGTTAGCATTTCTTCATCGAGCCAGCCGTGTGCCAAAACAACATCTCTGATAAGAGGTATGGCAGCATACGCTCCTCCAAATGAAAATAATCCCACTTCAAGGAAGCCTATAAAAAGATCTATATATATCATTTCTTTTCACGCTCCCTTCCAAGATTATTGATGGAAAAAACCACAATTCCTATAACTGCAGATGCAAGCATTAGAACCATTGATGAAATGTTTAACGCAAAGATATTTATTAAAAGCATAGCTACAACAGCCAAGCATACCATGATAATTTGCATTGGCTTTTTCTTCATCTTATGAAGCATTTTAAGTGCCGCATCAACAATAAGAATTCCTACTGCTATCTTGATTCCTTTAAAAGCATTAGCCACCCATGTTATCTCTAAAAATCGATTTAGGAATTGTGATATCATAAAAATAATGATAAACGAAGGTAAAACCATCCCAAATGTTGCAGCTATTGCTCCTGGAAGCTTTCCCCTCTTATATCCAACATAAGTAGCACAGTTAATCGCAATGGGTCCTGGTGTGGACTCTGCTATTACTGCAACCGTCATCATCTCATCATGTGTTATCCATTTTTTATTCTCTACGCACGTATTCTCAATAAGAGAAATCATTGCATAACCTCCGCCAAAAGTGAACATGCCAATCCTGGCAAAGGTAAAAAATAAATCTATCAATACTGACAAAGCCAGTCCTCCATTTTACTCTCATTTATTGACAGTCAATCTCAATTCCAAGCACATCATTAACGGCGTGCTCATAGTTTACTGGTTCTTCCATGCCCTCAAGAATGATGACATCTTCAAATCGCTCACCGTCTTTTCTTGTGGCTGTGGAATCTGTTGGAGTTTCTGTTGCACTCTCTATAGCAATCTCTGTAGCATCCTGTACAGCCTCTTCTACAGGGATTGGTTCCTGCTGAAGTCCAACCTCATTTTCACTTGCTGCGCCACATCCTACAAGTGCCGCACCACACCAAGGGCGCTAATCAAAACTTTCTTTTTCATAACCTCTCCTCCTCTTACCTAAGATAATTTCTTTGGCAATTTAAAAGTTTCTATGTTACTAAGAACTATTGCCTCATCCCACGTATCTTTTTCTATTGCATCTAACCAGAAAGCCTGCGTATCTGATAAACGACCACAATGGCTTTCACGTTTTTTCTTTTGTGTAGTTAGTTCTTTTCTTATGGATTCTAGATTCTCCATTTCTTCAAACCATGGTAAAAGAACTATCTCTATTGCCTCGATAACATTATTAAAGCTCACTTCAGCAATCTGCTCATTAGCATAATCCCACCAAACATCTTTATCGCATATGAGCTTTCCCAGTCTGTCTCCTAAGTCAAATGAGAAAAAAGCATGTGGAACATATAGAGAGGTCAAGGCATAGTTAACTGTGAAAGTCCTTGAGCCGTAACGTTCTTTTTGCAAATCAATGTATTCCAATACATTAAGCCGATTTCTTCTTAGATAAGAATTGGTCTTATACTTAACGAATCCTTTTTGCTGCAAGAATGCATCAAGTCTCTTCTTCTGTATTTTGAACGTTTCGTCAGCTGCTCGTTTATCTATTGATGCAAGCTCCTCATCAGATCTGATAGCTCCGCTTACATTACCTTTTAGTTTGAATCTATTAAACATGTCGTCCCCTGTATATCTGTGTTTATAGGCTTATCATATCTGCAAGTTTCTTGCCACAATAGATGCCAGCGATACAACAGATTACACTTAATGCCACATATAATCCACCATACACATATTGTTTTTTATCAAAAAGATTGAATGCCTCAAGGGAGAATGTAGAAAATGTAGTAAAACCTCCGCATACACCTGTCTTCCAAAAGAGCACAGTATTCTCTGATATGCCTTCTCTATTGCTTGTTATTCCCACTATAAATCCAATTAGTATTGCTCCAAGAATATTGGTAATAAGGGTTAAAACAGGAAATCCCGTCTTAACAGGAATTAGACTTATTGTGTATCGTGCCACTGCACCCAAAGCACCTCCAAGTGCCACAAATAAAAAACTCATATCTATCTCCTCAAAATTCTTCCCACTTTGATGTTCTGTGCCCATTCTCGTCAAAGCCGCTATAATGCACAGTTCCTGGACCATGCATCAGTATCATAGGTGGTATCCCAAGAACATTTCCAAGGCCTTTAATATCCGCAGCTGTAGGTTTCTGCTTACCAGCTTCGTATTTCTCTATAGTCGCAGCTTCGATACCTGTCTTCTCAGAAAGCTCAGCCCAAGACAATCCTAAGGCTTTTCGTTTTTCCGATATCAATTTTGCAAATGAATCTAGTTCCATAGTTTTTCTGAACTCCCTTCTTATGCCCAAATGCGCACAAAAACTATTTAATCTCTAGATCAGGTACTCATAAACTTCAAAGGGAGTCCAGATCACAGGCTCGCCCATACCCTGAATCCAGTCGCAGAACTTCTCTGCTTCTTCAAAAGAATTCTGGATAAGCCCTGTCTCGCGGCTCAATTTATAATTGCAATCCGTATGCTTCTCAATCTCTTCATTAAGACCATCATCAAGGTAGCAGTCAAACCAAAATGCTCCTGGACCACCACATTCACATCCAAGGATATCTATGCCTAGGTACTTGCGTGGAACTGAGCACTCTTCACCAGCTTTATAAGTTTTGAAAGTCTCTCCCTCCGCATACTCATCAAAATACTGGTCGCTTGTATATACACCAACTATCTTAAAGTCTTCAACTTTTTTAAGATAACTACGCATCTTTATAGCTTCTTCTAGTCTGCTGAATTTTCCGTAGGGCGACATCAATCTGCTATGTAAAAAATCCGAAACCAAATTGCAGAACTCTGTAAATTCATCATCTGTAAGTTTTAAATACTCTTTATATTCAATTTTGTCCTTCTTTGGAATATTTGCCCAAAAGCATTTAGTTAAATCCGGGAACAGATCATTTACAAACTCGCCCACTGATAATATTTGATCAACATCAAGCTTTACGTAATCCGGCTTCTCAACCGGCTTTACTATGTAGTAGCCAAAACATTTCATTTCCTACGCCCTGCTTTCATCATGTAAAAAGATATTGTGCTCTTCCTCTACATAACCATGTTTTGTTAGAACATCCTTAAGTGCATTAGCATCTACGCTCATAGTTTTACAGATCATATCCCAGTTTTTTAGGATTACTTTTTCTGGATAAACCTCTTCTAGAATCAAGTCATCTATCGCATCCCAGCTATCACCACAGCAAGTATCATCAAGTCCAAACTTAGTCTTAACTAGTTTTCTAAGCATCTCGCCATCAGAAGCCAATTCGCAGTCGATAACAATTTCTTTTACCTTTTCATTCTTTTTACGTAGATACTTGGCTGCAAAATCTGTTCTGTCAGAATCCATGATTAGTTCAACATATGCATCATGGATACTTTCTAGTTCATCTGCATTTTTTTCATTCATGTATCTTTCAATCTCAGAATACATCCTGATTTTTGATTCTTTTTCTACAGGTGAGTAATCAAGTATTGTCTGATACGCATCCGCATCCAAAAGAGCTTCAAAGACGTCAGTGTTATCGTAAACAAAGCTCACAAAAATCTCTGCAGGAATATACCCTTTTACAAAAAGTGCTGTGCACTCAATAAATCTGTTCATAGCTCTTTTCCTCTGCATCTGTCACATTAAAATGTATGCCCGGTCTATTATCGGTATAGCATTGTATTATCTCATCTTCGTACAACACTTCCGTACGTTTTCCCCCCATAGAAAAGCAAGCTTCTAACACTTATTCATGATAATACCATATCTAAATGCAGTAAAAAAGAGACTTTCCAGAGAATCAGCTCTAGAAAAGTCTCTTTATTCCATAAGTCTAATTAGTCTTTATATTATGCAGCAACTTCAGGTGTCTCAGTCTGCTCAGTCTTTGCAAAGAACTTTTTGTAAACGATAACAGCAAGTGCTGAGAACACTACGAAGATGATAGTTGCTTCAATAACGTTAACTGCTCTTCCTAAGAATGCTGGTATAAAACAAGAAGCTGCATTATTGATAAAGTGCATGATGATTGCAGGAATTACTGAATTGTACTTATATGCTACGAATCCAAGTAATAATCCCATAGGAATTGTATAAAGGCTCTGCATTGGGTTCATGTGCATAAGTCCAAACATAAGTCCTGAAAGAACTACACAACCTACAATTCCAAATGCTTTCTTTGAACTCTTAAGCATTAAGCCTCTTAATGCTAATTCCTCAGCAGCTGGTGCAAGAAGTACTACTGCAATTATTGCAAGGACTGGATTTCCGCCTGTTGCAGCTCCCATTATCTGGCTATATAATTCCATGCTTCCTGGGATAAGAACTGTGATAGCCTTTACAAGGATCAGAACAAGACCATAGCAGCCAAGTGCTGCGAATGTAAGGAATGCAATGGACTTCACATTTGCTACCTTTTTAAGTCCTGATTCATAAGTTCCAAGTTTCTTATCTTTTCTTACGTATCCAAGGTAATACCACAGACCAAACACTACTATGCAAGCTACCTCGCCCCAGAATGTTATTGCAGATGCCTTTTCAGAAACATAATTCAAAATTTCTGCCTGGTCAGTATATTTTAAGGTTGCTGCGACCCCAAATATCATTCCAATAACCATCTGTACTCCCAAAAGCAGCATGACAATTCCTAATCCTGCAAAAACTGCTTTTACCTTACTTCCTTTTGTTGTTTTCATACTCATTCTCCTTCTTCATATAAAATAATATTTTTAATCCTTTAAATAAAAGAAACTTCAATCTGGCAACAATTCCGCTTCATGTTTTCGCGCTTTCCCTTGCCCGATGAAAACATGATAATTCGGAATCATTTCCGCAGATTGAAGTAAATCTTAACGTAACCTTATTTTTATATTATTTTTTTAAAGAACTATTCTCTTAAAGAATGAGTATCCTTGCCATACTTATCAGGGACAGGTAATTTCCTATAAATAAGAATTGAAAGAGTCAGGAATACAACAACAAGAACAGCGCTTACAACTGGTGATAATCCAGACTCAAATATCTCATATATTATCATCGCACCTGCATTATTTATCATAAGCACCAGCATACCAGGTACAACTGAATTAAATTTATAGGAAACAAACATCATCACAAGACCAAATGGAATTCCATAAATCGTCTGCACAGGATTAAGCATTATTATCGCAAAAAGAATTGCTGGGATAATAACGCAGCCTGCCATTCCAAAGGATTTCTTCATACTTTGCATTATGATGCCTTGAAAAGCAAAGGCTATGGACGTGGATGCCAATAAAACCATCGATATGATATTTATAGGATTAGCCTCGGATACGCCTGATATTATTGTTGACAATAAGTCACCACTTTCTGGGAATATCATTATTATCAGATCGGCTATATGTCTGTCTAAAAGACCTATCGCCAGTGATGAAAAGACGATAAAAGCAATAACTTTTGCATCACATATTTTCTTAAGCCAGGGTTCATAGGTACCTGCAAGCTTATCTTTTTTAACATATCCCAGATAATACCAGACTCCAAATAATATCGTGCTGATAAAATTTGAGATAAGCAACATAAACGGTTGCAATTCACTGATTTTACTTAGCAGGGTTTCCTTATCCATGTCAGCTGTATACATAGTAAGTGTCACTACTACGCTAAAGATTATTGATACGGCCAGTTGGATCAATAAGTAAAGCAGTGCTATACCAACCGCTCCAAATACTATTTTTACTTTATTATCCTTTTTTGTTTCCATAATTATTTCCTCTCCGGATCAGTCCAAAGGCAAAGTCACTACAAAGCTTTTGTAACCATCTTCCGGATTTTCTATATATTCAAGACTTCCATTATGAAGCTCAACAATTCGTTTGGCCACTGATAATCCAAGCCCGCTTCCACCGCTTTTACCCTTTTTGTAGGGCTCAAAGATGTGGGTCTTTAGGTCGTCTTCCAGAAATGGACCATTATCTGAAAAGCTGATAACTGCGCTTCTATCCACTTTCACTGATACTTTAAAGGTGGTCTTTTCGGGATTATGTCTGATGGCATTATTTATAAGGTTTGTAAAAACACGTTTCATCTGCTCAGCGTCATATTTGCAAGAGACACTATCTGGTATGTCAGGCTCAAGGATCATCTTTCTATCCTCGAATCTATAAAACATATCTGCTAAAATTCCTCGGAGAAATCCTGCAATGTTGCCTTCTTCCGGATAAATCTTATAATCAGTGCTTCCGTATTTGGCATAGCCAAGCATGTCCTCAAGCTGAACATTGGCTGCCTTTATCTGTTGCTCGATTATGGTCAGATAACGATCCCTCTCATCCTCAGATATATCTTTTTCCTTGAGAAGTCTTGCATATCCCATTACCATAGTCATCGGAGTTTTCAGATCGTGGGCGATACCTGCGTATAACTGTCTGTTCTGTTCCTCGTTTTGCTCTCTGAGTGTCTGAGCCTCTTTTAATTTAAAGACCATGTTGTTGAAAGCTTCTTCCATCTCTGCAAATTCAAAGCTGTCCTTAACTTCCATCTGCACATCAAGATTCCCTGAGCTTACCAGATTCATATTATCTGCTATTTTCCTGGCGGGTTCAGAAATATTTTTTTCCAAAATATTAGCAAGTCCCCAGAAAAGAAAATAAGTTACGATTATGCTTGCAATGGTAATCTGAGTACCAATATCCTTGCTGATACCTTCACTGCCATAAAAGCCATCTATAACTCCCATCAAAAATTCCTTGATCTTATCAATAAATAAGATAAGTAAAAAAACATATGCAAGAATTATTATCAGAAATGATTGCAGTTTCCATTTATACTTAAGTCTCATTTTTCTTCCATCCGATATCCCAAGCCTCTGATAGTGTGGATATAATCATTTTCTCCATCAGATATTTTGGATCGCAATTTGCTTATGGCAACCATGATGCTGTTATCATCAGGGAACTTATCGCTTTCCCAAGCTGCCTCATATATCTGATCCTTGGTAAGAACCTGTCCGATATTGCTCATGAAAAACTCTGTCATCCTGTATTCCAGCGCAGTAAGTTCTACGGACTCATCATTTTTATAAAGACGCTTTAATGAAGGATTAAGCCTTAGTGCCCCGCAAATAAGCTCTTTTCCCTCTTCCTGACGATCATAACCATAGCACCTGCGGAGAGTTGAAAGAACTCTTGCCGCAACCTCCATTGGATCAAAGGGCTTAACAATATAATCATCTGCGCCAAGATTAAGTCCCTTTATTCTGTCCAGAACATCGCCCTTGGCGGTAAGGAATAACACCGGCACATTGCTCTGCTTTCTGATCTTTTCAACCAACTCATAGCCGTCCATAACTGGCATCATTACATCTGTAATGACAAGGTCAAAGTGTTCAGCATTGAACGATTCATAAGCTTTACTGCCATCATATTCTTCTTTTACATCCATATTGTGCATCTCAAGACAGACCTTTAGGAGCCCTGCTATTTGAGGTTCGTCGTCAACAACTAGTATTTTGTACTTCTTATCAGGCATAAAAAACTCCCTCTTACCCACTTTTTCTTTTTATAAATATAATCATAAATCCGGTTTATTTCTGTATATTGATGTAAACCTTAACGTAACCTTAACTTTGGTCAAATCATAATCACGTCAATATGCTCTCCTCAAAATTCTTCCCACTTTGATGTTCTATGTCCATCCTCATCAACGCCGCTATAATGCACAGTTCCTGGGCCATGCATCAGTATCACAGGTGGAATATCAAGAGCTTTTCCAAGACTTTTGATATCTGCTGCGGTAGGCTTCTGCTTTTCAGTCTCGTATTTCTGTAAAGTCGTGACAGTGATACCTGTCTTAACAGAAATGTCCTCTAAAGATAGGCCCAAGGCATTTCTTTTTTCCGATATCAATTTTGCAAATGATTCAAGTTCCATACAAACTTGAATTTGTTAATCAAAAATAATGTTCCATCAAACGATCAACCCATTCAGGAACTGATGCATCTTTCCTATCATATACAGGATAATATGGCTTTATATCTAAAACAGGAGTTCCATCTACTGCATCAAGACCTTCAACAACAATTCTGTCTTCAGAAACGGAAACTATTTTTACAGAGGTTATTCCGATACGGTTAGGTCTATCTTTTCCACGCTGTGAAAAAATCCCAACTAATGGCATGTCATCTCGATTCTGAGGCCTTCTTTGAAGGTGCTTGTCCTTTTCATACTTCGCTTTATCAAGATGATAAATGATATTCACATGAGAAAAATCTTCAAGTCCTTTCAAACCGGAGATATACTCTTCATCCAATATTATAGAAGAAGCGTCTTCTCCCCAAGAAACATCTTTTCTGTCCTTTACTTCATTTCTAACATATCCAATTGGTTCCATTTCTATTATCATAATCGTCTCCTCAAATCCCGATTTATTATTTAGTAATCTCTATCTGATTCCCTTCGATTGCAACTATGCAGCTCTCATAGTAGCCATCTCCTGTAGTTCTCGGTCCGCTAACGACTTCATATCCTGCTGCCCGCAATCTCTCTGTCAGCTCATCTACCTTCTCCTTACTGCCTAAGGAAAAGGCAATATGAGCATATCCTGTTCGATTAAGAGCTTTCTCAGTGTCAATCAGCTCAGGCTTTGTCATGAGTTCCAGTCTCGCACCATCCTCAAAACTTATAAAGAATGATTTAAAATCAGTTGTTTTATTGTGATAACCATCATTTGATCTGCCGCCAAGATAGTTGACAAAGAAATCTTTGGCCGATTCCAAATCATTTACGTAAAGAGCTACATGTTCTATCCTCATATTCTTCTCCAATAAACCTGAATTGTTTACATCTTTAATAAATTCATAACCAAAGTAGTCATAATATCTTTTTCATCTGGATTAGATTCTGCAATCATAAGTGTAATTGCTACTAATGCTCCCGATTCTATCGCTCCAACTCTAATATGTGAGATTTCATCTTGAATCCATACTTTTCATACAAATGAATGGTCGGATTACCACTTTCTCCTATAGTTTTGATATAACCATACATTCTGTTGAATCAGTAAATCCTAATTTTTCATAGAGCGGTCTACCCAATGATGTTGCATCAAGACTGATTTCAGTTGCACCCTTTTCCCAAGTTTTCTCCATTAACAACTCAACCATCTTTTGAGCAATCCCCTGACGACGATAATCATGTCTTGTATATACATTCATAAGATGGGCCCGTTTTCCAGTTGGGTGACTAAATGTTGGCATTATCCTGAAAAAACTCATGGATGCGCAGCCAATAACATCATCTCCATTGCTGGCAAGAACAGTCATCTGATTTCCACTCAAAAAGTAGTTGCGACTTTCATTGATTATTTCATCTGAATATTCATAATCCTCTGGTAGATTATTCACCACCTTAAGCATCTCAAGACGAATGTTCATTAAACTCTCAATATCTTCTTTTGTTGCAATTTTTATTTCAATCATTATCTTCCCCTGCAAATCCCGATACTCATCTTAGTTTTTCGACTTCTTTGTCTTCTCTTAGATTAATCATTTTCTTAATTTCTGAAATTGCCTTATCGTGCACAGCTTCATCATTAGAAATCTTCACGTAGAATTTCTCGTTATCATATGAAGAATACTGCATAAAAAGATCATTTGAATACAAGGTCTCAAAACTACGGATTTCTTCATATTTCTGGCAGAAGATTTTGTCTTTATATGTTTCGTAAAGAAAAGGAGCTGTTGTAAATAGCCTAAAATCAACTCTGTCATCCAGTGCTTTCAGCATCATTGGAATGGTTCCCATATAACCTGATTCAACCACTACAATTCTTTTCTGTTTGATTGAACCAAGAAGATTAAGAAGTAGTTCTTTTAACTCCGGATAATAGTCAAAAGAAGAAAGAATCTCCCCTTTGCAGTAGGTAAAGTATTCGTCAAATCTTATATATCCATTTTCCAAAGCCTCATAAAGAGGAATGCGTACGTCATCATCCGCGCCTTCTTCTTTTGTTATATCTTCCAAAAATTTACGGCTGATCAGCCATGGATAGAGATTGTCTTTGTTCCTGCTTTTAAAGAATACATACGGTAGAATCGCATCCCTCATCAGAAAAACATATGCTGTGTCTTCTTCATGTCCAATCCATTCGCAATATCTGTAAATCGTCTCTAGAAAAGGGTTGTCAGAATCACTACTGCAACTCCCAGCATCTGATATTAGCTTTTCTATTACTTCCTCCATTTCGTATTCTTTATTGTCATATAATGTATCAGGCAATCTTTCGTGATCAATAGGGAAAGGAATCGCACCATTATTTTTCAAAACTTCTCTCAATCTTGTTATACATGAGAAGTCAGTCTCCATCCTATTATTAAGATTTGTATATCCTTCATCTGCCAGATCATCCAATATTTTCAGAAGCTGCTTTGCTTCATATATTTCAGATTCAGAAAGACTATTATTTTCATACTCTTCCAGTTTCTTTTGATAGTATTTTTCGTTAAATGATATAAATCCCATAGCTGTCCTCCTAAGCTGCAATAACCACATTAATGGCGATTTCTTTTTTTATTAAACTTGATATATGTTCTCTAAATCTGAGATGGTAGCTGTTCTGTATTCTTTCATTCTCACTCCACTGGAAAAAACAATTTATTCTGCCCAGTTGCTGGTTCTGTAAAATCACAGACCGCACCTGCAAGTTTCATTCCAAGGTCTGGAATAAGGCTTGTAATCAC
Organism: Butyrivibrio proteoclasticus P6B7; assembly: GCF_000622085.1. Taxonomy (GTDB): domain Bacteria; phylum Bacillota; class Clostridia; order Lachnospirales; family Lachnospiraceae; genus Butyrivibrio; species Butyrivibrio proteoclasticus_A. The sequence goes on from NZ_JHWL01000009.1 coordinate 16,167, forward strand.
ACGTTTAAATATCTCGCTATAGTTATCAGAATTCACCTCAGTCACAAGATATTTTCTTGCTGGCATAACCCACTTTGTCCATCCATCTGGAGTCTCAGTATCTTCATCTACTTCAACGCCTGCCAAATACAATCCTCTGGAGAAATCGTCTGTCCACGGCATAAAAGACATCGTTTCATCGCTCATGGCTCCCCAGAAGCCAACAAAAGAGCCATCAGCGTTTTTCATTGCGACATCTGCAATTTCGCTGAAGTTGGAATTGGCTTGCTGCCACAGATCCTGAACTATATTCTTTTCTTTCGTGCACAAGCCTTCTTTTCTAATAATTGCAATTTTAGGTAAATCAACAATATTGTAATTAATCATTTGGATTTCCCCCTATAGGTTGGAATTTATAGCTCTTTTTTCACCATAACTACTTCATCATTCTCATACTCAATTTCAAATCCATTCTTAAGGAACAGATGATAGGATGGATTGTCTGCGGCGATATCATCGTGAAGAACTGTGACTCCGTTTTCTTTTGCAGCTATGATCAGCTCCTGTATTCCTGCTGTGCCATAGCCTTGTCCGCGAAAGCTAGCAAGAACGATGACATCACATATATAAATATCTCGCGACCTATCATAATGGTATGCGATCTCACCAACAAACTCATTTTCTTCGTTCACCAAATAGCGGTAGTACCTGTTAGTTCCAGGATTTCTAACCCATGCATCGTACCATGGCTCCCACTCCTCTTTGGGAAAAGGAATTGTTCCTCCCCATTTGGCGTTATAAGACATAGTATCTTCATCTGCCATAAGCTTTTCTCTAAACCAAAGATCTTCAAGCTTTGGTTTGTATATCGTAACAATCGACATTAGTATTTCCTCCGTATTTCATAAGTTCTTTTATCTTATATCCCACATCTTCCGGGCGATGCGCATCTGAAGAGGTAATGATCTTTACATTGTGTCTTCTAAGCGCTTTAATTAGCTCTTTGTCCATGCCAAGGGGAGCTGTATCTGGGCATCTTCTTTGAGCACCGCTATTCTGGTCAGCATACATATTACTGTCAGAAAGAGCTATCGCAAGCCTTTCATAGTAATCTGCTAGATCAAAGGATGGTCTGTGTCCAAAAAGCTTAATGGAATCAGGATGACCTAGCCCATCAAAAACTTTGCTTCGTGCCAGGTCTATGGAATCTTCGAAGTAGTCTCTATAGATCTTATCAACATCGATTCCTTCCCATAACTGCGCAGTATGGTCAAAGGCAAAGTTATCTACAAAATGAATGCTTCCAAGTAAGAAGTCAAAGCCTTTATCCTTAGTCTGTTCTTTGATCAGTTCTTCATAATCCTTGAAATAACACACTTCAAGACCAAACTTTATGCTGACAGGATACTGTTTAGACCTGACTTTATCGATTAGATCAAGGTACTGTTCATAGCTCTTTTTACAAGCCTTTCTAATAAACCAGTTGTTAACAAAATCGCTGCATGAACGCACTGTGTCGTACATGGGCTCGAACTCTTTGAACATGTAGTTGTGCTCTAGAAGCCTTATCTCATCAAGTTCCATCTCGACCGCTCTGTCAACAAACTGCTGAATCCAGTCCAAAGTGTAGTCGCCATTTTCTATGTGTATATGTCCGTCTATCAATCTTCCTGTCATAGCGTTATCTTTTCCAAAAATAATTGTCTATTGCCTTCTGAAACCGCATCTTTAAAAGCAAAGTCTTGCTCGTTGATTAGCTTTTTGAAGCCTTCATAGGAGTCTATAGTTTTAAAGAAGTCTACGCAAGCGTCGATATAGCCTATGATTTCTCTAAACAGGTCATAGTCTATATCATGAATATCGTAATTTGCAGGACGTATTCCTAAGTACAACAATCCTTTGTTCTCCATACCTTTGCTGTCGTTGGAATATCCTGATGTTACTATTTCAAAATTCACAAATTCTCCAGCAAGATTCGAGTGGGATGACCAGAAAGCCATCTCAGCATTTAAATACTTTCCTTTCCACTTGACCTTTTTCTTTAATGTTTTATAAGATTCTTTGCCAGTGTAGTAGTGTTTTATTTCCGCGCATACGGCGTCAAATATGTCCTTAGGGTCATGATCAGAGGAAATGTGATTTAGAATACTGTTCTCATCCCATTTCCAATCAATATTCTTTTTGGTTGAGTTTATGATTATATATGACATTTGGAATGGTTCTCCAGATACTCTGTGCTCCGTTAAATACTCTCGATTTCAAAAACAACTGATTCATTACAATCCACGCACTGATATGGACCCTTTTTCAAATCTCCACCTCGTCTGAATGCATAGATAAATGGATATATAGCGTTCATAGCCACCATGCAAACATTGTCGCTATGCTCTTTATCAAGCATGCTTCCTTCAAAGCATATAACGTCACCAACTTTATATTTGGGACATTTGCTCTCAATTACGGTAACTCTTACTTTTTTGTCTGTGTAACTCATGTCAGTCTCCTTAACGTTCTAATTCTCGTCTGCCTCCTTATCGTAAACAAATATCCACTCTATTGGCGCTTCCTTCTCATTCCAGTCATAGTCTGAGTCAGTATCACCCAGCTCAAAGCATATGCCATCTACGCCTCGGATAAGGTAATCATCAAATTCTTCATAGTATTCATATCCAAGTTTAGTTAGTTCTTTTAGGGTATCTCCGATTCCAATGACATCCAAATATTTACTTTCGAAACCTAAAGATACTCCTACCTGCTGCAAGGCATCATTTTCATCAAAGAAAAACTGGGCATTCTCAACATGATATACTCTTACGTTGTTAACCCGGTTTTCTGTTGTATAATCGCTTATTATGTTTTCAAGCTCTTTACTACTCATTCCTAGTAGAAAAGGACCTATTCCTACATTTGAAATGATTTTTCCTTCTCGTATTACCATTAGTGTAACCTCGCATTATTCTCCACGCTCTGGCCTATAATTATCCTTATCCACAGCCTCGTATATATCCATACCAATCTTCTTTTCAAAGTAGTCCTTAAGCCACATATTGGAATCCCACTTAACCTGAGGGAAATTGCCGTAGCGTCTTTTTACATCATTCATGCGATCCTCGATATTGAGTACGCCCTCGCTTCCAGCCAGTGCATCGCATAGCTGGATCAGCCTGTCATACTCATCAAGAGTAATGCTAGCCAGCCCTGACACGATCAGCTCATACTCCTCATCCGAAGTATCAACGTTTCCAATATATTCTTCCACCTTGAGATTATTAAATGAATGCGTAAGACAAACCCTGCCCACCTCGTCGTAGCTAAGGGACATCATATATGAATAGCCATCAGATACGTGGCCCAGATGTCTTACCCCAAACTTTCTTCCGATATCATGCAAAAGACCTAATATATAAGCCTTCTCCGGATCTAAATCCTCACACAGCTTAGCAATGCTTTCAGCACAATGAGCTGCAACTCTGCTGTGATCTCCCCATGTTCCAATGTTGCACTTCTCAGCTTCTAGCAATAATCGTTCCGCTTCCTGTCTTGTTGGCAGCATACCTTTTTCCTCCTCCATTCGCCCCATAGTTCATGAGCCACTAGCTCTTTTTCCTTGGTCCATTTTGCTTAAATTCTAAAGCCTGCCCCAAGGGCGAAGTCAAAAAGAACCGTCCCCACTGACTTATAACAACGGAAGCCAATCCAAAACTTTCTTTATCTGACTGTCCCAGAAATCCCAGTCATGTCCGCCATCTTCTTCATCCCAAGTAACGTCAGCTCCGTTTTTTCTCAAGAAATCCCTAAAATCAACATTTACTCCCAGTAAATCATCCTGCCTTCCGCAAGACATGTAGAACTTTGGAATTTCTCTTTTTTCTCTAAACATATCTTCAGCGGCAATCTTTGGATTAAGATTGGTCTTTGACGCTTCTTCCAAATTGTCAAACAGCCCAATATTAGCCTCTTCCGATAAATCATCAAATATATGCAATGCAGAAGATAAACCGATAACATGACTAAAAGTGTCCGAGAACACGATACCGTTTCTCAACGCTCCATAACCGCCCATAGAGAGTCCCGCTATAAAAGTGTCTTCTCTTTTGTCAGAAAGAGGAAACATCTGCCTTGTAATCGCTGGTAGTTCATCTCCAATAAAGGCCTCATAATCGTTCCATGGTGTTCTTGACTTAAAATAAAAAGCGTTATCTCCTGAAGGCATAACAACTGCAAGATTTTTCTCCTCTGCCCATTGTTGTATGCGTGTTCGGCTTACCCAGTCCGTATAGTTTCCTAAAAGCCCATGTAAAAGGTAAAGCGTTTTAAACTTCTGGTCTTTCTTCATCATGTATTCGTTATTATCCGCATCAAATCTATCCGCCGGCAAAATCACATTAAGCGGAACAAGCCTGAACAACGCCTTTGACATGTAATTTACTTGTATTAGTGCCATAGTAATCCCCCCTTTTAAGCCATTATCTTTTTAGTCCAATATTAGTGCCTGTAAAAACAGTTCTTTTGTTATATTGTTGCACCCTTACTTAACAGACTCTTCAGAAAACCAGGCATCAAATATATCATCCGGAAGCTTTCCTGAATCATCAGCACAAACTGCTTCATACTTATAGTCTGCATCAAACCCACCTGTTTTTACATTGTAATAAAGCTTCATTTCCGTAGGCATAGGTCTATTATGCTTTTTGCATAATTCCTGAATACTTTTCAGATCTTCTATAAGCACTTGTATAACAGCCTTTTGATTATCAATAGTTGTAAAATACTCAGGATGCTCCCCTGGTGCATCATTTATCTTATGCTTGCGAAGACACATATTATTAATTCTATAGAAAACATCTGCTGATAACATCTTTGGTTCACAACTACAATAGATATAAATCATGTCCGCATAATTCTCGACATACTCTAAACATATATCAACCATGTCTGCTTGAAGTTCAGAAAAATAATCTTCAAACACTTTTGTTTTTTTCTTCTTAAAAAACATTTAAAAATCCTCCTATAAGGTAGTACAAAATAACAATATTTATCCTATCATTAATAGTACTTGTTTTCAACGAAAGCGCATAACCATGCGGTTTTGCTTCTAAAACAAGCGTAAAAAGAGCAGTTATCTCTTTTGAAATTGATAACTGCCCTTTGACAAAATCATTGTATACGACGCTGAAATGGCGCACAATTACTATTTTATTCTATAAAGCCTACAGCTGATAATTACAATCACAGCAACAGTTCATTAACTCCTCATCATGCGTGACTACAATGATTACTTTTCCTCTTTCTGCCAGCTTCTTTAAAAAATTGACACACAGCAGCATGTTTTTATAAACACAGGGATATACGAACTTGATCAGATAAACGTTGCAACTGAAGGAATGCAAAAAGAGCTAGTTGCCACCATGGAAGATAAATGGAAAAAGGAACAAGACTCAAAGGCACAGATGGCCCAGATAGCCCATGACCTCAAGACTCCTCTTACAGTCATCAGAGGAAACGCAGATCTTCTCATGGAGAAAGACTGCGACGAGGAGTCCAGAGAAAGCCTTGAAGCCATAGTCCGTAATTCTGAAAAGATAGCCATGAGCGTTCTTGATATTCTCGAAAAGTAACATCACTTTCCGCAATAAATCTTTATGGCCTGATATACAAATGAAGCACACCCTTCGCCGCCCATTTTATCGATATTATCAGTAAACTCACCACCGCCATCATAGATTTTACCAAGGCTATATAGAATATCATCTGTGCAGGTGTAGAGATTATCAGTAATATAGTCTTTCATCTTTTGAACAAGCTTTTGAGCCTTCTTTGACGAAGGATCAGAAGCTTTTATCTCACCGAATTTACCAAAGATCTTCATGAAGTTCTCCATTACCAGCTGGTCATGCTCCTTGGTCCAACCCTTGCTCTTTTGGGCAAATTCTTTGTACTGAGGAGTCTGGTTCCACTGCTCCTTTGCACGCCTACTGTATTCATCAAACTTACTGGAATCAAATATCGAAAAATCCAGAGCCACGTGCTTAAAGCCAATGGCCCGCATTCCCTTTGCCAAGGTGATCAGGTTCTCAATATGCTCCTTCTTAAGTTCCAGCATCTCAATCTGCTGGCTCAGCGCCTTCTGCTTATCAAAGCCCGAGCTATTTACGATGGCCTTTATATCCTTCAGCGGGAACTCCAGCTCTTTGAAAAACATGATCTGCTGGAGCTTTTCAAGTTCTGCATCGTCATATAATCTATATCCTGCCTCCGTGTACTTGGCAGGTCGCAAAAGACCTATCTTGTCATAGTATTGCAATGTACGTATGCTCACGCCTGCAAGCTTACTTACTTCATTTACTGTTAGCATATTCCCTCCAACATTCAATTCTCATCCAATACACTTATTCTCTGTCATATCCTTTTTCAATGCATCTAAAGCCATTTCATACAATTATGATAATCATCAAATTCTCTACTAATTCCAGAATTCCTGCACCTGCTTAAGGATTTCATCTGCAGGAAGAATTGTAGCCTTCTCGATAGGAACACCTGTCTTTTCAAGGTAGTACTTAATGAGGTAGTAGCCAGTGGCATATCCCGCACAATAAGGAAGTCCCACCTCCGGGAAGTGCTGTATTCTTGCCATTTCATCACCATACAGGTAAGAAGTGATATTATCAAAGCCTGTCACAGACAGTCCGTCATGAATGATTTCTTTTATCAGAGGCAGGAGCTCTTGATCAGTCTTGGTAACCCATGGGCCCAGGACCTCTTCTCCAAATATGGTTGTGGCGTAGTTCTCAGCAAGTCCTTCGCTGACGATCATCTCCCCAAGGTTAATATCGTTGGTCCACTTGATGTACTGATATCTGACATTGTGATTGGTCTCGTGGGCCAGAGCCGCCGGAAGCCTTCTTATGGTCTCTTCCGATGGGATAAGCCATCCCATGATATATCCAGGAATTCCGCCATCTCCGCAGTAGCCTTCATTCATGACTGTGTAGGCATTCTGGGGATTAGCCAGGAAGATTGAGAACAGGTACTCTGAAACCTTTAATTCTACGCCCTGTTCTTCGAATCTCTTCAGCGCCACTTCTATTGCCTCCTGGCAGGAATCCCACATTCCTTCATCCGACAGTTCTTTTATCTGTCTGTCAAAAGAGCTGTCTATCTCAGATGGAGGCATGAGCCCCAGCCTGTTATTAGCCATGATGATATCGTATCCCCCTGGGTACTTGGCCACCATTGGAATGTGATAACAGTCCCACTTGCCTTTAAAGGGCATCATCATTTCATAGCGGTATATATCATCTTTTTTATCTGGATCTGCCAGCATGATCTTAGTATAAATATCTGGCGAATAGAGTCTCTTTACGTTCATGATTACCTCCGGTGTCGTGAAATACTCCGACTTAATACTTCGTATTTGAAGTCGGAGCTTCCTGCTTCAACCACTACTGCATTGGCTACGATGATACGTAACTCAATGTCTTACACAATGTCCACAGGCGTATAAGTTCGGGCTAATTCCATCCCTACTGTAATATTTGTTTTTAAGCTACTTCAGTCAGTAATCGTAATCCTTCGTTTAAGATATTGATAGCTGAATTTTGGTCACGATTCATCGTAAGACCACAATCGCATACCATTTTACGAATGGCTAAATCCTTCATTTCTGGATGTATCGTACCGCAACAATGACAAATTTGTGATGACGGAAACCACTTATCTACTTTTACAAGATATTTGTTTCTTTCTGATAACTTATATTCAAGCATCGACAGAAACATACCGTATCCATTATCAAGAGTAGCTTTGCCGTTACCAAAACCTTTATTTGACATAGATTTCATGTTCAGAGATTCTACACATACAACATCGTACTGATTGGCTATCTCAGTAGATATTTTATGCAGATTATCTAATCTCTGATTAGAGATATGTCTATGTATTTTGTTTACTTTACGGAGTTGCTTTAGGTAATTATTGGATTTGATTTCATGCTTTTTAGAGCCTTGCATACGTGACAGCCTACGTTGTGATTTAGCAAGCTTATCATGGCTTTCACGATAGTATTTGTGATTTGTACCAATGTTACCGTTATTATCTACGTATAAACCATCAGAAGCATAGTCCAAACCGATAGCGTTGTTTTTATCTGCCACATAAGTGTTTGCGATATCTTCAAACTCAAAAAGTACAGAGATGTAATATTTACCATCTGATTCCTGTGATACAGTGGCAGACTTAATAACCCAACTATCATCAGGGATTCGATGGATAACAGCTTTTACCTTGCCAATCTTAGGAAGTTTGATGTACTGGTTGTCTATGATAGCAACAGTACCTTTCTGATTGTTTGTAGTATAAGACTTACGGCTATGCTTGGCAGACTTGAATTTAGGAAATCCGTTCTTCTTTTTACGGAATTTACTAAATGTATTACGGAATGCAGCCTGTAAATCCATCTGCTTATTTGCAAGAGCGAGACTATCCACTTCTTTGAGATAAGGATAATCTTTTTTGTATTTGGCAGGTGTTACAGTTGGAAACTTACCTGTAATCTTATAGCTTTCAATCTTATCGGAAAGCATGAGGTTATAGATCTTACGGCAACAGCCAAAGGTCTTGGCAAACATAACACTTTGTTCAGTTGTGGGATATGCTCTGTATTTGACAGCTCTGTTCATGTATACAATTATAGCAAACATTTGTTCTTTTGCCTACATAATAAGTGCCGTGTTTATCGCAATTCATCCCACCACCTATAGAGGTGGGGGATTTCTTGCTCACGGCGTGTTAAACATTATGTCATTGAACATGTCCATAAATAATATAAACTATAACGTTACGTCATAGTCAACCAATTATTAATAAGTAAGCGTCAAATGACGTGCCTATGATTTAATCCGCTACTATGGTTTACTTTAAAAAACTAAAAAAACTAACTAGTTTTTTAAAGGTAAGCGTCAAAAAATCATGATCATTTATAACCACAAAAAAGCATGTTGCTTGCAACATGCTCGCGCCGAGCGCGGTTGCATTTATGCAACATTTACCTATCGCGCGAGTGCGCATCCATAGCGGAGCGTTTTTTATGATATAGGAATTTCAGAGAAATTTCCTATATCATAAAAAAGCCATATGTCGGCAGCTTGTTACTACCAACATATGGCTTTAATTCTTTTATTATCTTACTTGCTATTACTTTTTAAATAATCCACCAGCGATATTCTTGATATCGCCCAGGTCTAACTTGCCATCGGCAACTGCAGACTGTACTAACTTGATATCTGCTTCGCTAACGTCAATGTTAGCCTTCTTAAGAAGCTCTTTAGCCTGCGCTGGATCAGCCTTAGCTATCTGCGCCATTAATTCCTTGTTACCATTAATCTGTTTGAGAATTGCTGTTATGTCTCCCATTTTGGTTCCTCCTCCAACTAAACAAACAACTGTAACAAACATATTATACTACATATTATTAGAGTCATTAGTTCTTTGATTGTATATTACTCAGATTATTATTTCGAATACTTGTTAGCATGTTCTCTAGAATATTCATTAGCGCTTAAACGGTACTGACTTTTAAGATATGGATAGTACTCTTCTACGTCAACAAGCCTTGAACCCTTCTGCTTATTGCAGTTCTTACACAGCGGCAGGAGGTTTCTCTCGTCATCTTGTCCACCACGATACTTCGGTATGAAATGTTCTATAGTGACATTTTCTATCGCTATAGCTCTGCCGCATCTTGCACAAACTCCGTCAGTCTTAGTTAGTACTATTTTCTTGATTGAAGACTTCTTTTGCTTTATTCCCCTCATGACCATCCCCCTGAATCAGCATCTATATCGCCGTTTCAAATCATGACTAACCAGTAATCTTTTAGTTACTTTTACCCCTCTTTAGCTATCCATGGCTCTCCTAACAGAATCCATGCTGTATCCACGTCTTAGTAGAAATGCCATGATCTTCTGCTTATCCTTGTACTCCATATCTGGATCATAATGCTTCTTTTCAAGTAGTTTTTTGATTTGTTCCTGTTCGACGTCGCTGTCCTCTTCTGAATATAGTTCCTCAATTATAGGTACGATTACGTCCTTGTTGATACCTTTACCTATAAGGTCCTGAATTATGCGATTCTTGCTACGAAGAGACATATGGTATGTAATATAGTCCCTGGCAAAACGCTCATCGTCCAGGTAATGATATGACTTAACGTATTCAATAGCTGCATCTATGGACTCTTCAGGATATAATCCTTCTGCCAACTTATCCCTTAGCTTCTTCTCTGTGTAATCCTTCTTGAGAAGAAGATTCATAGCTCGCTTGGTTGCGCGCTTTGGAAGAAGTTCTGAAATTATGCTCTCATAATTCTCTGATGTTATTTCTTTATCTTTCTTGATATCATAATCACGAAGTTCTCCACTATACAGTACAAATGCGAACTCGCCATCTATGTACACCTTTTTTCTCTTTTTATCAAATTCAACAATGTCTGTAACTATCATCGCAAGTAATTCCTTTTATATTATTCTGTTCCATAAGCTAGTAACACATTTAATTATATCAATCCACAAGTAATGTCATTCCTTCAAATAAATCAAAACAAATAGGTTTCTATTTTATTTTTGATTATTTTGGAACTAAGTGGATTCAACGAAGATTCAAATGTCATAATGAAATTATCACCTGCGTGGAATCCGCTCTGTTCATACCTTTGAATCTTATCAATGTTTTTGTTAGCATATTCTTCGCTATCCATCATGCCAAAATGCTCCCAGACAATCTCTTTTCTCTTTTTAACATTCAAACAAAAGAAGTCTGGTCTGACTCGATAATTATTTTTGAGTATTAAAGGATATTCGTACCTAAAGGGGATATTGTAATATTCTAGTGCATTAGCTATGATGAGCTCTACTTTAGATCTGACTCTTATTCCATTATTAGAAACAAACTCCCCAACAGAATCATCTACTTCAAATATATCATATATCTTAGATTCCCAGCTTGCTACATATTGCTCATCCGGGATGATTAGCGGTGTAATTAGTTTTTTTCTGCCACCACTTAATGAATCATATACATCATTTAGATTACTCTCTTTAACTTGTTTAATATATTTATCTAACTCAACAAGTTCTTTCTTGGCCTTGTCTATAATAGTAGCATCATAGCCTCTTTGAGCAATTCTCTTTGCTTTATCTAGTTCGCCTTTATGGATATATATGCCATTTTTATCTTTGGTATCACTGCGTAAATAGTATTGGAACGAATTACCCTTGTTTCTAACTATTATATTTCCATTAGGACTAGCCTTAATTGCCTTATTCTTTGATTCTACTAACATTAATAAATGCTTCTTTCTATCTTGTAATACAGAAATCCAATCATTATGCCAGTATTGTTCTGCATCATTCATATATCATAATCAATCCTTTGCAACTACATTTTACTTATCTAGCTTGTTTCGAGGTATTTCGCCTGATACTGCGTCTCGGTTAGCCGACTCTTTACCTCTACCGTTCCCCCTTTTAGCTTGTTTAGGGGCATTTCGCCTGATACTGCATCTCGCTTAGCCAGTACTTTACCTCTCCCACTACCCGTTTTAGCTTGTTTCGAGGTATTTCGCCCGATACTGCGTCTCGGTTAGCTGGCTCTTTACCTCTACCACTACCCCTTTTAGCTTGTTTAGAGGCATTTCGCTCGATACTGCGTCTCGGTTAGCTGGCTCTTTACCTCTACCACTACCCGTTTTAGCTTGTTTCGAGGCATTTCGCCCGATACTGCGTCTCGGTTAGCCGACTCTTTACCTCTACTGCTACTCGCTTTTAGCTTGTTTAGGGGCATTTCGCCTGATACTATGTCAAGGTTAGCCAGTACTTTACCTCTACCACTACTCCTTTTAGCTTGTTTCGAGGCATTTCGCCTGATACTATGTCAAGGTTGGCCAGTACTTTACCTCTACCACTACCCTTTTTAGCTTGCGTAGGGGGTATTCCGCTTATCAGAACGATAAGCCCAACAGAAAAAATGACTAGAATGCCACTTCATTCAAGATTTTCATTAACTAAGTGCCATGCAAGGGCACTAAAGCCGCTTGCATGGCACTAATATACATTTGCCAAGTACTTATTATCCTAATACGCCTTGACCATCTGCCGAGTACTATATTACTTAGAAGCCTTAGTCTTCTTAGCTGGAGCCTTCTCTGCGTCCTCATCAGCAGGAGCTGCAGCAGCTGCGCCGTCTGGGTTAAGGCCATAATGAGCTCTAACCTTAGCATCAATCTCTGCAAGGATCTGAGGGTTGTTCTCAAGATAGAGCTTAGCATTCTCACGTCCCTGGCCAATCTTCTCTCCATTGTACTGATACCAAGCACCGCTCTTGTTAACGATATCAACAGCAGCAGCAAGATCAAGAACATCACCAGTCATTGAAATGCCCTTACCGAACATGATATCAAACTCTGCCTCCTTGAACGGAGGAGCGATCTTGTTCTTAACTACCTTAACTCTTGTTCTGTTACCGATAACTTCGCCGTTCTGCTTAAGAGACTCGATACGACGTACATCCATACGAACTGATGAGTAGAACTTAAGAGCACGTCCACCAGTTGTTGTCTCTGGATTACCGAACATAACACCAACCTTCTCACGAAGCTGGTTGATAAATACTACTGTACAGTTAGACTTGCTGATAACAGCTGTGAGCTTACGAAGTGCCTGTGACATAAGTCTAGCCTGAAGACCTACGTGAGAATCACCCATATCTCCATCAATCTCTGCCTTAGGTACAAGAGCTGCTACAGAGTCAACTACTACGATATCGATGGCACCAGAACGTACCATTGTCTCTGTAATCTCAAGAGCCTGCTCACCACTGTCTGGCTGTGAAATATATAAGTTATCAATATCTACGCCGATGTTCTTGGCATATACAGGATCAAGTGCGTGCTCAGCATCGATAAAGCCTGCAATTCCGCCTCTCTTCTGTACTTCTGCAATCATATGTAATGTAACTGTAGTCTTACCAGAAGACTCAGGTCCATAAATCTCTACAATTCTTCCCTTAGGGATTCCACCAAGACCAAGTGCTATATCAAGGCTAAGTGAACCTGTAGGAATAGTCTCTACGTTCATGGTGTCAGATGAATCACCAAGCTTCATTACAGCCCCTTTACCAAACTGCTTCTCAATCTGTCCAAGTGCGGCATCTAATGCTTTTAATTTTTCTTCTCTTTCCATCATACTCTCCTTCTTAGAACACCTGTTCTTTAATTTAAATAATAAAACAGTTGTTCGACTGTGTCAACATATTTTCTGAAATTATTTTTATCATTTATGTCTTCTTCAATTACAAAAATGAAATTCCCGGCTGAAACGCCAGATATATATTCCCCGCAGAACATACACAAGTCATTGTCTAGAACGACAATGACTTGTAATACATTATCATATAAAAATAATAATATCAACCTCAACATTTTTGAAAAATCTGTTCGATTATTCCCCAATAGATCAAACAGAAATTAATTGATCATACTAATATTGTACTGTCTGCAAAGCATACTGTACTCTTCGTTGATAAGCTGAACCATGTCCTGATCTCCACTTACATTATCAGGATGGAACATCTTCATAAGATCCTTGTAGCGCTTCTTAAGAGTTAATGGACTATTAACGCCTCTGAATAAAAGATCAAGAGCGTCATATTCATTCTCTCTCTGATAAGCCTTTTCTCTTTCAAGTCTTATATACTCAGCCTCGAGCTTCTTCTTATCGCTGTTAAGCTGATCAAAACCATTATTCAAAATGCTAAGTCTCTGATCGAACAGAGCCTTATCATTGTTAAGCTTCTTAGTAGCGTTCTCGAGCTTTCTCTCAGCAGCGTCCATTCTATCCTTGAATGCGATCTGGTCTGCCTCAAGTCTGGCATATCTCTCTTCTAAAGCGCTCTCATGATTCTCAAGACGAACGCTCTCTTTAAAAAGCCATAATCTAAGCTCGTTAAGCTCATCCTCTGTGCCGTTTAAAATGATTTCTTCGATATTTCTTCTCTCTTCCATAGCAATACCCCCTATGGGTTACTCTCCTTTATTTTCCTCCGGGAAAGCAATATCTACTGCGGCATCATCGTCCATCATGTCTACTTTCTTGCTGGTAAACTTATTAACAATGTCAGGAACCATATCTAGGACCTTAGTTACTGCATCCTGGTTCTTAACATTTACAAGCTTGGTTGTGCCATCCTTGATCACAAGCACTGCGCTTGGAGACATCTTAGCTCCAAATCCACCAGTTCCATTAGTCTTATTAGAACCGTTACCTTTTCCGTCAACAGTTGAGCCTGCGCCAAGTCCAAAGGACACATCTACAAGAGGAAGGATAATAGTATCTCCCACCTTAGTTGGCTCCCCAACTACTGTCTTTGTTGCAAGAATGGAATTCATTCCATCAAGCAATGAACTAACAACTCCGTTTATTGAATTATTCTCTCCCATCATACCCTCCAGGTGAAAAATTATGAGTTTTTAATCTTTTTGAATCTAGCTATCACCTTTTTAACATCTTTATTGAAATAGCATACAGCTGCACAATAAACAATAGTGAATATTGTAATGTGACCCTTCATGTGTGCGTCCAGCCTTACAACACCTCTCTCGAAATCCGGTGTGTAGGAAAGCTTATTGTAAAGAATCGGATATAGACATCCATAAGCTCCCATGATATCGGCTGTAGTAGCAGGATCACCTGCGCCAAACAACAGATCAATGTCACTCTTATCCGGTAAAATCATCTTGATTAAACGTACAAGCTTACCTTTACAAAGTGCGAAAGCCCGTTTAAAAATGTCGCTTTCTAGGGTAACTTTTATCATTTCTATCTTATCACATAGTCTAGATGTTGTATATTGGATTTTTTGCAACACATCTTGTGGCATTTTTAGAATATTTTGGATTTTTATGAAGATGTCAGATAACACTTCGATAAAAGATCTTTTATCTGAATCTTCTTCCTCATCTAAATCATCTACATTTGAGTCTGTGTCTGTATCTGTATCTGTGTCTGTATGTGTCTCAGTTCCAGTTTCTATCTCTATTTCAGATGTATTCTCTGCATTTGTATCTGACTCAGTATCGGATGCTATCTCTGACTCTGAAGCTGTATCTACATCTGCTTCCGCACTAGTCTCAGAACCACTGTCTCCCCAGTTATCCTCCGCTTCAGTAACCATCAAGGTATCCTCAGCTTTACCTTCACCCTCTGATTCCTGATCATCTGCAGAACTTTCCTTATCTTTTTTATCGGCTTTTTTCTTCTTCTCTTTTACCTTTTTAGGCAAGATCCTGATACCAAAAATCTTAAGGGTAAATTCCATCTTGTCCGGATACTCCAGACCTCCACTTATTATGTGAAGAAGCCAGGAAAACTTAACCCTTGCCCAGATACTCTTTGGATCAATTCCATCCTCAAGCAGGGTCTCTGGAATATTACCATCGATCCTGTACCTGATAGGAACAAAGAGAATCAGTAAGAGAAGCAAAAGAACTACTCCCAAAACAGAAAGTAGCACAATCCCTATTATTTTAAGCACTGTTAGAACAATAGAAAGCATAAAAGCTCCAGTCTACACTGTATTTTTACTTCAAAACAAAATCAAAACCATATCAGGAATCTCTTCCATCAAGATACTGAACAAGCTGTCCATCAAGCCCTGCAATGCTGGCTTCTTGGGATATTCTAAGAACAATTCCAACTGCCTCTTCGTGACTTCCTGCAATTCCATAGACAAGAGGCTGAAGCTCTCTAAATATCTTTTGCTTTAAAAAGGCGCAGTGAATAATATCCAGCTGATCACTTGGGCACTGGGCTCTTGTGACCAAATAGATACCAAACTGTCCACTTCCGTGGTAAAGTTTCATTTTTACAAGTGTGTGATTTTTAACAGATTCTCCCCAATATAGTCCCTTATAGAACCGGCAGAATCCCCCTTTTTTCATATATACTCCACGCCCCTATTACAATTACTTCATACTCAATATTAACACATAAATTACTCTACACCAAAGTATGCGTCAAAAATTCTTTTAGCGATAGGAACCGCATAACTTCCGCCACTTCCTGCGTTCTCAACGATGATAGTAACGCAGATCTCAGGGTCATCAGCTGGTGCAAATCCAGTAAACCAGGCATGTGAATCAGAATTGGAATTAAACTCCGCAGAGCCTGTCTTACCTGCTGCAGTATATGACAATCCCTTAAGCTTAGAAGCTGTTCCCTTTTCAACAACTGCCACCATCATTGAAGTAAGAATATCAGTCTCTTCCTTGGTCATAAGCCTCTTGTAAGTCTCGGGCTCAAAGCTTGCCACAGTCTTCTTATCCTCAGTAGTAACACTCTGAACCAGATATGGCTTCATCAAAACACCGCCATTAGCAATGGCACAGGTGATCATATTAAGGTGAATCGGTGACATTCCTGTAGTTCCCTGGCCAATGGAAAGCTGCATGATCTCACCCCTTGGAGTGTCCTGATCATAGGTTGCAGAGCTCTTTGTATAAGCGATAGACAACGGAAGCTCCGAATTAAACATCAGTTCCTCAAGAGTCTGATTGAAGGTCTTCTGACTAACAGACAGACCAATATTAGCAAATGAGGTATTACAGGACTTGGCAAAAGAGGTAATAAAGTCAACACCACCGTGATTCTCACCGTGGTAACAGGAAATCACGTCCTCTCCATCCTTGAATTTACCATTGCAGCTATACTTATAGCCAGAATAGTCATTGTTATTATCTCTAAGATAAGCAAGGGCTGTGATGATCTTAAAGGTTGATCCAGGTGGATATAACCCTTGGGTTGCTCTATTAAGAAGCTGAGCATCTCCGGAATCATCAGCAAGCATCTTGTCCCACTCCTGAGCTATATAGTTAGGGTCAAAGTCAGGCTTGGAAACCATAGCCAGGATTTCTCCTGTCTTGGGGTTAGATACAATGATAGCTCCCTTTCTGGCAGAAAGCGCATTATATGCCACCTCCTGAAGAGTAACATCAAGAGTAGTGGTTACTGTATCTCCAGGATACTTATGGCCTTCAGCATCAAACTTAACTTTTGTAGCAAGCTCTGCTCCTGAATTGATCAGATAGTAATTGGCTGAAGCCTCGATTCCAGCCTTACCATTAGAAGCATAACCTACAACATGGGCAAATTCCTTGCCATAAGGATAAACTCTTTTATCCTTGCCGTCAGAGCCTTCCTCAGTATAAGCAAGCACATCTCCATTTCTTGAAAGGATCTTACCTCTGCTATTCTGAGCAAGAAGAATCTGCTGTCTCTTGTTGTAGTTGTTGTTCATAAGTGTCTGTCTGTTAACATAGGAATAACGGGCAATGTAGAACAACATAGCTGCAAACAACACTATATAAAAGCCGCTGATAACAAGAATCGGATAGGATTTAATCTTTTTCTTAGGCTTTTTCTCTTTTCCCTTATCTCTGTCTAACTCTTCCCTCATCTTCAAAACTTCTTCTCTCCTGCATCATCTTGCGATGTTTCTCAATTGCGATATTTCTTTCATCCACCCTGATCATGTAAATGCCTTCAACGATCATAAGAAGGAGGATGGTCACAAACACTGACGTTCCGCCATAACTAACAAGGGGAAGTGTTACACCTGTAAGAGGTATAAACTTAGATCCTCCGCCGATAGTCAGAAACGTCTGGAAAATATAGGCTACGCCGGCTCCCGAAGCAATAAGCCTATAGTACTTATCCTTGATAAAGTAACTGGTCTGCATAATTGCCACAAAAGTGCTGATGCAGACAAGGGTCATAAGAATAGCAAATATAACTCCAAATTCCTCTGCTATTGCTGAGAAAATGAAATCCTGCTCAACGTATGGAATTGAGCTTGGCATTCCGCCATAAAGGCCAAGGCCAAACCAGCCACCACTACTGATTCCAAACAAAGACTGGGACAGCTGATAGCCTGTGCCCTCAATATCACCAAAGGGGTCACGCCACGCTGCAACTCTGACCTGAATATGTCTAAAGAGCTTGTAGGCTACAACACTGGCGAAGGCGCCAAAGAAAAGCCCAAGAACAAGATATCCAATATTCTCAGTAGAAATATAGATCATTGCCAAATAGATTATAAAGAAAATAAGAGCACTTCCAAGATCTTTGGAAAGTACCAGAATTATTACGTGAACTGCCGCCACAATAGATGCTAGAAACAGCTCCCAAATACTCTCCGCCTTGTAAAGCGCGCCTGCCATGAAGAACAGGAAAACGATCTTAACAAACTCAGAGGGCTGGAAGGTAATTCCCGCAATCGTATATGCAATCTTAGAGCCATTAGTTGTAGCACCCAGTAAAAGAACTACTCCAATAGCCGCAATACCTATAGCCGCATAGGCCCAGGTAAATCGCTTAAGAAGGTTGTACCTGAAAATAGCTGCAGGAATAAAGAATCCCACAATAAAAGAAAAAGTAATGATAAAGAACTGCTTAACAGCCTTATCATAGGAAATTCTGGTAAGGATTATCATGCTGATGCTAAGAAGCATGCAGGCATTGTTGATAATAAGCTTATTACCGTCAGGATAGATAATGTAAAACAGTACAACGATGGATACAAAAATCAGTATCTGAAAACCAAAGAAAAACAGATACTTGGCCTTTCCTGTTCTTGCAATTATCTCTATAAAGCAGGCAATCTGCATACCAAAAATAAGAATAACCTGGCTTATATATAATACTTTATTCTGATCCTCATTCTTGTGCCTAAAACTTAAGAAAGCCTCTAAAGTATAAACAAAAAGAATAAGCGGAATCACAAATTTAGCAATCTCTGTAACGTATAATTCCATTATTCAACTCCGCGTTTATAGTGTCCTAAAGTGTACTTGCCATCGCAAAGTACCTGTGCATATTGTCTATCATCATCAATAAATGCAGAAAGAACTGTGCCTGTTCCTTCTCCATCCTCTGTGGACAGATCAAGTCTTAAATGATCAAACAGTCCAGCGTCCCTGATCTCCCCAAGCTTCTTGTAAAGCATGGTTGGATGGGCATTCCAGATAACGTTGTAGCAGTTCCTGCAGTTAGTAGTAACAAAAATCTCATTGCTCATTCTGTCTAACATGCTGTATTTCTCAGTATGAAGCTCATGTAGCCTACCACTACACTTATCCATAGTCTTCTTAACGCAGCCTGCACTTATCATCATAGGAACCCTGCCATAAACCTCGTAGGATACCTTGATGTCATAGTTCTTTTTGATGGCCTTAACCACGTCCTTGGCCTCATGAATGTTGAGCTCCAGAGGAACAGATATCTCTTTGACAAAAGAAATATCATCACCAATCTCAAGAAGAAAACCCGCAGCGTCCTTGTTCCATACGTACATGGAATAATCAAGGATAACATCACCCTCAAAGCCAAGTTCCTTAAGGAATCCAAGCTGTTCAAGGTTCCTTACCAAAAGACCCTTGTAGCCGCGCTCTGCGATAGATCTGGCAATAGCCTCAATATCCCTGGTACCATCAAAGCGCTCAGTCCTTGTTACATAAGGAAGTGCCACGAACATATCCATATTGCTGCCAAAGGCTGACCGTTCACTGTCTGTTATTGAAAGGAACAGCGTACTATCTACGTATACTCTAAGTGTCTGTTCATGATCCTTGGCAAAAGAGCTAACTCTTTCAAGCTGCTTCTTAGTGTTAACCAGCACGTGGAAATCGGGACTGACCTTCTTTATCTCTCTTTCACCTGAAATCTTATTGACTGTAATGTCTCTATTTACAGACTCAGCAGCATTTCCTTTGTCTTTATCAGACTTGGAATCACTTTCCTCATGACCATCTGCTCCAGCTACGCTACCGGAAGATAATCTCTCCTCCATCTTCTCGCAAAGAGCTCTTCTAAGCTCATTAAGCTCGCTGACAGGCATGAATATACCGCAGCCAGAAACACTATCGTCTATAATTACTGTGACATTGCCTGCTTCAAAAGGTGTGTTGCCAAGCTTCTCAATCTGCTTCTTAACGCTGTCCTCGTCCATAGGGCGCTTCATGGCCTTAGTCACAATATTTCCTGTAACCTCTTCCTCAAAGGTCTGTCCATCTCTTCTTACTGTCATCTTAAGAAGAGCTTCCTGGCCCTCGATAAGCTTACAAAAAAGGTCGCACTTAATCTTCATTGTGCTACCAAGAAATCTGTCTCTTACCTTGGTAAGAATCTCCTCAGAAGTGGCATTATAGGCTGGAGATGAAATTGTTACCATCTCTCTTCCGTTATGTCTGTGATAATAACCGTCGCAGATGCCTGTTCTCTGATACAGACCCTCTAAGGTCTTAACGTCTTCCTTAGAAACCTTAAATTCACCCTCAGGATCAGCGTAGAATTTATCTATATATTTCCTGTAGATTGCTGTAACACCGGCAGAATACTCAGGCTTCTTCATACGGCCTTCGATTTTAAAAGAGCTAAGTCCTGCCCTTATAAGCTCTGGGATAATATTAACAGTGCACATATCCTTAAGGCTAAGGGGATATGAAGCATCCTGGCCATTGTAGCTGTAGGGAAGTCTGCAGGGCTGAGCACATCTGCCTCTGTTGCCACTTCTTTCTCCAACCATACTGCTAAACAGGCACATTCCAGAATAGCAGTAGCACATAGCACCGTGAATGAAGGCTTCTACCTCTATGTCGGCCTTCTCTCTAATATCCTGCATTTCCTGAAGACTAAGCTCTCTTGCAGGAACTACGCGGCAACAGCCCAGCTCTTTGAGCAGCTTGGCACCATTAACGCCAGTCACTGTCTGCTGGGTGCTGGCATGAACCTCTACGCCTGGGAATTCATCTCTTATGAATCTCATAACACCAAAGTCCTGGACAATGACTCCATCAAGGCCCTTCTGGGCATATGGAAGCATAAAATCATAAAGCTGGTTAAATTCTCGTTCTTTAACCAGCGTGTTAACTGTCATATAAATCTTCTTGTGGTGTAAATGTGCATAAGAAATAGCGTCCAGAACCTGCTGTGTGTCGAAATTGTCAGCATATGCTCTGGCGCCAAATTTGGATCCGCCAAGATAAACAGCGTCAGCACCTGCGTTGAATGCTCCCACCATTGTTTCATAGCCCCCTGCAGGAGCCAGTAATTCAACTCTATTCATATTCCTCATCAAAAGGGCTGTCATCACGACAGCCCTCATAGTGTTTATTTCTTGGCACTACCCTTAACCTGTGTCTCAAGCTGTATGATCTTCTTGGAAGACTCATCAAGCTTGGTCTGAAGGTTCTTGCCATTCTTCTCAGTGTTCTCGAGCTTGATCTGTGTTGCAATAAGCTCGTGCTTAATGTCGTATAGCTCCTTCTCCTTCTCGGAGATCTGCTCCTCCATCATCTCAATCTGCTTCTTAGCCTTGAAATAATCATCAGCAATATTGAGCTGTAAAAGAACGTTCTGAGTATCTACCGGTTGTCTCTTAAAGCCATCAATCTTGTTATATTCAGCTATCTTGTTGTTGATATAGGAAGCAACCTTCTGAAGGTACTCTTCACTCTCGTATCCACTTAATGTAAATACCTTACCCCCAATGATTACCTCGGTATCTGTCTTGGATGCCATACGAATCCCCCTTACTCAAAACCAAACAAAATTCCTACTAGAATTCAATTATATATCGGCACCACTGGGCATTTCAAGTCCCAAATGCCTATAGGCAAACTCAGTAACAACGCGCCCTCTGGGGGTTCTGTTAATGAAACCGTTCTTGATAAGGTAAGGTTCGTAAACGTCCTCGATGGTACCTGAATCCTCTGCGATGGCAGCTGCCAAAGTATCCAGTCCCACTGGGCCTCCGCCGAATTTGTGAATCATAGTCAAAAGAAGATTCCTGTCTGTATGGTCAAGTCCAAGCTTATCCACGTCCATAAGATCAAGAGCTGTAACTGCCACATCCTTGGTGATAACGCCGTCGTACTTAACCTGGGCAAAGTCACGGACTCTCTTAAGGATTCTGTTGGCAAGACGGGGTGTTCCACGGCTTCTGCGGGCCATCTCTTTGGCACCCTCAGCATCCACTTCCACATCAAGGACGCCTGCGGACTGCATAATAATGGTGCTAAGCTCGTCCACATCGTAGAATTCCATTCTATGTATCATGCCAAATCTGTCACGGAGAGGTGCTGAAAGCATACCTGCCCTTGTAGTTGCACCGATAAGGGTGAACTTAGGAAGGTCAAGCCTTATAGACCTGGCTGTTGGGCCCTTACCGATCATGATATCTATTGCATAGTCTTCCATAGCAGGATAAAGAACTTCCTCCACCTGCCTGTTAAGTCTGTGAATCTCATCTACAAAAAGAATATCGCCAGCCTTAAGGTTATTAAGAATAGCAGCCATATCACCAGGCTTCTCAATGGCTGGTCCGCTGGTGATCTTGATGTTAACGCCCATCTCATTGGCTATGATTCCTGCAAGAGTGGTCTTACCAAGTCCTGGAGGGCCATAGAATAAAAGATGGTCAAGGCTGTCGCCTCTTTGCTTGGCTGCCTCAATATAAATCTTAAGGCTCTCTTTTATTTTCTTTTGACCAATATACGAATCAAGGCTCTTGGGACGAAGTGACCCTTCAACCTGAATGTCCTCTTTATTAAGATTGGTGTCAACGCCACGGGCGTTTGTTACGATTTTTCTCTTTTCCATCTATGACCTCAAATGTTTCATTGTTTCAATCATGTTAATAATCCAATGTAATTCGAAACAGATTATTATATCTATCTGATCAGAACATCTCTTTAAGAGCAAGCTTAAGAAGTGCCTCTGTGTCCTCTGCTGCATCCGGATTAGCTGAAAGAACCTTGCGGACAGCCTTAAGGGCATCGCCCTGATTGTAACCAAGGGCAACAAGCGCTGCCACAGCCTCATCTCTGGCAACATTGGCACCATCGCCATCAAGATCAGCCACAGATACACTGGCTGTGCCCAGCATGTCATCTTCTGAAACCTTGATCTTGTCACGAAGTTCTAAGGTGATTCTCTCTGCAGTTTTCTTACCAATTCCTGGTGCCTTGGAAATAGATGCGCTGTCACCTGCCATAATGGCAAATCTAAGGTCATCCGGTGACATCACAGACAGAATGGAAAGACCGCCCTTGGGGCCGATTCCATTGACAGTAATAAGCATTTTAAAAAGATTAAGCTCGTCCTTAGACAGAAATCCAAAGAGGTTGAAAGCATCCTCTTTGACATTAGTATAAGTGTATAGCTTAACGACCTCGCCAATCCCCGGCATGCGGTCGTAGGTAGATCCTGATATAGCAACGTTGATGCCAAAGCCGTTCACATCAACTACGGCGTTGCCTTCCTCGATGCTCTCTAAAATTCCATTAACATATGCTATCAAAGCATTCCCCTCCAACAAAAATTCGTGTACCAAATATATGATACACGAATATTTGTTTGGTTTCAATATGTAAGACCTAGTTCCTGCTTGCGCTCTTCGATCATATTATCGATGTCTTCGCCCTTGTGGATATCGTATCCTGCACCTGTCATGGTCTTCATGAACTCTCCATTTGGATCATAGAGATTATCTTCATCAACAGCTCCTGCTTCTGCATCCCAATAAATCATTCTTACATAGCAGTTTTCAAGCCAGGAGTCCTCATCAAAATAGTAGAATTCAAACTCAACGCCATCCCAGGTATCCTCATCAACTTCAATCTGGTGTTCATCTGCAAGAAATTCGCTGGCACTTATACATAAAACGCATCTATACAGGAATACATAATCCGCATTTTCATCCAAATAGCCATATCTATCCATATAGCCATAATATCCAACTCTTCCACCATCTTTGGTGTGACCCAACTCGTCAATCTCTGCCCAGATCTTTTCGCCTTCTTCTGCGTAGTACTTTATCCTAAGGCCATCAGAGTACTCTTTTATCACGAAGTTATAATATCCCATGCCTGCAAGAATTCTAATGCACAGTTCATACTCTCCGTCATTACCGCAGTCAATATACTTATAGCTCTCTATGGCAGCATAATCACTGTAGCAATTCTCATCTAATATATCGCAGATATCTTTAATTGACAGTTCTTTTCCCTCTTCGCACTTAAATCCTGAATACTCCCCCATCAGAGACTGTGGAACACAACACTTCGCCACTTGATATCCATTTAAAAAGCTAGTGTACATTCCAGTTGTATCTCTTTTATCCTCGATGTACTCATGATTAAAGGAACGATTTATATTGTCCATGGTAATATCAGTAAACCAGAACAATTTATCTGGAAAAAGGGAGATATACTTGCCATACTTTTCATATGAATACTCTTCTACTATTGTAGCCTTATTATCTTCTATGGTGATCACATACCATGCTTTGGATGCTTCATCGGCTTCTTCATTTTCCTTGAAGCTAAACCAGGTAATAAAAGTCTCATAATCTACAGGATAATAGGCGTTTGCAAGATATAAATCCGGGCCTCCCTGAACTTCATTAAGAGCATCAATATCCATCTCAACAAGGTTATTGTCTTTATCCACCTCGTATATATGATTTTCGGAAGTAAACTCCTTCTCGTTATACATTGAACTAACTATCTCAAGCCAGCCATCATTATCAAAGTCCGTTACTGCATAGCATACTCCGTCAAAAGAGCTATCTACTTCAGTTTCCCATACATCTCTATTATCATAGATTATCTGCCCCTGATCTATAACGCCAGAAGCCCCCGCTGAGTCATCTGACTCCTCTGATGCACTGTCAGAAGCCTGATTTGATGCATCCTCAGATGAATCCACATCTGACGTTGCACCTGAAACAGCATCCACATCTTCAAAGCTACTGATAAAATCCTTGATTGATCCACATCCTGACAGTAATGTGGCTGATATAGTTGTTGCCATAAGGATGGCTATTATTGAATTTCTTTTCATTATTTTTCTTTCCAAGTATATTTCGTATACGTATCGTCAATTGGTTCTAAACTAACTCACTTAAGAGTATGTGGCTCAAAGCACTTATAGAGCACTTTCGCTGTGCCGCCACAGATATTTATTGCCAGGTACTTGTCGCCACAATTCCCTTCAACATAGCCCTTATAGTTATCATCAGGGCCATAGAATATTGATTTCTGAGTAATATAAAGAAGCATATCGCTCTCATCACCATCGCGATGAGTAGTCCAGAACTCCACATATGGAGGATAGAATTCAAATTCCACCTTCTCCTCTCCGTCCTGAATTTCTGCCATAGGGAGTCTGTGCTCATCAAGATAAACTCTGATGGTCACAACATCCATATTATCTCTATAGTAGCTGTAGGTTCCAACAAAGTCCTTAAGATCAGGGTATCTGTGAATCCAATATTCATCGCTATCAGTCATTACGCTATCGCCATTGTTGTCGCATATATTAAGATGTAATGAACTGTCACCTACCTCAATAGTTCCAGTGTAATAATCTGAGTTATATTCAAGAACGCCATCACTTACATATGTGGCTGTTCCCTCATCGAAAACACTTCTATAGCTGTAAAGCTCACAATAATAGGTACCATCCAGCTGCTTGATCAGATTACAATAAGCATATGGGATGTTGGTGCCCTGGTTGTCTTCATAAATACCGCTATAATCCAGCTTACCATCATTAACCTCTTCATAGGTCAGATCTTCTTCAAAAAGCACCTCAACCCATGGATCATCAATAGTTGCCTCTCTGTAATCCAAAGAGAAATCATCCTCAGCTACATCTGCACTGTCTCCATCCGCTTCTTCATCATCCTCAGAAGTATTGTCCTCTGCAGATGAATCCTCCTCGGCGTTTTCCTCATCTATCTCACTATCACTAACTTCAGCCGTACTCTGAGTATCACTTGCTTCATCAGAGTCCTCTCGCAGGTTAAAAGAAACACAGCCAGATAAAGCCATGGTCGCAGCCAATATTATTGCAATTACACTTTTTCTTTTCATACTAATATCATCCTTCCACTTACATAGTACAGATCCAGAATCTTATAACATTCCCATCAAGCCACATTCTGCCTGTAAATCCATCCGGCATATAATCTTTAGAAAAGTCCTCTGAATACTGCCAGTCGCCCTTCCTCTCAGTGATGGTCCTTACTTCAAACTCGTATTTTTCATCCTCAGTCCACACATAGCTGCTCTCATACTTTTCCGCCATTTCATCAGAAAGAACTATGTATCCCTGATAGATATAGTCAGAAGGTCCCACAGCCAGCCTATCATTTCCCGCAGGAACGATCTGCTCAAACTCAGTGCTCTCGATACCCTCAAGGTCAGGAAACAGCTTTTTTGCCAGATCCACCTCATCAATCAGCACAACCTTATCGTTGCTGTGGTCAGCCTTTCCAGTACTTCCACCGGCACATGCACTAAGTGCAAGACACGCAACTGCCATGCATAAAAGAACTTTCAATTTTTTCATAACACATCCTCCTTTGACACACCATTTCCGCCTTCAAGAGCCAGACTTATTTTAAAAGAGCTAAAACATCTTCATAGGACAAATATCTAAAGGGCTCGCTTGGATACTGTGCATACAACTCATCAATCTCATCCTCTGTAAGCTCTGTATCGCCGTCCATATAAACCTTCTGATCTGCCTGATCGTAGTACTCTTCATCCGCTTCACCTTCATCATACTTGCCATTACCGTTAGCATCATAATATCTAATGCTGTAAAGGGTATGAGTTGGTTCATCGTCAAAAGAGCTATCTCCTTCCCAAACATAAGTATACATGATAAGATCGCTTGCTCCAGCACTTCCATAAGCAGTCAGGGCATTCCCTCTTTCCACATAACAATACTCCACCAGAGAGCCCAGACCGAAAGGACCGCCAAATATAAGCTCTGCTTCTCCCTCCTGGTACCTGTAAAGAGCCATAAAACCTCCCCTTAAAGTCACCAGCTCAGGCACATCGTCATCATCCAGATACACAAGGTCATATTTGCAGCCATACATGGCTTCTTCATCTTCCTCGTGCTCCTCCTCTATGATCTCCCTAAATACTTCCTGCCAATCTTCTACATTAGTCTCATCATCTGTATCATCGTCATCTTCAGCATCTTCATCTTCTATATCTTCTGATCCGTCACTACTCTCTACGCTGACTTCCTCATCTGATAAATTCCACTGAATACCAAGCCCGCTGCATCCAGTCAGCACCATAGACATAGCACACAGTAATATAACAATCCTTTTCTTCACTTACAGATTCCTCCAAATATAATCATCCCCGAAATCCATACCCCAATTCCGTAGAAAACCATCTACATAATATACAGATAAAGACCCAAAAATGTTGCAGAAAAATATAAAGATACAATCCAGAAAAACAAACGCCAGAGAAAGCCCCTGCCAAAAGGCATATTTGGAGATTTCCACCTGGGCCAAGGGGCTCTAAGCCTTACAGATGCGAGACATTTGCACGAGTGAGTAAGATGCACAGAAAAAAATCAGATAGATGTCGATTTCTATGAGTAACACGAAATGAGACATCTATCTGATTTTTGATGATGCAGATTACCACGAGTAAACGCGAGCAGATGTAAGGCTTAGAGCCCCAAAAGCCCCGTGGAAATCCCAAATACCTTATTCGATTACGTGGATCCAGCCCTCGGGAGCTTCTACTGTGCCCATCTGGATACCTGTGAGGGTGTCGTAGAGCTTCTTGATTACAGGGCCCATCTCCTCCATACCACTTGCGAAGCAGATCTCCTTGCCGTGGTCATTGATCTTACCAACAGGGCTGATAACAGCAGCTGTTCCGCAAAGACCCATCTCTACGAAGTTCTCAACCTCTGAAAGCTTAACAGGTCTCTCCTCAACATTAAGACCAAGGATATCTCTTGCAACAGTTACGATTGATCTTCTTGTGATAGAAGGAAGGATTGAATCTGTGTGGGACTGTGGTACTACAAGTCCGCCTTCCTTAGTTACGAAAATAATGTTAGCTCCACCAGTCTCCTCGATGTAAGTACGTGACTCAGCATCAAGATATACATTCTCTGCAAAGCCCTCTTCATGTGCTGTAACGATAGCATGAAGTGACATAGCATAGTTAAGACCAGCCTTGATATTACCTGTTCCGTGTGGAGCTGCTCTGTCAAAGTCAGAAATCTTAACAACGATTGGCTTAGCACCGCCCTTAAAGTATGGTCCAACAGGTGTTACAAAGATTCTGAACTGATACTCATCAGCAGGCTTAACACCGATAACATTGCCTGTAGCGAACATAACAGGTCTGATGTAGAGAGTAGCACCGCTTCCATAAGGTGGAACCCAATCCTTATTGGCAGCAACAACTTCTTCAACAGCCTTGATAAATCTATCTTCTGGGAAAGGAGGCATCTCAAGTCTCTTAGCTGAATCTACCATTCTCTTGGCATTGAGATCAGGTCTGAAAGTAACAATCTTGCCATCCTCTGTCTCGTAGGCCTTAAGTCCCTCAAAACACTCCTGAGCATAGTGAAGAACGCCGGAATCCTCGCTTAACACGACTCTTGAGTCCTCTGTAAGAGTTCCCTCATCCCACTTACCATCCTTGTAGTTGGAGACAAATCTCTTATCAGCAACCATGTAACTAAATCCAATATTTGCCCAATCCAAATTCTTCTTGCTCATAACTTCTCCTCACTTTTTTCATATTACTTTAGCACATCAAAGCACTAATAAATTCAATTATAATCCAATAAAATCGTCCGTCAAGAGTACAAACTTACTGACGGACGATTTTTTATAACTTGATCAATATTAATCTTTTCTAATCAATCTTGATTATTTCTTTTCACCATCCACCTTGTCATCGGCCTTCTTCTCTTTCTTAGCGCCAAACTTAGGCAGATTCTTAAGCTTGAAGACCTTCTTAAATGTAGATGTGTGGCTCCTTGAGTTGAACTTGGTGTTGTTCTTATCGCTAAGAAGCTTATACTCTGACTCCTCTATATAAGCCAGATCATCATAATCTCTTGTATTAGTACTAAGTCCCTTCTGGATCAGGAGCTTATTTGTAATCCTTGAAACCAGTGCATAGAACACCGCAAAGATTGGAACTCCCACAAGCCATCCAACGATTCCCCAGATTCCGCCAAAGAACGTAATAGCAAAGATAACCCAAAAGCTTGAAAGTCCTGTAGAGTTACCAATGATGGCAGGTCCAAGGATATTGCCGTCAAACTGCTGCAGAATAATAACAAAGATAAGGAACACCAATGCCTTAATAGGATTGATCATTACCAGCAAAAGAGCTCCCATTCCGCCACCAATATATGGTCCAAAGAAAGGAATAATATTGGTAACACCAACAATAACTGCAATCAGCACTGGATATGAGATTCCAAGGAAAAGACATCCAAAGTAGCAGATAATTCCAATGATAAGAGAATCAATAAGCTTACCACCAATGAATCCTTGGAATGTATTGTTCACAAATCTAAAGCCGCCGATAAGCTCGTTGGCAAAATCCTCTTTAAACGCAGCATAGCAAAGCTTCTTACCCTGAGTTGTAAAGGTCTCTTTAGAATTAAGAATATAAATAGCAACGATAAAGCCAACGATGAAATCAAAGAGCACCTTGATAACCCCAAGAAAGCTCTGGGAAGCCACCTTAAGGACCTTGGAATAAGCCTTGGCATCTGTGGGAATAAGGGGCATAAGCTTCTTGGTAAGGAAATCACTTAAGTTCTCGTAGTAAGCATCCAGCTGTGAATCCACAAAGGATTGAAGATCAGGGTTATTAGCCAACAGGTTGTTGGAATAGATATCAACCTGTCTGATATATGAAGGAAGATTTCTATTAATCTCCTTGATACTGCTGATTATCTGAGGAATGATGATACTGAACAAGCTGTAAAGGATATAAAAAAAGATAACCATAGTAATCACGATAGCAATCTTCCTCATCTGGGATCTTTTCTTTTTATCAGCCCCTGCAGATCTTGAAACATCAAATCCAAGCCTCTTATAAATAGGCTCCAGAATCATAGTCTCAATTCCTGTTAAAAGAGGAATCAAGAGATATGCAATTATGGCACCCACGATAATTCCTGACAGGGCGTCCACCACCGTATTGAATCCGGAAACAATAGTCTTGGTATTAAAAATCACATAGTAAGATAGCATCAGACATATTGCCAGGATGAATATGGTCATTGCCCATGTTACCTGATTTTTCTCTGGTCTCATTTTCATAAAACACTACCACCTCTAAAGAAATTGACTAAAACTATTATTCCTTGATAAGTCCATCAAGAACATACACAAGGCTGTCCAGATAATCATTCTCCACATCCTCAGCCTTACCAGCATCGATAAGACCAGCAATCTTAGGATCAAGAGGAATACGACCCAGAATATCGATTCCCTTTGAAGCTGCATAGCTCTCAATCTTACTCTCACCAAAGATATTGATAGGCTCTCCACAATGTGGACAGCTCATATAGCTCATATTCTCTACAATTCCAAGTACAGGAATATTCATCATATTGGCCATGTTAACAGCCTTCTCAACGATCATTCCTACAAGCTCCTGTGGAGTTGAAACAACGATGATTCCGTCTACAGGAAGAGACTGGAATACAGTAAGAGGTACATCTCCTGTTCCTGGAGGCATATCTACGAACATGAAGTCCACATCTCCCCAGTTAACATCAGTCCAGAACTGCTTAACGATTCCTGCGATAACAGGACCTCTCCAGATAACTGGATCCGTCTCATTATCCATAAGCATATTAAGGGACATAACCTTAAGGCCGCCCTCTGTAACAGCAGGTAAAAGACCTGTCTCATCTGCATAATTAGCTTTGCCGATTCCAAACATCTTAGGAATTGAAGGGCCTGTGATATCAGCATCCATGATAGCTGTCTTATAGCCCTTTTTATTCATTGCAACAGCGGAAAGACCTGTAACAAGGCTCTTACCTACGCCGCCCTTACCGCTTACGATTCCAATTACTTTTTTAACATGTGAGTGTTCTGAAAGATTGACTTTAAAGCTGTCCTCCATCTGCTTCTTAAAGTCTTCTGGTTTCTTGCCGTGTCCGTTTGCCATTACTACTAAATCTCCGTTTCATATTTCTTTTTAATAATCACATAAAAGAGCTATCTATCAGATATCTCTTGTGTAGATATTCTCTGCCTTAGCCCTGTCCTTATCATCAGCTACATAGTCCTGAATAATAAAGCGTGGCCTGCTCTTAACCTCAAGGTAAATCTTGCCAATATACTCTCCTATAACTCCAAGAGAGATCATGATAAGTCCGCCAATTGCCCAAACAGAAACAAGGGTTGAAGTCCAACCTGGCTCTGTATGGCCATAAAAGTGAACTGCAATACTATAAATAAGTGCAATAATACTTATAAAGAAAATAAAGAATCCAAGGCTTGTAATAAGCTTGATAGGCTTAGTACTAAGGCTTGTGATACCTTCAATCGCAAAGCTAAGCATCTTCTTAAGAGGATACTTACTCTCTCCTGCAAATCGCTCTGCTCTCTCATAGTAGACAACATCGGTGTTAAAGCCCACCATAGGCACAATTCCTCTAAGGAAAAGATTAACCTCTCCAAAATCAGAAAGGGCCAGAAGGGCACGTCTGCTCATAAGTCTGTAGTCAGCGTGGTTGTAAACAGTCTTACCGCCCATGCTGTTGATCAGCTTATAAAATGACTCGGCTGTGAATCTCTTAAAGAAAGTGTCTGTAGCTCTTTTACTCCTGACACCATAGACAATATCAGCGCCTTCATTGAACTTATCCACCATCTCATCAATGGCATTGATGTCGTCCTGAAGATCTGCATCCAAAGAAATGGCTGCATCGCAGATATCCTTAACAGTCATAAGGCCTGCTAAGAGAGCGTTCTGATGTCCCATGTTCTTAGAAAGGTTAATGCCCTGGAATATCTCATTTTCCTCATGAAGCTTTTTGATTATGTTCCAGGTCTCATCCTTGGATCCATCATTAACAAATAGAACCCTGCTATCAGAAGAAATCTTACCGGAAGCGATAAGCTCTTTAACCTTGGCCTCGAGACGCTTAGAGGTCTCTGGTAAAACTTCCTGCTCGTTGTAGCAAGGAACTACACAAAATAATCTATTCATATAATCCTCCAGATTAGAATTTACGCACTTATACAATAATAATATATCACTGATTTAAGTTAAAGCCAAAAATAAAGAGTGCAAACTTTGAAATTTGCACTCTCTTATCTCACGACTTAAAACATAACCCAGCGAAAGTCTCATCAATTGGCGTTTATATAATTGATAAGTCCCTCAGAGTCAATTATCTTTTGCATGAACTCAGGAAATGCCTGACCCTTAAAGGTCTTACCTGTGGTCTCATCTGTGATAAGACCGGAATCAAAATCGATACTTACAACATCGCCAGCCTTGATAGCATCGGCAGCCTCCTCACATTCAATGATTGGAAGTCCGATATTGATGCTGTTTCTGTAAAAGATTCTTGCAAAGCTCTTAGCTATTACGCAGCTAACACCAGAAGCCTTGATGGCAATTGGAGCATGCTCTCTTGATGAGCCGCAACCAAAGTTCTTGTCAGCAACAATAATATCTCCAGCCTGAACCTTAGAAGCAAAGTCAGCGTCGATATCCTCCATGCAGTGCTTGGCAAGCTCCGCATGATCTGTAGTATTAAGATATCTTGCAGGGATTATTACATCAGTATCAACGTTATCACCATATTTAAAAACTGTTCCTTTTGCAGCCTTCATATTACACCATCCTTTTCTTAGCTATTTGTCAGTATTAAAGCCCCAATTCTGAAGGCTGTGAGAGTTTACCAGTAACAGCACTTGTAGCAGCAACTGCAGGTGATGCAAGATAAATCTCTGAATCTATAGCTCCCATTCGTCCAACAAAGTTCCTGTTGGTGGTGGATACGCATCTCTCCTTGGAAGCAAGGACGCCCATATATCCGCCAAGACATGGTCCACAGGTAGGTGTAGAAACGACGGCACCGGCCTCGATGAAAATCCTAAGAAGACCCTCTTCCATGGCATCCATGTAAATCTTCTGGGTTGCAGGGATCACGATACATCTGACTCCCTCTGCAACGTGATGGTCTGTAAGGATCTCAGCAGCTATTCTAAGGTCATCGATACGACCATTTGTGCAGGATCCGATAACAACCTGATCAATCTTGATATCATCGATATCATCAAAGGTATGTGTATTCTCTGGAAGATGTGGGAATGCAACTGTAGGCTTAAGCTGACTTAAGTCAATTGTGTACTCCTCGTCGTAGATTGCATCCTCATCTGCCTCATAGACAGTGAACTTCTTACCTGGCGCATGCTCCTGCATGTAAGCAAGGGCCACATCGTCAACAGGGAAGATACCGTTCTTACCGCCAGCCTCAATTGCCATGTTAGCGATTGTAAATCTGTCGTCCATAGTAAGGTTCTTAATGCCCTCGCCCACGAACTCCATAGATTTATAAAGAGCTCCATCAACACCGATCATACCGATGATATGAAGGATCACATCCTTACCACTTACCCACTTGGATGGCTTACCAACGATGTTGAACTTGATAGCAGAAGGAACCTTGAACCATGCCTTTCCTGTTGCCATTCCAGCTGCCATATCGGTAGATCCAATACCAGTTGAGAATGCTCCCAAAGCTCCGTAGGTACAAGTATGTGAATCTGCACCGATGATCAGATCTCCAGCCACTGTAAGACCTTTTTCTGGTAAAAGAGCATGCTCAATACCCATCTGTCCAACTTCAAAATAGTTAGTGATCTTATTTCTTACTGCAAATTCTCTAACGCACTTGCAGTTCTCTGCTGACTTAATATCCTTGTTAGGAACGAAGTGATCAGGAACAAGAGCAATCTTATCTTTATCAAATACACCCTTCTTACTGAACTTCTCCATTTCCTTGATTGCAACAGGGCTTGTGATGTCATTGCCAAGAACAAGGTCAAGATTTGCCTCAATAAGCTGTCCTGCCTCTACTTTTTCAAGTCCTGCGTGGGCTGCCAGTATCTTCTGGCTCATGGTCATTTGGCTCATACTGTCATACTCTCCTAACTTTTCATCAATAATCTATGCATAAATATAACATAATGAACTTCGGCAAAACACATAACAAATTTAATCGTTTTTCTTGATCTATATTAATATTCTTTTTTACTGATCATGACTGTTGCAAATCCGTAGATAACAAGAAGCATAAGGCCAGTTACGCTCATGACAAGACCAGATTTAAAGCCCTCTGGAGTGTATGTAACTCTGATCTCATGAACTCCTCCATAAACAGGAATAGCCATAAGTCCGTAATCTGCTGTAAGGATAGGCGTATCAACTCCGTCTACAGTACAGCTAAAGCCCTTTGTATTAGGCACTGAGAAGAATACCAAAGTGCTGTCCTTAAGAGCTGCTGTTGTTGCGCTAAAGCCATAGGTATCAGGCTCAAAGGAAGTGCAGGCTGTAGCCTTTCTCTTGGTACACTCTGCTGTAAAGTTCTCATAAGTAAATACATCTGAAGTAAGATCCTCGGCTGTAAGCTCATCCATAGCCAGAGAATCGCCGTATTTAAGGGCATCCTCATCTGAGATTATAAGAACTCTTGAAAGATCCATATCGTGATCCTTGATCTCAAGATCCTCCCACTCAGACTCTGTAATGTAGTAGTCGTAGGCAAATCCCATAGGGATGTAGTTGAGGTTCTCAAATACGTCAAAGCCGTCCTGAGAATTGATAAAGTAATACCCTTCTGTACCTTCTCCCTTCTCATAGATTCTGTTCTTATTAACGCTGGCATTTTCGAAGTAATACCTTGCAGAAAGAATCGCTTTAAGACCAACTCTGTCTGTTGGGATATTGGTCTCAACAGTTCTTGTGATATCTCCTGTTCCCTTCAGGAAATCAAAGATTTCAGAAGGCACAGTACTAAGGAAGCAGTGGATTGAAGGAATTCCCCAGACCATATCGTAGTTGGTGGAGGTACTGTCCACTTCGCCCCTTGCAAAAGAGCTGTCATCTACATAAACCTTATTAAAGAGCATCTGCTCCTGCCACATCTTCTTACCCTTGTCAGTAATGATGGTGCTACTGTTCTTAACTGGTACGAATGTAGCAACGATGCAGGCGATTATAGTAGCAAAAAGGAAAATCCTGTCTCTAACTGTAGGTCCGGCATTCTGTCCTGCTCTTCTAATGAATTTCTTAGGAATAGCAAACACGATAAGAAGAAGCATAAGGCAAAGAATTGCTGTTCCCAGAACTCCTCTTAAGAAGATGTACTTGTTCTCTGCCATCTTCATATAAACAACCTTGCCGTTGTCGTCTGTTGATGGGATAAAGTACACTGCCACGAAGAAAAGGAAAAGTGAAACTGCAACAATTACACCCTTCTTGATCTGAGGAGTATTGCCTCTCTCCAAAGCCTTGGCTGTCATAAGGCACATAAGAAGCACAGGCATGTAGAACCATCTTGCATAATATGAGCTGTTAAACATAGAGAAGGAAGCGTTAAGTACAGGGATAGCTGCAAATACAACGCATACCTTGAACAGATCCTTCATCCAATTTTTCTTTTTCTTGTTAAGAAGGAAGAATGCAACAACGCCAGATACACCAAACATTGGAATATAGGCAGCAAGAGACGCATTCTTAACTGTTGTTGTGTAAAAGAGAGTTCCCTTACCGATAATATCTGTGATCATGGAAACACTCTTAAGAATATCCCAGAGAAGCTTCTCACTAGGATATACAAAGATGTTGTAGCCATTTATAAAGTTATCAAGACGGCTGTTACCCTGAATTCCAGCATAGGCCTGCATAAGGAAAAAGCCTGCTAAAAGAACTCCGAACACGCCACCAAACAACGCTCTATTGAACATTCTAAAGGAGTTCTCAAGCTTGTTGTATCTAACGTATCTAACAATGAAGTAGATAATAAGGAACAGAACCTGACCAAAGAAGAAGTAATAGTTGATGATAGACATAATTGCAGTCATCAGGGCAAAGAGAATAAATCTTTTGCCACCAGGAACAAACTTCTTATTAGTGTTCTGATCATCAAGAGCCATGAGATTATCAAAGGCTAAAAGGAACAATGGGAAGAAGCATACTGAGTCTGTAAAGTGGTTAAACACGATGTTGCAGGCATTAAAACCAGAGAAGGCATAAAGGAAGCCTCCGATCATGGCGTAGATATACTTATTAACATGCTTCTTAAGATAAAGATATGCTGTGCATGAAGCTGTAGCATACTTAAGAGCCATCAGAAATGGCATAAGGTATGGAATGGTACTTTCATTAAACAGTGTTGTGATCCAGAAGAATGGACTTCCCCAAAGATAAAAAGCGAAGTCACCAAACATAGTTCCGCCAAGATCCGCATTCCAGTTCCAGAAGAACTGTCCGCTCTTAACTGCCCTGTGGGCAAGAATATAGAATGGAATCTGCTGAACGTTATAGTCTCCATAATAGAAGAATGGAAGTCCCCTTGAAATCAGAATAGGAAGAATAGAGAGGACATACATAAGAAAGCCGCCAAAGAACATTATAACGGGAGTATAATAGCTCTTTCTCTTACTTGCCTTCTTGACCTCTTTAGATACAGCCTCATCTCCTGCCCTTTTATTCTGAGCATCATCCTGGCTGCTGGAAATTTCTCTTTCAATAATAAATTCGTTCTCGCTTGATTGACTCATTTAAACCTCGTAAATAATATGAATATTTTCTTCTCTCACTCAAAAAGAGTGCCACCTTATCAGATGACACTCTTTAATATTAGCCTAATTCATAAACATTTTCAACGAGGCTTAATTGTTGATGAGCTTATCAGACTCGTTGTTCCAGCTGTAAAGCTTTCTGATCTCAGCACCGATCTTCTCTGATGGATGCTCAGCATGGAGCTTACGCATAGCCTGGAAGTGAACCTGTCCGCCAGCCTCTGACATATCAAGAAGGAATTCCTTAGCGAAGGTTCCATCCTGGATGTCTGAAAGGATCTTCTTCATTGTCTTCTTAGTCTCGTCTGTGATGAGCTTAGGACCTGTTACATAGTCACCGTACTCAGCTGTGTTAGAGATAGAGTATCTCATTCCAGCAAAGCCTGACTGATAGATAAGGTCTACAATGAGCTTCATCTCATGTACGCACTCGAAGTATGCGTTTCTTGGGTCATAACCGGCCTCAACAAGTGTATCGAAACCAGCCTGCATAAGAGCGCAAACACCGCCGCAAAGAACAGCCTGCTCACCAAAGAGGTCAGTCTCTGTCTCTGTTCTGAATGTTGTCTCTAAAAGACCAGCTCTAGCTCCACCGATTCCAGCACCATAAGCAAGTGCAAGATCAAGAGCCTTACCTGTAGCATCCTGCTCAACAGCTACAAGACAAGGTGTTCCCTTACCAGCCTGGTACTCAGAACGAACAGTATGTCCAGGAGCCTTAGGAGCGATCATAGCTACGTCTACATCCTTTGGAGCCTTGATAAGACCGAAGTGTACGTTGAATCCGTGAGCGAACATAAGCATGTTGCCTGGCTGAAGGTTTGGCTCGATGTCTTCTTTGTACATCTTAGCCTGCTTCTCATCGTTGATAAGAATCATGATGATATCAGCCTTCTTAGCAGCCTCAGCTGTTGTATAAACCTCAAGTCCCTGAGCCTCAGCCTTAGCCTTACTCTTAGAACCCTCGTAAAGACCTACGATTACCTTGCAACCTGAATCCTTAAGGTTAAGTGCATGAGCATGGCCCTGTGAACCATAACCGATAATAGCAATTGTCTTGCCCTCAAGTAATGATAAGTTACAATCTTCCTGATAAAAGATACGTGCTTCCTGTGACATAATGTTTTTCCTCCGTTTTCTAATCTGTTTCTATATTAATTTTGAATTCTCAAAATCATATACGTTACTAATGCTATTAATTAGCTCCTGTTAAAAGAGCTATCTCTTACTCGTCCAGATATACAACCTTGTCAGTTCCTCTTCCAAGGCCTGCGATACCTGTTCTTGCAAGCTCTAAGATCTCGTGGCCTTCAAGAAGCTTAATGAAGGCGTCAATCTTGGACTGGTTACCAGTGATCTCGATAATAAGTGAATCAGGGCTTACATCTACGATGTTACCTCTGAAGATATTGGCTGTAGCAAGGATTCCCTGTCTCTCATCCGGTGTACATCTAACCTTGACCATAGCAAGCTCTCTGTAGACAGAGTCATCTGGCTTAAGTTCATGAATATCGCGAACGTCCACAAGCTTAGCCACCTGCTTCTCAATCTGCTCAAGGATCACATCATCACCTGATGTAACTATAGTAATTCGTGTGTATCTGGGATCTGCTGTAAGACCGGCTGTAATACTATCGATGTTGTATCCTCTTCTTGAAAAAAGACCTGCAATTCTTGAGAGAACACCCGATGTATTATCAACCAATAATTGAAATACTTTTTTTTGCATATTTTAGCTCCCCTATCAGCTCGTAATCCAGTATTTATCACTATACTTTTACACTTTAAAGTGTGATGTATTTCTTGCTTTTTTAACTGGATTTTTGTGCCTTTTTGATGTTGAATCAGCCCTAAAACATAACTAATTTAAAACAAATTATACCACGGGAGAGATTTGTGTCAACAATTTTCTTTTGCACTTTAAACTCTCATTATTTTACAGTACTAAAGTGAAAAATTAATAGTTCTTTTTACATGATGTAATCCATTCTTAGTTATATCTCTATATTGTTCTTAGAGACATGCAAAAAGCCAGGCACTGTCCGTGTCTGGCTTAGCATATTCATATTATATTACTCATCTTTATCTATAGGTATCGTTGTTCCAAATATTCTAAGGAACAGATCACCATGTGTATCTTCAAAGACCATGCATGCTCCATACCTGGCATCAAGATGTTTAAATCCATTGTAGTTATCATAGGCAAGCTCAATTGTACTCTTGCCACCATTTACCGAATAGAGCTCTAGGTCCTTTCCAAAATAGAACATATCCTCATAGGGCTCATAATCAAGGTCAGGCCATATCTTAAGGTCCTCTTCTATAAGTTTAAGCTTGCCATCATCGAAAGAATAAACATTATTCTTCATGCTGATGTAAACAATAGACATATCCTTGTTAGATTTAATGTACGTAACAGGCGCTTCCAGATCATCGTAGTTATCTACGTGAATGTCCTTTCCTGTAACTATCTGACGCATCAGCTTGTTATCTCTAAGGCAAAGGACTTCAAGCTTGTCCTTGGTTACGCTAAGGCATCTCTTATCCAGAGTTAAGTAATTGAGGATTACAACATCCTCAGCCTTATCGTAGAACCAATAAATCTCATCTGAACAGTTAATGGCAAAAGGAACAAGCTCTGTAAGAGTTGAATAGTGAACTCCATAACAGTAATCGCTCTTTTCTACAAAGTCTCCCTCAGAAAAATGGATTTCATCCCCATAGAAATCCGAATCAAGAACTTTGCTCTTCTCCATCTCTTCACTAAAGAAATGAAGACTGTTATAGCCATAGGCGAGAATTTCTCTACAATCGTAAGACACAATCAGCGTTGTGTCAGGCTTCTCATCGATGACCCTTATATCGCCATCAGCCATACTCAGGTAATAAAGAACATCTTTTCCATCTACAGAGGCCTTAAAGAAGCCCCTCTGTCCGTCATCAGAAAAAGCTATACAATCATAATCACCGGCAAGAAGCTTAGTCTTTTCGCCGCTTTTATCATATGAAACCATAGCATCCATGCCATATTCATAATACACAACATACTGACCGTCGTTGGAAATCGCGCAGTTCTCGATATGATAACAACTATCTGAAACAAGAGTAGCCTCGCCATTAGCTATATCGTAGTAGTAAAGCGATGTTTCATCTTTCTTTTCGTATATGATATATCCACCATTCTTATTGATGATGGCTCCATCCACACCTTCTGCAACAACTTTATACTCAAGACTTGCATCAATGTAATAGCAGGTTCCGTTCTCTACAACAACAGCCTGGCTGTGATCAAAGGTATCATCATAAACCCACTCTTTATATGAAGCCAGCCATTTATCAGAACTATAGAACTGGTCATTGTACTCACCCTTGCTGTTGATGATCATTCCATCGAAACACACTATGGTTGTAATATCCTTCTTGCCAACAAGAGTATCCAGAATGTTAGAACCACCACTATTTCCAGAGCTAACTGTATTCCCAGAACCACTTGTACTTCCTACGCTTCCTGTTCCTCCAGCTCCAAAGCTTCCAAGTATTGCCTTCACAATAACAGCAACAATTCCCGTACCAACTAATGCGATCGCCAGGATTGCAAGAATTGGTAAAAGAACTGACTTCTTCTTGGATTTACTATTTGGAGTAGTTGGAGGTAAAGCCCTATTAGCTTTATTTGAAGCCTGCATAACGCTCTCTGGCACAGGTGTATAAGAATAGTTATTCTGACTGCTCTTATTATTGCTAGCATTCAAAAAAGAGCTAGTATTAATGCTACTAATATCAAAGTCAGCTCCTATCTCCTCATGTGCCGGTGCTCCGCATACGCTACAGTACTTCTGACCCTCTTCTATTTTATTCCCACATACATTACAATATATATTCTTCATCATTAACCTTCCGTTGAGCTTATTATCAAGAAAACACTGCATTTGCGCCAATATGTAGATTTACTATTTTGTCGTAATGCCAGAGTGATTATATCATAGAAATAGTTTCCAAGCCAAAATACAGAGAAATGCGCGTCTTTCTCATTTTTTCTGTACACTTTAACGGATATAAGCACACATATTATCAGCATGTTGGCTATAACTTGCTTTATGCCATATATAGCATGCGTTTTATCACTATATCATCAATAAATACCATATTCCCAGAAACCAATACAGAAAAATAGAAGGATCCCTTGATTTTTCTGTGTTTTTCAGAATTCGGAGTCAAGAACAAGATTCACTTCCAGGTGCACGACGAAACAAGCGACAAAAAGAGCCATAAAAACCGCAAAAACCGGGCGTCATGGTTTCCCATGAACGCCCGGGGCTCAAATTCACTGTACTCTACACCATCAGTAGACATGCCACACACTTACTGCCAGCAGTCACAACACGCATTAACTACACTCACTGCTCATTACACTTAGTAAGGGCCACAGTTCCAGTGCGCGCGATCTCTACTATGCTGACACTCTTTAGCATCTCGATAAAGAGCTCAATTCTTTCGGAGGTGTCACAGATCTGGATGACCATCATGTTCTTGGACATGTCAACGATGTCAGCCTTCATGATCTGGCAGTTCTCCATGATGTCACGACGGTTCTCCTTGTTGTACTTGACCTTGATGAGCATAAGCTCGCGGTTGATACTCATGCTCTCTTTAAAGGTCTTAACCTTGATAACATCTATCTTCTTGTTGAGCTGTTTCTCTATCTGCTCAATGGTTCTCTCATCACCACTTGAAACAATGGTCATGCAGGATACGCTCTTATCAGCAGTCTCACCAACAACCAGAGAATCGATATTGAAGTTCCTTCTTGAGAAAAGACCTGCTACCTTGGAAAGTACACCTGCTCTATTTTCTACTAGTACTGAGTATATTCTCTTCATCTGGGGCTCCCTTTTCAAATCATATTTAAACAAATCTATTACGATCAGTAACTTTCACTATCATTAACCATCATCCATCAGTATTTAACCAGATCCATAGGATCCACGCTAACTTCCATGATGCAGGAAGAATCATCCTTAAGGAACTCATCTAAAGCCTTCAGGATATCTGTATCTCCGTCCACCTTCATGTAGCCCATCTTGTAGGCCTGGGCAATCAGTGAAAGATCAGGATCATCTGAAAGCTGAACCATTGAATAGTTGTCGTCATAAGCATAGTGCTGATGCTCTCTTACCATTCCAAGGAATCCGTTCTTCATAACAACAATCTTTACATTGACCTTGTACTGCTTCATGGTAGCCAGCTCCATAAAGGACATCTGGAAAGCACCATCTCCGATCACAGCTACCACCTGTTTCTTAGGAGCAGCCATCTTGGCACCCATGGCAGCTGGAATGGAATAGCCCATAGTCCCCATACCACCAGAGGTAAGGAATCTGCCATTCTTAACGATGTGATAAGCACAGGACCAGATCTGGTTCTGGCCCACATCTGCCACATACACAGCATCATCCTTCATCTTAAGAGACAGCTTAGTAATAAAGTCCTTAGGATCCACATATTTACCAGTGGAAGCACTTCTTAGTGACCCCATGCTACTCTTATAGCCCTCAAGCATCTTAAGCCACTCAGAATGATCATCTGCATGGTTATCATATTTAAGGAATTCCTCAAAAATATGCTTAATATCTCCAACAAGAGGAATTGTAGGACCAACATTTTTACCGATCTCAGCAGGGTCGACATCAATGTGGACCATTACCTTGTTCTCTGTAATAAGGTCAGGTCTGTTCACCGCTCTGTCAGCAACTCTTGCTCCAACCATGAGAAGCAGGTCTGACTCATTCATTGCCCTGTTAGCAAAAGGCTGTCCGTTGTTGCCCACCATTCCAAAGCAAAGAGGATGCTCAGTAGGCATAACACCAATACCCATCATGGTAGAAACAACAGGCACCTGATTAAGCTCAGCAAACTTCCTGATCTCCTCTGTGGCACCACTAAGGTGAACACCGCCGCCAACACAGATGATAGGCTTCTTAGCCTTCTCAATTTCTTTAATAACCTTCTTGATCTGGGCCACATTACCATGAACAGTAGGCTTGTAGGATCTCATGGAAATAGACTCAGGATATGCAAATTTTCCAGATAACTCAGCCATCTGAACATCATAAGGAAT
Organism: Butyrivibrio proteoclasticus P6B7; assembly: GCF_000622085.1. Classification (GTDB taxonomy): domain Bacteria; phylum Bacillota; class Clostridia; order Lachnospirales; family Lachnospiraceae; genus Butyrivibrio; species Butyrivibrio proteoclasticus_A. Next base: position 59,005 of record NZ_JHWL01000009.1, read on the forward strand.
ATCAATAAGTACAGGGCCTCTACGACCAGTGTTGGCAATATAGAAGGCCTCTTTAAATATCCTTGGAAGGTCGTTAACATCTCTAACCAGGTAGCTGTACTTAACAAAAGACTCCACAGCTCCTGTAATATCAGCCTCCTGGAACACATCACTGCCGATCATGTCAGAATTAACCTGACCTGTGATGCACACAAGAGGAATACTGTCCGCATAGGCAGTAGCTATTCCTGTTATAAGATTAGTGGCACCAGGACCTGATGTGACGGCGCAGACTCCAACCTCACCGCTTATTCTGGCGTATCCGCTGGCACAATGAGCTGCATTTTGCTCAGTCCTAATAAGAACAGTCTTAATATCTGTCTTAAGAATGCTGTTCCAAAATGGATCGATCGCAACTCCAGAATAACCGTAGATTACTTTAACCTTTTCTTTTTCAAGACACTTTACTATCGCCTCTGCACCAATCATTAAGGCCACCTCCAAATGTATTTAAGCAATTTCCAAAATCTTCTTAACTACTCTGACTGCATCTGCAGCATCAGATGAATAACCATCTGCACCAATTTCAAAGGCATAGTCCTCAGTAACAACTGCGCCTCCAATTATTATCTTGGCTTTAAGCTCCTCTTTTCTTGCAAGCTCCACCACGTTCTTCATTTCCTTCATGGTGGTGGTCATGAGAGCAGAAAGAGCTATGATACTAGCATCATTTTCCTTGGCAGCCCTTATTATCTCTTCCTTAGGCACATCCTTACCAAGGTCGATCACTCTAAAGCCATAGTTCTTAAGCATAAGAGCCACCAGGTTCTTACCAATATCATGGATATCCCCGTGAACTGTGGCAATTACAATAACAGGAAGCTCCTCATTAACCTCTCCGTCATCCTTAAGAAGAGGCTCAAGATATCCAATAGAGAGCTTCATGGCTTCTGCTCCGGATATTAGCTGTGGTAAAAAGAACTTACCCTTATCAAAAAGTTCACCAACCTCGTTAATTGCAGGCATTAGCACGTCATTAAGAATAACCTTTGGCTCAATGCCGCTCTCAACAGCTTCCTTGGTATCTCTGACAATGGTTCTCTTAGAACCACTTAACACATCCTTCTTAATGATGGCCAGATAATCCTTGGAACCATCTCCTGAAGCGCTTGCTCCAGTAGTTCCAGCTGCAGCCTGTGTGCTTCCAGCTCCAGCTCCGCCCTGAGCATTCCCAGAACCTGTAGCGCCAGCACCAGCTCCGCCAGCTGACATCTTAACTTCGCCGTCGTACCTGCTCATTCTCTCAATATATCTGATATCAGACTCTTCCTTGTTCTTAAGAAGGTCTGAAGCAAAAGCAGCATTAACCAACATTTCCTGTGATGGATTAGCAATGGCCATTGTAAGGCCCTTAGATATGGCCATAGTAAGGAATGCTGTATTTATAAAGCTTCTCTGTGGAAGTCCAAATGAAATGTTAGACAGTCCACAAATTGTTGCTAAATCGTTCCTATAACAATATTCTATAGTATCTAGTGTATTTAGTGCAGCATTTTTATCTGCACCGATGGTGGCAACAAGTCCATCCACCACAATGTCAGTCTTGGTCATACCAAGATCAAAGGCCATGTCTACCAGCTTATCCACGTTTTCCTTCTTTTCTTCAAGGTCCTTTGGAAGACCAGAAAAACTTAGAGGCAGCAGAATAAACATAGCGCCGTATTTCTTAGCAAGAGGAAGGAATTCTTCAGCCTTACCCTTCTCAAGAGAAATGGAATTCATAAGGGCTCTACCAGGATACATCCTAAGAGCAGCCTCCATTACCTCTTTACTACTTGTATCAATACAAAGTGGAAGATCTGTCTGGGACATTACTTCTTCAAGAACCTTAAGCATCATGTCCTTTTCATCGATTCCGCTCATTCCCACGTTAATATCAAGAATAGCAGCTCCCTCAGCCTCCTGACTCTGGGCAAAATCACTTACCATATCAAGATTGCCTTCACGAAGCTTTTCCTGTAATTTCTTTTTACCAGTAGGATTGATCCTCTCTCCCACGATCATAAAAGGGTCATCCATACCAAAGGACAGACTCCTTCTCTCTGAACAAAGGTATCTGCGACCATTTATCTTCCTAGGAATAGGATTACCATCCTCTCCAGTAAGAGTCTGGGGATCAAGCTCTCCGTAGGCATTCTTGAGCCCTGCAATATAATCAGGAGTAGTTCCGCAGCAGCCGCCCACAACAGAAGCTCCCGCTTTAAGAAGCAGTTCCATCTCCTTAACAAAAGTGTCCGAATCCATGTCGTATTCAGTGCTTCCATCAGGAAGAGACTTAGGAAGTCCAGCATTAGGCTTAGCAATAATAGGAATACTGGTGACACTGGCCATGGCAGAAATAACCTCCATCATCTTATCAGGACCAGTAGAACAGTTGGCTCCAATAGCGCAGGCTCCAAGGGCTTCCAGAGTAATTGCACAGGAAGCAGCATCACTTCCATAAAGAGTTCTTCCGTCTGCCTCAAAGGTAAGGGTCACCATAACTGCCTTATCTGTGACCTCCTTGGCAGCAAGAAGAGCTGCTCTGCACTCCTGAAGACTCATCATGGTCTCAACTACAAAGATGTCAACGCCTGCTTCATCAAGGATCCTGATCTGCTCCTTGTAAACCTCCACAAGATCCTCAAAATCCATATCTCCAACAGGCTTAAGCTGCTTACCGGTCATGGTGATATCACCGGCAACAAGAGCCTTTCCTCCTGCTGCTTCTTTAGAGATATTAACAAGGTCAGTATTGATCTCTTTTATCCTGTCTACAAGGCCGTAATAGGTCAGCTTAACCCTGTTTGCGGTAAAACTTGGGGCATAAACGATGTTACTTCCTGCCTCCACGTACCTTCTCTGAAGGTCCACCATTACATCTCTATGCTCAAGAATCCACTGTTCAGGACAGACTCCCGCAGGCATTCCAGCCTTCATCAGGTTGGTTCCTGTGGCTCCATCCAGGAATATTACTTTATTTTTGGAAAACTCTAGAAACTGTTCTTTAGTCATGACTTCTTATACTCCTAAACCCCATGGGAATTATTCCGAATAACACAATACTTATTGCCATTATAATAAAGGGCTTTTGCCACATCAATTGATATTTTATAATGTCTTTGTTATAGGCAATGTCATAAATGGCTATGATCAGCACGTGGTAGTAGTAAATACCTGCTGATCCATCTCTGCCAAGCTTCCACCAAAACATACCGCCCTCTTTAATTTTCTCAGAAATGAAGAATATTCCAAGAATAATCAGAACTGAACCCACATATACTTCCTTAATTCCAAAGATTCTGATCTCCACAAAGGTTAGTATCAGTCCCAGCGCAGCCATCATAAGTCCCTGGTAAAAGAGCTTATTCTGATCCCGGTCCTTACCATCAACATAATCTGAAAAGATGATTCCCAGAAGAACAAAGGGAAGTCCCACAAATAACCAGTTTCGAAGCAAAAACCAAGTGGTAATGCTGATATCAAAGGGCCTTATAGGATATACGGTCTGCAATAGCTCACCAAAGAAAAGACCTGCAAAGGTAAGCACAGTGACTACCTTGTACCACTTCCTTAATACCGGTGCAAAAAGATATATGAGCCCATACACATAGATAAGGGCAAATAGAAACCACATATGGTCAAAAACAAAGGAGGAATCATACACAAAGCGCCCTGAATTAAAAAGCACAAACAACACTGTCTCATAGAGATTGTACTTAATTCCAAGCCACTCTCCAAAGGATACTCCCCTCTCCAAATGAACGATAAGAGAAAAAACAAGATAAACCAGGTAAACTACTGCCGTAGCCTTAAGGAGCCTAAGTAAGCTCTTTTTAACCTTAGTTCTTATCTGGGCTGCAGACACAAGCCCCTTATCTGCTAAAAGAAATCTTCCCGACAGCATGAAAAAGAATGGCACTGCAAATCTTGCCACTCCCTCTGTGTAATCACCAACAGCTCCAGGGAACTTGGCATGGATGGTGATGACAAACAGACATGCTATGAATTTCATCAAATGCAAAAAACGATTCTCTCTCATAATAATACAAGCACTGATTATTCCTCAGTGCTTGTGTCTCCTCCAATAGTTGAAAACTGCTGCGCTTCTTCAGGAGTAACTGTAACGCCCTCTCCTGTTGGGTCTTCGCCGTGAAGAACCTGAAGCATAATAAGAACTCGGCTGTTAGCTCTCTGATAATACTGAGAAGCAAGCTGCTCGCTGCTTTCGTCAAATTCATTGTCGTAGGCGTAGTGATAATACTCATCTGCCATGGACATGTAGTCCGCAGCCTCAACAGCAATGTCGCTAATGCCGGCAAATTCTGAAGGGATAGTAAGCTCAGCCATAGCCTTGTACTCGGCATTCATCTCATCAAGATAGCCAAGAAGCTCGGCCTTAGCCCCATCAGAATTAGGGTCTATAGCATTTATAGCCTCGTCGTAATAAGAAAGCTTGTCATAGAAAGCAGCCATGCTCTCCTTGTAGCTTGCAAGCTGTGAAGAATTCTTTTTACCACATCCAACCAGTGAAAACAACATTACAGTAGTTACTAAAAGTGTTCCGATAAATCTTTTAAGTCTTATGTTAAACAAGCAAAACTCCTCCAAAATCAATTCGAATACTTAGATGCAGTCTTAAGTCTTGTCAGGGCTCTTGCAAGACCTGCCTGAGACTTCTTAAATTCCTTGATGGACTGCTTTTGTAAAAGGTGCTCCATGGCAAACTCATAAGCCTCCTGAGCCCTTCTCTTATCGATATCTTCTGGTCTTTCAACGGTATTAACAATAACGATACATCTGTTGTTGGCAACCTGAACAGAACCAAGGCTCACTGCGCCATAGATCCACTTTCCGTCAGGGGTCTTGATCTTAATAACTCCATCAGAGATACCAAGAATCATCTCCTCGTGATTGGCCAAAAGAGCTATCTCTCCATCCTCAAGGGGAAGGATGATCTCCTCTGCCCTGTCATCGTAGAATATACCATTTACAGATATAACCTGAAGACCAAAAGTCGCCTTTTTTTCATCCATACTTTATGCCTCTATCTGTCTAGCCTTCTCAATTACTTCATCTATACCACCTACATTAAAGAAGGCTGCTTCTGGATACTGATCCATCTCACCATCAATGATAGCCTTAAAGCCCTTGATGGTCTCACTAAGAGGAACAAACTTACCAGGAATTCCTGTGAACTGCTCAGCTACATGGAATGGCTGAGAAAGGAATCTCTGGATCTTACGGGCTCTGTGAACTGTGGTCTTATCCTCATCACTGAGCTCTTCCATACCAAGGATTGCAATGATATCCTGAAGCTCTTTATACTTCTGAAGGATTTCCTGAACCTTCATGGCAGTTTCATAATGCTCCTTACCAACAACGTCCTCCTCAAGAATTCTACTTGATGACTCCAAAGGATCAACAGCAGGATAAATACCCTGTTCCACGATCTTACGGGAAAGAACTGTTGTGGCATCAAGGTGCGCGAAGGTTGTTGCAGGAGCAGGGTCTGTAAGGTCATCTGCAGGCACATATACAGCCTGAACAGAAGTAACAGAACCGTATCTGGTTGAAGTAATTCTCTCCTGAAGTGAACCAAGATCTGTAGCAAGAGTTGGCTGGTAACCAACGGCTGAAGGCATTCTTCCAAGAAGGGAAGAAACCTCAGAACCTGCCTGAACAAATCTGAAAATGTTATCAATGAAAAGAAGAACGTCCTGATGGCCCACGTCTCTAAAGTACTCAGCCATAGTAAGTCCGGTCTCGGCAACTCTCATACGAGCTCCCGGTGGCTCATTCATCTGTCCAAACACAAGGGCAGTCTTACTGATAACGCCAGACTCTGACATTTCAGTATAGAGATCGTTACCCTCACGGGATCTCTCACCAACACCGGTAAAGATAGAATATCCGCCGTGCTCTGTGGCGATATTCTGAATAAGCTCCTGGATAAGGACAGTCTTACCTACACCAGCTCCTCCAAAAAGACCTATCTTACCACCCTTTGCATAAGGTGCAAGAAGATCGATAACCTTGATTCCTGTCTCTAGGATCTCTACAACAGGGCTCTGGTCAACAAGAGCTGGAGCATCTCTATGAATCTCCCATTTCTCCTTGGAAGAAAACTCGCCCTTATTATCAATAGGCTCTCCCAGAACATTAAAGAGTCTTCCAAGAACCTCTTCTCCTACAGGAACTGTAATAGAGCCTCCTGTATGATGAACAGGCATATCCTTGCAAAGTCCCTCACTTGGAGCCAGCATGATACATCTTACTCTGTCCTCTCCGATATGCTGGGATACCTCCATGACACGTCTTTTGCCCTCAACATAAACCTCAAGGGCGTCGCTTATGTATGGAAGTTCACCATCTTCAAATTTAACGTCTACTACAGGTCCCATGACCTGCATGATTTTTCCGTCCTTCAACTTATTAACCTCTTTTTGCCTTTTCTTTGGCTTCCTTGACTTGTTTAGCTCTCTTAAGAGCCTTGGCTCCACTGACAACCTCAGTTATCTCCTGGGTTATCATGGCCTGCCTTGTCCTATTGTAGTTGCGCTTTAGGTCTGACAGCATCTTCTCTGCGTTCTTATTGGCAGAATCCATGGCCATCATACGTGAGCTCTGGACACTACAAAAGGCCTCAACCAGGGCGCCATAGATATAACCAGTTACATAGTTAGGAACGATATTATCAAGAACCGCTCCAGGGCTTGGCTCCATAAGGAATTCCTCAAGGATTGCCCCTTCTGGTGGCTTCTCCTTACGGATATCTGTGATGATTTCCAAAGGAAGGAGCTTCTCAAATCTGGTCTCACACACATTACCATGTACTGTGGTGTAGATTACATAGAACTCATCTATCTTACGCTCGTAGTAGTACTCAAGAATCTCTGCCGCAATCTTACGGGCTCTGTGGAGCGTAGGATTCTGAGAAGTAAACATAAAGGATTCCTCAATGGGAATGTTCCTTGATAAAAAGTGGAATCTTCCCACCTCGCCTATAACGAAAAGCTTGTAGTTATCGTTATCCTTGGCTATCTGTTCCTCAGCAAGCTTAAGAACATTGTGATTATATGCACCAGCAAGTCCCTTATCATCTGTAAAGACGATATATCCTTTTCTTCTCTCTTCTTCCGGAATATCAAGCCTTGTCTCAAGGAAGATATTCTCAACCTCTTCCGGAAGGTGCCTTACGATTCTGGAGATCATTGCCTTGGTGGCAAAGAAAAATGGCTCCGTATCTGTCAGCATCTTCTTGGCTCGTCTTAGCTTGGTAGAAGAAATGAGGTACATTGCATTTGTGATTTTTTTGGTGTCATTGACACTATTTATTCGATCTTTTATTTCTTTAATAGTTGCCAAATCTCTTTACCCCATGGAAAGCTGATTATCCTTAATCTCTTCCTTAAGCTTTTTATTCTCTGCATCATTGAATGCATCTACTGCATCAAGAATTCTCTTTTTAAGCTGTTCAGAAAGATCTCCTGACTTATCAAGCTCCTCATAGATGGAAGCCTGTTCAGTTTCAAAGAACTGAAGAAGTCTTTCCTTGTAGCTGCGCACATTCTTAACAGGAACCATATCAAGTCTTCCTGCATTGGCTGCCACAAGAATTACTACCTGCTCATGCATGGCCAGAGGATGCTCAAGAGGCTGCTTTAACAGCTCCATAAGCACATTACCATGGGCAAGCTGATTCTTGGTGGTCTCATCAAGATCTGAACTGAACTGTGTGAATACAGCCATTTCTCTATACTGAGCCAGATCTACTCTGATACTGCCGGAAGCCTTCTTCATGGCCTTGGTCTGGGCAGCACTACCAACTCTGGAAACAGAAAGACCAACATTGACAGCAGGTCTCATACCCTCAAAGAAAAGATCACTTTCAAGGAATATCTGTCCATCAGTAATGGAAATAACATTGGTAGGAATATAGGCAGATACATCGCCTGCCTGGGTCTCTATGATAGGAAGCGCAGTAATGGAACCGCCTCCCAAAGCTGATGAGAGTTTACTTGATCTCTCTAAAAGCCTTGAATGCAGATAGAATACATCTCCAGGATAAGCCTCACGGCCAGGGCTTCTCTCAAGCAAAAGAGATAACGCTCTGTAAGCCACAGCATGCTTGGAAAGGTCATCATAAATAATGAGAACGTCCTTACCCTGATGCATGAAGTACTCAGCCATAGCTGTTCCTGAATATGGTGCTATATACTGAAGAGGTGCTGTGTCTGAAGCTGTAGAGCTGACTACTATAGAATAGTCCATAGCACCGGTCTTCTTAAGTGTCTGAATTATCTTGGCAACAGTTGATGCCTTCTGTCCAATGGCAACATAGATACAGATAACATCCTTGCCCTTCTGATTGATGATGGTATCAAGAGCGATAGATGTTTTACCAGTCTGTCTGTCACCGATAATAAGCTCTCTCTGGCCTCTTCCGATAGGGAACATGGTATCAATAGAAAGAATACCTGTCTCCATTGGCTCATTAACAGACTGTCTGTCAATGATACTTGGCGCAGGCTCTTCCACTGGTCTGTAGCCAGATTCCTTAATATCTCCAAGACCATCAATAGGGGTACCAAGAGAATCAATAACCCTTCCAATAAAGGCCTCTCCTACAGGAATACCGGCCTCTTTGTAGGTTCTGACAGCTCTTGTGCCCTGCCTAATGCCTGTGTCGTTACCAAAAAGGATACAACCGATGTGATCCTCTCTGATATCCTGAGCCATACCCTTGGTTCCATCCTCGAACTCGATGATCTCACCATAGAAAGCATGCTCAATTCCATCAACATTAGCAATGCCGTCACCGACCCAGACTACGCTTCCAACCTCTCTATCCTTGATAGAAAGCTCGAAGTTCTCCACCTTGTCGCTGAGCATTGAAATGATCTTGCCAGTTTCATTGGATCCGCTCTTCTTGCGAACACTATTAAGTTCTGCGCGGAGCTGCCTTGCTCTTCCGGCATCACTCCAGTCATACTCAAAATTACCGCAGGAAATAATGAAGCCACCGCCAATTGATGAGTCCTGAACAATCTCAACATCAATGTCTTCTGTATCAAATTTCTTGTACAAAAGAGCTTTGATCTTGGAAAGCTGATCATCACTTGGGGCTGTTCCTGCATACCTAAGTACAGCTTTTAATCTTTCACTCATCTTTTGCTCCAGCTTCACTTATAAATTTGTCATAAAGCTCTTTGTCATCGTCAGCACTATGTCTGCCAGCTGCGATCTTACTAGCTGCATCGATTACCATATCAGTAAGCTCTGCTGCGTAGATCTCCTTAGCCTTGGCATTCTCAACCTCTGCGTTGTGCTTAGCCTCTACAAGGATCTGCTCACCCTTCTTCTTGGCATCAGACACAATTCTCTCATACTCGTCATAGCCCTGCTTCTTGATGTCGGCAAGAATCTGCTCTTTTTCCTCATCTGCAAGAAGGATCTTCTGCTCGTACTGTCTTTGGGTCTCCTTGGCCTCATTAGCAGCAAGCTCAGCTGCCTTGGTAGCCTCGTCCACCTCTTCCATTCTCTTATTGAGGATCTTATCAACTCTGCCAAACAAAAACTTTCTAAAAAGGAAGTACAGGATGAGAAGGTTGATTATAGTGTAGACAATGTTCATTATTGTAACGTTATTAAACATCCCAAAAACCTCTTTTTAAAAATTATTTTACGAACAAAATAGCAAGGGCAATGATAAATCCGTAAATAGCAGTAGCCTCTGCAAGGGCACAACCAAGGATAAGAAGCTTCATGATCTTACCATCTGCTTCTGGCTGTCTTGCTACAGCGTCAGTTGCCTTGGATGTGGCAAAACCGATACCGATACCTGCTCCGATTCCTGTAAATACAGCGATTGCTGCTCCAAGTGCTGTTAAATTCATAGTAATACTCCTTTCATACGTAAAAGATATAAGTGGTAAAGCTATTACTCTACTGCTTCGCCTATATACAATGATGTTAAGAAGACAAATACATAAGCCTGGATCATACCATCAAAGATATCAAAATAAAGACTGAATGGAACTGGAAGAACTGGAGCAAAAATCCCCTTAATAAGCTCCATGATAACTGTTGCACCAAGGACATTACCAAAAAGTCGCATGCAAAGTGAAAGAGGTCTGATAAAGAGCTCTAGGATATTCATAGGAAGAACAACTGCAATAGGAGCTGCAAAGCTCTTAAGCCATCCTCCTACACCCTTTTCCACTATTCCTGCTGCCTCCACAAGAATGATACTCATAAGGGACAGTGCCACGGTAACATTAAGGTCCATGGTTGGCGGTTCAATGCCAAAAAGGCCTGATAAATTGGCAATTCCAAGGAAAATCAAAACAGTACAGATATAATCAGTATATCTATCTGCTTTCTCCCCAAGTATTCCCTTTACCACGCCTCTTACAAACAATACAAAGGACTCAACGGCAGCCTGACGCCGTGAGATGTTATGCACTTTCATATTGCTGGTCAAAATAAGGATAAGGACAAAGACCACAGCCATTATTATCCATGTGTGGACGACAGATGCCTTAATATCAAACATTCCATCCCCAAATGGCAGCTTGATCATGGTCTTGTCTTCTAGAAGAATTTCATGTATAAGTTCACTAATATTCATATTAAACGCCCCCAAAACTTCTTTTATTATAAGAAACATAGAAGCTTTGTGCAATCAGTAAATCTATTTTTTCTTCTTATCCTTCCGCTTCTTGTCTTTGTTTTCAGCCTTTTTCTCTTCTTTTTTCTCTTCTTTTTTCTCTTCTTTCTTCTTTTCCAGTATCTCTTTTATTTTATCCTCAGGATCATCTTCTTCATCTTCGTTATAGAATAGGTTCTCTTTTCCTTCAATCTTCTTGGAAACTACTCTGTAAAGTTTTCTAGCGATCTTAGGCACTCGTCTTCCATTCTTGGCAATTGAGTATCCCACGATAAAGAAGATCATGATAAGAGCAAATACGATAAAGAAGAATACTGCTGCCAGGATAGTCACAAAGGAATTAAGTCCCATTACATTAACTGAAAGCTCAATGTTATTGCCTTCTATCTCGTAAAGGGAGTATTCGCCAAAGGTTCCAACCTTTTCAAGTTTTTCCTTTGAACCGTCCTTTACCAGATAGATTTCCTCTTTTACAAGGTCCAGCGTTGAAAATGGCACATTAACCTTGAACCTTACAACGTGGGTCTGCTTTCCATCATCTGGAATTGTAATCTTAAGGGTCTCATAATTTTCAATAGTGTTGTTAAAGGTAGCAAAAAGGCTCCCCTTAGTATACTCATCAACATCTACATTGACAGTTCTTTCTACAGTCAGTTCATCCTCTTCCTTGAATTCACCATCCACCAGAACTTCAGACTGCTTGTATTCATCCCCAAGGCCCTCTTCCGATAAAGTAGTCTTGCATCTTACATAGGTGGCCTTTACAATCTGATCTGTAAAAAGAGCTCCCTCCTTATTGTCAAAGGAGATATAATAGCCTTCTTTCTGCTCAATCTCTGGGAAGTCCTCTGGTGACAAGCTTCCACCATAGAGCTTTTTAACCTTGCATATGTTAGTGACGCTGTCATCAGTATCCACCAGCACAAAGGTAACCATAATATTCTTAAACTCTGAAGGAGCGCTGGTCATGGCATCCCTGTAGGAAGTAGGCTCTGCCTTAAGGGAGTAGCTGACTCTGTCGATTCCTGCCAAATCTTCACTTACAAAGAAGTTGTTCCTGACAACGCCATCTTCTGTGACGTGACCTGCAATTGCACCGTACCACTTCTCCGCATCTGCAATATCAACCAGTGAGAAGCAGTCTCTTACATGGGTTCCCTCTCCAGCGATTCCGCCGATATAAGAGCTTCCAGAGATGATGCCTCGTGAATTGGAGCTGATAATATAGGAAACAGATTTACCTGTGACTCCTCCTGCATATTCTCCAGAGGTTGTGGCAACGTTTGAATAGTTACTGCAGTCTACAATAGTTCCCATTTCCTGAAGGCCACAGACGCCGCCTGCATTATCCTTAAGTGCATAGACTTCTCCGTAGTTACGATCAAGCCTTAGAACACACTTAGTAATATAAGAAGTATTAACCTTGGAGTTCTTTACGCCTGTAATATCACTTTCAAGGTCATAGTCATATTCAATAGCCATGGTTCCTGCAATTCCGGATACGCTGATATCTCCGCTTACTTCGCCGTAGTTAAGGCAGTCAGCTATGGTTGCATCCACACAGGTATTGGCCTCTTCCAAAGATACATCCTCAAAGGCTGTGGTGTAATCCATCTCAAGGACACCGTCAATGGCATCTGAATAAAGAAGCATGATGTCATTGAACTTATCTGCCATTTGCTGAAGGTCATCAAGGAGAACTCCATTGGCATTGTTAACTTCCTGATTGAGGAATCCAAAGTTATCGTTCATGCCCTGCATATTGTCTGCAAGGGATGTGGAACGGGCTCTGTACTCGTCGTTAAGCTGTGGAAATACTATATTGTCATAGCCTGATACTGTGCTAAAGATTCTCTTGGTCTCATCTCCTGCTGCCTCAAGGTTACCTGCTGCCTCTTCAAGGTTATTCATGGCATTGGATGCATCAGCTCTGGAAGCCTCTGACATTTCGTCCATATGTGAATAAACCGCATCAGCGATTATGGCTGTGTTAGCTGCCAGATCACTAGAAAATTGTGATCCATGCTGATTATAATATGTTAGCTCTGCATATTGTCTGGCCTCCTGCATTGCCTCATTGGCAGCCTCTGTATCAATAGTACTGTCGTCGCTGTTATTTGAATCTGGAAAAGCTGTTTCATTTCCATTATCATCCACGTGAACCCAGGTACCCTTTAATCTGGTTCCGGATCCTTCTATAGGAGTCTTATCAAGGTCTGATCTTGGATTATCCATATCCCTTGAACCTGAAGGAAGATACTCAGTATATGTGCCATCTCCGTTATCTATAGGATTCGTTAATTTGTATTTCAAATTCGGAGTTGTATTATTCTTCCTATTCTCTACTTCTGCATTGTAATATGCTTCAAAAGCATTAGTATAAAGCTCTGAATACTCCTGGGATATCTCATGGATTCTCTCTTTAGCCGCGTCGTATCTAGCTCTTTCACCTTCATCCATGTACTGATAGATATCAAGATCCTGCACAGTCTTATCCAGATCATCCGCAGATTCTCTGGTATTTCTTGCAGCATACCTCATCTGATCAATGACGCCATCCTTCTTGGATGCCTCATCAATTACATAGTCAACTCTTGAGAAAGCCTCAGTTGTAGCAGAGGTAACCCCATTAACAAAATCGATGGTGCCGCCTGATAAATATCTAAGGTCATTAACCGCCCCAGCTGTAAACTGCTGAATGGCAGAGAGTCTGTTAGTAATGATATTGGACTGGGTCTTGGCATCTGAAATGGTTGCTGTAACAATATCGTGAAGATCTGATATAGCTTCAGATAGCTGGTAAGCCACGTCAGTACTAAGGTCAACTGTAACGTAAGGTTCGGCCTGACCTACAATACCGCCCACATCCTTTCTTCCAAGGATCTGTCCGTTGTTGGTGCAGCCCACAATATATCCAGACTGTCTTCCTGCAATACCGCCAATGTTATAACCAACATGGGAATAACCCACATTGCCGTTATTGATACTTCTTGAAATGATACCAATAGAAAGGCCTGCGATTCCACCGGCATCTGTAGTGGTCATGTCCGCATCTGCCTCGTGATTGTCAGTATCTCCCTTCTTGTAATCATTGATCACAGATGTGATCTTGTTAAAGGTCTCAAGGGTAAAATTCTGATCGATATTCTCAGTATTGACCATGGACTCGTTAATACACCTTACGATGCTGCCCATGTTCTCTCCTGCAATACCACCTGTAAAGTGGGTAGCCTGAACATATCCTTCTGTCTTGCAGCCGGATATGATACCAGTGAGCTTGTTCATACCAGCAATTCCGCCCACATAGTCACTGCCCTTTACAACGCCCTTGAAGCTGCAGTTAAAAAGAGCTCCCTCGTTATTACCAACAATGCCTCCAACAAAGGTCTGATTGCCGGAAGGAAGAATATTGCCGGTAACGTTAAGACTTCTTATTACGCCAGTTTCCTGAATATGGCAGAACAGTCCCGTATAGGACACGCCTTCAGAAATAGTAAACTCTGAGATTGTATGACCTGCTCCATCAAATATTCCTCCAAAGGTAGGGATTCCTTCAAAGTCCTTATTCAAAAGAGATATGTCATTAGCCAGAGTAACTTTCTTATTTACTGACCAGATATCCAGCTGACAGTTCTTGGCAAATTCCAGAAACTCATCAGCGGTAGAGATGGTAATATACTCATACTCAGTAGGAATAAGCTCACTTCTCTCCTCCTGAATATCCTCATCCACATTGGTAGTATTCTCTTCTGCCATCTGCTGGGTACCTGTAAGGTACTGACTTTGATTATCCTCTGTAGTTTCTGCGTTATCAGAAGACTCGGGCTCTGCAAAGGAGGTAAAGCAAGATCCTAAGATCATTACACTAGCTAAAAGTATTGAGAGTAATTTCTTTTTCATATCAGATCTCCTCCCCATTCTCAGTAGCCTCTTCGTTAAATACTACATCTCCCTGGGGGCTATCCTCTTCGTCTACTATATTGTCTTCGTCCAGGATCTCCACGTTGCCGTTATCGATAAAGGCACTTACTTCGCCCTTTACAACACCGTGGACGATACCTGTGATAGTTCCGTTGATCTTACCGCGGACCATACCGTCAATTCGCATGGTACCTGCAATCTGCTTGGTCTGAAGTGGCATGTTCATAACAAAGGCTGTAAGCTCAATAACCTTGTCGCCCACAAGAAGGATCTGTGGAAGAACGAACATGGTGATAAAGATGGAAATAATTGTTCCTCGTCCAAGACATTTACCAATTCCATAGATAGCACAGTCTGATGTCATCTTACCAATAAGGGTTCCTGCCACAGCCAGCATAGTTCCTGATGTAATGATGGTTGGGAAGGAAAGGTTCATGGTGTTGATAATGGCATCTCTTTTGCCCATGGTTCCACGAAGCTCTGTGTATCTGCTGGCAATAACGATGGCATAGTCGATGTTGGCACCCATCTGAATAGAACTAACGATAAGGTAGCCAAGGAAGAACAGGTGGTCATTGGTAACTGCAGGCACTGAGAAGTTGATCCAGATACTGCCCTGAATAACAGCGATCAGAAGTACCGGCATACCAGCTGATTTAAATGTGAAAAGAAGTACCACCAAAACCGCCAAAATTGATACAATGCCGGTTACCATGTTATCTCTTGAGAAGCACTTCTGAAGATCATACTGGCTCACTGATTCGCCCACAACGAAGATCTTATCTGCAGGGTAATACTTCTCTGCTATTGAATGTATGGTCTTAATGAAATGGAAGGTCTCTTCTGACTCCTGTGGAAGGCTCAGATACAGAAGCATTCTTGAATACTCTTCGCCCTGAAGCTGCTTCTTGGCAAAGTTCATCATCTTATTGGCATTTTCAAGCTTCTCCATCTTGTCGTCATCAAGAGTTACATAGCCTTCCTCTACCTCCTGATAGACGAACATGAACATATCGATAAGAGGAACTCTGTAATTGGAAAGACCATTAACAACCTTTCCATAGTCCTCATCATCTACTGCGTAGGCTGTATATACCAGTTCAGCCAGCTCATAGTCGATGTTTAACAGCTCTGAGAACTGCCTTGGTGTGAGCTTATCTGTAAGGGTATATCCTCCAAGGGCATCTGTGTTAGCCAGGCCTGTAATGGAGGTAATACTGTCATTTATAAGAAGATCATCGATTAGCATTTTCTCTTTTTCATAGTCGCCACATGGAATTACAAGGGCCACCATGTTGTCGGAAGCAAAGTTATCATCCTGCATATTCTGAGCTTTCTGAACCTCATTGGTGATAGGAGGTGTGATCTGGCTGTAGCCAAATACGTAAGGTGTTCTTGCAGATATCCTTGATGCAATGATGATTATGATAACGAACAAAGGGGCAACAATATATCTTGTCTTATAGGCGAATTTACCTACAAAGGGAATATCCGGAACGAAGTTCTTGTGAACGGTCTTTTCCATAAGCTTTGAAAAAACCATGATGATACCTGGCATAAGGAGGAATACGGAAATAAGGCTAAGAACAATAGCCTTGATAAGAACTATACCCAGGTCGGCACCCATCTTGTACTGCATGAACATCATGGCAATAAGACCGCCCATGGTTGTAAGGGAGGAACCTGAAATCTCGGGGATAGCTTTAGAAAGCGCAACAATACAGGCTTCACGGGGAGGCATCTCTTTTCTCTCCTCCTTGAACCTGTTAAGGAGGATAACTGCATAGTCAACAGACAGAGCCAGCTGAAGCACGATGGTAACTGAATCTGATACAAAAGAAATCTTTCCAAACAGGAAGTTGGTGCCCATCTGAACAAGGGCTGCAGAGCCAAAGGTAAGAAGGAGAACCGGAACCTCTGCATAGGCCTGGCTTGTAAGAAGAAGAACTCCTACAACTACGAAAACAACGATGATGGAAATAACATTCATCTCATCATTAATGAGCTCGGACTGAATATCTCCAAGGGTAGTTGATATGTAGGCATCATAATCATCAAAGTAGGTCTTTACCTCTTCAAGACATGATAAACACAGCTCATCCTTTTCATCATAATCAAAGGTTATGCTAAAAAGAGCTGAACCATTATTGTAGTGATCCTTGGAATCATCCAGCTCCACAGAGAACACTCCCTCTATTTTTTCCACTTCTTTTTGGATAAGAAGAGCCTGATCATAGGAAACATTGGCAACCATAACCTTTACAGACCCGTAGGTTGTAAACTGCTCTTCCATAAGATCAAGACCAAGTCTTGTCTCACAGTCCGCAGGCAGGTATGATGCCAGTTCATTTTCTACTTCGACCCAATTCCTTGAAACTGCTGAAAATATGCATAAAATAGCATAAATAAGAAAGAAAAGATTGCGCTTATCAACAATAAAAGCGCAGATTTTGAGCATGACGCTGTTGCCAGCTTTCTCCCCACTGTTCTCCATGTCTCCCCCTTAGAAAAACAATTCGCTTTAGTATTGCATTAAAGAACAAATATAAAAAAAATATAGTGAATTGATCATTTCCCCCGAAAAATCAATTCACTATATATTGTACACCTCTTTATTACTATATCCAATAAGACCTTTGAGAAAATGGAGTGTTATGATTTGATTTTCTCTTTCTCTTTTTCTTCTTCCTTTTCCTTGTACTCTCTGTACATCTTCTCGCCTGTTGCTCCAAGGATTGCTATTGCAAGAAGCCACCACCAGGATACTGCGTCTTCTTTTGTCTCGCCGCCTATGGTATCTGACTTAGCTACTTCTTCGTCAACGATCTGAACTATGTTCTTATCCTTAAGAGCTTCTGGATTTCCAAGATCTGCTGGAATATCAATCAGGTTATCGCTAAATACTGGAGCGTAGATTGCTTCTTCTGCTCCGTCGCCATCTCTTTTAACACCAGCTACTGTTCCGTTATCCTGAAGAAGAACTCCAATGATCTCATCAGCCTGCTGATCAAATGTTGCTGCGTCGTTTGTAGCCTGTGCATTTGTTGCCTGAGCTGTTGCAGTTGTTGGAACTGCTGTATCTTCTATAGTAGTACCAGCATTATCTGAAGCTGTGCTCTGTCCGCCTGCGTTACCTGGCTGATTAGCTTCTGCTGGAGTAGCCTTTGGTGCCATGTCATCAACTACCTGTGTCATCTCAAGGAAGTTAGAGTTGATTCCTGCAAGTACTGTTTCAGCATTTGCAAGCTTATCCTGAGCTTCCTTAAGAAGGTTGTTCATAAGAGCTACTGCCTGTCCAAGAGACATGCTGTTGTACTCATCAATGCTAATTCCATATGCTACAACAAGATCAAGAATCTTCTCATTTGGAAGAGTGCTGATTCTGTTGGTTCTGCTTCCCTTAAGTTCGTCGAGAGCTCCGTTAAGAGCATCGACTTCAGTCTTAGCGTTGCTGATAGCTTCCTTTGCTGCGTAAGATTTTTCTTCATATGCTTCAAACTTCTCAGCATTCTCTGCTGCGTTATTCATGAAGTTTAAGTAGTCCTCGTTGGTAGTTGTATCGAAGTAGGTAACGTTCTCAGGATCACCGTAAGCCTTGCTGTTCTGGTTCTGAACAACTTCATTCATCTCGTGGCCATCAACGTAGTATTTTCCGTTCTCATATGTGATGGTTTCATCTATAAGAAGCTGATCAACCTCTTCCTGAACAAGGTAGTGAACTTCTCCGCCTACGTAATATGCGTAAACTCTGAAGTCACCGGCATTAGCCTTACTTATCAGTATTGCTCTGTAATCTGACTGATTCTTAAGAACTCCATATTTATAGAAATCTTCATCCTTGTAGTACTGTCTAAGGTAGTTGTCAGCTCCAATCTCTTCTGCTGTCTTTTCGTAGATAATAATGTCTGCACTGCTTCCAAGATTTGTATATCTGTTGTTGCTCTTTATCTTATCTACTCTGTCGTAGTTAAAGTAAAGAACCTTTTTATTTCCTTCAGCATCTTTATACTCTACCTTATAGTAGTTGTAATCCTGAGTATCAAAGCCCTTGGTTCTTGTGATTTTAATGTTCTCAGGAGGAATCTCTGTCTGCTCTACAACCTGTGGAATGTAGTAGTAGGTAAGAATAGTCTTGACGTACTCAGCCTGTCTATCCCAGTTAGCAGTTGTCTTACTTCTCTGCTCTGTGATCTTATCTGCAGCCTGCTTCTCTGTCTCAACCTTTTCTGCAGCCTCAGCAATTGCCTCATCTGCTGCTGCGAAATCATCTGTCATTGTATCCAGGATTTCTTTTGCATCCTCAGCCTTATCTGCCGCATTGTCTACGTGGGTCTCATAGTTTGCATCTGCTGTAGTTAATGCATCAACAGCTCTATTATATTCTTCTGTAAGCTGATCTAAGATTGTTCTCTTAGCTTCAACATCCTCTGTTGTTGTCTCTACCAGATTCTTTAATCTCTCATAAGCTTCTGTAGCCTCTTCATAGCTAGAAGCGTTTGTGATTTCTTCTGTGATCTCATCTGAAAGAGTCTTGGCATCTTTAACAGTATCTTCTGCAAGATCTGCTATTTCCTGTGCGTACTCTACTGTATCAACAACCTCTTTAGCCTCTTCATTAGCCTTTTTATCTTCTGCAGCTGCCTGTGCAAGTTCTTCCTTAACTTCCTGAACATCTGCATCAGCTTCTTCAAGCTTTTCTGTGCTGTAAAGGTTCTCTGTCTCATTTACAGCCTCTTCTACGGCTTCCTGAGCTACATTTCCAGTATCCTCTGCTGACATTGGTGTGTCGCCGTTAATAACTTCTGCAGCCTGTTCTGTAGTTGTGATAGCCTCTTCAATTGCCTCGTGGCTTTCCTCAGCCTGTGAAGCTGCCGCATCTGTAACAGAAGGCTCAGCAGTATTAGTTGTAGCCTCATTAGTATTTTCGTTGTTATCTCCCTCAGGCTCTTCAGCAAAGGCTGTTATTGGCTGTGCAAATGCCATTGATGCGGAGATACCGATCAAAAGAGCTGATATGATGTTTTTGTTTACTAAATTGTTTTTCTTCATAATTTTTCCCCTCAAAGAATAACTACAGTTACAGATGTGTGCTTATACCTCAGCTGAAATATGTTCAAACAGATATTCAAGAACATCTGGAGTGAATTTCTTAGCGTGGAAGGCAAGAGTCTTGGTGTTCTCACCCTGATCCTCACGTACAACGTCTGCGTACATGATAAGTGTCTCTGCCACTATGATCACATCCTTATTTAAAAGAGATGGAGTATTATTATCTACTTCAATGGCTATTCCAAGGGGACTTACGTCCTTAACCTTGCCGTAGTACTTTTCAAGTGAATCTCTATCTACGATTACGCTATTAACATTGAATGATACTCTGTTTATTTTTCTACGTTCTTCCATGCTTCACCTCGTTATTTCATATTGGTTTGTTTCTTTCTTACGTTAATTATATCGGCACTTTTATCATAAAAACAATCATAATTTACATTATTTATGATACTTATGATTTATTTAATGGTTTTTATTTTCTGTTAAGAAAAGCCCCTGCAGAAATCTGCAGGGGCCTTTGCTTTTTCTTTATACTTTTCTTATAAATAGGGGTTTTGGTACATTTTCTGATTATATTTAGCCATCAGTAACTTCAATAGAATCCTTTTGAGCGTTGGTCTTAAAGATCATCTTGGAATAAGTCTTTCTATCCTCTTCAATCTTAAGAGCAATTCCATCTATCACAAAGATTGTACCAGCGTAGGCTGTTTCTGTTATTACAGCGGTGGCGTTACTACCCTTTCCAATCTCTGCCTCCATACTTTCCTTTTTGGCCATTAGCTTTTTAATAGCGATTTCCTTTTGGCTGATAGCAGCGTTAATCTTGATCTTCCACTGCATAACCTGAGCATTTACAGTGCCAACCTCCGCAAGTCTTTCTTTCTCAGTATTAAGGGCCTTTACATTCTCTTCCTCACGGGCTATTTCTTTTTGCAGCTTACCATACTCAGCAAGGAGCTGGCTGGTAACTCCAAGGTTAATAATGGTCTTGGCCTGGGTCTTATTACCAACTGAAGCTGTCTCAATACCATAAAGACTCTGAATAGCTCCGCCGTAGATAATGCCCACACGTCCATAGGTCTTAACAAGGCCTCTGGCATTAACTGTACAGTTGATAAAGTAGTTGGCTGAAATGTTATTAGCTGTAATGCTTACGCCCTCTAAGAACTTGGCAGAAACATCACCGGAAGCTTCAATGCTGCCTCTTATCGGGCAGGTAACGCCGCCCATGATAACAACATTACCATTAGAAGAAATGGTGGAACTTTCCATATGGCCACCGATCACGATATCTCCAGTAGCTCTTATCTCACTGCCGGAATTAACATTTCCAACTACATATACAAAGCCATCATAGTTGATCTTCTTATCTGTTATCTTAACTTCAGGAACCACCATGACCTTATTGATCTTAATGATTCCATCCTTCATGGAAATGGCACCAGTATACTTGGCTACGTAGGTCACTCTGTCGTTGAGGATCATGAAGCCTTCTCCCTTAAGGATAGGGATTTCTTTTCCCAGCTTGGCCTTTACCACTTCGCCAAAGACGTTAAATCCATCCTCACCCTTGGTGGCTCTGTGATATACAGCGATCTTCTCACCTACATGAATCTGTTTGATGACGCTTAGCTTGGAAAGATCTGCTGTTCCATCCTCTAGAATTTCTGGTTCATCATTATCTTCAGTATCAAAGAAATACTCATAGTATCCGTCCTGGCCATTTACGACTTCCTTGCCGGAGGCCACGAGATACTTCTTCTTGGAATCAAATCGTTTGCACATTAATGCGATTGCAGCCTTATCAATCCCCTTCCTTATCTTAACCTTAAAAAGGAAGGTCATTATCAGGTCTTCATTGATCTTACCAGCCAGGGCCTCAGGGAGCTGCAGGTAACAGAGCATATTATCCTGCTCAAGGAACAAACAGTTATCTCTGTTAGCCAGCAAATTCTCTATGATTGCTGCGTTACCTGTCAGGTTCTCAACTCTTCCAAAGATATCATCAGATCCTTTTTCTGAGTCAGTACTACTAAACTCACCAGATAACATCTTTTCCCTAATGCGGCGCATATCCTTTGCGGTATACATAAAGGTTGCATATTTGGATACATCAAGGCCTTCCTCTATTCCAAGGCGGATCTCACGCATCTGATCAGCCTGAAATAAAGGTTTGCAATAAGGCGTAATATCTATCTGATGCTCGAGGCCAAGCCTCATCTCATTCATCTGCTTCCAGCCATAGTTTCCATCGGCGTACTGGCTTACATCCACTCCGGACTCAAGACCAAGTCTCACTTCTTTAATGGCATCTCCGCGCATATCTGAAGACAAGAACTCATCTATAGGAAGATTGTCCTTAATGCATATTCTTATCTGTTCCAGCTGATCCGCATCATATCTTTCCTTAACGTATTTACTAATATCAACCTTCTCAAGATATGCTTCATGAAGCTCTTCAAGGATGCTGGCATTATATCTATCTATATCAGATTTCTCAAAAATAAGGCCATCCTCAGCGCTTTTCCTGATGGCTCTCATTTTCATATATGGCACGTTGGAAAGAGCATAGACAGATATATCTATGCCAGCCTCAAGGCCCTTTCTTATTTCACGCATCTGGTAGGCATCAAATTCAGGATCCTGATAGAAAATTATAGGAACTCCGCCATTTCTCGTAAGTCCAAGGCGGATCTGTTTCATCTGATCTGCAAGATAATCTCTTTTTGCATAGTTTGAAACATCAGCTCCAGCTGCTATTCCCTGACGAATCTGAGAAAGCTGCTGAGTATCAAAGCCTTCAGCTCTATAAGAGGACATATCGATGCCCTGACTCATTTCAAGACGCATTTCCTCCATATCTGTCCAGGAATACTTTGGATCCATATATTTGGAAACGTCAACCTTATCCTCAAGGCCTTTTCTGATTTCGGACAATTGAAGCGCATTAAACTTAAGAGCTTCTATTTTAGCAACATCAGCTCCCAGCTCCTTACACTTCTCGATTTCCTTTTCATAGACATTACTATTGAAGGAATCAAGTCCTTTATAGATATTAAGATCATCAATAAGTTCTACTTCTGCAGCAGCCATTTTACCCTTCCTGTTAAGTTTAAAGCGCAATCAATTAGCTGTTTCCAAAGCTTAGACTTATACCACATTAATTATAGAACACCAAAAAACAACTGTGAAGAGATATCGAACAATAATGTTCTTTATTTCGTAAATTTAATGGCATATTTATGTTTTTTTCAATGAGAAAGTGTTATTATTAATTTACCTTCATGTGGAGGAGTTCTCCACATTCATAAGAAATAGAGCCGGGATAGGCGTTCTGCTTATCCCGGCTCTACGTTTATACTTTCTATTATTCTTTCTGTAAAAAGAGCTATCTCCTAAAGGATTAAAGATCAAACCTTGCAACAAAGCTCTGGAGCTCCTGAGCATTCTCAGCAAGCTTATCAGAAGCCTCTGCAACCTCATGGGTTGAAGCTGTCTGCTGCTCTGATGCTGCAGATACATTCTGAGTTTCATCTGCCACGTTAACACTCATCTGCTCAATCTTATTGATATTCTCAGCGATTGTCTCAGTACCATTAGAAAGCTCACCAACAATTTCATTCATCCTTGAGGATTCCTCAGAAATTGAGTAAACCATGTCAACGATACGGTTAAAGGTCTGACCTGCTTCATTAACAACTTCAGTACCCTCTACTACGCTCTGAGCTCCTTCTCTCATGGCTGTAACAGCATCCTCTGAGCTCTTCATGATATCTTCAATAAGCTCTGTGATGCTGGAAGCGGCTTCATTAGACTGATCAGCAAGCTTACTGATCTCAGAAGCAACAACTGCAAATCCCTTACCCATTTCACCTGCTCTTGCAGCCTCAATGCTGGCATTAAGTGAAAGCAGGTTAGTCTGGCTTGCGATCTCAGAAATTGTAACAACGAAGGTATCGATGTTCTTAAGCTTTTCGCCAAGGCCATCAACAACTTCTGCACTGTTCTCAACAGAAGTCTTGATAGTCTCCATCATATTAGTAGCATTAGTCATATCTGCAGCGCCCTTAGATGCAGCCTCATTGGTAGTCTGGATCATCTCACCAGTACGAGAGATTGCATCCTGGAACTCCTGCATGTTATTAACAAAGATCTTGGTTTCTTCACTGGCACCTGATACAGCAGTGATCTGACCTGCGCAGGAATCTGCAACAGTTGTGCAGGAATTTGCCACCATCTCGCTGGCCTCTGCTGACTGGGAAGCACTTGCAGAAAGCTCCTCAGAAGCTGATGCAACATAAGATGTAGTATCAGTGATCTTAAGCATTAGCTCTCTGATGTTAGTGTGCATGAGAATAAGAGCATTGGAAATAAGTCCAATCTCATTGTTATTATTCTTAAGCTTGGCAACCTCTGCAATCTCTGGAGTGTTGGAGAAGTCTGAATTAGCCATTTTAACCATCTGGTTAGTTGTAAGGATAATCGGCCTTGTAATTCTCTTACCCATGTAAATAGCAAGGATCAGTCCAACTATGATCATGAATACCATGGCGCAAACTGACTTAAAAATAGTTGCCCCAAGGGCACTATTAGCTTCTGCTATGTAATCTGCAGTAAGACCGTCAATATAGTCAATCCATACACCAGTACCCATAACCCAATCAAACGGCTCATAGTATGCTGTATAGTTAAGCTTTGGAAGAGGCTCAGTCTCATTAGGCTTAGCAAACATAAGCTGAGTAAATCCTCCGCCCTCCTGCATACCATTTTTGATCATTTCCTGGATATATTTGGTACCATTAGGATCTGTAGCATCCCATCTGGACTGTCCCTCTGTATCTCTTCCAAGAAGAACCACGTTGATACCCTGTGATGTATCAACCCAGAAATAGCCTGCTCCATCATTGTATTTAAGCTCTCTGATAATATCAGCAGCTTCTTTCTTAGCTTCATCAAGGGTCATTTCTCCGGCTTCATAGCGGGAATACATAATTGAGCATACACTCATAGCCTCCTGAGTCTCATTAATAAGCTCAGTCTTTATATCATCAGTAAGTCTCTCAGTATAGGCTGCTGTGTTGACCCTGTTATAAGCAATAGTACTGTTAATGGAGAATAATTCGACCATAACACCAGTTAGAATAACTGCTCCGAGAATTGCTCCTACGATAACTGTCATTAAGGAGCCACGCTTTTTTTCCATAATCAATATTTCCTTTCTGTTGAAACGTTGACGGTATAGCGTACATCATATTAACTTTATCATCACAATTTCGATTAAACAAGGTGTCAAAATACAGAAAAACCAGTAATAGCCTATTATTGCGCCTTGTGGGTCATTATTAAATTTACATAAATAATTTCTTATTTTGTTTATGCTTTTTACAGATTTAAATGCAAAAAAGAGAGCCGCAAAAGCGACTCTCTTAATATATTTAATAATGTAATCTTATTAGTTCTTCTTGCTATCGTTGTAAGCTCTCTTAGCCTCTTCGATACCAGCCTTAAGGCCAGCAAGTCCAGCCTTAGCAACCTCTGCAGAAGTCTCAGCAAGGTCCTTAGCAAGAACCTGAGCCTTCTCAGCAGCTTCCTTAAGCTTTTCCTTAGTCTCGTCGTCTACGAATGACTTCTTGCCATCGCATCCGCAATCCTTGTTTGCAGCCTTCTCAGCGATTGCAGCCTGAGCAGCAGCAAGTCTAGCTACAGGTACACGGAATGGTGAGCATGATACATAGTCAAGTCCGATCTTGTGGCAGAACTCAACTGATGAAGGATCTCCACCGTGCTCGCCGCAGATACCAACATGAAGTGAAGGATTTACTGGCTTACCAAGCTTGAGTGACATCTCCATAAGCTTACCAACACCTGTCTGGTCAAGCTTAGCAAATGGATCGTTCTCGAAGATCTTTGTGTCATAGTAAGCATTGAGGAACTTACCAGCATCATCACGAGAGAATCCGAATGTCATCTGTGTAAGGTCGTTTGTACCGAAGCAGAAGAAATCAGCTTCCTTAGCGATCTCATCAGCTGTAAGAGCAGCTCTTGGGATCTCGATCATTGTACCAACTTCATAGTCAAGCTTAGCGCCTGCAGCAGCGATCTCAGCGTCAGCTGTCTCAACAACTACCTGCTTAACGTACTTAAGCTCCTTAACCTCACATACAAGTGGGATCATGATCTCTGGCTTAACTGTCCAATCAGCGTGTGCCTTCTGAACTTCAAGAGCAGCTCTGATAACAGCCTTAGTCTGCATCTTAGCAATTTCTGGATATGTAACTGCAAGACGGCATCCTCTGTGACCCATCATAGGGTTGAACTCGTGAAGTGAGTTGATGATAGCCTTGATCTCGTCTACGCTCTTGCCCTTAGCATCAGCAAGCTTCTTGATCTCGTCCTCTGTTGTAGGAACGAACTCGTGAAGAGGTGGATCAAGGAATCTGATTGTAACTGGGCATCCCTCAAGAGCCTCATAGAGCTGCTTGAAGTCGTTCTGCTGATAAGGAAGAATCTTCTCAAGAGCAGCTTCTCTCTCTTCTACTGTATCTGAGCAGATCATCTCACGGAATGCAGCAATTCTGTCTTCCTCGAAGAACATGTGCTCTGTACGGCAAAGACCGATACCTTCTGCACCAAGCTCTCTAGCCTTCTTAGCGTCAGCAGGTGTATCAGCGTTTGTACGAACCTTGAGCTTTCTGAACTCATCAGCCCAAGCCATGATACGTCCGAACTCACCAGCGATCTTAGCGTCAACTGTTGCGATCTGACCCTCATAGATGTTACCTGTTGTACCATCGATTGAAATGAAGTCTCCCTCGTGGAATTCCTTACCAGCAAGAGTGAACTTCTTGTTCTCTTCGTCCATGTTGATGTCGCCACAACCTGATACGCAGCACTCACCCATACCACGAGCAACTACGGCAGCGTGTGATGTCATACCACCACGAACTGTAAGGATACCCTGAGCAGCCTTCATACCTGTGATATCTTCTGGAGATGTCTCAAGACGAACAAGAACAACCTTCTCGCCTCTCTCAGCCCAAGCTACAGCGTCATCAGCTGTGAATACAACCTTACCACAAGCAGCTCCTGGTGATGCACCAAGACCCTTTCCGATAGGTGTTGCAGCCTTAAGAGCAGCAGCATCGAACTGTGGGTGAAGAAGTGTATCAAGGTTACGAGGATCGATCATTGCTACAGCTTCTTCTGGAGTCTTGTGTCCCTCATCAACGAGGTCGCAAGCGATCTTAAGAGCAGCTGGAGCTGTTCTCTTACCGTTACGGCACTGAAGCATATAGAGCTTCTTGTTCTCAACAGTGAACTCCATATCCTGCATGTCATGATAGTGGTTCTCAAGAGTCTCGCAAACCTTGATGAACTCTGCGTATGCTTCTGGGAATTCCTTCTCCATCTGAGCGATTGGCATAGGTGTACGAACACCAGCAACTACGTCCTCGCCCTGAGCGTTGATAAGGAACTCACCCATAAGCTTATTCTCACCTGTTGCAGGGTCACGTGTAAATGCAACACCTGTACCAGACTCATTGTTAAGGTTACCGAATACCATAGGCATTACGTTAACAGCTGTTCCCCATGAATATGGGATATCGTTATCACGACGATATACGTTAGCACGAGGGTTATCCCATGAACGGAATACAGCCTCGATAGCGAGCTTAAGCTGCTCTACTGGATCTGAAGGGAAGTCCTTACCGAGCTGGTTCTTGTACTCAGCCTTGAACTGCTCAGCGAGTTCCTTAAGATCTGCTGCTGTAAGGTCAACGTCGAACTTAACACCCTTCTTCTCTTTCATTGCATCGATAAGCTGCTCGAAGTACTTCTTACCAACTTCCATAACAACGTCTGAGAACATCTGGATGAAACGACGATATGAATCGTAAACGAAACGCTCGAAAGCTGGATCAGGATTACCCTTGATCATAGCCTCTACTACTTCATCGTTAAGACCAAGGTTAAGGATTGTATCCATCATACCTGGCATAGATGCGCGAGCACCTGAACGAACTGATACAAGAAGAGGATTCTGGAGATCACCAAACTTCTTACCGTTGAGCTCCTCCATCTTCTTAACGCCTTCCATAGCCTGAGCCATGATCTCGTCGTTGATCTTACGTCCATCCTCGTAGTACTGTGTGCAGGCCTCTGTTGTGATTGTGAAGCCCTGTGGTACTGGAAGACCAATGCTTGTCATCTCAGCAAGGTTAGCACCCTTACCACCGAGAAGGTTACGCATTGTCATGTTACCTTCGCTAAACATATAAACCCACTTGTTTGCCATGTTTTTACCTTTCTTGTCGTTCCTCATTAACGACAACCTTTCATATTACATTTTTATTTATTATTAGCTCCATTATTTGGAACGAAGCTGTCAAAAATATATATATCGAAATGCTTCATAGCTCTGTCCAGCTCTTCCTGACTCTTAATGGTCCAGGATGCAGCTGTGTTCTTGTACAGGTTCCTACATATTGTCCTTGATAAGCACTTGTAGTATCTGTGGTTGAAAGCTATGAAATCAGGCTTAGTCAAAAAGTTAAGCAATAAATTGGTAAGTACAAAATACAAAGGGCCCTTGAATTCATCTGGCTTGTCCTTGTGGAAAGCATCAGAAAGCTGACCTCTGAAAACATCGTTGTGATGTCTTCTATACCAGATAAGTCCTAATGGATTAAAGGATTCAATACAGTAAACACCCTTATAATCTCTAAGCATGTTATCAACTATAGGACAGACTGATAAGTCCTTGTATTCTATCTTAAGCTCGATAACAAGTGGCACTTTGCCATCTACAAGCTTAAGAAAATCTTCAAATTTAGGGATTTTTTCTTCAGAATCAAGCACATGGAAGCTCATAAGCTCCTCATATGTGTAATCGATAACCTTCCCAACAACACCTAAAGATCCATCTTCATTCCTAACTGCATTGTCTGGAACATTACCCTCTGGATATCTAAGTACTCTCCCCAATGTAAAATCATGAAATATTACTGGAACACCGTCCTTGGTAAGCTGAACGTCACATTCAATTCCGTAACCAGCATCCACAGCCTTCTTAAAAGCAGCCATGGTATTCTCAGGAGCATCCGATGAATTATCATGAAGGCCCCTATGCGCATACAACACTTTAGTGAATGGTTCTCTTCTATCCTTCCCCGAAAGCCTTGGCATTATCATAAGTAGATATAATATGAAAAGAACTGCCAAAACTATGCATATTGTCTTAAGAATAAACATTAAAAATCACTTCCTAAACTGCCGAAAATATAATGCACACATTACCCGTAACGCGTCCGCTAAATATTTTACATTCGTTTCTTATATTTAGCAACATAAAAAACAAAAATTGATAAATAAAAAACAAAAAAAACGATTTCCAAAGCCGGAAACCGTTTTTCTATGGGTATTTTCAATAATCAATCATCCACATCAAAGTGCTCAAGAACATTTGCCTTCTTCTGTGGTTTAACATCACCGTGTCTAACCATAAGCATGGTTAAAAATGCCAGTGCTGAGAATATAAACGCATATGGGAACAATGTCCTATATGAAATATGCTCTAAAAGGAAGCCTGAGAAAATTGGTGTAAACACCTGAGCTGCCATGGAGAAGGTGTAATAGGTTCCTGTGTACTTACCGATATCTCCTGCTTTACTCATCTCAACTACCATAGGATAGGAATTAACATTGATAGCTGCCCAGCCAATACCTACCAGCGCAAAGAAAACATTGATAGAAACATGGAAGCCAGGATATAAACCTGTGATCACGTAACTTGCTGCCATCAGACTAATTCCAATAAGGATGGTTTTCTTTCTACCAATAATTCCAGAAATAAAAGCAATAGGAATGTAGCTAAGTGTTGCTGCGATTGTTGCTACGAGAAGACATGTGGCATAGGCTCCATCATGAAGGTCCCAGACCTCAGCAACAAATCTTGAAAAAGCTGTTGTTACTGCATTGTAGGCTGTAAACCAGAGGAACACTGATAAAAGAAGGAATATAAGACTTCTCTTAACCTCCTTAGGCATTACCTTGTGACTCTCACCATCTGCTGTTTCCTCATCCTCAAAGGTCTCTCCCAGTGACTGAAGTCCACCCTCTGCCTTAATCTCTTCCTTAACCTTATTCTCATGGATTGTCAAAAGAACTATGGCAATAGAAACAACCATGCAAAGCACGATGCTAAGCATAAGTGGAATATAGTTAGTCTTGGAAGGATCATCTGCATCCTTAAGAAGGACCTTGATCATTACAAGAACATAAATACCACCCACTGTTCCCATGAGATTGATAATGGCATTAGCCTGACTTCTGTGAGGAGCCGGAGTAAGATCTGGCATCATTGAAACTGCTGGAGATCTGTAAATACCCATGGCGAGAAGAAGCAGTAATAATACCACCAGGAAGAACACAATACTCCCGCTTGGTCTTGCAACTGTAATAAGCACTGTCAAAAGAATTACAGAAAGAATAGTTCCTACTAATATGAATGGGGTTCTTTTACCAAGCTTTGTCTCTGTCTTATCAGAGATTGCTCCAAATAAAGGCAAAAGAAAAAGTGCCAATACGTTATCAAGGGCCATTACAACGCCAGTTGCTGTCTCCTTGAGATTAAAGGTGTACTTAAGAATTCTTGGAATCTCATTGTCATAGAACTGCCAAAAGGCGCAGATTGAAAGAAAGGCAAAGCCCATCAACACAGTTCTTCCATAATTAAGCTTACTGTTTTTCATACAAACTCTCCCGAAATTATTAAAGTTTAGCAATAATGTAAAAATGCTTTAGTGAACAGGGTGCATTTCTACTATTTCTCCCCCGCCAGAATTATCCCTCCTGTCCTGATCCATATATCTTACAAGAGCGATATAGACTTCACTTCTGGTAACAGGCCTGTCTGCCAGGATATCTTTATCAAAAAGTCCCAGCTTATCAGCCCTACCAATGCTCTCCTCTATGGAGATATTTCTTTTGGCAATATCCTTTTCATGCCATCTCATAAGGAAGCTGGCAAATTCCCCAATGGTAAGGGAATCGTCAGGTCTGAACATCTCTGCTCCCCCCTGCCTTGTTATGGTCTTCTCATCAATAAGCTGTTCATTGATAAGGGCCTGCACAAAGCCAGAATCCCACTCATCCACATAAACGTCTGCAAAGCGCTTAAGATATGGCCTGACTCCTGGAATGTGAAGGGCACTGCACATAACCATCAGAACCCTGCCCCTTTCCATCTCCTCATAGGGATGAAGGTACATAACACAAGGATCCAAAAGGCCATAGCGAAAGGCCTTAACCAGCTCTTCCCTCTCCGGAATATCCTTAATATCAAGGTATGGCGGCTCTATCATAAAGACATTTTTACCAAGGCGCTGCTTTGGAACCTTCTTTTCAGAAGGCGGAATAGCCGGAACTTCTTCCTTACTCTTGCAGCCATTCATAAAATCGCATTCTGAAGCAAATGCATTTCCTATAAAAAGAGCTCCATACTCATTGGTATGGGTAATGTCCCCGGGCATGAAATAATCCCTTGCCTTATCTCCCAGTTCTATCCACTTATCAAAGGTGATCCTGTGCAGATCCACCAAAGGCACCTCTAAAACACTGCACACATTCTGGCATGCCTTGGCATAGGATGAAAGCAGTGAATAGTGTCTGTCCATCTTAAGTAAAGACGCCTCATCCTCTGTTAGACCAAGGGGTATTCTGCTAATTGGCGAGCAAATAATTGGTTCCGCGCCAAAATCCCTTGTTTCCTGGACAAACCTTTTAAGATTATCACTATAGCCCC
Organism: Butyrivibrio proteoclasticus P6B7; assembly: GCF_000622085.1. GTDB lineage: Bacteria > Bacillota > Clostridia > Lachnospirales > Lachnospiraceae > Butyrivibrio > Butyrivibrio proteoclasticus_A. The sequence continues at coordinate 90,471 of NZ_JHWL01000009.1, forward strand.
CAAAGGCAGATAATCTGCGACGCTTCTGGTCATTATGTCCAAACTGAATAACCACTGTATCCCCAGGACTTATGAATTCCTTCAATATATCGTAGTGGCCATCAGCCCTGATGCACTCTGAGGTCATCCCGGAATGGGCAAGGTTATAGACAGCTCTTTTATCAGAAAAGCGCAGAAGGGTCTGGGCCCATCCACAGCAGCTCTCGAAAGGATAATAGGGCTCTGGTGCGTTCTGATCAGTCAGCGTGGAATCGCCAAGCACCCATATTACCGGAGCCTTTTCTTCTATAATATTTATTTCTATTCTGGGATAATTGTCAGAGCGAGAAATCCCCTTAAAAGTCCAGCTAACGAACAGGTCCTTTGCTTCATATCTGTTTGCTTCAAGGGCTGGAATATAGGGATAAACAGCCGCATAGAAGCTCCTTAACAGGCTACTTCCTGCCTTAACCTGTTCGTCAAATAAGACGATGTTCCTTCTTCCTGTAAAAAGACATAGCCCCTTAACATCAGAATTACCAGGAGTAACCTTTACATCAACCCTGTAGGTTCCGTAAGAAGGCACTTCGCACTTTAAGATATGCACGTCTCTTCCATGGTCAGCATCCTTTTCATTTTCAAAGGTCCTGACATTCCAACCACCGCACAGCAGCGCCAGATGTGCATCCGTCTTATCTTCTTCATTGAAATCAATGGGATTTACTCTGTTTTCGAAATCTTCCCCTGTAATAACAAAACTTTTATTAAACACTACTTCCCCCTTCCCCAAATCTACCTTCCACATGATAGTTTACCACAAATGCAATAAAAAAGGCTGCAATTATAGCCAAAAACATAGTAAAAATGCGCATTTTGAGATGTCCTTTTTATAACCCACATAAAAAATAGAATAGGTAGTATAAGGAGGTGTCGTTATGAACGGTAAAGTATTAAACGGACAGTTTATGAGTAGCAGTGAACTTCGTATCTATAACAATAAACTTAGGAGAATAAGAATTGTAAGAAGACAGCGAATCTGTCTTGCTTTTATTATTTTCATAGTTGTTTTTATTTCTGTTTTTCTTATAAGTTCTTTGAAGTTAAAGGCTCAGAGTGAGGATTTCACTCCTAAGTGCAAATACTATAAGGTTATATCTGTTGAGTACGGAGATACTCTCTGGGACATTGCATCTTCCAATATTGATTATGACTACTATAATTCTTTAGAATCATATCTATCAGAAATAGAGACAATTAATAAGCTTGATGAATCTGGGCTTATCAAGGCCGGTGAAAATCTCGTCATTCCCTACTACGACGTGCTGGATACAGGCTCAGCGAAGTAACCATGCTGTTTTTAGTTAGTATACATTTTCATAATAATACTTCAATCATACGTGTCCCAAAGCGCATTTTTGTTTCAAAATCATGGTGATATTTAACAATATGAAAATGGTTACATGGATTATTTTTGTATCGAATGTAGATAATTATATATTGATGTAAATATTTATATTCTTGATGGGCGTTTTGTGTTATAAGTAGTTATCAAAATTCCAAAAGAAAGAAGGACGAATTTATGGCAGCTAATGATAACGGAAACGTGTTGCTCTCCCAGTCAGAAATAGATAAGCTCATCAAACAGATGGAAGAAGAAAAAGAAAAGAATTCATAACTGAACTCTTTTCTTTTTCCATGCATTAAAGCAGTGTCTCTGCCCTGTGCTCAATATTCTGTTTGAAATTGATTATGTCGTGATCATATTCTTCGTCCATAAGTGTTGAGTGGATGAGGAAATCTGCTGTTGCCTTGTTGTTGGCAAATGGAATGTCATAAACCTGTGCAATTCTCATAAGAGCCTTTACATCAGGATCGTGTGGTGCTGCTGTAAGAGGATCTGAAAAGAAAATAACAAAATCAATCTTCCCTTCAACAATCTTAGCACCGATCTGCTGGTCACCACCAAGAGGGCCTGAATTATAGCCTCTAACCGGAAGATCTGTTGCATCAGTTATCATGCGGGCCGTTGTGCCTGTTCCACATAAAAAGTGTCTCTTAAGAACCTCTGCATTATCCTTACACCACTTTATAAGCTCAGCCTTTTTACCATCGTGGGCAATAAGGGCTATATTTTTTTGTTTCTTAATTGTAAGTGTGATTGTTTCTGACATAGACTACTCCTCCAACTTATATTCTAGAAATACATTACCCTATAATAACACAAAATCAGGGTGACATTACTGCCACCCTGAAAAAAAGGTCTATATCATTTTCTGACAATTCTCATATTATATTATTTTTTTTGCTTCCTCTTGGGCTTCTATTACTCTATCGCAGAAATCATCAAACTCGGGGTCCTCTTTCTGACACTCAGGATGAGATTCGATGTAATCAAGGGCAATTCTTACTCCCTGATCAAATCGCACTGTAGTAGCCATGTCGGGAACAACCCTTTTGAGCTTGGAATTGTCAAAGACAACGGACACCGCCTTATCCCCAACCAGGCCACCTCTAAAGTCATAACCATACTTTTCTCCTACATCGCTTAAGAAATCCGAAGAAACATGATAAGCCTTAAGCTCCACTCCAAGAGCATCGGCAATTGTGCTGTATATCTGATCCCAGGTAAGGGTCTCATCGCCAGTGATCTGGAAAGCCTCACCAATAGCGTGTCTGTTACCCATAAGTCCTGTGTAGCCAATGGCAAAATCCTTGTTAAAGGTCAAGGTCCAAAGTGAGGATCCATCTCCATGGATAATAACAGGCTTTCCTTCCTTCATGCGCTTAACCACCTGATATGAGCCATTATTACCATGAACTCCAAGAGGAATGTTTCTCTCATCATAGGTATGGCTTGGTCTTACGATGGTAACAGGGAATCCTTCATTTCTATACTTCTCCATAAGGAAGTCCTCACAGGCAATCTTATTTCTTGAATACTCCCAGTATGGATTAGCCAGTGTTGTGCCCTCTGTTATCACATAGCTTGCCGCTGGCTTATTGTATGCTGATGCTGAACTTATATAGATATACTGCTTGGTTTTATCCTTAAAGAGTCTGTAATCTCTTTGTACCTGATCAACTGTAAAGCCGATAAACTCGCAGACGCTGTCAAAGGTCAAATCCCCAAGCTTTTCCAAAACAGCCTTTTCATCGTTAATATCGCAGATTATCTGGTGAATCTCCTTAGGAAGCACGTCTCCTCTGTTTCCCCTGTTAAGAACATAAACCTCCCAATCAAGCTCGTTAACCAGTCTCTTAACTATTGCTGTACTGATTGTGCCGGTTCCACCTATAAAAAGAGCTCTTTTCTTCATTCTAGTCCCCTTTCGCTATATAGTTTTACTCCTGTAAAAATACCCACTACTTTTAATATATATCTGCCCACAATCAAATGGAATAGGATACTTGTTGAGTTTTGCCCAATTTTTGTTATCATTAATTTATGAGTTCAAATTATCAGGAAAATGTTCAATTCAATGCACCCTCTGCAATCAATATTGCCTATAATGAAATCCTTGATTTTCCCGCTCACTGGCACAATGCTTTGGAATTCACTATAGCTCTTAAATCCGGGTGTAAATATCGTGTAAACGGCGTCCTCTATGAGCTTTCAAAGGGGGATGTCCTTTTGGTGTGGCCTCAGCAGATCCACGAAACCGTGAGTGCTCCATTAAAGGGCTCTGTTTTTGTACAGTTCCCATCAACAATTATTGAGAACAATCTTGATCTTCTTTCTATAACCAGGTTTATGTATGGCTATCACCACATTTCCGTCAAGAAGGAAAAAGAGCTGGCTAATTTCATCTCAGATAAGATTCATGAGCTTACAGATATTTATGAATCCAGCTATCCTCTTTCAGAAACCAAGTGTAAGGTGTGTATCTACGACATTTTGCTTAAGATTGGTGATAAGGTCATTAAAGAAAAAAGAGAGGAATTAAATAGTAAGTCAAACAAGGGATCTATTTTTAAATATGTACACGCCGCCTGCAATTATATTGTAGAGAATTCTACTGATGACCTTACTCAGGCCGGTGTTGCTTCTCAGATAGGACTTAGCACCTACTATTTTTCCAAGATCTTTAAGTCCTATATGAACATGTCCTTTCCGCAGTATCTGGCCAATATCAGAGTAAGAAACGCCATCAGACTTTTATCCGATGAGAATCTGTCCATCACAGAATGTGCTTTCACCTCCGGGTTCCAGTCAACCACTGCATTTAACAAGGCCTTTCACGATATCACCGGGTATTCGCCCAGAGAATATCGCAAGTTGTACAGATAATACATCTTTTTGTGCAATAAAAACGTTAACTCGTTGTGATACAATCAGCATATAAAACATTTTGGGGCGGGGATTATGTTTAACTTCTTTAGAGAAATACAACTTGATCTAATGCTGGTGCTGGCAGGAAGCTGCGGTGTTCTGGTTATACTGGCTCTTTTCACCAAGACCATAACCAGAAGGCGTAAGCATGCTATGGTTTTTCTTGAGCTTGGGGCTATGTTCCTGCTGCTCTTCGACAGACTAGCATATATGTACCGTGGCGACACAAGTATTACCGGCTATCACATGGTTCGCATCAGTAACTTCATGGTATATTTCCTTTCTCTATTTATCATTCACTCTTTTACCATTTATCTTATGGATCTTATCATTACCTGCAACGGTGTTCACAAGATACCTCCAACTCTGGTGGCCTGCGAGATTCTGTTCACCCTTGGCGAGATAATGATAATCATAAATGCCTTCACCAACATCTACTATCACTTTGATGAATTCAACAGATATACCAGAAATTCTGGTATTATCATTTCTTATATTTTCCCGATAGCTGTTGGACTTTTGCAGATCTACAACATAATCCATTACAAGAAAAAGCTGGGACAGTCAACATTTATGTTAATGCTTCTGTTTAGCATTTTGCCTATGCTGGCTACCTTTGCCCAATTCTACGCTTACGGCCTGTCCCTTTCCAACATAACTCTGGTTGGCATGTGCGTTCTTCTCTACGTCTTTGAGATTATTAACATGAACAAACTGGAAGCCGCCAAGGCCGCTGCAGAAAAGGCAAGTAACGCCAAGTCAAGGTTCCTTGCCAACATGTCCCATGAGATCAGAACTCCTATCAACACCATCATGGGCATGAATGAAATGATCCTTAGAGAGAATCCTGAAGGGGTTCCAAAGCCCTACTTCTTGTCAGTTATCAACTATGCCATGGATATCAGGTTTGCTTCAGAATCTCTTTTATCCATAATCAATGACATCCTTGATATCTCCAAGATTGAGTCCGGTAAGATGCACCTGGTGGAGCAGGAATATGACCTAAGTGAACTCCTGCAGGGCCTTGTGACCATGATTCGAATCCGCAGTAATGAAAAAGATCTGTATTTTAACCTTGATATTGATGAGAACATTCCTCAAAGACTTTACGGCGATGTGGGTAAGATCAAACAGATCGTACTTAATCTTCTTACCAACGCTGTGAAATATACTGAGGAAGGCGGTTTTACTCTCACTGTCAAAGCCGGTTCCATTACAGATGATACCTGCAGCCTGTACTTCTCTGTAAAGGATACGGGAATCGGCGTCAAAGAGGAAGATATCGAAAAGCTCTTTACTGCCTTTGAAAGAGTTGATGAACAAAGAAACAGTTCCATTCAGGGTACTGGTCTTGGCCTTAGTATTTCAAACCAGTTCGCAGCTCTTCTTGGTGGAAGCCTTACCTGCCACAGCGTTTACGGAGAAGGCTCTGACTTCATATTTACAGTTGATCAAAAGATTGTGGACAGCACTCCAATCGGTGAATTCACAGAAAGACGTGACAATCTGATGCTGGTGGGCTTTGCTCCTAGATTTACCGCTCCGGAAGCCAGCGTCCTTGTTGTTGATGATAACACCATGAACCTTTCAGTTATCGCAGGCTTCCTTAGAACCTCCAAGGTTAAGGTATCTCTCGTCACTTCAGGTACTGAGTGCCTTGAGATACTTTCTGAGAACCACTTTGATCTTATCCTTCTTGATCACATGATGCCAGTTATGGACGGAATCGAGACCCTTAAAAAGATTCGTGAAACAGGCAATACCGTTCCGGTTGTGGCACTTACTGCCAACTATATTCCAAATGGAGAAGCCTATTACGGAAAGAGAGGCTTTGATGGCTACATCCCAAAGCCTGTTGATTCCAAGGTTCTTGATGATGTTCTTCTCAATCTCCTTCCTAAGGAGCTTATCAACGAGGAGTTCAATCCTGCCTTTGGCCCTCACATGGAGGAGTTCCCTAAGGATCTTGCATGGATCGAGGAAATTGAGGAACTGGATATAGACGAAGGCATCAAGAACAACGGATCAATTGAGATATTCATCACTTCTCTCCACCTGTTCCTTGATACCATCGATGACAACGCCAAGGTTATCATAGATGCCTATGACAGCGGCGATATTAACCTGTACACCATTAAGGTTCATTCCCTTAAGAGCTCAGCCAAGATAATCGGTGCCACAAAGCTCTCTCAAATGGCACAGGCCCTTGAAAACGCCGGCAAGAAGAACGACACCGAATTCATCAAGGCCAACCATACTAGATTTATCAGTCACTACTATTCCTTCAAGGATACGCTCTCAAGACTAAGTGGAACCCTGTCTCCCATTGAAGAATTCATGGCAAAAGAGCTATCGGAAAATGAGGTAAAAGACGCTGTTAGCCAGCTTAAAGAAATATCCAAACAGCTTGACTACGACGAAGCCCTTATAGTTATGGACAAGTTAAAGAGTGGAAATCTTGATGACAAAACAAAGACCTTAGTTGATGACCTTGAAAAGGCCCTTAAGAAATTTGACTGGGATAAGGTGGACGAAATCCTGGATAAATACTCGTAAACAAAAACCTATACACATAATAAAAGGAGGCTTAATTGCCTCCTTTTAATATTCTCTCCATGTTGTCCCAATCGTAATTCTCCAGATAATTAGATAGTTCTTTTACCTTGTCTGCCTCGTCAGAATCCAGGTCCATCATTGAAAGCTCTGACAGAATATCCTCTGCCACATCTGCATCAAGGCTTGTCACAGCTGTTAAAAGAGCTGCATAGGCCTTCTGGACCTCTGTCTTGGGGCGCTTATCTACTGCAAAGCCTCCCATAGGGGGTCTAAATACCTTATCAAGAAATGTGAGTTTATCCTTGTAGCTAAGGTAAAATTCAAGGAGCTCCCCGGTGTTGGCATCGATGAATTCCCTGTCACCTCTTCTACCTGCCTCTTCAAGAGCAAGGGCCTTACTTGAAAGCTCCGTAGCACCAAGCATTCTGGCAGTACTTTTAAGGGCATGAACCTTGATGGTATAAAACTCCAGACTGTCTGCTGTGCGGGCAAGGTCTATTTCTCTAGCCTTGATCTCAATATTCCTGTAAAAGGTGGTGGCAAACTTAAGCAAAGATGCATCATCTCCGCAGAAAGTAAGGCCATCCGAAATATTAATTCCCTCTACACTCTTAAGTTGTCTAAGCGCCTGTGCATCGCCTGGTCTCATCATTTGAGAAATCCCTTAACTACACTTAGTAGTTCTTCTCTTCCATTAGTTTTGAAAACATAGCCCTCCGGATTGATTGAAAGAACGCTGGTAATACTCTCTGCATCCTCTCTGCCCGTAAGAAAGATAACAGGAACCTTGGACAGTTCTTCGTTCTGTCTTATCCTGTCGTAAACCTCAGGACCATTTAGATCTGGCATTTCATAATCAAGAAGAATAAGATCCGGTTTGTTGGCAGAAAGCCAGCTAAGAGCCCTTTGCCCAGAGTTGGCCACAAATACTTTGTACTTATCCTTAAGCCACTCTCTAACAATTCCAAGATAATTAGAATCATCATCCACTATAAGAATATTCTTCAAGCTATACTTTCCCCCTTTGATCGTTATATCAAACAAAAGAAATATACCTGTGTGAAATACCACTATTTCTATAAACATTGTATCATCAAGGATTAAAAAAGGCTAGAGAGCAAAAGCTCTCCAGCCTTTTAATATATATGCTTATCGCCAAAGCATTAATATTCTATGAATGTAAGAGAATCAATGATTGCAACAAGCTCATCAGAAACGGCTATATCAAGCTCGTCATTACCACTGTTGTGTCCGATAACTTCAAAGGTAAGAGAACCACCCATATAGTCTCTACTCATAGATGTCATGTAAAGACCAGAACCATTTGCAGCTGGTGGACATACTGCCCAGTAACCTGTCTCTTCCTCTGCTCCAGGGAATGGTCCCTCTGAAGACTGTGTAGCCTCACCCCACTCACTTAAGCATTCATCTCTTACTTCTTTACCGTTCTTGTTAACATCATAGGTAACAATGATCATGTTAGTTCCAGCGCTCTCGCCCAAGTATACAAAAGAAACCATGTTGTCCTGCTTGTTGACTTCAAAGAGCTTAGGATTGTACTTTACGCTCCAGCCATTGGCATCTTCATACACATAATCGCCATCGCTTATATAATTGATAGCTCTAAATTCTGCTGGATCTGCATCTGCTACAGGCTCAAATACCATTTCTCTATCTTCAACCCCCTCAAAGTATCCGTAGACAAAACCATTCTCTGAACCAGTAACAACAAATACCTCAGGCTCTTCTGTTGAGCTTCCAAAGTAGAACAGCACCTTGCCCTCTTCCTGGGTGCAGTCAAATGGAAGACCCATGTCACTTACTCCGTCATCTGTGTGTCCGTAGGTATCCTCACTAAATACGTAGAAGTATGTCTTAGAAGGTTCCTCAGCCTCTTTAACATAATTCACATATACACCCTTTTGGAAGTAAAGAGCTTCAGACTCCTTAGTTACTCCAAGGACCTCAGGTGTGTCATCTGCTACCATCTCTGCCACTTCCTCTACAGAAGCAATTTCAGCGGCACCCTCAGCCTCTGAAGATTTACTACCGCAGCCAACAAGCACTGTAGCAGCCATCATTAGTGCCATTCCAAGTACAGCAAACTTTCTGAATAACTGTCTTTTCATAAAAAATCTCCCTCTCATAAAAGATTTCCCTCATTTACATTTATCATTCTAAAATGCCTTGTCCAACACATGTCCAACACGGATTAAAGAAAAAAGAAATATGTCATAATAAGCAATAAAATGATCAAATTCCACAAAATTTGATAAGCGCATTTTGTATCCATCCCATATAGTATCTGTATATCAGTTCCATGGGCACGGAGCCATATGTATACATATGGCATCGCGACCAGGAACTAATTACAAAAACACCCTGGGGAGGATACAAAATGAAAGTACGAAAAATAGTAGTGGTACTGGCTGCCGTCACGTTACTTTGTGGCTGTACAAATACTGCTAACACCTCAGCAACTTCTGCCAGTACGGGCGAATCATCCGCAGAAGCAGCTGTAAGCTCAAGTAGCGAAGAAGTAACTGAGGCTGCAGACGCAGCAAGCACAGAAGTAACTGCTTCCTATGACCTTGAAAGTGAAGAAGCCCTTAAGGATCTTTGCAGCGACTACTTTACATTGGGCGTAGGAATAAACGGAAGCACCTTGGAAAACCAGTGTCTTAATATTCCACAGTACATGGAATATGCTAATAAGCACTTCAACAGCGTAACCATGACTAACCTCATGAAGAGCTGCTACATTCTTGATCAGATGGGTTCAATAGAAAGTCTTAACAGCGGCGATGGAAGCCCAGCACTGTCCTTCTACTCCATTGACCCAACCCTTGAATGGTGCAAGGAAAATGGCATGAAGATGCGTGGCCACACCCTGGTATGGCACACACAGGCACCTAACTGGTTCTTTAGAGAAGGCTATACAGATGATGGTGAATACGTTGATAAAGAGACAATGCTCTTTAGAATGGAAAGCTATATCAAACAGCTGATGACCCATGTTCAGGAAAACTACCCTGGAGTTATCTACTGCTGGGACGTGGTTAACGAAGCTGTTGACCCAGACAGTCCTGCAGATGGCAGCTCTTTTATGTGCAGAACAAAATGCGGACAGGATCCTAATCCATGGTATGACACCATCGGTGAGGATTATGTAGAAATGGCATTTACCTACGCCAGAAAATATGCAGACAGTGATGTTAAGCTCTTTTATAATGACTACAACACCTTCCAGGCTCCTAAGACAGAAGCCATTTATACACTTTGCAGTTCCCTTAAGGAAAAGGGTCTCATCGATGGAATTGGAATGCAGGGATATTGGGGGATCGACTATCCTACTCTTGAGACAATAGAAGGTGCCATCAACAGATTTGCAGAGCTTGGTCTTGAGATTCAGATAACAGAGCTTTCAATTGGTGTGGAAAGTGAAACAGATGCACAGTTTGAGAAACAGGCAACAGCCTACGGAAATGTATTTGATATGCTTATAAGACTTGATACAGCTTCAGGTGGACCTGCTAATATCACTAACGTAACTGTATTTGGTCTGGTAGATCATTACCGCGATGGGGATACAACAAATACCCGAATCTTTGATAAAGACTACCAGCCAAAACCAGCTTATTACAAGATAAAAGAAGCTATGCAATCACATTGATATTATGCATTAACTATTGAGCTTACAAGAATAATAACAATGAAGATTGGACAAACATATTTGATCATAAAGCCAAATATCTTTTTTCTTCTGAAGGGGTGACCTCCGTAGGTCACCTCTTTTTCTACCTCATCAATTCCCATATGGAATGACACAAGACCGCAGATAAACAGCGCTGCGATTGGCATCATAATAGAATTAGTAAGGAAGTCAAAGAAATCCAAAAACTGCTTACCAATAATAGTCACGTTTGCAAGTGGACCATATCCAAGGGATGAAAGGCTTCCAAGGATGATCATGATGATTCCCATCAGGATTGTTCCCTTGTTTCTTGAAAGCTTAAGTTCATCATTAAAGGTTGATACAGCACTTTCAAGAAGAGCTATAGCACTTGTAAGAGCTGCAAAAAGTACAAGTACGAAGAAAAGGATTCCAATGATCCTGCCAAAGCCCATGCTGGCAAAAATCTTAGGCATAGTGTTAAACATAAGTCCAGGACCTGCATTTAATGATTCTGGCTCACCACCGGAAAATGCAAATACTGCAGGGATGATCATAAGGCTGGCAAGAATAGCAATTGCTGTATCAAAGAACTCTACCTGTCTTGTAGAATCCTCGATGCTTACTTCCTTCTTAACGTAAGAGCCAAAGGTAATAAGAATACCCATAGCAATGGAAAGGGAATAGAACATCTGACCCATAGCAGAAACAACTGCCATCCATGAGAAGTTCTTAAAGTTAGGAACAAAGCAGTATTTAACGCCAAGCATTGCTCCTGGTCTTGAAATTGAATAAATACAGATAAGTACAGCAAGAACCACGAGAATTGGCATCATGACTCTTGATACTCTCTCAATGCCGTTCTTAACACCCATGAAAATAACGGTAAGAACTAAAATAGCAAACACAATAAACCAAAGCTCTGACTGAGCTCCGTCTGTGATGAAATTTCCAAAATAATCATCAGCTGCTATAGCATTAACATCTTCACTGAAATAAGCAAAAAGATATTTGCATACCCATCCGCCGATAACTGAATAATATGGAACGATCAAAATAGGGATAATTGCATTGATCCAGCCCCCTAAGCGTACTAATTTGCTATCAGAAAGAGCTGCAAATGCGCCTACAGGACTCTTATGAGTTGCTCTACCAATGGATGTCTCTGCAATGATCATGGTGTATCCAAAGGTTACAGCAAGAATGATATACACAAGAAGGAAAACTCCTCCGCCATAGCTGGCACAAAGATATGGGAACCTCCAAATATTACCAAGGCCTACACTGGCACCTGCTGCGGCCAAAACGAAGCCAAGTTTTCCTGAAAATGAACCTCTCTTATTCTTATCCAAAACAATACCACCTTAAACTTTTTCTACTCCCCAAAACACATATCAGATACTCAAAGTGTGACCCACTTTAGGTCTGCCCCAAAGTCTTCGTATTCAGAGCACACGCTGATCTGATAATCATCAAATTCATAGTTTTTTATATGTATACCTTTATTTTCTATTTCCTTATAAAAAACATGAATTTTAGTTTTTTGACAAGCCTTATTAATATAACTATTTTCGCCATCAGTATCAAGGCAAATATTTAAAGGGTCCATAGAAAGTCCAATGCCGTAATACTTCATCACAGCCTCTTTAACGGTCCAAAGGTAGGTGGCTACGAGGTTTCTATCAAATCCAAGAGAAATTGTATTCTCTAATAATTCTTTTTCTCTGGGTAAAAAAACTCTTTTTATAAGGTTGTCCTTGAAGGTCCTGACCTTCTCCACATCAACTCCCACTTCATGATCAGAAAATGCAGCCACAGCCACGTCTCCGCCATGGGAAAGGTTAAAGGAAAAATCCAAATTTAAAGGTGCAGGCTTCCCGTTATCATTCGCGATAATCTTGGCGTTGCCTGCACCTAATTCTTTAAGTCCTTCCTTAAGTACAATGCCAGCTCCCAGGGATAATCTCCTATTCTTATCTGCTTTGATGGAAAGCACCTTGTTCTTCCTGACTTCATCCATCTGCTCCAAATAAGCACTGTATGTGTCCCCATCAAGGAGAGCTGTTGTATCTAAGGCGTATAGTAAATTCTTATTCATAAAAGGTATTATAGCATTTATTTAATTATGTGGCAGGAATAAGGTCTCTGTACCACTTAAGGGCTGAAAGATATGCCTCGTAAACCTTATCCATGTCAATATTCTTAAGGACAAGAACTCTTGAAACCTCTGTCCAGTCCGCATCCTCATAGCGTTTAATAAAATCAAGAACAGGAGCAAAATCGCCCTTTCCTTCAAGAAGAGCCTGCTTCACATTATTAGAAACCTGTACCATTCCAAGGGCCTGTTCCATGGTCTTATCAAGCATAACATCGATAGCTGAAAAAAGACCCATGATGAAAAGCTCTGGAGCCATCATGCCAAGCTCAAAGCATTCTGCCAGATTCTCAGCAAACTTAGCTCTTATCATGACAAGTCTTGTGATCTCACTAGGCTTATCAGAGCAAAGCTCCTTGGTTACCGCTGTGTTGATCCATCTCTTAAGCTCTTTTTGTCCCAGCATAGCTGCCGCATGTCTTATGGATGTGATATCAGAATTAAGGGACATTCTATTAACCATTTCCAAAAGGGAAATAACAAGAGCAGGGTCCTTACCGATAACGTCAGCTGCATCTGTAAGATCAAAGTCTGGAGCATTAACAACATTTAAAAGCTCGATATAATTGGCCTTTAATGGGTTAACCTCTGTCTCAGATTCCACAACAGGCATTCTAAAGAATCCGCCCTCGTAGAAGTCGTATCCGCCGTCCTTACGAAGTTCATCGTACTCTTCCTGGGTATTAACATTTACAGCAACGAGCTTAATGTTTGGATAAACGTTACTAAAGTAGATCTTAGCTTTTGTAATATCAATCTTGGCGTGATTAAGAAGAATATAATCGCACTTATTAAGAATCTCTCTATAGGGTTCAAAGCTAAGGATAGGGAGTTTTCGCATTGCCAGCTTATAGCCCTGTTCCTTGAGTTCTCTTACTCTTTTAACATAGTTCTCTTCAGGAGTAATGGAATTATCCATCAAAAGAACTACCTTATTAGCAGGCACTGTACACTGCAGTGAAATTTCCGCGAAAATGGAGAACTGGTTGATAGGAACAAATACTTCCTTTCCACCAGACAATGTCTGAACGCCCATGCTGCTTACAACCTCAAGCTCATGAACTGTTCCTGCTCCGTCGAACCTTGCGCCTCCTTCATAATTGGGATTAACAAAGTGATTTTCCTTTCTTGCAAATACCGAATATGCACAAACGGACATGTTATCATCAAACAAAGGAATCAACGTTGCTAACATAGATAGTCTCCTTTCTCATAGGTAGACATACTACCACTTAATTATATTGTAACAAAAAGATACTGTTAAACAAATAATATTTTTATAAAATTCCGTTTGCTATCTCTTATTTTTCTTATGCCTACTGTGTGGTATGATATATATAGGGAACAAATTCACTAAATTCGCTATATAGGGGGATATAATATGGCTCAAAACGAGATGCTAGCCATGATCCTGGCCGGTGGTCGCGGAAGCAGGCTTAGGGATCTGACAACAAAGGTTGCGAAGCCCGCTGTATTTTATGGCGGCAAGTACCGAATCATTGATTTCCCACTTAGTAACTGTGCAAATAGCGGTATCGATACTGTAGGTGTTCTTACCCAGTACGAATCAGTTCTTTTGAATAGCTATGTTGCCCAGGACGGTCGTTGGGGTCTGGACTCCAAGGACAGTGGTGTCTACGTACTTACTCCAAGAGAAAAGGCAGACGAGGGGCTTGATGTGTACAGAGGTACAGCAGATGCCATTTCTCAGAATATTGATTTCATTGACGCGTACAATCCGGAGTACCTTCTTATTCTTTCCGGAGATCACATTTACAAAATGAATTATGCTAAGATGCTCTCCTATCACAAGGAGATGGGTGCTGATGCAACCATCGCTGTTCGTGGTGTCCCAATGAAGGAGGCAAGCCGCTTTGGTATCATGAATACTGATGGCAAGGGCAAGATCGTTGAATTCGAGGAAAAGCCTGCTAAGCCAAAGAGTAACTTAGCTTCAATGGGTATCTACATCTTTAGCTGGAAGCTTCTAAGAAAGATGCTTGTGGACGACATGAAGAAGGCTGACTCTGACCATGACTTTGGAAAAGACATTATTCCTAAGATGCTGTCTGAGGGCAGAAGCCTTTATGCCTACGAATTCTCGGGCTACTGGAAAGATGTTGGAACCATTGATTCTCTCTGGGAAGCCAACATGGATCTTCTTGATAACAAGAATGAGCTTAACCTTAACGACTCTTCCTGGCTTATCTACACTGAAGATGTATCCACTCTTCCTCAGTACATAGGTAAGGATGCCAAGGTAAAAAGAGCTTACATTACCCAGGGTGTTCGCGTAGAAGGAACAGTTACTAATTCAGTTCTTTTCACAGGAGCTGTTGTTGAAAAGGGCGCCAGAGTTACAGATTCCGTTCTGATGCCGGGCGTTGTGGTTGAAGAGGGAGCTTCTGTTACAAGGGCTCTGGTGGCAGAGAATGTCCACATTGGTAAAAAATCTAAAGTAGGCCGCAAGGATAGCGAAGAAATCCTGCTGGTTGCAAAAAATGTGAAAGGAGGTACAAAGTAATGGCAGTTAAAGCTTTTGGTATCGTATCCTCCGCAGATAATGGAACTCATGTTGAGGGTCTTCACGATTACAGACCTATCGGTTCCTTCTCATTCCTTGGAAGATTCCGTGTTATTGACTTTCCAATTTCTAACATGAGTAACTCTGACATTAACAGAATTCAGGTGTATTTAAGAAGCCGTCCTCGTTCAATCGCTGAGCACATTGGATCAGGAAGACATTACAATATCAACTCAAAGCGTGGTAAGATTCAGCTTCTGTTCTCCCACGATACAGATACCCGTTCACTCTACAATACCGATATCTGTACTTATATGGAGAATCTGGACATCATTGAGCGTATGCATCAGGACTATGTCATCATTGCGCCAAGCTATATGGTGTACAAGCAGGATTATCGCCAGCTCCTTGATAGTCACGTTGCTTCCGGAGCAGATGTAACTCTTTTGTATCACAAGGTTGATAACGCCAAGGAGTACTTCCAGAGCTGCTACTCTCTTAACATGAATAAGCAAAAGGGAGTATCCAGTCTTGAGAAGAACCTGGGAACAGCCAAGGAAAAGAACATCTTCATGGACACCTACTGCATGAGCAAGGAGGTGTTCATAAGCCTTATAAATGATGCAAGAAAGCTCTCTTCTGTTTATACTCTTAAGGACATCATCAACATTAAGTGTAAGGACCTGGATATCAGAGCTTATCAGCACAAGGGCTACTTTGCTTCACTGACAAGTCTTAAGGATTATTATCACGCATCCTTAGAGCTTCTTGATTACAATCTTGCCAGTGACTTATTCCAGACTGACTGGCCAATTTATACAAGGACCACCGACTCCTGCCCTACCAAGTATCTGGAGAGTTCAAAGGTCACAGGATCCTTTGTATCTAACGGTTGTATCATAGAGGGTTCTATTGATAATTCTGTAATTGGTCGTAGCGTTGAGATCAAGAAGGGTGCCACCATTAAGAACTCCATCATTATGGCCTATGCCGTAATTGAAGAGGGCGTCCACATTGAAAACGCCATCGTGGATAAATGGGCACATGTGATACATGTTAAAGACATCCGTGGTGATGCAGACCATCCGCAGTACATCAAGAGACGAGATACGTTGTAAATCTAATACACTCAATAGTTGCAATAAAAATCGCCATCCTCTGGAAATTCCATTGGATGGCGTTTTCTTTTGTCATTAGTTATATAGGCCCCTTTGGACCATTTCTTTAATCTGCATGTACTTTTTGTTATAGGCTGAATCAGCTACAACGCAGGCAATTCCAAGTCCCAGCGGAACTATCATTAGCATTAAAAGCAGAAACGACATGGCCCCCGCTCCCATAGCAAGCATCGGAATCATTCCTAAAAGAGGTAAAACAGACAGGCTAAAACCTACAACCTTTAGTGTTTTCCTTCCGTTATCACCGCTCCATACTCCAGTACAGTCAAAGAATCCATTTTTGTAAAACATATTCTGACCAAAGAAGTATTCATCAACTATCACATTCATAGTATTAGCATTACTTGCACAGACAGTAAGATATGTACCTGGCAAATAACTGATACTTCCATTAGGCTTCATCCTGCCAACTCTATGTGGCACATCGCAAAATACAGCCTTAAATTTTCTGTAGTAGTTGCTAAGTATAGCATCTCCAAGTCCTATAACATTAGGATTCTGAACCATAACTGATGCGGTTCTGAACAGGTTATAATCATCAAGTCTTATAAGCACTCTGTGGGTAGGACTTACGCTTGAATAATCAAATCTTGTATCACTCTGAACTCTGTTAAAGTTTAACTGAACCACCAGAATATTCTGGCCATGAAAGCTGCAGATAAAAGGATAATTGGTGCTAAGCTCATTTGCAGCCTTTTCTAAAATACTTCTTCTAACATAATTAAAATCCACTACTTAATACCCCATATTCTTAAGATCACTGACAAGCTGAACATAGAATTCTCTAACATCAAAACCGTCAATATTCTCTCTGTTTAGATCGATCATGTCGCCGTGGGAAATACCACGAGGACCTGTTGGCGAAAGCATATTAAATCTCTGGCCCCAAGGGAAGGACTTCTCTCCCACAAGACCGTCATTTCTGCCATCAAAGTACTTAACAAGATGGTATGAGAAGTTAAGTGGGAACTTACCACCAGATGGTCTGCTCATGTAGGTTCCGATACTCTGGTAAAAGACCTTACTTGAATCAGGAGTTATATTATTAAATCTCTCACAGTTTTCGTGAGTAAGATCTGTAACTGCCTCAATAAAGTTTGGATCAGGATCACCTAGTCTTGAAAGTGTGGCATTATAGGCAGCAGCCACCTTATCCTTAACACCCTGGCCTATCTTACTAAGAAGGTAATCTGCAAATTCACAGCCTCTGTGAGGAGTGTTGATGGTAGTAAGTGAAGCCACCATGTCTTCAACGCCGTATCTTGCAATTGCAGCGCGGCTATCAAGACCTCCCTTTGAATGGGCTATGATGTTGACCTTCTGACATCCAGTCTCTGCAACGATCTGCTTGATTCTCTCAGCCAGCTCTGCTCCGCATCTTTCTACAGAGGCAGCAGACTGCTGATTGCCAAAGTAGACTGTGGCACCGTTCTGAATAAGCTCATCAGAAATTCTGCCCCAGTAGTTAAGAAAGGATGGCTTAAAATCTCTAAAGAACACACCGTGAACCATAAGAAGAGGATATCTGGTGTGGCAGATCTGCATCATTCTGCGCTGCTCAT
This sequence comes from Butyrivibrio proteoclasticus P6B7, assembly GCF_000622085.1. Taxonomy (GTDB): domain Bacteria; phylum Bacillota; class Clostridia; order Lachnospirales; family Lachnospiraceae; genus Butyrivibrio; species Butyrivibrio proteoclasticus_A. The sequence goes on from NZ_JHWL01000009.1 coordinate 108,428, forward strand.
TAAGAAGGATCTTATTATTCTCAAAATAAGCTTCCTTCTCAGCATTCTTGATCATTCCTGGAAGAACAATGAAGTTAACAGGGAATATCCATCCCCAGAAGTAAGAAGCTGTCTTACTAACAATGCCCACCTGAGATGAGCAGGTAATAAGCCTGATAACACCGTTCCAGTAAGTAACCATTGATGTAAGGAAGATAACAATAGTTGAAATCCCCCAGGTAGCAACGCCATCATGGTAACTTCCAATTACATGTAAAAAGAAAAACACTATCCAGATCACTGTAGCTATCAGCGTAGAAATAAGATTGATTCTAAGAAGCTCCGCTCCATTAATACAGCCCTTAAGCTTGGAGGTGCGCATCTTGCCAGCCTCTATGGAAGGAATCACATTGATAACTCCAAAAAGACAATAGAAAATAATATACAAAAGCCAGTTAAATTCACCTCTTGGAATCAACATAGAAATAGTGGACGCAATTGCTGCCACCACTATACAGAAAACCCTATATACTCTCTTCATACTTAAGTCCCCTAATTCCTCAACAAATTGGAAATATTACAAATATTTCCTACTAAGAATCCATAATACATCTCTCCCTAAATAAATGCAAACCCCTAGGAAGTACCGTGCCTCCCCCTCCATTAGCAGTCATAAGCTCTCCGCTTCCCACCCGGACCTTTCACTTGTACAAGAGATTTTTTTCGTCACTCGTGACTGATGTTTAATGCTTTGCGGGTGGACGTTCTTAATCCTAAGGCTCAAAACTCGCACTGCAAAATACCGCTGGGGGCATCATCTTTATCTAAGTGAGTCTCAGATTCAAAATGACAATTTCCAATGTTCTAAGGCGCCCTTCAACGCGCATGCGAAGCGTTGTATGAAGCAGGACGAGGGAGCGTAATCTAAACAAAAAATGTCATATGGCGCAGAGCGCCTATAAAAAGAGAAGGTATCAACTTCTTCAAGCTAGCTTGGAAGATTGATACCTTCTCTTTTTAATACGCTTGCAAAGCAAGCTATGACATTTTTATCTTGTATGTTTATTCCCCGTCCTGCAAGCTGTTAGCTGCAGCATGCGCTATAAGAAGAAGGGTGCCAGAACATTTGGAAATGTTTCATTTTGAAGTGACGAGTGTGATAAAGATGATGCCCCCAGCGGTATTTCGCAGTACTCAGACATGTTGAGCCTTGAGAAGGATTAAGAACGTCCACCTGCAAAGCTCTTAAACATGTCAGTCACTCACCAGACTCAAAAATATCTCTTGCACAGCGTTATCGGTCCGGGTGGGAAGCGGATCCCCTTATTTCCATCCCTCTGGGAGGTACTTGATTGTGTTGGCGATCATGTCGTCTACCAGGGTGTGGATGTCTTCCTTGGTGCAGGACTTTCCGATGAATTGTGGATCGTTTTCAAAGGCTTCGTAGACCAGGGATTTGTCGCAGGTTGTGGCTGCTCTGTAGATGCGCTCGTGGTTTTTGATGTGAGGATCTACAAGAGCCTTTACGTCCTCTGGGATGTTGCCAGCAAATATTGGACGAATTGAATCACGGGAGAATACTGCGTTAGTCTCAACTATGGCATTGGCTGGAAGGTTAGGAATCTGCAATGCATAGTTAGGGATGTTAACGTTACTTACAAATCTTGAAAGTCCGCAAAGAGCTTTGATAAGGAGGATTCCCTCTTCTCCTGTTGGCTCAAGCTTCATCTCCTCTTCGCCGCTTGCAAGGCGTTTGCTTCTATCAAGACGCTCTACAAGATCATCCTTTCTCCAGGCAACACTAGTAAGAGCAAAATCCCAGGATTTAACTGTCTCAGGATCCTTAAGGTACTGATCTCCCGGCATGAACTCTGCAAGATGTCTGTCTCCTGCTGCAGCAATAAGACCGTACTTATTAAAGAGATCCATCTTAACTCTGTGCTTGCAGACAAAGTTGGCGTTGAGCCAGTTCTCGCTTTCGATGGATACGCCCTCATCAAAGTGCTTGTCTATATAACTTCTATAGATTGGGAAAAGATCTTTTCCCTTATACGAGCTCTCTGTAAACCAGGTGAAATGATTGATTCCCACAACGTTAACAAATACATCGTGCCAGTCTTCTATCTTTTCACCAGTCTCTTTTTCATAAACAGTCTGAAGAACCTTCTGGGTTCCAAATACCTCATGACAGCAGCCAAAGGCCTTGATCTGTGGGAAAGCCTCATAGAGAGCCTTAACGCAAAGTGACATAGGATTGGTGTAGTTGATGACCCAGGCATCAGGAGAAAACTCCTTTATGGCGTTAGCAATCTCTGTGAACATAGGAATGGTTCTAAGAGCTCTTATCATGCCACCGCATCCTGCTGTGTCGCCTACGGACTGGTAAATGCCAAGTCTCTCAGGAAGGTGAACATCAGATTCCATCTCATCAAAGGTTCCAGGAAGGATTGAGATAACAACAAAGTCTGTGCCTGTAAGGGCCTCCTGAAGGGAAGTCTTTACTTCAAACTTCCAGTCCCCCTTAGCATCTGTCCTTGACATAAGGTGATTACCTATAGAAGCGTTAACCCCAGCTGCCTCCTCATCAAGGTCATACAGACGGATTGTCCCCGAAATCTCGTCGTCAAGAGCAAGGTCAGTCATAAAGGTCCAAGCCCAGCCCCTAGATCCACCGCCGATGTAGGCGATGTTCACATCCTTCATCTTTCCATCAACAAATTTCATAATACATACTCCTCTCTTCCCTTTTATACATAGTTAACGCCGGGTCTGCGCACAGGGCACAAACTCGGCGCTTAGTTCAAACAGTTGTGTAACTAATTATCCCTTGATACCAGAGCTTGCAATTCCTTCTACCAGCGACTTCTGGAAGATAAGGAAAAGAATTGTAGCAGGGAGAATTGACAATGTGGACATTGCCAGTGTTGCTCCTATATCAGAGCCTGAGTTAGGATCGTTAAAGAGCTTAAGAGCAAGAGAAATAGGTCTCATCTCAGGTCTTGTTACATAAAGCAGTGCTGAAAGGTAATCATCCCATCTCCAAATGAATGAGAAGATAGCACTTGTGATAAGAGCAGGTGTAATAAGAGGAAGGATTACACGGAAGAAGATTCCATAGTAAGAGCAGCCATCGATCTTGGCAGCCTCGTCCAGCTCTTTTGGCACACCACCAATAAAGTTCATGATAAGGTATACAAAGAATCCCTGAATCGCGAAGAAATAAGGAACGATCATAGGATTAAAGGTTCCAACCCATCCAAGATGTCTAAACCACATGTACTGTGGGATCATCATGATCTGAGGTGGAAGCATCATTGTAGCCAGTACCAGGATAAAGAGAAATCTCTTTAGCTTAAACTGGAGTCTCTGAAGTGCATAAGCAACAAATGCTGATGAGATCAGAGTTCCAAAGGTTGATAAAAGTGAAATAAAGAATGAATTCTTAAAAAATGTTGCGAAGGTATATCCCATAAAGCCCTTCCAACCATTTCTGTAGTTATCCAAGGTCCACTGAGTTGGAATCAGATGTCTTGATGTGGCAAGAATTGTGTTGGTTGGCTTAAAGGAACTTAATATCATCCATAACAGGGGATACACCATTATGAATGCGCCAATAGCAACAAGTACGTGGTATACTATTGCGCCCACAGTTTTCTTTTTACTCATATGTGTCTATCCTCCTGATTTTAGTCTTCGTAAACCCACTTGTTACGGCTAAGGAATAAAAGAGCTGTAACAGTAGATACAATTATGAGCATGATCCATGCAAGGGCTGAAGCATAACCCATCTGGCTCTTTCCCTGTGTAGGGAAGGCTTTGTTGTAAACATACAGTGTGTAGAACAATGTACTGTTCTTAGGATCACCGTTTGTAATAAGTTTACTCTGTGTGAAAGCCAGGAATGAGTTGATTGTCTGCTGAACAAGGTTAAAGAAAATTGTTGGAGTAAGAAGCGGAAGTGTTATCCTCCAGAACTGTTTCCACTTGTTAGCGCCGTCAACCATGGCTGCCTCATAGAGCTCTTTGTTTATCTGTTTAAGGGCAGATAAGAAAATAAGCATTGAAGAACCAAACTGCCATACCGTCAAAATGATAAGAACCCATATAGCAGAACTTTCACTAAACCAGTTGAAATTACTCATGCCTGGGAAAAACAGGCTAAGGAATGCATTGATAATACCTGTAGATTCAAACATTCTACGCCACAAAATAGCTATAGCTACTGATCCACCAATGATAGAAGGCAGATAATATGTGGCTCTGTAAAGGCCTGTTGCCTTGGTATCTCTGCAAAGAATAAGTGCAATGATAAGAGCAAATATAACCTTTAAAGGTGTGCCGATAAGTGCATAGTAACAGGTAACCTTAAGGGCCTTCCAGAAAACTTCATCCTGGAAAATATTTACATAGTTTCTAAGACCTACAAATGTAGGTGCATTCTGAATATCGTATTTACAAAATGAATAATACAAGGACAGAACCATCGGAATCATAAGGAATAAAGCAAAACCGATGATGAAGGGAAGGCTGAATACGTAACCAGCTACCTTCTCCTGCCCCATGAAATGTCTTAAGCTCTTTTTCTTCTCCATGTCAGTGTTTCCTTTCGCAGTAGTTTATCAGTACGAGCTTACCTTTAATAAGCAGGAAGGGCACCTAAGAAGATGCCCTTCCCTTAGAATCGTACTATTTGGAATTAATAATCTGCTGCAATCTTGGATGCGCTGTCTACCAGCTTGGTAGCTGCTTCCTCTGCTGAGATTGAAGGCTTAGGATCAAGTACTTCATCAGCTGTTGGCTTGATTGCATCATCATTAACTGTTCCTGCATAACCAGGAAGTGATGGGAAGATTGGGCTTGAGTTAGCTGCTACGAACTCAAGGTATTTAACAATTACAGGATATGTAGGATCCTTTTCTCCAACTGCATCTGCGATGTCTGCAGCAACCTTTGTGCTTGCTGGAACACCACGCTCAGCCTGAAGAAGGATACCAGCCTGTGTATCGTTGATAAGGTAGTTAAGGAATGCTACTGCAAGATCAGGGTTCTTTGTATCTGTTGTGATTGAGAAGAACTGACCTGGCTTTAAGTAGTTAGCCTGTGTAGGATTGTTCTCTGGCCAGCTTGTGATACCAAGCTCGATTCCGTCAGCCTCAGCAGCTGCCTGATAAGCAGAAAGCTGATTAGAGAATGCAAATGCAACCCATGTTCTAACTGAAGGATCTGTACCATAAACAAGTGGATACTCAGGAATTGTAGCTTCACTTACGTTAGCAATCTTGTTAGTATCATACATCCAGCCCTCTGATACGCCATCGAGAAGTCTCTGATAGTAGCCAGTCATCTCTTCAACTGATGTTGAAAGACCGTCTGCCTCAAAGAATGCCTGATGTCCAAGGCCACGTGCATAATATGTTAATGGGTTCTCTGAATTGGTATTACCATAGATAACACCATATCCTGACTCTTCGTAGATCTTCTTAGAAAGCTCTGCGAACTGATCCCATGTCATGTTATCTGGAACTTCGATCCCAAGCTCATCTGTAAGTGTCTTGTTGTAAAGAAGCGCTGGAGCATTCTCACCTGCACATACAGCGTAGATGTGTCCATCTGATGAGCTTCTTCCTGTATCTACGATACTAGGAGAAACGTTGCTAAGATCAAGAGCACCGCTCTCTACATAAGGAGTAAGGTCAAGGAGGTTACCTGCCTCTACCCACTGCTCAATGAAAGCGTAATCCTGCTGCATGATATCAGGAAGCATATCGCTGGCTGCAAAGGTCTGCATCTGTGGCCAGTAATCGTTCCATGTCTGAGCATTTAAGTTGAAAGTGATATTTGGATAAACTTCAGAAAAATAATCGCAGGCGTTCTTAGTAACTTCATCTCTTACCTGGTTGCCCCACCAACCAAAGTTGAGCTCTACATCTCCGGCTGTAGCTGGATCATAGGTTCCAACTGCAAGTGGTGAATCCACTGGAGTAGCTGCTGGCTGTGACTCAGATGAGGTATTCTCTGTCTGATTAGCATCTCCTGATGTATCATTGGAAGTAGTTGTTCCACCACCATTTCCACTGCAGGCAGCAAGTGACAATACCATTACTCCGGAAAGCATAATTGATACTAGTTTCTTCTTCATTTGTTCCCCTCCTATTTTGTTATCAACGGGATTCCGTCTCGTCAAAACTACTAAGTAAATTATACTTGGAATTATGTGCTTCGTAAACATTCACTATATCATAGTGCAAGAATGGCAAACTTTTGTACAACATTCACAAAGTATTACATACCAATGAGATCAAACTCCTCAAAAGACACCTTAATAGTCATGTCCTTCTTAGGATTGTCGAATTTAACTAAAGCTGACCTTACTGTTTCGCTGTAATACCAGCAATTATCAGTGTTTACAAACTTATCTCTATCCAAAATGTGAGTGAGTTCTTTACCATCAACCGATATCCACAGAGGAGCTTTTTCTTTATGTACAAAAGTTGCACAAATCTTCTCGATGGAATCTGTAAAGGAGCCCTCTGACTTAAAGGAAACCTCCGCGATTCCGGTTCCTTTCATAGTTATGGTAGTTTTCTTATATACTCCATTTTCATAGTCATTGCTCTTTCCATCGTCGTCGTAATAAACATAGGTTGAAGTATGCTCTCTTCCATCTGTGTAAGGAATAAAGGTAAGTCCCAGTGTGGTTACAGGGTCCTTTTCCGCATTCATAAGCTGATTCATAGCTGCAGGAAGGATAGCTCCCTCCCTTAAGAACCTTGGAATAGAGTTTATATTTACAGGGATAGAGATCATCTGTCCGCCTTCATGGCAGTTAAAGTTGTTCTCTACGTCGTACCACTTGGTTCCAGCTGGAAGATATACATCTTTTACAATCTGGCCCTTATCAAGTACATTGGAAACCAATAGGTCTTTTCCCAGCATGAACTCATAGTTCTCTTCATAGACATTAGGGTCGTTCTGGAACTCATAAACCAGAGGCCTCATAATCGGAGCTCCTGTCTCGTGAGCCAGAGCTTCAAGAGAATACAGATGAGGAAGCATGCGGTAACGAAGAAGTATCGCCTCACGGATCCTGTCAGTCTGTCTTGAGTACATCCAGGGCTCAGTTACAGTATTGTCGCTACTTGCTGAGTGTATTGAAAATCTTGGCATGAAGATTCCATGCTGAACCCAACGTACAAACAACTCTTCCTCAGGAGCAGGACCTGCAAAACCTCCAACATCGCAGCCGATATTAGGCTGTCCTGAAAGGCTCTCTCCCAGCATCGTAGGAATATTGTGCTTAAGACTGTTCCAGGAAGTGAAGTTGTCTCCAACCCAGTTCTGGGCGTATTTCTGAATACCTGAACTTCCACTTCTGCAGACCACATATGGTCTCGCCTTAGGATCATGCTCTTTTACCGCGTCGCAGGCAAGCTTACTCATGATGGTACACATAACTGGCTTAAACTCGCCAATTGTTCCGCCCTCTCCATCATAATCACAGATGCAGTCGTGATCTAAGAGACTGTCATACTCGCAGTTATCGTCCCAGATAGAATCGGTGCCAATATCAATGACGGCTTCTGTGAGATATTTTTTCCATAATTCTCTGCCCTTCTTACTGGTGAAATCCCAAAAAGACCCAGGACCGCCCCACCATGCACCTACAGCAGGCTCCTTATCATTCTCACTATCTTTTACAAAGACGCCATCTTCTTTGAATTTCTCATAATCAGGATGCACTAAAAGAACTCCAGGCTTAACGTTAGGTACATTCTGGGCTCCAAGCTCGTTCATCCTTGCAAAGTAGGCCTTAGGATCAGGGAATCTGTCCTTATTCCAGGTAAATACGCATCTCTTGTTGCCAACTGATGTATATCCTGATGATAAGTGGAAGCCATCAATTGGAAAGCCCTTTCTGCGCACTGTTTCAACGAATTCAATAAGGGCCTTGTCAGAATCCTTTTCAAGCTCTGAGTAGTACATGGATGATCCCTGATAGCCAAGAGCTCTTTTTGGAAGAAGGGCTGGACGGCCAGTCAGGCGTGTATAATCGTCAAGAATACTCTCAATTGAAGGGCCTGCGAAGATAAACAGGTCAAGATCTCCTCCATCAGCCTGGAAGTAGGTATATCTTGGCCAGTAGTTACTCTTCTCCTTACCCATGTTAAATACTGACTCAAAGAAGTTGTTGTAATAGAAACCTGCAGCCTTCTTGGTATCCCTGTCAAGTCTTAAATAGAAAGGCATGTGCTTATACATGGTATCGCACTTCTCTGGATCATAGGCCCAGGAATCTGTAGCTCTTTCTCTAAGGAACTCCTTATTCTTGTTAAGAGGCCCTGTCTTCTCACCAAAGCCGTAGAAAACATCGTCCTCCTTCATGCGAGAGTAGGAAGTGACGCGGCTGTTAGAGTCCTTAACAAAAGGATTCCCCGAAATCCCTTCATAAAGCACATCTCCATCGCCGTCCACCAGCTTGATATTAAGCGGATTCTTGGTAATAAAGAGCTTCTTATCTGCAGCAGAAAGAACTATCTCTTCTTCCCTTTCTTCGCACTTACAGTCAAGAGCCTTTACATGCTCTCTTTCACCTTCAAACAAAAAGTCCAGTCTGTCTTCCCAGGCCGTAAGCTGAAGGACATAGGATCCTTCCGGCTTTTGAAGGCTCTTTTCATCAAAGGACACCTTAAGCCTAATGATGCTGTCAGTTACAAAGCACACCTTCATATAGGCCTTGTCGAATTTAACAAGGAATCCTTCATTTATCTTTTCTATAGATTCAAATTTCTTGCAAATATCCATATCTGCTCTTCCCCCCTTTAGTTGGAATCAGCTATTTACAGGTAACATCCAGTCAAGAATAAGCTTAATCTCGCTATCCCAGAAATCCCAGTTGTGCATGTGACCAGGAACCTCTCTGTATACTGTGGATACACCCATTTCTTCCAATCTCTTGTGAACGTTCTGGTTAAGGACATACAGGAAATCCTCTGTTCCGCAGGACTGATAAAGCTCAGGGATAAGGCCATCTTTTTTATCCTTTTCAATAAGGGCGAAAAGATCTCTATCGCTTCCTCTAAGATTCTTGGCTGCTTCACCAAAGGCATCCTCCCAGGAGAATGGATTGTCAATGTTGCCCTTTTCAGCCTCATCGTGTAAAAGAGCTATATCAAGGGCTCCGGACATTGAAGCGGATTTACAGTACAGATCAGGCCTTGAAAGAGCCAGGAACCATGCGCCGTATCCACCCATAGAAAGACCAGCGATGTAAGTGTCCTCTCTTTTCTTAGAGGCTGGGAATATCCTTGTTATGTACTCCGGCAGCTCTTTTGTCATAAAGCTGTAGTACTGGCCGCCATGGGCCATATCCTGATAAAAGCTGTTCTCTACGCCAGCCATTACTGCTATGCAATTGTGATCCTGAGCATATCTCTCGATACGGGAAAATCTCATCCAGGAGCTGTTGTCGCCGTAGGCGCCGTGCAAAAGATATACCACTGGCAGTCCCTTTTCATAATCGTAGCGAAGGTTATTGCCACTGGCTGTTATCTGTTCGTTTCCTTCGGGAGTTGGCACGACCACGTTTATTTCAACGTTATGTGCAAGAGTTAGACTAAAATAATGACATGTGCAAAGCATATGTAGCCTCCTTAAGTAAGAAAATAAAACCCTAAATCTATTTTAAGCACTCATTAAAAACAACGTCTATTGTGAAATACTGATAATTTGCTCAGGTGATTTTTATGAAAATTTATTAACCACATCGTGCTATCATGTATTTATGCGGGTTTGCAAAATGGCCCAATTCATTTTTGTCATGATTTTAGTCACTATTTGCTAATAATTCGGGGGATTACGAAATGGAAAACTCATTAAAGAACAAAACATTGAGAGAGTTGATAGATTCTGGAGAATACGGCGTTTTCGCCGACTATTTCTGGTCCTATATAACAGAAGATCATTTGAATCGGCCCCTTGATTCCTACGGATTTGAAGCTACAGAAATGGAACTGGGTCTTAAGCGTTGTAAAGAGCTGGCACCTGATGGAAGCAAATACCTTAACTACATTTACAGCAAACAGGAAATCTATGCTTGTCACGAGCTTCAGGAAGCAAAGCTTTTCTTTTTCCCAAGAAAAGAGGAAACGGATATTACAAAGAAAACTGGGAAGGCATTTGCTCTTGTTATCCCTGGGGGAGGCTTTGCAAGACAGTGGACCTTGATAGAGGGCTTTTCTATTGCAGCAAAGCTTAACGAAATGGGCATCTCTGCCTTTGTTATGTTGTACAGAACTGCCCAGGAAGGCGTAGTTAATAAGGCGCTTAAGGATATGTACCGGGCTGTATCTTACATTTTTGATAATGCAGATCGTTTCGACGTAAGTGATAGTTCTTTTATCATGGGAGGATTCTCAGCCGGAGCTACCCTTGCAGGGGAAATGGCGTCAGACAATCTGGGCTGGAAGGCCATGGGACTTCCAAAGCCTGAGCTTATCTTCCTTGGTTACCCAGCCCACAAAATGGATATGTTCTATAAGATCTGGAGCGAAGCACCAGCTGGCTCACCAGTAAAAAGCGGCATTGGAGACTTCCTGCACCGCCTGGTGGAGGGTGAGATAACCATGGATAAGGTAATGCCTTATGTCTTAGAGGACCATCTGTCAAAAGAGATCTGCCCTCCCCTTTTCATTACCGCCAATGAGGACGATCCTACGGTTCCATTTATAAACAGTAAGTCCCTTTATGAGGCCTGTCTTAATAAAAAAATACCAGTACGGTCCAAATTGGGCCGTACTGGCGGTCATAGTTATGGTCTTGGCAAAAGTTTAGAAGTAGATGGTTGGCTTGATGAAGCAATCAGCTTCTGGCTCTCAATTACTTATTGAGCTTAAACTGACTTACGATTTCTCCAAGTGTTCCGGCAACATCCTTCTGTTTGCCGGACATTTCATTTACATTGTCCACAACGTCTGCAGCTGCCATTACAGAATCATTAACCCTGCTGGACAGATCTGCTGTATCCTGTGTAGACTCTGCGATGTTCTGGATAGCCTTTGATACTTCTTCCATGGATGCTCTGATATTTTCAACCATGGTAGCGATCTTCTCACTGGAATCACCAAATGCTCCAGCATCGTCACCGTACTGCTGTGCAAGTCCTACGAACTTGTCATAGTCAGGTGTAACTGTATCCTTGATGAAGTCAAGGAGCTCACCAGATGAGCTTGAAAGTGTTCCGAAGGCACCCTGTACGCCGTCGATGGTCTCTCTGATCTGTTCAACCGCTTCTGAAGTGCTGCTTGCAAGCTTATTGATCTCAGAAGCAACAACTGCGAAGCCCTTACCTGCATCGCCTGCTCTTGCAGCCTCGATAGATGCGTTAAGTGAAAGGAGGTTGATCTGATCAGCAATCTCAGCGATTGTATCTGCAAGAGTTCCAATCTGCTCAACAACCTTAGCCTTTTCATTGGCCTCAGCAAGATCCTGTTCTCTCTGCTCTGCGATAGAAATCGCATAGTCATGAGCTTCCTTGGACTGTCTCTCAATCTCTCTTGCTCTTTCCTTAATCTCTGCAGCATCTGAACTTGTCTTTTCTGTTTCCGCAGCAAGCTGATGAACAGATGCATTAACTTCCTCAACAGAAGCATTAACCTGCTCTGTAGCTGCTCCAGAAGACATCATAGCATCGTTCACGCCGGAGATATTGCCCTGAATATCTGTGAACTGGGTTGAAAGCTCGCTTGCCATATTTGCAAGTCCTGAAGATGTCTCACTAACAAGAACAGATCCATCAGAAATCTTGCTGATAACATCTCTGTTACTCTCATACATGTTATTGAGGGAATCGCTCATCTGTCCGAGCTCATCACCTCTCTTATTCTTGATCTTATCAACAGTAAAGTCTCCGCTTGCAAGAACTTTAGCGAATTCCTTAACGCTGTTGATACTCTTTGCGATACTCATTACGAATATCAGTATGATAACTGCACTTACTACTAATGCAATGATCATAACTGTAATAAGGGCTGTTGTAGCTTTCTTTACAGGTGCTTCCAGCTCTGCAATATCTTTTCTTACGATAATCTTCCAGTTAACATCTGGAACATTCATGTATGTAATAATGATTCTCTGGCCATTTTCCATGAATGCTGCCATTGAAGGAGAATCTCCTGCATTTGCCACGATATTTGCACCAAGGGCTGCAAGATCTGCATTCTCATCATCAACAATGTTTACGCCATCCTGAACCTTAGCCTCATCATCTGTGTAGATATAAACACCAGTTGATGATAAAAGCATAGCCCTTCCTGTTTCACCTGATTTAATCTCTGAAACAAGGGTTTCAACATTTGATAATTCCATATCTACGGTTACGCAACCGATATATTTATCACCATCATAGATAGGTGCTGAACATGTAGACATTACAAGTCCAGAAGTAGGATCATAATATGGATCTGTAATTGATGCCGTTCCCTTTGCAAGAGCTTTGGCATTTGTATAATACTCCTGGCTGAAATAATCATACTCAGCATTACTATAATCCCAAGTCTCAACGATGGTTCCATTGTCCTTATACCAATATGGACCCATGTACTTTTCAGCAGGGTCAAAGGCATTTGGCTCAAACCAAAGTCCAGCTCCCAAAATAGTATCACTATTAGTTACTATCTTAGTAAGGGTATCACCATAATTATTAATATCTACAAATTTGTAGGATGAAGATACCATGTCAGCAATATTGGTTGCTGTAGTCTCGATTACAGCAAGCTTGGAATCAACAGCCTCAGAACTTTCCTGACACTGCAGGAACATTGCTGAAGTATTGATGTCCTGAATGTTTGATGACAACTCCTTAGATGCTATATATGTAAGCAGAATCATGGCTGCTGCCATGATAGGAAGAATACATAAAAGCATCTTTGCCTTAAGACTCATTTTTTTCATTTTCGCACCCTCTCTACATTTTTAATTATTGCAGATACAATTGTTTGAATTGTATCGTGACCCTACAATAATTTTATTACATTTCGTAAATTTATAGTCTAAAAAAACTATTAATATACTTATAAAAAACATTAAACTTACGTTATTTCGATTATGAATATGTTAGAATCATTATGTGATTTTATATATTTTCATCCTGTTTTATTCAATGCACATTGTTGCAGAAAGGGTCTTTTATGAACGCTGAACAATATCGTCGTGCCAATAACAACAGCTTCTATGTAACTGTAGTTATCATCCTCTGTGGTATTATCCTAACGTTTATAAGCATTGCAAAAGGCGGTGGATCTTTAGGTAAGTATTGCATTCTTATTTCCTCTGCAATTGCCTTTGCCATGGTTTCTATAGGTAATTTCAAATTTACCACCGTCAAGCTTGGATCAGTACTTATTATGGGCGGATCTACGGTTTTCTACTTTGTTCTTCTTATCGCAGAGGACAACATGGTATACTTTGCCTTCGGTCTTCCAATACTTATCTGTAGTATCATTTACCTTAATGTAAAGCTTTGTAAGGCAGGTATTGGAGCCATTATTCTTTCCTATGTAATCACTTTGATAAAAGTCTATGTAACAAATGGATCCCTGGGTCTTGAATATCTTGTTGCAGCTATTACATTAGGTCTTGCCTTTATTGCTTGTCTTTGCACTGTTACTCTTCTTACCAACTTCAATACAGAGAACAACGCAGTTATTAAGGCTAACGCAGATAAAGCTCTGGAAACAGGAAACACCATGGCTGATATTGCCAACTCCATTACAGATCTGTTTAATTCCTCCCAGGAGAACATGGTGTCATTGCAGAACATCATTGAATCACAGCAGAGCGGCATGAGAGATATTGCAAGCAGCATGGAAAGCACAGCCCAGGCCATCACAGGTCAGGCTCAGAGAGTTCAGCAGATTCAGGAAAAGACATCTGAAACAGAGCAAAGCAGTAAAGATATGCAGGTTGCATCTGAAAATGCTCAGAACACAGTCTCAGAAGGCGTAAGAGTAATTGGCGAATTAAAGACTAAATCACAGGATGTTGCAAAGGCCAGCCAGGTAACAGTTGATGCTACTCAGGCGGTTATAAATAAAGTTGAAGAAGTTACCAAGATTGTTGGATCCATCATGTCTATCGCAAAGCAGACTAATCTTCTTGCTCTTAATGCCAGCATTGAGGCTGCAAGAGCCGGAGAAGCAGGTAAGGGCTTCGCAGTTGTTGCTAATGATGTACGAGAACTGGCTGAAGAGACCAATAACGCTTCAACTCAGATCACCAACATTATAAATGAGCTTAACGATGATGTTCAGAAGGCTATGGCCAGCATAGATGATACAGTTGCTTCTGTATCAGAGCAGAATGATATGATTGAGACTGTTGGTGATAACTTCAACAGTATCAATGAGAATGTTAACGAGATGCTTAATCGCTTCCAGGAAATTGGCGAGGGCATGAAGTATATTGCTGATTCCACAGTTGAGATCAACGATAGCATTTCTAATCTGTCCGCCACCAGTGAAGAGGTTGCTTCACTTTCCAACGAAGGAGCTACTGCTTCTGACAAGGCTGTTGAAGAATTCGATGGATTTAAGGAAATCCTGCTTCAGATTTTCCAGCAGGCCAACAAGCTTAAAGATATGCAAAGCTGATGACTATATGAGAAATGCCGGTGCATTAGCACCGGCATCTTTTTTATTGTTGATTATTGTTTGTGAAATTCTGAACTGGTGGCTGGCCCTGCACATATGGCTGATTCTGTACTGGTACCTGTCCCTGAACATATACTGGATTCTGCATTGGAGCTTGATACTGAACACCTGCTGGCATCTGACCCTGAATTGGCATCTGGTTCTGTACATATACTGGTATTGGCATGATTGGTTCATGTCCAGGAAGGTATGTGCCATCTGATGTCAAGATCACGCCATACTTAAGATCCTTGATAGTAAGCTTCTTAGCAAGTAAAAGAGCTGCCACACCACTTACCACGAGAAGGATTGCGCAGAATATCAAATATGGTGGCTCTTCTGGAAACAGGTTTGGAACAAATAATGACATTGTATTATCTATCATATGGATAATAATTCCTGGAATAACTGAGTCGTATTTATAGCATATATAACCAGCAATAGCTCCCATTGGAATTACATATATTCCCTGGATGATATTCAAATGCATTACGCCAAAAAGAATTCCGCTTATAAGTGCGCAGAACACAACTGTAAAGTGCTTTCTTGTCATCTTTAGACCAACGCCTCTGATGGCAAGATCTTCGCAGATAGGAGCAAGAATGGCTGCAGACATAACTCCAAAGAAGTTCAGTTCATTACCAAGAGCCAGCTCCATTGTTTCTGAAAACTTATCAGCTGCATCTGGGAAAAGAGCTATAGTTCCATATCCTAAAAGATTAGTGATTGAAAAAGTAAAGAACGCTACCAGTGCCAAAAGAACAACGCTTAATGGATTCATCTTCTTAGTTATTGGAATATATCTGTTAAACTTCTTGTCCTTATTAACAAAAGCAAGAACATACCAAAGCACAAATACAGCAACACAGACAATCTCTGCCACAAATGTGATCATGGTAAGCTTATCTTTAATGATAGCCATATACTCTTCCATGTATTTTTCTGTGTCACCACCATATTTCATTGCAGGTTCAATAGCATAATAAATCTGAAAAACCAGAGATACCACGAGCTGAACCCCTAATAAAGCTCCCATAGAAAGGGTCGCTAGTATAAGTGTTCCTATTTTATTTCCAATTCCAACTTTTTTCTGATTCATACAACTCTCCCCGATATTTAATTAGCTGATGTGCCTGAAACTGCATCGGAAGCTGCTCCTGTAGTTGCAGTCTCCTGGGCTGCCTCTGTTGCTGCAGCAGTGCCATCTTCATTATCTCTATACATTGTAACGTCTGATACAAGCCATTTTCCCTGAATGTCGTCCTTCTGAAGATCAAGACTGATTCTGTAGGTCTCACCCTGGCTTGAAGTAATTGCCTCTGTATATGAATCAATAAGAATGATAAGAACATCACTTAAAATCGCATTGGAAGCAGCTTCCTCACCCTGCTCCGCTATAAGAGCATTGATAGTCTCCGCATTCTGAGTATTGTACTCTTCTACAGCAGCTGAGATCTTATCCTGAACCGCTTGAGATTTCTGAATATCCACAGGGAATGTAGTAGTAATGGTTGCCTCAGCTGTGGCTGTCTTCTTGCCCTTATTGATAGTAACATCGGTAATCTCGTAGCTGTCTATCATGCCTCCAAGGAGTGCATAGAACTCATCCAGCTTAGTCTTTGCTTCGTCACTGATCTCTCCATCGCCTTTCTTGGCATTAAGGAGCTCCTCCATATAGGAAGAATCAAACAATCTTACAAACTCGCCTTCAGCCACACCCTTGGTGGAATACTGAGCAATCTGCTCAAGGTTGTTGTCCTTAAGTGAATCAAGAAATCCTGTTGCACTTTCCTTTATTGCTGCCTTATCTTTAGATGAGCAGCCTGTAAGAGCCATAACACACATCATTGTAGAAAGAGCTATGGCACAAATTCTCTTCATTGTCTTAGTCATTTTCGTAGCCTCTCAAAATATTACAAATTTATTACGCAACGCTAAGTATACCACAAATCCGCTATTTAGCCAAAATATATCGCAATTTAGCGTATAAAGTGATAAAATAAAGTATGTAGCTTGAACATCTATTAAAGGAGGTTTTTGCATGAGAGTTCTTTTTGGTGAAGGCATCGTAAAAGAGGTTAATGCCGTAGAAGTTAAACCGCTGGACTTTGGTGATGGACAGATAAGTGGAACACAGATCGACTTCATTCTCTCAACAGGTGATGAGGTGAAATATATTTACAGTCAGAATGTACCTATTGAGGAATCAGGACAAAGAGCTATCGACTTTGTAAAGAAGCTCTACACAGACGGTTTCAATGACTTTACTCATGAGCCAGTAGAAATGTTGTAAGTAATCTCAAAAATCAAATATAGATACATAAAAAGGACCTATGCCATCACGCACAGGTCCTTTAATATTGCTGCTCTTCCATGGTATTCTCCATTTTCTATAAAAGAATCATCTCTTTCCAAGACAACCCTGGTGTTTAAGTTCAATCAAAAGATCAAAAACTACCCCCAAAGGTAAGCCGGTAATATGAGCAACTTTTTCAGGGTCTGGATAATATTCATTTTCACAGTCCCTTCTAATGCAGTCCATTACTTCCATTTTGGCATCACATGTCGCTGTCATACACTTATTTCCTCCTTTCCAAAATATTCTAATAATTCGGTAGCAGATATTATCTGCTACCTATTATTATATCGGAAAAAGAGGCTAAAAGTTAACACTTTTGTGCCAATTATTTAGAAAATTTCTATAAACTGAGCCTTTTCTAAGGAAACTTAGTCTAAAACCTTAGATTCCATCTCTTTTACAAGGAATTCAATTGTTCCATCCTTGAATGGGCTCTTAAGTGAAACAGCCTCAAGCTCGTTCTCATAGAAGTCCTTAACAGACATCTTGCAGAGCTCAAGATAGTGATTCCATGCATCCTTGTAGTCTTTGTCCATCCAAACCTTAAACTGCATAGCAACTACGCTGGCAAGAACATAATCGATGTAGTAGAAAGGATTCCAGAAGATGTGACCCTGTTTCTGCCAGAAACCGCCCTCAGAGAAGAACTCATCTCCATCAAAGTCAAGCCAAGGTCTATAGGTCTTTTCAAGATCCTTCCAAACCTGCTTTCTCTCTGCTGGAGTCATCTCTGGTTTGTCATATACGATGTGCTGGAATTCATCAACCATACATCCGTAAGGGATAAATGTGATTGAATCCTGAAGGTGCATCTTAAGATAATCATCTGATCTGTCACCAAAGAACTTATCCATCCAGCCATAAGTAAAGTATTCCATAGACATGGAGTGGATCTCAGCTGTTTCCATGGTAAGGTCGTTGTGCTCCATGATCTCTTCATTTCTTGTCACATAGCCCTGGAAAGCGTGTCCACACTCATGAGTGATAACGTCAACATCACCACTTGTTCCATTGAAGTTAGCAAAGATAAATGGCGCTTTGTACTTAGGAAGGAAGTCCATATATCCACCCTGCTTCTTGGTCTTTCTGCCAAGAACGTCAAAGAGCTCTCTCTCCATCATGAAATCAAAGAACTCTGCTGTTTCTGGAGACAGTTCTTTATACATCTCAAGTCCAGACTTCATGATCTCTTCTGGTGTTCCGATAGGAGCTGGATTACCGTTCTTGAAGAATACGTCGTTATCGTAGTATTTAAGCTCATCTACGCCGATGTTAGCCTTACGCTGCTCCTGAATCTTAACAACGAAAGGAACAAAGCTCTCCTTAACCTGCTTTCTGAAATTCTCAACCTCAGCTCTTCTGTAAGAGTTACGCATCATACGGTTGTAGCCAAGCTCAACGTAGTTGTCATATCCAAGCTCTTTAGCCTGCTTGGTTCTGTTCTTAACAAGCTGATCGTAGATATCGTCAATCTCATCAGTTACTGACAGGAAATACTCGCTAAGAGCCTTCCATGCGCGCTTTCTGGTGTCACGATCCTGGCTTGTAAGGAACTTACGAAGAAGTGAGATATTGTACTCCTCTCCGTCGAATGGAATCTTGGCAGAAGCGATGAGCTTGTCGTACCTGCTGACAAGGGCATTCTCCTCCTGCATAAGAGGAAGGATCTTCTCATCGATTGCCTTGAAAGAAAGCTCCATGTTCTTAAAGGCAACCTTGCCGATCTTCTCCTCAAGATAGTCTCTGTATGGTGAATTGTAGATCACCTTGGTGTAATCATTGGAATACTGCTGAATCTGAGGCCAGATCTCATCGATGTACTCCTTTTCTTTTGCATAGAATTCTTCTGTTGTATCTACAGAATGGCGGAACTCAGCGATCTTGGCATTAGTCAAAAGATCTCCATAGAACTCGTAGTACTTCTTGTGAAGTGCAAACTGTTCTTCACCACTCTTAGCATTCTTGGAATCCTCGATAAGCTGGGAAAAGAACTGTCCCACCTTGTCCATATCAATTCTCTCGTAAGGAAATTCTGAAAACTTCATGTGCATTACCTCTCTAATTTAAAAATCTATTTGAGTATAACATATATTTATTTAGGAAAAATGGGCAATCGGAGGATTGTTAAAATATAAACATTATTTTATAATAGAATTAGTTACTAGTTAATGCCATCCGCATGGATTGGCTCTACGAAAGGAGAAGGTATGGGAAAAACAGCAATTATTACTGGTGGCTCAAGAGGTATCGGAGAAGCTATGAGCATGAAGCTGGGGGAACTTGGCTACAACGTTGTTATCAACTACAGAAGTGAGAGCTCTAAAGCTCTTTCTGACAATATTGCAGATAAGCTTGTTAAGGAGTACGGCGTAGAAGCTCTGGTAGTAAGAGCTGATGTAAGTAAATACGAGGACTGCGAAGCCCTGGTAAAGGCTGCTGTTGATAAGTTTGGCGACAATATCGATGTTCTTGTTAACAATGCCGGAATCACCAACAACAGCAATTGGATAGATATTAAGCGCGAGGATTATGAGCGGGTAATCAATACTAACCTTATGAGTTTCCTTCATATGACTCATCTCGTTTTGCCATATATGGTCAATCACAGTAGTAAGGATAATCAATGCAGTATTATTAATACATCCTCTATCGGTGGCCTCATTGGTGTTATCAACCAGGCTGACTACTGCGCTTCCAAGGCAGGTATTATCGGTCTTACAAGAGCTCTTGCCCTTGAATTTGCAGGTAGAGGAGTACGAGTAAATGCCATAGCTCCCGGAATGATCATGACCGATATGCTAAGAGGCGTTAATCAGGATGAACTTAAGGCTCTTGCCGGAACTATTCCTCAGGGTTATATTGGAGATGTATCTGATATTGCAGGCGCTCTTGAATATCTTCTTGGTGCTCCTTACGTTACAGGTCAGGTGCTATCCCCTAACGGAGGAATTGTTCAGCAGTAAAAATGAAACACGGCGGCGAAATATATTCACAGGAATTAAAAAATAAAATAAAGCAGGACTTTTCAGTCAATATAAATCCGTATCCATGCCCAGGATCTGTCTATACTGCGCTTAAGGATAGCTTTGATCATATCGCAGAATACCCAGATGCTGGGCAGACTGCGTTTAGGGAGTCTGTGGCTGAACGCATCTCCAATTCAATCAACGCTGATAATATAGTAGGAGGAAATGGCGCTTCTGAGCTGTTTTCAGCAATTGTATCTGCCATAAAGCCTCAAAGGGCATTACTTCTTGCACCCTCTTTTTACGGGTATACACATGCTCTTTTAAGGGAGCCAGATTGCAAGGTAACTACATATCCCCTTAGAGAGTACAACGACTTCAAGCTCGCTGAGGATTTCCTTGATGCTATCACTCCTGATACAGACATCATCTTCCTTGCTAATCCCAATAACCCTACAGGCCAGTCTGTTGATCCAGCCCTGATGCTTAGAATTGTCAAAAGAACTAACGACCTAGGCGCCACTTTAGTCGTAGACGAATGCTTTCTTAACTTGTCTTCAAAGGGAGAATCCGTAAAGGACCTTGTAAATGAATTTAAGAATCTCTTCGTAGTCGACGCCTATACTAAGCTCTTTTCCATTCCCGGAGTAAGAGTAGGCCTCTGCATTTCCTGCAAAGAGAATATAGATAGGCTTAAGACTGTTCTTCCTGAGTGGAACATGTCAGTCTTTGCCCAGAACGTAGGCGTAGCCTGTGCAAAAGAGCTAGCCCATTCTGATTTTAAGAAGAAGTCAGTGGAAATAATAGAAAGAGAACGTGCTTTCCTGATCAATAGCTTGTTAGAGCTATTCCCAGAAAAAGTCACTATCTACCCTTCCGACACTAATTTCATTCTGATAAGGTCTGACCTTGATCTCTATGAAATATGCCTATCCCAGGGAATCTTAATTAGAGACTGTAGCAATTTCGAAGGGCTGGGTAAAGGCTACTATCGAATTGCCATTAAAAGTCACGAAGATAATAAGCATCTGATTACCGCAATATCTCATCAATAGTAGACACAGTACTAAAACTTCCTGAATGGAAAGAAATAACGCCCTGTCCCTTTTTCATGTATTCACCCCTGTTTCTGTATTCTCAATAATTTCACGCAAGCAACTAATCTACTATCAATAGCTAATCAAGCTATAAACAATACCCCCACAATCAGTAACACCACAAGACAGATGGACTCCGCTCCATACATCAGTGTGCAGGCTCTTGCTATGTCTTTATTCTCAATAGGTCTTACCGCATCTCCTATAAAAGGCTTCTTAACAACCTTCCCAAAGTACACCGCATCTCCAGCAAGTCTAAGTCCAAGCGCACCAGCGCAGGCACTTTCGCACTGGGCAGAATTTGGGCTCTTGTGGTTGTAACGGTCCCTTATGAATATCTTGAAAGCTCGTCTGCCACTATAATCTCTTCCAAGAACAAAAGCTGCCAGTACAATCAAAAGACCGCTGATCCTGGCTGGAATAAAATTAAAAACATCATCAAGTCTTGCCGGCACCTTGCCCAAATACTCATACTTATCATTGTGGTAGCCAGTCATAGAATCCATGGTATTAATAGCCTTGTAGACAAAGCCTCCCACCGGACCAAAAAGAAATGTATAGATCATAGGCGCGATAACGCCATCAGAGGTATTCTCTGCCACAGTCTCCACCGCAGCCTTGATGATCCCCTCCTCGGTAAGGCAATCTGTGTCTCGACCAACAATCATGGACACTGCCCGTCTGGCCTCTTCCACATCGCCATTATTAAAGGCGTGGTACACCTTCATGCTCTCCACCTGAAGGCTTCTGGCCGCCATGATATAGCAAGTCATTACGGCTTCTACTATCACACCAAGGGCCACATGAACCCTGTAAGCCAACACCAGGATTCCCAGTGTAACGCCTCCTGTTAAAAGAACTGTCATAACACTCATGACAATGCCCCAAAGTAGCTCTTTTACCCTGCCCCTGGGCCTGTGTCTATCAAAAAAAGCTATTAAGCTTCCAATAAGTCTTATAGGATGAGGGAAACCATGAGGATCCCCTATAACAAGATCCAGAGCAATTCCCAAAACAAACGCAAGTAGATGATACAACATAAAAACACCCAAACAATCAACTATTAAGTAAATCAAGATATTAATTACATCCCCAGTATCTTAACCGCCACTGCGATAGCCACCAGCATAATCACTTCGCACATACAAACGTAGTAGCCTGCAGTATCTCCGGTAACTCCGCCAAAGTTCTTTTCACATAATCTCTGATAAAAAACAGTAAACAAAATCGCTGAAACAACAGCTATTCCGCCTATATAAGGGGTTAGATAGGCCATAAATACTGCTGCCCCGATTCCCATTATGGCAAGGATGATCACGTCAAGCTTTTTGGCCTTTCCTGCCTCCTTACTTAACATGCCTCCTTCTTTAGCTCTTTTTAAACAGATGCTGGTAATGCCGCAGAAGCACCTGGAAACAAAAAAGCTAATGGCAAAAACATAAATAGCCATGATTGAACCAGTTCCAATCATGGTCTCTAGTGACAAAAACCACACCATGCAATAGGTAAGGAGTCCGATCACCGCAAAGGCTCCAATGTGAGGATCCTTCATAATAGACAGCTTTTTATCCTTGTCGGCAAAAGAACTA
Organism: Butyrivibrio proteoclasticus P6B7; assembly: GCF_000622085.1. GTDB lineage: Bacteria > Bacillota > Clostridia > Lachnospirales > Lachnospiraceae > Butyrivibrio > Butyrivibrio proteoclasticus_A. The sequence goes on from NZ_JHWL01000009.1 coordinate 131,102, forward strand.
AGGGCGTCCGTAACATCCATGAAACCGTCAAGGTGAAATCCTCCCGTCACCAGAACTGGCACAAGAGAAAGGGCTATAGCCCTGGAAACGCCCGAAAAATCAAACATTACAAGGAAATGATCCACAAGTAATACTAGTCCTCCAATAACCGTGCCAACAAAGGGAAGGAACACAAGAACATGCTCCATGTCCTCCTCTTCCCAGTTAAACTGTGGCATTGGAATTCTGGAATACAACGAAAAAGAAACAATTAGATTTCTTAAGAATTTCATTTATCAGTCTCCACAAAACTGCCGTCCTCGCTAAGCTCATAGACCTTGTCACAGCTATCTTTAAGAAGATCATTGACCTTGCCTATAAGCTCAATATACTTCCTGGTCTCAAGATCGTAGTCTTCCTTGATCTCATAGTTATTGGACACGATCACCAGGTTCTTAAAGACCTTGGTAAGGGCAGATACGTCACTGGCAATATACTCAGCTAGATCGTCCTTAAGAAGGCTCTCCCCAAATAACACATTGCTTGTAAGATTGGCAATACACTCCACAATAGCTGTAGAATCGGCATATTCATTACCGCTAAAGCGTCTTTGCAGATTACGTGGGCACTCGATAGTTTCGAACCCCTTGCCCTCACGCATCTTACGGTGTCTTTCGATTCTTTCCTGGCCTTCCTTCCCGTAGGGAATCATAGTGGCAATGTAGACCTTTCTGTTGCCACCAGAGAGCGAAACAGCCATGTCTTCTGCCATTCTGGACTTACCACTGTCAGGCTTACCAATTATCATTGAGACCATAATACCCCCAATCCTTGACAAACATTGTCAACAAAGAACATCACAACAGTTACAACAATATCTGCTAAACTCTAGCTATCTATATCACATCAGGAAAATCTGTGATAATCCTCAACTGCAATATCGGAAAAAGAGCTGCCACCCATATAATAATCATACACCATGTCAATTAGTGGCATCAGCATTATTGCGCCAGTTCCTTCTCCAAGAGCCATATTTCCAAGAATATATGGCTTAAGTCCTAAATAATTAAGAGCCTTTTCGTTGCCTGCTTCTCTTCCAAGGTGTGAGGCGATCATGTAGTCTCTACAGCCTGGGACAAGCTCCCCCGCTATAACCGCAGCGCTGGCGCTGATGACACCGTCTAAAACTGCCGGTACGTGGCAGATTGCACATCCGATAAACACTCCAACAAGGCCTGCAATATCAAGGCCTCCCACAGACTCAAGAACGGCTAGTGCCTTTTCCTTAGGCTCTGTTATCTTTTGAAAATCATACATGGAAAGGGCCTTTTTAATTACTTCCTTTTTCCTTGATAGTCCCTCATCTGAAAGGCCGGCACCTCTACCTGTAAGCTGATCGCTATCCTCTGTTAAAAGAGCTGACAAAACAGCTGCAGAGGTGGTGGTGTTCCCAATTCCCATCTCTCCGGTAATTATGATTCTATAGCCTTTTGAAGTAAGCTCATTTACCAGATTGATGCCAGTCTCTATAGCATCAAGAGCCTGTTGCCTTGTCATGGCCTTTTCCTTAAAAAAGTTCCTGGTGCCCTTGGAAATCTTGTGACCACGAAGCCCCGGGATTATCTCGTCTGAATCAATTCCGATGTCCACAGGTACAATATCCACACCGGCGCTTTTACCAAGGGTACTGGCAGAGCTGATGCCTGCAGAAAGGGCCTTGGCTACAGATAACGTAACCTCCTTGCCGCACTGGGATACGCCCTCTTCTATGATTCCGTTGTCTGCGCACATGATAACGGCGCATCGCTTGTCTATGGCAAATCTTTCATTTTCATAGATGGCACCCAGCCTGCAGATCAGGTCTTCGAAATCCCCCAGGCCGTCGATGGGCTTGGCGATGGAATCGAAGTTCTTTTTACAGGCGGTATAAACTTCCGTATTTGGCTTATCAATACTTATTCCTAGCAATTCATTGATAGTCATTTTATTTCTCCAATGATCCGATAGACCATATCCATATCAAGGCTCTGTCTTAGCACATCCGCCAGCTTATCCAGCTCTTTATTCTGAAGGGATAGAGAACTGTCTAGAGACTGCTTAGTGGGTTCAATCCCCCTATTAATACAAGCAATCTCATAAAGAGCACTGGTAAATTCAGGGCTGTCAAAGATTCCATGAACATAGGTGCCAAGGACATTGCCAGATGCAGCAAACACTGAGTCTGGTGATAGCCCAGTGGTCTTTCCCATGTGGATCTCGTAACCTCTAATAGATATGTCAGAAAGGCTCTTGAATGGCTCATCAAGACTTTCTATCTTCTTCTCAACCTGTTTAAGGGTCTTATCACTTTGGAAGCTTGTGGAAATTGGAAGTAAGTAAAGCCCTGCTTCTGTTCCGCCGCCCTCAAGGCATTCCGGATCACATATTTCTTTTCCCAGGATCTGCATTCCGCCGCAGATTCCCATAACTATCCTGCCCTTACGATGCGCATCAAGAACCCCCTTATCAAGGCCCTTTTTCCGGAGCCACTTAAGATCTCCCAAGGTGTTCTTGGTTCCTGGGATTATAACAAGGTCGGACGATGCCACAACCTCCGGGTCATCTGTATAGGTAAAAAGAACTTTTTCAAGGTTCTCCAAGTTGTCGAAATCAGTGTAGTTACTGATATATGGAAGGCGGATTACGCAGATGCGCAGTACATCACCGTTTGTGTGATCATCCATTCTAGTAGCAAGCTCTCCACTGGATAATCCATCTCTTCCAGCGCCTCCGCGAAGCCTCTTGGAGATGCTATCCTCTTCATCAATGTTTAGTGGCACATAGGGAACAATTCCAGCAAAGGGAATGTCACAGTGCTCTCCAAACATGGATAGTCCCGGCTCAAGGAGCTTAACATCGCCTCTGAATTTGTTGATGACAAGAGCTTTAATCCTGTCCACCTCATCTTCTGGCAGTAGCTTAACTGTTCCAAGGAGCTGAGCAAACACTCCGCCTGGGTCAATATCTCCCACCAAAAGAACTGGAGCATCCAGCATCTTTGCAAGCCCCATGTTTACTATGTCATTTTCTTTTAGATTAATCTCTGCCGGGCTTCCTGCCCCTTCAATAACCACCACGTCGTTTTCAGCTGAGAGTCTTTCAAAGGCTTTTTTTATGTCAGGAATCAGCTCTCTTTTCATCCTGAAATAGTCTGCTGCCTTCATGTTGCCGATGGATTTGCCATTTACTATTACCTGAGATGTGGAATCACCCAAAGGTTTAAGCAAGATGGGATTCATATCGCTTGAGGGCTCCTTGAAGGAGGCATAGGCCTGAACCACCTGGGCTCTTCCCATCTCCTTCCCATCCCTTGTAACAAAGGAATTAAGGGCCATATTCTGCGATTTAAAGGGTGCCACCCGGTATCCATCCTGAGCAAGCACCCTTAATAATCCTGCGGTTAATATACTCTTTCCAACTCCGGACATGGTGCCTTGAATCATAAGTTTCTTAGCAGCCATAGTTCTTTTCACCACATGTAAATATTGTTGTATCTATTCACATCACTCTACTGAGTTGATCAGGGCAAAGATCTCGTCCTTAACCTTCTTGTTGGTCTCAAGGGCATTCTCTCTGCTATCTCTATTTGAGTAGAAGTAGAACTTGATCTTAGGCTCTGTGCCTGAAGGTCTGATGGCAAACCAGGAGCCGTTATCAAGGAACAGTCTGATGGCGTTCTGAGGTGGAATATCCTCATAGCCGTTAATGTAGTCGATAACCTTCTCCACCCTAGCTCCAGCCACCTCTGTAGGGATATTCTCTCTAAACCACTTCATCATACGCTGGATTCTCTGAGCTCCAGGAATTCCCTCAAGAACGATGTTAGGTTCATCCTCAGCAAAGAAGCCATACTTAGCGTAGATTTCCTGAAGTACATCCCAAAGGGTCTTGCCCTGCTTACGATAGTAAGCTGCTGCCTCTGCAACCAGCATACCAGCTGAGATTCCGTCCTTATCACGGATATCCTCACAAACAGCGTATCCAACTGACTCTTCATAGCCAAAGAGATATGTGTATCCGTTTTCGTGAAGGTAAGGAATCTTACCACAAATGTTCTTAAAGCCTGTAAGTGTCTCAAACATCTCTACACCATAAGCCTTAGCCATGATTGTAGAAAGTGTTGAAGTAACGATGGACTTAACAATGGCTCCCTTAGCTGGAAGTGTGCCAGCGTCCTTTCTACCCTCAAGAACATAGTTAACAAGAAGATATCCTGTCTGGTTACCATTAAGTGGAATGTAATTGCCGTTGTCATCTCTGATCTCAATGGCAAATCTGTCAGAGTCAGGGTCTGTTGCCATAAGGAGCTCAGCGCCAAACTCTCTTCCGTACTGCTCAGAAAGCTTAAATGCCTTAGGATCCTCAGGGTTAGGGTAACCAACCGTAGTAAAGTCTGGGTCTGGATTCTCCTGCTCTGGAACTATCTTCCAGTTGTTAAAGCCTCTGTCTGTGAGCATCTGTCTAAATGGGATAGATCCACAGCCGTTAAGAGGTGTGTAAACAAGAGGAATAGAAAGATCCAGTTCATCCCCTTCATGAATAGCCATTCCCTCGATTTTATCAAGGTATTCTCTATCATATTCAGGTCCAAGAATAGTGATCATTCCACTCTTAACACCCTCGTCAAAATCTGATGTCTTAATGCCATTCCAGATATCAACAGCATTGATCTTGTCTGTCATGCCATCAGCAACCTCTGATGAAACCTGACATCCATCGTCCCAGTAAGCCTTGTAGCCGTTGTATTCTCTTGGATTGTGTGAAGCTGTGATATTGATACCAGAAACTGTTCCAAGACGTCTTATCATGAAGGCCAGCTCTGGTGTTGGTCTTAAATCTGGGAAGGTATAAACCTTGATTCCATTAGCTGCAAAGATACCTGCAGCAAGCTTTGAGAACTCTTTTGAAAAATGTCTTGGATCATGGGCAATTATAATACCCTTGTCGCAAGCCTCTTTACCCTTAGATACGATGTAATCAGCAACTCCCTGGGATGCCTTTCCAACTGTTAAGAAATTCATTCTATTAGTACCTGCGCCAACCTTACCGCGAAGACCAGCTGTACCAAATGAAAGATCCTGATAGAATCTGTCCTCGATCTCCTTATCATCATCCTTTATGTTTATAAGCTCAGCCTTAAGTGGGTCATTGTCTGAAAGATTGTTAAGCCACTCGTTGTATCTCTCCTTATAATCCATAAATTACCTCCATTTATAACAAATTTATGTCTACCGACATATACAGTTATTATAGCACATAGAAACTATCATCACTTGACCAGTTTTCAAAAGAGCTATCTTACTTATTTTTCTTTGATTTCTTGCTCTTACCCTTTGAGCCTTCATCGGAAGCGTTTTCATCAGAAGATTTTCTGAATCCGCTTCGGCCATCTAAAAAGCGCATATTGTCGGTTCTGTACTGATTGATGCCTGTTCCGATACTTGTAGCCGGTGCTGGGAAATAAACCGTTCCTACGGCTGTTCCCTCTATCTTAACGAAAGGATCCTTCATACACTTAGGAGAAACCTTTCTGGCCATGAGATTTCCATCAATCTTAAGTCCCTTAGGGTCTGAGATTCTGTCAAGCCAAAGGTCTGTACACTCGTGGAGCCAATAGCCTCCTCTTGTAAGAGACCCTGTAACTGTATAGCTTCCACCCTCAAGAACCTGCTCCTTAAGCGCCTTCATGATTCCTGCAAACAGGATCATCCCTGGAATGTAATCAAGTGGCACGCCGTTAAGGTTAACAGGATGCTTTAAAGAGCCATTTCGTACGCTAAGTCCTGTGATATCCTCAGCACATGGCGCCCAGCCTGGTCTTTCCTTCCAAACTGAATCTGAGAAGCACACCATGTTGGCATAGATAACGTTCTGATTGATTCTGTGAATATCCTCTTCTGATAATCCAAATTTATCCAGAGCTCCGTTCTGATAGGAGCAAACCACAACGTCCGCTTCCTTAATCAGCTCTTTTGCCCTCTCAAGCTGTTCTGGCACGTTGAAATCAAGCTGAATGCTGTTCTTACCAGCCCATCCATCAAGCTCAAGCATAGCCTGCTCCTGATGTACGAAATCTCCTCTTCTTACCATAAGAACATCGGCACCGCCCTCTGCAAGAAGTCTTGTGCAGGCAGGACCAGCGATGATGTGGGTAAGGTCAAGAACCTTAACGCCGGAAAGTGGGCCCTGTCTCTTATCGAACTTACCGAATTTCTTCTTAAGGCCGTCAGAAACCTTCTTAACGCGAACCAGTGGCATGTCGCACACTGCCTTACCAACTTCTGATGCCTCCCACTCTTCTCTTGTGCGAAGCATGCATCCGCAGGCGCCGTTCTTAAAGGTCTCCTCCTCCAGTGCAAGGGCATCCCACTTCTTAACTGCCTTCTTAGTGGTAATCTTATCGAATGGCAGAGATGTGAATACGAATTTATCTGGATCCTTGGTAATTCCAAGGGTATCCATCATTATCTTTTTCTGAGATTCATAGTAGACGTGGGCAGAGAACTTCCTGCCATCCTGGGTTTTATATTTGTAAAAAGAGCCGTTTAGCGCATTATCAACACGCATAGCGGAGGTATATCTTGACTTGATAAACTCCTTGTTACCCTCGTAGGCACTCATATAAAGGCGGATTACCTGAAGGCCCGCAAGGTCCACATCACAATAAAGAGTCTTCTCAGACTTCTTATTGCCTCTTAAATTTCCAAATTCATGAATAAGTGCTCCATCCAGAGCAAGGATCGCTGCCGCAGGCCCTGTCTGAAGGACTTTCTCATCCTTGTAGAGCTTTTTGACAGCTTTTTTACGAAGTGATAAAAGAACTGGCTTTAATAGGCCAGGAAATGGATTATGGCTTTGACATGCCTTTTTAAGCTGCTGCTTGCGATCTTCATCCATGCAAAAGCTCATTGCGACATCTGGATGAATATCCAGCCTGTTAGTCAGATCCTCGTAGCAGATTGCAGCCTGCAAGGCCTTTTTTTCCATAATTTTGTCCATAAAATCCCCCTGTGGTGTGATGTGTTTTAATGCAATCGGATAATTATATAAAAACTATATTTCGCAAATTGTGTAGCTAATATTCATTATACCATGAGACGTGGCTATATTTTTATTTATATTGTCCACTGTCCAAATTGTACTTTTTCTGGAGTATTACTGTGCTCGCCAAGCATCTTCTCCATCCAGATCATATCGTACCAGGTACCGAACTTAAAGCCGCTGTCATGGAAGGTTCCCACCAGCTTGTAACCTCTTTTATCGTGGAAATAGAAGCTGTCATCTGTAAGATGCTCATCTGTCTTTCCCTCCCCAAGGAAAGCTATGCAGGCGTTGGCATTAAGGATTCCCATGTTCTTAAGAGACTCCTCAAGAGCGTCATAAAGAGCCGTTCCCACACCCGTTTGCCTCTTGTCCTTAGCAACATAAACAGTCATCTCCACGGACCAGTCGTAGGCTGCTCTTCCCTTAAAGCTTGAAGCATAGGCATAGCCTAAGATAGTGCCGTTATCATCCACTGCTTTGATATATGGAAATTTGCTGGAAATATTGATGATCCTGCCTGTGAACTCTTCGAGACTTGGAACCTCGTACTCGAAAGTGATTGCGGTATCTGTAACGTAAGGAGCATAGATTGAAAGGAGCTCTTTGGCGTCGTTTGTAGTTACTTTTTCAATTCTCATAGTGTGCCTTCTTTCGCTTAGGTTAATCTATTTCAATACTGTATCATACTAAAGACGCAAGTTCTATGGGAATTGAATAAAAAAGAATGCCCATGCATAAGCACAGGCATTCCGATAATAGTTCTTTTATCATTTATTCTTCTTGCCAAAGGTCTTAACAAAGAATCCAAATACATTTCTCACAAGTGGGCCTGCGAAAAAGATCTGCCAGCAAAGGGCCATTGGGAAGTTAAATACTGTAGTCTGAAGCCACACTGCTACAAACTCTAATCCAGCATTCTTAAAAAGGATAGTAGCAACAAGGCTCATAAGTGGGCACATAAGGCATACTGACATAGCTGAGATTGCAAGGACTATCATGATCATAGGATCCTTACCTGGTGTGACAAATCTAAAAGCCAGCTTCTGTGCAAGCTTTCCAACAAACAAAAGCTCAAGCACGATGGCTATAGGCCACATGATCAGCATCTCCTTAAATGCAGCAACAAACACAAAGTTCTGCATTCCACCAACATTAAGTGAAATATTGTAGCAGATCATTGCATAGACCATGACAAATGCCATGAAAATAGTAAAAATAACATCCTGAAATTTATTCTGTGGTAACACGCTTTCTTCTCCTTTCATGATACCGGGGAAGATCCTAAGCGTGTTGTTCGTTATCACCAAATGGTGTGCGTTTCCAATGTTACCAGCTTTACATCTTCAATATAAATGTTTGCAACAAGGGATGATTATAGCAGAAAAAATATGAACGTGTAATACCTTTTTCAATTTATTTCGTTGAAGCTATACCAAGGAACAAGACATCCTTGAGTGTATTGAATTTAATCATTGCTGCCCTATCCCAAGGGCCCGGTATCCTCAATGGTTCCTGTCATCAATTTCCTTACAGATTCTCTTGTACTCTTCCTCGTCCAGAGTGTATTTCTTTTTATAAATAAAGTAGGAAACCGCCATTAAAATCAGTGATAAGATAACCATTACCAGCAATATTCCTGTAGACTTGCCTCCATCCACTGTTGCCAGGACTTTATCGATCTCCTCAAGCTTCTGATCCTCTGTTATTGCCCCCTTTGAAGCCAGGTTCTCAAAGTATGAGATCTTGTTGGTGAACTGAGTGATTCCAAAAAGCATGTAGGATCCTGATGTGATCATTACTATAAGAGCCGATGAAAGCTTGGTTAAAAAGGGCCTTAAGCTGGCAATTATTGCTTCATCTCTGGTTCCAAATTTGTATTCGTTGTACTCCACGGTATTGATAATGGAGATCATCATAATAAGGTAGTAGCCGTACTGGCCAAAGCTTGCACACATAAAGCCAATTACCAGAAGCCAGAATCCAATCTTAGGGGATACCAGCATCATGGCGTATCCTGCCACAGACAGGATCAGCAGCCATCCCATAAGCTTCTTTCTGCCGAGCTTACCTGCAATTACCGGGTAAAAGATCATGAGAAATGCCGTAGCTGACATGCCTACAAGAGTAAATGTAGAATAAAGGCCGCCTTTATATCCATAGGTAAAATAGATGTAAGTTGAGCCCAGGCCTCCGGCAATTATCATGCTGCCTGTCTCCTGAATAAGGAAGCATACGGATATCCACACCAGCTGGTCATTGCCGGTGATGGTCTTAAGAATTTTCTTAAGAGAAACCGGCGCCGGCTTAGTCTTCATGTCATCTCTGTTCTCTTTTACAAAAAGAACTGTAAATAAAAGGAACAACGGTGACAGTATGCCAATAATGATGGCCATTATGCCGTAGCTTGACTGGGTGTTGCCTCCAATTGCCATGGCTCCTGTGGTAAATACCGGTATAACCACGCTGGCAAGGCCGTTTCCTATTCCGGCAAACAGTGTAGCTCTTGATGTAATGGCATCCCTGGCTCCACTATCCCTTGAAAGAGCAGGGATCATGCCCCAATATGAAATGTCGTTCATGGTATAGGTTATGGAAAATGCAAAGTACGCAATTCCAAAAGCTGTTATAAAGGCCCATCCCTGAAGCTTTGTATTAAATAAAAATGCTATAACAAGGGATGTGGATATGGCACCTGCCACCAGCCAGGGCTTAAATTTACCCCACTTTGTTCTGGTGCACTCTATGATATTACCCATAATCGGGTCATTTAACGCATCAAATATTCTGGCAGCCACCATTATTGCTGTGATTGCTCCAAGCTGTCCATTAGTAAGCTCCCTTGTAAACATGATATACGTCAAAAGAAAGTTGGAAACAATGACATAAACCATGTCCCTTCCCACTGTACCCAGTGGAAAGCACCAGATATTGCGCCTGTCAGTACTACTTTTCCCCATTTGTAATTCCCCCCTTATGCTTAAACTTAGATGTAAGTCTTCACTACTATTGTACCTAACAAATGGGCAGAAAAAAAGCTCACGAAGTACGTGAGCTTTGGAAAAAATATATCAATTTTCTTTTGAAGATTCGTCTTCGAAGCTAGCTAAATAATCATCTATAGCGTCTCGAAAATCTTCTTTAAGTTCCTTTATTGTCTCCCCTTCATAAGAAACAATATCATTAGGATTCTTCAAGTTCTGCACATGGCCATATAAAATATCTGCTTCAGTATCAGCTTCAATACTCCCTATAAAACCTTTGTATTCAAGGACATTAGTAATCGTATTGCTCAAATCAGCCCCTCCTTTCTCAGAAAAGCAATTATATCTTTTACTGCATACTCCTGAAAGTAACGATAATTGTGAGGTTTATGAAATGCAAGTCTGTTCCCACTTGGTGCAATAAGCAAACATCTCGACCCATTGCCTTTCTGCGAAATAGTGCACTTACACTTTGATGCCAGTCCCCTTAATTCAAAATAGGTATAGCTTAACGCTAGTCTCTTTACTCTTCACTCATTTTGTTATTTTAAGACAGCTATCACAGGCAGGAAGCATATGCCTTCTTAGCGCCCTCTGTGCGGATAAGCTTAAGATCTTTTACCACCTTGTCAGTAAGGCCTTCGATCTTGTTAAGGTCCTGATCCCACATGTTCTCGTTGCCAAGAACAGCCTTTACTAGCTCCTCTTCAGAGTCAGCCTTGTGGTCATTGAAGAACTCAAGAGCCCATCTGTCATCGCTTACAGTATAGGTGTTGCCTGCTGGTCTCTTACATACAAGGCCTGCATCTGTAAGTTCCTGAATATCATTAGAATAGAAGGCGATGTAAGCAGCCAGAGACATTGTAAGGCATTCTGGAAGCCTGCCGTTCTTATCAATATACTGAAGGAAGGATGGCATATTTCTAGCCTTCCACTTACTTGTTGAGTTAAGTGAAATGGACATAAGCTCGTGGTTAACGAATGGGTTATTGAAACGGTCCTTAACTGCAGCTGCGAACTCGTTAAGGTCGTTCTCATCAAGGTGATCAACAAGAGTTGGGATAACCTCTTCGCTAAGCATCTTGTTCATGAAGCCAGCAACTGTCTCATCGTGCATGCAGTCGCGAACAATATCAAAGCCTGCAAGATATGCGCCAAGCACAAAGCCTGTGTGGGCGCCGTTAAGGATGCGGACCTTACGGTGTTTGTAAGGCATAACATCAGGAACAACGTGAACGTTAACACCAGCCTTCTTAAATGGAAGTCTGTCCTCCAGCTCCTTAGGTCCCTCAATGATCCAAACACCAAAGATCTCGCCTACGTCGATAAGCTCATCGTGGTATCCGTTCTCCTCTTCAAGCTTCTCAACTTCCTTGGCATCACGGATTCTACCAGGAACAATTCTATCTACAAGAGTAGAGCAAAAGATATTGTCGTTATTCACCCAAGTCTTGAAATCCTCTCCAAGATTCCACTGGTCGATGTACTGGTTGACACACTTAAGAAGCTCTTTTCCATTATTATCAATAAGCTCGCAGGAAAGAACTACAACGCCCTTCTTACCTGCCTTAAATCTTGTATAAAGAACCTGTGTAAGCTTACCAGGGAAGGAATTTGCTGGAACATCTTCAAACTTGCACTCTGGATCATAGGCAATTCCTGCCTCTGTGGTGTTAGATGCGATGATATCCAGATCGTCGCTTGCTGCAATCTCCATCATTCTGTCAAAGCCTGCCTTATCATATGGGTTAAGGCACTCGTTAACTGCAGAGATAACGCGCTTAGCATCTACCTTCTGTCCATTCTCGCTTCCGCGAAGATAAAGTGTATAGAGACCTTCCTGCTTGTTGATAAGCTCAGTAAGTCCCATGGAAATAGGCTGAACCAAAGCTACCTTGCCGTTAAAGCCAGCCTTTTCATTGCTGATATCAAAAAAGTAATCAACGAATGCACGAAGGAAATTACCCTCTCCAAACTGAAGAACCTTCACTGGCGCATCCTTAAGTATGTACCCCTCATACCCTGATTTCTCAAGTACTTCATAGTTTAATGCTTCCATTACCTTCCTCCTACTGAAACCGCTTACAAAAATAAACGGTATTATTTCCTTTAGATATTGTTATACCACAGAAATGTAAGCGTTTACAATACTTATTTTCAAAATACCTATAATTTTATTCTCATTCGGCTTCTGTAGTGGATTCCAGGTGTATGCCCTTTTGATCTTTCTGTGTTTGAAATAGCCAGGGATTTGTATTATGCTACTTACTATGAGTAAAAATGGAAATTCAAGAAACAAAGAAATTGATATTTTAAAGACCCTTGCAGTATTTATGGTGGTCTGGGGACACGTTCTGTACAACGTAGCCGGCATTACTTCCGGTTACATAAGCTATGTCCACATGCCAGTCTTCTACTTCGCAAGCGGCTTATTTATTGGAAAGGAGCTATCTAAGTACAACCTTGGCGAATTTGCTTGGAAAAAGACATTAAGACTATTTATCCCTTATGTTATATGGTCTGCCATCTCCTTTGCCGCCAATGCACTACTGATAATAGCTACATTTAAGACAATACCTAAAAGCCAGCTGATAAACGAAGCCTATAACATCTTCATCAATTCAAGAAGCGTCTGGTTTTTGATTCAGCTCTTTATTGCTGAGCTTTTGTTCGCGCTTATTTACATGTTGGGACGCTATAATGTATACCTTCTCATCGCGCTAAACACCGTAATCTGGGCCCTTCTTGTAATGTTCTGTCGCACAGAATACTTCATGATGTGGAAGATTAAATGGCTCTATCCATTCCTTGTGATCGGATATCTCTTTGGAAATGGCAATATTCCTAAGTTTAAGCTGGGCAAGTTCATTCCAAGTGCCATCTGTGCAGGCCTTTGGGGCTACATGACCTACCTCTACGCTGGTCTCTATACTAAGGACGGCCTTTTCTACGGTTTTGACCTTGGCTACCTTGATAAGAATATCCTAGTAAAAGAGCTATTTCTGGTAATCCTTGGATTTCTTGGAATAATGGCAATATATCTTTTGGCAAGGATCCTGGGACATACGCCACTTGCAAAGCCTTTGGCAGATATTGGCAATTACACACTAGACATCTACCTTATTCACATGATGCTGATATTTGTAATGAAGAAACTCCCTTACAAGCAGGAAGGTTTTGCATTTATATCTGCTGGCTACACTCTTGGCATTTGCCTTACAATCTATATCGTTGCTAAATATTTACTAAGAAAGATTAAACTGTATCGTATATCAATAGGAACTAAATAAGTTTTCCATTCATTTATATGTATACTCACGAGATGATTTCTGCATTTCTCCGGCTATATTGCTTGTGGATGCGAAGCATTTGCACGAGTCGATGAGTTTCAAAGTGAAATAGAAGAAAAAAGTCGAGTGTTCTGAATAAGCATGAAATGAGACTTTTTTCTTCTATGAGCTTATGAAAGTCACGACGAGGAAACGTGAGCATCCACAAGCAATATAGCCGGAGAAATCAGAAATCCCCTCCGAATAGCCACTACCTGAAAGGAAACACATCCAATGGCATTTGATGGAATCACAATTGCAAATTTAACAAAGGATTTTAGCGACTACCTTACTGGCGGCCGCATCTATAAGATTGCCCAGACTGAAAGCGACGAGCTCTTTATCACCGTTAAACTCTCCTATGAAGCAATCGATAAATATGGCATTAAGCAGATGAAGCTGGTTCTGTCTGCAGACGCTTCTCTTCCACTGGTTTATTTATCAGATGAGAGCAAGCAGTCTCCTATGACTGCCCCTAACTTCTGCATGCTTTTAAGAAAGCATATCCAGAACGGCCGCATCACATCTATCACTCAGCCAGGCGGCCTCGAGCGTATCATCAGATTTGAGATTGAACACCTTGATGAAATGGGTGATCTTCGTCACAAGGTCCTTCTCATCGAGATCATGGGTAAATACAGTAACATCATCTTCACCGATGAAGACAACATGATCATTGACTCCATCAAGCATATCCCAGCTTCTGTAAGCTCTGTAAGAGAGGTTCTTCCAGGAAGAGAATACTTCATTCCTTCCCAGGATAAGGCTAATCCTCTTACTACCACAGCAGATGAGTTTTCATCCTGCGTTCTTAGTAAGGGAATGCCTCTTTTCAAGGCTATCTACTCAAGCTATACAGGTCTTTCACCAATTATTGCTCAGGAAATCTGCTATAGAGCCGGTCTTGATTCAGATAAGTCTGCAATCGCCCTTGATACTGATGAATCCATCAAGATTTATCGCGCCTTTGATAACGTTATGAACCTGGTAAAAGAGGGATCTTTTTCACCGGTTATCATCTATGAAAGCGGCGCTCCTAAGGAATACTCCAGTATTCCACTTACTCTTTATGAAAACGGCGGAAATGACCTTGAGATCGCACCTCAGTCCACAATTTCTGAGCTTATTGTGAATTACTATTCTGAAAAGAACGTCTACACAAGAATCCGTCAGAAATCTGTAGACTTACGAAAGATTGTCCAGACAGCCCTTGAGAGGAATGTCCGTAAATACGACCTTCAGCTCAAACAGCTTAAAGACTCTGAGAAAAAAGATAAATACAAGACCTACGGCGAGCTCTTAACCGTCTATGGCTACGGCGCTGAGCCTGGGGCTGAGAAGATTACAGTTAACGACTACAACACAGGAAAAGATGTGACAATCACCATCGATCCTACTATCTCCATCAGCCAGAACGCCAAGAAATACTATGATAAATACACCAAGCTTAAAAGAACTGAAGAAGCACTTACAGAGCAGATGAAGGAAGTTTCCGAAGCTATTGAACAGCTTGAGTCAATCCAGAATGCCCTTGATATTGCCAAGGAAGAAGCAGACCTTGCACAGATAAGACAGGAGCTCCATCAGTCAGGCTATATCAAATCTGCTGGAACAGGTAAAAACGGCCGCAAAGAAAAGATAACAAGTAAGCCTATCCACTATCGCTCCAGCGACGGCTTTGATATCTATGTAGGAAAGAACAATATCCAGAACGACGAGCTGACCTTTAAGGTAGCTAATGGAGGCGACTGGTGGTTCCACGCCAAAAAGATCCCTGGCTCCCACGTAGTTCTTTTAACCAAAGGTCAGGAAGTCCCAGACAGAGCCTTCGAAGAAGCCGCTGCCCTGGCAGCCTACTACTCCAAAGGAAAGATGCAGGAAAAAGTCGAAATCGACTATTTAAAACGTAAGGATGTGAAAAAGCCAAACGGCTCAAAGCCTGGCTTCGTAGTCTACTACACCAACTACTCCATGGCCATCGCGCCTGACATCTCATCTCTTACACTTATTGATGAGTAATGAAGCGCTTCTTCTTGCTTAGCGCTTAAGAAGTATGTAGTGGCATAAAGTGGTCCCTTGGGGATGGTGCCTTGGCTTTATCAATACGAGACATTTGCACGAGTCGATGAGTTTTACAGCAAAATACCAGAAAAATGTCGAGTGTTCCGAATAACATGAGATGAGACATTTTTCTGGTATGAGCTGATAAAAGTCACGACGAGGAAACGCGAGTATTGGTAAAGCCAAGGTCCCATCCCCAAGGGACCACTTTATGTCGTTATTTAGAATTAAAGCGCGTAGGCAATGAGAAGTCTGAGTGTACTTTCTGCGCCGTCGCGGTGGCTTCTCTCGTAGCCATGGGAAGCGTAGACACCAGCGCCGATAAGTCCGTGCTTAAGATCATTACCGGAGCGAAGTGTTGCCTCAACATCACTTCCGTAGTGAGGATAGATATCCACTGCGTAATCTGCACCACTTTCCTTGGCAGCTGCCACAAGACCCTTAACGATCTCGTAGCTGTAAGGGCCACCAGAATCCTTAGCACAGATAGACACCTGCTTCTCAGTACATGTAAGGCCTTCGCCAACACATCCCATATCTACAGAAATTGCCTCAGTACAGCCCTCTGGTACACTTCCGCATCCGCCGTGGCCAACCTCCTCAAATACTGTAATATGAGCATAAAGAGCTCTCTTAGGAGTGATCTTATTATCCTTAATGTACTTACCAAGTCCAAGAAGAATTCCCACACTGAGCTTATCATCAAGGAATCTTGATTTGATATATCCGCTCTTAGTTACGCGAACATTAGGCTCGAAGCATACAATATCTCCAACTGAGATTCCAAGCTTTTCTGTGTCCTCTTTGGACTTAACATCCTCATCAAGAACCACCTCGCAGGTATCCCACTCTCTCTTTGTATCGTTATAATCGCCATTTACATGGATTGATGCATTATTAAGCTGGAATGTTCCCTCATAGATTCCATCAAACTTAGTAACAACGCGGACATTCTCTGTTTCTGCGTTGTTAGGATTCATTCCGCCAAGGTTAGTAAGCTGAAGACGACCATTAGACTTAATGGTAGCCACCATTCCGCCAAGGGTATCCACATGGGCTTCAAGAAGAAGTCCGTCCTTCTTGTTCTTTCCGCCAAAATCAACAACTACACCGCCCTTTGTGGTAAGAGTAGCCTTGAATCCAAGCTTTTCAAACTCCTTCTTAACCCAGGCTGCAGCCTCTTCTGTATAGCCTGTAGGTGAATCAATGTTTAAAAGATCTGTTGTCTCTTTTACAATAAAATCTGTGTACTTTTTAAGTGCAATCTTTTTCATGATATTCTCCCTTTATTTCAATATCTTAGTTTTCTTAAATAAACGAACCAGTGAAGCTCCCTTTGGGAATCTGCGAATATCTTCCTCAGTTGCTCCGCCAGATTTGATAAGTACTACAAAATAAACGATAGAGGCTATGATGACTGCAAACATGGTTGCAATCAGGTTAGGGAAATAGAAGCCTCCCATTGTATTTACAAGAAGCATGTTTATAAGCAAATGAACCAAATATGCAACAACTCCCATTACAACCGATGATATTCCAGGAAGTACATAGGTCTTCATAAGGTCAAATTCAAGTGTAAGCTTTTTTCTCATATCTGCATTATTAAGTAGGCACATAAGGAATGAGTACACTATAGCCACAATTGCAAGGGCATAGACTCCAAGATCAGTCCATTTAAGCAAGATCACAAGGACAGCAGCCTGGAAAACCAAAGCAATAGCCGCATTACGAACAGGTGCATAGATACTACCTATTCCCTGAAGTACAGCATTGGTCACTGTGGAAAGGGAATAAAAGATAACCGTTACAGCAAGGAGCATCAGCAAATTACCTGCAAGATCAATGGACTGCTTCTGTGGGAACAATATAGTAACCACAGGCTTAGCCAAGGCAAATAGTCCAACACAACAAGGAATAGAGATCATAAGAATAATCCTTATAACCCTTGATACAATGCTTCCTGTCTGCTTGGAATCGCCAGTAGCAAAGGATGTAGACACCTCCGGAATCATGGCACTAGCCACCGCACTGGCCATAGAGATAGGAAGTGTTGTAATAACGATAGACTTACTACTAAACACGCCATATAACTCAGACATGGCGGACTCTTCCATACTTTTAAGTCCCATCATCATTCGGCTAAAGATTCCGTAGTTAAATGTGGATGAGAAATTGTAGATAAAGGTACTGATGATGAATGGTGTAACCACTGTAAGGATCTCTCGGTAGATTTCACTATTCGTCAAAGGTGTAGACATATCTCTTTCTACATTTCTCTTAATGATATTCCTGTTCACATAGTATACGAACAGCATGAACAAAAGAGCTATCAAAACTCCGGAGCCTGTTCCCAAACTGCTACCAATAGCTCCGTACATAGCTCTTTGAGATTTAAGTTCCTCAGCCTCTCCCACCATTCTGGTAAGAATGAAAGCTCCTCCAACGCTGACAATAGCGTTTAATATCTGTTCTATAAGCTGTGAAATTGATGTAGGAATCATGGTCCTGTGGGCCTGGAAATAGCCTCTAAGGACACCAAGGAATCCAAATACAAAGATTGTAGGTGCAAAGAATCTAAGAACAACAGCACTTCGCCCTGTTACAAACAAATCAGCTCCCAAAAAGAGCACAAGGCTTCCTATTCCGCCTACAATTGAAACGTAGATAAGAGCCTTCTTAAAGATCAAATGCGCGTTCTTGTACTGCTTAAGAGCCAGCTTCTGAGAAATAATCTTGGACATAGCAGATGGAATGCTATATGAAGATATTAAAAGAACTATAGAATAAATATTGTAAGCCGCAGCATAGTAACCATTACCTTCATCTCCAATAATAGCTGCCAGTGGGCTTCTATATAATAAGCCAATTATTCTGCTGATGAAACCTGCCGCAGCAAGTATTCCAGCCTGGACTAATAATCCACTTTTTTTATTTTTGTTATCTTCGTTTATACCCATTAAATCAAAATCCTAAATAATGGAATAAGTTCTCCTAGGAAAACTTATTCCATCAAATCAATTACATAATTCAGTAACCTTATGGTCTTAACCAGTCGTACATCTCCTGATATTTCTCAGCAGAAACCTTCCAGGAAAAGTCTACTGCCATGGCACGGTCGATCATCTTGTTCCACTCGCGCTTCTGATCATAGTATACATGCTCAGCCTCTCGGATGGTTCCAAGCATCTCGTGGGCATTGTAATTAAGGAATCCAAAGCCTGTACCAGTGCTCTCAAACTTGTTGTAAGGTTCTACAGTATCGATAAGTCCGCCTGTCTGTCTTACGATAGGTATTGTACCATACCTAAGAGCCATGAGCTGTGAAAGTCCACAAGGCTCAAACAGTGAAGGCATCAGGAACACATCAGATGCTGCATAAATCTTATGTGACATAGGCTCTGAATAGTAAATATTGGCAGAAACCTTGTCATTATACTTCCAGTCAAAGTGACGGAAGGAATTCTCATATTGCTCAGAACCTGTACCAAGAACCACCAGCTGAACGGCGTCCTGACACAGCTCATCCAATACATAGTTAATAAGGTCGAAGCCCTTCTGGTCGGTAAGTCTTGATACAATACCGATCATCATGATCTTGTCATCTTCCTTAAGTCCCAGCTCTTTTTGAAGGGCTCTCTTATTCTTAACCTTCTCCTTACGGAAATTGATAGCATTGTACTGATAAGGAATGTACTTATCCGTCTCAGGGTTAAACTCATCGTAGTCTATACCATTTACAATACCTCTAAGATCGCCAGCTCTGGCTCTTAAAAGGCCATCAAGCTCTTCACCATAGAACTTGGTCTTAATCTCTTCAGCATATGCCCTACTTACAGTAGTAATGGCATCTGCATAAACGATTCCACCCTTTAACAGATTGGCATCCTTGAAAAGGCCCAATTTATCAGGTGTGAAATAGTAATCAGGAAGTCCTGTTATATCCTGAACCGCCTTGATATCCCACTTACCCTGGAACTTAAGGTTATGAATTGTCATAACAGCCTTAATTCCTCTGTAGAACTCGCTGCCCTGGAATCTCTCCTTGAGATAAACAGGAACAAGGCCTGTCTGCCAGTCGTGGCAGTGGATAATATCAGGTCTAAACTCTATAACGGGTAAGATAGAAAGAGCTGCCTTTGAAAAGAAAGCAAATCTCTCAATCTCAAATAAAACATCGTCACCATAAGGCTTCATTCCATTGAAATAGAACTCATTATCAATGAAATAGTACTTAATCCCATCTACCTCAGCCTTAAATATTCCAACGTACTCATTTTTCCAGTGGAAGTCCATGTAGAAGTTAGATACATACTCCATCTTGTCCTTCATCTGCTGGTTAATGCACTTGTACAAAGGTAGTACAACTCTTACATCAAAATATCTCTTATCAATTTCCTTAGGAAGAGAGCCGACAACGTCAGCAAGTCCGCCGGTCTTGATAAAAGGTACGCCTTCTGAAGCTACGAATAGGATGTTTTTCATTAGTTTAATGTCTCCTCATATTTTGCAGATTGCATACTAATCAGTTCTTTATCATCGAAATAATTGATCTTCATTGCATTCTTAACATCTGAAAGAGTATCAGCTGCCATTTCTCTGGCAACCTCAGTTCCCTTCTTGAGAACCTCGTAAACATATGGAATATCCTTCTGGAACTCTTTTCTTCTATTGCGGATAGGCTCAAGCTCAGTCTGAAGTACGTTGTTAAGGAATCTCTTAACCTTAACGTCTCCAAGGCCACCTCTTGAATAGTGGTCCTTCATCTCCTGAAGGTTCTTGTAATCTGGAGCAAACTCAGCAAAATGCTCATCCTTGGCAAAGGCATCAAGATAAATGAATACCGGATTACCCTCAACCTGGCCTGGATCCTCAACTCTAAGGTGGTTAGGATCTGTGAACATGCTCATAACCTTCTTCTGAATAGACTCTGGCTCCTCTGAAAGGTAAATGCAGTTGCCAAGAGACTTACTCATCTTAGCCTTTCCATCAATACCAGGAAGACGCAGACATGCTGCATTATCTGGTAAAAGAATCTGTGGCTCAACCAAAGCTTCACCATAGATTGAATTAAACTTTCTAACGATCTCTTTACACTGCTCGATCATAGGCTCCTGGTCCTCACCTGCAGGAACAGTTGTAGCCTTAAACGCAGTAATATCGGCAGCCTGACTGATTGGATATGTAAAGAATCCAACAGGAATGCTGCTCTCAAAATTTCTCATCTGAATTTCAGTCTTAACAGTAGGATTTCTCTGAAGTCTGGAAACAGTTACAAGATTCATATAGTAAAATGAGAGCTCAGTAAGCTCTGAAATCTGTGACTGTATAAAGAGATTAGACTTAGCTGGATCAAGGCCAACAGCCAAATAGTCCAGCGCAACTTCTATGATATTCTGCCTAACCTTCTCAGGATTATCAAAATTATCTGTAAGCGCCTGAGCATCGGCAATCATAATAAAGATCTTGTCGAATTCCCCCGAATTCTGAAGCTCAACTCTTCTTCTAAGAGAGCCTACGTAGTGTCCTACATGGAGCTTGCCCGTAGGACGATCTCCGGTCAAAATTATCTTACTCATTTCCCCAATTATCTCCTAAAACTTTTATATCTATAATATAGTACCTTATTTTACCTTATGTGACAATGCAAATTGGTCCTGTGAAACCTTTACAAGAACATTTCTTGTATCTATGGTCTGGCCAAGGAGACCAAACTCTTCTGAGAAAAGAGCTACTCCAAACCTGATCTTGCCATTACTACGCCTACGTACAGAATCGTGGATTGCAGTCATAATACTACTCATAACCCTATCCCTAAGTCCCCAGGCGTCTAAAAGAGCTAAAATTTCTTCACAGGTGGTACATTTCATAACAGTTCTGACCTGACTGGCTGTTCCGCCAACAAGGGCTGTATGGGAAGCAAAGATTTCCCTTCTGCCGTCAGAAGCGTAGGAATTAGTATTCATAATACCTGCGGCGAGCTTAACAAGCTTACCCACATTGCCCACAAGAAGAAGATTCTCAATGCCCTCTTCTGATGCCATATCTATGGCATAACCAGGGAAGTTGTAGCATCTGACTGCTGTTGTAAGAGGAACATGAATAGTCTCCCTGATCTTATCTGCACAGTAATTACCAGGAGCTACAAGAATACTCTTAACTCCATAACCAATCTGTCTCATGATCTGATTCCTGATTGAATGGGTAATATCTCTCTGGTGAACTCTTGGTGTCTTGCCATATTCTCCCATGATAGGGATTCCGCCAGTAAAAACAGCCTGCCCCATGGTGTTGCTGGCAGCTATCATCATACCCTGAGGACAGCTGATGGTGATAAGAAGAAGCTGTGCACCATCTGATGCATCGCATACATCCATAACAGCATCAAATATAAGCTTCCTTGCATCTTTCTCAATATGGGCTTCTCCAGCAATCATGCCATTTCCTGAAGCCTGAACTGTTCCGATGCCCTCTCCTCCAGTAAGGAAAAGATTACCATTTCTGGAATCAATTATCACTTTATCGTTAAGTATAGACAGATCGTGAATTCTTGAAACAGTGGCATGAATCTCAGCCTTTTCCCTGATATCAGGGGCTGTGCCACCCTCCATAACTGAATAGTATTCAGAACTGTCGTTATTACAGTTCTCACTCACTTTAGAAACAAGGATTGTTCTACTGCCGGAAGAATGGGTAATAGGAACATCCTCAAAATCAATTCTAAAAATCAAATTAGCCGCAGCGGCTCTGGCAGCAGCTGCAGCGCAATCTCCTGTTGTTAATCGACTAAGCACTACTCCATGATCTTTAGTGAATCTATCCATAGGAAGCTCCTTTATCCATGCTACATGTGCTATTTAACGCAATTAACGGTTCTTGACAAATATCTATTATAATTATATCATAGACAAAAATATTAACTATATATCGTCACAAGTTATTTTATATTTCGATTTAATTTATGCTTATTTTATAAACCGTCCATTTTTTGTCCATATTTTGTGAGTAAACTATAACATATCAGAAGTACAAAACTTCTGACTCCCCCAACAAAACTTTTTTCATACCGGGTCGATCGGCTCCCCACTGGTCGACCCCTCCTCCCAAAAATTAACACCTCAAAGAGGTGTTTTCTTTTTGCCTTTTATTAGGTTATGCTGGGATAGCCTGTCCGTCCTCTGTTTCAGAAACGGTCTCTTCAATAATCTGTGTATCCTCTGTGTCATCCATCATGGTAGATGCTGGTCTCATATCGCCAGATACCTGATCATTCTTCCTGATGCTGCGAACGCCAAAGCTTCCGGTATATCTCAGTGAAGAAAGAATCTTCTTAACCTTCTTGATCTCACCCTTGATGTCATCAGGATTCTTAACGATAACTGTTGGAACACCGCTTCCGTTAAATTCAACGGTATAGCCTGCCTCCTTAAGAGCCTTAAAGGCCTTAAGCTTGTCTGTTGTACTTATTTCATTAACTTCAATTTCTTTCTTAGCCATATATTGTGCCTTTCTATGTTTCTAAACACAATATAACACACTTTATGAAAAAGTTCAAACGTCTGTTCTGACTATGTTGCACAATAATGTTGACGATTTTTCGTACATTATTTCATGAAAAATATTCTCGGAATATAGTTAAGTTTTTCATAACCCCACCGATATATTTAGTGAGAATAAAATTCTCACTCCCCCAACAAAACTTTTTTCATACCTGGGCTGTTTAACTCCCCATTAAACAGCCCTCCTCCCAAAAAATCTTGTGAAACAAAAAAAGAGACGAACCCCTAATCGTCTCTTTTTTTGGTGTATGCTTTAAGGAAGAAATCCTTATCATCCTGTCTTATCAGTTCCTTTGCATCCTCTGAAATATAATAGCTACAGCCACTGGCCACATAATTGTTATAGACATTACCAGTAAGATTACTCCATTCATCGAAGTTGGCCTGGCTGGTATTGGTTGACGCTTTTTCGTAAACGAGTCGCCCTTTGGTTTCCGGATTAACAATTACCAGGAAGGTATCGTCCTTGGAAAGCTTTATTTCTTTTTCCAGCTGGAAGCTATGGTAACCTCCGCTTATTGCTGAGACCTTCTGGCAAAGTGCCGGCTCAGGCAGGGTGTTTAATACAATGGATCCGTCCTTAACCTCTGGATTGATATATATGCAGATCTTGTACTGCTGATAGGAATCCAATGCCATGAAGCCCACAGCGTCCAAATTCTCGTTGCCGCCTGCAGTATACAGAACTCCGTAAGGGTTGGCTGACTTGGTAAAGGCATATACGCTATTAAGTGAATCATCCAGAGAGCTCTCCACATTAGTGATAAAGCCAGCTACCTGATAGTTACAATCGTAGTAGTCCTCTGCCCCTTCACTTACTGCGTTATAATATGCAGCATTGCTGCCATTGGTGGTCTCATCATAATAGGAAAGATAGAAGTAACCATTCTCTCCGCTACTGGTTCCCCAGCTGTTCTTACAGATCCAGGCTCCATTTCCTGGAGGTGTTGCGGAAAAGTTAGAAGCAGCATAGTCATCATCCCATCCAACAATAAGTACTTCGTGGTTGGCAGTAGGGGCGTTCTCGCCTCCAAAGGATGAATAAAGGGTCTTACTGTGGCTCTTCCAGTACTTGTTATCTGCGTTAACTCCCACGGTTACTGCACCGTGTTCCATTACCATCTGCTTGATCAGTGCGTTGTTATCAAGGGAAGCTACAAATTCGCCCACATCCTGGATATGATAAACGCTGGCGTAGGCATCTGAGGGCACTTCTTTATTATCAGAAAACAGATAACTCTCACCATAAACACTTACAAACTTGTCCGTTCCAAGCTCAGGAACAGGTCCCTTCCAAGCTGTTAATATGCTCAGGCAAAAGTCCGTTACACCACCCATTGCGATGTATCCCGTGTCATTATCCACAACCCAGGCGTTCTCATAGCCGTCGGCATTTACAAGCTCTCTGTAATCATCATCAATGTAGGAATTGGCGGATCCCTCTGCCCTGTGCATGTTGTAGTAAGCAAGATGCTTCTCTGACAGATCAAGATCCTTATATGAAATATTTGGATTGTGAACCAGAATATCACTCTCTATGGCTCCCATGCAGGCAAAGCTCCAGCACAGATAGCTGTAGCCCTGATCCTCCACCGCAGTCACATAGCAGTTTCCGTCCACATTTCTAGAATCATATTTACTTGGAATATCAGTTTTATTAAAGGTTGCGGCATCAACAGGAACCACATCCTCAAAGTCAGCATTCCCATAAAAGGCCGCCACATCGCCATCAGCAATAGTCACCGCCTCAGGAAGGGTAATGGTCCTTACACTCTCAACATTCTCAGAAAGTGCCCTGGTGGCATCCGAAACTATCACTGATTCTGTCAGCATATTGGAGTCATCTGCCGGTGGCACATAAACCCTGCTCCTATCCTCTGAAGCAGAAAGGCTCCCGTCAAGTCCCTCTAAGTCCGCGTCTCCATCTACGCTCACCACTGCGCCGTCACGTCGTGAATTATTGACAGGTTCGTTTTTACCAAGAAGAAGTACCCCTGCAATAACGACGCACAATACTGCACATATTATTACGATTACTGTAGTTCTCTTTTTCACCGCTATTCCTCATTAAGATCAAACAATATGTGTGGTGTTGAAAGAGCCAAATATGGACTGGGAAATATCCTTGGCAAAGGCCTCGTAATCCACGTAATGGTAACCGCTCTTCCAGCCATCGATAACTCTAAGCATAGGATAGAGCTTGTCGCCAACCTTCCAGATGCTGTAGCCACAGACCACAATTGTGTGCTCCTTGTAATAGCCCCTTGCGATGTTCATGATAACCGGCCTTGAATTAGATATTTCTTTTACCACATCCTTCTCAAAGCTCCAGATATAAACACCTCTGCATCTGGCCTTTACGCCATAGTGCTTAAAAACTTCCCTGGTGATACCCGCGATAAAGATAGGGTAGGTGCCCCTTTCATCCTTGTAGCCATAGGCCTCTGCCACCTCTTCCACAAATTTGTAGAGTTCTTTGATGTCAGAGGGGATGCTCTCTATCCCGTTTCTCTTCCTGTAATAGTCCACCACTCTGGTAACTGCCACAACTGAACAGTTTCTAGTTACTCGCCCGCTTATTGTTGCCATTGACTGATGGTTCATAACAACCTGGCGTCCTCTCTTTACGAGAACCCCTTTTTCCCCATATTTCTCCATCAGATATTTTGAAACGTTAGTAATTCCGCCGTAAGCAATTTTGTTCATACCGATAATCCTCTACCTAATATTATATATTATAATTTTTCATCTTTACATTTAGAAAGATTAAAAAGATAATTAAAATATGGAACACAATATGCTGACCCTTAAAGAAACATCAGAAATACTAGGCGTTTCCACCGCCACCATCAGGAACTGGTACAGGCTTGGCAAGATTAAAGGCCACATGATCAGTTCTTGTCTTTGTTTCGATAAATCCCAGGTAAAAGAACTTAAGAATAACCTTAAAAGTCTTGGAATGCTTAAGAAAAGGCGCAACAAAAGCCTTCTGGATTCTAATTTTATTCCCAAATCCTATATATCAAACAGATCTCCAAATTTTAAGACTATATCGGCTCTTATCAAGGCTTTAGAGGACAGCACCATTCCAATGAATGCCATTTTAGGGCACTACTGCGCCCTTTTCCTTAAGGAGGCAGGAATTCCCTCTGATATTGCAAAAGAGCTATGTAAGGTC
The DNA here is from genome assembly GCF_000622085.1 of Butyrivibrio proteoclasticus P6B7. Lineage (GTDB taxonomy): Bacteria > Bacillota > Clostridia > Lachnospirales > Lachnospiraceae > Butyrivibrio > Butyrivibrio proteoclasticus_A. Next base: position 157,269 of record NZ_JHWL01000009.1, read on the forward strand.
TTTGATGCTCCTGATAAGGAGGAAGCTCTTTTTCTCTCAAAATACAGCCTTGTGCTCACAGACCTTGAGGATACTCTTGGCTTTTTATATCTGTCCCTTCGTGCCATGACCGACAAGAAGGCCACTGGGGCCTATTATACCCCATTCTATGTGGTGGACAAGATGATAACCAGCACCTTTGGTAAAGATAAAAAGAGCTATGAAAGCCTTTCTATCTGCGACCCAGCCTGCGGAACCGGCAATTTCCTACTTAGACTTCCGGAAGGCATCAAGCTTGAAAATATAAACGGCTTTGACATCGACGAAACCGCCATAGCCATCGCAAGAATCAACATATCCATCAGAAAACGCATATCTTACATGGATCAGCTATCCATAATTCAGAGCAATATCGTAAGAGCTGACTATCTGCACCTTTCTGATTCCGCGCCAAAATTTGATGTGATAATCGGAAATCCTCCCTGGGGCTATAGCTATACCAAGAAAGAAGCGGAAGAATTTAAAAAGAGCTATGACTGTTTCTATGGATCTTCAAGGCCAGAATCCTTCTCTTTATTTATTGAACGTGCAATTAAGGGCTTAACATCATCTGGTAAGCTCATATTTCTTTTGCCGGAAACCATTTTGGAAACTAAAGCCCATCAGGGAATTCGGGACATCATCCTTAAATCCGGATCCATAGCATCTCTTTTCTACCTTGGAGAGGTCTTTTCCAAGGTTCAGTGTCCATGCGTAATTTTAGAGATAGGTCCAAAGAACTCTAAATCCGGTATCCACGTTGAGTTCCTAAAGCGCCACGGGGATAAGCTTAAGCTAATTAGAGGCTTTGATGTGTCCTCTTCAAGGGATTTATCCCAGTCTTTCCATATTCTGGCTGATGATACAGAACAGCAGATCCTTGATAGAATGGACAACTGCAGCCATTTTACATTAAAAGATAACTCTAAATTTGCTCTGGGAATCGTCACAGGCTCTAATGAAGGGGTTCTTGTTAAAAAAGATACTCCTGGAAGCGAAGAAGTCATAAAGGGAATAGACGTTGAGAGATTCTGCGTTCTGTCCCCTTCTACTTATATTGTCTATGACAGAAACAAGCTTCAGCAGGTGGCTCCTGATGAACTTTACAGGGCTCCTTATAAGCTCTTTTACCGATTTATCAGCGATAAGCCTGTGTTTGCCCTGGATACCAAGGGAAGACTCTCCCTTAATAGTGCTAATATTCTCATTCCTGAGGTGAAGGGATACGATATTTATTATATTCTCGGAATTCTCAACTCCTCCATGATGGAATTCTACTACTCTCATAAATTCAGAAGTGTAAAGGTTCTGCGCTCAGCCATAGAATCTTTGCCTATTCCTGCCTGCTCTAAAGTTCAGATGGAGGAAATATCCGCCATAAGCAAAAAGCTCGTGGCGTCATATGACAACCACGAGCTTTATAAGCTTCTTAATGATCGTGTATCCGATCTGTATTCAGATTAAATTAAAGATCGATAACAACTTCTCTTTCTCCGAAGTAGTAATGTAACTCATCGTCGATGATGTAGTAGAAGTCATAGTTAACATATCCGACTCCATTCATTGAATCACCGATTACATCAGTGTCACCACCACGGTCAAGTTCGATTACTCCATCATAAGAATCAAAGTAGATATTACCTGTCTCTTCGCAATAACCGAAGCTATAAACTGAAATGTAGTAGTAATCATCGGATGGATTATAGAACTCATCTGAGTGGAAATCCTCAAGTGAGTAGATAACGCTATCCTCTACGAAATAGATCTCACTAAGATCTTCATTACCAACAAGAACCTGGATCTCATCATCACCTGAGTAAACGTTAGTCTTATCAGCATCACCATTGATCATGATGTATCTGTCAATATCCTCTCCGTCTACTGATACTACATTGAACTCGTCATCAACGAGACCGAAGATTACCATGTCAAAATTCTTAGAAACAAGAACGCCCTGCTTACCATCATCTGTGATAGCATATACTTTCTCATGAGATGGAGCAAAAAGTGATGTCTTAAGTGTATCTGCGCAAATGATTCTTCCGTAGTTACCTGTCTCGCAAATTGGTGCACGTGAAAGTACGTAATCTGGATCGTTATCAAAGAGCTCTGCTGCAGAATCCATTCCTACTGCATAGTACTCAGTATCTCCTGAATCAGTACCAAATACGATCTCTGTGTGATCATAGTTAACATAGAATCTGTTAAAGTAGCTGCTTCCGTTGTTGATCTTGATCTTCTTGTTGTTGTGAACGTAGTATGTATTGTTATCCTTCTTAGTGTAGGATGTGTATACATAGCTTGAAGTATCATTAGAAATAGCGTAGAAGTTCTCGTAGTACTCTGCCTTCTTGTTGATTACCTTCTCGTGTCCGAGCTGGTCCGCAAAGCATGATACATACTTTCTCTTACCTTCTTTTCTGCTATAAGCTACTCTCTTACCGTTTGGAGAAACGGCAACAGATCCTGAGTAAACGTTCTTAGCAATTACTGTCTCTTTAGCCTTCTCTGTATCGTAAACATAAAGAGTATCATCACCCTTGTCATTTACTGATACATAGTAAACAAAACCACCATCAGCGCAGAGCTGTACGAACTTAACGCCCTTTGCGATCTTGGTTACGTTAAGGTCAGCGTCAACATAGTAAACTGTCTTGTCATCCTTAACGATTCCGCTTGAATTAAATCTATCTGTGTAGAAGTAGTAATCAAGCATATATCCGTCTTCAAACTGATCGTTGGTTCTTCCATCACTATTGATAAGGTATCCATTAACATGTGAAATTGTTGGTCCATCATAAGTTGTTCTATCCTTACCAGTTGAAGCAAGACTTCCGCTTGCACCCTTAATAAGGAGAATAATTACGATAAGAGCTACTAAAGCAGCAGCTGCTCCACCGATGATCATAAAGAGTGTCTTCTTATTAAGAGGCTTCTTACCAGGCTGTCCCTGATACATTCCACCCTGGTTCATGCCACCCTGGAAGCCACCCTGGTTCATACCGCCCTGGAAGCCGCCCTGGTTCATACCGCCCTGGAAGCCGCCCTGATTCATGTTACCCTGGAAGCCGTTCTGGTTCATGCCACCCTGGAAGCCGCCCTGGTTCATATTGCCCTGGAAGCCACCCTGATTCATGTTATCCTGGAAGCCACCCTGGTTCATATTACCCTGGAAGCCACCATTCTGGTTCATGCCACCCTGGAAACCACCGTTCTGGTTCATACTATTCTGGAAGCCACCCTGGTTCATTCCCCCAAATGAATTAACCGGATTAGCTCCTGCTACAGGCTGTGCCTGCTCGTTAGCTGGAGTCTCGACAGTCTGCTCTACTGTCTCGTCAGATGAAGAATTGTTCTCTTCAGCTGCTGGTACTGCCTCAGCGTTGTCAGATGCTACTTCTTCTGCTGGCGCACTAACTTCTTCAGTTGCATCTACAACAGGCTCTTCTGCTACTGTCTCTACAACTGGCTCTTCTGCTGCAAATACATCAGCACCGCAGTTGCCGCAAAAGCGCTGTCCTTCAGCAACTTCGCTACCGCATTTTTTACAAATCATTGCTATTACCTCTCTTTTCCATATTTCCTCACAACCTTAACGATTATACAATAAAAATTCATAAATTCCTAGCATATATTGAAGATTCATTCCTATAAAAATATATTTATTTACAGAGTGAAAATATCTTGCTATATTTGAATAAAAATTCACCTTCGGAGGATCACCATATGTCTTTTGAATATATACAAAAACTCCCTACTCCAGACGAGATAAGGGCTGAATTCCCACTAAGTAAAGAGCTTTCCAGCTTAAAAGCTTCACGAGATGCCATGATTGCTGATGTCTTCACAGGTAAGAGTGACAAATTCCTTGTTATTGTAGGACCATGTTCTGCTGACAACGAAGATGCCGTATGTGACTACGTTTCAAGACTTGGTAAGCTCAATGACAAGGTCAAGGATAAGCTCATCATTATCCCAAGAATTTATACCAACAAGCCTCGAACCACAGGTGAAGGCTATAAGGGAATGACCTCTCAGCCTGATCCAGAGGGTAAGACTGATTTCAGAGCAGGAATCATCGCCATGAGACATATGCAGATCAGAGCCATTGAGGAATCAGGCTTAACCTCCGCAGATGAAATGCTCTATCCTGAGAACTGGGGATACGTTTCTGATATTTTATCCTATGTGGCCATCGGTGCCCGTTCTGTAGAGGATCAGGAGCACAGAATGACAGCCAGCGGCTTTGATATGCCCGCCGGAATGAAGAATCCTACAAGTGGAACTCTTTCAGTTATGCTTAACTCAGTATATGCTGCTCAGCAGTCCCACTCCTTTGTATATAGAGGCTATGAAGTTAAGACCAACGGCAATCCCCTTGCGCACTGCGTTCTTAGAGGTTCCAGCAACAAGCACGGACAGTCAATTCCTAACTACCACTACGAGGACCTTAGCCTTCTTCTTGATCTGTATGCCCAGAGAGATATCGTTAATCCGGCAGCCATCATCGATGCCAACCACAACAATTCCGGCAAACAGTTCAAGGAACAGATAAGAATCGTCAAGGAGGTTCTCCACTCCCGCCGCCTCAATCCTGAGATTGGCAATCTTGTAAAGGGTGTCATGATCGAGAGCTACATTGAGGAAGGTAACCAGAAGATCGGAAATGGCGTATACGGTAAATCCATCACCGATCCTTGCCTTGGCTGGGAAGATACAGAGAGACTTCTCTTAGAGATTGCAGATCTTACATGATCTCACAATTTCTGAATTTATTATTTTCATAAATCCACATTATTTCAAGCAATAATTAACCCCGCTACCTAAGTAGCGGGGATTTTTGTTAAAAGATCTATTTCTTTAATTTCTTATACGAGCCCACTCAAATGGGTCCTCAGTTTTCTTTTGCTTAGTTATGTATCTGGAAATGGTATTGCTGTCTGCATATCCCATCATTTCCTGCACTGAAGCCACATCTGCTCCGTTATCCACAAGGTGTACTGCAAATGAGTGTCTAAGAGTAAATGGTGTAATATCGGATTTAACTCCAGCTTTTTTAACATAGGTCTTGATCAGCTTCCACAATCCCTGCCTTGACATATGTCTGCCATTGCAGTTAAGGAAAACTGTCTCGTCGTCATTATTTCCAGATAAAAGAACACTTCTTGAAGTAAGAAGATAGTCGTTAAGGGCATCCTTAGCTTTTTTACCATAAGGTATAAGTCTGTCTCTCTTGGAGGCTGAATTGCGCTTAAGACGCAGGCAGCCAAGGCTTAAATCAATGTTGGACATCTTAAGGTCCACAAGCTCAGAAGCCTTAAGTCCTGTGGCATATAAAAGCTCCATAATGGCTCTGTCGCGCTTACCCTTTGGGCTGTCAGCATAATCCTGAGATAAAAGATATTCCACCTCCACGGTAGAAAGAACTCTTGGCACAGTCTTCTCTACCTTGGGTGCAGACAGAATCAGAGCCGGGTTATCACTAATATTGCCGTTCTCAACCATATAGCGGAAGAATGCCTTGATAGAAGTATAATGTCTGATAATTGAGGACGTAGCAAAATGCTCATCGTAAAGAGATGCTGAATAGGATGACAAAGCATCCTCCGTAATCCCTGTTACATCAGTAATTCCGCGCTTCTCCATAAATAAGGCCATTCTCTCCAAGTCTCTTTTATAAGAAACGGCGGTATTCTGTGATGATTTTTTTACATTGATCAAATAGTCCACAAATTCATTAATCTGCTTCTTCATTCTGCACTCCTCCCCACTGACTAATAGTTATATCAATTAGTTGTCCAGAATTCGATTGATCTTGGCTGAGTAGTCAAGAACATCGAAAGTAGCAAAATAATCCTTAGGTGTCTCTGCTCGTCTTATAAGTTTTACTGTCCCATCTTCCCTAAGAAGAAGTTCTGCGCATTTAAGCTTACCGTTGTAGTTGTATCCCATAGCATAGCCATGAGCTCCTGTATCGTGGATAAAAAGATAATCACCCTTATCTATCTTTGGAAGCTTTCTTCCAATAGCGAATTTATCGTTGTTCTCACAAAGTGATCCTGTTACGTCGTACTCGTAGTCGCAAGGGTCATTCTCTTTTCCAAGAACAGTGATGTGATGGTAAGCGCCATACATTGCTGGTCTCATAAGGTTAACTGCACAGGCATCAACTCCGATGTACTCCTTGTAGATGTGCTTCTCATGAATTGCCTTGGTAACAAGAGCTCCGTAAGGGCCCATCATGAATCTTCCCATTTCTGTGAAGATAGCTACATCTCCCATTCCTGCTGGAACAAGAATTTTGTCATACTGCTCGTGTACACCCTGACCGATCTTGGCGATGTCATTAGGCTCCTGATCTGGTGTGTAAGGGATTCCTACGCCGCCAGAAAGGTTGATAAATGCCACATCAGCACCAGTTTCCTTTTCAAGCTCTACAGCCAGTTCAAAAAGCTGACCAGCAAGCTGAGGATAGTAATCGTTAGTAACAGTATTGCTGGCAAGGAATGCGTGGATTCCGAACTTCTTGGCACCCTTTGCCTTAAGGATCTTGAAGGCTTCGAAAAGCTGATCCTTAGTCATTCCGTACTTGGAATCTCCAGGATTATCCATGATCTGGTTACTCATGGTGAATACTCCGCCAGGATTATATCTGCAGGAGATGGTCTCTGGAATCTTGCCAATTGTCTTTTCAAGAAAGTCGATATGTGTGAAATCATCAAGGTTGATGATGGCTCCAAGTTTATCAGCAAGGACGTACTCCCTAGCAGGAGTGTCGTTTGATGAAAACATGATATCCTGTCCGCTGGCTCCTACTGCACTTGTAAGGATAAGCTCAGTCTCAGAAGAACAGTCAAAACCGCAGCCCTGCTTAGCAAGAATATCCATAAGCACTGGGTTAGGTGTAGCCTTAACAGCAAAGTACTCTTTGAATCCCTTATTCCAGGAAAAGGCCTCGTAAACAGCCTTGGCATTCTCTATAATTCCCTTTTCATCGTAAAGGTAGAAAGGTGTAGGGAAATTCTTAACTATTTCCTCCACCTGCGCTTTTGTAACAAATGGTTTTTTCATAATTTTCTCCTTGATACTACTTCCGTAATACAGAAAACACTTTAGCACAGTAATGCATTACTTTGCAAGAGTTATTTAAATATTTTCTATCTGCCAGTCAATTGGCTCCAGGCCATTGGCCTTTAAGAATTCGTTGCACTTACTGAAATGCTTGCAGCCAAAGAAGCCTCTGTAGGCTGAAAGTGGACTTGGATGAGGAGCCTCCAGAATAAGATGCTTAGGATTGTTAAGCATAGCTTTTTTCATCTGGGCTGGCTTACCCCACAGCATGTACACAACCGGGCTGTCCTTTTCATTAACTGCCCTTATAATGGCATCTGTGAACTGTTCCCAGCCTCTTCCCTTGTGAGAATTAGCCTGATGAGCCCTGACCGTAAGAACAGTATTAAGTAAAAGAACTCCCTGGTCCGCCCACTTCTTAAGATAGCCGTTATTTGGAACGTAAAGACCCAGGTCATCATTAAGCTCTTTATAAATGTTGACCAATGAAGGCGGTGTATCTGCCATTCCGGGCTTAACAGAGAAAGAAAGCCCATGGGCCTGTCCAGGCTCGTGATATGGGTCCTGTCCAAGGATAAGGACCTTCACATCCTTAAGTGGTGTTAAATGAAGTGCATTAAATATATCTTCTGATGGAGGATATATCACATTCTTGGAATACTCCTCCTTTACAAACTTGTACAAATCTACATAATATGGCTTTTTGAATTCATCTCCAATTGCATCAAGCCAGTCTCCAGTTATCATTCCCATTGTCTGTCACCTTAATAATCTAACTGGCACATCACGCTCTGCCAGGTATTTTTTGAGATCATTTATCTCCATTTCCTTGTAATGGAAAAGAGATGCCGCAAGAACTGCATCAGCTCCTGCCACCGTAAGAGCATCATAGAAATGCTCCATAGTGCCTGCTCCGCCAGAGGCTATAACCGGAACAGAAACCACATCTGAAATACACTTAGTAAGCTCCAGATCATATCCAGCCTTGGTTCCATCGCAGTCCATACTTGTAAGAAGAATCTCGCCTGCGCCGAGATCTGTAACCTTCTTGGCCCATTCTACGGCATCGATTCCCATATCGATTCTTCCACCATGCTTATACACATTCCAGCCACTGCCGTCAGCTCTTTTCTTGGCATCAATAGCAACTACTATACACTGAGAGCCAAACTTCTCTGCCCCTTCAGCCACCAGCTGCGGCCTTTCAATGGCAGATGAATTGATGGCCACCTTATCAGCGCCTTCTCTAAGGATATTCTTGATATCATCAACAGTTCTGATACCGCCGCCCACGGTAAATGGGATGAATACCTTTTTGGCAACCTCTCTTACCATGTCAGTCACAGTATCTCTGCGCTCATTAGAAGCTGTAATATCAAGAAAAACCAGTTCATCTGCTCCAGCCTTGGAATAGGCTTCTCCAACAGCAACCGGATCTCCAGCGTCCTTAAGATTAACAAAGTTGATACCCTTTACTACCCTTCCCTTGTTAACATCAAGGCAGGGGATAATTCTTTTTGTCAGCATCCTTACACCTCCAGGAAGTTCTTTAATATCTGCATTCCAACATCAGCACTCTTTTCTGGATGGAACTGACAGGCAAATACATTTCCTTTTTCCACCGATGCATCTACTGTAACGGAATAATCGCAGGTTGCAGTTACGATGTCTCTCTCCTGGGCCTTTAAATAATAGGAATGAACAAAATATACAAAGCTATTTTCTTCAATCCCCTTAAACAGTCTTCCCTTATTGGGATATGAAAGACTATTCCAGCCAATCTGAGGTATTTTGTAGGCATTTCCATTTGAATCTGTCGTAGGCATTTTCAGGATTTTACCACGCAAAATGCCTAGGCCAGGAACTCCTTCTGATTCCTCACTGAATTCAAAAAGCAGTTGCTGTCCTAGGCAAATTCCTAAAAATGGAACATCCTTCGCAGTTATTTCTTTAATAACCGGAACAAGTCCATATTCATTTAATTTGTTCATAGCATCGCCAAAAGAACCAACACCTGGCAATACTACCCGATCAGCCTTCAATAGCTGATCTCTGTCTCTTGTAACAATACAGGGCGCCCCGAGATATTCAAAGGCCTTCTCGACGCTCTTGATGTTACCTGCATCATAATCGATAACTGCTACCATGTGGCATCTCTCCTTGCTTAATGATGTCGATGCTCACATGATGAGATGGCAAAAGAACTTACGATTCAATAACTCCAATTACTTCCAGAATTCTGATAGTATAGTCTCTATCCTTCTTAATAGCGTTAATCTCTGCCGCATCCTCTTCCGAAAGACCATATTTATCTCTAAGCACCGATTCTATACTATCGTACACGGTCTGCACCTGAATTTCAACATTGAACTTAGAGGCTTCTTCCATGAGGTCTGCCTTGTTCTTCATAGCCATCAAAAGCATATCCACAGCCTCTTCTTCCATGTTCATGGCCATGTAATTATCATATCCGGAAATGTATCTTTCTGCCCACGCAAGAACCCTTGCCTGCTCGTATACAAGTGTCTGGTTCTCATCCATTTCTTTCCCATAAAGCATTTCGTAGGTAGTTGTATACTCTCTTCTCTTATATGCGTTATTAGCCCTTGTGCTGGCAATTCTGTCTGGAAGTACCATAGCTGGTATAGCCACCAGTATTCCAAGGCTGATAGCAAATATAAATGAAAGTGAAACCTTCTTTGGAGAAATAGCTTTTTCCGGAGCCTCTGGATCCTTAGGAGGCTTTGGCTTCTTCTCCTTCTTTGGCTTTGGGGGTTTCTTCTCCTTTGGTTTCTTTTCCTTTGGAGGTTTCTTCTCCTTTGGCTTCTTTTCTTTCTTCTCTTTCTTTTTCTTGCCCTTGTCTCCTTCTTCACCAAGCTCGTTAAGAACCTGCTGATTCTCATCAGTAAGACTTGCCAGTTCACCATTTCCGGCAGCCTCTTCTTCGTCCTCAGCAACAAGAGCCTTTAACAGTCTTGCAAAGAAACCTTCCTTCTTCTCTTTCTTTCCTTTGCCCTTCTTAGCTTTTTTACCCTTGGTTTCTGGTTCCTCTTCGTCGCCTCCAACGTCGGAGCCTGCCAAAGCAGCCAAATCATCAAGGGATGGTTCTCCGGCAGCGCCTTCAAAGCCGTCCTCAGTAAGAGCCTCCAGGATATCTTCCTTAGGGATTTCAGATTCCTCTGAATCTCCCTCCATCTTAGCAGCGTTTTCAATATCCTCTATGTCATCACTGGCAAGGCTGTTCATAAGCGCGTCAAGATCAGGCATATCCTCGCCGCCATCATCGCTTCCAAAATCATCAGAAGAATCAGCCACGGCTGCAACCTCTCCCTCTGTAGATTCTCCTTCGTCAGCACTTAGAAGGTCATCTAAGCTGGCCTCCATGTTCTCAAGATCAAATTCATCTTCTGCGTCAGCGTCCGCACCACCATCCGCGGGTGCTTCCTCTGGAGCGGCTTCTGCCGGTTCTTCCGCAGCAGCTTCTGCTTCTTCAGGCTGTGCCTCTGCGCCTTCGTCTGCACTCATCAAATCTTCTAAAGCTATTTCGCCTGTATCAATATCGCCTTCTACATCAGAATCCGCAACCCCAAGTTCTTCCATGGCTTGCTCCAAGTCGCTAAGATCCATATCATCGATGTTATCTGCATCACCTTCAGGGCTTGCTTCTGCTGGAGCTTCCTCCGGCGCTGCTTCTGGCTCTTCTAATGCGATATCTGCCATTGCTTCCTCTAATGCAAGGTCTGGTATTGCTTCCTCTGCACCGGCTTCCGGTACAGGTTCCTCTAACGCAAGATCTGGCATTGCCTCTTCTGCACCTGATTCTGGCGCAGGCTCTGAGCCGGCGTCATCAGCACCACCTGCTGCAGGTTCTTCTAACACAAGGTCCTCAATCTGAGACTCTTCGATAGAAGTCTCAGAAGAAAGATCTGGTGCAGGTTCCTCTAATGCAGGCTCTTCCAATGCCATATCATTCATGGCATTATCAAGGTCATTTATAGTAAGGTCGTCAACATTACTGTCATCAACCTCTGTTCCTTTATCTAAGTCAGAAATATTGAAGGAATCCTCATCTTGAATATTGTCCAGAACATCGCTAAGGCTATCCTGATTAGCCTCCTCTCCGGAATCTACAAGACTATTTCCAGGCATGTCATCAAGGAGATCCGTAAGAATCTCCTCTGGTGTCTGGTCCATGTCAGAACTATTTTCTTTTCCTAAAGAAACTTCATTATCCTCCGGCATAATAACTTCCGGAGCCATCTCTAAAGAGAAATCATCACCCTCTTGAACGTCAACTAGCGGGGCCTGTGGCACAGGCTCAGGTTCTACAGGCTCTGGCTCTGCTGGTTCTGACTCTGCAGGCTCTACTGGAGTATCGAACTTGCCGCTTTGTATCTCGGCATCCATTCTCTCTGCATCTGCAATAGCTTCATCCAAAGCCACCTCCTCAGGATCTCTTGTATCCTGAGTTGTTGGAGCATTACCAACAGTAAATGTTGGAACCGAAGAATCTGTAGGCTTTTCAATATCCTCTAATAAATCAGAATAACTATCATCAAGTAATTCGCCCTTATCAAGACTGTCCAAAATGTTTCCAATATCAGCAATATCAGCATTTCCGTTGGAATTTTGCACAAGCTCATCCATGCCATCTAAGTTTGTGGCTTCCTGACGGCTTGCACTAGCATTACTTGTACTACCATGGCCTCCGGAAGACATTCTACTTAGGGCAGATTTGGGGTTATTATTATTCGATTGTGCGGAATTTAGCAAGCTGTCCAGATACTCTTCGTTGTTCGAATTCATAGCCCTTTGCACTCCTGCAAAATAAAGTTAACGGAATTCATCTGTATAGAATCTGTCTTATCTTCTATTTCCTTAGTATGTTGATACAACCTCTCATGCACCCTTATGAAATGGGCTTTATTATTTATAAAGGCCACCTTTTCAAATGGCCACCTAACCACTGTTGGATATTCCAGTCCTACACCAAGCTCTAGAACAAGAAGCTTGAAATTCAGGGTGGATGAAAGATATCTCATATAGTCATCCCATTTTCCCTTGTACGCTATTTCGTTATACTTAATATTCCTGTATTCCTGCCTCTTCTGATTAAGGTATAGCTCTTTTCCATTTAAAAATGGTCTTACAAAGCTCTCACCCTCATCAAAGTTGCCATCATTTGAAACGATGATCTCATGAATCCTATCAATAATTGCCTGAAACTCAGGACATTTCTCAGATAGGATAAGCTCATCTTCAAGATCCGGTGTCTGCAGATACATATAATTTCCGCAAGGGTAAACACAGTTCTCCGGTTCAAACCCATGCATTAATGCATCCTGTAAAAAGAGATCACTCACAAGGAAATATCTCTTTTTGCCCAGTAACTTGCGAAGGCCTTCATATGCACTGTCAATTCTATTATCCGTATGGTAAAATGCGTATTCATATTCTACGAGTGGTAGAAGCCATTGAAAACCCTCTTTGTCACAATACTTTAACAGCTTTGAATATCTTTCATCGCTGTGAATCCCCATGGTTACCCAATCCCATTCATGACCTACCCCTACGATACACAGGTCACAATTGTCAATTTGGGTCTTTAAATTCTCAGTCATTAAAAAACTCCACGTAAAAATATTAAAATACTCCCTTTATTGAGACAGTCATTGAAAACGCGTTTCATAACTGAGCCAACAAAGGGAGTTAAAGTCACAGTTAAATATCATCCAGCATCAGATGAAGCATTTACAAGTTCATCGATCACAGATACCAGGTTACCAATTTCAGGCTTTGATAACTGTCTGTCAGCTCCTAAGGATTCACCCTTTCTTCTCATCTCTTCGTTAACCAGTGATGAGAAAATGATAAGAGGAATGTCTTTAGTTGCATCATCGCTCTTAACAAGCTTAGTCAATCTGTGACCGTCCATGATAGGCATCTCGATATCAGTAATAATGCACTTAATCTTATCAAGATCGCCTCTATCCCTGCAAGCCTTGATATAATCATATGCCAGTTTACCGTTCTCAAAGTGTCTAACATTATTATAACCCGCTTTATTCAAGGAATCTACAATCAGCTTGTTAAGAAGCTGTGAATCCTCAGCAAGAACAATAGGCACTTCATTTCTAGGACGAGCACCGATATCTCCAAGAGCATCCATATTAAGACCAGTATTAGGATTGATATCAGATACGATCTTCTCGAAGTCGAGAATGATAATCAGCTGATTCTCAAATTTGATAATACCAGTTGAGATACTCTCCTCAGCCTTTGAAATTGTAGCATTAGGCTTGATAATATCAGCCCATGATACTCTGTGGATACCAATTACAGAATCAACATGGAATGCGATATCCAGCTTATTAAAATTAGTAATAATGAATAAGCCGCCTGCCTTAGAAGCACCGCGCTGTAAGCAGTTTCTAAGATCAATAGCTGTGATCATAGTATCACGGGGCATAAATATACCTTCGATACTAGGATGTGCATTAGGTACTGGAGTAACTTCCTGGTACACAATAATTTCTTTAATCTTTGCTACGTTGATGCCATAGCAATGGTCATCAATCTTAAATTCAAGGACTTCTAATTCATTGTTACCACTTTCAAGCAGGATTTTTGATTCCATTCTCTCACCTCGCGTAAAAAAAAATGATTTTAAAGTGATGACTGATTACCAAAAACTAACTAAAAACCGATTGTTAATTAATTGAATATCCTCATTTAGTATAGCATAGATTTTTGAAAATAAATATAAAAAACAAAAAAAGACGGGCATTTGACCGTCTTTTAAGAATTCATTTATATCAATTTTATAATTACAAATTTCGTTTAATAATTGTACCTTCAAAACCGAACACTGAATATCTAAATCCTATTTCTATACACCTATCTTTTGGATAAGCCCTCGACCTATTAGTACACATCAGCTGAACACGTTACCGTGCTTACACCTTGTGCCTATCTAACCTCATACTCTCTAAGGGGTCTTACTGCTTGCGCATGGGATATCTCATCTTGAGGGGGGCTTCACGCTTAGATGCCTTCAGCGTTTATCCCTTCCGGACGTGGCTACCCAGCCTTATGCATCTGGCGATGCAGCTGATACACCAGCGGTCCGTCCATCCCGGTCCTCTCGTACTAAGGACAGCTCCTCTCAGATATCCTACGCCCGCGCCGG
>NZ_JHWL01000010.1 GCF_000622085.1 Butyrivibrio proteoclasticus P6B7
GACTCTGTGCGCTTATGCGGTATTAACAGCCGTTTCCAACTGTTATCCCCCAGTATGAGGCAGGTTGCCCACGCGTTACTCACCCGTCCGCCACTAAGATTTAACAAGAATCCGCCGAAGCCTCATCAGCGTTAAATCTCCGTTCGACTTGCATGTGTTAGGCACGCCGCCAGCGTTCATCCTGAGCCAGGATCGAACTCTCACGTTAAAAAGTTTGATCTGACCAGAACTAAAGCTTGGCTTTTTGTTCTGTCCGTTATTTACTAATTTGTTCTGAATAAATTCTCTTGGAATTTTTCAGGGTTGCATTACTGTTTATTTGTCAATGTGCTATTTAATTATGAGCCTTACTAGTTGCATAAGGCAACGCAGAAGGAGGGATTTGAACCCTCGCGCCGCTATTAACGACCTGCACCCTTTCCAGGGGTGTCTCTTCAACCACTTGAGTACTTCTGCAAAATAGTTGATTCACAATAAATATATTATTGTAGCAGCGTGTTCATAATTAAGCGGAGCGAAAGGGATTCGAACCCTTGTGGCGTTGCCGCCAAACGGTTTTCAAGACCGCCTCGTTATGACCGCTTCGATATCGCTCCGAGTGTCTTATTTACTTTAATAAGAACTTGCTGTGCTTTGGCGTGTTCGCCGCAGCGCAAGATATATATTAACAAAGGGGACCATACATGTCAAGCATGATTTTCAACTTTTTTTAAAAAATTTATAAATTATGCTTTATCATATCAATAAAAAACATCCAGCCGTAAAAAAACACAGGCTGGATGCATTTAAAAAGCGCATGGTTGAGCGATTCTTTTATTTCTTCTGTATTATCTTACTTCCATCGACAATTTTACCCTTAATTACGCTTCCAGCACCTATAACGCAATTATTTCCTATAGTAGTTCCTCTTAAAATTGTCACGTTAGCACCAATCCAGTTGTCATTTCCTATAGTAACCGGGGTACTTATAAACTCGGAATTACCTATATTTTTGAAGTTATGATCATGATCTACAATGACCACATTATTGCCAAACTTACAGTCGTCGCCTATTTTTACTGATTCAACGGCTGTAACACAACAACCTGTATTAAAGAAGCAGTGGCTACCTATGTTTATCTCACCACCATCAGCGACAAGGTACAGCTGGCCCCTGTTCTGATTGTATGCTCCCATCTTTATGCGGCCCTTTTTATATATCTCAGTATGAAGTCCACTAAAGGTCTGAATAAGGCCCGCAGAAAAGTGGCTACCATATCTAAGCTTCTTAAAGCCTACGCCTATTACATTTTTCAGGTATAGAAACGGTGATCTCATTGTTGTGCCCCCTCAACTTTCTCCGCCAATATGGCATTGTATACCTTTTCAAGTTTACCTATATGAACATCAAATCCAAATCCTTCGCTGGCAATCTTAAGGCTATTCTTTGACAGCTCTTTATAGAAGGTCTCTTTTTCAAATACCCTGGATATGCTTTCGCCCATACTTTCAGCATCACCAGGTTCATGTATATAACCACTCACGTCTTGGTGGATAAGTTGTGGTATTCCGCCTACGTTTGTGGATATCACAGGAAGTCCATAGGCCATGGCATCAAGAATAGCCATAGGCAGGCCCTCCTGATAAGAGGGAAGAAGAAAAATCCCAGATTCACGCAGATACTTATCCTTCTCTTCATTCCTTACCCATCCAGGGAAAAGAACATATGAAGAAATCCCGCGTTCATCTATGCTATCCTTAATATTCTTCTCATCTTCTTTAGTACCACTTCCGCCAAATACAAAGCTAACGTCAGGATTTCTTTTCACAGTAGCTTCAACGATACTGGCAAAGTCATAGCCACCCTTACGTTTGCCAAGCTCTCCAAGAAAAAGAACCTGCTTTTTATCAAAGCGGCTGTCTACCATGCTTTCAACGAAATCTTCTGATTGAGGCTTACAATAATTCTGAATGACCACAAGCTTCTCCTCTGGAAGGATGTTAAGAAGCTTCTCTTTCCATTCATCTGAAAGAACTATGACTTTAGAAAAGTTGCCAAAAACCTTTTTGATTCTTCTCTTTTTCTTTTCACTGGCCTTTACATAGAACGTATCGAAATCCGCACCATGACAGTGATCCACAATTGGAACGCCTCTCCTTTTAGCCATGTAGATAAATGGCTGCATTCTATAGAAGCTTCCACCAAAAGAGGAGTGTATATGAATCAGTTCAGGCTTGAACTCCTTTAGCATCTTGCTAAATTCAATATACGCTCCAATAGCTTTCTTGATCATCTTAAATGTGGATTTGTCACAATAAGATTCAATATATCTGATATTGTAGTCCTGCTCCAGAATGCTTCCATAGTAACCATTAGTCACTGCGGCAATTCCGCCCTTAACATCCTTTTGCTGAACTATCATACATACTCTTGGTTTGTTATCTTTTCCCATGTTATATACTACGCTCTTTATCGGTTTATCTTTTTACAAACTGCTTGTCTCTTGTTCATCAGTGGTTATTCAAAATCGCCTCTGCTGCAGGTATATCCTCAGGAGTTGTTATTTTGATATTGTTATACGAACCTTCCACCAGCTTAACCTTGGTGTCAGTGTAGTATTCCACAACCATGGCATCGTCAGTGATGTTAATGCCCTTTTCCATGAGCTCGCCCTCATCCCTGTCAAGCCTCTGGTAGAGGTCAAGGATCATCTTATAGGAAAAGACCTGCGGCGTCTGGATAAGCCAAGTCAGTGCCCTGTCAGGAGTCTCCTTGGCAAAACCGTCTTTATCTGCAATCTTAATGGTATCCTTAACAGGCATGCCTACAACGCAGGCACCGTACTGCTTAACCGCATGCAAAGAGCGCATGATGATATCATTATCCACAAAAGGTCTTGCACCGTCATGAATAAAGGCATAGTCGCAATCAGGAGCTGCTGCCTGAAGTCCAAGCCTTACGCTGTGATAGCGCGCAAGTCCGCCCTCAACAATGGCTGTCACCTTGTCAAAGCCGTACTTATTCACAATCTCAGTCTTTACATATTCAACATCGCCCCTGGAAACAACAAGAACTATGTCATCGATGATGCTTTCTTCAAAAGCCTTCAAAGAATAGTAGACCAGCGGCTTCCCACCGATCTCCATAAACTGCTTCTTAATGTCTGATTTCATCCTGCTGCCACTGCCTGCAGCCAGAACCACCGCAACTGTCTTCATACCAATCTCCCAGAGACGCCCGCATGCATCCCTTATCCGTTCACAATCTTTATGATAAAAGAACTATCTCTTTTTAGTTTTTATTCGCATGGAATCTACGCTCCCTGTCTCCCAAAGGAAGATTAGGAACCGCATTCATATCAAGACCGAATCTCACGCCCTTCTGATACTCATAATAAGCTGCAGCGCCGATCATTGCTGCATTGTCAGTACAAAGAACTGGTGATGGCCTGTAGAACTTTATCTTGTTAGCCTCACACTCTTTTTCCATAAGCTCGCGAAGTCCGGAGTTAGAAGCAACACCGCCTGCTATAGCAAGCTTATCGTAGCCATACTCCTTGCAGGCCTTGATTGCATGAGAAACCAAAACCTCCACAACGGCCTTCTGGAATGAAGCAGCCACATCCTTCTGATCAAGCTCCTGTCCCTGCATCTTAGCCTGGTTAATGTAGTTGAGAACGCAGGACTTAAGTCCGCTAAAAGAGAAATCGTATTCCGCATCAGGAATCTGAGCCTGAGGGAATGTAAAGGCGTCCGGATTGCCTTCCTTAGCCGCCTTGTCGATCTTAGGACCGCCTGGATAACCAAGGCCAATAGCCCTTGCAACCTTATCAAAAGCCTCTCCTGCCGCGTCATCTCTGGTCTGTCCAATGATCTCGTACTCACCGTAGTCCTTAACAACCACAAGGTGAGAGTGTCCACCGGATACCACAAGGCATACGAAAGGAGGCTCCAAGTCCTTATTTTCTATGAAGTTGGCGCTGATGTGTCCCTCGATGTGATGCACACCGATAAGAGGCTTACCAGTGGCAAAAGAAATAGCCTTGGCCTCAGAAACTCCCACTAAAAGAGCTCCCACAAGTCCAGGACCGTAGGTTACTGCCACCGCGTCGATATCATCCAATGTCATGTCAGCTTCAGAAAGAGCTGCTCTGATACAGCCATTCATCTTCTCAACATGCTTTCTCGAAGCAATCTCAGGCACAACTCCGCCGTAAATTGTATGGAGAGCAATCTGTGAAGAAATGATATTGGAAAGAACCTCTCTTCCGTTTCTCACTACTGCTGCCGCAGTCTCATCACAGGAGCTCTCAATGGCGAGGATAGTCACATCCCCGTCATTTGCTTTATTTTCTTTATTCTCAGACAGGCCATCCTTAATTGACATAAAGATAACGCCGTCTTCCTCAACATTCTTATTTATTTCCATTACTGACCATCCTTAGCAGTCCATCCTAAGATTTTCCACTTATTGTCACTATCTCTTCTCATATAAAAAGTATAGTAATAGTTTTCTCTTGTTTTACCATGCATAAGGCTAAAGTAGCACTCGATGTCGCACATCTTGCGGCCCTCCACCGTCACAATGTCAGGCTCATTCTTAAGAACCTGATAGGTAGAAAAGCTATAGCCCTCGTCCTTGCGACTCTTCACCTCATTAGTCATGGATTTGTAGAGGTTACTCTGATTGTTCAAAAGCTCTTCATCGAGAATTCCTGACAGAACTGCAATAATCTGTTGCTCCTGCTCTTCAGTACAATCCTCATTGTACAGGACTTTCATGATATCGCCGTAGAGTTCTACGACCTTCCTTGGGTCCGCCGGATAGTTGGTATCAAGGTTAGTGGTAGTGATCTTGTCTATATTAGTAAGCACATAGTCGTCACTGGCCTTCTTGCCCGGTCTTCTTGTCAGAATACTGAACAGACCAAGAATCACCAGTCCGCCAAACACCAGCAAAAGAACTGATTTTAAAACTGCAGATTTTGTCCCGTCTTTACTCATGTCCCCTCTTTTCTGCCCCCTAGGCATAAGCAATTAATCCTCAAACTTAAGTTCCACAGATCTTCCGTCCTTGGCCGCAATAGTATGCGGGAATATCTTCTTGGTATCCTTCATGAAATCCATTGGATTAACCAGTGATGGGCTGTAGTGTGTAAGCCACATTTCTCTTACGTCAGCCTCCTTGGCCATCCTTGCTGCCTCATAGAAGGTCATATGCTTGTACTCCCTTGCCTTCTTAAGCTTATCAGCTTCACCGTACATGCCCTCACAGATGAAAAGATCTGAATCCTTAGCATTATCTACAATGCTGGAAACTGGCCTTGTATCTGTCACGTAGGTGAGCTTTATTCCCTTTCTCTCTGCACCAAGCACCATATCAGGTGTATAAACGCTTCCATCATCAGCTGTAACTGTGTTACCCTGCTGAAGATCATTCCAGTACTTCCTGTCGATGCCTGCACTTGTGGCAGCCTCAACATTAAACTTGCCCTGTCTTCTAAGATTCATGGTGTAGCCATAGCAGGTAATATTGTGATTAACCTTGAACGCCTTAAGTGTGAAAGCAGGCATTCCATATGGTTCAAAGCTAAGCTCATCCCCTTCGATCTCTTTAAACTTAATCTCAAAGGGCAGCTCTGGCGCGATTACTCTCAGGGCATTTACTACCCTTTCAAGTCCCTTTGGTCCCACAAGAAGCAGTGGTTCCGTTCTCTCCGCATTACCCATTGTTAAAAGAAGTCCTGGCAGACCGCTTATATGATCTGCATGGAAGTGGGTAAAACAGATAATATCGATAGGCTTGGCACTAATTCCCTTCTTTTTCATGGCAATCTGTGTTGCCTCGCCGCAATCGATAAGAATACATCTTCCGTTATATCTCACGATGCAAGAAGTGAGATAACGGTTTGGAAGTGGCATCATTCCTCCAGTTCCAAGTAAACAAACATCTATCATAAGTTAATTCCTTTTCCAATAAATTACTGCGTCATCCTTAGGATCCTCATAGAATCCAGCGCGAACGCCCTCGCTTACAAAACCAAGCTTCTCATAAAGCCTTCTGGCTGGTGCATTGGCTGCCCTAACCTCCAGAGTATAAGCCTCAATGCCGATTCCTCTGCCTCTTTCAAGGAGCTGCTTAACCATCTTGTAGCCTGTGCCCTCATTCCTACAGTCAGGAGCCACAGACACGTTAGTGATCTCGCCCTCTCCGGAAATATTCTGAACACCGCAAAGACCCACAATCCTTCCAGCCTTCTCAGCCACCACATAGATAGTGTCATCCCTTGTAAGAGCATCCAGAAGCTGCTTGGAGTTCCAGGCCTCCTTCCCAAGATTAGCCTTCTCCAAAGCTGCCGCATCATCAAGATCCTCAGCGGTCATGGGCCTAACCCTGATAATACCTGGTGTCTTAGGCTCTTTCTTCTTAGGAGCATTCTCTTTTCCCTCTGAAGCCTCGCGTTCAGCCTGGGAAAGTCTTAAATAGTCAGGAGCAAACTCATCTGAGGACATGGTCTTGCCTTCCTCAAGATACTGCATTGCAAGAGGCAAAAGAGCTGCTGCACTCTGCCTGTTCTGATGCATAGGCGCAATGGAATATGGTACCTTAAGCAAATTCTCAAGCTTGTCTCTATATACTGGAACGCCGTCTCCAAGAAGGATTGCCGGCTTACCAATCTCATTGATCATCTCAGCAATCTCATCCACAGAGGTAGCGAACTGCTTGTGAATGATCTGCATGTCAAAGCGCCTCTCCTGGATCTTGCCCTCAGGATTGGCTGGAACAAAGGTGTAAAGTCCCGTGTAGACCTGACCTCTTCTGGCATCCATCATAGGACATATGACCTTCTCGTTGCCGTAGAGGTTGTAGGCAATTCCATCCACAGTAGGAATGGCAATCACAGGCTTATCCAGAGCAAGAGCCAGACCCTTAACTGTGGCACTTCCAATACGAAGTCCCGTAAAAGAGCCAGGTCCTTTAGCCACTGCAATGGCATCGATGCTCTTAAGATCCAGATTGACCTTCTTACACAGGTCATCCAGCATTGGCATCAAAATCTCTGAATGTGTAGTTTTGTACTGAATCGAGAACTGTCCAAGGAGAATGTCTCCGTCGGAGATGGCAACACTGGCCACAAGTCCCGATGTGTCTATTGCTAATATCTTCATTTGTACTCTCTTTTTTTATTTTTTGGTAACTGTAATAAGGCGGTAATCAAAGCCTTTTTCCAGATTTTTCTCAATAACTATTTCTGTATAGTGCTCAGGAAGGATCTCCTCGATAAGGTTGGCCCACTCGATAAAGCATACGCCTCCACCATAGAAGTAATCCTCATATCCAATCTCATCCATCTCGCTGACGTCTCCAATCCTGTAGACATCGAAATGGTAGAAAGGAAGTCTCCCACTGTCGTAAACCTGAAGGATTGTAAAGGTCGGACTGCTGACAGGCCCCTCAATCCCAAGACCCTTGGCAACTCCCTGGGTAAAGACAGTTTTGCCAACGCCCAGGTCACCGATCAGCGTAAACACAGAACCGGGAGCAGCGCTCTCTCCAATTCTCTTACCTATCTCGAAGGTTTCCTCAGGGCTATTCGTTTCCAGCTTAGTAACTATTTCCATAAAAGCCTCACACTCTCAATAAACATACTTTCACGTTTATAGTATACCATGAAAGCGCAAGGGCATGGTAGATAACTATAAATCATGTGCCGCCAGCGGCCAGATGGCATTAAAAAACCGCCAGGGTATTGGCTCCCCTGACGGTCTGTTATAAATAAAAGATTTGGAGTTTAAAAATCGGTTTTGTTATAGTTTCTGCATTTATTAGTTCTTTTATGAAGCCTTAACTTCCTTCTTCTTAGGCGCTGCCATTGGCTCTGCCTTTAAAATTGGGCTCAGCGCTTTGTATAAAACAAATGTGATTGAGCTTGCTGCCACGCCCTTGATAACGTTGAATGGAGCTACGCACACAAGGCAGAACTCAAATACTGTGTCGATGAATGAGAAAATCTCTGTTCCAGCAGCGATGATGTTGTTGATGCCGCCGAACATAGCTGCATATGCAGGAATCATGAAGTAAGCATTTAAAAGAGCTCCAGCAAATGCGATAGCTATTGTAGCAATGATACAAGAAATAAGTGCATTCTTTCTGGTCTTCTTGAATCTGTAGATAGCAGATGCTGTTCCAACAAATACAGAGCCAACAACGAAATTGGCGATCTCACCAACAAATCCGCTTGTTGTTCCCTGAAGGAGCAGGTTAAGAAGCACTTTGATAAATTCTACGATAATGCCAGCAAAAGGTCCGCAGGCAAATCCTACGATAAGTGCAGGCACATCACTGAAGTCCAGCTTGTAGAATCCAGGTGCGATGAATAAAAGTGGGAATTCAAAAAGCATGATAACAAAGGCGATAGCTCCGAAAATACCACAGATTGCCATCTTCCTTGTATCAAGGATCTTGGTCTTTCCCTCTTTGGATGCAGCTCTTTTCTCCACTGCGTAGGTGAGTACAAAAGCGAGAACGATGAGCACAAGTAAGCCTACAAAGTGCTGCCAGTTCGAACCAATTGCCTTCACCAGTTCTGATAAGTTGTTCATTTTGTTTTCTCCTTTTCTTTCCATCGGGATTGAAAGATGAGGTTATCCGAAGATAATTCAAAGAAAAAATGAAAAAAGCCTGGGTCATTAATAGACTCAGGGCTACCACAAGAAATAAATATTGCGCATTCTTCTCTCATCCAGACTATACTGTCGGTCTTGGAGTTCCACCAAGTCAGCCGCCGTAGCGGGTCGCGGACTATAACCGCCGGTTGGGATTCACACCCTGCCCCGAAGAATTATATTTTTATAATGCTATGTTAATCTTATGACACAACAGTGTCAACCCTAAATTGACAATGAATTATTGGAATTCTATAATTATATTAACTATTTGACTTTATTTCGGTTATGTATGAGGCCTCTATGAAGAGAGTTGTTACCAAAAAGCTGGCTCCTGGCATGGTGCTGGCCAACGACGTTCACACATATGACTCGAATATTAAGCTCCTGGACAAGGGCACCATCCTGGAAGAAAAAGACATCGCAAGATTAGCTTTTTATTCTATTCTTGACGTGCTTGTTGAGGATGATCCTGTTGAAACCGAGGCTCTTACAAGCTTGGAGAATTCCGAGCTTTCTTATTCTGAGAGATTAAAACAGTCTGAATCCTTCAAGGAATTCAAAGCTGACTTCGAACAGTGCGTAAATGGATTCCAGAATTCCATTAGAGATATCATTGACAATAACGACACCTACAAGATGGAAGAGGTTATGGCCCCTATCTACAAGCTCCTTGGAAAGGGTCACACAGCATCCAGTATTTTTGACATGCTCCATAACCTTCGAGATTACGACGATGCAACTTATACCCACAGCATTAACGTGGCCCTGATCGCTAACATCCTGGCTCAGTGGCTTAAGTGGGACGAATCAGAAATAGAGATTGCAACTCAGGCCGGACTTTTCCACGACATTGGAAAAATCATGATCCCAAATGAGATCATTACTAAGCCCGACAAGCTCACTTCCCACGAATATGACATTGTTCAGACCCATCCACAGCGTGGATACGAGGTTATAAGAAACCTTTCAATCAGTGCTCACGTTAAAAACGCCACACTTATGCACCACGAAAGGTGCGACGGAACAGGTTATCCACTTCATATCAAGGCTCCTCAGATTGATAAGTTTGCCAAACTCATCGCCATCGCTGATGTTTACGATGCCATGACTAGTGCAAGATACTACAGAGGTCCATTGTGTCCATTCATTGCCATATCCATGTTTGAGGATGAAGGTTTCCAGCGCTACGATCCTGAGATGATCCTGGCATTCCTTTCAAACATCGTTGATACCTACCTTCTTAACAGAGTAAGGCTCAATACCGGCGAGGTTGGCGAGATCGTGTTCATTAACAGGAACAAGTTCTCCAAGCCCACCATCAAAATCGGCGAGGACTACGTGGATCTGTCCAAGTGCCCTAACGTCTATATCGCGGAGATTATCTGATCTGTTAAAAGAGCTAGCTCTTTTAACCACAAGAAAGCAAAAGAAAAAGCAAGTTTTCCACAAAGGAAAGCTTGCTTTATTATTTGCAATGTCGAATCAGGCATGTTTCATCTTAAATTTCTGGATATCTCTGTCGCAATCAACCTTCTCGATCTGACCACCAAGCTCTCTAAGCTTAGCATCGAAATCCTCGTATCCTCTCTCGATATACTGGATATCCTCGATGGTTGAATAGCCCTCTGCTGTAAGAGCAGCGATAACAAGTGCAGCGCCGGCTCTTAAATCCGGTGCAGAAACAACAGCGCCAGTGTACATATCTACACCCTCGATAATGGCTGTGCTTCCCTCAACCTTGATGTTAGCTCCCATACGGGTAAGCTCATCAACGTACTTAAATCTATTCTCAAAAATACTCTCAGTTACAATACTGATACCACTGGCAAGTCCAAGAGCTACAGTGATCTGTGGCTGCATATCTGTTGGATATCCAGGGTATGGAAGTGTCTTAACATGAGTGTTCTGAAGTCTTCTTGTAGCTACAACACGAACAGCGTCATCTGACTCATGAATCTGGCATCCCATCTCCACAAGCTTGGCACTGATGGACTCAAGGTGCTTAGGAATAACGTTCTTAACTGTAATGTCACCCTTTGTAGCAGCTGCTGCCAACATAAATGTACCAGCCTCGATCTGGTCAGGAATAATTGTGTACTCTGTACCATGAAGCTTCTCAACTCCGCGAATCCTGATCACATCGGTACCAGCACCCTTGATATTAGCTCCCATACTGTTAAGGAAGTTAGCAAAGTCAACTACGTGAGGCTCCTTAGCTGCGTTCTCAATGATAGTCTTGCCCTCTGCAAGAACTGCAGCCATCATAATATTGATAGTAGCGCCAACACTGACAACATCAAGGTAAATGTGATTACCTACAAGTCTGTCTGCATGAGCATCGATAATGCCGTGCTCTATATTAACCTGTGCTCCAAGAGCTGTGAAGCCCTTGATATGCTGGTCGATAGGACGAAGACCAATGTTACATCCGCTTGGAAGAACTACTCCAGCCTGCTTGTACTTTCCAAGGAAAGCACCAAGAAGGTAATAGGATGCTCTGATCTTCTTGATATAGTCTTCAATCGTAAAGTTATTAACCTGTGAGGCGTTGATCTTAACCTCATGTCTGCCAACTCGGTCTACAAAAGCACCGGTGCTGGCTATCGCCTGAAGCATAGCGTTAGTATCTGATTCATCAGGCATATTATCTATATAGACGGTCTCGTCTGTCATAGTAGCAGCCGCTAAGATAGCAAGAGCAGCGTTCTTGGCTCCGCCTATCTCAACCTCTCCTACTAAAGGCACACCGCCTTTAATTACGTACTTTTCCATATGCAACCTCTCTGTTGCCATTGCAAAATATTTGTCTTGAACAAAATATAGTTATATCACAATTAGGTCAATTTGTAAAACTTGGTATCAGTTCAGGTAATTAAGTGGGTTAACCTGTACACCGTTAATTAATATCTCAAAATGCAAATGCGGTCCCGTGGAAACACCGGTATTTCCTGAAAGGGCAATCTTCTGACCCTGAGTTACACTTTGTCCAACAGAAACAAGTACTTTAGAAAGGTGACCATATCTTGTCTCCCTTCCGTCTGGATGCCTGATGTATACGCAATATCCATATCCACTTCCCCAACCGGCTCTTGTTACAACACCGGAGGAAGATGCCATTACAGCGGTACCAACTGGAGTAGCCCAGTCTACACCCTTATGATAGGAGCTGGCGCCCTTTGTAGGAGCACTTCTTCTACCAAAGCCTGATGTAAGACGTCCGCCGGAAATAGGCTTAACATATGTAGGAGGTACAATTGTACCCTTTTCAACAATCTTAGGAACTGCCTGATAGGTCACTTCCTCTTTTTCTATCTCTCTGCCATCCTCACTGTTATCAGTAAAGGTTACCAGCGCAACCACCTTACGATGGCCAGCTGATGGCTCCTGTAACACCTTGGTCTGTGTGGTGTACCAGGAATCATTGTAGACATACTCAACCTCAGCCTCGTAGTCCTCTTCATAATACTCTTCGATAGTATAAACAACAGAAAGCTCAGGCTCAGGAACAGTTACAATAAGCTCATCCTGAGGTCTGATTCTGGTAAACTCGTCCTCCAAAGACTCATTCATCTGAATAAGATCATCAACTGTAAGGTCATACTTAAGAGCGATGGTACTAAGGGTATCACCGGACTGAACCTCGTAGATCTGGTTAGTCTCCTTATCCTTGGTCACCTCGTCAATAGCGGTGCTAAGTACAGTAAGCTCCTCATCTCTAAGGTAACTCTCCACAATCTCAACCTTATCGCCAAAGTCAATGCTCTTAAGGCCCAGGTCATAGTCAGAGAAATCCTTGTCATAGGCAAGAGGTGTAGCCTCGTTTACAATGTCAGAAACCTCAGCAAAAAAGCCTGCTTCTGGCATACTAGTCTGGGCGATCTCCTCTTCCTTCTTAACCTCTTCCTTACTCAGAACCTGAGTTGTAAGCACATTAACCTCTCTGGTTGGGTCAAGTACAAGGTTAACGTCATACTGGTTCTCTGTATCGTAGTTAGAAAGAGCTGTCTCAAGAAGCTCATAAACTTCATCAATGCTGGCAAGGTTAATTGAGAACTCGTTGATTTTGATAGAGTACGCTCTGTTAAGAGTATCTCTTTCATTTGCTAAAAGAACCTGCTCCATAGCCGCAGAAACAGTATCCAAAGAGTCTACTGTTCCAACTAAAACGTTCTGTCCCTCTATGGAAATGTCACAATTAACAAGTGTAAGCTCATCAGTATCAGATGATATAGCCCTTCTGGCATTCCTATAGGCTGCGTAGGCATCATCCTTCTTAGCTACAGTTCCAACTGCCTGATCATTGAGATATACAGTAAAAATGTTATTGTCGCCCTTTTCAAACTTAACAAGACTAGGCATAAATAAAATCCAAAGTCCAATTACCACAAGGGCTGAATGTAAAAACCAAATCTTTATTTTGTTATGAAAAATCGTGTTACCAAACTTCATTAAAACTAATAATTCCTTACTATTTATTGTCTTGTGCATAATGCACTATGCCAAAGGTCAGTAGTTCCAATCTGGCATCAGAGAATTCCAATTATTCTCAATATATTAAGAACAAGATCAGCACCTGCTATTATGAGAGTTACGATAAGTACTGGAAGAACAGCACTATTCTTGGTCTCTATAGCGATCTGAATTGCCTCGAGCCTTCTGTTAAGCTCTTTGAATTCATCCTGGTTCTTTTCCTGATTCTTTTCAAGAACTGCCTGAACATTACGATAAACCTGTACACCGATGTCATGGATCTTGGTATCACTATCATCCATGCGCTTAGTAAGAGCATCAGATGCCTGCTTAAGTGAAGACTCTGCTCCCTCAAGAGAATTGGAATACTTCTGTGAATTCTGCTCAATAACATCAAGCTGAGCCTTATACTCCTTGGCGTTCTGTCTCATCTCTTCAAGCTGCGCCTTATAGTGCTCTGCTTCCTGCTTGATTCTCTCTGCTTCCTTACTCTCTGCCTGGGAATTAGCCCTGATAATATCCTGGGCACTAATCTTCTCAGCAAGCCTGTTCATGAAATTATCCACCATAACTCCTCCCAACATGTCTTATGGTCTGCCGACCTTAGTATCATACATTTATTATACAAATTAGACAAGATTCTTGGCTTAAAAAATCATTTGTTGTACACTTTTACCATTTGTTCATGTACAGTTCATAGTTTGTTCATATTTGGATTGTATATTATATACATGGTCGGTGATGAACCGACGTCCTGAAAACGAAAGATAGATTTTTTCATAATAGGGTAGGCGCGGCGACGTGTCTACCCACTCCTCATTTATGGGGGTATTATTTCCCCATTTGTTCTTCAATAGCCTGAATCTCATCATTAAGAGATAACATTCTGGCATCAAGATCAGCCACCATTCTTGCGCACTCATAGAGCTCAGAATTGATGTGAGTTGGAGCCTTGCCTTCAAACTTGTACTGAATCTTATGCTCAAGAGATGCCCAGAAATCCATGGCTACAGTTCTGATCTGAACCTCCACCTTCACATTAACAATTCTGTCAGAAAGGTACACAGGAATGGAAACTATCATGTGATAGCTTCTGTAACCACTGTTCTTAGGATTCATGATGTAATCCTTAACAGTAAGAACCTGAATATCCTTCTGATTGGAGATCATCTCTGCGATACGATAGATATCTGATGTAAAAGAGCATATGATTCTAATGCCCGCAATATCATTGACATAGCGGACCATGTTCTCGATTGTGGATTCATAGCCATTTCTCTTAAGCTTCTTGACTATGCTCTCAGGAGCCTTAACCCTGGCCTTAACGTGCTCGATAGGGTTGTATCTGTGAACCTCCTGAAACTCCTCATTAAGGATCTCAATCTTAGTAGTAATCTGCTTAAGGGCAGAATTGTACAAAAGATTAACTTCCTCCCAGGTATTAACATCATCTGAAATCTTGATATTACTTGTAGTAAGGTCAATTTCCATCTGTAAATTATCCATAATAAACCTACTTCTTCCAATACTCTTTGTTCATTGAAAAAGATTTTACCATGCCCTTAGGGAGCTTCTTATAATTCTTACCAAGCTTAAAGCCAAGCCATCTGCATCCGCACATGATAATGTAGTGAGGAATGAGATACCCCTTTCCGATGTGTCTGAAGTGATCTATGGTCTCCTTGACCATCTTCTTCCCCTCAGACTCGGAGCTGATGCCACCAAAGATTTCTGGATGATCAGCCTGGGATACGCCTATATCGAAGTTCCTGTGGAACTGCTGAGCACAGCTATAGTTGTGGGAGTGGATAACTCCTGCCTCTGGAACATACATGATCGCATATCCCTTCTGGCACAGATTACCAGCATAGACCATATCCTCATTAAAGATAGTCTTCTTGGTAAATCCACCTATTTCATTATAAACGTCTCGCCTATATATGGCACATACATTTGAGCAAAAATACGTCTTAATTCCAAGCTTTGGAACATCTGCCTGAGTCTTCTTAACAGCCTCATTAGGATAGTTGAATTTCCTTGAATATCTCTCTGCAAGGTTACAATCTGTCTTAGGATACTGTCTTGCATAAGCAGCAGCCACATCACCGCCAAGAGCCTTGGCAAGGCTGGAGATAAGGAACTTATCCCTTGGGAAGGCATCCTGAGTCATCATCATAAAGTAATCAGCATCAGAAAGAGCTACTCCCATATTTCTGGTCTGTCCATGGTCGAACTCTTCCTTGGTCACATGCTTAACGATAATGTTGTCGTAGCGCTGACATGGATCCTCATGAGTATCATCAAGGAGCTTATCCCAAAAGCTTTCTTCCGTATTCATGATAATAATGTGTGATGGCCTAAGAGACTGTTTCTCAAGATCATCAATAAGCCTAAGCACAGAATTATCCGGTTTGTAAGTAGGAATAATAATATCTACTGTAGTCATCTTATTACCTGTAGTTATCCAAAATAATATTACACAAAGCGGGCCAAGGCTCTACGCGAACCCGGCCCGCAAATTAAATACCTATGAATTAGTTAAGATAGCCGCTGGTATCAGCCTTAATCTTATCACTATATCTCTGAACATCAGAGGTTACTTCATAATCAGCATCATCAAAGAGGAACTGGTGAAGCCACTTAACATTGGATGCAAGGTCAACTGCTACTACACAGCTTCCCTTCTTACCAATTGTACCAGTAGCACGCATGCTCTCCTCTGGGAATCCACCGTTGTCTACAACATTGTAGTTGGCAACATTCTTAAGAAGCTTAAGAATATCATCCATATCAAGAGAAGTGAATGTCTCACTAAATACGCTGTTAGCCACTTCCTCAAGCTGTGAATAGCTCATAGTCTTAGCCTTGTCGAGAACTGCCATAAGAACTGTTCTCTGACGCTCAGCACGTCTGAAGTCATCACCTGCTGTATATCTGATACGGCAGTAAGCTGTAGCCTGAAGACCGTTAAGAGTCTGCTTACCTGCGCTTGTAACTGGTGTGTACTGAAGATTAAGCTCTGTAGCCATTGTTGACTGGTAGTTGTTAAGGTGAGAAATCTCTGCCTCTGTAAGCTCGATCTCAACACCGCCTACAGCGTTAACCACATCAGTGAGGCCTCTGAAGCCGATAGTTACAAAGTCCTGAATATCCATATCCAGGTTCATGTTAAGCATTGAAATAGCCTGCTCTGGGCCACCCTCTGCATAAGCTGCGTTACACTTAGTATAAGTATCATTACTAAGGTTAAGATATGTATCACGATATACTGAGCAAAGCTTGATATCGCCTGTAGCATTGTTGATAGAAGCAATGATGATTGTATCGCTTCGTGTATTCTTAACAAGCTCTTCATCACGGGCATCAACACCGAAAAGTGCGATGTTGGTGTAGCCTGACATCTGTTCATTGTCAGCAACGCCTTCGTTGATACTCTTGTTGATAGCTTCCTCGTCAATCTTAACCTTGTTAACCTGTGTAACATCCATCTTAACAAACAATGTGTATGCTACAAACAGGAGAATGCAAAGAACTAATAACTCTGCTATAAGAATTGCAACTGTCTTCTTGCTGTTCTTACCGTTCTTGCCCTGTTTTCCTCCATTTCCCCTTGGAGCTGGTGCAGATCTTCTTGATGGCTCCCTGTATCTGTCGTCTCTGTAGTCTCTTGACTGGCCTCTTGAGCCCTGTCTTGATGCCTCTGGGCTAGGTGCCTTCCTGCGAACAGGTCTGTCATCATATCTATCTCTGCTGTCTCTACGAGATGGTCTTCTGTCACCTCTGTCATAGTACTCGTCATCACGGTTAGACATAGTATATCTCCTTATCCCAACAAATAAATTTGACAAAAAAAGTCATAAACACCAACTTATTTTGCCACAATTAAAGAAAATATACAACCCCATGTTAGTAAGCATTTTTGTTAACGAAGCCGTAGCGCAGTGTTCCCAGGATAATCTTGATGTCAAATCCCATGGTCCAGTTCTCAATATAATAAATGTCATAATCGATTCTTTTCCTGATGGAAGTATCGCCACGATATCCATTTATCTGCGCCCAACCGGTAAGTCCCGGTCTAACCTGGTGCTTAACCATATATCTAGGAATCTGCTCTTTAAACTTAGCCACAAACTGAGGTCTCTCAGGACGTGGTCCCACAAGACTCATCTGGCCAAACAAAATATTAAAGAACTGAGGCATCTCATCGATACTGGTCTTTCTAAGGAATGCTCCAAAGTTGGTAACTCGTGGATCTCCCTTGGTGGTCCAGCCCTTCTTTTCCTCAGATTCTGTCTGAACTCTCATGGTCCTGAACTTGTACATCATGAATGGCTCGCCGTTAAGACCGATTCTCTCCTGCTTGTAGATGATAGGTCCTTTGCTGGACATCTTGGTACCTATTGCCGCGAACAGCATAGCTGGTGAGAAAAGAACTATAGCAATCAGTGAGCCTATGATATCCACTACTCTCTTAGCCATCTTGTTAAAAGAGTTAGAAAGTGGAACATATCTGATATTGATAACAGGAAGTCCCTGAACATCCTCAGTGTACGGATTACTTGGGAAAAGAGATGAATAATCCGGGATAAACTTGGTGTGAACACCGGACTTCTCGCAAAGAGAAACCAGCTCTTCCAGTCTGTCGTAGTCATCCAGAGGAAGGGTAATTGTTATCTCATCGTAGTTACTGTGCTGAAGATGGTATGGAAGCTGAGAAATCTCCCCCACAACCTTGATTCCGTGATAGCTTGTGCCAATAGGAACCATATCATCAAGAACGCCTGCGATCTCATATCCCCAGGAAGGGTTCTCTAAAATCCTGTCCACATAAGCCTCTGCAGCCCTTGAATAGCCAACAAGAAGAATATGCTTGATGTTGTAGCCCTTGCGCCTTATAAAACGCAGGAACTTACGAAGGATCACTCTTGCAATTGTTGTAAATGTAATATTCAGGAAGAAGAAGATGAAGGCCATCTTACGGGAGAAGTCATCCTGGTGCAGCAACTGCAAAGTCACGAAATACAGCACCAGACCTACAATGTTGGCCTTAACAATGTTGACAAACTCATCCCAAAGACGAAGTGCCCTTCTGGAAGTGTAAAGCTGCATAAAGAAATACAGCAGAACATAAGCAGGCACAATGAAATAAAGAGTACTAAAATAAACTTCCATTGGCAAATGCGGTGTATTGCTTGCCAGGAAGGATTCAAACTTGATGTAGTAGGACAACATATAAGAACCGGCTACGATAAGCCCGTCCGAGATCACATGCGCCCTGTTTAAATGTTTCTGGTTATCCTTGATCATTAAACGACTCCGACCCTTCTTGCGCAGTTGATCCAAAGCTCAAGCTGAAGCTTCAAACTGTTAAGTAGCTGCCTGCGCCCAAAGGGAACTCTTTTATCAGAGTTCTTATGTATTTTGGAAAAGCCCTTAAGAAGTCCCTTAACATGAGCCTTTCCCAGCCCCTTACTTGAATAAAAGGCATGCTTAATGATTATCCCCAGCAATATCAGCGGTAAATTCAGGATAAGCTGATAAATGGGCATAACCTTGTATATTAAGTATAAATTATTAGCAGCAGTTAGTTCAACCTTAAACTCATTGTGTCTTGAGCCGGAACTTGCGCTTCCCACGTGGTACACAATGGATGAAGGCTCGCAAACGTTGATATATCCGTAGAGTCTGGCCCTGTATCCCACATCAACATCCTCAAGATAGCAGAAATGGGCATCATCAAAATAGCCAATCTCCTCAAACACAGCCTTTCTGTACATAGCTGCCCCTGCACAGGCGCTGGTTACCGCCTCTCTGTGGGAATAATACTTGTTATCCTTATCTCTTCCAGGAGAAAAAGCCCATCCCAAGGCGCAGTAAAGATCCCCGCTGTCATCGATGTTGTGGGGCTCCTTAACCTGAAGCATCTTAGCCTGGGCACTAAAGAGCATCTTCTTGCTGTTCATGGCCTTATAAAGGGCCTCAATAGCTCTTTCATCGCAAATGGTGTCATTGTTTAAAAGAAATACAAACTCGCCGGAACTGGCCTTGATTCCTTCATTTACAGCATGGGCAAAGCCTGTGTTTTCATGTAGATCCATGACCTGCACCTCTTCATAGTTCTTTTTAACAAAAGAGATACTGTCATCCGAGGAACCATTGTCCACCATTATTATGTCAAAGTCCTTAAACGTCTGCTTTCTAAGACTCTTAAGGCAGTCGTTCAAAAATACTTTTCCGTTGTAATTAGGTATAACTACTGTAACCTTTGCCATATTTAAATCCTTTTAATCACCTTAGGATCCCAAATAGCGCGGCATCCACGTTTAGACAGCTCTTTTCCCAGCTTAAGGTTCATGTTCATGATCTCGTCCTGGCTGGCGCCAAAGAACCTCTCATCGGCCATTTCGCCCTCTCTGTTAAAGGTATCCTCATAAGGAATTCCGGTAACCTGCTCGTAGACCTCCCAGAAATCCTGACGCAGAGACAGGCATCTCACATCCACAGTATAGCAGTTCTGCATAAGAACCGCACGGTGCTGAAGTCCGCCGCTATAGCCAAGAGGAATTCCCTTATAAAGAGCTGTTCCGTCCTTCTGGTAAATTCCGCCAGCGACACGGCCTCTTTTACTGACCAGCTTGCCGCCAACGCAGGCCACATCCTTTCTCTGGGAAAAGATATCACCCTGATAATCCACTCTGTAATAGCCAAGGTGCATAAGTGGTGTAACCTTAGCCTCGATGCCATTGTCCTTAAGAATGTCTATTATGGCGTTTCTGCCGGATTCATAGGCATAGGACTTGCTGGCAGGATTGGCTGCCGTTGAGCCCTTGTGGCATCTCCAGTGATAGAGAACCTTGCCCACGTGCTCGATCTGATTAGCTGCCATTGGCATTGATAAAGTGGCTTCGCAGCAGACTCTAAGGAAAAGATCATAATCCTGGGCCCCATCGTATCTGGAGCGGAGCTTAAGACGCTTTAAGATATCAGACCTAATCACTGTGAAATGGCAGATATAGTTATTGGATAAAAGATAATCCATATTAAAGGCAGGCTTTGCGTGATGTTCGTAGCAGTTATCAAGGGAGTCCTCAAACTTATCCTCATCGGAGTAGATAAGCCTTATTGGGCAGCTACTGTACTGGGACAGTTTATTCTGCTTCATGCTCTTACGGATGACTCTGGACATTTCATAGAGAGCATCAGGAGCAAGAACATCGTCGTGGTCCAAAAGACCTATGTAATCGCCTGTTGCTTTTTTGATACCCTTGTTGGTATTCTCGGCGATTCCTTCATTGGAGCCAAGGTGGTAGTAGGCAATTCTTGGATCCTTAGCCGCATACTCTTTTACCGTATCAGAAGGCTCTGGGGAGGCGTCAGCGATCACCAGCTCAAAGTTACCGTAGGTCTGGTTAAGGACAGACTCGATCATCTCCTTTAGATACTTTTCCGGAGTATTAAAAAGAGGAACTACAATGCTAAATCTAACACAGTTCCCCGCCTCTGCAAGGAGCTTGTACTCTACTCTCTGCTCCTTGAGCGCCTCCTCTGATGGAGGCATATATTTATATTTGTCTCTGAATTTAAGTGAAAGTCTTTCAAGGGCAGCAAAAAATGCGGCCTTAGCACCATTGCGTTTCGCATATGCTATTGTTTTGTTAGCCGCATTTCTTATTCCCATTGTTAACCTACCAGTTATTTTTTATTTTTTCATAATGAAGTTCTGCTCTCGCTTCGCTCGCCAGAACAAAGTTCGATCACGGAAATTAAAAATTTCCTATCTCACTTTTATCCGATTACCTTCTTTACTGCATCAGTTAATTCATTCTGAAGCTTATCAGCATCTGCAAGATTCTTACCCTTTACGCCCATGTAGAACTTGATCTTAGGCTCTGTACCTGAAGGTCTTGCACAGCACCAAGCATCATCGTTAAGTGCAAAGTAAAGAACGTTAGACTCAGGAAGTCCTGTCTCGCCTTCCTTGCCTGTAGCCATATCAAGAGTCTTGCCAGTCTTGTAGTCTCTGAACTGCTCAACTGTCCACTGACCAAACTCCTTAGGAGGATTGCTACGAAGTCTCTCCATGAGAGCCTTGATCTCCTCAGCACCCTCTTTACCCTTCATGGTAATTGAGTACTGACCCTCCTTGTAATAGCCGTATTTATTGTACATGTCGATCATTGCATCCCAAACGCTCTTACCCTGCTTCTTGTAGAAGGCAGCAAGTTCACAGAGCATCATAACTGCAACAACGGCATCCTTATCTCTTGCATGGGTTCCAGCAAGGCATCCATAGGACTCCTCAAGACCGAATACATAGTTATGGGACTGACCATTCTCCTCGTAGATCTTGATCTGCTCACCGATGTACTTAAAGCCTGTGAGAACTTCCTTGTAGTAAAGGCCATAGCTCTCAGCAACTGCCTTAGCCATGTTTGTTGTAACAATAGTTGTTACGAATGCTGGATTAACAGGCATTGTACCTGTAGCCTGTCTCTCTCTAAGAATATACTCTCCAATGAGCATACCGGACATGTTACCGGTAAATGCTACATATTCGCCAGTCTTTGTGTCTTTTGCATAGATTCCAAGACGGTCTGCATCTGGGTCAGTTGCAAGAACGATATCCGCATCCTTCTCCTTGGCAAGCTTAAGAGCAAGCTCGAAAGCCTTAGGATCCTCTGGGTTAGGATAATCCAAAGTTGTGAAGTCAGGATCTGGAAGCTCCTGCTCTGGAACTACAAATACATTCTTAAAGCCAAGCTCCTTAAGAACTCGTCTTACAGGAAGGTTACCTGTACCGTGAAATGGTGAATATACGATAGTGAACTTATCAGCCATCTCGTCGATAACATCCTTATGGATGATCTGCTTCTTAAGCTCAACCATGTACTTATCGTCAATCTCTGTGCCAAATGGAACGTAAAGGCCCTGAGCCACTGCGTCCTCTTTGGACATAGTCTTAACATCGTGATAATCAGTGATAGCAACAACTTCTTCGATGATACCTGTGTCATGAGGAGGTGTTACCTGTGCTCCATCCTGCCAGTATACCTTGTAACCGTTGTACTCTGGTGGATTGTGAGATGCAGTAACCATAACACCGGCGATACATCCAAACTCTCTAAGTGCAAATGAAAGCTCAGGTGTAGGACGAAGAATGTCACTTACATAAGCCTTGATTCCGTTAGCTGCAAGACAAAGAGCTGTCTCGTCAGCAAACTCAGGTGAGAAACGTCTGCAATCAAAAGAAATAGCTACGCCCTTCTTAGCTGCGTCTGGTCCACCATGCTTTTTAATATAGTTAGCAAGGCCCTGTGTAGCCTTACGTACTGTGTACTTGTTCATTCTGTTGGTACCAGCTCCGATAACACCACGAAGTCCGCCTGTACCAAACTCAAGCTCTCTATAAAATCTATCCTCTACCTCTGCCTCATCATTTCTGATGGAAAGAAGCTCGTTCTTAGTCTCCTCATCAAAGTAAGAATCATTAAGCCAATATTCAAACTGTTTTGTAGCCTCACTCATCTTTTTATCCTCCTTGTTGTTTCGATTATATCATAATTAACGCATTACTGCGTCCTTAGGCTTGAGTAACCCTCCACATTTAAGCTAAAGTCGCTTCTATCAAGAGAGAAGTTAGGATTGTAGTAAGGATCTCCCTTATCCAGCACCTCTTTCCACTTAGTTCTGAAGTGCTCGGACTCTCCCTCGTATCTCTTGGCATTCTCCCCCTCAAGATCGAGACCTCTTGAAAGAGACTCGTAGTGATAGAGCTCTGCAAATGGTGTAAATACGTTGAGATAGTTCTTTTCCCTGAGCTTAAGGCAGAAGTCCACGTCGTTAAGACTTACCTGGAAGGACTCATCAAAACCGCCCACCTCATCGTACTTAGCTCGGCTCACCATGAGGCAAGCACCTGTAACAGCGCTGACATCCTGGGCATAGCAAAGTCTTCCCATGTAGCCAAGGTTCATTCCGGCCTGGCCATAGTGGGAATGTCCTGCAGTTCTGTGAGCTCCAAGCTTGAGAACCACGCCTGCGTGCTGGATCTTGCGGTCTGGGAAGTAGAGCTTGCCACCAACGGCGCCCACATCCTTACGCTGAGCATACATCAGAAGCTCCTCGATCCAGTTAACGGTAATAACCTCTGTATCATTGTTCAAAAGAACTATGTAATCTCCGGTAGACTGCTTAACACCGTAGTTTACTACTGCTGAATAGTTAAAGGCTGGCTTGGAGCCGTCAGCATTAAGGTGCTGGCCGTTCTCATAATAGTCCACAACCTTAACGATATCCTTAAGTGGACCGGTCCTGAGCTCATCGTAATAAGCCTTAACTCCGGTACCTGTGCTGCCATTTTCAACCACGATGATCTCGTAGTTGTCATAGACAGACTTCTCAAATATAGATGTAATGCACCTTTTAAGGTCTTCCTCGTGCTCACAGCTAGGGATCACGATGGAAACCTTAGGATTACCCTCCACCTCATAGGTGATCTTGAAGATAGTCTCAAAGGCCCTTGTACTTGTGATCTTGAAGTGCTCATAGCCGTGACGACGCAGATGGTCTGCCACAGCACCCTTTGCCGCATCAATGGCATAAGGCTTAGC
Organism: Butyrivibrio proteoclasticus P6B7; assembly: GCF_000622085.1. Classification (GTDB taxonomy): domain Bacteria; phylum Bacillota; class Clostridia; order Lachnospirales; family Lachnospiraceae; genus Butyrivibrio; species Butyrivibrio proteoclasticus_A. The sequence continues at coordinate 23,730 of NZ_JHWL01000010.1, forward strand.
ACTGATATCAGATGCCACAGAACCCGCATGGCTTCTCCAATAATAAAGAAGCTTAGGTATGTGGACGATGTGCTTAGCTTCATCGGTAAGCCTTAAGATCATGTCGTGGTCCTGGCTTCCGTCAAACTTAGTTCTGAAGAGCTCTGTGCCCTCCAAAAGATCTCTTTTAAATACACTGAAATGACAGATATAGTTATTAGCACGAAGATTATCAATTGCATAATCCGGCTTAAAGTGCATGGTTATCATCTTGTTGATGTCGTCGCCCTTGAAGGTGGTCTCATCACAGTAGATGTAATCTGCATTCTCCTCGTTGATGGCCTTTACATACCAGTAAAGAGCCTCTGGATGAAGAATATCATCGTGGTCAAAAAGACCTATATAAGTACCCTCAGCCATTTCAAGGCAGTGGTTGGTGTTGCCTGCGATTCCCTCGTTCTTTTCAAGCTTCTGATAGGAAATCTTGCAGCTTCCATCTGCTCTCAAAGCCCTTTGGTCAGCTGATAGCTCTTTTACAATAGCTGAAACTGTGCCTACGTGCTGATCATCTGAACCGTCAGCAAGGCAAAGCTGCCAGTTGCCGTAGGTCTGATCAAGAACAGATCCGATCATGTCGCGAAGGAACTTCTCTGGTGTGTTGTAAAGTGGCACCAGGATTGAAACAAGGACCATGTTGTCAAACACAGTCTCCTGCTGAGCCTTACGTGTAGCCTCGTCAGGGAAGCTCTCTGTACCGTAGTGGGTCATGGCCTTCTTCTCAATCTGCTTGTACTTGATCTTGGCGATGACACCCTTAAGGGAGCCCTGATTCCTTATTCTGTCTCGTTGTCTAATAACAAAGTGCATACTCTTCCTAAAGGGAGTGGATGCCTTCCAGATAGGATTGTTCTTGATCCTGTTAAGCTTGAACTCAAGCTCCTGGTTCTTATTCTCAAGCACCGCTACCTTCTCAGCAAGATCAGCTGTCTTAAGCTTTTCTCTTTCGTATGCTGCTTTATAATCTTTCTCTTCTGCCATTACTATTTCCTAACTACTAATTCTACTTATTATTCTTAAGGCCTGTTCAAGCCCGCATCAGTGCACATTTAAAATGTTAGGCACCCAGTTAACGAGCTTAAGCCTGCTTGTCTTGTCTATAGCCATCATTCCGATCTGGTAATAACCAGGTGTCAGAACGCCCTTTCTAATTTTAACCTTATAACCTGTAAGGTCAACATTAACCTGATCCTGAAGTCTTACTCTGATGTCAGGCCTGTACCAGGTGTAGATTGGGAAGCTGTAAACCCTTGGCCCAGCCGGACCTGCTCCGTCCTGATATCTCTCAACCAGCCTAAGGAGCAATCTCTTTTCAAAGAGAGCATTATCGGATCCGATTACGAAACTATAGCCCTTAAGGTAATAGCCCTCTTCGTTACCCTCTGCGTTGACGCCATAGAGCCAGTTATCCAGAGTTCCATTGTACTCACAGCCAACTCTCAGGCACTGATCCTCTCTTATGCCCTTTAAGCCCTTCTCATGGATAGTGGCCTTAGCATAAGGAATGTCCTCAACTGCAGTGTAGTCCTCTCTTGGGATGATGGCCGCAATGGTCTCATCCTCTGTAAGATGTGGACTGTAGAAAGGATCCACGTTGTACAGATGAGCATGTCTCTTCATAAGGGTATCGCCCTCTCTGCCAAGCCTTTCAAGCTTCTTGGGATCCATATTATCAAGGCCTCTTGAAAGAGACTCGTGATGTTTAAGTGAAACGTGGTTACAGCATACGTTGTAATAGCCCTTCTCGTGGATGCTGTAGCAGAAATCCACATCATTAAAGGCAACCTTCAGAATCTCCGGGAAGCCCCCAACGCTGGCAAACTTAGCGCGGCTGATCATCATGCAGGCTGCTGTAACGCCGATGAAATTGTGAATACCTCTGTTGTAGCCAAAGTAGTGGTTCTTGTTGTCGTGCATCTTCTGAAGCTTGTGCACAGGGCCTCTTCTAACATTGGCAATTCCGCAGTGCTGGATCAGGTCGGTATCAGGATAGATGAGCTTAGCTCCAACGCAGCCCACATGCTTAAGCTGGGCCTGAGCCACCATCTCACGTAGCCATCCTTCCTTAGTAGCCTCAATATCATCATTGAGGAAAAGAAGGTACTCACCAAGGGAATTCTTGGCACCCTTGTTGCACATCTCTGAGAAATTAAACTCAGAGAGCTTGTATAAATACTGAATCTTGGTAAGACCGTTCTTCTTAGGGATCTTACCAATGAAAACGCCGTATCTTACGCGGTTCTTGGCATCACTACCATTATCAAGCACCACGATATCGTAGGTGATGTTAGGCTCTCCACCGGTGGTCTCCACGATGGACTCAAGGCACTGCCTTAAGACCTCAGGATGATCCTTGGATGGAATAATGATGCTGACAGTTGTTGGCTTAAGCAGCATATGTCTTGAAGGATGGAAGTTTCTTCCGTAGAACACGTCCTGCTCAGCATTTCTATGATAGAGAATCTCACGGATGTGACCAATTGGGAATTCCAGACCAGTTCTTTTTGCAAAGGCGTGCTCATGAATAGCAAGCATGCAAAAGAGGACATCTGCTGAAAGAAGTGATGCCTCAAGTCCTACCTGTTCTGGGGAATTCTTCTTATTTGCCGTTCCGCCGAGCATTCTTACTGCGCTGTCATACTCCGGTGATGAAGCATGGAAGGTAGCTGCTCTGCAGGCAAAAAAGCTGCCTATATAAAAGGCGTTCAGATATGAATCCGGAGACCAGTCCGGCTTAAAGTATGGATGGATGTACTTGCCACCCTTTCCAATCTCGTCCTCGTCTCCATATACCACATTATGCTCAGGATGAGCAATGAAATACTGTTTGATAACTTCCGGAGCTCTCTTTGTAAGCTTACCCTTAGGACTTACAAAAATATAAACCACATTCTCGTCGTTCTTGGCGTCAGTGATGTCCCAGACCTTACCGTAAGGAACCACCTTAACAGTAGGTTCTGGAAGCTTGTGTGGGACAACCTCTCCGGTGTCTGTTGTCTCATACTTAACAGGAGCCTCAGCCATAAGTACTGGCTGCTTCTCCACGCCATGCTGCCACTTGTCATAGGCAGAAGACTTAGCCTTCACAGTCTTGTTATATTTAGTTGTTCTCGTACTTGTAAGGACTGTTTTAACAAAGCTCTTCAGCATATAACCCCCGGATTACTCCTCATCTTTATAGTAGCGCGCTTCGCGTTTCTCGGCGATTTTCCTGCCTATCTTTTTGAAGATATTCTCTTTATTCTGCTCCTCTTCCTCACCTACGTCCAAAGAACTGATGATGGCATCAGCAGAATTCTTAGGAATAAGAGTTGTAAGAAGCTTAACACAAAGGTGATTGCGCTCCTGGACACTGAGCTTATCGCTTTCAAGGTTAAACTCAATGTTAGGATCACCAGTATTAAATATCATGGAATCATCTGAAATCCACTCACCATTAACCGGGTGAATTCCCACATCAGTCACGTTGTCAGATAACAGTTCCCCATTCCATGTAGCTCTGACAATGGTTACAAGACATGGTGCAAACGCAGGATCTATGCGGACCACCTTGCAATCTGATGTTACACGTATATCCAGACTTACAGTATTCTTCTCATCATACTGCTCCTCTGGGAAAATGGAATCATCCTCTGAATAGCCATTGCCCTCATCCAGATAAATCTGAATGCAGTCATCAGGTCTTGCTCCAGCGGCGGTTCCAGCCATTTCCTTAGGTACGATGACCTTTCTTCCAAGATCCTTCCAGATCTCAACCAGTGATTTGCGACTTCCTGTCACATACTTCTGGAATGCATATTCCTCATCAAGAAGCACCTTGATGTCATCCTCAGAAAGACCAAGCTTATTGTAAATAGCTGATGGATCGTACTTTTCCCTCTTTCTGTCCTCTAATCTGTAGCAGTAAAGAGCTCTCCAAAGCTGTTCCTTGGCAGGAATGCATTTACCATAGGTCCACTCATAATCTATTATAGTCCAAATAGGGCCATTGACCATAATATTTGAAAAGATAAGGTCATAATCAGATACAGGATATTCTTCCTTGTACTTGATTCTCTTAAGATACTCGCTGATCAGGGCATCGAAGGAATCCATGTCGTCCTTATCGATGCACTCATCAAGAAGTGAAGCCAAAGGCACGCCATTGACAAAAGAGAAAATGGCACAGCCCTCATTCTCATCAACCTGACAGTCGTTGATCTCCAAGTCGCCGCCTCTGTACTTCTCAATAAGGCCAGCGTAGGCATCTCTCATTCCAAAGACATGCTCTTTTGCCGCCTCTGTAAGAGGGAACTTCTTAATGACCTTGCGGCCAGTTCTGCTGATGGCGATATCAGTTCTAATCTTGAACTCATCAACTCTGTCGTTACTGTATTTACTGTAGATAGTATCAAAACCAGGTCCTAAGATAACCTCAAAGGAGTTGGCAAAATCCTGATACATGCCATCCTTAACCAGGTCCTCATAGGCATGCTTCTCATTAAAGAGAACCATTCTGTCCCTGTCAAAATTCCTTACATTATCCTGAAGCTCTCCAAACTTAGGAAGATAATCATCTGAGTGTAAAAGAGTCATCAGCTTATAATCAGGATATGGATAGTAGAAGTGATAGTCGTTCATACCACACTTCTTGAAGATATTGATAAGACCGTTTCTGGTAAAGGTCTTAGCTACGCTGTCTGTGGTGTATCCCTCGATACCTGAGAAATATGTTCCAAGATGATCCTCAGCACAGCCTGCAAAATACTTAAGTCCCAGTCTGTTCTCGATGGCAATAACGATTCTACCGCCCTTTTTAAGGTGACGGCCCAGCATCTTAAGGAACTTCTCGTATGGATTGTCAGTGCCAATGTAGCCCTGGCCATACTCAAATACACCGATCAAAAAGATATAATCAAAATCCCTTGGAAGATCAGGCTCAATATCCCTGAAGTTACCCACATGGATAGTAATGTTGTCAAACTCCTGATTCCTTGTGGCATTGATCTCAGAACGTCTTCTGGAAAGATCGCAGGCAACAACCTCTTTAGCCTTGGTGGCAAGCATGCCTGTGATGGCGCCGCAACCAGAGCCTACCTCCAATACCTTGGCATTTGGGTCCATTGGGATCCACTCAACGATATTGGCTCTCTGCTCAGAAAGATGATAGAGAATAGGCCAGCTGCCTCTTTCTTCGATGATCTGACCAAACTCTTCTTTTTTATGATTCTTAACAATTTCAAGAAGGTCGTTCTCAACAGCTCCGTCGCTGTAGAGATCCACACCTGAATAGTGCTTGAAATTGAGGGTTACATTACCAATCTTGCTATCCTGCATATTTCGTACCTCAAATCGGTCTTAATTATGTCGCATCTACCACCTTACAGGTAGAATTCATGTCGTAATATCCAACTGTGTTCTTGTCAGAAACAACAGTTACATTCAAAGCGTCATAGAGTCTGTGGTATACAGTAAAGTCATTCTGCTCAAAGCCTGTTACACCAAAGCTAAGGAGATACTCACCTCCCTGAAGTGACATCTTCTGGGTAAAAGAAATATCTTTTACCTCTCCAGCCTTAACCGGCTCAAGGAATGCCTTCTCCACCATGGAATTAGTTCCGGTGATCTCTATGCCCATTATATTCTTAATGGTCATGGCAAATATTGGAGCTGCCACATCCTTCTTAAACTCAACTCTCATGTGAACAGTGAAGTCAGTGCCCTTAATGATTGAGTTGGTGCGAACATCATTACTGTCTGTCACATAAACCTCTGTGATAGCAGCAGAGCCATCGCCATACTCAAGAGCCTGTGGATTGTCACCAACAATTGACTGCTCTTCATCACTCTTTTTCTCAAGCTTGTCTGTAGACTTCTTATCAGCCTTGGCCGCAGCCTCTCTGATATCGTCGTCATCAAGAAGATTGTCGATATCGCTTGAAGGAAGAGGATACTGTCCCACAAGAACCTGCTTGTAGATATCGATCATCTTCTTAGGTGTACCCTCGCCAAGGAGAACACCCTGGTTTAAAAGAACTGCTCTGTCACAGTACTTACTGATGCTGGACAGGTCGTGGGATACGAAGAGGATAGTCTTACCCTGCTTCTTGAACTCTTCAAACTTGTGATAACACTTAGCCTGGAAGAATACATCACCTACAGAAAGAGCTTCATCTACAATAAGGATCTCTGGATCGATATTGATAGCAACAGCGAAAGCAAGTCTTACGAACATACCACTTGAGTAGGTCTTAACAGGCTGATAAACGTAGTCTCCGATATCAGCAAACTCAAGGATTGCATCAAGTCTCTTGGTGATCTCTTCCTCAGAAAAACCGATCATCATACCATTAAGGTAGATGTTGTCGATTCCGTTGTACTCCATGTTAAAGCCAGCGCCCAGCTCAAGAAGAGCTGAAATGTGGCCGTTAACCTCTACTTCGCCAGATGTTGGAGAAAGAACTCCTGTAATGATCTTAAGGATTGTGGACTTACCAGAACCATTGGTTCCGATGATACCTACTGTCTCGCCCTTTCTTACCGTAAGAGAAACGTTGTTGAGAGCCTTGTGCTCCTTGAACTTTTTCTTACCGGAAAGGCCAAGGGAATCCTTAAGTCTGTCCATTGGCTTGTCATATAATTTATAGGTTTTAACCAGGTCTTTTACCTGAATTGCTACATCCTTATCCATTGAAATTAAAGGTTATTCCTTTCTCCTGTAAATCACAGTATATCGGCAAAGTGTGGCTTACTTCTCTTAAAGATAAGTGCTCCGATACAGAACATTGTCACCACGAAGAGCCAGAAATATGTGGATGAATAGAAGTGTTCAAAGAACCATGTATCGCCGTAAACAGCGTTTCTATAGCCCTCGACAATATATGTCGTAGGAATGAGCTTAACTATCCACTTGTACTTATCAGGAATAATTGCAATATTCCAAAGAATAGGTGTTGCCCACTGGAAAAGCTGAAGTCCGATAGAGATGATCTGAAGAAGATCTCTAAAGAACACAACAATTGCGCAGGTCGCATAGCTTATGGACAATACCAGAATGAATTCACAGCCCATGTAATAAATGATCTGAAGCCAGTAAATATTTGGATAATAACCGTAGATACAAGCAATTACCAAAAGAACTCCAATAAAGAAAACATGGATAAACATGGCTGCTATGATCTTGATGATCGGAAGAATACTGATCTTGAAAAGAACTTTCTTAACAAGATAGTTGTACTCAAGAAGTGAAGTTGTGCCGTTGGTGAGAGCTTCTGCAAAGAAGAACCATGGCACAAGACCAGCTGTAAGGAACAGTACGTAAGGAACCTCAACGCCTCCGGACACAGCCTGAGCCTTAGCTGTAAATACTACGTCAAAGACGATATAGTACATGCAGACAGTTACAACAGGCTGAGCCAAAGCCCAGAAAACACCCATGTAGGAGCCTGCATATCTCTTTTTAAAATCGTTAACTGCAAGTCTCTTGATAAGCTTTCTTGAATGGAAAAGCTCCACAGGAAGGACCATTAAACGGTCGTACCAAAAGAAGACCAGGATACAGCTGACACCTATAAGGGTACAGCCACAGATCTTTTTGAGCATCTCTGTATGCTGGTCTGCAAGCGGATTGTTATGTAAGACTTGTAGTAGCGCAAGTGTAAACGCCAATACATAGAAAATGCCCAAGCCTGCTTGCTTGGGAAGTTTTCTTAACCCTTTATTCAAAACTCTTTAATTCCTCCCCATTTGGTATCCCTATCTGAGAAGATAAGTTCAACACCCTCCTGAAGTGGCCATTCAACTCCGATGTCTGGATCATTCCAGAGAAGTCCGCCCTCATCATTAGGATGATAGAAATCAGAGCACTTATATGCAAACTCTGCATAATCAGAAAGAACTAAGAATCCATGAGCAAATCCCTTTGGAATAAAGAACTGCTTCTTGTTCTCAGCTGTAAGAACAACGCCGTACCACTTTCCAAAAGTCTTGGATTCCTTTCTAAGATCTACAGCAACGTCAAATACTTCACCGTTAATACAACGAACAAGCTTATCCTGAGGATGCTCCTTCTGGAAGTGAAGGCCTCTTAATACGCCTCTCTTACTTGCTGACTGATTATCCTGAACAAACTCAACGTCAATTCCAGCCTCTACAAAATCCTTCTTGTTATAAGTCTCTACAAAATATCCTCTGGCATCGCCAAAAACCTGTGGTGTTATAACCTTAAGTCCTTCAATTTCGCATGTTTCAACTGTAATCTTACCCATTGTATTTCTCCATTTGTATATTTTAATTTCCTGATGGTGGTGTTCCCACTGAAGTTCCTGGAAGTGTTCCTGTAGGCTCCTTGCCTGGAACATCCCCTCCTGGAGGAACGTCTGCTCCTGAACTGTTGGCAGAAGTAAACTCTCCTGCTCCGTTAGGATTGTAAAGCTGGCCCTGAACTGCCATGCCTGTCCCGTCCTGATCCTCAGAGGAAGCATCACTGGAAGCATCGCTGCTACCATCAGAACCTGATGAGTTCTTCTTGATAACAACGACTGCTGGAATGCTCTCTAATTCATCGAAGAATTCCTCATCGTACATAAATGCATTGAGGTCGTCTCCGATCTGCTCACCAGCCATAACTCCATCTCCGCTCATGTAAGATGCAGCTGTGGCAGGATTTCCTGACTTATCATTCCCCTTACCAAATAAGCCGTTTATCTTGTCTGCGTTAGTCGCATAGACAATGACAAATACCAGAATTATTGCGCTGATAATTGTCAGTAGTGCCATTCTGAAAACTTTAACGTCCATAGATCATCCCCCTTGGAATTCCAGAATGTATTTCATCTGACCAAACCTGTCAGATTGTGTTCAAATCAAATGATTACAGGCCCTCGGCTACTTCCTTGAGGTACTTACCATAATCAGTCTTCATGAGAGGCTCAGCAAGCTTAAGAAGCTGCTCCTTATCGATGAATCCTCTCTTGTAAGCAATCTCCTCGATGCAGGAAATATAAAGACCCTGTCTCTTCTGGAAAGCGCATACAAAGTCAGATGCATCAAGAAGAGAATCGTGGTTACCTGTATCAAGCCAAGCAAAACCTCTGCCCATAGTCTCAACACGGAGCTCGCCTCTTCTGAGGTACTCGTTGTTGATACTTGTGATCTCGATCTCGCCTCTTGCAGATGGCTTAACGTTGGCAGCAATATCAACTACCTGATTGTCATAGAAGTAAAGACCTGGAACTGCATAGTTGCTCTTTGGATGCTCAGGCTTCTCTTCAATGCTGATAGCCTTACCATTCTCATCAAACTCAACTACGCCATAAGCTCTAGGATCTCTTACATAATAACCAAAGATTGTAGCGCCCTTATCTCTTGCAGCCACTTCTCTAAGAAGCTTAGAAAAGCTCTGACCGTAAAAGATATTGTCTCCAAGAACAAGAGCTACAGAATCGCTTCCGATGAACTTAGCGCCGATGATGAATGCATCAGCAAGTCCTCTTGGCTGATCCTGAACTGCGTACTCAAAGTGCATACCAAGCTGCTCACCTGTTCCAAAGAGTTCCTCAAACATAGGAAGATCTCTTGGTGTAGAAATAATGAGAACTTCTCTAATACCAGCCAACATAAGAGTTGACAGTGGATAATAGATCATAGGCTTGTCATAAACTGGCATCATCTGCTTAGACATCGCACGTGTCAAAGGATAAAGTCTTGTTCCTGAACCGCCTGCTAAAATAATTCCCTTCATTGATAGTTCTCCTTAATTACTTATTTGCGTACATCTTCTCATAGTACTTTTCATAATCACCGGATGTAACATTCTTCATCCAGTCCATATTGTTGAAGTACCACTTGATTGTCTTACGGATACCCTCTTTGAACATTGTCTCAGGTTCCCAACCAATTTCTGACTTAATCTTATCAGGAGCGATAGCGTAACGTCTGTCGTGACCCTTTCTATCTGCTACATACTTAATAAGATCGTATGAAAGGTGTGCTTTTCTTGGATCTGAGTCATCAAGCTCTTCTCTAAGAACATCGATAATAGTCTTAACGATCTCGATGTTCTGCTTCTCATTGTGTCCACCGACATTGTAAGTTTCAAAGAGTCTACCTTTTTCCTGAACCATGTCGATAGCCTTAGCGTGATCTTCTACAAAGAGCCAGTCACGAACATTCTTACCATCACCATAGACAGGGAGATCCTTTCCTGATAAAGCGTTGTTGATAATAAGAGGAATGAGCTTCTCTGGGAACTGGTAAGGTCCGTAGTTATTAGAGCAGTTAGTGATGTTTGCAGGGAACTTATATGTATCCATATAAGCCTTTACAAGCATATCTGAACTTGCCTTACTTGCTGAATATGGGCTGTGAGGATCGTATGGTGTATCCTCATAGAAATATGCATTAGGATCCTCTGGAAGTGATCCATAAACTTCATCTGTAGAAACGTGAAGGAACTTCTTGCCTTCCTTGAAAGAACCGTCTGGAAGCTCCCATGCCTTCTTAGCTGCGTTAAGCATTGTAGCTGTTCCAAGAACGTTAGTCTGAACGAAAACTTCTGGGTTGACAATAGATCTGTCAACGTGGCTCTCTGCTGCGAAATGTACAACTCTGTCGATGTCATTCTCTTCAAAGATCTTGTTGATAGCATCTCTGTCGCAGATATCTGCTCTAACGAATGTATAGTTGTCTCTGTTCTCTACATCCTTAAGGTTCTCAAGATTACCTGCATAAGTAAGTACGTCAACGTTAATGATTCTAATCTCGTTGTCATACTTCTTAAACATGTAATGTATGTAGTTAGAACCAATAAAGCCAGCTCCACCGGTCACTAAATATGTTCTCATTTATATATATCCCTTTCTTCTTTCATTTTAAGCATACTTTTACCGATATAGTATAACACAAGCACCATAGATAGACAAAATTATTTCAGTATGTCAGTACTTCTCGGTATTTGAGGCATTTTTGATGGCATTGTTTTTCCATCTAAAAAGCACATGGCTTTGTGATTTAAAAGCCATGTGCTTAAATTTGATTTTAATTCATTAGTAGCAGATGTTCATATCAACGTTTCCGTTAATTCCAGAAACTCTACCCTTAGATGAATACTGCCACATATCATATCTTGTTGCTGAATATGTAGGAGCTGCAGCGTACTGTGCAAGCCAAATCTTAAAGCCTGTAAGAGACGCTGTATTCATGTAGCTTGAAAGCCATGTCTTGTTGCCGTATACACCAGCTCTATATCCAGCATTCTGAATTGTTCCACAGAAGGCCTTGATATTAGCTGTTCTCTGGCTTGAGCTGATAGCATCACCACGGCCGTTGCTGGCCTCAACATCAAGATATACAGGGAATGAAATGTTATATCCCTTGCAAAGGCTGATTACCATTGAAGCCTCTTCTACAGCCTCAACCTCGTTGACAGCCTGTGTAAAGAAGTAAACACCAACCTTAAGTCCGGCATTTAAAGCGCCATTGATGTTTGACTTGAACTTAGCATCCTCAATAAGAGCACCCTGTGATGATCCTCTGTATCCACATCTGATGATAACAAAGCTTACACCTGAGTTCTTAACTGCCTTCCAGTCAATTGTGCCATTCCACTTACTTACGTCGATACCCATTGTTCCGGATGTTGAAGAAAGAACTCCATCACCGTTGAATGTGTACTTAGCGCCCATGATTACCTGCTCGCCAGTAACCTTATTACCATTCTTATCAAAGAAATAGGTCTTTCCATCGATTGTCTGCCAACCGTAGTAAGTCTTGTTAGTCTTCTTGATCTGCTTGTAGTATGTTCCGTCCTTCTTGTAGTCAGTAGCTGTTGCTACGCGATACTGACCATTCTCAAGAACGTAAAGTGTATTTCCTTCAGTATCTTTAAGTTCCTTGTTAGAAAGAACTGTCACCTCAACTGTAGCATCTGCATACTTGTCACATGAAACAGTGATTGTAGCCTTACCAACCGCTACTGCTGTAACTGTTCCATCCTCTGCAACTGTAGCGATTGCTGTATTGCTGGATACGAACTTAAGCTTAAGGGATGTGTCCTTAGCTGTGATCTTCTGAGTCTTCTTCTCATAGAGAGTGATTGTAGACTCGTTAAGAGGCACCTTATCTCCGCTCTTCTTGGTTACTGTTACTGTAACGACTGTATCTGAGTAACCCTTTGAAGATACTGTGATTTCTGTCTTACCTTCCTTAACACCCTTCACATTACCGTCCTTATCAACTGTGGCAATGGCTGTGTCCTTAGAAGCAAATGTAAGTGCCAGTGAACCAGATGTGATCTTGACTGACTCACCCTCTGCAAGACTGATTGATGTGCTTGTAAGAGGAACTGAACCACTATCTGTAACTGTTACTTTTACTGTAGCGTCGTTGTAGTCTGTTGCTGTAATAGTGATGTTTGCTGTTCCTTTTTTCACACCAGTAATGTTACCACTACCATCAACGGTAACTACATTTGTATCACTACTCTTGTATGTCATGGATGATGGACCTGAAGCACCAAGGCTCTTGGTCTCGCCAACCTTAACACCAGTTTCAGATGCAACTGTAATGTTGCCCTTCTGTTTTTCTTTTACTGTAACTGTAACCTTCGCATCATTATACTTATCAGCTGAAATAGTGATTGTCGCTGTACCAGCGCTCTCACCCTTAACTGTAAAGCTGCTGCCACTTGTTGTTACAGAAACAACTGAAGAATTGCTTGATGAAGCACTAATACTTCCACTTACATTTGTGGAAATAGTCTCAGATGCTCCATACTCAAGTGTTATTGAATCCTTGCCAGGCTTAATATCCTGCTTAGGCTGTTCTGTGTTTCCACCAGTGTTTCCACCACCCTCTCCAGGATTATCTGAAGGCTGGCTTGAACTTGAACCGCCACCTGTGTTTCCACTATTGGTGTTACCAGAATCATCAGCCTTAGTGCTCTTTTCTGTTGAAGCATCTATAGAAGTGTCTGTACCTCTTCCCCTGGCAAGCTTCTTGATATCGCCATTATCTGCACTTGCAGTCTTAGAAGGATCCACAACCTTTGAGTTATCTACCTTTTCGTAGCTAACTTCTCCAGTCTCGCCGCCTTCTTCAATTCTTGAATCAACCCACTCAACTGTATCCTCAAGCTTTGACTCAACCTCTGTCTTAACAGCAGTATCTTCCTGAGCTACGTTAACCTGTGACTCTTTCTTAACCTCGTTAGATACATCAACTGCCTTCATCTCAACAGTATCTTTGATTTCAATGCTCTTAGTTGATGTTTCAAGAGAGTAATTTGAATAATCTGCTGGAAGTGCGTTAGGAGTTACCTTGTAGGTACCCTTTACAAGTCCAGTCTTGTAGATGATTCCGTCTTTATCATCATCGTTGTAGGTAACCTTTGTGCCATCTGGATTAACAACTGTGATCTCAAATGGAACGCTTCCTACAAGCTTCTTGGTCTCTGAGTTGATGAACTTAACCTTAAGATCACTCTTGATGGTTGTAAGGGTCATCTGGATTGTAACGCCCTCTGCGTCATCAGCTACAACTTCCTCTTCTTCCTCTTCCTCGATGAGGCCTGCTGCCAGAGCCTTAGCCTTCTCCGCATCAGCGATAGCTACAAGTCCGCTCTGTCCAACCATCTCAACGTCGCCAAGAGTATTTCCTACGTCGTTGAATGCGTTGATCTGCTGAGACTTTACAGAAACATTTCTGTAGAATGCACCAGTTGCAACAGCCGCAGCCAAAAGGATAATTGCAAAGCCAGCAGCTATCCTCTCTGCAGCGCTTGATGTTCTGATCTTAAGTAAAAGAGTTCCAAAGAAAGTATCCTCTGCATCTCTGCGAGATCTCTTTTTGCTACGAGACTTCTTTTTCTTAGGAGCATAGGCATCGTACTCACGATCCTCGTCATCCTCGTAGTAATCGTCTTCGTACCTGTCATCGTATCTGTCGTCTTCCGGATACTCGTCATCGTACCTGTCGTCGTATCTGTCGTCTTCTGGATACTCGTCATCATACCTATCGTCATACCTGTCGTCATCGCGATAATCTCTATCGTCGTCAGCGTATGCTTCGTCGAAGTCTTCTACATCATCCTCAACGCGATAGTCGTTGCGGTCGTAGTCATCTTCATATCTATCTTCATTGCGATAGTCATCCTCATCGTCGATAGCTCTTTTATCAGGAAATGCTACCACGTTGTCGGATCCGCGCTCAGCCTTCTCATAGCGATCAACTGGCTCGCGGTCATACTCTTCCTCTGGATAATCGTCCTCATCGCGATAATCGTCGCGGTCGTAATCATCCTCATACCTGTCGTCATCGCGGTAGTCTTCGTCGCGGTCATAATCATCTTCACGATCGTAGTCATCTTCATCGCGCTCAAAGTCACGATCATCATCCTCATCTGGATCATAATCGTCGAAATCATCATATTCATCTTCATACTTCATATCGAAGTCATCGTCAGGATCGAACTCCTCATCGAAGTCCTCATAATCCCTGTCATAATCACGGTAATCGTCCTCGAAGCGAGGCTTGCGACTTTTCTTATTGAAGATCCCCAGTCCCTTTTTCATCTCTTTCCTCCATAAACAACTAGTAAAAATTATAATGCTAAACTGATATATTACGGATAAAGCATGAATATCTCACCATTTCTATCCGCAAGTTCTTATCAATATTGGCGGCATTTGAAACACAGACTCGCATTTCCCCAGATACACTATACCACACCAAACGAAAAGAATCGAATTCAGTCCACCCAAATAGTGTAATCATGGTCAAGAACCACAATATTATAGTTATCAACCATAGTAGTTTCCAGCACTGTAGGCTGCACCCTTTCCATGAACGCAGCAAAATCCTCCTGAAGATAATCAGTAAAGATATAGCAGGTGGCACCCTCAGTGGACTTGTAAGGTGGATACCAGGTCTTGTCGGAGAGCCACTTGATGCCCTCCATGTCAGCCATGTTGTTGACGCCCCTGACTTTAACGCTGTTATTGCTCATAACAGTAATATAGTTGGCGTGGTCAAAGGTAGCATAGCCGTACTCGTAGCCATTTTCCTCCATCCACTGGGCCACATGATAGGTAGCCTGATCCTCCGAAGCATCGCATACCACCAGGTTATTGTAGAACTCCTGGCCAGCAATGACGCCATAATATATAACCGGAATTGCTAAAAGAGCTATCCATTTCTTATTAAAGTAATGTATGAAAAGAGCCATTCCCGTTCCCACAATAAAGAGAAGGTTCAGATAATATCTAGGCGCTGACTCAGCAGTTGTAAATATCTCTGAGAGAGCACAGACAACAAATCCAAAAAGAAGTGGCAGCGTACTCCAAAGCAGATAATCGCCGGAAACACTTTCGTAGGCTGTGGTTGGCTTTGTTTCGCCGCTTTTTACAAGCTTACCAAAGAAGGTAATGACATAGCCAACAATAGCAATAATAAGGAAAAGAGCTACCAATACAGGTACTCTGTCAAAATCAAGAACTGCCTTGATATTAGGCCACACTACTTCTGTGAATTTCTCGCCAGCATGTCTGATATTCCTTGAAGCACCAGGAGTGTATGAACCAAGAAGTTTACTTCCCAGCAAAGCCACCGCAGAAATAACAAACAGCCATACAAGGATCATGACATTTCCAGGCTTTTTCTTTTTCATCATCGCTACTATTCTTCTAAGGAGCTCTGTACCTAAAAGAGGCATGTAGCAGAAAAGGCATGCGTGCATACCCTGGAGGCTATTGACCACAGAAAGTGCCAGTGTCAGGATAAAGAACAGCACTGGAACTTTATCTTTTTTCAGACAGATGTTATAGAGCATCAGCAGGATAAACAGTGAAGCAAAGTGGCTCACATAGTAAGCTGCGTAGAGAAACAGCATTCTCTGATTCTCATCAGCGGGCCTTGCCAGAATAAATACAAGCAGGATTGCGAGTAAAATCTCCAAATAACTAAATCCAATCTGCTTGTAAAACAAGAACATTAAGACCACAAGAATAGCCATAGTAATACTGCAGGCTATTCCCATAGAAAGATTCATATCATTACCAACAAGTGGGTAGATAAAGGCCGCCAGATTAGGAGTCATGATAATCCAGTCGTGGGTTGATGTAACCCAGGTCTTAGGCTGGACAAAACCATTTTCAAAGATCCTAGTAGCAACCAGAGTTTCAGACGCAATGTCTGACTCCATATGACATGTGTAATGAAAAATGTTGGCATCAGACAGTATAAAAACATGGCACAGAAACACCAGGAGAAGCACTACTGCGCATACTATTTCTATATAGTCAAACAATGTCTTTCTTTTATTCACTACCAAATTCCCCTCATAAAACAAAAATCAAAAACTCACATACCACCAAGTATATTAAAGATCGCAATTCCTGAAAGAATGAAAATCATTCCGATGATTTTTCTCTTAGTGAAGCCCTCTTTGAAGAAAATCCTGGACATGATCATTACAAAGATATATCCAACAGGCTCCATAACTACAACGCCCATGTAACCTAGTCTTGTGTCGTCGTAGCAAAAGATTGAAAGTGCCATAGAAAGCACCAGCAGCATATATCCTGAAATAACAAGGACATTGAGATATTCTCTAACTATTGATGAATAGTTCTTTTGCGCGCTCTTCTTAAGAAGAACCTGAGATGTTGACGCTATAATCTCAGCTACAAGCATGAGGCCAATCCATACAAAAATCATAACTTGACCTCCTTATTAGCATTATCGCCAGCATCCACAGATGCATCTGCACTTGCATTCTTTAATGCATCATTACCAGCATCCTCGTCAGTCTCTGCCCCGGTGTTCATGATGATAACACCGATCACCACCAGAACTACACCAACCACCTTCCAGGGTGTGATGCCCTGACTGAAGATCACGAAGTTCCAGAGCATAGACCACATGAGAGTCAACGCCTTGTTGGCATAGGCCAGTGAAAGCTGAAACTTCTTGATCATCTGCTGCCATACAATGGCGTAAACACCAAGGATTATGAATTCCAGTCCGAAGAACAGGATGTATTTAAAAGATAAAAATGGATGTCCGGAAGCCAGCTTGGCAGCCACTGTTGAAAGTGAATACACCACCACAGCCCCCTGAAGCATCAATATATCAACAATTCCAATTTTCTTTTTCTTATCCATTACTACTAACAACCTCAATTATCTGAAGCGTTGCTGCTTGCCGCAGTGGTGACGCCGTTGGGATAGATCATGGTCACAAAGTGGTTAGCCATGTACTCGTTGCAGGCCGCATTCACATGCACGTTGTCAAGAAGCCAGCCAGCACTGTTGTCAGCATCGATTGTGCCGTAGTAATTGTCGATGAAGGATACACCTGTTGCGCCAGATACGTCGATCATGAACTGAAGGTAAGTTGTAAGTCTTCCGTTACCATAGTCGTACATATCGCCGTTAACAAGAGCTCCTGTTGAATCGTAGGCATAGCACATAGTAAATGAGCAGCAAACGATTCTGATGTAAGGATACTTCTCCTGAAGTTTCTTGATACCGTAGGTAAGAGCTCCGCTGTAGGTGATGGTATCCTGGTCGTTGTCAGGATTCATACCAATTCGAAGGTTGAGGTAATCCTGTGCATCATAGAAGATAACAATAGTATCAACCTTATCAAAGTCAGTATCCGCAAGCTTTCTTACGTGATCCTCGTAGGTATAATCTGAGAAGTTCTTGGACTTATCTAAAAGAGCTGAATAATCCTCAGATACGATAGTGTCAACAACACTAGTAAAACTGAAGGCATCCAGAACATAGTCATCTGAATAGTTCTGGGTCTTAAGAGCTACTGTAGATGATGGGAATCCGCAGTTAATGCAGGTTGCGTCAGTCTTGGCAGCCACCTGTCCTGCAAAGCCAGTCTCGCCCTGGTCATAGGTAAGAGCATCGTTACCAAGAAAAAGAATTGTCTCCTGATCATCGTAGGTGTGTCCTTCCTTCTTGTCATTGGCAAGAAGAAATACCTGGTCAAGAACCTCTACCTCAAAGCTCTCTCCTGTTACGCCCTGGGTCTTAGCGTTTCCCTGATTCCATTTCCACAATTTGTAAAAAGAAAAAGCAAGAATCAGAAGGATTCCTCCAATGATAACTATATGGAGCCAACCAGGAATACCCTTTTTATTATCACCATATTCTTCAATGTTATTACTCAAATTAAGCACCTCTTTCTGTTTGAAATCCAACTATCGATTTCACTGTTTCTGTAATCTTTTGATAAGGTTATATGTATATACCAAATATGCACCAAGATACATTATTGACATAATCATAAACGGAATTCCTTCTATTATTTCAAAATCAAACAAGTATCTGTTGTAAACCATCACTGTGCACAAATTCATCACAAGTGGAATCCAGATCTTTTTAACATCAAAAGCTACAACAAAGGCAGTAATCAATATTAGCGCAACATAATCATATCTCTCATGCATGGCAGGAAGGAAAACGTAGCAGGTCGAAGCTGACCAAGCAGCCAGCATCAGCATAAATTCTTTATCAATATTCTCCCTATGTTTATAGCAGTATAAAAGCCCTAATGCGAAAACTGTAGCTGTAAAGAGGATTGCTGGAATAGCAAATATTTCATAGCTTTCAAATCCCAATTGGTAAGGTGATAGTGATAACCAGGTCATCTCATTATATCCCTGATTCTGCCTTATATACACAGAATAGGTTTCTCTAATACCACGTTGTGCCCAAATACATGGAAGACCTGCAATCACATAAGCTACTGGTAAAAAGAAGAAATGAAGGATACTGATATTCTTCTTAACAAAGTACGTTATAATATAGAACGGAATGATGAATATAACCTGCATCTTGAAAATAAAACTTATTGATAACCAAATAAAACTTACTGTCACTTTATCAGTAAAGTAATAGTAAAGGCTCATTATTATGAAGCAAGTAAAAATAGAATCACACTGTTTCCAAAGTGCACCATTCATCATTACTACAGGAAGATACAAAGTGACTATTGCCACTATAATCGCCTTCTTTTTTAAATCAGGATTCTTTTTGCCAAAGCACTCATATACAAGTCTATAAATGTAGTACGCACCAACATAATCTGCAATGCATGAAGTAAGTGCAATCCAAAACCATGGTGCTAGTGGTGCCCTCGCAACAAAATCCAAAAAGATATTGTATGGTACATAGTAATTACCTATGGTATGCTCAAGGCCGCCCCAAAATGAGTATTGTCTATACTCATTGATCCACTCCATCAAAGTAACATTATAATCCCCAGAAATGGTATGTGGCGCCATTTTAACCCTAATGATCACAGAAAAGAATAAAAGCGCTTCAATTATGATATTGAATGAATACTTTTCAAATAAAGAGCAGATTGCATCATCAACCTTAAGTCTTTTCATCTCTCATCATCCTCATTTAGTCAAACTGATTTTCATTACTAATAGAGTTAAGGCCATAAGCCCATGAAATAGCTCTATTAATTCTCTCCGACTCGTGCTCGCCAAGGAAGAACACGTAGAAATTCTCTATCTCCTCAGGAATAAGTGGCGCAGGAACAACAAGGTCCTCTCCCTGATGATCCTTAAAGCTATCAAACAGTGCTACTGTCTGTGCATAATTATCCTGGAAAACTCTCTCAGAAAGCTGTCTGTTCAACTGATAAGTCATATATGACTTTGGCTGATAAGTGCATGTTCCCTCGCAGAAAACCAAAGCCATGATAATTGCAGCAAGAACATATCCTCTTGCTTCTGAATTCATAGAATCTGTTACTAGCCACCCTATCATTACAGCTAAATTGACATATGAAAGAGCTATTGCAAACACTGCCACAAAGATACATCTATTAGGCATCCAAGGAACATTATATCCCATTACAACTGGCATTATCGTTACAAACTGGGATAATACAGCAAAAATACTAGAAATGAAATATGCCTTCTTATCAACAATAAGCTTACCTGCTAAAAAGAATCCGCATAATGCTGCAATAAGCAATATCACCCAGAAATTAGTTCTGTCAAATAACCAGGAATTAATAGAATGGAATTCGCTTCTAGTATCCTTCAGAATAACTGCAATATTCAGTCCTGTATCATTGACACTTGAAAGCCTTACATAGTTACCTGGAGCTATAGTATTGATCAGCGATCCAATAAACATAGATAAAAAAACAAAAAGACTACACTTTTCTATTTTTTTATCTCGAATAAAATAATATACCACAGCACAAAGTGCAAAATAACACGCAGTTCCTGAAATAGCCAAAGAACCACCAACACCAAGGAAGCCGAAAATGCATCCTAGTACTGTAAACAGCTTTTTCTTTTTATGTTCCTTATTTGTTGCAAGAAACATAAAAGCAAGTCCAATGGTCGCGAGAGAAAGTGGATAACTATAAACAGTAGCTCCTGTATACCAGAAGTATGTTTCGTAAAATGAATCATACTGAGTTATTACAAAAATAACCAGAGCAGCGATTGTAAGCTTTATGTGAAGCTCACCTTTGAACATATTTTTAAGAGTTGCAAATACAAGAAAAAGAATGGAACCAAATGAAAGCACCGCATTTAATACCATCATAATTCTAAGAGTTGGAAATCCATCGTTATTAACTGGATTAAAGAATACATTAAAAAACTCAGAAAAATATGTTCCCTGATGCGTATTAAACACCCAGACCATATAATTCCAGGAAGCTACAAGATACTGAAAGAAATTAGTATTCTTCATCTTAGTATCCGCAGCATACCAAAAGTCATCAGATACGATAACGGAATAATAAGCAACCCTTATCATTGTCCAAATCATCATAAACAAAACCAGTCCTGCCAAGACTGATACAACAGCTTTTACACTTTTCTTTTTATCTAACATCGCCTTTTGCCCCTTTAAATTCCATTTTCACCAATCTTGTGAAAATAACTCCTCAAAGTCAAAGCCATCCACAATACTCCTCATATGTGTCAGCTCTGCAGCCATTTCCTCGGATGAGTGGATCTCATACTCACCACTCTTAAAGCATTCTACCATAAATCTATTAATTTCGGGCTTATAATGTGAATAGTCCGCATAATCGTTGAGGTCCGTCACTTCATCCATGGTCTGGAAATAGAAAACATGGACGTTGTCGTACTGAAGCAATTCATCAGCCACGAACTGGTACTGATTCAGCGTAGCCTCATAGGTATTCTCCTGAAGAACGTTGTGCCAGTAGAGAATACTATATGGTGGGAAAAAGAAATAAAACTCAGTATCAGGGTTATCAATAACGAAAGGAAGGATGTTGACCTGAAGGTTCTCATAGGTCTGAGGAATCAAAGTCTTAGGATCCATTTCCTCGTCCACCTTCTCAGGCTCCTCGTAGGTGTGCATAACCCACTGAATATTGTAATAGTCAGGAGTCCACCAGCTAAAGTAGATCTCAGACAGGTCAGAGCCCTCACCCTGAACCACTGGTCTAAAGATGTACTGGAAAAGAACATCCTTATTAAGCAGGTACTTAACGTCGTTGAACGGATTGCTGTCATAGAGATACTCTGGCAGCGGATACTTGGTAGTATCTGTGTCCGCAGTCATTGTAGGAATATCCATTGCAAAGAAAACTGCACGAACATCGTTATTCTGCCTTGCGTAAGTATTCTCATCAAATACGATAGAGAGGATGTTATAGTCGTCCTTAGGATAAGCGCCGCTATAGCTAAGCTTCACAGTCCTAAGATCCATGATCTCTGCGAAGTCGTCGGTGTCGAAGTTAACGGTCATGGAAGAGCCAATAATGCAGGAATCATAGGTAAAGTTCTTGGCCATTCCCGGATTCTGGCTCAGCTGATTATCCACAATATAAGGAAAGTCCTGCAGTGGTGCGTGATAGTGGAAGAATGGATCCACATAGATCACCAGCGCTGAAATCAGGATGAACACTGCCAGCATCAGTCCCAACAACGTGAAAAAGAGCTTCTTCGCCCTGTTATGTTCTTTTTTAATTGTCTTGAATTCTTTTAATTCGCCCATTTTACTCCAGCTTGATAATTCTCAAATCTCAGAATAGTGCATAATTCTACTAACATCAGAAGTTCATATATAAGAACGTTCCAACTCCCGAGAAACTCAATATACTCCACACCAGGAAAAGAGCTGTCACAAGAGTGGTCCAAATGCTAAGCTTAACGCTCTTAATCTGCTCCAGAGCGTTCTTTCTAAAGAAAATGATGTAGGCAGATACGATCAGGAACAGCCACATGCAAAGATCCCACACAAAGCTGGTCTTCATAAGTGGTGTCACCTTGATGACGTACCAGAACTCGTCCAGTCTAAACACTGATGTAAGGCTGCTTGGAAGAGCCTTCTTGCCGCCCACAAACATTCTACCAATAAGCGTTACGGCATCCTTAAGGCTTGGCGCCCTAAAGAATACCCAGGCAAGGTTCACATATGCAAAGGTCAGAATTGTGCTAACCACAGTCTTTACCGGGTTAGAGCCAGCTCTTTTTACAAGACTAGTCTTGTTCCTATCCATCCACATCCTGGTGATCACGAACAAAACACCGTGAAGAAGTCCCCACACCAGGAAGGTGTAGCCCCTGCCGTGCCAAACGCCACTGATAAGGAACACCACCAGGTAATTCAGATATTTCCTGAACTTACCCCTTCTATTGCCACCAAGAGGAATGTAGAGATACTTGGTAAAAAAGCCAGTGAGTGTGATATGCCATCTCTTCCAGAAATCCACAATATTAGTGGCTTTGTAAGGAGAGTTAAAGTTAACAGGCAGCTCAATTCCGATCATCATGGAAATGGCGCTGGCCATGTCGCAATAACCGCTAAAATCAAAGTACAGCTGGAATGTATAGAATACAGAAACCAGAATAGCCTCGAGACTTCCCAAAGTGGTCACGTTCTCAAAGCCGTAGGAAACAGCCTCTCCAAAGGTGTCTGCCAGGAGAACCTTTTTGAAAAGACCTATTGAAAAAAGATATAGCCCTCTCATGAGGGTGTCGTAGCTGAATTTAGATCTGATGCTCTTTTCCAGCTCCTTGGACAGATCAGCGTAGCGCTGGAGCGGACCCTGGATAACCTTAGGGAAATAGAGCACATAGACAAGATAGTCAATAACCTTGAACTTAGGGATCTCCATGGTGTACAGATCCACCAGGAAAGAGATCATGTTGAAGGTGTAAAAGCTGATGGCCACTGGGAAATATCCCAGAAGATATTTAAAGTACACAAGGGCAAAGATATTCACAGAAACCGCCATCAGCATGATGATTCTGCCATCAATCCCTCTAAAATCCTTATCCCTGAACTTCACAATGAGGTTTGCAAACACAACATTCAAAGCGATGCTGATTGCAAAAAGCCCAAAATCATCCAGGCCAAAGAACAGGAAAAAGACCGCAGAAAATCCAATGAGACAGAGTTTTAAGATCAGCTCCCCCTCCTCTTTTTTCCTAAAGATGTGACGCAAAACAGAATATGCAATTACGAAGATGGGCAAAAGCGCCAACACAAATCCATAAGAATTAAAAAGCATGTTTCTATCCCTTATTTCTGCATTATCTTAACGAAGTGGTCCACCGCTGTCTCAAGGTCGAAGGCCTTTGTCCAGCCAAGGCTCACAAGCTTATCTGGATTCAAGATCTGTTTATTGATTGGAGACTGTAACTTAAGGTCCCTTTCATCAGCTTCCTTGGCGGTTACAGGAACTCCTGCTGCCTTGCCGATGAGCTCTGCCAGACCCTTGATGGTGACTACATTCCCTGGAGCACAGATATCCACCACGTCTCCCTTTTTTGCTGTCAAAAGAACTGTCAAAATCCCAGAAGAAGCATCTGCCGCGTAGTTGTAAGAACGCTCCTGAAGACCTGGGCTATTAAGAACAATAGGGTTTCCAGAGATAGCTCTTTTTACAAACTGCACATGAGCTCTGTCATCGCTGCCGGTAATGCCTGGGCCAAAGGTGTGACAAGGTCTTACCACAACACAGTCCAGATCAGATTCTAGGCTCATTTCTTCGGTAGCCAGCTTACTTACTGGGTAGCAGGAGCGTGGCCCCTGCTGTTCCACGATAGATAAGATTTCGTTGTAATAGTGTGATGCGAATTCCGAACAATCATCTGATGTCTCAGCAAATGTCTTGCCGTGT
Organism: Butyrivibrio proteoclasticus P6B7; assembly: GCF_000622085.1. Lineage (GTDB taxonomy): Bacteria > Bacillota > Clostridia > Lachnospirales > Lachnospiraceae > Butyrivibrio > Butyrivibrio proteoclasticus_A. Next base: position 47,895 of record NZ_JHWL01000010.1, read on the forward strand.
ATTTCAGCTATGTTATCCACAATACTCTGCTCTACAGAGTACACTTCTCCACTGGATACATAGAGGAACCTGTGGATATTAGCTCTTTTACCATATTCGAGAATATTAGCGGTTCCAAGGATGTTGCCCTCCACTGTCTCCTTCCATCTGTCGATAAAGGCTGATGGATAGGCGTTTCCAGCGGCATGGATGATGTAGTCCACGTGCTCAGGGAACTCTTTGAAATCCTTGGACAACATATCGTATCTGACAAAAGAGATATCTTCTCCAAATCTTTCACGGAGTTTATCCACATTTCGGCCTGCGGCGAAGATAGTTATCCACCCTTTGCCGGACTTATTGTAGTGGATAAGTTCATCCACAATAAATGAGCCAATGGTTCCACTGGCTCCTGTCACCAGGATGCTCTTTCCATTTAGCTCATCTATTCCTACTGTATGTTCAATGGCGGCCTTAAGGTCACTTACATATGTCTCGTTATCAGTTACCATAATTTCATTTCCATACACATCATTTTATTTGACGTTGCTGGCGATTATTTCAGCCACTCACTTCTCTTACTTACAAGAAGTGCCTTGAAAATATCGATGTCATCTACAGTTGTAAGCTTGATGTTCTTCTCTGAACCCTGGGAGAAGTACACCTTCTTGCCAAGCTCGATCATAAGAGTACAGGAAGCAACTGATGCTGTGATGCCCTTCTCAAGAGCCTCTCTGTGGGCGTCGCAGATCTCACCGATCTTAAAGCCCTGAGGAGTCTGAGTTCTTTTAAGGTGATCTCTTGAATAGCTCTCGTTTGAAGACTCGCCATCCTCAGTTGTAAGCATAGCCTCAGCACAAGGAATTGCTGTGATGGCGTTGCCGAACTGCTTGGTCTTCATGATGCAGTCAGAGATGATCTCTGCAGAAACCATAGGACGGATAGCATCGTGGATAAGTACGATGTCGTCCTTGTCAAAGAACTTCTCAAGCTCGTAAACACCGTTTCTAATAGAGCCCTGGCCGTTCTCACCGCCGTTAACGATGTGCTCAAGCTTTGTTATATTGAACTGTTTAGCGTAGGCTGTAACCATCTGCTCCCAGCCCTCTACGCATACAACAGCGATAGAATCTATTTCAGGGTGATTCTGAAAAGCCTCTAAAGTATAGACAATTACTGGCTTCTCATTAACTGTAAGAAACTGCTTTGGAATGTCCTGATGCATTCTTGCACCGGTTCCGCCGGCAATTATAAGTGCTACTGTTTTCATAATACTCTCCTGTTTATCAATAACTCCATGTACATCTGTACATTTATCTCATACTTCATTTCACTGATCTGTAGTCATCATGCTCAATTACTTAATCACATTGACGTGCATTGGCACCCTCTTATCCTCTGGAGGAAGGGCCATGTAATCCTTGTAGGTTTTCTTAAGCCACTTGTCGTGGTCCTTAGGAATCGGGAACTCTTTTCCGCGGATCACTGCTGTGTCCGGGCCATCGATAAGGTGCTCAATATCAAAGTCAAGGCCCCAGTACCTTGGATCAGGCTGCTCGTTGGATATAAAAAGAAATGGCTTCTTACCGTTACTTTCCTGATAGAGGTCAGGTGTCTTACTTCTAAGGCCTGCAACTCCGCCTGTGGTCTGGTTCTTGATATAGCTCTGAGCAAGAACTCTAAATGGGATCAGCTTGCCGATTCCTGCAAGAACCGCTGCTGCTGCCTTCATGATGCCCTTGAACTTGCTGTAATCAATGTATGGTCTGTGCCCCATGGAAAGAGCATACAAGAGCTTCAGCTTAAGGAGCTGAGCCTTGTGATTGTCATCCTCAATATCAAATACGAAAAGATCCAGAGTTGGGTGAGAATACCTATTCTCGTAGAAAGCCTCTTCACCAAAGCTTGTGGCCTCATAAGTAAGATCCATGTCCGCTATCTTAGTTATAAAGTCAAAGAACTGTGGATATCTTTCAAATCTAAGAAGCTTGAATCTGGGATCCGCCTCTGTCTCGTAAACCTCAATAAATCTCTCATAGTCCTGACGAAGGAACAGAATATCCACATCGTCGTCCCATGGAATAAAGTCCTGATGCCTGATGGCACCAAGGAAAGTACCTCCGTGAAGGAAATACTGAATGTTGTGCTTTTTACAAATTCTATCTACTTCTGAGAGCATGGCAAAGTCCGATTCATGAACCCTGTCTAAATACTCCTGAACTTCCTTTGAAATCATCAATAATACCTCTATTACTACAACTACTCATCTGTATCAGCCGTATCAGCTGACTACATTTACTTCTGCCCAATCACCTCAGGATCCGCGTAGATCAAATATCCATCCACCGTATCCACCAGCTCCAGGCCCTGCTCTGTCAGATCCCCATCGATAGCTCTTTCTTCATTAAGGATAATGTAGCTACACTTGGTCTCGCGGGTTGCTGCCACCAGCGCCTCTGCATCTATAACCTCAGGCTTAACCATAACCTCATACACTGAGTTATAGTAGTCCCACTGAGTTACCACCATCTCACGGCCATAAGGCATCAGGATGTTGGTGTTGTACTGTCTTACAAAATGAACCATCTCATCCGGGAAAGCCGCACGTACTCTTGGCTCGCCCTCCTTTGGCGCGATCACGTCAACCACATCCACCACTGACTGAGGAATGTGATAAAGGTTCTCAGCCTTGGACATGTACTGCCCTGTGTAAACGAAAGTGCCTGTAATCGCAATAACTGCCAGGGTTACCACCAGCGCAACTCTCTGGTGCATGCTCTTTTTCAAAGAAAAGATTGCCTTGCAGGCTCCAAATCCAATAACCAGATAGATTGGCACCAGCCACAAAAGGCGGTAATAGGTGTCCGTTCCGTCGCTGAAGACCTTAACGTAGGCCTTCTTGATGATTGGGCAAAGAAATCCCACAACCATCACCAGCGGCATAATGCCAAGGACCACCTTCTTCTTGATGCTCTTTTCTGTAGCCAGGATGTAGATGGCCGCAGCAAGGAACATCACCAGTAGCGCGCCGTTTCCCATATATAGTTTGAGTGACACATAGCATTCTCTGAATATACCGTACATAAACTAGTCCTTCCTAACCATCAGCCGCCCCAAATTGACAGGTACAATAACAGGTAAATCACGCTTGGAATCTCGCACAGCACAGCTCCCACCAGCACTGTCCATCTTCTTGAGAAGAACAGTAATATCAGTGTCAAAAGAGCTATGATTCCGCCACCAAAGAAAATGCCCAGGGAGGTGCAGACTCCAGCCAGCATATTGATAAGTGTCAGCATTACCCAAGGTGTGATCATGTAGTGATCATCTGAAACCGTCTTGGCTGGGTTAGTTGAATGGAAATGTCCTGTATCCTCCAGCATCCACAGGAAAACCCAGAAAATAAGCGGGAATACCTGGTTGCATGCAATGGCCTTACCCTGCCAGGTTCTTGTAAGGAAGAACGTAGCATTGGTGTAAATGGACACATTTCCAAATATCATCAAAAATGAAATGATGATCATAAATACAGGAATGATTTCCTGTCTTCGTCTGAACAAAATCCTTGCGATCTCAACGTACACAAGGTACACAAGGGCGATCACAAGACATGGAATAACTGAGTGGGATACGATGGTTGCATGTATTCCGCTCTGCCTTGCGATGAAAGCGATCCACATGGTGATAACAGCCAGCGCATGTCTGATGTCCAGAGATGTGCTGGTTCCTGTGTAAGGAAGGATGGTGTTCATAACATCCGCCTGCTGCGCAAGAAGTGACTCTACAACAAAGTAGGCGTCATCTCCGTCAAAGCTAGACATCACAACAGACATAACCATCTGGAACATCAACAACACAAAGAATATTCCCCAGTAGATGTTGCTCTCAAGGGAATAGTTCATCTTAAGCATCTTAGGATCTGACCTGGGGCTTAAGAGCTCGTGAGCTCCAGCGTGGGTCTCTCCTGGGAAAAGAGATAACACATTAAAGCCATCTCTTTTTAACACCCAAAGTCCTCTGATAAGACCAGCTGCTGCCAGCACCAGAGAAATAATGGTGTAATACTTGGTGCAATAGCTAAAGGCGTTGTAAGTAATCTTAAGCATGCAGGGAATAGCCACCACCTCAAAGCAGCCAAAGTAAACCAGATACCCAAGGATAAAGGTAATTCCCACGGTACGCCTAACCACTGGCAATATGAAGTTAAACAGGATTCCAATTAAAAATGGAATAATTAAAAGCCATAAAACTAGTAGATGCATTGTAAACTCCTGTTGTTATTTTTTCGCTAATTTCATAGTTCTTTTGCCAAAAACAATTCTAGTGATGATTATCACTCTTCGTTGAGCATAAGATTCAGGTGCTCCTGAAGAATAGAGATACCAGTCAGGTTCTCACCACCACGAGGGATGATGATATCTGCGTACTTCTTACTTGGCTCTACGAACTGCTCGTGCATAGGCTTAACAGTCTCTGTGTACTGTGTAAGGATAGAGTCGATGCTACGGGCTCTCTCGATCATATCTCTTCTGATACGACGCATAAGTCTCTCATCGGCATCGGTCTCAACAAAGACCTTAATGTCCATGAGATCTCTAAGCTCTTTATTCTCAAGGATAAGGATACCCTCCACGATGATAACCTTCTTAGGCACCACGTGTACTGTGGCATCAGACCTGTTGTGGATTGTGTAATCGTAAACAGGCATGTCGATTTCCTGATTATTCTTAAGCTTCTTAACATCCTCGATCATAAGATCAGTGTCGAAGGACTGAGGATGGTCATAGTTAAGCTTGGATCTATCCTCGTAGGAAAGGTCGTCATGGGCCTTATAATATGAATCGTGGTTGATAACCACAATATCATCTCCAAACTTCTCTTTAATCTTTCGCACAATTGTGGTCTTACCTGATGCTGTTCCTCCTGCGATTCCTACTATACATACTTTCTCGCTCATATTGTTCCTTTCATTTCTATATCATTAGTATTCACAATTATAGTTTTTTGAATACCATCTAGTAGCATTGTTATATTAGTCCACACGATAGGTTCCACCAAAGGACCTGAAGTAATCATGTGAAAAGATCTGTCCACTCTCACTATCATAGGTGATAAGCTGAATGTCGTACCCCAGATGATCGTCATCGTAGAGGTAGTTAAGACTCTCATCCTCTGTAGGATAAAGAAATCTAAAGTTCTGCTCAACTGGCTGATAAACCACGTGTCCAAGGCCTGTAGCTACGCCGTCAAGACCATTCTCGCCATAGGCTTCGTAAACTCCATTAGATAGATCTTTTATCAGAATATAAGGTGCGTTCTCGGCTGCGGAGGCATCCCTTACTGCAGTAGTTCCTGCAAGGTTCTCCACAAGGTGCATGAGATCGTCATCCTTAAGGGCGTTGGAACCCTGGTTAAAGTAGATCACGTAGCTTACCTTATTAAGTGACAACTGGTTAAGTCTTGTGTACAGGTCATCGCCTGATGTAGCCATGTCCTTGAGCTCGTCGTTAAAAAGAGCTACTTTGTCAGCCCAGTCTGAGTAGCTGACGTCACCTCTGTGATCTGCAAGGTCGGCGTTGTCTGTAAGCCACTGTCCCATGTAGTCTGTAACCTTGATGGCGCCTGTAGCATTGAGGTGTCCTGTGTCGTTAAGGTCACTTCTATAATCAATTATACCCATATTTAGCATATTGATGTAGGGTACTCCGTAATTAGCTGCAATCTCAGCTGCGCTATTTGCTGCGATCTTGTCTGTGGTTGTGGCACAGCATGGCATGTAGGTCACAACAACCTGGATGCCGTCTCTCTGGCACTCGTCGATGATCTTCATAAGATATTCCTGACCAACGGTGTGCTCTGAAAGGATCTCTCCCTCGGCTGGGTCTGGGAAAGATGTAGGCGAAAGCTCAACCTGATATCTCATCTCGCCGCCCATAAGAGGATTGGTGGTCTCTGTACCAAGTACTGTCTTGTAATCCTCTGAAGTAAGCTCGCTCCATCTGCTGTGATATACGATGAAGTCAAAGAGGAATTCATTTCTTGTTTCCTGATCCTGAATAAGGTCGTTAATGGCTGCAATCTTAAGTCTGTCCAGTGGCCAAGCGTCCATGTTGAGGTGAAGCTGCTCCACAGAGGTGTTGCGCTCTGATTTGTCGGCGTTTTCCTCCATCACATCCAGGTATTGATAGTTCTTTTCAAGCATATATGCATCCACAACTACAACCTTTGGAGTGCAGTACTGAAGGGCTTCGATAAGCTCCCAGTATGTGGCCTGCATTACAGAGCCATGACCGCCCATGTTGTAAGAGGTGTAGCCGTAGTCCTCGTACAGAGTAACCGGATTGATGGCGTTGATCACATGGGATGAGCCCATGAAGAGAACGTCTATATGTCCGGCCTTGGCCTGGTCGAAGAAATCTGCGTACTTGTAATTACTGTCCTTTCTGCGAACCAGAGTGGTTACGGCAAGGACACTGATGGCAAGCACCAGAAGAAACGCTATTATCTTGAAAAGATTGCCTAATCTTTTTTTCATGTTAGTCTCCTGTATAGTTAGTTAATGATATACGAATTGCTCCATAGCTTCGCTATTCTCGCAATTCTACAAGAATTCGGAAATCGATACTCTCATTTCATTCGAGTATCTGTTTTCCTCATTCTTGTTCGGTCTTCAAGGTCATATAAATTTCTATGCTAGCATGAAATTTATATGACTTTGAATCCCTATATCATTAAAACTGTTCATAGATAAAGCTACTTGCGTCATATCCTGGTCCCCAGATGCCGCAGACAAGGATTACAAGGATAGCTGCGATGACGATTGCCCATCTAAGCCAGATGCCCTGAGAGAGGATCTTCTCTCTAACAACCACGCCCTTGTAATTAAGAACATCCACGATCACAAGCAGCGCAAGGCCTGCCACGATCAGCAGCATGTTAGCCTCATTAAGGCCGTAGCTAAACAGGGTTCCGTCTGTGAGAACCCATGGTGTGAATTCAAAGCTCTTTGCAATGATTCCCATAGCTCTTTCTACGCTGAAAGCTCTAAAGAATACCCAGGCAAAGTTAACCAGAAGGAAAGTAATAATGGTTCTGAGAGCCTGGTGTGAAAAGGCATTTCGGTTAACCTTGAAGATGTCCACAAGCTTGTCCCTTACTGGCTTAAGGATATAGCCCACAACCTGATATACGCCGTGGAGAAGTCCCCAAATAATGAAGGTAAGACCTGCGCCGTGCCAGATTCCGCTGATGGCAAATACGATCAGGATGTTGAGGTACTTGCGGCCCTTTCCCTTTCTGTTGCCGCCCAGAGGAATATATACGTAATCCTTGAGGAAGCTTGATAAAGAGATATGCCATCTTCTCCAGAACTCAGGAATAGACTGGGCAAGATAAGGGCTATCAAAGTTACTCATGGAATCAATGCCAAGGATTCTGGCGATACCGATAGCCATGTGTGAATAGCCTCCGAAGTCGCAGTAGATCTCGAAAGTGTAGAACAGTGTTCCTATAAATGTGATGGTGCCTGGCTGTAAATAGCCGCCATCAAAGATTTCTTTTACGAAGATTCCCATTCTGTCGGCCAGAACAAGCTTAAGGAAATATCCCCAGAGAATCTGAAGAAGTCCGTCGCGAAGTCTGTCAAAGTCCACAGATACTGGATAAGCAAACTGTGGCAGAAGATTCTTGGCGCGCTCGATAGGGCCAGAGGTAATCTGTGGAAAGAAGGAAATGTAGAGAGCGTACTTAACGAAGTTCTTCTCTGCTACAAGGTCCTCTCTATAGATATCAACCAGATAGCTGATTGCTTTTAACATGTAAAAAGAGATACCCACTGTTGAGAAAAACAGAACAGATGGAGGAGCATCCGGAGTAACATCTTTCATTCTGGAAGCCAGGAACTCCACAAAGCGCACATACAAAAGAAATCCAACGGTTAGCACCATTGAAAGCATAAGGAGATATTTCTTTTTACCTGGATTATCCTTGGCGCCTTCGATAGCTCGTCCAAGGAAATAGGTGATAAGAATAACGCCAATAAGCACAGCTGTGCTCTTAGCATCAACGGTTGCAAAGAAGCAAAGGCTGGTGATGAAGAGCCAGATGTACTTGAACTTTCTTGGAATGATGAAGTTAACTGCTACAACTATTGGTAGAAAAATCAGGAATTCAAATGATGTGAACTGCATTTATGCCTCTCCCCACGCATTCATTCTTTTTCTTTGTCTGAATCGAAATTAATACGTTTTTCCTCAACTACAAGTGGTCTGTGGATAACTCGAGTATTGATGTTGAGGATGTACTCACCGGTAAGACCGATGAACATAAGCTGGATAGCGCCCATAAGGAACATTCCAACAATCATTGGAGCGTAACCTGCGTGGAAGCTGTACCAGTGTGTAAGCTTAAGGATAAGGTAAACAAGAGCCACGATAACATCGATGAATGCTACGATAAATCCAGCTAAGGTGCAAAGACGAAGTCCTACCTTAGTATAGGAAGTAATGGAAAGCATAGCTGCATCGTAAAGTGTGTAGAAGTTATTGTGGGTCTTACCTGCGCGGCGCTTAGGCTGCTCGTATTCAACAGTTGTCATGTTGAAGCCATCGCCGTACTCTGCAACGATTCCTCTAATGAAAGGAACCGGATCATCAAGCTGTCTAAGGAGCTGGATGAAGGTCTTATCGTAAAGGCCAAAGCCTGTGAAGTGCTCAATCATGCGAACTGAAGACATGTTCTTGATCATCTTGTAGTAAACGGTTCTAAGGAAATAGATGAAGCCATTCTCTTTACTTGAAGACTTAACACCGCTGACGATCTTGTGTCCCTCTTCCCACTTCTGCACAAATACAGGGATAAGCTCAACAGGATCCTGGAAATCCGCACAAACTGGGATTACGCAGTCGCCGTCAAGAGAGCACATTCCGTGGAATGGGGAATTGAACTGTCCAAAGTTAGTTACATTAAAGATTGCCTTTATCTTCTTATTGCCAGCGCAGATGGCCTCAATCTTAGCTCTGGTGCTATCCTTGGATGCGTTATCGATAAAAACAATTTCATAGTCGTAGTTAGGGAGCTTCTCAACAAGGACCTTCTCTACGGCTGCAGAGATTCCAACAACGTTCTCTTCTTCGTTGAAACATGGAATCAGGATACTGATTTTTTTCATAATAAACCTCAAATTCTATAACAAATGCTGGAAAGCCAGCGCTCACGCGCGTTCAAAAAATCGGCTATCCATATACGCAACAATGCGGTGCAAAAAAACGCACTGCACCGCATTATAAAACTTATTTGTATATTAGTCTACCTCAACCTCGTCATTCGCATTTTCATCTGCATTTCCCTCGGTCTCGTGATACTCTTTTTCTGTGTTAACATTCCAAATGTTGCTGCGATCTGTATTGCCGCTGATGATGTTCTTAACTGTCTCAAAGGATGTGCACATTGAGTGGTCGATGTTGTTGTATCTGTGCTGACCATTACGTCCTACGCAGTACAGGTTATCGATGGTGTTAAGATATTCAACAAGCTTGTCCATCTCATCATAGGTATCGAAGTAAGCAGGATATGCCTTCTTAACTCGCTCCATATGATAATCAAGAACCTGGTCCTTACTATCGATAAGATTAAGAGTAACCATCTCATCGATTGCCATCTTGGCGAACTCTTCCTCGTTCATGTTCCACATTGAATCACCTTCAAAGCAGAAGTACTCAAGTCCAACCCAAACAGTGTTCTCAAGGTCCTTAACAAGGTATGGTGACCAGTTGTTGTAGATCTGGAAACGTCCCATCTTAACTGTTCTATCCTGAACGTATACCCAGTTATCTGGAACAATGTTGCCGATGGTCTTGATATTAGTCTTGTTCTGAAGATTAAGCTTAGGAACAAGAACACCAAGAGTCATGTAATCACGATATGGAAGACCAGCTGCGATTCTTGCTGGATCTGCTGGAACATCGTTCATTCCTGCAACAAGATCCTTAACTGGCATTGAGCTGATGACGATATCGCCCTCAATCTCCATTTCCTTGCCATCCATGATATATGTGATGCCCTTAATGTGGTTGCCGTCCTTGCGGATCTTGGTAACCTTGGCATTCATTACGATTGTACCGCCGAGGTTCTTGATCTCCTCAGCTGTTACTTCCCAGAGCTGACCTGGTCCAAGCTTAGGATAGCTAAACTCTTCAATAAGAGAAGTCTCTACCTTGCCGCCCTTCTTACCAGTCTTCTTACGGAAAGCATTCTTAAGAACTGCCATGATGGAAACGCCCTTAACACGCTGAGCTCCCCAGGATGGATCGATCTCAGATGGGTGTCTGCCCCAAAGGTTCTCTGTGTAATACTCGAAGAACATTGAATAGAGCTTCTTACCAAATCTGTTTACATAGAAGTCTTCCAAAGATTTCTCTTCTCTCTTGTGGATCATTGCTCCAAGATATGAGAATCCGCAAGCGATTGTTCTTGCAAGTCCCATGTTCTTGAAGGTCTCAACCTTAAGAGAAATAGGATAGTCATAGAATTTGCGGTCAAAGAAAATACGTGATACACGATTTCTTCTAAGCATAACCCTGTCAGTCTTCTGAGGGTCCGGACCGCCGGCAGCGATAGTCACGTTTCTATCAAGAGCGATGTCGTCGGAAGCTGGTGCGCCCTGCTGTGGCAACATCTTCTGCCACCATTCATTAACCTCAGGAACCTTGGAAAAGAACCTGTGGCCACCCATATCCATACGGTTGCCCTTGTAGTTAACAGTTCTTGAAATTCCGCCAAACTGCTGTGTTTCCTCGAAAACAACAACCTGATAGTCCTTAGATTTGCTTAAGAGTTCATAAGCAGCAGTAAGTCCTGCAGGTCCTGCTCCGATAATAATTACCTTTTTCATATTCGTCGTCCTTTTAAATTTACTCAATTAGAATTAGTATAACTCATTGAGATTATTTTCACAAGAAAGAAGAATTTCAGTCATCATGCATGATTGCTATATTTAAAGCAAATGCTTCTATTTAGAATGTAACTTCCCCATCATGTGAAAGAATGGATGCGCTGGTAACACCATCAATCTTGGAGATCTTAGCCACCAGCTCTTTTGCCTCCTTAATGCGAAGCTCGTAAACAAGATCCTGTGTGCCGTTTGAAATGCTCTGGGATTTAAGCTTATAGGAACTTGTTAGCTCTTTTATCCTATTCTCGATGGCTGTGGCTGTCTCGTCCTTGTCATCTGCGCCGATAACCAGGATCATTGGAGCCTTGGCAACTGGCATCTTATCTAATAAGAAGATAAGCAGTGTGACGATGAGGGATGTGAGAATCGCAATCTCAGAAAGCCCTGCGCCGCACATGATTCCCACGCCGATGGCCCAGAACATAAAAATCAGGTCCATTGGGTCTTTGACGGCGGTTCTGAATCTTACTATAGAAAGAGCTCCCACCATACCAAGGGAAACCACAACGCTAGACTGGATCGTCAGGATGATGCCTGCTGTGATCAGGGCCATTGCCACAAGGGACAGATTGAAGTTCTTGGAATAGAAGGTTCTCCTTGTGAGAAGCCTGTAGCAAAAGAAAATGTAGAGGGCAAGGATAGTTGTGATAAGCATTACCACAAGAATCTGCTCAGTTGACAGTTCTACAGTTGAATAGCCTTCAAGGAAGGACTTTTTGAATACGTCTGAAAATTTCATTTAGTTCTCCTGTTCGTGTTGGTGTAACTTGGTTGCAGTGGATCAATTGCAGATATCACTGGTGTCTGCGTTCTATTAAATAGAATACTGGCGGCAGAGGAAATATTTTGAAAATGTTGTCTGCTGCATGCTCCCAGACTGAATTGCGTGGAATATGTAGTCCGGAATGTACTCGTCGTACTTAACTTCTAGTAGCTGGCGGCCACGCTCCATGATGGGGCGCTGCTTTAGCTCTTTTACGAAGAAATCATCAAACTGTGTTGATGACGTAATATTGCGATCAAAGGTGACCCGGACGTTGCCGTTGTCACAGATAAAGGGCGTTCTTTCATAGGATACGATGGTACTTGGGTGAAAGAGCTTAGTTCTTTTTAATAGGATGAATCTGTTGAGAAGCTCAGGATAATCGGCCCTTGGAAGAATGCGACTATGAGGATCACAAAGCTGGCCGAACTGCTCTCTTGTGAGTTTGCAGGCTTTCTTCTGGATCATGCCCTGTTCTTTACGCTTGCACTCCAGCTTTATGGTCTGGTCGCTGCAGCCGTAGGTCCTTACGCGCCACTTCTCTCTAACGTCCACGCCGTCCTCATTCTCGTTATAGCAGGAATTGTCGTAGTCGTCGAAGTACATGCTTCTAATATAGTACTTGCCGCTATCGTCCGCGTGGGGATCCGGCGTCAGCACATGCTGCAAGCGGACTCTCAAGGCCTTAAGTTCTGCGTCGGAGCACAGGTATTTAAGTTCGTGTCTAAATTTGGGTTCTTTCATTGCACCTCACTGAAAATAATGCACAAAAACTCACATCTACCCTATATGGTATAATAAAATATCTAAAAAATAAAGCGCACAGGCGCTTCCGGAGAATTGATGAGTAGAATCAAGCACACAAGAATAACATTAATAATAGCCAGCATAGCCCTGTTTATCGCAGTTCTGCTGTACTCCAAGGACTTTACCTCAGCTCCCACTATGAGTGGTGACTACGAGCTTGAGTTCGACGAGAACGTGGCTACCATGTCAATCGAGCTTAAGTACGGAGAGCTTGAGAGGATCGACGCAGATCCCGAGCACAACACCAAGGCCAAGGCTGTGTATCAGATGTACGACGGCAGCGGCGCGGTGATTGATGAGGGCTCTTTTACCATGAATGGCCATGGCAACTCCACCTGGGGCGAGATCATGAAGGAGTTCCCTGACGAGGAGTTCAAGAGGAGCTACAACATCGACCTGGGCGGCAAGAAGTCGCTACTAGGCATGGGCGCGGTAAAAGACTACGTGCTGATCTCAGGGTTCTTCGACGAATCCCTTATCAGAAACAAGATTGTGTTCGAGACCGCCAAGGCTCTTGGCTGCGAGTACGTGCCTGACTCAGAGTTCGTAAACGTCTACATCAACGGGGATTACAAGGGGCTATATCTTTTATCTCAGAGGATAAAGAGCTATGAAGGCATGATAGAGCTTGAAGATGACGGATATCTGGTGCTCTTCGACTACGATTACAGACTTGAGGAAAAAGAGAATCATTTTGAAACCGCGCTGTGCGATGGCGAAGTACTGTCAAACACAGTAAGCAAGCAGGATTACAATGAGTACGTTGCAGAAGATATCACGAAGGCAGAGATCAGCATCCTTAAGTCCTCACTGACGGAGGAAGCCGATTACAGCGAGTTTATTGACGAGGACTCCTTTGCCAGATACTTCCTGATGCAGGAATTCTTTGAAAATCAGGATGGAGACAGGGCCAGCACCTACGTATATAAGGACAGCGGGTCAGGTCTTATAAAGGCCGGGCCTATCTGGGATTTCGATCTTACAATGTCCCACTCCTGGCTTGACGCAGGAGACGTAGAGGCGGATGTCCTGTGGTTTGATAGCTATACCAACCAGAACAAGGGCTGGCTACGAGCTCTGAACAAGTGTCCCACATTCAAGGAAAAGGTTGATAAGATCTACCTGGAGGAATTTGGTGATGTGCTGACAGCTCTTTTAACAGATACGATTCCGAAGATGCAGACGGAGCTTGCAGATAGCTGGTACAGAGACAGAGAGCGCTGGAAGGATGCGCCGAACTATTATGAAAAGACAGATCACACGGAGCACGGCTTTGAAGAGCCAAGCTTTCCACTGATTGTTTCCCACTTGTCACAGTTCATCAGTGATAGGAAGACTTTCTATGATGCTTATGTTGGCAATAAGGATGATTACTATTTAATAACCTTTGATACATCGCTTCTTACCAATGGTGCCATGGTTATGGTGATGCCGGCGAAGAAGGAAGAGCCTCTCGGGGCGGTGCCTGTATATGAGGATGTGATTGTATGGGAAATGTATGATGGAACAGATGTGACGGAAGAAAATATCGCGCTAAGTGATATGTATTTAACGCCGAAGTTTGAGGGCGAAGATGAAGAGTAGAATCAAGCACGTAATAACGAAATCTTAGCACGATAATAATCTAGTAATATAGTAATCTAATAATATAGAAAAAAAATAAAAACCGTAGCTAGCAGATACTAGCTACGGTTTCTGTTATCTATAATCGTATTTCTTACTCTTCATAAGGTGGAACTGCAAGGTACTCGCCATTCTGAACCTTCTCGTATGCCTCTGGGTAATACTCCTTCATGATGTGAGCTGGGACTCTGTAATCCTCGTTAGGATCAAATTGATCAATGTAGATATAGTCTTGCTCTAAGAATGCATATGGTGCATAGCCTTCCATGAAATTAATAAGGTGAGCAAAAAGTCTTGCAAATACCTGTCTTCCAAGAAGTGTAAGGTGAACGCCGTCCTCAAGATACTTGTCAGCGTGATCAACGTAAAGATCGCAGTGTGACTGGAACATTGTATCGTAGTCGTAGAGTTCCTCAGACTGAATTACATTGCTGGCCTTTCTTGCGTAGTTAGCAAGAGTGTCGATACCGTTACTTACAATGTATGAATCACCGATGTATCCACCGTTTGCATCGTAGTAGATTCCATAGAAAGGTGTTACAAGTACGATCTTAGCGTTAGGACTGATTCTCTTAAGAGTCTCAACACCAGTCATAAGTCCACCGTAATATGTGTGAAGGTAGTTGTCATCGTAGATAGTTGCATCAAGTGGGATCTTTGAAAAGAAATCATTTGCACCGTACTCGATTACATAAATATCTACAGTCTTAGGATCTACCTGATTCATCTTATCTAAAACGTTAGGATAATCAGCAAGAACCTTGTTTCTGTCTGCTGTGCCAGCCAAAGCATACGTCATGCCTACAAAGCTGTTACTTGTCAATGATGCTGGATCAATGTTATCTGTTGAAAGCTCAACAGCTGCTGTTGTTCCGCCAATAGCAAGGTTATAAAACTTTGAATTAGGCACCTGAAGCGAAATAAGGTTAGGAAGGTCTGATCCGTCGTTCCTACCGTTAGCGAACTGGCTATCACCGAAGAATACAACAACTGTCTGATCCTCCTGTGTCTCAGTAACCTCTTCTTCCTTAGTTACAGTTGATGTGGAAGCTGATGCTGAAGCCTCTTCAAATGCAGGCTCTGTAAGGTCCTCCATAACAATCTGCTGTGCCTGAGCCAATGCACTAGCCTCTGCAGAAGCCTCGATGTTAGCAACACCGTCTCCTACATATTCAATTGCAGCCTTAGCTGTCTTAAAGCCGCCACATCCAGTGGCACATACAGCAACTGCAAGCGCAAGTGCTAATACATTTACAAATCTTTTCTTCATATCTCGTCTCCTCAATATTATATGGTTCAAAAGAACCTTTTTTGTTCAAAACAATGCTGATCTCTATTAGAAACTCAATAGTTCCGGCAACATGAACATTGTACCACTCTATATGTATATTACTAGTCAAAATGAGAAAAATTAAGAATTTCTGCCGTTAATCTTAAGAAAGTCTTAAGAAGTTTACGGTATATCGTATACATTAATCGATATTCAGTAGAAGGAGTCAGTGGGGACGGTTCTAGTTGACTCCCAGAACCGTCCCCACTGACTCCCAATTTCACTCATAATCTACAGGAAGAAATCCCCAAACACGCTTGTATCCACAGTCTCCGTGTACTGCCTGTAAGCATCAAGCAGCGACTGGACATAGGAATTAGAGTCCGCCACATAGGCATTCTCCGGGATATTCGCCGCCTCATCGTGGGCTGTAATAGACATAAGCCCCTTATGCAGATTACTTATAGTTGGATAATACGGATTGTCATTACCAAACTCATCCTCGTCCTCATCAAGACTCGGAGACTTGAATAATGAGCTCTGGATCATGCTAGAGTATAAATAGGAAGAAGTAGACAGATCCCTTAAGGCCTCCGCAGTGGACATAGGATCCACATAGGCAGACCTGTTCTTATTGGTATACGGATCTGTAGTATTCTTATCTGCCACAGTATAGGCAGGATCTATCTTCTCATTGGACTTGATTCCGCTGATGGCCGAGTTGTGATTAGCCATGTTCTCTTTTATCTCCTGGGCAATATTGGAGCTATTGAAGACCTTCTGGATATCAGCCTCGATGGTCTCTGCCCTGTTGAGCTTGGCAATCCTGAAATGCTGCTGGAACTCATTAGGATACTCAACCTTTATCTTGGTATTGTCCAGCTTCTGCTTTGCATCTGAAATTGAATAGAGGTACTTGTTGACGAATCTTGTTACCTTAGAGATATCAAAAGACATATGCACTCCCCCCAACTGTAATATGCGCGGTTCCAGTCGCAATCAACGTCCCCATTACTACTCACTTATACCATTACGGCTTGGAAAAAGAACTTGTTTTAGTCAATACCCATGATCTCTTTATAGAACTCGCAGTAATCGCCTCTGCCATCCTTAGTGAAAGCAATAGCGCTGCGTGGATGCTGATTAAGCACGCCTGTAAGCATGTACTGAAGATCATAGCCCCACTTAACTCCGCTCTCCTTAAGAGGCACCATGTAGTTCTCCACGAACTTGATAGCATTGTAGTACTGATACTTAGGATTCTTAAGGAAGCTAAGGAGATTCTCCATAGGGCAGTTACCTGCGCCCCTTCCCATTCCATTATATGTAGCATCAAGATAATCAACGCCGTCGCCTACAGCCTCAATAGTATTAGCAAAGGCCAGCTGCTGATTGTTGTGGGCATGGATTCCAAGCTTCTTGCCATACTTAACTGCAAACTCGTTGTACATATCGGCAGTTCTAGCAAGCTGCTCTGGGACAAAAGAGCCAAAGCTGTCCACGATATAGATAACATCAACAGGAGACTTACCCAGCATCTCAAGAGCTACCTTGATATCTGACTCCTGAGCTGTTGTAATAGCCATGATATTGCAGCTAACCTCATAGCCCTTATTCTTGGCATCCTCGATCATATCGATGGCACCAGGCATCTGATGAATGTAAGTAGCAACTCTCACAAGATCAAATGGGCTCTCATCGCACTTGTGAACATCGTTCTTGTAATCGCAGCGTCCAACGTCAGTCATGACAGCCAGCTTAAGGGCAGGGTTCTTGTCTCCAAGCACCTCAAACACATCGTCGTCATCGCAGAACTTCCACTTGCCGAATTTGTCCACATCAAACATTTCCTTGGAAGCCTTGTAACCAACCTCCATATAGTCAACGCCAGCCTTAATGTTGGCGTCATAAAGAGCCTTCACAAAATCGTCAGTAAAATAAAAGTCGTTAACAAGACCGCCATCCCTTAAGGTAGCGTCCACGACTCTTATACTGTCTCTAACACCCATGAGCTTTGATACTTCTTTCATAAATACTACTCCATTCTAAACATGTATTAATCTTGCACCACAAAAATTGGCTTTTATTATACTAACACAATTTAACGCGTTGGTGTAGTAAATTATTTATAATTTTTCTTGATTATCTTCTATTATACTACTTCGTCTCCCTATTCACATACTTGTTATGGAACTTGGAATACACAATCTTCTGGCTGCTATAAAGGCTATGATACCCGGAGAACGTGTAACTAAGGGCAACCGCTAAAAGATAATACGGCATCCCCTTAAATCCAAAGAGCTCGAAACAGATAAACAGCGACGAAATCGGACAGTTAGTAACTCCGCAGAACAGCGCTCCCATTCCGATAGCTGCGCAAAGAGCCGGATCAAACCCTAAGATCTGTGAATACAGGCACCCAAAGGTAGCACCAATATAAAGAGCTGGCACAATCTCACCGCCCTTATAACCAGCCCCCAGCGTAAGAGCCGTAAATATCATCTTAACAAGAAAGGCATAATAGGGCGCATCTCCCTTTATCGCCATCTCAATAACATCGATTCCAGCACCGTTAAATATCCTGGTTCCAGAAAGGAAAGTCAGGGAAGCCACAATACATCCGCCCACAAACACCCTGATGTAAGGGTTAGGCAGTAGCTTTATGTAGGTCTTTCCAGAGAACTTAAGAAGGCTGCAGAACGCCACAGACACCACTGCGCACCAGATTGCTAAAAGAGCTGTAAAAATAGCCTGATAAACAGAGAAATCCGGCACGACCTCAACTGAGAACACCTCTCCCACAATTCCCAGATACCGGGATACGCCAGAGGCTACCAGCGCTGATACAACGCAAGGTACCAAAGCCGAATAGTACATTACACCTACATTTTCAATTTCCATAGCCATAAAGGCAGCAGTCATAGGAGTTCCAAAAAGAGCTGAAAAGGCAGCGCTCATGCCACACATGGTTATGATCTTCATGTTGCCTTCCTTGAGCTTAAAGAGACGGCCAATATTGTAGCCAAGACTTCCGCCCATCTGAAGAGCAGCACTCTCTCTACCTGTGGATCCGCCAAACAGGTGAGTCAGCACTGTGGATATGAATATAAGTGGGGCCTTGGTAACAGGAAGGTTGTCCCCCTCCTGAATAGACTTGATAACAAGATTAGTGCCCTTATCCTCGTAGTCCTTGCAGAGCCTGTACAGGAATACGATTAAAAGGCCTGCAAAAGGCAGGCCCACTATGATAATGTCATGGGAAGTTCTAAAGTCTGTGGCAAAGATAATGCCATGATAAAAGGCAGCTCCGATGGCGCCAACAACAGCGCCAGTCAGAACTCCAAAGAAAATCCACCTCACAAAGACCCGGACTCTTCCTACAAAGTCCAGATCCGGAACATGCTCAATAATGGCATTTATCGGATTAGAAAGCTTAGAATGTACCCCTTCAATACTCTCTTTCTTTCCCATTGGTTTCCCCCATCCCCCATCCAGCCATCACTTATACTGGCTTACATTCGAAGCAGTAACAGGTGTAAATGGCACATAAATGTACTTACCGTCACTTTCAGCATACTCAATACCCTCAATTGTTCCGCCATTTCCAAGGGCAACCGCCGCCTGAACTGCTGCAAGTGCCTGTCCATCAGCATCCTGAAGAACCGTAAATGCCATCTCCCCTGCTTCAATTGAAGCACAACCATCTGTTGTAGCATCTACGCCGCATACAGGAATCTTGGTATAATCAAGGCCATACTTCTTCATTCCCTCAATGGCTCCTATAGCCATATTATCATTGTTACAGAAAATTGCATCAACACTCTGGCCCGTCTTCATAAATATTCCCAGCTTATAAGCTGCCGTATCCGCAGACCAGTTGGCATAATCCACAAATACATAGTTGGCAGTACACCCACTTGCCTTCAAGGTCTCTTTTACCGCCTTGGTTCTTCCGATGGTTCCTGCGTGTCCAGGCTCACCCTCAAAAATGATCACATTTAAAGACTTGGGATTACCAAGCTTACTAAGAACATACTCTGCTTGATACTGTCCCGCCTGTTCCTCACTGGATCCGGCAAAGATATATTTGTTGGCAGTCAGATGTTCATCAGAAGGCTGTGAATTAACGTAAATAATCGGAATATCGTTGGAAGCCACATTCATCTGAAGAGCTGTGCTGGCATCGGCAAGACGCATAATAATCGCAGTGTAGCCTGCTGCCTTTGCTGCAGCCACCTGATTAGCCTGCTCCTCAACGCTTCCTCCCGTCTCAACTATATCCACAGTTGCTCCCAAAGATGAAGCGTGGGTCTTCATTGCTCCAAAAAGCGTTCCAAGGAATGTATCACTTAAATCGGTGCACAGACACAAGATCTTACCACCACTACCTGTTGAAGCCCCGGATGATCCGCTTTTACAACCACCCAGAGTCAGAACTGTTAAAAGAGCTATCATTAAAAGAGCTGTTATCTTTTTCCTCATGGTCCTTACCTCCTTAAATCTTAAACTTCTGAACATAAGAAGTAAGTGTCTGCGACGTTCCTGCCAGTTCGTGGGAATTGTCTGCCACGTCCTGACTACTCTTAGTAATGTTATTAGCCATATCCACCATATTCTCAGAGGTTGCCAGAATTTCATCAGCGCTCGCTGCCTGCTCCTCAGAAATTGCAGCAACATTAGTAGCAACGTCATCAACCTTCTGTACATCTTCGATCATGGCTTCGATAAGCTGATTAGATTCCTGGATATTGTTATAGATCTGATCAAAGGTATCCACAGCCACATTTATGAGCTCGCCATTTTCTCTGATGCTTTCTGCTGAAGCATTAGCCTGTCCAACAGCATTTTCAATAAGCTTGTGAACCTCACCGATAAGATTTCCAATGTTCTGTGCACTTTCTGCAGAGGTCTGTGCCAGCTTGGCAATTTGTGTAGCGACAACAGCAAAGCCTTTTCCTGCTTCACCTGCTCTTGCAGCCTCGATGCTGGCATTAAGAGAAAGAAGATTGGTCTCTTCTGCAATCTCTCCGATCATGCCTACAATATTAGTAATCTCATCAGAAGCAGTGCCAACCTTGTTGATGGACTCAACCAGCTCGTTGTTGGCATTTTCGATTCCGCTCATGGCCGCGCTGACCTTTTCCATATCCTGACGGCCCTTCTGAGAAATCTCAACAGTCTGCTTCATACTCTCATTAGCCTTATCACTGTTATCTCTTGTATCTGCCACAACTGTAGCAAGGGTTGTGGCGTTCTGAGCAATATCATTAACAGCAGTTGCCAGCTGGTCAACAGTCTCATTGAGCTGCTTCATGGCTTCTGCCTGCGATTCTGAAGCATCAAACATTATCTTTGATACTCTGTCACTATTATCCGACTCATCCTTAAGCTTTTCAGACTCCTGACTGATACTGGTGAGCATATTTCTCATGGAAGCAACAAACTCTGTAACCTTGTTACCCATCACGCCAATCTCATCATTGCTGCTGGAATCAACTGTTATAGTAAAATCGCCCTCTGACATAGCTGTGATGCTGTCAGTAATATGTGCAAGAGGTGCAATAACTCTTTTAACCACGTACAGAATAGCAAGAACCGTAATAGCAACCGCGATCACGCCAATAATCATAAGCAGATTGCCCATCTGTGAAACCGTCTTAAGAATCACGCTAGTTGGAATATATGATACAAGAATCCAGTCAGTACCTGAAATCTCAGAAAATGCCACCACGTAATTTCCAATTTCTTTTGTCTTATAATCTCCAGAATTGATAGCCTTAGCAGCTCCGCTAATAAGCTCATCAGAGCTGTTCTCTGTTATCTCTGAAGAGATCAAACTGAAGTCTCTGTGGGCCAGAATCGTATTATCTGTCTTATCCACAAGAAAAGAACTGGCATTCGACATCTTAACGCCTGAGTTAACGATGATACTTATCTCATTGAGCGTAACGTCTGCGCCAATTACCTTAATATCACTGTCGCCATCATCTATGATACCTGTAGCGCTGACCACAAGCTCGTTTTCACTGTTTCTGTAGGCTGTACCATAGGCCATATCCACTCTGGTGATACCCTGCTTGTACCATTCCGCATCCGTAACGTTTGAGGCTGTAAAATCTGACTCACTTGCTTTGAAAAAAGAGCCATCACTACACCCGATATATAATCCCTCAGGAGATGACGAATTATAGCCGTAGAACGAATCCAGCATGGCCTGAAGTTGTGTATTATCCGGCTTCTCAGCCTCGATTGTGTGCTTGACAGTATTAAAAAACTTAAGATTCGTCTCAAGCCAGGATTCAATATTGTCCGCCTGATTCGAAATAGAAGATTCCAAAGTCTCGTTTGCCATTTCTGTCATCCTAGACTTGGCCATACTAGATGCAACTGCCACCAGCACAAGAACTGTTACTGTAACAAGTGGCACAATGTAGGTAATAAGCTTCGTGCTTATCTTTTTTACCTTTTTCTTCTTATCCTGGGTATTATCACTCATTATTTCCACCTTTCTACAATACAACAGCTAAAAGAGACAAACTCCCATATACAAGTATAGCATCCTGCGTCAAAAAAATAACTGTATACCGTGTATTTTAAGAATGTTTTAAGAGAGTTTTTAGAAATTAAAATGTGAACCTTGACACAGTTTAAGGTATGATTGTAATATTCATATAACAACATGTAGTTTTAATTACTACATCACAGGAGGTCCACATGAAGATTAGCATCAGAGAACCAGGAAGCGCCCTTACACATTTGGCAGCCCTATTTGCCACAGCAGGAGCCGCCCTTCCACTTCTAATAAAGGCTTCAGGCTTTGGCAACAATTACGTCGCTGCCATGATGATATACGCAGTGAGCCTCATGCTCCTGTACGGCGCCAGCGCCACCTACCATGCAGTTGTGCTCAGCCCAGCCATCATCAAGATATTCAGAAAACTGGATCACTCCATGATTTTCGTCCTGATTGCAGGAACCTACACCCCAGTATGCCTTCTGGTGCTGGATCCCGCCATCGGCCTTCCACTTCTGGCAACTGTCTGGATCATGGCCCTTCTTGGCATCGGCCTTAAGCTCCTTTGGATTAATTGTCCCAAGTGGCTCTCCTCTGTGATCTATATCACCATGGGCTGGATCGTGGTCCTGGTCTTTGGCCCAGTCTACCACACCCTTAGCCTTGGCGGCTTCCTGTGGCTCCTTGTGGGCGGCATCGTCTACACCCTGGGTGGCATCCTCTACGCCATCAAAATGCCTGAGTTCAACAAACGCCACCCCTACTTCGGCACCCACGAGATCTTCCACCTCTTCGTCATGGCCGGAAGCTTCTGCCACTTCATCTTTATGTACGTATATTTACTGTGATAGCTCTTCTATCCCGAAAGGGACCTTTCCTTGACCTTTCTTTAAGCTTTCTTGGGCAGGCTTGATTTGGGGAAAGCTTGATTTTAAGCCTGCTCTTTCCAGGATACACAAGCTCATTGGCAGGCCTAATTTCAGAAAATCTTGATTTTAAGCCTGCTTTTTCTTGGAGCCGCGAGCTCATTGGCAGGCCTAATTTCAGAAAATCTTGATTTTAAGCCTGCTTTTTCCAGGAGCCACGAGCTCATTGGCAGGCCTAAATTCAGGAAATCTTGATTTTAAGCCTGCTTTTTCCAGGAGCCACGAGCTCATTGGCAGGCCTAAATTCAGGAAATCTTGATTTTAAGCCTGCTTTAAAACTACTCACTCACCAAAGGAAGAATCTCCTGCAATTCCTCTAAGCTAAGCTCTGTGTAATCGCACTCGTAGCCATTTTCTTTCATATATTTTTTTAATCATAGATGTAATATCTAATCGCGGAATCTCCGCCATTATTGTCCCAATCTATATATCCATCAATAGCAACCTTATTCTTCCGCCAGAATGAGGTCTGAATGTTTTTTGCTTTATTGATTGCCACCCTGAGCAGCCATGCGCGTATATGCTCTTTATTGTCAAAGCTCTTGTGTGTCTCCTTTTTAAGGCCTTATACTAATAGTACAATCCACCCGGACAAAAGGTTACAAAAAAAGAACTGCATTCCTCAAAAAGAAAAGCAGCTCTTTAGTCGCGCTATTATTGAAGGCCCCAAAGCCTCGTTAGTCTTTATAAACCAGTTCCCTCTGAACAAAGAAGCTCATAAAGAACAAAAGCACATCCACAGGAATCTTGACGAAAATCTCCAGAACCCCGGGAATAAAGCCGTGGAACATATCCACCAGCGTAGCGCTGAGGAACATAATGATCAGCGCCAAAGCAATGTACCTGACAGCCGCCTTTCGCTTGCTGCCCTTTCCCTTGAACACCACCTTGTAGTTCACCAGGAAGTTGTAAGTCGCAGAGACAACTCTGGCAATCACTGTAGACACAATGATATAGCTCACTGCCATTGGGACATTTCTTGTCATATTGCAGGCCAGCATGAACATCAAGGCGTCCACAACAGATGATGACAGGGATGAAAAGATAAACTTAAAGAACACCGCATAGATCATGGCTGAATCCCTGATGGGATTGAAGTGAGTCCCTGTGTTGCCCTCCAGGTAAATGGTCCTGATAGGCACCTCTACTATGCTGATTCCCAGGTCCTTTGTGGCCAACAGCATGTTGGTCTCGAACTCGAATCTTTCTCCCTTTTCTGTCAAAAGAAATTTCATAAACTCCCTGGTTATGCCGCGAAGCCCGGTCTGGGTGTCACTTATCGAAAGCCCCACCAGGATCTTCATGACACGGGAAGTTGTCTTATTACCAAAGCTGGATTTAAGAGGAACATCAGACTGATTAAAGTCTCTGCAGCCCAGAACCAGTGCTCCGTACTGGATTTCTGATTCAGTAGATTCACTATCTGATTCATCAACTGATTTATCTGAATCACTAACTGATTCACTGAACCTATCAGGATTATCAATCAAAGCCTGAATACACTTCTTGATATCCTCGATGCTGTGCTGTCCGTCGGAGTCAGCAGTCACAACGCCCACAAGATCAGGCCACTCGTTAAGGCAGTAGTTAAAAGCAGTCTTGAGGCCGCGTCCCTTACCCATGTTCACTGCGTGATCAAGGACTGCTGCCCCTAGCTCTTTTACCCTGTTAAAAATGTAGCCATACTGGGCCCTGTCAGAGCCGTCGTTCACAACCACCAGCGGCCCCATATTCTCACTATTAAGATTCTCAACCAGCCCAATGAGCTTGTCGTCTGGCTCGTAGGCCGGAATCACAATTGGAATTATCCCCATAATCTCCCTCATATAAAATTGCTAATTATCTGATTATATCTATACTGATTTGCAAACTCTCAAATCATTTCATTACATCTCACTGCTAATCAGTCTACTATTCACTGATCACTTCGTAACCAGCTCAACGCCGTTTCCCACGTAGTTCACCGCATACACGCATCCGCTCTGGTACTGCTCGCCAGCCATCAAAGGCTGGAACAGCTCGCAGGATGCGCCGTCGTAGTCAAGGACGTAAACGTAGCTTGCATGACTTGATTTTATCATATTTGCGATAGTCTCAGAAGTATCTTCTTCAGCCTTGTAGGTTCCGTACACAAGGGCCACAGGACAGGCTTCCTTACTGGTGTAGGCGTCGTGGACCCAGGTATAAGTGTGACCGTCCCTGACTACAAGGACTCGCTGGCCCCATAGCTCTTTTGACTGAAGGGCTGAAACGATGGTTCGGCCCTCATCTCCCACCATGTCTGCAACGTAGGCCTGATTCTCCGCCACCGCATCCCTGTAGGAAAAGAGATACTTATGGACGCCGGTATAGTTGGCAGTAAACAGGATCAGAACTGCGATCACCACTACAGCCAGACTATGACTGCGACTTTCCTTGGTCTCTGCGGCGCCATCACTTCTAAGCGCAATTCCGATAAGAAGAAATGTCATGCCCAGAGTGAAGGGACAGCCGTACCTTCCAAGAGAATTGGCCATGGCAAAGGCATCCAGATACTGATCCTCCGTCTGGAAGATGGTCACGTGGGCCAGGAAGATAATGCCGTAGGTCAGAAGGAACGTCACCAGCGCGTACACTAGGAGCTTCACGTACTCCCGAGCGCTCACAAGCTTCCTTCTATAGATAATGTAGAGCAGGATGAAAAGAGCTATCACCGCTGCGCCAGTGGAAATGTCCAGCGTTATGTTATGATCCGCGTGTATCGGCATGGTAAAGAAGCCCTGCACGAAATATTTGAATTTGTCCATGGCGTTCTGAGGCATGGTAACCCCGGACTTGGCCATTTTAAGGCCTGCGCCAGTGAGCTTAGCCACGCGCCTGTTAAGGAAGCAGAACACAAGCCAGCTTCCGTAGGCACCCGCTGGAAGCGCGATGGCTCCGATAATCTTCTTGGAACCATCCCCCATGACAAAGTAGAAAGCCAGCGCAAAGATGGCCCACTCAATAGCCGCGGACTTGGTTAGAAGCATAGTCGCTGTGTAGAAGGCGATTCTTCCATAGTAAAAGAGACTGCTCTTGTCCTTCTTGTCCCAGATTGCATAAAGAAGATTGCCGAAAAGAATGGCCATTGTCACATCCGCAGGAGTTCCATAGTAGATGATTCCACTAAACACGCCAGGGAGAAGCATGATTGCTGTGAAGAATACAATGAAAAGTATTGTCTTCATTGGAGTGTTTGAGAAGAGCTTGGTAATGCAATTGTTGTCTGCGGTGCTCTTGTTAGCTGAAGTGTGCTTACTATCTTCATCACAATTCTTGTCTTTCACACTGAAGATGGCTTCTCTTCCAAGGCCCACCAGTGGTAAAAGAAATACCGCGTTCATAGTAAAGTACCCTGCAAACTGCAGAGATTCTTTGTAAACGCTAGGCGAAAGCTGCAGGAAAATCCACTTGAATATTGATGTTGCAGGCGGATAATCTCCAAACTCCGGAGATACGTTGCCGTACTTGCCTGGGAAGCCCTTTAGGAAAAAGAGCTGTTTAGCATCAGAGGACCAGAAGTTGATGTCATCCCACCAGGTGAAAACCTGGCTGGAAGTGAGGCTGGTCACTGCGATGATTAGAAGTGTAAATAGAATCAGAGTTGATAAACCTGCAGAAATCAGGCCTTGTGAGGAGCTATTGCCGGTTGCTGATGCCATGGAGCCATGTCGATACATGGTAAAGATAGCGGCCCCGATTCCCACAATGATAAGCGCTGCCAGGATAGTTATCCACCCCATGCGGCCCATGATTGCAAGAACATATAATATGAGCATCATAAGAGAAGCCGCCAAGGGCAGCGTAGTCTCGATATTCTCCCTAGTCTTGAAGACTAGAAGAGCTGTAATTGTAAGGGTTGCTAGAATTATTAGTGTAAATGTCATGTGGATATTGATTCCTTGGTATAAATGTTGTTATGAAATAATGTAAATTGAAGTGCTGTAGTACTCAGAAGAAAGGCTGAACCTGTCCTCAAGGCCCGGGGTGATGTAGGCTTTGCCATCTTCTGTAATAAACACTGCGTCAAAGTCAGGGAAATCCCTGTAGTAGTCAATGGCCGCCGGATACCCCATTACGAAAAGAGCTGTAGACAAGGCATCACAGACAAGACCGTCCTTTCCAACTATAGTAACGCTGACAAGGCCGTTCTTGGCTGGTTTTCCGGTGGATGGATCTAAGATGTGCCAGTAAGTCTCGCCATCTTGTTCAAAGTATCTCTCATAGCCGCCAGAAGTTACGATAGCTTCATCAGTTGCATCAATCACTCCAAACACGCCAGTCTTGGAATCCTCAAAGGGGCTCTTGATGGCCACCTTCCAGGGCTTGCCATCTGGCTTATTGCCGATGCACTGCACGTTGCCTCCAAGGTTGATGAGGCCACTTGTTACACCGTTTGCTTTGAAGTAGTCTGCAAGCATAGTTCCTGTGTATCCCTTAACCACGCTACCCAGATCAATCTGGTAGCCAGCTGGAATTGAAATAGTATATGTTGAACTATCTGTAGTACTGGAATTTATCTGTGAGTTTGCTGGTGCTATTGTTTCTGAATTAGTCGACGAATTTGCAGGTGATATAGTTTCTGCGCTAGTCTGCTCTGTAGCCACAACACGAGAGAAATCCACGTTCTGCAAGAGTTCCTGCAACTCCGCTTCTGCAGGCACTCTGTACTCATCCCCAGTAAACCCCCATGCTTTCAGCACAGGATATATGGTGATGTCCAAGGCTCCACCAGTTCTATCGCACATGTTGAGAGCTCTGGTCACGATGTCGTAAGTCTCCTTTGATACAGAAGCGCTCCCATTTGCGTTCACCTGGTAGATCTCGCTGGTCTCCTTTGTTACAGACAACATGTCCTCAAGCCCACGGATTTTCTGCTCCGCCTCTGTCAAAAGAGCTTCATCTCCCGCTATCTGGATATCCATAACCGTATCCATGGCAAAGAGCTGTGTCTCACTGAGCTTTTGACCTGGCGTTAGCGAGCAACCTGTGGTGAAGAGCATTATCTGCAACGACAATCCTATCGCTATAAACTTGTTTAAGCTTGAATTTACTAGTTTCATACAAGTGCTATTTTACACTAAAATCGCACTGTTGGGGAGTCAGTGGGGACGGTCCTAGTTAACTTAAAAAGGAGTCAATGAGAACCGTCCCCATTGACTCCGTCCCCATTGACTCCAAATCTTATCTAAGCTTCTTGTACATATAGTTTCCAAGCATCTGAACGCCCTGAACGAAAATAATCAGAATCACAGAACAGATAAACAGGATCTGTGGATTGTACATTCTAAATCCGAAACGGATGGCCACGTCACCGATTCCACCGCCGCCAACGTCGCCGGCCATTGCTGAATATCCAACAAGTGAAATGATCAAAAGCACGATACCGTTCAGCATACGAGGAATTGATTCCTTGATGTAAACTCTCATGATGATCTGGAAGTTGGATGCACCAAAGGACTTGGCCGCCTCGATAACGCCGTGGTCCGTTTCCCTAAGGCTTGTCTCAAAAATCCTTGCAATAAAAGGAATTGCAGAAACAGTAAGTGGAACAATAACACCCTTAACTCCAAGGTAAGTGCCAGCCACAAACTGTGTGAACGGAATAATTACAACCAGCAAAATAATGAATGGGAAGCTTCTGAACAGGTTGATGATAAAGCTCAGAACCTCATACACGATCTTGTTAGGCTTAAGTCCGTCTGGAGCTGTAAGTGTCAGGATAATAGCTGGAATAAATCCGATGACAACTGAGAAAAACGCTGACGCAAAAACCATTATCATTGTCTTTCCAAATTCTTCAAAAATAAAACCATACTGATCAAAAAAAGGTGTAAAAACGCCCATTACTTAAGCACCTCCCATGTAACATTCTTGGAATCAAGGAAAGCACAGGCTTTCTCAAGATCTTTTTCCTCCATATTAAGAACAAGGCTTCCGTACACATCCTCTCTGAAGTCCTCAAGCTTAGCCCAGCAGATGTTGAAATCTGTATTGAGCTCGTGAGCCATCTGAGTTACGATAGGGCGCTGATTGCCCTCTCCAAAGAAAAAGAGCTTAAGATTTACGCCGGTAGTTGGAAGCTTGTCGCTCTCTTCTCTAAGGAAGTCTCTGATCTCAAGCTCCTTAGGCCATACAAAGAGCTTCTCAGGATTGCCCACAGCCAGCATCTTGCCGTGGCTAAGAAATGCCACCTTCTGACAGATCTGCTTAACAACCTCCATCTGATGTGTGACCATAACAATGGTGATGCCCATTTCCTTATTGATCTTTTGCAAAAGAGCTAAGATACCCTTGGTAATTTCTGGATCCAGGGCACTTGTTGCCTCGTCGCAAAGAAGGATCTTAGGGTCAAGAACAAGAGCTCTCGCGATAGCTACTCTCTGCTTCTGACCGCCGGAAAGTTCGCGAGGCTTTGAATGAAGCTTATCTTCAAGTCCTACAAGCTTTATGAGCTTAAGAATTTTCTCTTTCGACTCTTTAGATTTAGTATTGATGCCCCAGAACTTCATAGGAAGGGCAACGTTTTCATAGACATCAAGTCTTTCCAGAAGGTTGAAGCTCTGGAAGATCATGCCCATGTTTCTCTGAAGAAGTCGTAAGTTCTTTTTATCATTAGTATCTACAGGCTGTCCATCCACAGAAATAAGACCGCTGTCATAGGTCTCAAGACCGTTGATGCATCTAAGGAGTGTACTCTTACCGGCGCCACTTTGTCCGATAATTCCAAAGATCTCACCATCATTGATCTCAAGAGATATGTCTTTTAACACTTCTGTGTCCTGAAAGGATTTTGCTACATTTTCGATTTTAATCATTATCTTTTCTACCTAATATAAAAAATGTGGGTGCCATAAATTGACACCCACTATAATACCTTTATTTGTTATTTTAGACAAATCTAAATTTAATTTAATTCTGAGGTCCGATGAATGCTGGGATTACAGCTCCCTTATATGTTTCTTCAATGTACTGCTTAACTTCGTCTGACTGAAGAGCCTTAACAAGGGCCTGGATCTTAACTGAATTCTCGTTGCCCTGCTTAACTACTAAGAAGTTAGTTCTTTTAACAGTTGTCTCTTCTGTGAACTCCTCGATCTCAAGCGCTGGATGTGAAGATGGAAGGTCTGATGCAAGTGCATAGTTACCATTGATTACAGCGATATCAAGATCTGAAAGTGAACGTGGAAGGTTAGCAGCGTCAAGAGGTGTGATCTCATAGCCATGAGGATTAGCCTCTGCGTCTTTTGTAAGTGAAGACTCTGTGTAAGTAGCATCCTCGCCGTACTGGCCCTTTGAAACCAAAACACCCTTCTGAATAAGAACGTCAAGAGCTCTTGAAGCATTATCTGGATCGTTAGGAATACCGATCTTAGCGCCATCTGGAAGCTCAGAAAGTGAAGTGTACTTCTCTGAATAGATGCCCATTGGCTCGATGTGTACGCCAGCAACTGTTGCAAGGTGAAGACCTGCGTCCTCGTTCTGCTGGTTCATGTAGCCAAGAGTCTGGAAATAGTTAGCATCAAGTTCGCCTGACTCAAGGGCCTTATTAGGAATTACATAATCTGTGAAGGTAACAACCTCAAGTTCATAACCTTCCTCTGCAAGAATTCCCTTAACTACGTCATTAAGGATCTGTGCATGTGGAACATCGGTTGCTCCAACTGTGATCTTCTTATCATTGTCGTCAACTGTCTGTGTGCCAACTGCTGCCTTGCCTGCGTTGTTGCCGCAGCCTGTAAGTGCAGTAAACGCAAGAGTTGCTGCAAGAATTAAGCTTGTAAATACTCTCTTTTTCATAGTAACTTTTCCTCCTCGTAACGAGATTCCGTAGATTATTAAATGTACCAGACATCTCTAGAATATCTATATTTGCTGCATGATATCGACTAATCGTTCTACATAAATCTACGTGAATTATCGTTTTCTTTTATCTGAAAATGATTATACTAGAGACTTTGCAAAATAGAAATACCAATTATCTGTACGCTGGCGATAAGTAAAGGTTGTATGTGCTGTAATTTTGAATTTGCTATGAGTTTGAATTTGCTGTAAATCATGGTTTGCGGATAAAAAAGCGCATGATAGATGTCTTATCCGCACAGACCACGAAAGCCTTATTGCAAGCCATATTAGTGTAAGTAAATCCGGGTGGTTAGGGGGCCTTGGGGCTGCCATGGCTTTACCAATGTGAGGCATTTGCACGAGTCGATGAGTTACACGGTGAAATATCAGAAAAATAGCGAGTGCTCTGAACGACTGTGAAATGAGCTATTTTTCTGATATAAACCGATGTAAGTCACGACAAGGAAACGCGAACATTGGTAAAGCCATGGCAGCCCCAGGGACCACAACCGCCCGAATCTACATTCCTATAAATAGCCTGCAAAAAGCCCCCTGGCGGGGCCAGAGGGCTGATGTGTCGCTCGATATAGGTGATTAGTCGCAGTACTTCTGCAAGGTCTTGCGGACTGCGCCAATTCCTGCGATAAGCTCCATGAAGTAGCCGATGATCTTATCAGAAAGACCTGCTTCCTCAAGGTCAACAGCGAAGATGCTCTTGTCCTTAAGAAGTGGCATTACTTCTGCGCGAACCTTGGCTTCATCGGTTTCGCCAAGGGCGATGTTCTTAACAAAAGCGCGTGAGCTGTCAAGACGTGGGTCTGGGCTTGGCTCGAAAGCTTCACCGTTGTCGTTAACTCCCATGAGGTAACGAAGCCAGCCTGCGTGAACCAGCGGAATGAAGTTTAGCTCTTTTACGTCAAGCTCTGAAGAAGCCATATAAGCCTTGATGGTCTCGCCAAAGCGGATGCCCAGCTTCTGTGAAGTGTCTGTAGCGATACGCTGTGGTGTATCAGGCATGAATACGTTAGGGATTCTAACGTTAACTACTGTGTCGATAAACTCTGAAGGCTTGATTACGCCTGGGTCTGTAACAACTGGAAGGCCCTCAACGTAGCCAATTTTCTCAACGAGGGCGTGGAGCTCTTTATCCTTCATCTCGTCTGAGATCTTCTCAAAGCCAAGAACGCAGCCATATACAGCAAGGGCTGTGTGGAGCGGATTAAGGCAGGTGCAGACTTTCATGCGCTCAACCTTATCAACGGTCTCCTTGTCAGTGAAGATGACGCCAACCTTCTCAAGAGCTGGTCTTCCGTTAGGGAACTTGTCCTCGATTACCAGATACTCGCTCTCCTCGGCGTTAACAAATGGTGCAACCCAGGTCTTCATTGAAGTTACAACAGGCTCAAGCTCTTCAACGCCGTCCTTCTTGAGGATCTCGTTAACTGAGTCGTCTGGTCTAGGTGTGATCTTGTCGATCATTGACCATGGGAAGCTAACCTTGCTCTCATCCTTGATGTAGGAAAGGAAGCCAGCCTCAGCCTTGCCATTCTCTTTCCATGCCTTTGCGAAGGCCTCAACTGCTGCGAAGAGCTTGTCCCCGTTGTGGGAGCAGTTGTCTGTGCTGACCATGGCAATTTTCTTTTCACCGGCTTTGAATCTTGCATACAAAAGAGCTGTCACCTTACCGATATAGCTCTTTGGCTTAGCTGGGCCATTTGCGAAGTCCTCTTCAACTGCAGGGAGTGTCTCACCCTTGGCGTTTACAAGGCTGTAGCCCTTCTCAGTGATTGTAAATGTGGCAAGCTGAAGTGAATCAGCGGAAAAGATCTCTTTTAACCTGTCAAACTCCTCTGGGCGGTCGGAGTCAAGGATGCAGGACTCAGCAATGCTGGAGATCACTGACTTCTCAACGGAGCCGTCTGCCTTAAGGGTTACCAGAAGTGAAAGGTTGTCGTGTGGTCTGTACATCTTCTCGATGATCTCGTAGTCAAAGCCCTCAACAACTGTAAGGCCCTGGACTGCGCTGCCCTCCTCCAGCATTCTCTGGGAGAGGTTGGCCTGGAAGGCTCTGAAGATGTTGCCGGCGCCAAAGTGAACCCACTGAGGATTCTTCTTGGTCTCAGCGATCATCTTGTCTCTGTCAAAAGAGGGAACGAAGTAGCCCTTCTCTTTCCAGGTGTTATCTGTGTATACGCTTGATGCATTTAATTTCATTGTTATTCTCCCTTATTGATATATTAAGCGGAGGTTCTGATCTCGCAACAAGTTGCTCGCCAGAACACGCTCACACTAGACTCAAAAATACTTCGTCAAGTGTTCACAGCCCTCTCTGATGAGATTTCTCAATTGCTTCCCAAAGTCCGTTGATGTATGTTGCGCCAAGGGCTCTGTCATAGAGGCCGTAGCCAGGCATTGCAACTTCGCCCCAGATCATGCGGCCGTGGTCAGGACGGATAGGTCCGTCAAAGCCAGTCTCATAGAGGGCCTTAACGATCTCGTACATATCGAAGGTTCCGTCTGCTGAAAGGTGCGCAGCCTCCTCGAAGTTAGTAGGAGAGATGAACTTAAGGTTACGAACGTGTGCGAAGTGGATTCTTCCCTCTAAAGCTCTGATCATGTGTGGAAGGTCGTTCTCAAGGCTTGTGCCGTAGGAACCTGAGCAGAAGGTAACGCCGTTGTGCACGTCGTCAACAGCCTTCATGAGCTTTAAGATATTCTTTTCATTGTTGATAATTCTTGGAAGGCCAAATACTGACCAGGCTGGATCATCAGGGTGGATGGCCATCTTGATGTCGTACTTATTACAAACAGGCATGATTGCCTTAAGGAAATAAACAATGTTCTCAAAGAGCTTGTCTTCATCGATGTCTTTGTATAGTTCAAACAGCTCTTTTACGTGAGCCATTCTCTCTGGCTCCCAACCAGGCATAACTGTGCCGTTCATCTCGCCAGAAATTGACTCGAACATCTTCTCAGGGTCGATGGCGTCAATTGCTTCCTGGGTGTAGGCAAGTACTGTGGAGCCGTCAGCTCTTTTACGAGCAAGCTCAGATCTGGTCCAGTCAAAAACAGGCATGAAGTTGTAGCATACCATGTGGATGTCTTCTTTACCAAGGTTCTCGAGGGTCTTGATGTAGTTATCGATGTGCTCGTCTCTCTCCTTGGAGCCGGTCTTGATGGCATCAGAAACGTTAACAGACTCGATACCAGCGATCTTAAGGCTCTCAGCCTCTACCTCCTTCTTGAGGGCTCTGATCTCGTCAAGCTCCCAGAGCTCACCAGCCTGCTTGTTGTAAAGAGTTGTGATAACTCCGTGCACGCCTGGGATCTGTCTGATCTGCCAGAGTTTAACTGTATCGTAATTGGTGCCATACCAGCGAAGTGTCATTTCCATAATCTATTTCCCTCCAATAATGAAGCATTTTTCGTTTACACTATTAACTTTAATGATTTGTTCAGAAATATAGAATAGAATTACTTGTTGCCAAGTGTGCAAAACTTGTTATAAACTACTAGATATGAAAAACAAACTGAGATCATCCTTTAACACAAGACAATATATGCTTTCCTCGGACTTCGAGGTTTTCTATTATTCGGACAGGAATTTCACTGCAGTTCCGCCCCACGCCCACAATTACTATGAGTGTTATCTCTTTTTGGAGGGGGACATCACTATGGAAGTGGCTCTGGGAAAAGAGAAACCGACTAAGCATAAGATGGCGCCTGGCGATTTGATGCTGATTCCGCCTGGGGTTGACCACCATGCCATCATGGACAACCCAGACCAGAACTACCGCAGGTTCGTGTTCTGGATCAGCAAGGAGTGCTGCAACAGCCTCATGAACGAGTCGGTGGACTACATGTACCTGATTCAGAAGGCGGAGGCTTTCCACAATTACTTCTACCATCTGGCTCCGGCGGATCTCCACCTGGTTGAGTCAAGATTCCTGCGGCTTCTTGAGGAGATTTCCTCAGACCGCTACGGAAGCAGCGCCGCAAGACATTTGTGTTTGTGCGACCTGATTCTGACTATCAACAGAGTCATCTACGACGAAGACCACAAGAAGACTGGCACCGACGAGATATCTCTTTTCCAGAACATCATCTCCTACGTGGAGAGCAATCTGGAGGACACACTGTCCCTGGACGATATCGCAGGCCAGTTCTATGTTAGCAAGTATTACGTTGCCCACCTTTTCAAGGACACCCTGGGCATCTCGCTCCATCAGTACATAATTAAAAAACGCCTTGCCGAGTGCCGCGGCGCCATCACAAGTGGCGAGAGCATCAGCAAGACATATGAAAGATTCGGTTTCCGCGATTATTCAAGCTTCTTCAAGGCCTTCAAGAAGGAGTACGGCATGTCTCCCAAGGAGTATCAGGGAGTTTATGCTCGGTCTATTGAGAAGAAGGCGGAGAAGACAAATAAATAATATTTGTGCAGATGGTTATTGTAATAATCCACAGATGCAAAGATATGGATTACTGCAATAACCAATAAATATCTGAGTTGTTGACTGTTATTCTTGAACCCGTGAATTACTTGTGAATCCTGAACTCGTAGAATTCGCCTGGGTTAAGGATAAGGTCGCAGCTCTTTTCTTTTATTGAAGTAAAGTCCACACGGGCCTCTCCCGGAGTAAGGTCTAGCTCTTTTTCCTCGCCGAAATATCGTGATGCGAAGAGGTGAGTGATGCCTGCATTCTCATCCTGCAGATGGATGGTAGTGTGCACAGGATGGGCCTTTCCGGTTACGTGGGCGTACAGGATGAAGGTGTCGTTGTCGTAATGGAAGATTGACACGTTATTGCCTGTAACGTAGACGCCGCGGTAGTTGAACAGTGGCTTAACTGCGTCGTAGGCCCAGCTTGGGATGCGGGCAAGATCCGATGGATTCTCAGGAACGTTCAGAAGGTACATCTGGCCCTTGCCGTAGGTATCCTTAAGGAACAGTGTGGTGTGATACTCCCCTGCGCCGCCGTTTAGCAGAGACCATGACAGGTTGTTGGAGTGCTGCACATCTGCAAAAAGAACTGCTGGCACGTCCTCAAGGTAACCGGCCGGGTCGTCTGTCTTGTAATATCTTGTGACATTTAGCTTCCTGCCTGTCAGGTAGGCTGAGCTTAATTCTTCCCACTTCTCCTTATCTGCGTTCATGGCAAATCCAGTGGTGACGTAGGCTACGCCGCCTTTAAGCAGTAGCTCTTTTAACTTATCGAATATCTCCGGATCCTGAAGGGAGCTCTGGGTTAAAAGAACTTGCCCATTAGCAGGGAATACAGGTGTAGGGTTAAGGGCAAAGCCCTGCATGCCAAGAAAATCCTCGATGTGGTTCTCGCCCTGGGAAGCGTATGGGATGTAAGCCGGGATTCCTACTGGGTTTCCGGTCTTATCAAGCATCTTGTCAATTCTGCCAAGTTGAAGGCCAAGAGGAGTCACAAGCTTGTTGTCCACCAGGTCAGTCCACTGGAAAAGTGTGATTTCTTCTGGCTTTGCGAAGGCTGAGAGATAGCCCTGCTCCAGATAGTCGTCAATTGGCCAGCACTGATAAGTGTCAAACCAAGTGCCGTGGTTGCGGCCGTTTGAAGCTTCATCCATCCAGCGAACCAGACTGTAGCTAAGGTATGTAGGAAGGTGCTGGTCCTGATATGCGCTGGCTCTGGTCTCGGTGCCGGTGTAAACCATGTCAAATATATCCTTTTCCACGTCAGGTCTGTAGCCCGTTGCGTGATAGGACTCGCGCCAGTTAGGGAACTTGATGATCATCTTGATGCCTGGGTTGATCTTCTTGGCTGGGCCCACCACAAGATTCTCAGACACATCCTTCATAAGCTCTTTCCTAAACTCCACCCAGGTCTTGTCGCCCTTGGCCTTGAGGCAGTCCTCGCAGGTGCAGTTGGTGAAGTAGAAGTCGTCAAGGATCACCTCGTCGAACTGCTCAGCGCAGTACTCGGAGACTTTCTTGATGTAGTCGCGCATCTTCTTGTTGGTGTAGCAGAAGGTGCCAAAGAGCCTCTGTCTCTTCTTGTCTTCCTCATCGATGTCTGGAACCACAGTTGTGAAGCCGCCTGCCACCTCTACGTTCTTACTCTTGAAGAACTCAATAAACTGGGCCATCTTGTCCTTGTCCACCCAGTGGCCCTCTCTGTAGGGCTCCAGGTAGACCTTATCCAGGCCCACGTATTTCTCTATAAATTCATAGTGCTTCTTAAGTGCCTCCAGATCTATGCGCTCCAAGATCTGGGCCACGCAGTAGACTGTAAGCTTGAAGTTGTTGTAGTGTCTGATGTTTGCCATGGTTGTACCTCCGTTTATTCCTTATGCCTAATTCCTAGCATTTTGTGCGAGTGTAATAGCATCCCAAAAGACGATTCTCTGAGGAAATCCGTGTAGTCAATTATGATTATATAATGCCGATTGCACCGATGTTACACGATTTCTGTCATGTTTTGCCCTATTTTTGCTGTTTGAATTTTATGTTGCGGCTGTCTTGAAGTTATTCATGTTGTCTCAATTCTATTCTACGACTGCGGACGCCATCCTTGACGGCCGGGTGGCAGGGCGCTGCCACGTCTTTACCGATGGCGATAGACTCATGAGCAGCTGCTATCCAGCGCCATCAGTCGCTTCAGCGTAGCACCCTGCTTTGTGGTCATCAAGGACAAGCCCTGCCTTTGGCAGGGTGGCTAGCTGACCACCTCCGGCTCCAGATCTTTGAGCAGCTGGTGGTGACGGCGCTTGGGCGTTTGGGTACAGAGGCTTGTTTTGGCTTCTATGCCCAAAGGATTTCTATGACTTGAGGGTACAAAACCTCTTTTCCGCCATTTGTACCCTCTGCTTTGCTCTTGCTCGAGGGTACAATCCCTCATTTTAGCCATTTGTACCCTCATATTTTTCTTGCTCGAGGGTACAAAAGCCCATTTTGTCACTTTGTACCCTCCGCCTTGCTCCAGCATGGGGGTACAAACCATCATTTCTGCTATTTGTACCCTCGGCGGAATTCGGTACGCATCCTATATTCAAGACTTGGCGGATATGGGATGCATAAATTAGCGCCAAGCAGTAAAGATATGTTCTATATAAAGCAAAACACATCCTAATTACAGCAATCGCCATAATTAGGATGTGTAAATATACGCAATATAGGAATGTGATGAACTTCTAAGCGAAACCACGCATCCCAAAACACATTATCTTGTGAAACGGGATGCAATTTCTTCTTATCACCATTGGTTATTCAATACCACTGAAATCTTATCACCAATGATTTTTATCGCCACTGATTATCTATCGCCACTGACTATCTATCACCACTGATAATTCATCACCACTTATCATCTATCACCACTGACTATCAATTAATCATGAGCATCAATCACCCTCTATAGTATGGATTTATAAAGAGTGCATAGTCTACTGCACTTCTTGTGTTTTCGTCGTCCATGGGCTTGAATTTACTGTCAAATTCAGAACCGCCTTCGTTTCTATAAACCTGTTCGACATTTATTACCTGTTTGTTTTCATCAAGGAACAATACATTGATATCTCTAAGTTCATCTATTTCATGCTCAGTCTTGATGTTGAAGTTGAATACCAGGTCGCCGGATTCATCCTCTGCGCAATCATATGTAGCTGAATATGAAGTAGATTTCCAGTGGCTTGTTGCCTCTGATCTCATATCCATCCAGACAATTTCTCCTGTTGGAGTTCTATAGCCGTTCTCCACGATGTAGACAGCTGTGTTCATAGGGCCAAGATTCTGATATGAGATTTCAAATACATAGTCATCTGTGCCGGTAACATCCTTAGGATATCCCTTTAAAAACACTTCCTGATCAGTGTCGCCAATGTTAGTTATGCCAAGAACGATGTAGTGGGCATTTTCACACTTGTAAACAACCTCTGATACAACAATATTCTCCATTGGACTTGTAACCATGTACCAGTCAACCTTGTTGTAATCATTGTCCTGGGACTGGAGCTTAGCAAGAACATCATCTGAAACTTCCACTTTTCTCTCAATTGGAATAGTTCCGTTTTCAATGCTCTTAGCAAGATCTGACTGCTGGTCACGGGATGTAAACTCAGCTACTGTCTTTGTTTCAAGACCATCTTCAAGATGAATCTCTACACGGATATTGTTTTCATTCTCAACTGATTCAGTGTCATTCCCCCTAAAAATCAGCACGTATGAACCATCATCCACAATCTTGTAATACTCTTTTTCGTACTCAATGTAAAAGTAGTAGCATGTGTAGTCTCCGCTATGGATTACACGAACGCAATCCTTGTCCTTTATGCTATCTACATTATCACCATAGATAGCATAGTAGTCACCTTCATCAGAAAACCTTATTGGATGATTCATAAGAGCGAAATTATCATATTCACCATCCAAGCTTGCAAAGAACTCATGAGCAAGCTTTACTGCCTCATCACCTGTAACTTCGTCACCTTCAGATGGGTAGTCCTCCATAAAAGATTTGCCTTCATTACTAAGTGTAGCTGTAGAATCTTTATCCTTTGAAGAATCCTCTGTAGTGTTGTCATCTTCCTTATTTTCAGTCTTTGATGTTTCATCAGATGTAGTTTCCACAGTCTCCTCTGCAGAGCCACTTACATCCACATCTTTGTCTGAAGTCCCCTTACCACATGCACTTAATGTGAGTGTGCTTACAAGTAAAAAGGTCAAAAATATGCTGCATTTTGCCTTATTAAACATTTTTCATACCTCCAATTCATATACTTAATTCGAGAGTATATCATATATACCCACTCTTTCGCGCATTTTATGCTAAAAAGATTATTTTTTCTTTATTGAACCATGGCTAAATATAGTATATAATTTAGCCACAGAAAGGAGCGTGTATTATGCAAATAGTTCCGATGAGAGATCTTAAAAACACAGTAGAAATCGAACGTTTATGTTCAGAATCCGGTGAACCAGTATTTGTCACAAAGAACGGATACGGCAGGCTTGTAGTAATGGACATCGACTATTACGAGCGTACCATGCGCAAAATTGATGAGGCGCATTTGGTCAATAAAGGTATTGAAGACTACGAAACAGGTCGTGTTGTTGATGGAAAAAAAACTTTGAAGAAATTGAGGGAGAAACATGGCATCTAAAGGATATGATTTTGTACTAACTTTAGCTGCTGAAACCGATATTGATGAAGCCATCACATATATTTCTGAATTTTTAGATAATCCAGATGCTGCTTCAAACCTAGCTGATGAACTAGAGTCACAATTAGAAGAAATATGTAAAAATCCCAAAACCGGAAGAATTATAGAAAACGAGTTTCTAAGAAGAAATGACGTCAGACGTTTTCTTGTAAAAAACTACATAGCCTATTACATAATCGATGAAGATAACAAAACTATAGTAGTCTTAAGATTTGTTTACGGAAAATGTGACCAGGACCCGATAGTTAAAGGACTTTAAAAAAACTCTGTCTCTCGCATGAGAGGCAGAGTTTTTATCATTTTTATAATTACCTGGTATTGTACAATAATTACCTAATATCATAGACACTTCTAAGTCTCAACTTGCTCACATCTCCAGAGATAACCTCCACAGTCTTGCTGTCACCGTTGAGATCGAAGTAGTTATCTGAAAGAATAAGGTCTTCGTTCTCGTTGAGAATCTCGACACCGCGGGCATAAGCACTGGAGCTTACTGTGATCTTGTTGCCATCCACAACGGCTGCAAGCTTAGGATTTTCATACTTGAAGTACTTAGGCATTGTGAAAAGAACTGTTCCAGAAGAAACCACTTCACCGCCAACCACTGCCTCGTAGCTTACGTAATCCTCAAATCTGTCAGCATCGTCAAAGCGGTACTCCCCAGTCCAAACGCTGGAAAGAGCTGGAACTGAAAGTTCTTCAGAACCTTCTCTAATCACTTCACCGCTAGCCTTTCTAA
The DNA here is from genome assembly GCF_000622085.1 of Butyrivibrio proteoclasticus P6B7. Lineage (GTDB taxonomy): Bacteria > Bacillota > Clostridia > Lachnospirales > Lachnospiraceae > Butyrivibrio > Butyrivibrio proteoclasticus_A. The sequence continues at coordinate 88,519 of NZ_JHWL01000010.1, forward strand.
GAGCCCACTTAAGAGTAGCCTTCACGTCCCTTCTAGTCTCGTTGGCAATGCTGAACTTAGCGCTCATGTCAATCTCTCTTGGAAGCCAGTTAAGCTGCATAGTATTAGTCATCTCGCCCTGTTCCTCACAGGAAACAAGGATAGGAGCGAAGAATCTCTTTTCCGCATAATGAAGAGCCTTAAGTCTTCCGCTGTAGTCGATACTTGACCAGGAAGCTACAGGCCAGCAGTCATTGAGCTGCCAAACCACAGCGCCCATGCAGCGTCCACGGTTACGTCTAAAGTGCTCAACGCCGTATCTGATAGCATCTGCCTGAAGCATCTGGGAAGCATAGATAAATGTGCTAAAGTCAGATGGATAGCGGTAAGTCTGCTGCATGTAGTTCATGATCTTACCGTTGGCAGCGCCGTTACGCTGGTGCTTTTCCATAATGTATGAGAAAGGATTCATATCCTCTTCATTGTCAGTGAAGGTCTCGATGGTCTTCATTGAAGGGAAAGCCTGGAAACCAAACTCAGACAGGAATCTGAAGTGGAACTTCCTGTACTCAGAAAATGGCTTGTTGCCATGCCAAACATCCCAGTAATGGACGTCGCCTCTGTTCTCGTCGTTAGGCTCATCGAAGGCTCCCCCTGAAGAAGGTGAAGCTGGCCAATAAGTAACGTATGGCGCATACTCCTTCATCATCTTAGGAAGGATGTACTCGTACATGATAGTGTAGTCGTGGGCTTCAGAAGGCTTACTTACCCAAACGCCCTGCTTAACGAACATCTCCATCTCGTTGTTACCACACATAAGTCCAAGAGACGCGTGGTGACGGAGCCTGATGATGTTGTCTCTGATCTCATGTCTGATATTATCTTCAAAATCAGTGGTCAGGTCATACACAGCGCAGGCGAACATGAAGTCCTCCCAAACCAGGATTCCCAGCTCGTCGCAGATATCAAAGAAGTAATCCTCAGGATAGTAGCCGCCGCCCCAGACTCTGATTGAGTTGTGGTTAGCAAAGGCCGCCTTCTCAAGAAGCTTTCTGGTAACGCTATCGTTAACCCTGCCTAGAAGGTGATCCTCAGGGATGTAATCCGCACCCATGGAGAAAATCTTCACACCGTTAATAACGAAGCAGAACTCATTGCCCCACTGATCTGCAGCAGTGCTGAGCTCGCTCCTCCTAAGACCAATCCTGCGGCTCCAGGAATCAAGCTCTTTTCCGCTCTCGTCCTTAAGTACAACCTCCACGCTATAGAGAGGGTGCTGGCCATAGCCGTTAGGCCACCAGAGCTTAGGGTTTGTAATAGTCATGTCAAAAGAGCTATCTCTTTTACCATCAAAAGTGCGAGACTGACTTGTTCCATCTGGCGCAGTTACTGTAACTTCATATATATAGTTCTCGTTAACCCAGTCTGCAGCAAGCTTCTTGCCACCAACTGTCATTCCATTAAAAACTGCAATATCCTCACGGTCTGAAGCAGTAAGATATGGAGCAAAGGTAAGAGTAACCTCTCCGCTCTCATTGCCGTCCTTGTCAATCACAACCTTAGAGTGATCCTGGAAAATATTAACGCTCTCAAGCCTTGCCTTATCAAAGCAAAGAAGAGTTACAGGTCTGTAGATTCCTGCATCTGGAAGATGTGCGCCCCAGTCCCAGCCAAACATGCAGTGTGCCTTTCTAATGTGCACAAATCCTGGCATCGCATCCTCAGTTCCTCTTGTAGGCGCCTTAGCGTAGGCCTCCTCAATGAACTTTGTTGGTGAATGGAAAAGAACTTTCAATTCGTTCTCGTCCTTCAATAGCTCTTTTACGTCAAACTCCCATACCCTGTGCATGTTGTTGGTGCTGCCAAGAAGCTGACCGTTCAGCGTAACGTCAGCTAGTGTATCAAGGCCATCGAATCTAAGAAGCACAAACTCAGAAGCGCCCGCCTCTGCTGGCTTTTTGAAACTACAAACATACTCATAGTCGTTGTCCATGAGCTTTAACGCCTTGTCCTCATTGTCCTTCCAGAAAGGATCCTCCATCTTGCCTTCGCGCAGAAGGTCTGTGTACACAGATCCAGGAACCACAGCGTTTATCTGCTCTGCATCCCCAGCCTTTCCCATTTTCCAATTTTCTTTTAACTCGTACTTGTACATACTTCCTCCCAAATATAGAACTATATTCTATCTGTTGATTCACAACAAAATACTGTCTAATATGTTTTTACTTCAACTCCTTCATTTACGTAAACCGTAGTATTTTCCGACTTCCATACTCCTTTTAGTTTCGTATTTCCTTCTAAATGTATCTCACTAATATCAGTTCCCATGCACTCCAAATTGACTAATTCTACATTTGCAGACAGGTCAATCTCTGTTATGTTGGTTGAATTAATTGCTAACGAAGCCAGTTTAGTATTACAGTGTAAATCCAACTCTGAAATCGCAGTATCACATACACTGAGCCTCAACAATTCAGCATTATTTGTTGTATCTATCTGTTCAAGCAAAGTACTGTCACACCACAATTCCGTCAAATTAGTATTGTTATTAATATCAATATAATCTATATTAGTGCCACTTATGTTTAATAATTCAAGCGCTATATTTTTGCTAACATCAATTTGAGATAAATCCGTCATGTTACACCTTAAAACACTGATCTTAGCATTATTAGAAACATCTATATTTTTAATTGGATTACCTACCAGACTTAATTCTTCCAATGCTAAATTGTGTGAAACATTTACGTCTGTTAATTGACAATTATTACATATCAATACTCTCAAATTAGGAAAAAGTTCAATTCCATCTAAATTTTCAACTTGTGAACTCGTAGCATATTCATTCCAAAATATAGCTATTTCTTCAACGTTTTCTATTTCTTCCTGATTCAACAAACCATTTGAATCTTTATCAAATTCACTGGCTACATATTCTCTAAAACCATCATCTGGAAAAGCATCATTATCTATTAAAACAAAATTGCTATTCTCAAAATCATCAGTTGAACTCGTAGCTGTTTTTGTAATACTCGATGATGAAGAACTATTACTTTCAGACACAACAACATCATCACTCATGTTTGTAGAACAAGCACAACACATCATTAAAGAAATTAAACATATAAACATTTCATTATATTTCATATCCAACTTAAAGCCCCTATTTTATTCCATCATAGCTTTGTATATTATCCACGAATCAGTGGCTCTCACCCCATCTGTAGCTGTATCTCCATTTTCATATATATCATAGAAATCAACAGCTGCTTGACGAACCAAAGCCTCGTTATCAAGATAGTTGTCACTTACTTCCCCTGAGTATAGTTCCTCATAATACAAAACCTTATCCAAAAACCACTGGCTAGACGTAAGTTCAAAAATAAGCATATCAGCTTCTGCTTTCGCAGCTTCCTTGAAGGATAACTTGCCATCCTGATCCCCCATGGCATCTGCCTTTTTGTAAAAATCAAGTAGATTCAAAACTCTCACTCCGTCGGTCCACTGACAGCTTCCTATTCCCAAAATAACATCCGTTACATTATCACCATTTATATCTGCGCAATTATAAGTTTCAGGATTTGTATATTTTATTAAGGAAGAAATCAAAAGGCTATAGGATTCTAAATCCATTTCATACAGTAACTCATTAGCGTATATATCTTGAAAATCCACATTATACTCATCTCGATAATAATCCAATACTTTCTGAAGATATGAAGGTCTATTACTGGGATCATCATACGTAGTATCTTCAATATGCCCTACACCGCCTTCATTCCACACATTTCCAAGGACTGCAGCAATAAATTCTGGACTCTTCCCCTCGGCAAAAAGAGCTGCTGCCATTACCTGCATACCGGCTACTCTCTCTTCAGTCAGTTCTATCCCCAAAGCATTTTTCGTCCCTACTAAGTTTTCAAGCTTATATATATACTCCATTTGCTCTGCAGTTAGATCATATTCTCTAATTATTTCCCTAGCATCCTGATTTGAAATCTGATAATACGGATCTCTTTCCATCTCTCGACGTTTTATTTTCTCTTTTAAAAGTTCCTGAACATCATTAAGATCACTAACGATTCCAAAATAAGCAGTCTTGATATTTTTCAAGAAAAACCCATTCTGTCTAGGATTGTTAACCAAAACATTCATCAAAAGATTATCTGAATCTTGAACACTTTTTTGAAGTTTAGTTATTGCTAACGACAAATCCTGTGCATCGATGTATTCACACTCTTCTTCATCAAAAGAAATAAAGCGCTCTTTAACATCATTGATATAACCGTAAGAACTATTATCTCCCCCACATAAATCTATATAAGCGCCTTTGGCACTTGCATAGCATGGAACAGTAAATGTTGTAATATGTCCATACTTAGCTTTAATATACTCTGCTTTTCTTTCAATATTCATAGAATGACTATCTAAGTCTTTATATGCACCCTTGAAATCCGTCTCAACTTGCGCAAGAACTTGTGTTTCTAGTCTAGCATTCAAAGAAGCATCAACTTTTTCTGAGAATGATGTCATATAATGCTTATACATGCCAAGAAGTATTTCCTGCACTTCGCACAGTACTCCGTGAATTCCCAATTCTACATCTCCCACATACTCTTTAGAAGCCTCAGCATCATCACCCTGATATGTGTCATTATTTATATACTTATCCAATTTTTCTTTTATCAAGTCTAGTTGTGAAGAGCACCTCCTAAAAATATCCTCCAACGCAACTATTATTTCCTGCGTTACTTCTGCATCAAAAATCTTATTATCCAAATCCATTAAAAAAGAGACTTCCCTCCATGTATTAATTATTTATCATTGCACGTTCAAAGTATTTTTCGATTCTTCATCTACAAGAATCAATGACTCTTTTAGTTTATTAAGTGCTACTGGCAAATTTTCACTGGTATGAGCGCCATAATTTTTTGTGCATTCCACCAAGTCGTGAAACAAACTGTTTAGTTTTGTTCCAGCACATGTTCCATTTAACTGATCCATATTTGGAATATTATCAAGGCTATATCCATCAGCGGATTCTTTAATGCTGCCTGTTATATCTTCGAATACTTCGACATCTACTTTGATTATTTGATTATTTCCCATTAACTTGCTCCAATTATTTAAAAACTATTTGCGTCTATATGCCATAAAACATGGGAATTATGCACAATTAAGTTGCCCTTCCAGATTTTGAACATATAGCTGACAGTCATATATCTTTTGTTCTAATAATTCTATGCAACGATAAATATCGTCAAGGAACTGGCGCGTACTTCCCTGTGCATCTTCCACCTTATCAGCACATACACCGGATAGTTCTTCAGCATCAATTAGTGTATTTCCTCTCCATCTTTCCGAACATGACATATCATAACTTGTTGTATACTCAAAGACGTTTTCTTCAATGCTGTTGTATTCTCTTTTTACATAAGAGGCCGCTTCTTCAAGCTCCATAATCTGTTCTTTATACTCCGCAATCTTAGCTTCAGCCTCACGAATCAATTTTAGTATTTCTTCTATTTTTCCCAATTAACTATCTCCCTGAATATTTCCTAATTCTTATTCTTTATAGCTCTTTTCCCATCTCCACATCGAACTGCCTAAGCTCCGAAAATGCCAGTGGTACTGTGACCATCAGGGAGCAGATGTCGGCCCAGGCCTGAGTCATCTCAACGCCAAGGACTCCGAAGATCTGCGGAAGAATGAAAATCAGCGGAATGAAGAAGATTCCGTTGCGGGCGGAGGCTGTGATTGAGGCCTTTACGCCCTTTCCGATGGACTGGAGCATCATGTTAGAAATAACAAGGATTCCTGAAAGGGGCAGTGTTACTGACTGCCATCTAAGGGCGACCTTGCCCACTGCGATAACTTCAGGCTTTTTGTTGAAGATAGCGATAACGTCCGGTGCAAAGTAGAAGCAGATTGCTCCAACGATGCACAGGAAAACGGTTGCGTACTTTACGCAGAACCAATATCCCTCTTTTACCCTATTCTTAAGACCTGCGCCGTAGTTGAAGGAGCAAACTGGCTGATATCCCTGGCCGAAGCCGATAAGAGCTGAAGCCATCATCATGATAACTCTTGTAGTAATGGACATTCCTGCGATTGCAGCGTCTCCGCCAAAAGAGCCGGCCTGCTTATTAAGAAGGAATGTGGAAACTGCTGCCAAGCCCTGTCTGCACAGTGATGGCGCGCCTCCGTTGAGGATTTCCAAAAGGTAATGCGGATTCAACTTAACGTTAGAAGGCTTGAGTCTGATATTGCCGCCATGCTTTGTTCCTGCTAAAAGAACTATGAAGCTCATGATCTGTCCTGAAACCGTAGCGATGGCTGCGCCCTTAACTTCCATGTGGAAGCCCAGAATCAGAAGGGGATCCAGGATCATGTTGATGACAGCGCCGCTCATAAGGCCGATCATGGCGTAGATGGCGCTTCCCTGGAAACGAAGCTGGTTGTTGATAACAAACTGGGCCATCATAAATGGTGCGCCCCAGAGAATAATTGAAAGATAATCTTCAGTATAGATAAGGGACTGAGCAGAGTCAGGGCCTAGGAATGCAGCAATTGAAGGCATATAGATGTTTCCAAGAATTGCCATGGTAAAGCCTATGATCAGGGCCAGCGCAAATCCTGTTGAAGCCATCTCGTTGGCTTCCTTCATATCGCCCCTTCCAAGCATTCTTGAAAGGTAGTTGCCTGAACCATGTCCGCAGAAAAATCCGATGGCCTGAATAATTGCCATAACAGTAAAAGAAAGCCCCACGGCAGCTGTTGCCGCGGTGCTTATATCAAGATCTGTTGAAACCCTGGATACAAAGAATGTATCGGCGGTGTTGTAAATTGCCGTAACCAGCATGCTGAGGATCGTTGGCACTGAAAGTGACAGGATCAGCTTAGGTACCGGGGTTGTTGTTAAGTATTCTCTTTTATCTCGTGTTGCCATTGTTACTTCCTTGTTGTAAATACTAGTATTTCTATTATTCATCAGAATCGGCATTGAAACTACCCGATTTCTGACTTATTTCATTTGTTTTTTGTCATTTGACACTCAGATCATGAGCTTTAAGTGTATCTATTCTCCTTCATGAAGCGCATCAAATTTGGCCTTCATGGTTGGGTTGCCCCTGGTGAGCTTCTTGACGCTGACTTCATCCACCTTGTTATTGGCGATGCGGAGCTGATTGTCGGAACCAAGTAGCTCTTTTTTCACCTTCTCAAGATGCTGGATAGTCTTGTCGATCTCGTCGATGGCGCTATCAAAGTGTTTGTGGGCGATCTCGTAGTTCCTGCCAAAGTCGTCCTTGAACTTCATGAGGTTGTCCTCGAAGTTGGAGATGTCGATGTCCTGATTGCGGACCACTGCCAGCTCCTGCTTGTACATAAGGGCGTTCATGGCTGCGTTTCGAAGCAGCGTTATTATAGGGATAAAGCACTGCGGGCGCACAACGTACATCTTGTCATACTTGTAGGAAACATCAACAATTCCGGCATTGTAAAGCTCTGAATCGCTCTCAAGAAGTGACACCAGAACCGCATACTCGCACTTCTTCTCGTTGCGGTCCTTATCAAGCTCCTTGAAAAAGTCCTCGTTCTTGTGCTTGGTGGCGGTCTCATCCATCTCGTTCTTCATCTCAAACATGATGGAAATGATCTCAACGCCGTTCTCATCGCACTCACGGTAGATGTAATCGCCCTTACTGCCTGAACGGGCGTCATTATCCTTTTCAAAATACGCATTCCTAAAGGCTGTTGCGCGAAGTTGGTTGAACTGGATCTCACAGTGCTGCTCCAAAGTCTCGCCCACCATCTTAGTGGACATCTTGGTCTTAAGGTCCTTGTAGAACTCAACCTCTTTTTCCTTCTGCTCCAAGAGGACCTTGCCCTTCTCCTTCTCCTGAATCAGCGCACTTTCCAGCTCTCTGCTTTTTTCGTTAAAAGAGCTTTCAAGCTCATGCTTCTCATCTTCGACTTTCTTCACGGCTTCGAGAACGGCAAGCTTTTGTTTGTCCTCAAATGTTCCAAGTTCAAGTGTTAGCTTATTATTCTTTTCTTCTGATTCTCTGAGCTTGTCCTTTAATGCCTCTATTTCACTTAGTTTCTCTTCCTTTACTTTCTCGAGATCACTAACTTGTATTTCTTTCAGTCTCTGAACTTCTTCTAACTTCTCTGTTCTTAACTTCTCTATCTCCCTGGCCTGCTCTGCAAGAGCCTTCTCGTACTCCTGCTTGGTCTTCAGGGTGATCTTGTCCTCCTGGGCAGCCAGCTCCAGCGCATGCTTCTCCTGCAAGCGCCTCTCAAGCTCTGAAGTCCTCTGAGATAGATCTTTTTCAAATTCCTTGTCACGTATCTGCTGTACGATCGAAGAAAGCTCTGTATCATCAACTGTAAACGCCTGTCCGCAATGTGGACACTTAAGTTCTGCCATAATGTTCCCCCTTCTGCTTTTACTTACATAATCTCTGGAAGCTTATGAATGTATATCCCTTATCAAGGAAGTTCTTGGATCTACATCCCTGTCTGTTGTTGATAGTGCACTCTTCATACCTAACATAAGACTTCACATTAGAGCATGACAAAACCACAGAAGCCAAGCGCTCTGCAAGGCCTTCGTATCCCATTTGATTTTCTTTGTACCAGTAGCCATTGTCATAGTATTTAGGCTGGGTTCCGATAGAACTTCCTGCTATCATGACCATGGCCTGTGGGCTCAATGTATAGTTCTTCATATTACTCTTACGTCCTCCCACGACAAATTCTCATCATGCATCTTAATCCAGAAAGTATCTGAATAATTCACACCATGTGACAGCTTAATAAATTCGTATGGATTGTTAGATGTCATGTGAGCCTGCTTTAATATCTCTTTTAGATCTGCTCTGCCATCCTCATAGCATCTGCTTTTCAAGAACGAATAAAATCGCTCAAGGTCAAGCTTCTCACCACAAAAGGGTTGTGACAGGCCATCTGGTATCTTCTTATCAAATCTAATCTTCTTCCTATCCTTGGACAGTTCAACGACGCATACCAGCTCATCCTTGTTCATCACGTCATAAACATAGTAGTCTACAGGAACAAAATCCATATCCATGTGAAGCTGATACAGAATTGTCATAAGTGTCTCGAGACTGGGCATCTGCTTTCCTGATTCCATTCTGCTGTAATTAGACTGTTTGATACCACACTTGTCTGCAAGCTGAGTCTGTGTTAATCCAAGTTCCTTACGCCTACTTCTTATATTTGCCATTATGCGCTTATAAGCCTGTTCCATAACGATACTCTCCTATAATTTTACAATATATCTTTTTTGATATATTTGTCAATCGAATTGCCATCAGTTTTTATTTACAAATATTCTGCTGATGATACAATGATTTAGTGGGTAAAAGAGCTAGCTCTTTTAACATCCACATATCTAGAAAATTCTCAGGATTCTGGGGGAAAGGAATGATCCAACAAGGTTTGGATTATATAAAGTATGAAAAACAAAGGAATAGGAACCAAGTGCGTGCAGTCTGGCTACAGACCAGGAAATGGAGAGCCAAGACAGATTCCGATCATTCAGTCCACAACTTTCAAGTATGACACCAGCGAGGATATGGGTAAACTCTTCGATCTGGAGGCTTCTGGATATTTCTACACCAGACTTCAGAATCCTACTAATGATTATGTTGCAGCTAAGATTGCAGAGCTGGAGGGCGGTTGCGCAGCAATGCTTACTTCTTCCGGACAGGCAGCTAACTTCTTTGCGCTGTTCAACATCTGCGAGTGCGGAAGCCATATCGTGGCATCTTCTTCAATCTACGGCGGAACTTTCAACCTCATCGCTGTAACAATGGCTAAGATGGGCATTGAGGTTACTTTTGTTTCACCTGATGCTTCTGAAGATGAGCTGAATGCTGCATTTAAGGATAATACAAGAGCAATGTTCGGCGAGACTATCGCTAATCCTGCTCTTACAGTTCTCGACATCGAGAAGTTTGCTAAGGTTGCTCACGCACATGGCGTGCCACTTATCGTGGACAACACCTTCCCAACACCTGTTAACTGCAGACCTATCGAGTGGGGTGCAGATATCGTAACTCATTCAACAACTAAGTACATGGATGGCCACGGCGCTGGCGTTGGCGGAGCTATCGTTGATTCAGGCAACTTTGACTGGATGGCTCACGCAGACAAGTTCCCAGGCCTCACAACTCCTGATGATTCCTACCACGGCATCGTTTATGCTGAGAAGTTTGGTAAGGAGGGCGCTTTCATTACTAAGTGTACATCCCAGCTTATGCGTGACTTTGGATGCATCCAGTCTCCACAGAACGCATTTCTTCTGAATCTTGGCCTTGAGTCACTTCACGTTCGCATGCCTAAGCATGTTGAGAACGGCCTTGCTGTTGCTCAGTTCCTGGAGAAGCACCCTAAGGTTAAGAAGGTTAACTACCCAGGTCTTGAATCCGACAAGTACTATGAAGTTGCTAAAAAATATATGCCTAACGGCGGTTGTGGTGTTGTTTCCTTCGAGCTTGAAGGCGGAAGAGCCGCAGCAGAGAGCTTCATGAAGAAGCTTAAGATAGCAGCTATCGAGACTCACGTTGCAGATGCCCGCACCTGCTGCCTTAACCCAGCAACTTCAACTCACCGCCAGATGACAGACGAGCAGCTTGAAGCAGCTGGCATCCCAGCTGGCCTTATCCGAATCTCCTGCGGACTTGAGGATAAGGAGGATCTTATTGCGGATATCCAGGGCGCGTTGGAGTGATTGCTGGCGCTGGAGTAGTGCGTGACGCTGGCTTGATGACGTAGTGAGATATGTAGCTTGTGCTGGCTAGATGAGATGGCTAGCGGCAATGGCTTGTGAGTATTGGAATTAATTAGATTTGCGGATAGGGGTAATGATTCATGGACTCTTATCCGCAAATTTTATTATGGAGTGGTGGTTGAGATAGATTTGCGGATAGGGGGTAATGATTCATAGTCCCTTATCCGCAAATTTAGTCTCTGAGTTTCGGTTTCGACAGCGTTCCGAAAGAGTGATTCGCCAAAAATACAGAAAAATCGCCCTTTTTTCAAATTTTACCGTAGTGGTTTCTCTGATTTCCTTGATTGTGATCGCTCAATTGATAATACATGTTTGTTATCTTAGAAATCCGCTCTTCTTCTCACTTTCCCGTAAATTCCCTTATGCTATCCTGTTTGAAAATACAGAAAAAATGGACATTTTTCTTATTTTACCGTAATTTCCCTTGGAAACTATTTTTTTAGAAAAAACCTTCTCACAAGACATCCCCTTTGCTCATCCATAAACATACGCTCAAATCAAAAAACAAGAGACACCGCATTCGCAGTGCCTCTTAAGCATATCTCTATAATATGTAGCTAAAGCATTCTATTATACGTAAACAAACAAGAATGGCAACATATCAACTATCATTTGATATTTTTCCGCACATTACCATTATTCTCCTTGATAATATTCCGCAATATATCAGTTTTAATTTGATATTATTCCGCAATATGTCAATTTTGGTTTGATATATTGCGGAAGATTATCTATAATATAGCTAGGAAAGTAAAAGGAGAAGCCTGCCATGAAAACCGTTAAAGAAGTCGCAATTGAATGGGGATTATCTGAACGCACAATTATAAGCATGTGCAGTCTTGGCAAAATACCCGGTGCGCACAAGCAAGGCAGGCAGTGGCAAATTCCAGATGATGCCACTAAGCCTTCTGATAAGCGCATTTCAACAGGCAAATACTTAAAAGAAAACAGCGATCAGAAAAAGCCTCTTCCAATAGGCATTTCTGATTACGTTAGAGCGCAATCGGAATACTACTATGTTGATAAAACTCTCCTCATTAAAGACTTTCTTGATAGCAAGCCATTAGTTTCACTCTTCACAAGACCGCGAAGATTTGGTAAGACGCTTAACATGGACATGCTCAGAGTCTTCTTTGAGCTATCAAATGAAGACACAAGTATTTACTTCAAGGATAAAGCCATCTGGAAATGTGGTGAAAATTATACTCGTCATCAGGGCAAATATCCCGTAATCTTCCTAACCTTTAAAGATGTCAAATTCCAGACATGGGAAGCAACTTTATCCAAAATAAGTGGTCTCCTTCAGACTGAATTCGGTCGCCACATAGAACTGGCAAACAGTTCCAAATTAGCAAGATATGAAATCGACTATTATAACAAGATCCTTAGCGGATCAGCCAATGAAGTTGAATTATCATCTGCCCTCGAGAATCTTTCACGCATGCTATTCACTCATCATGGAATCAATCCTATCATCATAATCGACGAGTACGATACGCCAATCCAAGAAGGTTACTCCAAGAATTTCTATGATGAAATAATTGGATTCATGCGTAATTTCTTTTCCGGAGCCTTTAAAGATAACAAGTATCTCTCCTATGGCTTCCTTACAGGAATACTTAGAATAGCCCAGGAGAGTATATTTAGCGGCCTCAACAACCTTACTGTCAATTCAGTTTTGGATGCTGACTACGACCAGTATTTTGGTTTTACATATGATGAAGTTCATCAGATAATGTCTCATTACGACTGTACTAACAAGGAAAAAGAGCTAAAGAGTTGGTACGATGGTTACATTTTCGGAAATAAAGAAATATATAACCCATGGTCCGTAATAAACTATGTTTCAAAGAACTGTGAGCCTCAGGCATACTGGGTGAACACTGGAAGAAATGAGATACTTGAAGACGTTCTAAAAATAGCATCCGAAGAAATAAATGATCACTTATTCTCCCTTCTTCAGGGTGAAAGTGTTGTAGCCAAAATTGACCTGACAACTGTATACAGATCTTTAGCAGATGACCCAGCCAATGTATATAGTATTCTTCTTGTAGCAGGCTACCTTAAAGTTATTAAAAAAACGCTACAAGCAGATGGTTCTTACCTTTGCGAGGTTTCAATCCCTAACAAAGAAATCTCCGCAGTTTATAAAAACGAGATTCTGTCATACCTGTTAAACATCGGTGCCATCAATAATGCTACCGCCAATATGATTGCTGAAAGCCTTTATGCTAACGACACTGACAAGTTACAAAAGTCCATAAGCGAATACCTCACCAGATCAATCAGCTTCTATGACGCAGGTACAGAAGGCTTCTACCACGGTCTTGTACTTGGTCTGATAGCTCTTATGGATAATCAATACAGTATTATGTCCAATCGCGAGTCTGGTGATGGCAGATATGATATCAGCCTCACACCCAAGAATAAGAAGCATGCTGGCATTATCATCGAACTTAAATGGGCCAAGAACCTGGACAACAAAGCCCTTACATCACTGGCCGGCACAGCGCTAAAGCAGATCAATAGCAAGAACTATGCTACTGAAATGCAAGAAAATGGTATCAAAGACATCCTTAAGATAGGAATGGCTTTTTCGGGAAAAAATATTGTGATCAAAACTTCATGACAAAATAATAAATCATCACGTAAACGGGCCTGCTCACTGAGCAGGCCCTGATTGTTTACAATTCAATTAGTTTTTATCATGACTGACCTCATGTTTACGCATTATCACACTCTTGATCAAGAAATGACCTTTAATAATATCCCTTAATAGTATTAGCAATACAATTACCACTAATGGCAAACCTGATCTACACCCTGTATATGAGATACATAATGACAGTCCAAAAGTAATGACCAAAAAAGTAATAATACCAAAACGAATCATGAAACCACCATAAGCTTCGCCAATCAGCTTAACAAAAGCGATTGTCTCAACAATAAACTCCGCTGCAAAAAAGAACATGTATATTACAATTATGTTCTTCCCTCCGTAATTGTACTTGCCATGCATGCATACGGTGTACACAAATTCTAGAAGAATAATACCGGCAAGAATTACAAAATATTTACTGGATTTTTTGGCATCTTCATCTGCCTCGTACATAAATAGCACGTTGTTCGCAAAAAGCAATATTACTATTATCTTTACAATATCTATAACGTATCCAAACAGCATATTTCCTTTATATGCAACACTAAGATATAAAAAAAGGCAAAAACTAAGCGGAAAACATATGGCATACATAAGTGAAATACACTTTGATAATAAATCAGAAACTTTTTTCATTTTTTTATTTCCTGCCCCTCTCGTAAAGTCACCTGAATAACTCCATTTGATACAGATGCCCAATCGAATTGAGGCTCATATATCCAATTTCCATTAACATCAACTATTCCATATTTACCATTGGTCTTGACGACAGCCATCATTCCCCCTTCTTTGACATTGTGATAGTTAATGTATTTAGATACTTCAACGTATTCATATTCAAAATCAAGCACTATATTACCGAATTTATCACGAAGACCATACAATCCTGAAGACTCATCATAATATCCTTTTATTTCTGTACTTGTACCAATATTACAATCAATTCCCAAGTAATCTCCTTTATAGTTATATATCCTGTAACCGCTTGAATCAGTTGGACATACAGCAATCAAATTATTATCTTTAATTTCAATGAAATCAATCGCATAATTTTCTTCAGCTACTATATTTCCATCATACATAATAGTTAAGCGATCTTTAGCTGCTATTACCAGTAGTGGCTTACCTTCAACCATGGTTGCTTCGACATCATAAGAAAATTCATCGAATTCCCAAACAATATTTCCGCTGGAATCAATTACAAAACCCTTAACCTCACTATATCCTGAGTAATTTCTACCAAGGAAGAGACCTCCTCCCAGATATTTTAATTCACCAAAATGGAATTCAACCGGAAGGCTATCAGGTTTCAAAATTACCCATTTTTGATCATCAAATTGAAAATATAATATCTCATCATCAGAAGTATACTTATATTCGCCATCGAACAAAGAATAACTCTCCGGCTCAATAAATATCTCGTTTTGAGTATTCACTACACCAATCCTATCATCTTCGGTAATTACAATATATTTATCACCCATTTTGTTAGTAGCATAATTATAACTTAGTATTGATTTGTAATTAAAATCGATAATAGTCGTTCCGGAAACATCGATCACTCCGGCCTTTCCATCCAGATTTGCAACCATATATGCTGAATCTTCATGCAAATCGTCTAGCTCGGAATACTTAAACTCAAGTCTGATATTCCCGAGGCAGTCAATCAGTCCATATTTATCATCACGTCCTGCAATATATAGATCATCTGAACCAAATATGTCTTTTACATAATCAAAAATTTCATCTGATAGTTTTTTTCCATCTTTATCACAGAAATAATAATGTTCATCCTGATCTTCAATTATAAAAACATATTGATGTTCATTGCCTTCTCCCTGATTGATACATTCTATATATTTGTAGTAATCTCCAAGAATATCATTACCTTCAAAATCAAGAAGTCTATATTGGGAGTTCTGATCTTCTACAATAAGTGTATCCGTCCCTTCGCCAATTGTAATACTTCTGTATATTGGCTCAAGTATTGCATTTCCTTCGTAGTCATATATTCCGTAATATCTGTCTTTTTCATCTACATAATCAGAAAGATTCATGTCATCTGTATTATCAATCTCTACCTTCATAAAACTATCATAAAAAACGATATCGCCATAATCAGGACCTATTATTGCGTTTCCATTATAGTCATATAAGGCAAAATATCTTATGTAGTTTTCATAATTACTAACAAAGATATAATCATTACAGAAATCTATAAACTCGTACTTAGGCTCAATTAGAACATTATAATCAAGATCTGTTACTCCAATTCGTCTCTGATAACCTTTGTCATTTTCAACAATTACAATTCCCTTGTCTGTATGACTTGTATCAATTTTCTGATACTCCGGGGATAATAGCCAATTCCCACGTAAATCAGCTACTCCATAATTCCCACTTTTTATGTCATACAAAAACAAGTTACCATCATCCATATAAAAGGAGTTATTACCTAATTCCACCGAATTGGTACGAGGGAATCCATTTATTATTCCGTCTATCATTTTATAAATGGCATAATTCTTGGTCGATGGATAACAGAAATCATCCCAGAAAGAGTGTATGTACTCTGCTTTGGATAAATAGTCCAAAGATCCGCTCTCTTCATCTGTGTTTATATCATAACTACCACTTTGAACTCTGTATAATCCACTAGATTCACCCCAATTATTCTCATAAGTGTATCCTATGTTAGGATAAGATTCTGTATTTAAGGGAGTTGTACTTGGATGAGAACTTATAATATTCCCTTCTGTATCAAGAATATACCTTACTTCTCCTGCCTCGTATGAATTCTTCTGTAGCAGGTCGTTACCAAATATGAATGCAGCAATTATAAAGCACCCAAAGATCATCGCATTCTCAATCAATTGTATTTTAACTTTATTCATGACTCTCTCTTCCTAGTTCTTGCTTTTGTTGATCATAATACCAGCCATCTTCAGATTATGTTTTATATCCCGTACTATTTTTTTTCAACAAATTATCTCCATTATATGTAAACAGATGAGGATGGCAATATGTTGCATTAAAAAATAATTAATTCAAAAACCCACAAAAGCCTGCCTGGCCTTTGTGGGTTAACATCAATTACATAATTCAAATCTACTCTATTTTGCTCACAACCAGATGTGACAATTCACTAGCAATTGCTCATAACAAGCTAACTTCACTCACTTACTAAACGCAATCTGTGCGAAGTTATAGAATCCCAGGTACCACACGGTGAAAGTATGTCCGCCAGGAACTTCCTGCCACATGTAGTTCTCGCCGTCCACAAACTGGTCGCAGAGGGCAGGCAGTGTCTTGGCTGCAGCGGAGTGGCTGGTAAGGGCCACGTTGTCGCTCTTTCCACAAATGTTGTAGAAGTAGTCGATTGGATAAGTGTTATCAGCAAGGATTGATGCGGTTTTGCTGGCAGTGTTGCTGGTTGGTGCTGCAGAGAAAGCTCCGAAGTAGGAGAAAAGATCTACGCACTCGCCGATGCCGATATTGATGGTCTGCATGCCGCCCATGGAAAGACCTGCCATCGCTCTATGCTCTCTGGAAGCGCTCATATCATAGCCGTCCTCGCTGTAGTCCGCATAGGTGCTGTAGTGGGACTCGATGTAAGGTATCAAATCATTTCTTAGCTCTTTTCCAAAGCAGTAAAAAGAATTATAGTCAGAAGCATCCTTGCCGAAGTCCGCACCAGATCTGCCGTTTGGGGTAACCACAATGAAGCCCTCGATGTCTCCGTAGTAGATCAGGTTGTCCATGATCTCTTTTACCTTGGAGCCAGCGCCGGTCATTCCCCACTCGTTCTCGTCGCCGCCGATACCGTGCATAAGGTAAAGAACGTTGTACTTCTTGTCCTCGCTGTAGCCTGTAGGCAAGTAAACATGCGCACTCTTGGTGATCTCGTGCTCGTCGCCGTAATAATCCTTGGTGGTGTAGGTGATGTCCTCGATGGTTCCGCAGTCGGTGACGCGAAGATCCACGTACTTGGTGGGAATCTTGTCGCTGATGCTTGCTGAATCTGAATCGTCGGTCTCAAGCTCCACTGAGGACTGCTCCTGTGCAATCGCAGTGCCGATTCCTCCTTCTCCCTCTTCAGTGCTATCCATCTCTGGAATCATTCCATCCACAATCATATCTTCACTATTCATGCTGCTTTCCTCCCCGTTGTTTCCCTGACCGGCGGTGCAGCCAGCCATCAAAATCGCTGTGGCCAAGATGGCGCACAGGCTCTTTGTCTTCTTCATTGTTGCCTCCCAATACCATGAAGCTTCCAGGACTACACACAGTCCCATACTTCGTAATTCCCAATACACCATCAGTTTAGCACCCTGTCAAAAGAGCTACCTCTCGACTGTTGCTATAATTGGTAGCAATAAATAATAGATTGCTATGCGCACATGAAATGCCTGATTCACAAATAATAATCCCCGAAAACACGGTGATATCCGCATTCCCGGGGATTCATTATTCCAATATCATTCTGGAATATATATTGCTGATGCCATCTCAGTATCTATACATGTTCTGCCATTATGACATCACGATATTCCTAAGCTTCCTTGTGATATGGCCTGTGCCGTAATCAGTAATCTGTGTGAACATGATAAAAGAGATCTTGCTGACAGGGTCGTTCATGAAGAAGGTTCCGAGCCAGCCGTCCCAGCCGTACTCACCCTTGTTGCCGATGACACCTGCCTTTGAGGGCTCTACCATGACACGCATCAGGTTGTTGTAGCTGTAGCCCTCGAGGCCGTTCCAGTACTCAAGGTCCTTCTGCTGGTAGTCTGTGAGCTGGCCAGTTCCGAAGAACTTCACTGCCTCTGGTCTAAGGATCTCTTTTCCATTATAGGTTCCACCATTCATCAGCATTGCTGCGAAGTGGGAGTAGTCATCGAGAGTTGAGAAAAGACCTGCTCCACCTGACTCGAAGGCATTGACGCCGCCGTCGTTTCTGATGGCAAGGTTGTCGCCGTAGTAAGGAGTCAGTGTGCCGTCCTTGACGATGTATGGGCGGGCGAGACGAGATTTCTTTTCCTCAGGCACGAAGAACGCGGTGTCCTTCATATCCAGCGGATCAAAGAACTTCTCCTGCAGATATTCAGAGAACTTCATGCCAGAAACCTTCTCGATCACTGCGCCGAGAACGTCAGCGCTGGTGCCGTACTGGAAGTGCATGCCTGGTGCGAAGTTAAGCGGAATCTCGCCGAGACGCTCTGCAAACTCCATGGTGGAAACCATGTTTGTTGGGTCTCCGTGAAGCTTGTCGATCATCTCGTCCATGAGGTAGCCGGTTCTGACCTGGGCCAGGGAGTCTTCGCCTGGATATACGAGGCCTGAAGTCATGTTCAAAAGATCTTTGATAAGAACCGGTCTGTCACTTGGAACTGGCAGTACTTTGCCGTTTGCAAGGAAGGTCTGGTTTGCAAAGCTCTTTATATACTTGCCCACTGGCTCGTAGAGGTCGATGAAGCCGTCCTGCACAAGGGTCATGGCTGCTGCCCCTGTGATTGGCTTAGACTGTGAGTAAAGGTGAACTATTGTATCGCGGTCCATCTTAGTTCCCTTCTCGATGTCCGCAAATCCGCTGCAGCCAAAGCTCTCCTCCTTGCCGTCCTGAAGGAAGATGTAGCTTACGCCGGCGGTTTCTTTAGCAGCAACTGCTCTGTCCATGCAGTCCTGAAGTAATTTCTTTTTGTCGCTCATGTTATGCCTCCGTTGTTGAAATACTTATTATTGCTAATGTGACATTTATCTGCAGTATTTGTCAGTGATAATTCCAGTAAATATCGCAGTCACAAAAAATAATCACTTGCTTTGTTTTTTACTCCAGTTTCCACTTTAGCACTTGTTAGGGGGATTTTCTATAGCTCAGATTTACTAGTTTCTGTACTTGATTGAACTTGTGGAATGATTTTATAGTTTTTTAATCAATTGCCACAGTGCCGCTCCCCATCGGCGTTTGTGGTCCGCGAAGCCGTGAAACTACCACCGAGCAACGCCCCAGAGGTGCAAATTCGTGTTATCATTTTTTCATAGTTCTTTTAACACTAATCACAAGTGTTTATGAGGAGGGAAAAGAAATATGAAAAAGAAGTATCTAGGGCTGGTTCTGGCTGGAATCATGACTCTTTCTCTGGTTGCGTGCTCTGGCGCAGGCGGACAGGCTGCTGGCGGCGCTTCAACACAGGCTGGAGCAGAGAGTTCTACCGAGGCAGGCACTGATAATTCCGCTGATGCAGGCGACGTGCCAACTACAGGCCTTGCCAATCCTTGGACAGACATCACTGAAGAGGATGCCGATGCAAGGTTTCCTAATCTTTTCAAAATCCCAGAAGGCGCAGAAAATGTACGCTGGAGCATGAATGAAGTTGCTGACAACACAGTGCTTCCAGGCACCATGATCCAGGCGGACTTCGAACTTGATGGCGTTTCCTACACCGCAAGAATGCAGCCAGTGGCTGGCGAGGACATCGTGGACATCTCCGGAATGTACTACGACTGGACCGTTTCCGATGAAGGCACGCTCAGCAACTGGGGCGGCGGCAAAATGGCTTACAAGTCCTACAGATACGTGGGCGACGGCGAGTATATCGATGTTTGCAACTGGTTCGACATTGAGACAGGCTATGCATATTCTCTTTCTGCACAGGCTGCGGACCTTGACGGCTTTGACATCATCGCAATGGTAGATCAGATGTACGCTCCCGAGAAGCAGTTCGGCGCAAACGCTCCTGACTACTCAGCAATCGAGATCGACATCACAGGATGCGATACTTTCACTCAGATCGTGGACCAGAAGCTCACTGATGGCATGGGCTACGCCAATGTTACAATCACTGGCACCGACGTCCTCCTGGTGAGCAGCGGCTGTTACGACAATCTGGACGGCAACATGGCCGCCATCGATTCTGTGATTTTTGCTTACGGCGACAACGGCCCTTACGAGCTGGGCAAAGTAAGCAGCGACGGCACAGCCTATCCGATTACTGTGAAGGATGGCTACCTCTACACCGGCGGCCATCACTGGATGTGCAAGTACGCAATCGCAGACGGCAAGCTGATGGTGATGGAGGAAGTTTCCGAACTCTATGATGAAAACGGAAACGCAACCTATTACTACAATTCAGATGACGGCGGGGATTATTCAAACTTTGATTCTGCCGAGGCGGAAAAGATATTTGATGAGCTCATCCAAGAGATGGTTAGCGGAGAAATCGTGAATTATTCTGTGGTTAGCAAGTAATCTGGTGATTAGTCGCTGGCTCAGTGTTATGTTTATATGGTAAAAAAATAAGAGTCGTTGAGGTCCAGTATTTCTGGCCCAGCGGCTCTTTTTGATGCAAAGATTTTGTATGATCAAATGAATTTCATTATTCCTGATTATTCTAATACATCGTCTGATTTTATATATTAGCGATGATGACGAATCATGTCGATTCTCTCGATGACACCCAGATCCTCCAGGGTCTTGATCATGCGATAAACAGTGGCGATTCCGATGGAGTTATCTCTTTTACGGGCCATGCAGCATATGTCCTTGCAGCTGGCGCCGTCGTTCTCAGCGATGACCCCTGCCACCACCTGGCGTTGCTTGGTGATTCGCATGCCGCTATCTTTAAGTGCCTTTATTATCTGTTCGTTACTCATGATTGTCTCCTCTATATCGTCTGAGTATATCTACCTTCTGCTGTCAATTATTCTCAAACATGTCGTGTCGTCTATGCCCCATCAAGTGGCCACTGCCAGCTGCTCCAGTGTCTTGCCGTTCTGGTGGGCTCTGCTGTATATCTCTGTGCATTTCTTGTACTGATCAAAGGTCTTAAGGGCCGAAGCCTCGTCACTGTACACCTTCCAGAAGCCTGTGTACTTCACGCCCTTTTCAGGACTCTTCATGAATCCCAGCACGTCCGCCACCGGATACCCCAGGAAAAGACCTATCTCGTGGGGGAAGGATGCGTCCTGCTTAAGGTGGTCTGCAAGCTCAGCTACGCAGCGGTCTGCGTTGTGGTATGAGTAGCCTTTTTCCTTCAGGATCTTGCACACTTCCTGGTTGGAGAAATCTCTTTTTAAAAGATCTGGCCTGTACAGGTAGATAAGCACGTGGCCCTTCCAGTATTTAACAGGGATCATGCGGATGCCCTTGGACAGGAGCCTTGCGTTAAATCCCCTGACTTCACTATTGAATTTCTGCCTGTCGTCACAATCGACGGTAAAAAGATTTCCGGTCTTAAGGCCGGCAAGGGTGGGTGAGCAAAGTCTGATCAGTAGCTGGTCCCCCATTTAGTGTGTCCTCCTTGATGCGTTGGTCAATTCGAAATCTGAATATATGATGCTAATAGCATTTCTTTGATATTCAATACCTGTACTAATTATCTTCTATATCTTTATGTTTTGTCGTTATTGCCGTTAGCAATAGCTAACCTTGGCTCAAAAATAAATCCCGAATAACGTCGGGTCGTGATGGATTCTGGTTCGCATGTGTTTGAGATTTATTATCAGGTAAATCTCTTGAATCATATGTTAGCATCTGCTAACTTATTTTTCAAGGGTACATTACAACTTTTTTCAAATTAAACCCAGAAAGGATGAAATAGGTATGAGTAAAGTTAAGGTTGTTTTTTGGAGTGGAAGTGGAAATACACAGGCTATGGCTGACGCTGTGGCTAATGGAGTTAAGAGCGCTGGCGGAGAGGCTGAGGTGCTTACCTTTGATTCTATAAGTGTTAATGATGTGGCTAATGATTCTGTTATTGCCTTCGGCTGCCCAGCTATGGGTGCTGAGGTTCTTGAAGAAGGCACAGTTGAGCCATTCATGGAGACTTATGAGACAAGATGTAGTGGTAAAAAGATAGCTCTTTTTGGATCCTATGGTTGGGGCGACGGCCAGTGGATGCGTGACTGGCAGGACAGACTTAAGGCTGCAGGCGCTTCCATCATCGGCGGCGAGGGCGTAATCGCCAACAATGCACCTGATGACGCAGCTGTTTCTCAGTGCGAAGACCTGGGACGCATGCTTGCTCAGGCATAAAGTCACTGGGGACGGTTCTATTTGACTTATTGTAAGTCACTGGGGACGGTTCTATTTGACTTATTTTATAAAATAAGTCAAATAGAACCGTCCCCGTTGACTTGTTGCGCAAAATGAGTCAAATAGAACCGTCCCCAATGACTCCAACGAAAAAGAGCACCAGGCCCATTCCTTCCGGCTTAGTGCTCTTTGTTTTATTTAGATAGCTCTTTTAACAGATTAGAGAAGGTGCGCTCTGAGCTCCTCGCCGCTTAACTCTGAAAGGTAAGCTGGTGGGATGTCCAGGATTGTCTTGCAACCCTTTGCGCCTTCGTCGTGCATGCGCTTTGTAGCTCTTGCAACTGCTACGAGTACGCTGGTTGTGAACTCTGGGTTAGAATCAAGCTTGAGGCTGTACTCGATGATGTGGTTGTGCTCCTTGTTGGCGCCAGTCTTGCCGCTTCTGAATACAAAGCCGCCGTGAGCCATTCCGCTGTGGTTCTTAAGAAGCTCCTCCTCGCTGATGAAATGAACTGTTGTGTCGTAGTCTGCGAAGTAGTTAGGCATCTCCTTGATTTCTTTTTCTACAGCTGCTGCGTCAGCGCCTTCCTCGAGAACTACGAAGCACTCTCTTGTGTGCTTCTGTCTTGTGGTAAGCTCAGGATTCTTGCCGCTTCTAACTGCTTCCAGGGCGCTCTCAACTGGAACTGTGTACTGCTTGGCATTCTTAACGCCCTTAACACGTCTGATTGCGTCTGAGTGGCCCTGTGAAACGCCCTTGCCCCAGAATGTGTAGTCGTTACCGTCTGGAAGAATTGCGTTTGAGTAAACTCTAGCAAGTGAGAACATTCCTGGATCCCAACCGCAGGAAATAACTGCAACGTTGCCGCCGTCCTTAGCTGCAGCATCAACGTTAGCGAAGTGCTCAGGGATTCTTGCGTGTGTGTCAAAGCTGTCAACTACGTTGAAGAGCTTAGCATACTCTGGAGTCTGCACTGGAAGGTCAGTTGCGCTTCCGCCGCAGAGAATAAGAACGTCGATCTTGTCCTTCCAATCAGCCACGTCGTTAACTGAAACAACTGGAACGCCCTCAGTCTGGATCTTAAGTGAAGAAGGATCTCTTCTTGTAAAAACAGCTACGAGCTCCATGTCAGGTGCTTCTTTAACTGCAATTTCAACACCCTTACCAAGGTTACCGTAGCCTAAAATACCTATTCTTGTGCTCATATCTTTTCCTCCGAATCTTGTTGTCCAACAATCGCCATCAGCCCAGATAATATGCATGTTCATCATCATGACTATTCATCTTCTGATCATGTTAGACAATGCTAATCAAACCTGAGAAAAATCATAACACATACAAATTCATATGTTAATACTTATTGTATAAAATCTATTTTTTTGTGAATTAAAATGCATATGGTGCATATCAGATTAGAAATGTAGAAGATATTGTTGCGCAAAATAATACCGATTCCCATATCTGAGAATCGGTACACATTTAAATCTCTTCTATATAGTTTACAAATTCCAGCCCACTCAAAAACTCCAGCACTTCCTGGTGTGGTCTCTTTTTCTCAAGGGTCAGGTCGATGATCAGAGCTGCGTCTGTGGCCTGAAGGGTCTTCTCCTTGCTCTTGGTCATGCTGGTGATGACAAAGCCTGCCTCTGATAGCTTCTTGGTAAGCTTAGGGACGCCGTGGCTCTTCTCAACTTCGATGTAGATACTCATGTATCTGCTGTGGTTCTCAACCACGTTACTGATGTGCATCAGGATCATGTTGGCCAACATTACAAGAAGGAAACAAACAATTCCCACGATCAGGTATCCGCCGCCGATGGCCATACCCATGCAGGATGCAACCCAGAGAGAAGCTGCTGTTGTAAGTCCTTTGATCTGCTTACGTCCGGTAACAAGGATAGTTCCAGCGCCAAGGAAACCGATGCCACTTACTACGCCCGCTGGAATACGGCTTGTATCCGCGGAAAGTCCCGGTATCATAGCCAAGTACAGGTTCAGGGATGTGGCAACTGCAGAGCCCAGGCTCACCAGCGCAAATGTCTTGATTCCTGCGCTATGTCTTTTTACAATTCGCTCCCATCCTATAAGGCTTCCAAACAATGTGGCGATTACAAGTCTGATGGATACTGCGATATCGCTGGTTCCTTCTAAGAATTCCAGTATTGATGATAATGTCATAATATCTCCTGTAAATACATTTGTTTATTTAGTATTACTACTTAAGATAGCTATTATTAATAACAAATAAATCTCCTGTTTCTCTAATTATTAGATCAGGAGTTATCTACTACTAACATTATATTATATTAAATGCACATTTTCATCGCATATATCACCCCATACCAGGATTTTTATTGTAGTATTTGCCTATATTTATCCACGTGCCATCTTTAATCCGCGCCACATATCCACAGCTTCCCCTCCCCATGTAAAAAGAGCTCCCCACACCCCTATAGATTATGAAGAGCTCCTTTGTTCTTTGCGTTTTATGAAATTGGCGGGGCTAGCTCTTTTGCCAGCCCCTATAGATTATTGATTATTGATAAAAATGTTTGCCGAGTATGTTTTCGATTACTTCTTGTCAGATGCAAGCTCTTTTACCTGACCAGCGTCAGCTGCGCTTGTATCCTTAGTTCCAGCAACTGTAACCTCTGGAACACCGCTGAAATTAACGTTCTTATTAACCTTAGCATCATAGGTGTTAGCCTTCATGATCTCAGCGAAATCAACGCCTGTAGCCTCTGACATTGTGTCAAATACCTGCTTCATAACGATAGGCATGTTTCCTGAAATTCTTGAAGCACCGCTCTCGCCAGCTTCGCCAGTCTCGTAAATGTTGATCTTGTCGATGGAAGAAAGAGGTTTTGCGATCTCTGCAGCCAGCTGAGGCATTACCTTGATCATCATCTCAGCCATTGCAGCGCCGTTGTACTTCTTATAAGCTTCTGCCTTCTTCTCCATTGCCTGAGCCTCTGCAAGACCTTTAGCTTCAAGGGCCTGCGCTTCAGCAATACCTCTAGCCTTGATTGCTTCAGCTTCTGCTTTACCTTTTGCAGCAATACCAGCGGCTTCTGCGTCGTACTTAGCTTTAATACCAGCTGCCATCTGCTCTGCAGCGTACTTCTCAGCTTCTGCCTTTGCTTTCTGAGCATCTGCTTCTCTTTCCTTCTCGTACTGATCAGCTTCAGCTCTTGCTTTTCTAGCATCAGCCTCACGCTCCTGCTCGTACTTAGCAGCTTCAGCTTTCTTCTGTCTCTGAAGAAGCTCTGCCTCAGCCTTTTTCTCAGCCTGATACTTTTCAGCATCAGCTTTTTTCTCAATCTCAGCAGCAAGTTCCTGCTGTTTTACGATAACTTCTTTCTGCTTAAGTTCTGCTTCGCGCTCTGCTCTAGCAATCTGAGCGTTTACAGTAGCTGTCTGGATTGATTTCTGCTGTTCCTGTGTCTGAATCTCGTAAGCAGCGTCAGCAACAGCGCTTGCTGTGTCGGCTTCTCTCTTAAGTTCTGCCTGCTTGATAGCAAGAGCGTTGTTTTTCTCAGCAATCTCTGTCTGTGCAATAACTCTAGCGTCGTTGGCAGCCTTGTCAGCCTCAGCCTTTGCAATAGCTACGTCTCTGTCGGCCTGTGCCTTTGCAATAGCAGCGTCCTTCTTGATCTTAGCGGTGTTGTCCATACCAAGGTCACTAATAAGGCCGTTCTCATCAGTAACGTTCTGGATGTTGCAAGAAAGGATCTCGATACCAAGCTTGTTCATGTCCTTTGAAGCCTTCTCCATAACCTGATCTGAGAAGCTGTCACGGTCTGTGTTAATGGTCTTAAGAGCAAGTGTACCAATGATCTCACGCATGTTACCCTGTAAAGAATCCTGAAGGTCCATTGTGATCTCTTCAGGTCTCTTGTTAAGGAAGTTCTTGGAAGCCAGCTGAATAGCTTCAGGAGTCTGACCAATACGAACCTTAGCAACAGCGTCAACATTAACGTTGATGAAATCGTTTGTAGGAACTGACTGCTCTGTCTTAATGTCAACAGTCATCTGTCCAAGATAAAGTTTATCGACTCTTTCAAAGAAAGGAATCTTAACACCAGCACGACCGATGAGGATACGTGGTTTCTTGCGAAGACCTGAAATAATGAAGGCTCTGTCTGGAGGAGCCTTTACATAACCGGCCACGATGACCATGATGATCACAAGGATCAGTGCGAAAATAGGTAAATAAGTTACAAAATCAAATAGCATAACGATGCCTCGCTTTCTCGGGGGTTACCCGTAGGGCGTTTGCGATAAGTAACTTTCCATTTTCTTGGTTGTGAAGGGGTTTGTTTTTTGAGAAAAAGAAAAGACCCTTATCGCAAACATTTAATTGTTGCGATAAAAGTCTTGCAGTCTCACTTGATACGGAAGATTAAAAATCTTCGGTTGACGGTTTCAAGACCACCATTTAAGGTGTTCCGCTACTCCCTTTTATCTTGTAAATGATATTACCACTTTGTATGTGGGGTGTCAATATATTCCTGAAATATTTTTTCAACCACAAGATGTTGTGGCTTGTTAAAAGAGCTTGTTATTGTCCTAGTGGTTATGATGGATTCTTAGCGTCTGATTCTCGAAGTTTCTTAATGCCTTCCAAAGCAGTTTTGTAGATGAGCGCCATGTGTCTGGAAGCAGGATCGTTCATGTCGCACTTGCTCTGCATGAGTTTGAAGTGCTGAACTGCCTCATCAATTACGGATTTAGAAATTACGTAGCCATCACAGTACAGAGTTCCAGTCTCTGCATCATAGCGTGATTCCTCGAACCTGGTCTTGGCATAATCGCCTGCGCCCATGCTTGCTGCCAACTGATTGATCAAATCACTTCTTGAATCTGCCATAGGTAATCTCCTTCCTTAATGTTGACGTGAATACACTTGTATAAGAATATTCTACTACTTCTGGACGGTTTATTGTTAGTGTTTATGCTAATTTAACAAAGATATTCTATGACTGTGATAGCGCAAAACACTTGGTAGATTCAAATTTTTATGACTTTATTGGAGGAAATTGGCCGATTTGGAGCATGTGCGGATAAGAATAATGATTCAGTACATTTTATCCGCAAGTTTTGGGCTTTAAAAATCAGGTTTTCGATGATGTTACGGATAAGATGTAATGAATCAAAAGGCCTTATCCGCAAATCTAATCTCAGACTATTTGTGCATATGATAAATTTGCGGATAAAAAATGATGAATCAATCTTCTTATCCGCAAGACTTTGTGAAAGCCCATTTTTTATTTAAAAACTTGCGGATAAAGTTACTGAATCATGATATTTTATCCGCAACCACAATTAGCCCACTATATGTTTGCGGATAAGAGTCAATGATTCATTATGTCTTATCCGCAAACATGCGCCAAACTCTTTAATATGCACGATAAATAGTATATAATAGGCATGTTTGAGGGAATTTTATTTCAGTGAAAGAGGACAAAGGTATGAATTGTGGTAATTGCGGAAAAGAGATTAAACCAGGGCAGAAATTCTGCGAATTCTGCGGGACTCCAGCCCCTGATGAAGATTTTGGAAAACCATACGATCCTAGAGCTGAGAGGCCAGCACATATGCAGCCTATGAATAACGGCCAGCCAATGCCAACTCAGGGCATGCCAAGTGCTACAGTCCAGAATGGACCAAGCATGCAGAACGTACCAGTTCAGAATGGACCTGTACAGAATGCACCAAATGGCATGAATCAGGCACAGAATAACAGTCAGACTGCACCAGGCATGAACCAGCCAGTAAACAACGGCCAGCCAATGCCTAATCAGCAAGTTAATGGGAATGTTGGCCAGCCTATGAATAACGCGGGTCAGCCAATGAACAACGGCCAGATGCCAAATGGCCAGCCACAGCGCATGCCAAACAGCCAGCCAACCAATGGCATGAACCAGCCAATGAACAATGGCCAGCCACAGCCAGCTCAAGGTATGCCAAACATACCAAATCGCCCACCATACATGCCAAACAACATGGCTCAGCAGCCAAAGAAGAAGGACAAGGTATGGCCAACGGTTCTTGCCATTATTATTGTAGCTCTTTTGATCGTGGGAATCGGCGTGGGAGCATTCGTAATGCTGGCTAAAAAGGCAACTGACCTGGCAAGCAACGACAATCCACCAATCACTCCAGCAACTCACGTAACTACAGAGGCTGAGGAGGAAGATAAGAACAGCGGCAGCGAGGATGAATCCACAGAGGAAGCAACTGCTGAGGACACAAGTTCACAGACTGCGCAGGTTTCCGAGGGTAAGACTCCTGAAGTCTACACAGGATCCCTTAACTACTTCACTGGTGATTGGATCACAGACTTGGGCGGCGGAATTTTCGTCAACCAGGCTGGAAACGTGAACACAGATATTATTGGCCACAGCTACGGTATTACATTTACTGCAGACTGCACTGAGGCCATGATTCTTGATACAACAACGGTTCAGTTCTTTTACCTTAATGCGGATCTTGCCATGATCGAGTTCGCGCCTGGAGCTACATGCTGCGATATCGCCCATGACGGCGGACATCTCTTCTATGTAATGCCTACAAACGACGATCACACCGAGGGTGACCTTTACCTGTTCGACACAAAGACAGGTGCCAGCGAGCTTGTGGACAAGAAGGTTGTTGCAAACTCACCTTGCATCTCTCCTGATGGAAAGACAGTTTCTTATGCCAAGAACAACTCAAAGGGTTACGCTGTCTACGTTGCAGGCTACAACCTTAAGACAACCCGCGTAACTGATGAGATTGCGGTTCCTTACACTGTTTCAAATGACGCAAAGATCGTTTACTACTGGGATTCCGAGAGTGAAGGTCTTTATAGATACGAAAGAGCTACCAAGACAAAGACTCTCATCTGCGAAGGCGAGATCAAGCACCACTACACCAACAAGTACTGCACAGAGATCATCGCAGTTACTGATAATGGCACATATTTCTGCAGCGACACCTTCGAAAATCCGCTAACAGTCTTTGAAGGCGAGTTCCACTCTATCTTTACAGATTACATGATCAACGATTATTCACAGTTTGGCGGCCTGCTCCTGGATGTTGAGGACATGTCAGATGTTCTGATTGCAAGCACCAACGGTAACGCATACATTCTGAACAAGCTTGGGGACGACTTCATCGACCTTCCAAGATCTCTTGTTCAGGTGGACACCATCCTTTTATGCGATACAGAGGGCACTTCATTTATCTACGCCGCTGACGGCAAGGTTTTCAGAGCTGATTCTGATGGAGATAGCTCTTTTACCGAGACTGTACTGGTGGATGACGTGTACGTGCGCGAGGTTCTTGGCAACTACAACGGCGAGGAAATCTGGTACGTGACCACAGACGGCGACCTGTACTACATGCCAATGGGCGGCACAGGCGAGCTCATCGAGAAGGGCATCGACGAATACAGCAGTGACGATAGCCACAACTTCGCATGGAGCGTGGACACAGGATATATGTACTACACCAAGGACGGCGTGCTTTTCCAGTGCTACAACAGCAGCGCCACAATCGAGCAGGTTATGACTGACGTCTTCGACCTGACCTATTCACAGTCCAAGGTTGTGTTCCTTAACCAGGACCTGACTGCCATTTATGTGATTTATTCTGACGGTGTTAAAAAGATCTTTTAACAAGGGGTAAGCCTATGCCAAAGGGACAAAATCAGAAGCTAAAGCTGTACTATCTGGCCAAGATCATGGTCCAGAAAACCGACGATTCACACTATCTCACCATGCCACAGATCAGGGAGCTGCTTGAAGAGCATGGCGTGACTGCAGACAGGAAGAGCCTTTACGATGACATGGAGGCGCTGAGGATCCTGGGAATCGACGTTATCGGTGAGCAGGTGGGAAAGAACTACTTCTATCACGTGGGCAGCAAGCACTTCGAGATCGCTGAGCTGAAGCTCCTGGTGGATTCTATCCAGGCTTCCAAGTTCATCACCGAGAAGAAGTCCAATGCTCTGATAAAAAAGCTTACGTCTTTGTCCAGTGAGTACGAGGCCAGCCAGCTGAAGAGGCAGGTGGTGGTTCAGGGCCGCATCAAGACCATGAACGAGAGTATTTACTATATCGTGGATGAGATTCATAACGCTATTTCGTCTAACAAGCAGATTGCGTTTGAGTATTTCAAGTGGAATACGGCAAAAGAGATGGTTCCCAGGAAGGAAGGTCTGTACGTGGCCAGTCCATGGGCGCTGACCTGGGATGATGAGAATTACTATCTGATCGCATATGACGAGGAAGCGCAGATAATCAAGCATTACCGCGTTGATAAGATGCGTAATATCAAGCTTTTGGAGGATATGCGGCTTGGTAAAGAGGCGTTTGAAGCGCTTGATATGGCGTCCTACTCCAGCATGAATTTTGGAATGTACGGCGGCGCAACCACGAAGGTTAAGCTTGCTTTTGATGATGAGATCGTGGGCGTTATGATCGACAGGTTCGGAAAAGATATTACGATTAGAAAGAGTTCTTTGAAAGAAGGATGGTCAGAGACCCACGTGGATGTGGCTTTGTCAGATCAGTTCTTCGGATGGATATTTGCGCTGGGATCTGGGGTTAAGATACTGGAGCCTTCGGAAGTGGTGGCGCAGTTCCGGAGGGAAATTGAAGCGCTGGGGAAGATGTATAAAAGCTGAGTTAGTAATGTCTCTGTGAGGCGTTGTGTGACGGTCCTTGGTTTGTAAGAAATAGTTTAGGACTAATGGAATATGGGATTATGAGATTATATTTGCGGATAGGATGTTGTAAATCAACAGTCTTATCCGCATATTTTTGTTGGTTTTTTTTGCTTGCAGATAAGAGCTCTATGATTCAGTATTTTTATCCGCAAGTTTTCAGTTTTAGAATTTAGCTTTTTGCTGACCTTGCGGATAAGAAGATTGATTCATTATATTTCTATCCGCAATTTTCATGTGAGCAATTCATTTTATGATTCAATTTGCGGATAAAATCACTCGCCTCATTACATCTTATCCGTAACATACTGAAAACCTAGTTCTAAACCCAAAAAGCTTGCGGATAAAATGTACTGAATCAACTTGTCTTATCCGTACATGCTCCAGAATGGCGTCGGACAAGTCACAATCCCTTGACATCGCGCAAAAAGAACCAAAGAGTTTGAATCTCTTTGGTTCTCAAATATCAAGTATTAGTATCTAATTCTAACTTAATTCCTATGCCTTATATTTTAAACTCCATTGGTCTAGGCTTATTTACAACTATGACCTTGGATGCCTCTAGGTTGCGGAGCACTAAGAGTCTTGCTTCGCCGGCGTACTCAGGCCTTATCATGTAGTGGCAGTAGGTATCAAGCAGTGAGAAGAGGTTGGCTGTGCGGCCTTCGATCTTGAAGTTGTTGATGCCCATTGGCACGTACTTCTCCCAGATCATCTCTGGAGAGATGTAGGTTGAGTAATCCTGGATTGTGTGAATGCAGTTCTTGTCGCCGTACTCACAGTGCCAAGGAATGATCGGAATGCGCTTCTCTGGTGGAAGCTCGCGGTTCTTAAGGATAATGCGCTGGTTCTTTGAAATGTTCTCGTAGTGACCCTTACGTCTCTCGCAATTAGGCACGCAGAGCGCGTTTACAAGGACCTCAATCTTCTCCTTGTGTCCGATATTCTCAAGAAGATCCCACTTGTTGTTCAAGTTATAATCAAGCACCACATAGGTGTAGTCCTTCTCAAGCTCGGCGTTGAGGGCATCCACGTCCTTGATCTCCTTGCAGGTTGTGGAATCAATCTTGTAGGACGGGTAATTCTCCCTGATGTACTGCTCCAGAATTGGCGAGAACACAAGAACCTGGTTCATGCCGTTGTCTCCCACCTTCAGGCAGTAGTTGCAGAACTTGTCAGTTAAATCTTCCTCTGTTAAAAGAGGATTCGTAAATGTGTAACGAACTGGCACGCCTTGGGCATTTATATTCTTAACGACGTTGCTGACAAAAGCCGCGTCGCACTGATCGTTGTTGGTAAGACGGCCGCCATTCCAAAGAGATAATGGAAAAGAGCCAAAGAATGAGGCAATCTCCACGCCTTCTCTGAAGTAGTGGGGGTACTTCTTGAGCATGCTGAGCCAGAACATGTTCAAAGGGTAATTGTACCTAAGCCCCGGTAAGTGAAAATAAACTTTATTCATGTAAACCTCCCAAGTACATCGTGTGTTGGCTACGCGGATGGTAGTGAAATTAGGACGAGTAAGTTTTGAGATAGCATTTGGCACTTGCTAACGCTCGCGCTACGTAAAAAACGTAGCAGTACTAAGTCGTCACAGAACGCCGACTAAGTACTGACGTTTTTTAAGTTTTGCTGCGTGTCAAACACCATCTCAAAACTTACTCTGTTTTACATAATCTTCAATATTCATTCGCTAGCGTAGAATTCACAGATGTAATTATATGTTCCTATTCTACTCTATTTGAGATAAGAAATCTCATTACTTAATGCTATTTATTTACTATTGTTTTATGTATATAAAAATCCTAGTGTCGGATAGCTTAATACAAGCCATAACACGACACTAGGACTATAAAAATCATCAATCAGCCTGCTTACTCTCCTTCTCCAGCGCGTTCATGCCAAATACCGCGGTAACGAGGAGCCTAATCAGGTTCACCACCACAAGTCCAACGGCCATTCCCATAAGGCCGAAGAAGTGTGTAGCAGGGATCAGCAGTACCAGGAATGTAGCTCCGTAGATAAGGTTGATCAGAAGCTGTGACTTCTCCTTAGTAAAGCTCAGGAGAATAACCATGAGGGATCCGGAAATGAAGTACAGGATCTGTCCCAGGTTAGCCAGGAAGAAGTATCCGCTGGCCTCCGCAAGCAGGTTCGGGTAAAAGAGCTTAACAAACACGTAGGACACAAACATGCAAACGCCGGCGCCGACGATAGACAGCGCAAGGGCTGCAAGGCACATCAGTGAAAAGATCCTACGTGTAAGCTTAATCTTGTAGTTGGTAAAATAGCTGATAATAATGCCGTTTAGCGGTGTTGTGAGCATCGCCACGATCTTGCCAATAAGGCTGGCGGTGTAAAAGATCGTAACGCTCCTTGAATCCACCATTGGATGAAGTATGATCTTGTCCGCATGAAGCGCCATGGCAGCCACAAGGTTAGAGGCTGAAATGGTCCACACAGACTTCATGTTAGCGTCAAAGCTATCAGAGCGAATCAGGAACGGAGCCTTGAAGATAGAACCCACAATGCAAGTAAACACAAGGCCTGCCAGCTCTCCCAAGAGAATGACCAGCACCCAGTTCTTTGTGAAATGGTACACGCCAAGACCTGCCACATAGCCCACAGCCACTGACAGGAAGAACAGGAAGTAGTTCACGAACTTAATGTTCATGCGGTATTCCACGTCCGCGTAGTATCTGAAGACCGTAGCGATCATCAGCACCAGCAACAGTGCGTAGTAGACAGGATTTAGTTCTTTTATGGACAAAAGAGCTATGAAGGTAACCACCGTGGAAATAGCCGCGATAATGAGAAGAAAGATGTTGTAGTCACCGTTAGTCTCAGTGCGGTCCTTCTTGGCCACCATACGAGAATAGCTGGCGGCAGTACCGAAGCCAGCTCCCATAATGGAAACTATTGAAATCAAATAAAGAACGGTGCCGAAGGCGGTCTCGCCCATAGCCTTGTTAAGGCTTGGGTAGATAACCAGCTGGAGGACACCGTTGTAGATAACCAGCGCAAGCACGCTGAGAATTAAATCCTTTGAAGCCTTAAGTGCCAGGCTCTTTTTGCTAGTGTTCATGGTAAATCCTTTTCTAATAATAATGCACGGAATCCGCTGCAATGCGGATTCTTGATGAAACAATATATTCATAATTGTTGATTTCTGTATCATTGCAGAAATCCACATTTATTCTCTAGATGATCAGAAAAATCCACAATCATTCTCTAGATAATATCAGGAATTATAGTCCGTCTCCTTGTGGCGCTGCAGCATGTTGAGCTGCATCTCGAACTCACGCCTGTTGTTCAGGGCCATTGTGGATAACAGTACTCCGGTAAAAAAGCTTTGGAATGCCGCGAGCATAGCGAAGCCGCATACGAACAAGGTTGGATATCTGTCAACTCGGCCTGTGATCCAATAATCATGGATAACAGGAATAACAAAGCCGATTGAAAGAGCTGCCAGAATTGCTGCTATTATAGTAAAGAAGCCAAATGGCTTGTAGCTACGATAGAGCTTTGCAATAGTCTTAAGAACCTTGAAGCCGTCAGCATAGGTATTAAGCTTACTCTCAGATCCCGCAGGTCTGTCTCTGTACTCGATAACTACGTTGTCGATCTGCATGTTGTTGTAAACCGCATGGATAGTCATCTCAGTCTCGATCTCGAATCCCTTTGAAAGAACCGGGAAGGTCTTAACGAATTCATAGCTGAAAGCTCTGTAGCCAGTCATGATGTCGCGGACGTTACAGCCAAAGAGCTTGTTGATGCTGCCGCGAACAAGGCTGTTTCCAAAATTGTGGAAAGGACGCTTATTTTCCTGGAAGTATGTGGATGAAAGTCTGTCACCAACTACCATGTCGGAGTTGTGGTTAAGGACAAGGTCCACCATCTCAGGCGCAGACTCCATTGGATAGGTGTCATCGCCGTCAACCATCACATATACAAGGGCATCGATCTCGCGGAACATACGGCGGATAACGTTTCCCTTACCCTGCATGTACTCGTTGCGCACAACGGCGCCCTCTGCCTCTGCGATCTCAACAGTTCTGTCCTTGGAATTGTTGTTATATACATAGATTGTGGCCTCTGGGAGCGCAGCCTTGGCGTCCCTGATAACCTTACCTATTGTAGCTTCTTCGTTATAGCATGGAATTAATACTGCAATTTTGTCCATTTTGATTCCTTCTCATTATTCATTATCTGTAGATAATCTACTAGAATTATCCACATTTATATTATTCATGACATTCAATCAGATAACAACTATCAATAATTCCGTGTTATCCATCCTGCATCCATCACTCAACAATCGTATACACATAGATTGTATACGGCGATCCGGCTCCGCTGTAGCTTCCAACAAGCTTAAGTCCAGCTTCTGCCGCATTAGATATCTCAATTCGTGAAAAGATATAACTACATCCCATCTCAGCCAGAGCTGCGGAATTGATGTAGATATCGTTGTCCGTCACACCAGTCATGCTCTTGGTTGGCATAACGATGGACAGATCAGTGCCGGAATACAGATAACATCTGGCACCCCACTCATCATAGTATAGCCTAGTGGGCTCCATCCTATCAAGAGCCGGCGCAATCACCTGACGGAACTGCTCCTTGTAGCTCTGTGGGTAGAATCCAAGATAGCCATCCAAAGTCCTGATACCGTTATATTCAAGAACTGCAGGGTGCATACCGTAGGCAACAGCCCATTCGTTCTGGTATTTCAAGTCATTCTTAATTGATGTAAAAAGATCTTTTGAATAAAATTCACCGTAGGTGAGCTCGTCCAGTTCGTTGCCCATGTTGCGCTTGATCTCGCCCTTAGCGGTGTTCAGCAGGTCGTTGTACCTGGTGGGCGTGGTAAGGACAATGAGAATAGCCTCCACCATCACGATGTATGGTAGGAAGGACAGGATTTTTTTCCACTTATGGGAAATGCCGTCCTTACCAAGGATGTAGTCAAAGAACCGCACCGCGAAGATGAAGAGCATCGCGCACCAGAGAAATGGGCTAAAAAAGATAGTCCTGTTAAACTGGAAGCCCTTAAGAGGCGGCAATATAGTTGCCACCAGCATGTTCATGCCCTTTGAATAGTAAAGGCCGTAAATCAGGGCGTTGAACACAAGAATCAAGAAGCACAGATTGTAAACGTCGTGGAAAATCCCCTTAAAATCGCGCTTCATCACATAGCGAACGTTGAGTTCCACCAGATAAGCCAGGCAGATAGGCATTACAAAGAACTTATGGCAGTCCTCCGCATGCATCATGCTGTTGACGAAGACGTCGAAGCTTTCCTTCATGATGCCGCCAAAGCCGTAGTAGGTCTGAACCATAGTCTCGCGGATGGTCTCAGTGTCAGAGAACAACATCATTCCAAAGAGCCTGTACTCGAAGGCCACGTTGCCTGCAGCAAGTATGAAAAGAGCTACAACCAAAGCCAGAGAAATACGCTTATCTCTGATAAAGAGCCAGATGATGGCCACAACTAAATATGCAAGAATGAAAAATCCAAAATATGAAAAATAAGAAACGAAAGGATAGGCAAAGACCAAAAGCTGCCATTTCCAGGTGTTCTTAAGGACTTCAGAAAGCTTGCTTCCTGGAGGCGCTGCTTTGTACACATTCCTAAGGAAATAGATGATAAGCGGAATGCTGGCAAATGCAATGCCGTAAGCTGGGAACACGTTGAGAACGCCGTAAAGAAGGCCGCCCAGTGAGGCGAAAGCCTTGATTCCAAGAGGAAGATCTTTTACGTCGCGGATCTGCCTTGCGTCCTTGATATAGTCGATCATAAGAAGTCTAAAAGAAATAACTGCAATAAGAATCTTGATGCCGTAGCCGTGGATGTAGGCTGCGTAAGGCCTCATCACCATGTACAGCACAGAATAAAGAGAAAACTCGCTGGGGAGCACATCCCTTGAAACGCCCCCAAGGAAAGGAGCGCTGACACCGTGGCTAAAGAAACTGCCGGTGTTACGGAGCATCGCGTACTGGGCGATGAAAAGATCCATGTTGTCATGCACAGCAACAAAGCTATCCTCTCCCACAATCATCATGAAAGCACAGGCTGCGATTGCAAAGAGAATAGCAAGACATAAGAATTTGTCGTTTTTGATACGTTTGATCATCTTATAATCTCGTTCCGATCTTTATTGCTATGATTTATCAGCATCTGAACGGTCAGAAGCTGGTATTTGCTGGATTACTTAATGTTATCGTCAGTGTTGTTCTTGTTACCGATCTTCATACGCTCGTGACCGCCAAGTCTGTTGGCTGCGTCCTGATCACCACGAAGAATTGCGTTAACGATCTGCATACGGAAACCAGCGTCGATGAAATCACAGTGCTTACAGAATGGATAGTTCTGACGGCCTTCTGCAATCTGTCTTCTAACCTGCTGGAACTTCTCAGAGCCCCATGCTTCCTTAAGTGACATCTTAGTAAGGTCGCCAAAGTCAGTCTTCTCGAAGTTATCGCAGCAGCAAAGACCCATCTTACCGTTAGGCATGATCCACATATCTGTGAATGGTAAAAGACATGTCTCCTTGATAACCTTCTCTGTAGCCTGCTTGTTAGGCGCACTTCCGGCGCGGTTTGTAAGAACCTCCTGAAGGTATCTCATCTGAATCTGGATGTCCAGATCCTTGAACTC
This sequence comes from Butyrivibrio proteoclasticus P6B7, assembly GCF_000622085.1. GTDB lineage: Bacteria > Bacillota > Clostridia > Lachnospirales > Lachnospiraceae > Butyrivibrio > Butyrivibrio proteoclasticus_A. The sequence continues at coordinate 126,379 of NZ_JHWL01000010.1, forward strand.
CTCTGGATGAGCCTTTACATAATCGTAGAGCTCCTGAATGTTCTTGTGGAGCTTCATTTCCATAGAGTAGTTGTTGATAATAAGCTGATCGATGTAAGGAGCAACCTCTTTTACCTTATCGATATTGAGAATAAGGCCGTTTGTAGACATGAAGATAAAGCTGTCAGGAAGCTTCTCCCTGGCGTACTTGTGTCTCTCCACGATCTTAGTGTCCAGAAGTGGCTCGTTGTTGCCGTAGAGGGTAAGGTGACCCTTGTAACCCCAGTCAGCAAGCTGATCGATGATGTTCTTGTAAAGATCGTCGTCGATGATCATAAGAGGTCTGCACTCCGCATGAACGTTGGCTGTGCAGAAAGAACATGTTGAATTACATCTATTGATTGTCTCAATGTTGACAACGTTAGGCATTGGGACTTCCTTGGAATTAAGGAAATAATCGCAATAAGCCTTCTGTGACTTGCTACGTGTAACGAACTGTAATTTAAGGTAGGCATTACTTGCAAGCATTGGGAAGTGCTTTCTTGCAAACCATCCAAATTTTCCCATGAAACTATTGATTCTAATTGGCATAACTATTTCTCCTTGAAACTTGTATATTACTTAACTAGGTCCACGCGTTCATACAAATAGTACTCTTTGCTGAACCTGTAGATATCGATGTTATCATGTAGCACCAGCTCGTACCCTTCCACATCCGCCGGATCAAGCTGCTCACAGGACACCACGAAGTCCACCTTGCCCTCACGAATGAAGCCGTACTGAACCTCCAGAACCTCGTCCATATTTAAAGTCTGGGTCTGATAATAATAACACACCGGGTCCGCATTTGTCACAGTGTAAAGCCCCGTGTCGAAACCGTACATATTAAGCAGCTTCGGGTTGTTCACACCCTGGGAAGCTATGTAATCTCTGAACTTGAAGAGCCAGAGATCTTTCTTTTTAACACTCATGGTCCTGACGTTAACAGAGCAGCCAAGGATGATGGCAACGCTGATAGCCAGGGCGGTTAAAAGAACTAACACCGTCTTGGGGCCTGTTGGTGAAAAGAGCATTTGGCTTTCTCTTTTACCCCGAGCCCAGCCCATGAGCCTGTAGAGACCCTTCATGAGTTTGCCCACTGCCACAAGTCCAAACACCGCAAAGGCGTTGATTGGGAATGGGTAGTACATCAGCGTCACTCCGCCTGCGAAGATCACCAGGATCAGAAAGGTCAAAAGAGCTACTATATTAAGGTACTCGAAGACGCTGACCTCGATTAAAAAGCTATTTCTTTTTATCTGATTGAACTTATTCTCCTTGATGAATTTGGAAAATAAAGCCACAGTAAAGTATACAGCACCGACAAAAATAAGCAAGTAGCATATCGGATTACTGTACATATGATCTGTCATAATATCGTATATTGCAGCGAATCGTTCCAGTAAACTCAGGCTCTTTGAGTATTCAAAAATATTTTTGTACAAATAAACGTATGCCCAGCTGCCGATGGAACCATTAACGCCAAAATAGATAATTCCTGGCACTGTAGCGATAACCATGCCGAACAGGAAGACAAAGCAGCTGATAAATGCCTTAGCCACTGCTTTGGCGCCGATGAGGTCCGCGAAGAACACCATCATCATCCAGGCAAAGAAGAATCCCAGGGAGTTGAACTTGATGTGGAACACCACGCCAGCCAGGAAGCCGCCAAACAACACTGTTCCGTAGCTCATAGCCTCCGGATAGCCTTCCCTGAAGTACCTTAGAGACAGATACATTCCAAGGCAGATGCATGGGAACAGGAATTCTTCGGCACTTCCGCCCCACCAAAAACACAGGGATGAGTAAATCACCGCGCTGGACAGGGCCGTTCCGATGTATGGCAGATAACCCTTGCCCAGGTACAGGTTCAGGATCAGAAAGATGCTTAGAAGCGCCACGAAGGCCGCCAGCACCTCAAACACATACACGCCGATGAAGGTTGTAGGCGAAATCAACGATGCCACGCCGTAGATGGCGTACAGGATGTAGCCCTTCTGGTCGAACAGGTCGCGATAGGGCACCATGCCCCTGAACATGCTCCTTCCCATGGTGAAGTAGCTGTTGGCGTCGTCCCAGAGATTGAACGCGTACAGGAATGACGAGCGCGAGCACAGCGTTATTGTCAAAAGAGCTACGAAAAAGCACCACAGAACAGGCTGCTTCATGTTAAGCCTGTCGTCGGAGTATATATTAAGTTTTGATTTTTTGTTGCTTAGCCAATTGTCCAATTATTCTCTCCAATATTATCTGCATGCCCCTGGCGGCGAATGGCAGCCAGTACACGTAGTATCTCATGGTGTAGCGTGATGTGCCCTCCCAGAACTCGTGGAAGACCATGCCCCCGAAGATCAAGATCAGCAGTAGCATCTCCTCCTGAGAGATTCTCTTTTCCTTCAGGACCTTGGTCAGGTACACGAATACGCAGAAGTAACAAACCGTCATGAACACGTTCATGATCCAGCACAGAATCTGCGAGCCCTCTCCAAAGACAAGATATTCACAAGCCGCGGCCTGAAAGCCCTCTCTATCCACATGTCTGCTCACAAGATCCAGATTGTGTGTGGATATGCACACCGGGTCTGCCCACTGGGTCAGGAACTTGCGCAGCAGGAACCTTCCGCCGTGTAATGGTCTTGTGATAAAAGAGCTAACATTTTCCTTGATGTTCTCAAGAGCCAGCGCTGAAGCTTCTTCTGAGTTGTAGTCATTGAAAGTTCCATAAATAGTGTAGTGGTAGCCGTTGTACCAGCCATCCTCCAACTCGCTCTCCTGAAGGCCCATGGCAACCCAAGAAAGCTTTGGAAAGCCTGATGGAATCTCGCTAAGGCCAGTCACGGACTTGTAGTAGGTATTCACTGCGAAGCCCTGAAGCTTAACGCAGGCTACTAGCAGGATTACAATTATGATGCGCTCAAGAGCGCGCTTCCAGGTTGGAGCCGTGAGTCTGCTTGGCTGGAATAATTTAGTCTTATTTGCATCCGCAGGTCGCATAATCGAGAACAATATCATCATGCACATAGCAATCAGTGCTATCTGGCAGTTGGTCTTCAGCATTACTGCCAGTGAAATAGACAGCGCAGCTCCAATCATGTAGTCTCTTCTATCACGCTTTATATACATAAGTGTCAAGTAAAGCGCCAAGGTCTGAGGGCCCATGCTGAGGATATCGCCGTAAATGTAAGTCACATAATTATAGAAGAACAGCATGCCTAGGGACATCAAGGCCATAATGCTGCATATTGCTTTGCGCTCGAAAAGTTCCCAAGTAATCTTGTATAAAAATGCCACGGTTACCAGGATAGAAATCAATTGCAAAAGATCCCAAGCCAGGTAATTGCCTGCGCCAAATATGCTAGTCATAATCTGGCCAAAAGCTACGTAGCCCAGCTGAAATGGGAAGAAGAAAAGATATCCACCCTTTTCAGTCAGCGCGGAATAATTACCACTCATAAACTCGTTGATGCAATTGTCCAATGTCTTTGAGTCATTAACTGGCAGTGGAGTGATCACAAGGATCAGCATCAAGCAGTAAGCTATCACAAAGCCATAGCTAAGCAGCTTGTAACCATCTGCCTTAGTTGTAAGAAGGTTTCTTTTGTAAAGTAATACAAAAACCACAAAAACTGCCGCCGTAAATAAGAGCAGCAGTGGTATATTCTCTCTTGTGTATTGTGGCCAGTCCACATCGTAGTGCATGTCGTAGTAAATCGTGGTCACAACGCTTGTGGCCAGCACCAGGAACGATGCCAGTGCCAGACAGAACACTATTATTAAATTGAATATGTTTCTTGCTTTCAAGTGCACTGTCTCCTAATCGTTATTTTTTAATCCCTACGTTTCGCAGCCAGGATCCCCAGCACATCTACAGTAATCCAGAAGTAAGCCACAGCGTAGGCGAAGGTCACGATGTACATAGGAATGATATCTGCGCGGAACAGAGCGCGGCCGTAGCAAGCCAGTGAACACAGATTAACCAGAATCATAGGCCATATAATCTGCTTTCTACTAAGAATTGCGTAAGGAGTCAGGATCAAAAGCACCGCGTAGTCATATCTTTCGTGCATACCAGGAAGGAGCATCAGGCAGGTCATGCCGACCCAGATTGCCAGGTACACCACCATGCTTCTATCCATGGCATCGCGGTATCTGTAGCAAACAAATGCGATAAACACAAGCACTACCAACAGCAGCAGTATTGCAGCCTTGGACAGCAGTGCATCGTAGTCGTCAAAGCCCCAGTTATAAAGGTTAGGGAAATAAGAAACCATGCCGTAGCCCTCACTGGAGAGCTCGCCAGCCTGATCAAAGTAAGCCAGGTAAGTAGCCCTGATCCCGTGACGGCACAGAACCTCCGGCAGACCAGCAATCAGATAGATTGCCGGAATCCACAGGAATTCCAGTATGCTAAAGCTCTTTTTATCGCTATCGTCCTTGCTGACCTTGGAATATGTAGCGTAGCCCTCAGTCAGGTACAAGATCACAAGAATTGGTAAAAAGATAATTGCCTGAAGCTTGAAGGCGAATGCAATGCCGTAGAAGACAAAGGCCCAGCGATAATTCTCTTTTAACAGATGGTAAAGTGAGATCACCAGGAAACATGTGTAGACTGCGTCGACCTGCTTCCACAGCGCGCCGTTGAACACAACGAAGGGCAGGAATAATGTGAGAATTCCCGCAAACACAGAGTGGTGGCGGCGTCCCGTCAGCAGATAAAAGATCTTGTAAATAAAGAAGGCAGATATTGCCTCGAAAATGCCAGGAATAATGCCCAGTGGAAGCCATGGCTCCACTGGAAGAAGGCTGCAAAGCCAATAAATGATATTGAAAGGAACATAGTAGTCCCCGGGTGCGGACTCAAGCCCCTTCACAAGTCCGTACTGCCTGTAGTGTTCCACCCAGGCCTTGTAGTAGGTCTCGTAATCAGGGGAAAGATCTGTGTTTGGTAGCAAGCTGACTCTGATAAACACCGCAGCCGCCAGAACCACGACCATGCAAAGCTCGAAGAAATACTTGTTTATTAAGTTCCTAAGTCCTTTATCAATTGCAAGCTTCTTGCCCATGGGGCCTCCTGTTCTTGATAGAAATCAGATTCTAAATGCATTCACACATTCAATTACACGATCCTGCTCTTCCTTGGTCATGCCAGTGTAGATAGGAAGAGAGATTACTTCATTTGCGTAGCTCTCTGTAATAGGAAGTGCGCCCTTCTTGTGGCCAAGGTACTCATAGGCCTCTGAAAGGTGTGGAGGAATTGGGTAGTGGATCAGAGTCATCACGCCGTTTTCCTCAAGATAAGTCTTGAACTTATCACGTGTGTTAGGCTCGCCGCCAGTAGTTACACTATCTTTAGCACCTCCCTCAGTTGGAACTCTAAGAACGTACTGGTGCCAAACGCTTGTAGCGCCGTCGCGAACGGAAGGCTTGATAACAAGAGGATTGTTGATGTGCTCAGCATAGTAAGCGCCCAGCTGCTCTCTCTCCTTAGTGATGTCCTCCATGTGAGTGAGCTTAACTCGAAGGAGTCCAGCCTGGAGCTCATCAAGTCTTGAGTTAGCGCCCACAACCATGTTGTAGTAACGTTTCTCGCTACCGTAGTTACGGTAAATCTTCATAAGGCGCGCAAGCTCTGGATCGTTAGTTGTGATAGCGCCTGCATCACCGTAAGCACCCATGTTCTTTGATGGATAGAATGAGAAACATCCGATATCACCAAAGCTTCCAGACATCTGGCCATTGAATAAAGAACCATGAGACTGAGCGCAGTCCTCAACAAGCTTTAAGTTGTGCTTCTTGCAGATTTCCTGAATCTTAGCCATGTTGGCGGTCTGACCATAGAGGTGAACCACAAGAATAGCCTTGGTCTTATCATTTATTTTCTCTTCAATCTTGTCAGCGTCGATCTGGTAGTACTCATCAGGCTCCACGAACACTGGAGTTGCGTCGTTGATGGTGATTCCCATTACGCTGGCGATGTATGTGTTGCCCTGAACGATGACCTCGTCACCCTTGCCGATTCCAAGAACCTTGAAAGCAAGCCACAGCGCATCAAGACCGCTGGCAAGACCAACGCTGTACTTGGTGCCAACGTACTTAGCAAACTCTTCCTCGAAGGCCTCAACCTCTTTTCCCAGAATGTACCATCCTGAGCGAAGAACCGCGATTGCCTTGTCCTCGTATTCCTTCTGATATCTCTCAAAACCGCGGTCCATGCGGCCCTGCATTATCTTTTCCATAATTACTTCTCCTCTTTATCCTCAGCTCTGTGCACTTCATCAATGATAAATGGCGGGCGATTTCTTGATTCCTCAAGTGCTCTCCAGATGTACTCACCCAGCATTGATAACATTATGAAAAGAGCTCCAAATCCAAATAACAGCACTGTCATAATTGACGCATAACCCACGTGCGCCTCTGGGTTCAACACCTTTTCCCTGATAGTCAGGATGATTCCAACCAAAGACATAAGTGAGAAAATTGAGCCAAGTGTAGCCATGCACCTGATTGGGAAATATGAAAAGCTCATCATTGAATCCACAACAAGCTTAACCTTCTTGCCCAGTGTCCATCTGCCCTTGCCCACCTCGCGGTCCTTGCGGTGGAAGTAGATCTTCTCTGTCTTGAAGCCCACCCACATAACCTGCAGGGTCAGGGAGGAGTTCTTTTCATCCATCATCTTGAGAACCTCGATGGCCTTACGATCTACAAGGTAGCAGTCGCAGCCGCCCTGTGGCATGTCCTTGTTGATGGTCTTGCGCACCAGGAAGTAGTAGCAGCCTGCAAAGAACTTGGTGATTGGATTCTCGTCGCGGGACTCACGGATGGCCAGAACCACCTTGTTTCCTCGCTTCCAGCTCTCGTACATCTCCAGAATCAGCGTAGAATCCTCCTGAAGATCCGCCTGCTTAGTCACTGCGCAGTCGCCGGTGCAAACAGAAAGACCAGCCAGAATCGCAGCGTGCTCGCCGAAGTTCCTGGACAACTTGGTTGCCACAACGTGTGGATCCTGAGCCGCTATCTTATTGATAATCTCCCAGGAATTGTCCCCTGAACCGTCGTCCACAAAGACAATCTCGTAATCGTCCAGCTTAGGCAGGACCTTCTCCTTCATATCCTCGTACAAAAGCTCCAGCGTGTCTGAATTCCAGTACACTGGCACAACAATTGAAATTTTACTCATGATTTTCCCTTATCTTATAATCTATTTCGCCGCCGAACTGCAATTGTTCAGCCGTTCTGATTGATTTCCTTAATGAACTCATCATAGTCCCTGATGTACTCGCCATCAATATAGTGCTCACTTGCCAGCACCAAAAGAACTGAATCAGGTGAGAAATCGTACATCTCCTTCCACACCATAGGCGCCAGATACAGTCCCATTCTAGGTTTGTCCAGAACCACAACCTCCTTGGTCTTGCCGTCGTCCACCAGCACCTTGCTGCTGCCACTAACATTGATCAGCACGAACTTTGTGTACCTGTTGGCGTGGTTACCCCTCTTGATATCTGGGTCTGAGCCATACATGTAAAAGACCCTTCTAATATCGAAAGGAACGTCGAATCCGGAACCTTCCGCAACCACTAGATTGCCCCTTTCATCGCCAAATTCCTTAAATTCCAAAACTTTGTATTTGCAATTTGATACGTCCATATTGCCCCTTTCAGTCCGAAACAAGTTTCACAGACTCTTTATTATAATATGTTGCCGTTGCTTTGTTAACCCACTCTTCCGGATCCCTGGTAATGTCAGTGTAGAAGAGAAGTTCCGGCTGCGCAGTGTGCTGCTTAAGCTCCGCATCCTTGATGCTGTCGTCCTCAAGGACCTCCAGGCGCTCCACGTTCTCAGCTTTGTAGGTTGCTGCCTCTCCGCTTGTGAGCGAATACAACGCAGATGTGCCGGTCAAGTACCGTGGATTCACGTAAACCGACAGCAGCATTCCGATGAACAGCATTCCCAGCAGCGAGTTAGCCATGAATACAAAGATCTGATTTCTTGCATCCTTGTCAACAGCCGTAGCTCTGCCCTTTCGGATGGTCTGGCAGATCCAAATGGTGATGTAATGTACCAAAAGAGCTGACAACAAAATGAACTGCACGTAAATAATAGCTTCCATGCGGCCTGCTTCAAAATTGCCTGTAGCATATAACGGTGGTGTAATGTTTGCCGCAGACATCAAAAGCACAAACAGACTGAACAAGAATGGGTGTCTAAATCTCACCTTAAGTCCTGATGAGAATCTTGCGCTTATAAGTGCTATGAAAAGCAGCAATATCAACACTTCCCATCTCACCCATTCGTTGATGCACAGGTCAAATACGTGATACACGGATCTGAAGATTGCAACCAACGGATTGATGGAGTCTACGCTGGCCCCACGGACCTTGTTTCCAGGCGCCACGGCGGATACCACCAGTCCCAATATATTGCAGATAGCAGGGAAAAGGACTTCAATCCTAACCTTAAAGGAAAGAATTGGCTCTTTTGTCCTATCATGAACACCAGCAATGATGAGGCCCACCGACACGATTGCAAGACAAAGCGCAGTCATGTAGTTGGCTCCCCCAAGAAGAAATCCCAAAAGGCTCACAGCAACTAGGCGTGCGATACGCTTAGGCTTCTTAGACTCGTCCCCTGCTCCAGTGAACAGATTGAAGATCACCCCAAGCCACAAAAGACCTAGCCCGAACATGAACATATAGTTAATGGCACCACTGTACCAATAGAAAGCTTCCGCTCTTATGCCGCCATTTGGCATGCTGTTGATCATGATCAGCAGCACAATCACAGCCACCGCCTTGGCAAACTCAAGACTGAATCCGTAAACCTTCACGAACAGTGCTTTGAAGAACACCATTACGCCTGCAGTCAGCATGGTCAGCATGATAAGGCTTGTGAGCCAGTACCAGCCTTCGCCGAAGATGCTTGGGCACATGGCTGTCAGGGCCGATGAAAAGAAATAGCCAATCCAGTTCATGTAGTACCAACCGCCCATATAGATGGCATAACCCAGCGCTGCCAGCACACTGCCTGACTCCTGGAACTTCACATGAGTCTCATAGGCCATTGACAGGTCATCCGCCGACGGCCAGTTGAAGAACCCCAGAATTACCATAGGAATCACACTGCACAGAAAGAACGCCACCAGGCCGATATTCATTTTTTTGAGAAGAGTTGATTTGTCGTTCATGTGCTCATCCATAGTACTGTTTGTACCACTCGGCAAATTTTCTAAGTCCGTCCCTGAGCGGTGTGTCAGGTTTAAATCCAAAATCTTCCTGAAGCGCCGTTACATCAGCGTATGTGATCTCCACATCTCCAGGCTGCATAGGAACTAACTCCTTGTGTGCCTCGAAATCGTAATCCTCAGGCAGCACCTTGGCTCTGATAAGCTCCTGCTGCAGAATATCCACAAAATCCAGCAAATTCACAGGATCATTGTTACCAATGTTGTAGACCTTGTACTTAACACCATTCTCGTTTTCATCAGGTGCCTTCTGCATTACGCCGATCACACCCTCAACAATATCGTCAACAAACGTAAAGTCACGCTTGCAATTACCATAGTTAAAGATCTTAATTGTCTCGCCCTTTACAAGCTTGTTAGTAAATCCAAAGTAGGCCATATCTGGTCTTCCAGCTGGTCCATACACTGTAAAGAAGCGAAGACCTGTGCTTGGAATTCCATAGAGCTTGGAATATGAGTGTGCAAGCAGCTCATTGGACTTCTTAGTCGCCGCATACAGTGAAACTGGGTTATCTACCTTGTCCTCAACACTGTATGGAATCTTCTTGTTGCTGCCGTAAACACTAGAACTTGAAGCATATACCAAGTGCTGAACGCCCTTGTACTGGCCATCACCAGAATCGCCAGCACATCCACAACCACCATTATCTGCTCCACCACATTCATCATATGAATGCCTGCACGCTTCAAGAATATTGTAGAATCCAATAATATTAGACTCAATGTAGGCATCAGGATTCTCAATTGAATATCTAACTCCCGCCTGAGCAGCCAAATTCACTACAACTTCAGGTTTGAAATCATCAAATATCTTAGTAATCAACGCCTTATCAGCGATACTTCCCTCGATTAGCTCGAAGTTATCGCTTACGAGATGGGTTAATCTATCCTTCTTGATTCCCACATCGTAGTAATCATTCATGTTGTCAATGCCCAGAATCTTGCAGTCCTTGTACCTCTTAATCAATTCCATACAGAGATTAGATCCAATAAATCCTGCAGCTCCTGTCACCAATATTCTCTTATTACTTAAATCAATATTCTTTTCTAACATAACTACTTCCTTACTATCATTTCTTATCCGCAGCACGTCACCCCGCGTCACTTCGCCCCTTTTCCGAACAGCACAACTCCCACAGTACTCAGCAGAATCTTGAAATCCTCCGTCAGTGACCAGTTGTCGATGTACTTAAGATCAAGCTTAACCACCTCATCGAAATCCTGGATATCACTGCGGCCGCTGATCTGCCAAAGCCCAGTAAGCCCTGGAGTCATGGACAAACGACGGCGATAATGCTCGTTGTACTGCTTAAACTCTGCTTCTGTCGGCGGACGTGTGCCCACAAGACTCATGTCCCCCTTAAGAACATTGAGGAACTGCGGAAACTCATCAAGACTAGTCTTCCTGATAAACTTGCCCACCTTCGTAACGCGTGGATCGTCCTCCATCTTGAACATCAGGCCATTCATCTCGTTCTGCCCCTGCAGATCCTTGAGCCTCTCCTCCGCGTCGATATACATAGAACGGAACTTGTATATCTTGAAACGCCTTCCGTTCTTACCAATCCTCACCTGTGAAAAGAAAACCGGCCCCTTGGAATCCAGCTTAATCGCTGGCGCCAGGAACAACGTAATAATCCCAGTCAGCACCAGACCTACAATTGCGCCGATGATATCTACAAGCCTCTTGATAATCAGCCTCTTGTAGCTTGAGTGGAACATGGAATACGTAATAACCGTGTAATTCATGTAGTTATCCACACTTGTGGTAGCCTTGCCCACATCCGGCAGCTCCAGATTGTAGTGTGTGGTAACGCCCATCTCCTCGAACCCGCAGATGATGTCCTCCATCTCCCTCTGAGGAATATTGGGCGTATTGATGAACACCTCATCGAAAGGATCAGTGATCAAGCGCTCTGTGAGATTCTCGATTCCGTAATGCACGTGTACACCGTCGATATCCCATGTGTCACCAGCGCCTGCATGCCCGTCAACGCAGTAGGCTCTCACAACCCTCAGCCCCACGAACTTCCCAGCCTTCTGTAGCTTTTTTACCGTTTCCTCCAATAGCGCCCTCTCAGCCACTACCACCACACGAACCGCATTAGAATCGCTGGAAATATGTCTGCGATAGATCTTTTTAAAAATAATCCTGACAATGTAGGTAAGGACAACGTCCATCCAAATGTAGTTGACGATAACGTATCTGGACAGGATGTTGACCCATTTCAGGAAATAAACAACCGAGATGGAGCCGATGATGACAACCGCCACGAATCGAACCACCGACAAGAATTCAATGATATAGCCGCGCACCAGGAAATCCCTGTTCCAGTCGGCCATAAGAGAATAAACAGTACAAAAAAGCAGGAAAACTACGCACACCATGTAGTGCTGCGTCTTGTCTCCCCAGTCATTACGATTATTGTATCTAAGCCAAGTGGCAAAGCCATAGGTCGCGATAATGCAGACCATGTCTATGAACCACAGCATATATGTTTGTAAAGTTCTGTATTTTCCGCTCATACTCCCTCGCATGCACATAATTAATCACCTTATATTATATCAAATCCCTGTAAATAAGCAATTTGAGGGAGGATTCTCTTGACACACTCCGCGAATCAATATATTCTTGAGTCAAGAAATGGGTTTATTACTGGGTAGGGCCTCGGCCTGAAAGGACTTGCTCGTTTCTTTTTTGTTTCTACCATTGGATCACACAACCATGTTCTCAATAATCAAAAAGTAATACATTGACATCTACCGCCATTGGAATTATTATAAAGTCAAGAAATGGTTTTTTTACTGAGTAAAGTCTTCGGACTGGAAAAGGTCGCTCGTTTCTTTTTTTATGTTCATGAACTACCCTCACCGACTCCACGTCGGAAAGGGTTTCTGTTATGCCGCAGAGCGGCATGACCCCGCACGATGCTCTATGCATCCTGCAGAACAGGGCATGTCCACTATGCCCCTATCCCATTGGCTTACCTTTGGGAATACTTTCCTTAAGATGTTTGCAGCTCCATTTATGTCTGCATTTGTTATTGTACCATCGTAGTGCCTGTAAAGTCCTCTCTGTATCCTCTTTCCTGAGAAAAAGTAGTTTCCTGAACTGTTCTTTTTATACACAGGGATATAGTCTTTTGCAAGAAAGTCTGCCTTTGACGTGTAGCTTTCTTCTGTGAGGACAAACCTTATACCATATTCAGCAAGTTTGTATCTGAGCATGTCTGCAAATATCAGCATTGGTATCTGCACAAAGTTCTGGTTATTGACATGTCCTATACCTATTTTCTGTTTCTGGTATGTATTATGACCCATCACTACTACATCTACATGGTTATCCCTTGCATAGTCTGCAAGCTGTCTGCTCACCTTATGGAACTGATCCTTTATCCTTCTGTTCCTCTTTTCAGTAAGAGCATTCATCTTTCTTGTCCTGTACCTCTTGTTACATGTCATGGCACAAGAAGAAAGTCTTTTCATCTCTTTGTTGTAAAGCTGGTTGATTGATTTGATCACCCCTCCCTTTATCACAAATGGCCTTGCACCAAAAGTGTTTGCTACAGCAGCTATGTTGTCTGTTCCCGGATCGATTGCCATTACCCTCAAGCCCTTCAGATCTGATACGTCCGAAAGGTCAGAGAGGATATCCTTATCAACCGCAGGAACTATCCCTTTATCAGGCACCGAAAGGACCACATCCAGGACAAAACTGTTTCCGCCGGGCTTTATACGTACTTCCTTAAGGCACACTTCTTCCGAGAGCTGGCCAAGAGACAGCTGATCCTTTGTACCGGGAAGCTTAAGATACCCATCCTTGATCCTGCATATCTGATTAGTCAGGACAGCTGTCTTGAATGAGCCCTGTGACATATATCCCGGCATCTTTGGGCGTCCTGTGAAAGCTACAGGATTCCTGCCATATACTTTTACAGCCTCAAAGAATGACTTATAGTCCCTGAGAAGAAGTTTCAATATCTGCTGATTAGCCTGTGATGGAAGGGCATAGTATGCCTTATCCCTTGTAACCTTTAGCAGATGATCAAGGGCATTATATGAGAGCCACTTGCTGTCACCAAGATATTTAGTCCCCAAAAGACTATCTCTTACGAGCCTGTAAACCATCATCTGATTTGGGAAAAGAGGCTTGAACTCAGCCATTGAATCAACTGATGACGAATACTGCCTTAAGATGAAATTTGCCCTGTTGTACAGAATGGCTGATGATCTGCAGATATCCCTGCAATAGTCATAGAGTATGTGGTTGTTGCTTATCCTGTATTGCCTTGTTCTGTACACGGTTGTAAATTCCTTATCAGTATTCTATAGTTAGTATTATAGCACACATTTCAGAAAAACACAAACAAATGTTCTCTTTGGATAAGGAGTAAATTTATGCAGAAATCGATGCTGGAATCAGATATCCTGAACGAGTACAGAAGAGGCTCACATTCCGTATACAAACTTACTTACCATGTGATCTTTGTAACCAAGTATAGGAAAAAAGTGATCACAGATGAGATCGGTGATTTCATGATGAATTACGCCGCTTACCTCTGTGGACGCATGAACAGCAAACTCATTTCAGCAGAGACAGATGTCGATCACATGCATCTTCTGATCTCCATGCCACCTGATGTTGCTCCTGTGAAGCTCATCAACTCATTAAAATCACAGCTATCCAAAGAAGTGAAAAATACATATAGAACACACGTGGAGAAATACCTCTGGGGAGATTCACCCTTCTGGAGTGCAAGTTATTTTTGTGCCACTACCGGAAGTGTTTCACTTGAAACTGTTAAGGAATACATTGAAGAGCAACGAACAGAAGAACACAAACGCAAATACATTAAGACGGGGAAATACAAAAAGAAAAACTAGTGCGATTCATCCCACAACCGATTTCATCGGAAGGGGTTTTCTCGCACGATGTTTATAATAAATCTTTACTGTATCGTATGAAAGTAGGGCATCATAATTGTTTTTAACCCAAGTTCCAATAAGCTTTGAGAGCTTACCTGTTGCATCAGTTATATCTTCAATATGGCGCTTCTCTATGAAAAAGGACTTGTGCTTTATCTTGGTTTTTCTGATAAATCCCATGATTTTCATCAGTAGTTTTCTTCTAACAACAATATCCTCATTCTTGAATTCGTCTTCCATTCTGACAATTGGACCTGCATGTAAACAGTGTTGCGGATATCCCAAGTATGATAATTCCTGTTCCAGTGATTCTAAGCAGGCAGTGATATGTGATGACTGTTCATGAAATACCATTGTGACAATATAAAAAGGGGAAATGCGGTTATATTCACCGAAGTCACCCGATTCATCGATAAAAATGCTTAACTCTTTCATACAATCTCCATTGCAAAAAAATGGTGTGGGACACCCACACCGTATCGTTGGACCCGGGTCTTGCGACCAGCCCCAGTAGTTTCTAGCACTACTTCGTATAAGTATATTAGCATAGAAAGACTAGGAAAACAATGTATTTTAGAGATTTTTTAGCAATTGAAATTATTAAAGTATTTGCCACTCTCACATCTTTTTTGCATTGCTTTATACAACAAATTGAATAGCAGGGGCCTGTCGCCAGACAGGTCCCTGCTCATATCTACACATTTAAATTTGTAACGGGCTTCATCCAATCGCCTTCTCGTACTTCTCCTCAACCTTCGCCCAGTCAAGAATATCCCAGAAAGCCTTCACATAATCAGCCCTCAGATTCTTGTACTTCAGATAGTACGCATGCTCCCAAACATCCAGCGCCAGGATCGGAACCCTGCCTGTTCCCTCACTGATAGGATTGTCCTGGTTAGGACTTGCAGTTATAAAGAGCTTTCCCGACTTATCCACAGAAAGGAAAGACCACCCAGATCCAAACTGTCCCACAGCCTTGGCACTCATCTCAGAGATAACCGCCTCCAGGCCGCCTAAATCCCTGTCGATAGCCTCTTTAAGCTTACCCTCAGGCGCCTTCTTAGGACTATTTGAAAAGCACTCAAAATACAGATTGTGATTGTAATATCCGCCGCCCTGATTGCGCAGCCCCTTCCTCAGAGCCTCATCCGCAATAGAATCAAGACTTCCCAAAATCTCTTCCGCACTCTTGTCCGCCACACCTGCTTTCTCGGCCAGCTCATTAAACATCTTGGTGTACGCAGCATGATGCTTGCCATAATGAGTCTCGATCGTCAGCTGATCAATCACCGGCTCCAGCCCATTAGCCTCATAAGACAACTTAACCTGTTCAAACATCTGTGGCTCCTTTCCTCGCAGACATAGTGCGAAAAGAACTATGAATTATTAGTTATGTTAAAAGAAATCGCAACAGTGCATTCGCAATCCCGTTGTAAATATAATTATACAACGTTTAGCCCTGTAAGTCCTTGTATTTCCAAAAAATAATGCTATTATAATATTAAAAGGTGCTACCGATAGACGGTTAGCCCTAACAATGGTTACAAATCAAACTTGACCGCAACGCACTGGGTATGGGTGGCGGTCATTTTTGATGTCTGGAACTAAGTGTAACGCAAATATCGATTATCGTAACGACTATACTGACTGTCGATACCACAATACTCGCGATGCTGATTATCAATTCAAGCATCTATCTCATGCAAGCCTTCCCCAAAATTTCCCACATGATCACCTCCACATCAGCTTGGAAGTTCTCGGAATACTCCGGCAAAGGACCAACCGCCTACCGTTATGGCAGCACCCGAAGATAATTATATCGAACAAACATTTGGCTTGCAATAATTCTTTTCTCGTTACATTCCGTTCATTTTGACGAACAATACTCATTCAAACCCATTCCCATAATAGCCATGATCATAGGTGCCGCGATGCATTGCTGGTAATTAAAGAAGTTGTGGACCACGTATGCCAAGACTGCTGCCAAGACTATAATTCCAACGTGAACACTACCAGCTCTGGTCTCACTCTCACCGCAAGCTCCAAGTACATATCTACTCTCACATCGAATCATTCTGACCGCCATCACAACCGCCGCCACAAATACCCCCATATACGCCACTCCACCGACAATTCCAACTTCCACCATCATCGTAAGCCACTCATTGTGCGCATTCCCCAGCACCAAATCCGTGTACCCGCTGATATACTCATTAAAGCACCCATGCCCAACTCCGAACAACTTGTTAACCACCGGCAAATCCCTGAACATCTCCATGGTCCGAAGCCATATCAGCCCTCGCCCATTTCCCCAGTCTCTGCCAGCCACGAAATACACATCTTTCGCCGCCCCGGCAATCACCCGCGCCAGCGCATATCCTGCCCCAGCCACGAACGCCACCATTCCAGCCACCACCAGCGACCTTCCAACTCTCCCGTACACCTTCTCATTCCATGTTAAAAGAACTATCACCACCCCAAAACAAATCCCAAGAACTGGTAATATTCCCTGCGCGATTCGGAGAGATAACTCATCTATCGGCACCATTGATAACCATCTGGCGGTATCATCCAAACTACTAGACACTCCAGCTCCTGCCAGTCTCTCCACCACACCCATCAAAGCAACAGCCGCAGCCATAATCACAATAGCCACGCCCATTCTCATCAGATATTTTCTGCCCTTGCAAACAGCCCAGATCAGAAACGCCAGCACAGCCACGCCAATTCCAAGATAGGCACTATCACTATTCTGAGTTACCAGCGTCCCAGCACTCAAAGTCAGAAACGCCCCTGCGCAGATCCGCTCAGCAATCGAGGGCCCAGCCTCAGTGACAAACCCATACAATCCCACCGGGAACACCACGCACAGATACGACGAATACCACGTAGCCTGTCCAATAGTCGACAAGAACCTCACATATTCCTCTGGAGACAGCGACCGCATAATCCCAATTGGATCAATATAGAACCTATGCAGAATTCCCAGAGCAAACACCACCATGGCAGAGCCCATGATTATCCACATGAGTCTCCGGTCCATCCTGACATACGCACCAACAATGAATAACACCAATATCAGCCCATACTGAAATAGCAGCCCCGTAAACCACCCAGGCATTCCAACAAGAGCCACCAACTTATATGGAGTCAAGATAAAAGAAATAGTGGCAAGAATCAGAAACACGCCAGAAACGGCATATAAACGCGAACCAGATTTACCAACAAACAGCTTGGCAACAGAATTCACACTACCAGTCTTCACAGCGCACACCAGCAGATACCCCACCAGCACCGCCGTCATCACAGCCCATGCCCTGAACTTGAAATTCCCCATGGCATAGTACCCCTGTATCGGAGAAAAGATAAGTGGATAAAAAGAGAAAAGCAGCGCCACATAGTAATATGCCGCCCTTTGTAGATTGTCTCGTGAATCCTTAACCATGCGTGCCCCTCATACAACACAGTCAATCACAACATAAATGAAACAACATATGATTCCTTAAAAACATACGTAAATGCCTAAAAATCCGACGGCATCACATAAACCGTCAAGTTCTAACTTTGACATTATAATCGTTTCTACCAGTTAAACTCATAATCTCCAGATGAAAGCTCTTTTACATCTCCGTTAGGCAATGTAAGTGTACATGTACCCCCTTCCGGAACGCTGCATTTAAATTCTTTAGAAACAGCATCCCATGAAACACTGATGACACCGTATTCACATTTATAACTTCCTGAAACGCTTCCATTCTCATATATACACGGCCTCAAATAAAAATGTTCAAATCCAGGCGCTTCTTCATCTGCTTGTATTCCCAACAGATTTTTATAAAAGAATTCACTTACTGATGAAAAAGCCGCATGGTTTAATGAGCCCGACAGAAAATAAGTCCCATCCTCATTAATTCTAAACGCGATTATTTCTTCAGGCAGAGATGTCAACCCCATAGAAAGCGGATTGCAAAGACCTCCAGATTCTGTATTGGTAAGAATTCTGATAGCTGTATCTGTATAACCATATTCAGCAAGCACAGGAAGCAAGTACTCCATTCCTGCATATCCCGGTCCATAAACATATCCGTTATAATCAGCAAGAATGGTAATCCTTGCTGCTGCCATCTCCTTTATTTCATCAGGAATAAGATCAAAAGAAATCCCGAGAGCATAAGCTGTTTCAGATTCGT
The DNA here is from genome assembly GCF_000622085.1 of Butyrivibrio proteoclasticus P6B7. Taxonomy (GTDB): domain Bacteria; phylum Bacillota; class Clostridia; order Lachnospirales; family Lachnospiraceae; genus Butyrivibrio; species Butyrivibrio proteoclasticus_A. The sequence continues at coordinate 144,757 of NZ_JHWL01000010.1, forward strand.
ATTCGGAATACAGGATTCCGGCTTCTACAGAATAGTCTTCCCGTATATATTTTTCTTGCCATGATCTTTTTATCTTTTCTTTTTCAAGTTCATAAGTCTGATACGCACTATCGTCCCCAAGTATTTCAGCTACTTTTGTGACGATATCAAGAGAATGATAGGTCCAGGCTGAATCTAATAGAGTTTTATCGGTTGTCTGGATTGCCAAATGATCTCCATAACCACCTGTGTAAATGAGATTATCTTCTGGATTCTCTAACGCTATAAGATAGTCTACCCATGCTACCATCGCGTCGTAATTATCTTCCAATATCTTTTTATCAGCATAATGCAGATAATGATTCCAAGCGATAACTGTTATTGCGTCTCCCCAACAGCTATGACCACCAAAAGAGTCTTTATAAGCGCCCACATCTGGAATTGATCCATCACTATTTTGCATTGCCCTGAGCGCCTTCAGGTATTGTTCATAGTACTGTCTACCATCAAACTGATACATAGAAAAGCCAGACACGATCTGAGCATCTCCTGCCCATCCAAGCCTTTCGTCTCTTTGATTACAATCCACTGGAACACACATAGAATTAGATCTTAGACTGTTCACAGAGCAATTGTAGTATGCGTTTATCAATTCATCAGAACTACTAAATGTACCTGTAATGCTTTGATCATCAAATACTGAAAGTTCAATCTTTCTAAACGCATCTTCCGCAAGCGCAGTATCCAATCCTATCACTTCAACATATCTAAATCCGTGATAAGTATGATCAAAAGATATCTCTTTATTATTGTCAGAACCAAACACATAGTAATCAGTTGCTCTGGCAGTTAAGAGATTCTGTGTAAAGATAGTACCAACCTCTCCGTCAGCATTGGTCATGCCTTCTGAGTTTAGTGTTTCACCATATCTTAAGGTTATAACCTTTCCCTGCTGAACCTCTTCAGTTATTTTTGAAAGATCAAGAAGCGCAGTACCCGTACTATTGGTTCCAAAATCATAAACAAAATGGCCCTTTTCTGGTTCTGATACGCTTGTAAAACTGCATATGTTCACAGCCTTCACGCTGCTATCCCCAAGAGGTGCTACGTCACTGTAAAGATATGATTCACTGACCTTATCTACCTCAACATCCACATAATCAGCATCTGACGGACTATATCTATCATCAATAATCTCCCCATTATAGATATCATCGTATCTATATCTGGTATTTGTAGCTACTTTCCAATTTGAATCTGTTGGAATCACTCTGGTGCTACTTTTATCACTTTTCCCTTCAGATAATTCAATCATTCCTTTTATTGCAATAGTATCTCCCCATGGGCTCCTGGAATCGGGATTTCCAACTCCTCTGTCATAAAATCCATGGAATAATACTACCGTGACCGTATTATCCTCTTTTAAAAGATCTGTCACATCGTAGCTTACATAGTTTAAATACTTGCTATATGCAGGTTGTCCCGGCTCAAAGAAATTTTCTGTAACCTTAATTCCATTCAGATAGATGTCCATGCAACCTAGGCTAGTCATGGTAATCTTAGCATTGGTCGTATTGTGGGGATCAGCCTTAAAATCAAGCTTAAACATGGGAGCAGCATCCGCTACAGGTTCTGACAAGAAAAAACCGGATGCAAGAACCATCGCACTACTTCCGTTGTATTCTTTTGTTTTGAAATAATATGGAGAAAAGGCACTTGTAGGCTCATTTGCATAATCATATTTATGTAACTTGTTGGTAAAAGAGCCATCAAAGTTATCACTAAATATGATCTCACCATCACAAGTAACACATATATCATCAACAAGTGCAGTAGAAGTTCCCCTGCCCTTATAAACTCCTACTGTTCCTAGAGAAAAAGAAGGTATAGCATATTCTGAGAGTAGATTTCCATTTACAGATACAACTAATATGCCATCGCTTATTCTTAGATTTATCTTATAATATCCATCAGCATCATGCTCTCCATGAAACATCACCTTTTCTTCATCGGCTTCTATTTCTTCTGAAAGAGCCTTGGGTGAGACTGTTTCCTCAAGACAACCATTTGAGTATAGTTTAATCTTTAGCTCTGAGAATTCATCACTATTACCAATCTCACAAATGATAAGATCCCCGTACTCACCCTGTGAATCACCAAGAACAAAACCTGCACTGGCATTCTTAACCACCATGGTGTATGACGCATCAAAAGAGCTAATCCCCAAATCATTAGACATCATCTTCGGAGCACTTATGAAATGTACATCCTCAGCAAATTGAATGTCACTTTCTTCGGTAATATACCTTGATTCTTGATTTTCTGGATTTTTATCGCTAGAAAAACTACATCCTGTAATCAAAAACACAAAAGCCAATAATATGCTTAATTTTTTAATATACTTCATTCTCACCCTCATCATGCATTCTATTGTATCAAATTTTGACTTGTAGCGGTCGATATTCCCAAATTATTTTGCGCAAAAAAGAGCTGAGAGAACGTAAGCGTCAAACAAAGAGCACTGCATCAATAATACAGTGCTCGGAATTACGTTTATGGTGATGCCTTTGGTGTGGTTCTTTGTGTTTGCAAATCACTCACACGCTCATTACTTCTTTACATTTAGGATATTGGCAGTCACAGTTTTTGCTTTTTATACAGTTCTTATAGCGCCTTCTCGTACTTCTCTTCAACCTTAGCCCAGTCAAGGATATCCCAGAATGCCTTAACATAGTCAGCGCGAAGGTTCTTGTACTTAAGGTAATATGCGTGCTCCCAAACATCCAAAGCAAGGATAGGAGTTCTTCCTGTTCCTTCGCTGATTGGATTGTCCTGATTAGGAGAAGCACTGATATAGAGCTTGCCACTCTTATCTACTGAAAGGAATGACCAGCCTGATCCAAACTGACCGGTAGCCTTAGCTGAAAGCTCTGCAATGCAGGCATCAAGTCCGCCAAGATCTCTGTTAATAGCCTCAAGAAGCTTTCCCTCAGGTGCTTTCTTAGGTGAATTTGAGAAGCACTCAAAATAAAGATTATGGTTATAATATCCGCCGCCCTGATTGCGAAGACCTTTGCGAAGAGTCTCATCAGAAATGCTATCAAGACTTCCTAAAATCTCTTCTGCACTCTTATCCGCCACACCAGCCTTCTGTGCAAGCTCATTGAACATCTTGGTATAAGCTGCATGGTGCTTGCCATAGTGAGTTTCAATGGTCAGCTGATCAATAACCGGCTCAAGACCATTTGCTTCATAAGTTAACTTAACCTGTTCAAACATGTGTGGCTCCTTTCTCGCAATAAGCGAAAGACGAAATGGTGTTGTTTTGTTAATTTGGGGCAGTTGGAAGTGTGGGCATTAATAATGGCTTAGTTCTAACTGCCGATTATATTAATTATACAGTGTTTATACGCAAACGTTAATACATGTATTTTTCTGCAAGAGCTCATTGTAAACGGCAACTAGTGTACTACTTACACTCATCTTCTAATCTCGCTATCAATTCATTCACATTTGATTCAGTTATATATGCTCCGAAAACCGCAACATCGCTTTCTTTTTTACTATCAAAAAGGCACTTCTCTATCTGCAACCCTACATATGGCTTGTAGTGTGATGCATCAAAATAGAACCTCATATCTGTAGTATATTCATTTAATCCCGAGAAGTTGTAAAAATCTGTCACACCTGCCACATCACTAAGAAAATCCAAGTATCCCTTGGATACGGCCTCTCTGTACGTAGACTCAAGCACAGGTGAGGTGAATATCTTAAGCTCTATGCCATTTTCCTGGCACAATATCACCAGTTCTTTTATAGCATCAATGCTCTCACTTCCGCCATAATATCCACATCCCAGAGATCCAACCATTTCTGCATCTTTCTCAGGGCACTTAACATCAAGATTGGGCATTTCTACGCCATAATCGTAAAAGAGCCTCGTTTCTTCTCTATTGCTCGTAGTTTGTGACAAAGACTCCTTAAGGACCTTGAAATCTGGCTTGACCTTGAGATAGGAATAAAAAAATCTTATTGGAGATGCCTCATACTCCTGATACTGTTTGTATATAAGATCTCCTGCATTTTCTTCATATTTGCGATACATGGAAATCTCATCTATCCCCATAACCACGTACTTCACATCAACTCCGTTTTTCAGGAACGTCTTTATCGTCTCCAGATTGTCCTTGGGACATCCCATAGGATATGTCATGTTATACCAGGAAAGCATATCGCCATTTAACTCAGATGGCAGGCCATCTTTTGGAAGATTTGCAACTCTCGATGAGCCCAAAATAAATGCATTAAACTTATCAGGATTCTCGATAACATACCTGGTCTTTATATAGTTTTCATTGCCGCTTGCTGAAGTCTGTCTGATATTGTCATAGTGAAAAACATTGAAGATATCATTCACATATACAACAAGAACATATATCAAAACTGGTATTATTAGAAGCGGTAGTCTTTTTAATAGTTTTTTCATATAGCCTCTGTCAAAACTTATTGTAGATAAAACTTACAGGTTCAGATGCAGCAAAAAACAGTATGCTTAATATCAGTAGATTGTAGAGTAACCATCTTGGAAATGCCGGTATCTTTTTTACCAGCTCTATACCATCGCGTTTATAAGTTATCAGACTTATTATTCCAAAAACAATCAGGCCTGCCAGCAGTAGTACAAAACTAAAGCCTTCAGGAATAAGGAAAGCTGCATTCAAAGAAGCTGCGCTCAAAGAAGCCGCACCACCAAACACGTCCGCCAGCTCTCCCGGAATTCTGCCAAAAGAAATAAGCTTTCCAAGTGCGTCACCTACACTGGCAGCCGAAAAGAACATCCATGCAAACGTAGCCATTATGAATGTAAGGACCCTGCTGCCCTTATATTTACCACGGGTAATAGTTCCAAGCATCCTCTCAGCGCATTGGAATACTCCATGAATCAATCCCCATACGATGAAATTCCAACCATTTCCATGCCACAAACCACTTACCAGGAACACAATAACAATGTTCAGATACGTCCTTACCTGGCCCTTTCTGCTTCCTCCAAGTGGAAAATACACATAGTCCCTAAGCCAGCTACTTAGTGAAATATGCCATCTCCTCCAAAACTCTGAAATAGTACGTGCCAGATATGGGTGATCAAAATTTTTGTCTATATCAAAGCCTAGTATTCTTGCGCTTCCTATGACAATGTCTGAATATCCAGAGAAATCAAGATAGAGCTGCAGCGAGTACATCATTGCAGACAAAAGAACTGCCAGCCCCTTTACATACCCACCGGCAAACTCAGTATTTACGTTTTGTATGTACACAGCCATATTGTCGGCCAGTACCAGCTTCTTGAACAAGCCAAAACAGTATAACTTCATTCCGGCAGTTACCCTGTCGTAGTCAAACTCTTTTGATGCCTTTAACTGTGGAATAAGAGTTCTTGCCCTTAGAATCGGGCCCGATGAAACCGCTGGAAAAAACGCTACAAAAAGAGCAACCGTAACCAGTGATTTTTCTGCTTCAATACTACCGTCACGTACGTCATGCAAATATGTATATGCCTGCAACGTAAAAAAAGAAATTCCAAGTGGAAGCAGTACCCCCGTCCCATTCCAATCAAGAATTTTGTATGCAACAAGTGGAACAAACAAAAGAACTACAAAAATAGAAAAAAACTGTTTTCTCTTACCTAGTACTATTCCGCCTACGTAAGTAATGTAAACGCTATTATAAAAGTTGACCAGTTTCATCCATTTCGCTAGCGAAAAAGTTTACCACCTTGTGTTAAGTCCTTTATGATTTTTTGTGTATGAAAAATCATGAAGGGAGAAAGGTGATGATAGTCGAAATGGATCTCTACTACCAAATCCGTAGCCGTTATAATGACGGCGAATCCATACGGTCCATCGCCAGAACACTGGGGATATCCCGGCAGACCGTTAAAAAGTATTGCAGAGGCGATACGCATCCTGATGAACGGAAGCCTTATCATCGGGACTCTGAGGTGGTTACTCAGGAAGTTGTTGATTTTGCTCGTGCCTGTCTTGAAGAGG
>NZ_JHWL01000011.1 GCF_000622085.1 Butyrivibrio proteoclasticus P6B7
TGATGAGAGGCAATACCTTAGTGACTATATCGAATGGAAGGGACTTACAGAAGACTTTGAATACTTTAAAGCTCATGCCCACAAGGCTCGTCTTGATGAGGATCTGCCATTTGAAAACTATGTTTTATAACTAAAGTAACCCGGGGAATGCTGCTATTGCGGTGTTCCCCATAACAAGAGACTTGGTGATGAACTTTTTCGGTAGCGTTGGTGGTAAACTTTTTCGATAGCGCTGCTGGTAAACTTATTCACCAGCGAAAAAGGATAAAATGGTAAAGTTTTTCGCTAGCGGGGTGGTAAACTAATTCGTTAGCGAGTGGTAAACTTTTTCATTGACGTTTACAAGTAGGATTTTCTTGTTGAGATTGTGAAGATCAAAAAATCTAGTGTTATATAACATTTTGTTCGTATTTGACGCGCGTCAAATAGAATTGCTTCTTTCAATTACTATTGAATCTTCTGTTACCTTGCACAAGTAAAAGACCACTTCCACTCCTGCTGCCCTGGCCTCCTCAAAGGCCTTGGCAAAATCCGGGTCTGTATCTGTGTTAGGGCGAACCTCGCTGATGCCCTCACCTTGGATCACGAAGGCTACTGCCGCATGATATCCCTGGGATACTGCCCCAGTCAGTTCGCGAAGGTGCTTAGCGCCGCGCTCTGTGGGTGCATCAGGGAAGTAACCTATGCCATCTCTAAAGAGAGTGCAGCCCTTTACTTCCATGAGGTACTTCTCAGAACCCTTCTCCATGTAGAAATCAATGCGGGAGTCTCCGTACTTGTACTCAGGCTTTATGAAGCTATACTCTCCCAGTTTTGTCAGGTACTCTTTTACCACCACATTTGGAGCCTGGGAATCTATGTTGATAATCCGGCCATCCTTCTTAACCGCCACAAGATCATAAGGTGTCTTGCGCTCAGGATTGCTGGCCTTTTCCAGGTACACCTCACAGCCGGGAATCAATAATTCCTTGCATCGGCCAGTGTTCTTGACGTGAACCGTTAGTTCTTTTCCCTCCAGCTGTACCTTGGCTATAAACCTGTTGGGGCGGGATATGAAGTTGGCCTTGGTTATGTTGCTATATTGCATGAAACGGTCATTCCTCCGGAATCATTCTGATGATCTCAGAAAATGGCATGAGGATATCGTCGCACTCCTTGGCGCGGTGATTGGTGAGGATCATGTCTGCTACCTTCTGGATTGCTGGAACGGTGGCGCGCATGAGCTGGTTGGCGTAGATTACTACGTTGACGCCGCGGTCCTTAAATTCTTCCTCGGTTACTGTGTTAAAGCTTGTTGGCACCACCACAAGTGGGGTTGTGGTGTCACTGGCTCTGAATTTATCGATGAATTCGAAGATCTCTGTTGGATCACTTTTCCTGCTGTGGATCATGATAGCGTCTGCGCCTGCATCAACATAGGTAGATGCGCGGCTGAGGGCATCCTCCATGCCTTTTTCAAGGATGAGGCTCTCGATTCTGGCGCATATCATGAAGTCGCGGGTCTTTTGAGCTCTTTTACCAGCTCTTATCTTCTCTGCAAAGTTCTGTGGATCGTCCTGAGTCTGGACAACTTCGGTGCCAAAGAGACTGTTCTTCTTGGGGCCGATCTTGTCCTCGATGATGACCATGGAAACGCCCATGCGCTCAAGGCTTCTGACGGTGTAGGTAAAGTGCTCGATTCGTCCGCCGGTGTCGCCGTCGAAAATAATGGGCTTGGTGGTGACTTCCATGAGATCCTCGATGGTTCTGAATCTGCTGGTCATGTCCACGAGCTCAATGTCAGGCTTACCCTTGGCTGTGGAGTCGCAGAGGCTTGAAAGCCACATTGCATCAAACTGATGGGCACTACCGTTTGAATAAACAGCGGATTTCTCCACAACAAGGCCAGTGAGACCGTCGTGAGCCTCCATGGCTGTTACAAGGCCTTTGAGGTTGATGGCACGCTTAAGCCTACCCCTGCGCATATCAGGGAGGGCCAGGTCTTCTCTAGCTCTTTTCTCAAGTTCGTTGTACTGGGCGCCGTAGGTGTAAGGATATTCCACAAGTTCGCCGCCGTACTCTGCCACAGTGTCCAGAACTTCCTGCCTGATGGGCTGTTGGAAGCCTTCAGTCCAGTCGTCGCCGTGGACAACGTAGTCGGGTTTATATTTAAGAAGGTTCTCGCGGTAGCTGAGGCTATTCTGAGGAACAACCTCTTTTACCCCTTCGAGGCACTCGAACATGGCCTTCCTGTCTTCGTAGGAGACCAGTGGATATCGCTTGTATGAAGCCACGGCCTCGTCGGTCATGACGCCGATGATGAGGTCGCCAAGGTTCATGGCTTTTTTGATCAGGGAGATGTGTCCCCCGTGGATTATGTCGGTGCTAAAGCACATGTAGACTGATTTGGTGTTCAAGTTGTTCTCTCCTGTCCTCATTTCTTGGAGCCTTGTTAAAAATGGCTAATCCCGAAGCATCTCAGAATTAGCCATATTTATTAAACATATCTGTATATTTCTCTGGTTTCTTTCCTTTTTTCCTTACCATCAAAATATGCGATAGTAACCTTAACTTTTTTACGTTCTTTCTTTTTCTTTATATCCTTATTATCAATCATCACGTTATTATCTCCCATGGAAAATACCTCCTGGAAAAATTATAAAATAATTCCTCCAAAATCAAAAGGCAAATTTATACTTCAGAAAAAATCAATTCATACGCTTTGTGCGAAGCCAACAATTGTATAGAAAAATCTCGATTATCGTAGCTAAATCCTGCTTCAACTACTTCGCCATCCTCAACGGTAGTCTCTATAGATTGATCACCGTCTGGATTAATTACCACAAAGCCAAATATATGCAGGTCATCGATTATGATTATTTTGAAGAAATCTATTTCTCCGTTAAAATCGACACCAACATTTACAAACTTACTGTTCTCTGGAATCTGAACCCATGTTTCTCTTGTCATACTACTCTCTCCTTGTCTATAGACAAGAAGATTATAGCGTACATTTGTTCGGCTTTCAAGAATTCTTATTTTGTCATTTTTTAAGTGCTATATCGTCTCGGCAAAGGAATCAATATATCCCCAGCAATATCCTAAAATACTCGATAGTTCTAGCCAGGCCCTCTTCGAGCTTAATAGTTGGTTCCCAGTCCAGCTCTTTTTTGGCAAGGTCAATGACAGGCTGCCTTTGCATTGGATCATCTTGTGGAAGAGGCTTGTAGACAATCTTGGAATCTGAGCCAGCAAGCTTAATAACCAGCTCCGCAAGTTCCAACATAGTAAATTCGCCTGGATTGCCGATATTAACCGGGCCGTGGAAATCGTCCCTACTGTTCATCATCTTGATCATTCCATCAATGAGGTCATCTACGTAGCAAAAACTTCTGGTCTGCTTTCCATCGCCATAGATTGTGATGTCTTCACTCTTAAGAGCCTGAACAATAAAATTAGAGATAACACGTCCGTCATTAGCGCTCATTCTAGGGCCGTAGGTATTGAATATGCGGATAACTTTGATATCCACACCATGTTGTCTGTGATAGTCAAAAAAGAGAGTCTCAGCCATTCTCTTGCCTTCATCATAACAAGAACGTGGACCTATTGGATTGACGCAGCCTCTGTAAGTCTCTGGCTGTGGGTGAACTTCAGGATCACCATAAACCTCGCTGGTACTAGCTTGGAGGATTCTAGCGTTACATCTTTTAGCAAGTCCTAATGTATTAAGGGCGCCCATAATAGAAGTCTTACCAGTGGCGATAGGATCATGCTGGTAATGGATTGGACTGGCAGGGCATGCCAAATTGTAGATCTGATCAACCTCGACATAAATAGGCTGAGTAATGTCATGTCTTATGAATTCAAAGTAATTATTATCCATAAGGTGGCGTATATTGTCCTTACTGCCCGTAAAAAGGTTATCAACGCAAATGACATCATTGCCCTGATCCAAAAGTTTTTCACATAGATGTGAGCCTAGAAATCCTGCTCCACCGGTTACTAAGATTCGTTTACGGTCCATAGTTGGTCCCCCTCTAAGATGGCTAAACTCCTTCTTGTAAAACCTCTGATATGTGCTATTATGAATATATAAAAGTGCTACCGATAGACGGTTAGCTCTTAACTTTAGTTAATGATCAAAAAAGGCCGATAACTTTGGTAGAGTTTTGGCGGTCTTTTTTGATGCAAAGAATTACTTCTTTAATGTCACGTGAATACTGTATATAGTCACACCTATGCTTATAAGTGTGACTACAGTACTCACAACCGTGATGACTGTATCTAACATCATAGCCCTTCCCGTCAAGATTTCTCATACGCATTCCTCCCAACACTTTGAGAGTTCTCGGACAATAATCCGGCAAAAAGAGCCAACCGCCTACCGAAAATGGTAGCACCGTCTATTATTATAGCGAACGTTTGTTTGTCGTGCAATGATTCTTATTTCGCAATTCCTATTTACTCAAAAATGTTCATCAATCATTTCCTGATTCTTGCAGTCTATAATTCCTTACTTCTTAAAACTTTATAATCTTCGTGAAAAGCTTGATCCCTATAAGAACGACCATGTATATTATCCCACTAATTATTATTTTTAAAAGCAATGCTAATAATTCGTTATGTAGATGTAAAGTAATGCTGTATCCACTCACAAACATCAGTATTCCAGCCATGATAAATGGTAGAGAATCAAGAACATTTTTTTCTATATCTGCTTCCTTATAAACATATGCTGCCTGGATAATACATACAGTTACTTCTGCTACCAAAGTACCTACTGCCGCACCTACAGAAGCATACCTAGGTATAAGCAAAACATTCAAAACTAAATTCACAAAAGCTCCTGCAAATAACGAGGCTACAAAAAAAACATCCTTTTTTCTTGGCAAAAGATATTGAGTTCTTATTACATTAGCAAATGCCAAAAAAACACAGCTTGGCAGAATCACTATAAAAATATCAATACATCTATCAAATCCATCACCAAAAAACAAAGGCACAAATTCCTTTGCAACAGTCATTATTCCAAAACATATTGAAGTAGAAACAAACATTGCAAACATAATAGACTTGTTAAATGTATTCTTTGTTTCACTATCCTCAACATTATTTGAAATCATGTTTGATACACGCGGAAGCATCACAGTACCAAGCGCTGTAATAAGAGCAAGCGGAACCATTATTATATTTTCGCAAGAATGATAATATCCTAATTCAGTATCTCCAGATATAGATCCTAACATTATCTTATCCATAGTCTTATATATACTCACAGCAATTGTAGGTAGAAAAAGAATTAAATTTGGTTTTATATGAGAAATAACCCCAGATAATTCAGGTCTAGTAAAATGTATCCGTTTGACCACAACTAGTAATGATATAACTTGACTCACCATAAAACCTATACTAAAAATAAGTGCATATTTCCAAACATCATAAGCTTCTTTGACAAATATAAATATCAATACCGCGGTGGCTATCTTTACAATCACATCCCTTATAGATGTGATCGTAAACTCTTCAAGTCCGTACAATGCCCATGTCAAATCTATCCCACCAGTCATTACTACCAAAGAAAAAATAAGCGAAGTAATCCTGTTGGAAGAAATAAAAAAACAGTACAGTAAATATCCCCCAGAACCAACAACTCCTAAAAATAGTTGAAAAGAAAATATGTCACTAAAAGTTCTCGCTAAAGCTACTTCATCATTCTTAACATATGCTATTGTTCTGTTTCCATAATTATGAAGACCAAGTCTTATAAAAATATAAAAATAGTAAGCTACTGAATAAGCAAAAGAATACTCACCCAGTCCCTCTGCATGCAATGTTCTTGAAAGATAAGGCAACGTGACGATTGGCACAATTATACACGACAATTGATAAATGGCATTAAATATATAGTTGGATTTTACGCTCTTCTTTGTCTTCATATACCAGAATCTAAATCCCACTGTTCTCCCAAAATTCTATCGAATTTTTCAGGCTCAAATTGGCACAATCCACTTGCATTAGTAAATGTCATTTCTCCAAAGTATATTTTTCCATCAACATTATATAAATCCACTCTAACATGTGAAAACCCTCGAGAAAGTTTTTCTGCTATTTCGACCATCAATTCATAGTTTTTAGGTTTTTTAAGCTGCTCTGTTATTGGTTCATAATCCTTCCTATGATATGGCATTAACACATAATCCCTATCAAAAAAGCCTATTTTCCCGCTAGAATGATTCATTGCGTAATCGATCATCGTGTATGAACAAAAGACCTTTCCGTTAAAACAGAAGAATTTGTAATCCGGAAGATCTTCTCTGCTCCCAGAGAGTAAATTCTTTTCTATGTATATTAACGGTCTAATACTTTTATATTGCGTTTCCATAGAAACAAAAGCATAATTAGTCTTCATCCATCCTTTTATTTTTTTTCTAATATAATCAAAATCAGCTTCACATTTATTATTTACTATTATTATAAAACCACTTCCATGATTAGCCTTTATTACAAAGCTATCGGGTAATGAATCAAAATCTATCTCATCCGCACTCTTATATATGCCACCAATGCACGGGATTAGATACTCGCTTCCAATCCTTGATTTGACCCATTTTCTAACAGCTATTTTATCTGAAAGCTGAGTGATTAAATCATTTGTCCTATAAAGCTTAGACCATTGTATTTTTTCTGTATACGCCTGCGGATTCCGAAGATTACACTTTTTTCCAATTTTTCTCTTATACACTATTTTTATATAAAGAGAATATAGGGAATGAGGCATATGAGATTTTATTATATAGCTAATATTTTTCACCGTTACCTAACACCTTATTCTTATACATTTACTTTCACATTGCGGATTTTCAATTTAAAGTGAAATATCAAGAACATGTACACATATACAAAAACAAAAACCGGCGATACAAACTGCCACCTAACAACTCCCATGAACACAACTATGCACATGAGCAACCCTTTGCACTGTTTTTCTACATCATATTTATTCAGCCTCATTTCTATTATGTTCTTAGAACTTATAACCCCGTATAATAAACATTCAATAGCTACAGCTAATACCCCACCATCAATATAAAAATCATAGAAAAAAGAATAATATGCATTAAACCATACTTTGGGACCGATTCTTACGAAATTCTCCTTAAATGCATGTATTGTAACAATATTTCTATTAAAATCACTTTTTGTAACTGGTAGTAAATAATAAATATGGTAAAAAATCGTATAAACCCCATAAAAGAAATTAACTCCTTTGGAGTAAAATCCTTTAGAATCAATCTTTATTATGCCATAATCCAGCAAAGACACTCCTCCGCCCAAGTATAGTTCATATGTCTTTAAACCATTCCAATTTTTTGAATCTGAGAATTTTACTATAGTCCATATAGTAATGCCCAAAATTATAAAAGCTACTACACTTCGTATTCTTTTTCTTTGTAGTGCTGAAATAAATCTTCTATTGTTCGCATATAGCACAACCAAACAAACAACAATATAAAAAACCGACGTTCTACTTTGAGTATAAAAAAAGTACAAAAGCTCATCTATTATGACTAACAAAATAAACTTTTTATGCGAATAATCATTATTGATTAGTAATACCAAAGTAATAATCATTAACAGAATCGATAGTGGTTGTGCTATCCAATGAAGTGTGATTTTTTCAAAATAATTATTTGTAAAACTGACTCCTTCAATATATCCTTGATATATTTCTCTAATCTGCAAAAAAGAATACTCTTTAGATAGAAACTCAAATACAGAAAGTAAAAAATTCAGCGAAGACAAAAAATGTATAACAAGAAAAACATATAAAACTTGCCAATTGATTATAGATTGCCCTTTTTCATCTCCCTTTTTATGCCGTGAACAATAAACAGTTTGCCACAAGTTCCCTGCGGTAAACGTTGATAATCCAATCATTATCACCAAATAAGTTTTATTACTAATTTCATAATAAACTATATTGCCAAATTTATTAGTGATTACACTTACCAACCAAAACAGCAAAATAAATGTAACTTCATTAAACATGTTCTTACGAAATATATAGTTTACAATTATCAACACAAAAATAGTTATAATACAAATACCAAACATATTATTCACTCAAAGATTCCAATATTTTAATTACTGATTCAGCATTTCTTACGGAGCTATACTTTTCTCTAGCATTTAATTGACCTTTTTGAGCAACTATTCTCACCTGATCTTTGTCGCCTAGTATTCCATTCATTACTGACATCAGGTCAAACTTCTTATAATCAAACAAATACCCTGTTTCACCATCTTTTAGTATTTCTGGTGTTGCTCCCGTATTAGAGCCTACAACAACACATCCTCCGAGCATAGCCTCTACAGTAACTCTCCCCCATGCTTCACTTCTAGATGGAACAATACAGATGTCAGAATCAGAAATAAACTTCCTAACATCATATTGTCTGCCCCAATAATGAATTCTTGAATCGCAAAAAAGCTTAGAAAAAACAGGCCAGATTAACTTATTTATTCCAGATAAGCCACCAACAATATTTAATTCAAAATCATCTCGCTTTTCCTTCATAATTTTTCTTATCGCTTTATATTGTCCTTTACTACGATTTATACCTCCTATTATTATTCCTTTTACTTTAGAAGAAATAAAAAGTTTATGATCTTCGTTTAAGTAATAATCAATATCTATCCCGTTATAAATAACAACTATCTTTTTATTATCAATTTTATTGACATACTTTTTTTTCAAAGCTTCGGAAATACATATTATTTTCGAAGACTGAGACATTAACTTATATCCAATTTTTTTTAAAAATATTTTCCTATTTTGATCTTCTTCTAAAAATTCCCTAATGTGCCACACAACTGGAATTCCTAGCTTTATTCCCACATATGCTCCAAGATACCCCCATGTACCATTCATATAAACTGCAGAAGGTTTAAATAAATCTATTTCTCGAATTACATATTTTATGTTCCAAAAATGATTTTGCGCAATTCCAATCAAGCATTTCATATATGCTAATAGCCTCAAAGGATTACGCGGAACAATCCAAGAATTCATTTTTACTATGGAATAGTTAACCCCAAACTCGCTTAATAGCTTTTCGCCGTCTCCGTGACATGGCAATATAACCTTAACCCGATTACCGCTCTCTTGGATATGAAAAGCTAACTTAGCCATAGAAGCAAAGGCTCCACTTGAATAAGAATTATCAGATGAAAAAAATAATACTCTCATTTTATTTGCCATTTACCTTACAATGCATTCTATAAAGGATTGAATACATAAAAAAACAATTACCAACCATAAAAAGCTGAATTTTTCTGACCAGTTTGAGATCATTATTTCTTTTAATTATGCCCCAATTATCGCGTATCATTTTTTTTATTTTTCTAATCACCAAATAATCTACATAGTTTCCTTTAATCATCTCATTAGAAAAAACAATATACCAAATTATCTGTCCGATGAAATAGTCGTATTTAACTAATCCCATAGCGCTTATGCTTTTAAAATTTACATCAGCTACTTTTAAAATATCATAGGCATTTTCATTGAAGCCCGATTGAGTCAAGGAATTACCACGGATTTCATATATATATTTAATTTGTGCCCCATAAGCTACCGACTTAGAATTTTGGATAGCTCTACACACAAATCTAGCATCATCCATCCTTTTGTAATTTTCAAATTCAATTTTTGCTATTATTTCTTTTTTAAAAATTTTATTCCATGCAGCAACTCCGATGTCATCATTTAGCTGAAACTTATATAAAGCCTCCTCTTTATCATAAAGTCTTACACCTTCAAAATATCTTGTGTTATATTCTTTACCTGACCCTCTATATCTTCTTGAGACACCACAGCATACGATATCTGCCCCAGTCGAATCGTATATTTTAATCATATATTGATACATGTCTTGAACTATATAATCGTCGCTATCTATAAAACCTATAAAATCTCCGTGAGCTATAGTTAATCCAGTATTTCTTGCTTTAACAACTCCTTCATTTTTCTTATGAATAACCACCACTCTCTTATCACTATGACAGTACTCATCACATATTTGTGCAGACTTATCTGTGGATCCATCATCTATAAGAATTATCTCTAAGTCTTTATATGTTTGTGAAACAACCGAATCCAGACACCTCTTAAGATAATTCTCTGCATTATAGATTGGGATAATTATGCTTATCATAAACATATTACCTCTCACACATCATTTTTCCGTTCGATGACCAAATAAACATCTAGTTTTCTACTCACTGGCCATATGTAAGTTATATTAGTCGTGTATTATACTTTCCATAATAGCCTCTTCTATAATCATGAAAAGCTTTCCTAGTAGCCATCAAATATTTATTGGTATTCCCATATAGAAAGATTGACTTTATAATCTTTACTATTAATATTTTAAAGCTCAAAGCATCTTTATATTTAGATATTATTTGTAAGCATGATTTAATTTGGTAGTAATGCCTTTCTTCTGTGCTCACACCAAATCCAATGATATTTTTTCCTAGAAATGAAATATACTTTGTTCTAGCTGGATTATGATTTAAAACAGCCTGTGAGCACTCAAAAATTTTATATCCTTTTTTTTTGGCTCTTAAACACCACTCATGATCAAGACCATCTATCAAAAACTTTTCATCAAATTTCCCGACTATCCTCAATACATCAACACTCACCATACTCCCCGAAAGATTAGTCAACGTTACTTCTCTATAACCACTTTTCGCAGTTCTTGGATGTCTATCATAGTTATATTGAGGCGTCAACATAGCCACTTCCGATGTATTATTATTTTCAATATATGATTTGTAAATAGAAATAATGTTATTCTGTGGTTCGCTATCTTGGTCCATAAAAACTATCCAATCAGCATTTTCCTTAATCGCATGTTCGATTCCTATATTTACGCTCTTACAAAGCCCTAAGTTTCCAGAATTCCAAATATAACGTATATGATCAGATATAATTGAATCCCAAATAGAAATGGTAGATACATCCGAGTCGTCCATAATTATCAGTAAATCCACCATATTAGCCAGCTTTACAATATTCTTTTTGTATTCTGGTATCGGATTGTAAATAGAAACTATCCCAACAACAAATACATTTCCCATAAGCAACTCTTTAAATACCATTATAAAAATTTATAAACTTCTCTTTCATGACCTTTGTGTTATATACGTTCATTACATCCATCTTTGCTTGTTCGCCAAGTTGTTTGGGGAATTCATGCATTGCTTCTTTTATTCTCTTCGCATATTCTTCCTCACGAGCACATAGGTACCCATTTCTACCATCTTTTATAACATCCTTATTTCCCATAACATCACTTACAAGGCAAAGCTTACCCATAAACATATTTTCAACCAGGCTCATAGCTACAGCTTCTCCGTACGAGCAAAGGACATATGCATCAGCCCCTTTTCCAATAGATAAAGCATCATGTCTTGGCATCCAACCTGTCACCTTAAGATTTGGAGCAGCTAATTCTTTTTCAAGTTCTCCACTTCCTACCCATACAAAATCAGCTTCAGGAACAAGTTCAGCAATGCGATTAAACAAAGCAGGCCGCTTCTGTGAACATATTCGCCCCAAAGTATACACTGTGAATTTGCTATTCTTAACTGGCTCTATATTTTTTAATGCATCGTCCAATTCTTCAACATTCACGCCTGTTTCGATGAATAAAGTTCTGTTGGTTATTTTTTTTGCCACAAGTTCTTCGCTTGGAGTACATACTAACGTTATTGCATTTTTCTTTCCAAGTATCCATTCCGCACAAAACATTATTTTGCTCTTCAGCCCATTTCCCATTAATACAAAAGAGTATCCATGTGGAGTATATACGAGCTTGCTCTTCTTCCCATCAAATGCAATCCGGCCTATTCCTCCTGCTATAGACGAATGAAGATGTATTATATCTGGCTGTACTTCTTGAGCAATTTCTCTGAGACGTCTAATTGTATTCCATATCTTTTTTAGATTCCCAAAATCTTTAACTTCGTATAATCCAACTCTAGCATCCAACAATTGCCTAAAATTTGAAGGAGTAGCGGGTCTACGCTTCTTAACAGCATTTACTGAAAAAGCTAAGCTGACATCAAACTCATCACACATATCATTGCAAAGTTGTGTGACATAAGAAAAGACCCCGCCTGTATATGCCTCACAAACCATTAGTATTCTTTTTTTAGCCATTTCTTGCTCCTCAACAAAAAAGAACTGTATTCTTTTCGGAACACAGTTCTAGTATCTTTTGCCTGTTAGACTCGCTTATCCCACAATCAAGGATGTATATTGTTGCATCAGAATTATGGTCATTGAATGACATAATAGAAACTAGCATTACATCTACAAAATTGTCGTCTGAAGCATAAGCAATATTCAAATTTGTGCCCCCATCAATACTATTCTAATACGCGCCATCCCCTGCACTTAGCGCTCTAAAAGTCATGATAATAAGACCTATATCAGTAGCTACACTTCTCTTTTCCAGATACTTCTGATCAAGCTCCATCCACTCTTCGAATGGAATCTCGGTGCGGCCCATAACCTGCCAGTAGCAAGTAAGTCCAGGCTTAACAAGATGTCTTGTCATCTGCTGCTGAGTCATCTGGTCCGTTTCATATACTGGAAGAGGTCTTGGTCCTACGATGGACATCTCTCCCTTAAGCACGTTTAGAAGCTGCGGTAATTCGTCTATACTTGTCTTTCTTAGGGTCTTACCTATGCGTGTGATTCGTGGATCGTCCTTCATCTTGAAGGCCGGGCCATCAAGCTCGTTCTGCTCTAAGAGGAACTTATGCATCTCAGAGGCATTCTCACACATGGTTCTGAATTTATACATTTTGAATGGCTTATTATTATGGCCTGTGCGCTCCTGAATGAAGAACACCGGTCCGCCATCTTCTTTTTTTATCAATATAGCAACGACCAAAAACAGAGGCGCTAAAAGAACTAGTCCAATAATAGATGAGACTATGTCAAAGGCTCTCTTAATCACACTGTATATGATTTTGGTTTTGACGTTGATGGAAATGGCTTCCTGGTCTGTTTCTGGTGAGCGATCTGCTACGTGATTTAAGTCTGAATTATGCTCTAATGCTATATTCTCGCCATTCACTGCAACAATATCGTTGTATTCAGCCTGCATTTTTCACCTCACATGCTAATTTTATCACAGAATATCGTGCATTTATTAATATATCGGCAGATTTTATGCATTTTTTAGTATATTTTTGACTTTATAAAGTTTTAATATCAGTCAGTAACTACGCTTCACCCCTGAAACCTTTCTCAATCCCCTCCATTTCTGGTTATATAGCAACCTGTTTCCCCAAACTAAATTGCATAATATAATTATAAACTATATATAGTAATTTGTCATAGAAAAAAGCGTAGATTTTGTACATCCCACCGATCGAAATCCCAGACAATCCACCTCACCTATGAGAAGCAGAGAAAGCATGCACCGAAATCTAAAAATAAGCACACTTTAAGAAGGCACAGACGTACTACCGCTCAAAAAGGGCATAATATCCCTGTATTCGTAATATACATTTTCTTGCAAAAAAGCAGTAGTCTATGTGCATATCGCCATAGAGACACTTCTCATAGGTTAAGCGTTTGAAAGATTTCAATCCTGAAGATTAAGTAGCAGCGCATCAGACACGCTGTCACAAGATTGAATGCTTTGAATAAGCTTAAGAATGAAGGTTTGTTGGTTCCTCATTTCTTACTGAAACAGAGTTTACATGATTGAGATTTGGTTGTAAATAGGTTCGGCCCAATCTTAAGAATATCTATCGCAAATCTTAAGAATTTCATAAGAATTTGACTGTATATTGGTAAGCCGCATCCTATTTTGCGCACACACGCCCCTATTTCAAACTCCGAGTTAATTATAAAACTCCAATAAACCTAATCTCACCCGTTAGATTCACTGGAGTTCTCATTTTATCAAAACGTATTCTCCACACGTTTCCTGCACTTAAGATATCTTCCCGCACTGGTAAGTCTCGATATCATGGCCCAGAAGCTCAACAATCTTGAGCTCATCCACCGCATCAAGCACGGCGTTGTGGACTTCGTAGTATCTGTTGTTGCCAGACAGCATGCGCATGATAGGCTCTACGCCGTAGTTAGACTTAAGTCTACCGGTTTTGCAGCAAGGCTGGGAGTCTGGAATAGCTTTATTAAACTGTTTGTAGGCGGCAATTCGCATGATATCGAACCAGTCAAAAGAGCTAAGCTCCTCAAGGTGGTTGTAGTCAAACTTGGCATTATACGCAAATATCTTGCTGATCTTTTTCTGTAAAAAGAACTGTCTAATATCAGAAAGAGCCTGCTGCCTACTACATGAGATTCCCTGAACATTCTTGACATGAAGTACATTACTATAGATTCCGCCCACATAGACCTCTGGCTCAAAGATGTAATATCTTTTGTCCAGACATTTAAAGGTCTTGGAATCAGCAATCGCCACGCCTATGGACATAACCTGATCGAGCCAGTTGGTCTCGGTATCAATGACTGCGATGAGCTCTGCGTGACCATCAGTACTTATCTCTCTGCTAATCACTGGCTCAATCGCCTTCGCGGCGCCGCCAGCACTCTGGTTCTTTATCATATCAAGGAAATCCAGTGATCCATTACTCATAAAGCTTAATTCTCTCCGTCGTTAAAATTCTTAAGCCTGTCTCTTTCTTCATCCATGACAGCCTTGAAACAGCCTTTCTCAATTATATCACCTGTGGTCCCATAAAGCCCGTTAAGAATTTCTTTTTGGCCTTAATTACCAGAGTTCCGATAGCCAAGGCACATCCTACAAGAATGTAAATTGCCATAACTGTGCACAGGTGCTTAACGCAGTAAATGATCAGCTGCTCCGGGCACAAGTAAATGAGTCTGTCTGTGACTGGATTCAGGACCCAGTTGTCCCCTTCGAAAAAGAGCTTGTGAGTTTTATTGATGGCATGAAGCGGGTCAGATGCAAACCAGATGCCAAGGGCACCAAGAATAGCGGCAAAAAGAGCTTGTGCCAAAAGGAAGCCCTTCGCCATGTCCTTTACAAGGTCACATCTTTTTCTCATAACTAATACTGAGCCAAGAATAAGAATATCAAAGATGATTATCCTAAAGAATCTGGCCTTAAATGACTTATAGGCATCGGCTAGTTCTTTTACATGTCTTATCTCTTTGCTATTAAGGAAGCTGTCTTCTATGCCCTTTACAACCACCTTAAATTCATAATCTGTGCTCTTACCTTTGATCATATCGATTGTGGTGTCAGTAGCTAAATAAAGCTCTTCATTTGAAATATGAAGAGCTTCATCTACATGGTAATCTGCGATATACCTTTTCATCAGAAAGTCAGTGTTAAAATACACATTCCCAGTGAGAAAAAGGCATATAAGCAGATTAACCGTAAAAAATATGATCGTAAACTGTGCTGTGCAATTATCCAATAATCTCTTTGATCTCTGGAACATAGAGTAAGCTTACCTTTGAATATACAAGTGTGAATACAATCACTAAAATTACAAGAACGATGAGTGACATGTAAAGGATTGCATCCTTCTTGTAAGCATATCTCTCCATAAGTGCAGCAACTACGAAGCCTAAAATGATAAGTCCGATTGCATAGAAGAAGATAAGTCCAAATCCTGCGCTAATGATAGAGAAAAGAAGTGAAATGATTGTTGCAGGAATTGTGAAGATTGCTCTGTATCCTAAAAGATCAAGGACATTAGTAATCTTGAAATCAAGCTTGAGTATCAAAGCGCCTGTGAAGAATGCACCACCGATAACTGCCATAGTGATGATTACAAAAAGGAATGTCAGGAAAAATGCTGTAACTAAAGACATCTTGAAATCATCAAATGGAAGGATGTAGCTAAGATATCCTGCCTGATCAGAGAGCTTATCAATTGCTGAGTTAAATCCAATTCCATAGAAAAGAGCGAAAAAGCTTGTAACAAGAACCTGGATAAAGAGAAGTACTGCTGATCCAATGTAGTTCTTACCGCTCATGTAAGCAGCACCGCCTGTGATAGGTGCCTTGAATACTGTAAGGATGTTAGCAAATGAGTTTCTAGCCTCTGCCTTGATCTTCTCTGTGTCAACTGTTACAGCTGGCTGAACCTGCTGATACTGACCCTGGAACTGGCCCTGTGGCTGTCCCTGGTACTGCATGTTAGGAGCCTGCTGTACTGGCTGCTGTACTGCCTGAGCCTGTGGCTGCTGTACTGCCTGAGCCTGTGGCTGCTGTACTGCCTGAGCCTGTGGCTGCTGAACTGGAGCTGCCTGCTGTACTGGCTGCTGAACTGGAGCTGCCTGCTGTACTGGCTGTGCTACTGGTGCAGGAGCTGGAGCTGCTGCCTGAACTGGCTGAGCTGCTGGTGCAGGTGCTGGAGTCGGCTGCTCTACTGGAGCTGCTGGTGCAACTGGTGCTGCTGCCTGAGCGTTAGCAGCTGCAGCTCTCTCTGCTACAGCGCCTTCGCAATTACATAACTGTCCGTCTTCTAATTTTGACCCACAAAACTTACAAAATGCCATACCTTAAATCCTCCTTAAAGCTTTGTTCCGCAGCTTGTGCAGAACACTGCATTTTCTTCTAATTCTTTACCGCATCCTGGACAGAACTTAGGAGTGATCTTCTTCTCTGTGTTCTGAGTTGTCTCGGTAGTCTTAATTTCTTCTGTCTTAGCCTCTGCTACTGGTGCTGGCTGTGCAACTGGTGCTGCCTGCTGAACTGGCTGTGCCTGTGGCTGCTGCATAGGCTGAGCCATCTGCTGTCCACCAGCTACTGGAGCCGCCTTCTTAATTCCGATGATACCAGACTTAAGAATAGAGATAACTACAAGTACGATGGCTGCAACAATAAGAAGCCAGAAAAGTACTGCAAAGATATCAATGTATGTACCATACCATGTTACCTTAACAGATGTTGTATCGTACTTAACCTCTAACTTGTGACCCTTCTTAGAAACTGTCTGAGTCTCAGGAGCGTTTGTATCGATAACAGAACCTACACCGCTTACTTTAAGCTTGTAGTTAAGGATGAAATCATCAGAAACCTTAGGTGCTACTGTTGAGTAGTTC
Source organism: Butyrivibrio proteoclasticus P6B7 (assembly GCF_000622085.1). Lineage (GTDB taxonomy): Bacteria > Bacillota > Clostridia > Lachnospirales > Lachnospiraceae > Butyrivibrio > Butyrivibrio proteoclasticus_A. The sequence continues at coordinate 17,120 of NZ_JHWL01000011.1, forward strand.
ATAACATCCTCAACACCGCACTTCTTGCTGATCTTAGCAAAGCCCTTTTCGTTAGCATAGTTAAGTGTGTTGTCATAACCAAAGAGGTATCTTCCACCGATCTCAAGCTCTTCTGCATTACCCTTCTGAACAATAGTGATAACTGTATGTCCATCCTTAGTATCAGCTGTGATCTTGATTCCGATGTCGTTCTTAACTTCCTCTGTCTCTGCCTCTGTGCTCTCTTCACTTGAAGCAGCATCTGATGCATCCTCAGAAGCCTCCTCTGAAGTCTCTGATGCAGCCTCTCCTGCATCCTCTGTCTCAGCAGCCTGAGTATCAGCCTCTGCTTCTTCAGCGTCGCCCTTAGCTGATCTCTCAGCCTTTACGTTATCAAGGTACTCTGAAGCATAAGCAGCCTCTTCCTGGAATCTTGCAACGATCTTGTTAACATCTTCCTCTTCAACCTCAGTATTAACTGTGAATACTGTAGTCTTAGAAAGCTTGCCCATGAATCCTACTGATGAAGTAACATCAATCTTAGAAATAACGAATGTCTTAGCAAAATCAATATAGATTGAAACTGTCTCGCCTGATGCATAACCAGACTGAAGTGTGAAGTATCCTTCGTGATCTACATCCTCAGACCATGACATATCATGCTCATAGTTCTCAGGGATTCTAAGATCATATCTGTATGTAACTGACTGTCCATCACCTGCTACAAAGTTAGAGAAGTTGATGTGTGCGATCTGCTGAAGACCGATAATGAATGGTGTTGAATCAGCCTCGATCTTGTCATTTTCAAATGAAACATTGCCTTCGCCGAATACGCCGTTAAGCTGAGCTTCCATTCCTGGAATGTCTGTCTCAGGGCATGTGATAACGAAGATTGTGCCTGTTCCTGAAGATGTATCTTCTTTAAGCTCTGCTCCTGAAGGAGTAGCCTCGTCCATAAATGCCTTGATCTCGTCGCCCTTAGCATTCATAGATGCCTGAGGAACATCGATACGAACCTCTGTTGTGAACTTATCGATATCAGCAACGTCTGTAAGGATTGTGATGTTGTTAAGCTGGATATACTCGATCTCGTTAAGGTAGATAGATGAGCTTGTATCCTTAGAAATTCCGTTGAAGTTAACGGATGTATTACCTGTGCTGAAGATGCTGCTTGCATTTGAGCTGTCAACATAGCCAGCTGCTACAACTGCATCACTAAGCCACTGTAAAAGATCCTGAGAAGTAAAGTTCTCCTCTACGTAAGCTCCGTTAGCCCATACGCTGTTAGGAGATTCAATAGAAAGAGTTACCTCATATCCTAAAATCTTCTCAACCTTAGCCTTGTAATCCTCTGGATTTGAGAATTCAAGTGCAAAAGTATATACGTTGTTACCTGTGCTTGAATCAAATGACCATGTAAGCTCTTCTGGGCATGTGTTCTTAATAAGCTCAGAAAGATCGTCGATTGATCCGTTAAAGTAGCTATCAAATGTGCTTCCGTTGATAGCGATTGTCATAGTTCTTTTTCCTGATAAGTCAGAGTTGATATCAAGTACTGTATCAACTGATGAGCCAGAACCGCAGGCTGTTGCAATCATAGCGAATGCACACAGCATTACTGTAACTAAAAATACTCTGAATTTTTTCATGGTGCTCCCCTTTAATTATTGATGCTAAGATACTCTTTGCCCTTGTCGACATAGAGCTCTACTTCGTCGCTATCGACGCTGTAATCCTTGCCATCCTTGTAAACTTCCATTACAAAGATAGTTGAATTGTTGTCTGAATCAGCTGGTGTTCTGTATCCCTGAAGAAGTGTAACTTCGCCGTCGACAATACCAAGGGCAGAAGCTGCTGTCATAAGGTCAAGAACCTGGTCAACGTCTTCGTAGCCAGCCTCTTCGAGCTGCTTTTTAGAGATCACCTTTTTAAGCTTTTTGTAATTTCCACTGTTAACAGCCTTTTCAACTGTTTCGATAGCTGCAACATTAGGATTGATCACTACTGAATTGAGTACTGCGATCGCAATACTTAGGATGAGGGCCGCGAACCCGATGTAAAGTGTTTTCTGTTTGAGTATGTTTTTAATGATAATCACCCCGCTTTGTTATTTTTTTCACTTGTACAATGATATAGTGAAGCGGGGCAAAAATCAAGGGTTTTACCAATTTTTTTGAAAACCTTCTGAAACTATTTCGTAACCACTTTTTGTACCATCCAGACCAAGGAATAATTCAGCTACTGCGCAGTTGTTAAAATCCTGCTTCCAGTAGTCCTTGCGTGGGTTTTTAGACAGGTACTCAAAAATGCCATGGCCTGTGGCGCCATGGGATACTAAAAAGACCTTATCCTGGTCTTTAAATTCGTTATTCTGAATTCTCTTTTTAAAACTATTAAAAAATCTGTCAATTCTCATAAGAGCGTGGTCATATTCTTCGCCGCCCTTTGGAGGAACATAGGTCTCAGGACTTCCAAAAAACCTGTCCGCAAAGGTTGGATCCACGTCCTGAAGGAGCTTAAGTTCGTAGTCTCCAAAGCTCATCTCTATGAGATCCTGGGCTATTTCCACCTCTTCCACTGGAATTCCTGATATCAGGTGGGCTGTCTCAATGGCTCTTCCCAGTGGACTTGATATAACATGCGTAGGAATCAGCTCTTTTGCCTCAAGCATAGCTCTGGTTTCAATGGCCTGCTGCCTTCCCACGTCATTAAGTTCTGTATCACTGCTTCCCTGCAGTCTTCTCTGGACATTCATATCTGTCTGCCCATGTCTTATCAAAAAAACTCTCAATTCTCTTTATCCTCCATCAGGAGATTGTACAGGGTCTGGTCTGTACCAAACTCCTTCATCAGTCTTTCCACCTCTGCAAGGGCTTTCTCCCTTGTTCCCTTGGCTGTTACAGGCTTCTTCACCGCTCTGATCAGGATATTCTTGGGAGTGTGGGCAAAATCTATAAATTCAAGAAGCTGTGTCTTATAACCTGAGTATTCAAGGAGATTTCCCCTTATGGCATCTGTGGCAAGGGCTGCAAATCGTTCCTTGATAATGCCATATTTGGTTAAAAGAGCTAGCTCCTCTGAGTGAATCTTCTTGTTGAGCTCATGCTGACAGCACGGAACGGAGAAGATCATCTTGGCATTCCAGTTAATTGCGTTATAAAGTGCATAGTCTGTGGCTGTATCGCAGGCGTGGAGCGTGATCACCATATCGACATCAAAGGGTGCCTTATAACCGTTGATATCGCCCAGCTCGAAATGAAGTGTGTCATAACCGTATTTTTCGGCCGCCTGATTGCATTTCTTAATGACATCGGCTTTCAGGTCGAGTCCGATGATATTGGCCTTAATATGGCGAATCTGAGTCAAATAATAGTACACCACAAAGGTCAGGTAGGATTTACCACATCCGAAGTCGATGATGTTGAGAGAATCAGTCTTTAGCTCTTTTATCTCATCATCAAGGATCTCCAGGAATCTGTTGATCTGCCTGAATTTGTCATACATGGACTTAACGACTCTGCCATCCTTAGTAAACACACCCATGTCTACCAGTGGCGGAGCCTGCTGCCCTTCTGAGATTATGTAGTTCTTTTCTCTATTGTGAGTTGTGGCCACGCACTGCTTCTCGTCGCACTTGAGGGTGCGCTTCTTGAGGTTCATATCACCCTTTTTAGACAAAAGAGCTATGAACTCGTGGTCCGTTGTGAAAAGATTGATCTGTCTGAAGCCTTCGTTTATGGTAAGCTCTTCAACTCGCTGTGGCAGGTCCTTCCCGGCTACATTCTCGTGAAAGACCTGTTTCTGCGTGTATTTGGCAATCTGAAAGCTCTTTTCCTTATTCTGGATGTCAATCTTTCTGAATTCGTTGGTTTTCTTGGAGGGCTTGCTGATGATGATCCTGCTACAGCTCTCCTCTTCTAATATATTTTGAATTGTATCTGATATAGTACTCATGTATTTCTTTCTATTTCATATTTCTTTTAGCAAAAGAGCTATGATCTGAGGAAATAGCAATAATCACTGCTCTTCTCCGCTTGGCACGCTATATTTCTTCATAAGCTGCTTCATAAAGATAGGCATGAATACGAAGATCAGAATGTAGCCCACGATAAAGCAACAAATAAACGGTCTTACCAGCATCTGACCAAATGTCAGCTGTAAATGGCCTCCAGACTGTTCCATTGCTGAATTGTAAGCAAGGAACACCATAACAACAGTCATGATTGGTGTGTAGATTATGTTATAGATAAGGCTGCTAAGAAGTCTTTCTGGAAGTGTTCCCGGTTGCAGTTTGAATGCTTTGGTAATGCCCTTAGATACCTTGCTCAACGGGACAAAAAGACCTATGGCCATACTTATGATGGCGCTGACAACAAAGTTCATTATAAAGCCAGGAAATGTAAAATGTCCAGATGATAAAGGTCCTGTGATTGACAGGAAAAAGCTCATGGTAATCCCCATTCGTACGGCCATCTCGCCACCGATTTTCTTCATATTCTCTTCCATATTTTGTTTTTCTCCATTAAAAACAGCCAATTGCGATTTATGCCTACAAGATAATTATACATTATATTTGGTCCGATGTCGCATTTGTGTGGTTATAAAGAAATAATATCCCTCTTTTATTGTTCCCCATCCGAAAGTAGCACTGGTATGCTTCATTGTGCTTCTCCTGTTATCTCTTTGGCAAGTTCCAGAATCTCAAAGGCATATTTTTCCTTACCCTTTTTAAGGAGTTTATTGTATAAAGGATAGTTGATGATGCAGACTGCAGCACCTACTATTCCAAGAAGCACCCCAATTACCATGAAAATTACTCCTGTTCCAAAGACGCTAAGTCCAAAGCACATCCCTGTGCCAAAGATCAAAGTCCCAATAATTCCAAGCGTCATGGCTGATATAAATGCCGGAAGCTTTGCTCTTTCATCGAGCTTTTTAAGCTGCCTTACTTTATTGGTTTCCTTTGGCATGTAATCCTTTGCAACGCTTTCTGCATAAACCTTATCTAAATTGTTCATTGTATTTTTCTCCTTTTCTTCAATGTCTTTTTATGCGATCTTTCCTGTTTCTTTGAGCCATCTGATCTCGTCACGTATGGTCTCTTCTCTATGATGTTTTCTGTTCCACCGACATTTACATCCATGACTTTCTGACTGTGCTTCCAAGAAATCCTGCTGCTCCTGTTACCAGATACATCTTATTTGTTTTGCTCATTTATCTTTTCCTTTCTCATTCTCAATTTGTTTTTCGCTCTTTGCTTTGAGCTTGAAGTCATTATAGGAAAATGAGCACACAAAAAGAACAACACTTTTTGCAAAATGTGTTGATTTCAGGAGTACAGGTCCCGACACGTTTTGTAAAAAGTGTTGATTTGTAAATCCGATATAGTGTTTTTACTTCGTTATGGCTTGATGATACACTTCTGTATGACGCTTATGATCTCATCTTTTGACTCGGTGCATCCGCCTCTAACCCACTCAGTGACAACTCCGATAATGCCCTTAAGATAAAAAACCATGATAAGTGGCTGTTCTTTTTGGGGAACTCCAAACCTTGTAAGAATCGGGCCGAATATTGTTTCAAACCAGGTTTCATAGGTCTTTTCAGCGCCCATCATCTCATTCTTTTCATACATCAGGTAAAAGAGCTTGCGGTTCTCTTCCACAAAATCCAGATATGGCATTAGATACTTGGGGGTTACAAGAAATAGCTCATCCTCATTTTTTTCATCAATATCAAGTGCCCCCGGCCCCTCAGCACCAAAGCGCCCAAAGAAATCTTTATATACAGCTTCCACCGTTTCATGCAGAAGATCATTTACATTATCATAGTGAAGATAAAAGGTGGATCTGTTAACGCCAGCGGTTTCACATATCTCCTTAACAGAAATAAATTCAAAATCTTTACTGTCAAGAAGTGTCAGTAACGCTGTATGCATTTTTTCCGCTGACTTAAAATACTTGCTCTCATTCTTGTTCATAGCAAAGCACTCCTAACACCATTAGACTCATACTAAAATGATATCACAATCCTGGAAGTTAAAGGCCTGATCTTAACGCATCCCTGACTGCGTCTCAAATACTTCTCCTATATCACCATCAATGCATATACTTCTATCTGCAATTTCCTCCGGGCAATAGCTTTCGCCATAATTTAAGCAGGCATATACCGCTTTTTCATTTGCCATCGTCATCTGCCAGAACGGATACTTTATTATTACAGGCGTATTAGCTCCTACTCCCAGCTCAAGGTAAAGAACATGAAGATTCTCATGTCTACGAATAAAATCAGAGTATGCTGCAGATGCCCTATGCCATCCTTCATCCTCGACAAAAGAATCATCAGCTCTCAAATTCATAGTCATATCAGAGCCATCATCAGGACACTTGGGGATCAGCTCGGAAGGAATTTCCATTAGTAACTTACCACCAATCGGTACCTGAAATACTCCCTGTTCATCTCTTACAAACCCTTGTGCTTCCATAGCTTTCATTACCCACTCTTCATTATCAAAGGTTTTCTGAATATCAGGATTCACGCTCTGAAACAAACCATAATCACCCTGAGTATAGAACAGTCTTTTCTTGTCAAAACCTGCTCTTTGAAACTGGTGATCTACATTTGTGGTAATCACAAAATAGTCCTTATCGGAAACCATCTTTAGAAGATTCTTATACACTGGCTTTGGAGCATCAATATATCTGTTAAAATAAATATGTCTTGCCCACCAGGCCCAGCGGATTTCTTCACTAGGAAACGGATAGAAACCACCTAAATACATATCTCTTATTCCAAATCTTTTGGCAAAATCATAGAAATATTTCTCAAAACGTTCTCCACTATACGTCAATCCAGCAGATGTAGATAGTCCGGCACCTGCGCCAATGACAATAGCGTCTGCTTCCTTGATTTCATGCAAAAGCCTTTTTATTTGCTCTTCATCATATATTTTTTTCATAAATGGCCTTATCCTCATCTTTGAAAACATTGAATATCACTCTTTCTACCTTACCAGGATTATCACGGAGCCATTCTGATACAGTCTTAACCGCAATCTCAGCAGCTCTCTCGTTAGGAAAATGAAATACCCCTGTTGAAATACAGCAAAAAGCAACGCTCTTCAGGCCATTTTCAGCACACATATCCAAAGTGTTTCTATAGCAGTTCTCCAAATCCTTTTCCAATTCAGGAGTAAGTTTGTACTGGACAATTGGTCCTACTATATGAATAACTTTCCTAGCTGGAAGATTATACGCATCTGTAAGCATTGGAACGGCGGTCGGCTGTTCATAGTCTCTTCCGTATCTGATTCGAAGTTCATTCATCTGCCTGTTGCACTCAGCTCTTAATTGCACTCCTGCAAAAGTATGGATACAGTTATCTATGCAGGTATGCATCGGAACAAAACAGCCCAGCATCTGCGAATTAGCAGCATTAACAATAGCATCCACCGAAAGCCTTGTGATATCTCCTTGCCAGATAGAAAGTCCATCCCTGATAACCGGGATGTCTGATAGATTCACCACACCCTTTTCAGCTGCTCTTTCTGTCAGATATTCATCCTGTACTTTCATGACCTCAGAAGATAATTCTTTTGGCATACGGATGTTCATAAGTGACCTTAAGATTCGTCTTTTATCTTCCGTACTATTTGGAGTCTGTAATTCCTTATATTCATCAGAATCTGCCTTGAACTCTTCTACAAGATAATCAAGACGTTCTTCCTGTGTTGATTTTTTAGCCTTAGTTTCCATATTACACATCCTTCTAAAAAAACTCTGAAGAAAATACCTCAGAGTCTCACGTTTACGCTTCTTTTGCCAACAGTTCCTGCATTCCGGATCTTAAATCATTAAGAGTGTATTTTTTCATCTCTGATTCCATCGCTTCCTGGATGTTTTTCAATTTATCATCCAAAAGCGAATGGATATTCCTACCAACAGGGCACTCTGGATTTGGTGATTCATGAAATCTGAATAAATCTCCATCCTCCAAAGGCTCAATTGCCTGATACACATCATAAAAAGTTATATCTTTAATTTAAACTGATATTTAATCGCTCTGCAAAATTGAAGTTGTCGAGCTCTTTCTCTTATAAAAGAGCCCCTCAAGGTCAGGGGCTTTATTATTTATTGCGCCATTGATATTTATGTAAATCAACAACTCCATCTTTGACTTCGACTCCTTCAGAGAGCAGGATTTCTCCCTGCTTCCAGGCTCCGCCAAATGCATAGTTGCCGGCAAGTTCGCCTTTTGAGTTTACTACACGATGACAGGGAATTGTGCTGGGGTCAGGGTTTTTGTGAAGAGCATTTCCTACAGCTCTTGCCATCTTTCTATCCCCAGCTTCTTCTGCAACCTGCGCATAAGTTGCAACACATCCCTTTGGGATTCTGGCTACAGCATCATAAATCCTCTTAGTCGGAGAGTCTGCTATCAGGTCGTAGCTCTCGGCAATCATGAGCTTTATGTCTTTATCCGGGATACTTCCATCGAGGATGATTGTATTCCAATGCTCCTTATTCTGATGGTATCCGGGAATAACTGAGCTGTAAGCCTTTCTCCAGAAAAAAGCCGTCTCGGGATCAACCTTCACATTGAGATTTATAAAGCCCTCTCGTTCATAAGTCCACAGGAATGCTTTTTTATTATACTTATATCGCACCAGCTGCCAGTTAGGATCGTGGAAGGGCGCTTCCTGATAAGTATCCGGAAAAGATAATCCGTATTTTAATGCTTCTTCTCTTGTTTTCATGAAATAATTCTAACACATTCAAATAGAATTACTCATAATTCACTGTTATTTTTCCCAACGTTAATTTATCCAGAACCTTATCATTAGTCTTTACTGTATGTTCCGGTAGAATCTTTTCTTGATAATACACGCCATCCCAGTTTAGAAGCTTTTCTGGGTCTTCGGAATATCCTGTTAAATCACAGGTATTTACAAGAAATTTGGCATATTTTACTGCAAGAGCATGTTTTATCCGCATATTAGTGAGGATGCTTTCATCCAACCCTGTTCTTGCAAGCTGATTCCCGGTCATGCTGCTTAAGATCATCTTTGCTTCGACCATTGCTTGTTTTTCTTCCGCGCTACTTAATACAACTCCTTCAGAAAGAGCTCTTTTATAATAAATCTCATCTGATATACAAGTGTTAACTGCCACCTTCTTGGCGTAATCACAGACAAACTGAGAATCCATGCCGGCTGAAAAGTGGGTATTCCACCAGTGCTTTGGATTCTCAGGATCATACAAAAGAGCCTGGTTCTGCACAAACTCTTCTACTTCATATATGTAATATCCAAATTCTCTTAAGGTAATCTCGGTATCATCAACTGTGATCAAAGGCTCATCAAGATGGTCTTCATAAACGAATCTGCTCAGTATTCTCCCGCAAATAGCAGCAACTATCAGAATGACGTTTGCAATTAAAATTATTATGATAGCTCTTTTAACTGATCTCTTCATAATCACTATCCATCCTGTGTAAACAGCTCTTGGAATTCCTTTCTTCCGGGAACCCACGCCTTTTCATAAATGTGAGTGAAATGATTTTTTACCGTCTGCTCAGAAATTCCGAGCATATAAGCAATTCTATGATTTGAAAACCCCGACACTTTAAGGTATCCGAGTTCAAGCTCTCTTTTCGTAAATCCGAATTTACGAGCTATATTAAGATACTGCTCCTTTGTAATTCCGGGATCATTCATCTTCCATGTCCATCTCTTCATTCATCTTACGCTCGGCATTTAACTTAAGCGGCAGAAGAAAAAACTCGATTATTACTGCATAAAAACCTGAAAGGAAGCAGACAGCAAGGCTTGGTCCAAACGTTTCCGGCTCAGATAAATGACCCATAAGAATTATTGCTGAAGTTATGATGGCAAAAAGAGCTCCAAATACAGTAAGCTTCTGGGCAGCGCCTACGGCTTCTATAATATTTTTTAATTCAAGAAGTCTGTAATCTTTTATCCCTACTGAGAATGAATTCAAAAAATCTTTCCACTCACCCATGATAATGAGCCCGGGAATCAGAATAAGTAAAACAAGAATCAGCGAAGGCACATCAAGAAACCATGCGACAGCAGAAAAACCAAAGCTGGTTCCGAGGGTACTGATAAGAAATACAACGATGAAAAGTACAAGCTCTCCAAATAAAACGGTACGGATATTCTTTTTCATAAGCATACTCCTTTTAAGCTTTATTTATTCGTTATAGGTGTTCCTATTATGACGTTATCATATACACGAAAAGAAATATATAGTACCTTTTTGAATTTATTTAGTCCATCTCTTCTCTTGTAATATTCCTTGCCCACTTTCAACACGCAAAAAAAGACTCGGTACAATGCACCGAGTCTCATATTCTTTGTTCTTATCATTACTTGTTTGTTAGAAAAGCTGTTATTTCTTCTTGGGTTGGCATTACAGAAAGTGCACCTTTTCTGGTGGTTATAATAGATGCCGCAGCGTTTGCAAACGACAGGCATTCAAATAATCCGTCTTTTGTCAGATTATCAAGTCCGTTTCTGTGGATGTAATCTATGGCACAGGCACAGAAGGTATCGCCTGCTCCTGTAGTCTCTATAGTAGCAGGATTTCTGTACCCGTCTTTTTTGATCACCATATCTTTGTAAAGAGCTATACTTCCTTCAGGTCCAAGTGTGGCAAACACGATTGGAATACCAAAGTCTCTCTTTATTTTCCTTGCTCCTGCCTCTATATCCTTAAGGCCTGTAAAAAGCTCAATCTCATTATCTGAAATTTTCAGGATATCACAGTTTTCAAAGCCATATTTCATAGCATCTATTGCATCATCTACGTTCTTCCATAAAGGTTCTCTGTAATTTGGATCAAAAGATATGACTGCTCCGCTCTCTTTAGCTATTGTAACAGCTCTGACAGTTGCCTCTTTTGCAGGTTCGTCTGTCATTGACAGTGTTCCAAGATGAAATACATCTGCATTCCTGATAAGATCAGCATTCTTCTCAACATCTTCTGCTGTCAGCATCATGTCTGCTCCGGGTTTTCTGTAAAAAGAAAAATCTCTGTCTCCATTTGGAAGTTTATTTACAAATGCAAGGGTAGTATTTACCTCCTCGTCAAAGACAAGTCCGGTAGAGTCTATACCCTGCTTTTCAATTCTCTCTTTTAACATCCTTCCGAAAAAGTCGCTTCCAACCTTGCCGATAAAAGCTGTGCTGTTGCCTAAATTCTGAAGCATAGACAGCACATTACAGGGTGCTCCGCCTGGATTAGCCTCAAATAAAGGATTTCCCTGGTTGCTGTCTCCGCTTCCTGTAAAATCAATAAGCAACTCCCCAAGCGCAACTACATCTTTTTTCATAAGTTATTTCCTCTCAAGCTCATACATAGTAACATCCATAAGAAGTTCTCCAACTGCCTTAAAACTGATACCTTCAGCTCTGACATCTGTAAGGATTACCATAGACATTACCTGCTGTCCATTATTGATGAAGAGCTCCATGCTGTATCTGTCAAGAACAAGTCTAAGTGAAATCTCACCCTTATTTCCTGCAACCTTACATCTTCTCTGATGAACAATGGCTCTTCTGCTTCCTGAATGCTTTCTGTCTATCTTAACAATATTGTCAACAGGATCATATTCAATCGTTGAATAAGCCTTGCCATTATCAGCAAAACGAATTTCAAATTTTTTATATGAAAGTTCTGCCTGTGTAGATCTGACTCTTACTGTCATATCTACGCATCTGCCCTCAATACTTGAAAGTGAAGCACTATCAGAAATAAGTACATTCTGTCTGCTGATTCTTTTGCCGTAATAATTCTCTATCTCTCTGGCAGGCCACTGAATAAGTCTGTTATCCTTAATAGTTATTTCCCTTGGAATACTCATCTGGCCAAACCATGGGAAGTCATCGCGCCTGATTCCGCAAGTATCCCAGTTCTGCATCCAGCCGATCATGACTCTTCGTCCATCAGGAGTCTTGATTGTCTGTGGCGCATAAAAATCAATACCATAGTCAACAGCCTGACAGTTTTCTTCGCAGAATTCTCCATTTTCATCGATACTTCCTATCACACACAAAGTTCCGTTTCCGTTGTGGAACTCAAGCTCTTCAGGGAGCATATCCTGCGGGCTTGTGAGAAGGACCTGTTTGCCATCGTGATTAAAGTAATCAGGGCACTCCCACATTACACCGAATCTGTGGTTGTTCTTGATAACAGTCTTATCATAGGACCAGTTAATACCGTCATCACTTACAAACTGTAATATCTGTCCATCGATATCCTCAGTTTTATTGCCAACTACTATGTAATATTTGCCATTTTCACGCCATACCTTAGGGTCTCTGAAGTCATATTTGCCGGCGCCCTCAGGAAGCATAGTGCTGTCAATTACAGGATTATTGGCATACTTCTCATAATCCCTGCCGTCACCAAAAGCTACACACTGGGTCTGAACCTCTCTGATGTTGCCATCTTCATCTTCCATTTTCTGAACTCCTGTGTACACCAGAAGTTGTCTGCCATCTTCCATTTCAATGGCACTACCTGAAAAGCAACCGTTCTTGTCATATTCCATATCAGGAGCTATAGCAGCAGGATAATATTCCCATGTGATCAGATCCTTACTAACCGCATGTCCCCAGTGCATAGGTCCCCATATTGTCTCATATGGATAATACTGGTAAAAGAGATGGTATTCACCCTTATAAAGGCTAAAACCGTTAGGATCATTCATCCATCCACATCTTGGTGTCAGATGAAAAAGAGGCCTCATTTCAGGGGCAATCATCTTTTCCTTTTTCTCTTCATATTCACGTGCCTTGTTTAACTTATCACTCATTTCTATCCTCACTTACCGTAAATCATTACATTTTCTGCCAAAGCATCTGTAAGCTCAATTTCCCAATCCGCTCCCACAGCTGCATAAATTCTGTTTGACAGAGCTTTTATTCCATCTGCATAAATAACTACAATATCTTTTTCAACCACAACATCTATATGATATTTGGTTCCGCTTTCCAGCCTGATTGGCTGATTGTTAGGAAAAGCATTAAAAGATATATTATCATCCTGATTGTCGATGCTAAGCTTGTATTCTTCTCCGCTCTCAGGATTACTAAACACCAGGTCCATTCTGCCGGCTTCTTCCATATCAAGGTCAAAAGAGAGGTGACAAGTTTCCGGCACCTTCCCTAGATCCAGCGCATTATTTACAGAAGTGGCATTTAACAGTTCTTTTGTGAAATATTCATTATATTGATCAGGCATGCATACCCCAAGTCTGCCGTCTGATAATTGTCTAAGTTCATATACCAGGACACTTCCTGCCCATGTATACTTCAGGCTGTCTTTTTCTCTTTTTTTGCGGTCCAGAAAGCCTATAAGATACCTCTTACCCTTGTATTCACAAGACTTGGCTGCATAGAAGCCATCCCCATCGAAAGTATCAATCTCCTCTTTTTCCCATGGTCCAAAGAAATTATCCGAAACTCTGTAATAGACCACGTGATTCCAACTAAATACCAGATAATACTTTTATCTTTACTTGTAGCATGTAACACACATTCTTTATCTAGTCCATATGTGTCGTAGTAATCATTATGTCCTGTGTAGAAACAGTGATAGTTTCCCTGTTCATCCCTGATAAAAGAACCGGTTCCTACTGCAAGATCCTGTATTTCTGAATCCTCTGCAAAAGGAAGAACTTCTCCTTTATCCTCAAAGCTTAAAAAATCCTTGGTATAAAAACGATGAATGGGATGATAGCCCACACCGTTATGATCTGTTTCATATAAATAATTCAGATATACTCCATTTTCTTCTGAAAGAGCCATTACATCTCCAACATAACTGTCCTCAGCCCTTGGAAAAAGAGTATCTGCATTTTGGCTATCAGCACATCCTGTGAGCATACATGCAAGAAGTGCTGCAATTATGGCAACTTTTCTTTTCATTTTTTAAAAAAGGGAGGAGAAAATCTCCTCCCTGCCTTTCCGGTAATATGAATTATTTATAGAACTCATCAAGATACTTCTGGTAGATAGAGATATACTCATCAAGACCATATGCATTAACCTGCTTGAGATACTCATCCCACTCAGCATCTGTAAGACCGTTCATAACGAAGTTACTTCTGCTTGAGTTGATATAGCTTATAAGATCTGTCTGAATTGTTGTAAGCTTCTCTGTATCATCAGCTGTCATGAATACGTTAGGATATACATACTGGCAATGCATATCGTCTGTGTAATATTCCTTAATCCAATCAAGACGATACTGAGCATCATCAGGACATGTTACATAAACACCATAGTACTCATCAAGGATTGCAAGAGGTCCGCCAACACACTCAGCCTCACGAACTTCTACAGGAGAAGCATCGCCAAGAGGTGCATGCTTAAGCATCTGCTCACCGTTTGCGTTTGTTCCAAGCTCGAAGATATCAAACTCATCATCTTCGCCGTATGTTCCCCAGTTGTTCTGTGGTGACTGGAATGGATCATACATAAGATCAAGCCAAGCACATACGAATGAAGGGTTTTCACACTTAGAAGTTACTACGCATCTACCACGATCAAAACCTGATGTGAATGAACCGTTAAGAGGTGTAACGTTCTTAGTATCTGCCTGAAGAGCTGCAAGAGGCTCGAAGTCTTCAAGGTTATCAATGTTAGCTACATCCCATGTGAAGCATACGCCATATCTGTGAGACTTACCCTTAGCTACATATGTTGACCAGTCCTGTGTGAAGCACTCAGGATCGATGAGGCCTTCTTCATAGAGCTTATGAAGCCACTGCATACCAGACTTGAAGCCTTCCTGTGTTGCAGTACAAATAACCTTCTTGTCATCAGTTACAGCGATGTGCTGTCCGATATCATTGTCACCATAACCCTCACCAAATCCGTTGATAAGAAGACTAGGATCCTGATCGTTCATGATGCATGACATAGGAATGATGTCACCCTCAATACCAAACTCAGCCTGTAACTCAGATGCGTGATCCTTAAATGCCTTAAGGACTTCTTCGAACTCATCTACTGTTGTTGGCTTTTCAAGGCCAAGGAAGTTAAGCCACTTTGTGTTGATGTAAGTAAAGTTGTTACCTACTGTCTGAATAGCTGTCTTGTTTGAACCAAGCTGCTCAATCCAAGGAAGTGCCCAGATATGTCCCTCTGAATCCTCACACATTGTACGGTATTCAGGATACTTATCAAATACTGCCTTAAGGTTAGGCATATAGTTATCAATGTACTCTTCAACTGGGATGATTACACCCTGATCTGCATATCTGATAAGGTCAGAGTTGCTGAATCCTGCATTGAATACGAAATCTGTAAGAGTGTTCTTGTTAGCCATGTTAAGCTGGATCTTGTCTCCCCACTGATCGTTAGAGATTGCTGTCCAATCAACATGTACGTTAGTCTTCTCCTCAAGTCTCTTGAAGATAGTTCTGTTGTTAGGTTCTGACTCAGTTCCTGATGGATAGCTGATTGTACCTGTGATAGTAACTGTCTGCTCTAATGGAAAGCTGATGTTGTCTGCTGAAACTTCAGCTGCGCCGCTGTTTGCACCGTTCTTGCCACAACCTGCAAGTACACTTGTGGATAATGCAACTACAAGTGCTGCCCCTAGTAACTTACTTGTTTTCTTTTTCATTTTCCTCTCCTTTATACATTTTTTGCTATATTTAAACCTTTTCAGGTTCAAAATCGAATTAACCTTTAACTGAACCAACCATGATTCCTGAATCAAAATACTTCTGGAAGAATGGATACATTACTATAAGCGGTAAGCTTGAAATAATGATGGTTGCATATTTAAGAAGTTCTGCAAGCTGTGCTCTCTGAGCTGTACTCTGCATATCTGCTATCATTCCCGGATCTGGTTCATTCTGGATGAGGATAGCCCTAAGCACCAGCTGAAGAGGCTGCTTATCTGCTGAATTCAGATAGATCATTGCATCAAAGTAGCTGTTCCACATTCCTACAAACTGCCACAATATCAGCACTGCTATAAGTGGTGTGCACACAGGAAGAAGTATTCTGAAGAAGAACACCAATTCATTAGCTCCGTCCACATCAGCAGCTTCTCTAAGTTCGCTTGGAATACCTTTGTAGTAAGTTCTTGCGATGATCATGTTCCATACGCTAAATGATCCCGGAAGAATTACAGCCCACATGGTATCAAGAAGTCCCATGTTACTGATAAGAAGGTATGTAGGAATCAGTCCTCCGCCAAAGAACATTGTGATAATAAAGATTGCGTTAAAAAACTTCTTGCCTTTAAAATCATCTCTTGACATTGGATACGCACACAAAAGTGTTATAAATACAGAAATAACCGCAAATAATACGGAATATATAATTGCATTTCTAAATCCAATCCATATCTGAGAATTGGTCATAACTCTCTCATAAGCTGTAAGAGTCCATTTGCTGGAATCAAATACTATTCCCTTGTTCTGAAGTGTTATAGGATCCATGAAGGAAGCTACAATAATATAAACTATAGGGCCTATGATAGCCATTACAAAGGCTGCAAGGAGAATATAACCAACCAAAAGAAATGCTTTATCTCCAATGGAAGCTCTGGCAAATTCGCTTTTTTTAATATTTACTGTCTGTTGCATTTCGCTCCCCCCCTTATAGTCCCTGACCGTCGTTAAGCTTCTCAACAACCTTATTAACCACTATGAGAAGAATTACATTTATGATCGTATTAAATAATCCAACCGCTGTTGAATAACTGTAATCACCATTCAAAAGACCTTTTTTGTAAACATAAGTAGCTATGATCTCAGATGAAGCAAGGTTCATATCTGACTGAAGTGCATAGGCCTTTTCAAAGCCGATACTCATAATGTTTCCTGCCTGAAGGATGAACTGGATAACTACCATATCCTTGATAGCCGGCCACTCTACTGCCTTGATCTGTTGCCAGATATTGGCTCCATCAATCTGTGCTGCCTCTTTGAGTTCCTTGCTGGCATTTGAAAGAGCTGCTGTATACATGATTGATGCCCAACCTGCTCCCTGCCAGATACCACTTATGATGTAGATTGGTCTAAATGCTGCTGGAATTGTAAGGAAGTTAATGCTTGTTCCAAAAAGCATATTAAGCGGACCAGTTACTGATAAGAGGATTCGTACCATACCACAAAGTACTATGACTGAAATGAAATTAGGCATGTACAAAACAAGCTGTATCTTCTGTTTAATCTTGCTACTGGCAATCCTGTTAAGTAGAAGCGCCAGTATTATCGGCATTGGAAATCCCCATAACAGACCAAAAATACTCAGTTTAAGTGTATTTGCAAGATATTGCATAAAATCGGGTGATGATAAGAACTGTTCGAAATACTTAAGTCCTACCCATTCACTCCCCAATATTCCTTTAAATGGGTTGTATTTCTGGAAAGCAATCAGAATGCCTCCCATCGGAATGTACCTGAACACTATTGTCAGTAACAGTGCTGGCCCCAGAAAGAACACATATAGTTGCCAATGCTGTTTAACATATACCAGGGTGTTATGCATCGAATTATCTTTTACCTTTGTGTTCATGTAGCCCCTCCCAAGTTTTACATTTGCATAATTCTCATTTGCATATGTAAAATATAGCACCCACATTTTCATCTGTCAACATAATTATTTTACATTTGCACAATAGATATTTACATTTGACACTTTAATTTTTACATTTTATAATGATATAGGTGTCAAAAAGTCATAAATACCTACTATCTGGGGCACACCCATCTTTTGACACATTCATCTTTTATTTAGAAAGTGGAGACTACACTATGCCAGCAAAAGTCACCTTACAGGATATAGCAGATGCTCTTGGAGTATCCAGAAATACCGTATCCAAGGCTATAAATAACACCGGAGTTTTAGCTGAAGCTACCAGACAGAAGGTTTTAGAGAAGGCTATCGAAATGGGATACAAGCAATTTTCTTATGCCAATTCCATTTCAGACATTACAAATCCTTTCAGTTCCCAACCCAAGGCTTCAGGAGAGATTGCCCTCTTTTCAGGCAGTTTTCTTAATAATTCTCACTTTGCTTCTACCATGCTTGATAAATTTCAATATGAAATTTCTCTGCTTGGCTATAGCCTGACAATGCACCGGGTTGATCATCAGAATATAGAGTCAAGGGCTCTTCCTCTCTCATTCAGACCGGATAACACCAAGGCTATTGTATGCATCGAAATGTTTGATCACTCCTATTGTGAAATGTTGTGCAGCCTAGGATTACCTGTTCTCATGATAGATGCTCCCGTTGCAAGCTACTGGAGACCATTAAGCGCAGATGTTCTGCTCATGGATAATTTTTCCAATATATATACAGTCGTTAATGACATGAGCAAAAAGGGAATTACCAAGATAGGATTTGTAGGCCAGGTCACACATTGCCGTTCTTTCTACGAGCGATTCATAGCCTTTAGGGAGGCAATGTATATCAATAATCTGAACTTTGACGAAAAATATTGTCTTACAGAGGTTCATCCTCACGGATTAGAATATAGAGAATACTTATTCGAAGCTCTTACGAAGATTCAAGAAATGCCCGAACTCTTTATTTGTGCCAACGATTTTGTAGCTCTCGATCTGATATCCGGCCTCAAGAGAATGGGAATAGAATGTCCACGTGATATCAAGATATTCGGTTTTGATGATTCCCCCGAGTCCAAGATCATGTCTCCTTCTCTCTCAACCAGCCACATACACAGCCAGATAATCGGTTATTCAGCTGCCAACCTTGTAATCTCAAGGATTGAGCAGCCTGATCTCAATTACAGGATAACCTATACAGAGACTGATCTTATTTACAGAGAATCAACACAGATGTAATAAAATGTAAAATAGAATGTCGCTCGCGACATTCTCGCGCCGAGCGCGGTTGACAAGGTCAACATAATTCCAATCGCGCGATGTGCAGATCACTTGGCGAGGTTTTTTCGAGCCTAGTGAAATGTCATACACAGTAGTGCGCATCCTTAGCGGAGCGATTTTTATGTAATAGGAAGCAATTTCCTATTACAGAACAAAATTTTCTGCGTTTCACCGAGGCTGAATACAATTATAGATAAAAGAAAAAGACGCATAAACCATATGGTCTACACGCCTTACATCAGCATTGATGATTACTCCACTCTATTATTTATGATTCATTAACCAGCTTCCCTGTCATATGCTCAGGAATGAGTTCAAGGCACTGTACTCTCGGCAGAGCATTTTTCAATTCCTTTTGTAAATACTCTTCATCATCCGTGAACTTTTTAGTGAGATTGGTACAGATTTTTATTGCAGTATCCTCATCCTCAACCAGCTTGATTCTGCCAAATACAATTACGCTGTTAATATTTAAAGCCCAATCGTCGTCTTTCCGATAGCCTTCATCCCAGGTGCAAAAGCTGACTTTATCACAAGCCTTAATTGCATCAATCTTGTGACCTTCCTTAGCCCCATGAAAATAGATTTTCCCATCCTCTTCACAATACCACTGGTTAATCGGTAAGCCATACGGATAACCATCCTCGCCAATCAGGGACAGTACTCCTCTCTTTGAATTTTTCAGCACCTCAATGCACTGTTCATCTGTAATCTGTTGCTTAAATCTTCTCATCTTTCTAAACATAGTACACCTCAATCCTTTGCTAATAATTTTAATCCATACTTACTGGATTTTCAGATAATCCTCTTCTGCCACCGATTCATTATATCGGATATACTTCTTTTGCCAGATTAAACACAGCCCATGCCTTTGGCCATCCGGCATAGAAAGCCACATGCGTGATAACAGCAGCCATCTCTTTTTGAGTAACGCCATGATTTTTAGCATTCATGATATGATATTTCAGACTGCTGTCTGTGATTCCCTGAGACATTAGTGCCACAACTGTAATGATACTCCTTGTCTTTACATCAATGTCCTGATTATTCCAGTTCTCTCCAAATAAAACATCATCATTAAAATGCGCAAAATCCGGTGCAAATTCTCCAAGCTGTTCTCTTCCAGCTGTCTGTACAATCTTTTCGCTCATATTCCTCACTCCTTCTATTCAAGCTCTAATCCTGTTAACCAGTTCTTTATC
This sequence comes from Butyrivibrio proteoclasticus P6B7, assembly GCF_000622085.1. Lineage (GTDB taxonomy): Bacteria > Bacillota > Clostridia > Lachnospirales > Lachnospiraceae > Butyrivibrio > Butyrivibrio proteoclasticus_A. Next base: position 37,198 of record NZ_JHWL01000011.1, read on the forward strand.
TCATCATCTGTAGCACTTCCGCTAAATCTGTTGCCGGATAGCCAGTTTCCTGTCCCGTTTTTTCTGAAATATTGGAGCTGCTCTTCTCAATACTACTGCTTCCCGAGGTGCAGAATGCTGAGATAAGTAGCATTGAAATTATTTTCTTCATCAGGCACCCTTTCTTATTTTCTTATGAAATCTTTATCCTTATCCGGCATACTGTTGTCAGAGACATACCTTTCTACAGTCATATGAAGATCATATTTTTCGCGAAGCTCCATGATAGTCTGCATCATAGGTGAAGCATGATGGACATCAATAGACTCCTGATCCTCCCAACTATCTATCAGAAGAATTGTCTCAGGGTCATCCAAAGACTGATAATACTCATACTTAAGATTTCCTGCCTCACTTCGTATTTTTTCAACCGTTCCGCTTTTTGTCATTTCCTCTGCAAATCTTTTTGCAGCACCATCTGTTCCTTTATAACGTAAATTAACTGTAATGCTCATCATAGACCTCCAATCACAGATTTTTACCGGTTTCATATGCTTCAGGTAATCAATTATCCCCTGGACTGAAAAATATTCCTACAGCCACGCTTTCACTTTATCTTTTGATTCTTTAGCCTGCGAACCCTTGATTGCCAGACCTGTTGTTTCAACGTCTGCTCCCTTGCACATCTTCTTTACATCAGCAGGCATCCCTGAAAGGCCGGATCCTTCATGAGTACAGATTACACGGACCTTCTTATTGCTAAAATCCAATCCTTCGAGCGCCGTCTCAACTTCAGGCGCATATGTCCCCCAGTAAATCGGACTCATTACAAAAACGGTATCATAATCCGAAATATCCCCCAGTTTCTCCCTGATAGGAGCGTTTCCGATACGTTTTTTTGCTTCTTCGATGCAAGTTTTATAATCCTTCGCATATGGAATTTCCGGCTCAACCTTAAACATATCTGCCCCGGTTAATTCTTGAACATATTCTGCAACAATCTCGGTATTACCTTTATCAATGTAACCGACTGCGTAATTCTCATCAGCTCTGCTGAAATAAATGATCAAAGATTTCATAGGCATCCTCCTTTTTTGAAATTCTCATTGTCATATAAATGGAATATAATCATTACTTCTTTGGTATGATTGAATTTATAATCACTATTTCTCATTCTATCCAATGTACCCACATAAAACAATGGCGTTTTCACGCCCCTGCCTACTGCTATCATAGTATTCATCTCTCCGGACTGAGATTATTTCTTTTGAGATTCGGACCTTGCTTTTCCTTCCTCTGATCTACGATTGCCTGGTTCTCTCTAAGCTTTTGTAAGAGACTTGTCCTAGCCTTTTCAGCTACCTCAGGCTTCTTGGTTTTATCCCACCATTCTTTGAATGTTTTGAAAGCTTTCGGCACACAAAAAAAGACCTGGTACATTGTACCGAGTCTTTTGAAATCTGCAATAGCAGATCGATTATCTCTTTGAGAACTTTTTCAATGTCCTAAGTGCTGTGTTTGTGGCATTTCTAGGACGAGTTGCTGTTTACCTGCTGCGTACGCAAGGAAGCTCAGGGCTACTGTATGCGGCTGGTGGCAACATTACATTCTCTTTTTACTAATACCTTTAATAAATGTTGTCTTTTTTGTTGTGAATAATTTTGATTTTTTACTCATTACGGATTTTGAGCGATCATAATGTCAATACAGTGTTTATGAGGCACTCCGCCGCTATTGCAATCATAGATTCTCTCGTTCATTTGAGATATTACCCAATCATGATAGTATGTAAAAATCTCGCCTGACTTCCATGTATAACGAAATGATTTTTTCTTTTTATCGCTGACTTCAATGAATGGCTTGTCTACAAATACTTTGATCGCATTCAGTCCGTTTGCATTGGTATGTTCTTTCAAATGCTCTGTTATGCTGGTTCGAAGCTCCGGTTTCATATAGTCAAAAACGCCGCTGCTAAAGATAATATCGTAATTTTCAGAGAGCCTGTAATCATTTAGATCAGCCTGGAAGAAGTCTACATGCGTGCCGCATTTTTCTGCCAGACGTTTTCCCTTCTCGATACCATCTTTTGACAGATCAAATGCTGTTACCTGATAGCCATTCCTTGCAAAAAACACAGCATCTTTTCCCTCACCACATCCAATATCCAGAACTTTCAGTGGCTTAACAGGTGGCATCATCTTAATGATATCCAGACATGTTTCATTGGGCTGTACGCCCCAAAAGTACTCGTTCTCTTTGTACCTGTCATCATAATAGCCATGGGTCTTATATTCATAGCCCAGCAGTGCATCTGATGATGTGTTTAGTTCTGCTGCCAACAAGGGGAGTAGATCTATATCCGGGTAGCTTGTTCCTTTCTCCCATTTTGATACTGCCTGAAAAGATACGCCAAGTTTATCAGCCAGCACTTGCTGCGTTAATCCGAGTTCTTTTCTTTTGACCATAATAACATTGCCTATATTCATTGGTTCTCACCTCCATGAATACATAGTACTTCTGGCAATCTGATTTTCCTATAACTTATCTGTTTAATTAGTATAGTTTTTTCTACCAGTAGTTGAAATGATGATAAATGCGCCTGCGCTTGTGCCTTTAGGATCTATACAAACGATATTGGTTCTAATAATTGTAGACTATTGATTCTAATACTTTCTCATAATCATCGTCTATTAGTATTATGCACCGGTTATCAATATGATCATTTATTAAGTTCTCCAATTTTAAGAATATTTTATTCTAACATCTATCACTTTTAATCATTGAATGCCACACTTTATCATATAGAATTCCTTTATTATTCTTTCCTGTCGCACGCAAAGTTCCTTCTAGCTTCATTCCAGCTTTGTCCATTACCCTGCCGGATTTAGGATTATTAGCATCGTGGCAAGCTGCAACACGGTTAAATTTGACAACATCAAACAAGTAATCTAAAACTACCTTCAACGCTTCAGGCATTATTTCTTGTCCCCAGTAGTTTTTGCTCATACAATATCCTATTTCTGCGGCTTCTAACTTTTCATTAAGTTCAACTACTGAAATATTTCCTATAGCCTGCCCGTTTTCCTTAAGTTCAATTACCCAGTTAAAATATGCACCATCTTCATATTTACTGATCCAGTCTTCTAAAAGCTGCCTTGTAGAATCTACATTTGGATGTGGAGACCAGGTGAGAAATTCCGTAACTTCGGAATCTGATGCCCAGTTATTGTACATATCATCAGCATCCTCAATGGTAAACCTCCTAAGTATAAGTCTTGATGTTTCTAGTGTGCGTGTTCCTGTCTTTTTCATGTTATCGTCTCCATCTAAAGAATATTCTTCTATCTATTCTGGCTCTCAATTGTCTTTACTATAGCTACATCCAACTCATCTACATATCCGATATCTTCCTTCAGATCCCATAGACGTATCTTTGTCATCTCATCGCCCTCAGAATAAGCAAAGGGCTCCAAGTATTCTTTTTTTCCAAAGAAAACAGCTTGATATTTCTGAATTCCGTGTGAGTCTGTAACTTTGAATAATCCTCTAAACTCCAAATCCATATCGCTCTGATGTGTTTCCTCAAACAATTCTCTATAGGCTGCTTGCCTGGCTGTTTCACCTTCCTCGATACCTCCAGCCGGAAATTCCCACTGTTTTCGCCAATCATTATATCCAATCAAATACTCGTCACCGACTTTGACTATAGCATATGCACCTGTAACATTGGGATATTCTGATATTTGAGCTTCTGAAATATCTATAAATTCATGAAGAATCCAGCCGCTCCTGTTTTTAGCAATAACATTATTCATAATTCTGCCTCATAGAATATATTCGTCATAATTTAATGCCAAAAAGGGAGTTCATGTGAACTCCCTAAGTCATGGACTTATCAAATATTAGCGTTAATTTCTTTTACAATCTCAATAACTTCAATATCACCATCCGCAAGAATCTCTAGAATTTCTCGGTGGCCATCGTCGTTTTCTCCATTGCGCCAGTATACTTCAGCCATTTTAAGATTTTCTTCTTCAGAAACGCATCCGTCAAAGCACTTATATGCATCTCCTTCATAGGTATTGCCATTAACCTTGACCTTTGCAATTCCATATGTCGGGCGACCAAGTTTGGCAAAATAATCTCCCCATTGTTCTGCTTCTTTGAATGATCTTGAAACATAGATTGATGTCATTCTCGAAGGATACTGCGGATACTTTTGCTTTCTAACTTTCTCAAGTGCAAGTTCTCGAAGAGCAACCATTACCGGATGATCAAGTTCTGTATCCTTGTATTTATCCGGATTATTGTATATGTCTTCAACTATTTTGATATGGTCATATACTCTCTTATGAACGCCATTAGGATGACTTTCATCCAATACAATATGCTCCCCTGCTTTCTTGGGTATATCTGATATTACATGATATAAAAATTGTTTTTCCATTTGTATTCTCCCCAATATGTTATCTATTCTGGCTTTTCAGTACTCTGTAAACTGATTTTTCCGATAAAGAATATTTCTTGGATAAGTCAGTCACAGTAAATCCATTTTTATACTCTTTGTATATATTCCGATTTCTTGCTGCATAATATTGTTTCGAATGAGTCTGGCTTCCCCAGTCCTGTTTTTCTTTGCAAGGAATATAAATATTTTTACCGCTTACATATTGCTGAATAACCTCGATAAGATCTTGGGGCAGAATCGTTTCTGCTTTGATATAGCTCATAAATCCTCCTGTTCTTTTAAGGATTCTTCTGAGCTTAATTGTTCTTTTTTATTTTAAGCTCAGATTACTGAGCGATTACATATTTCCTCATATGCCTTCTCCTTTCAAGTATCAATATATTGATGATAACATCTACCATCCTCTTATAACAATCTCAACTTTGTTTCTAACAAAAGATGAGAAAAAAATAATTCTTTTAAATCCTTAGTAAATTCATTACCATAGCTGTCATAATGTCTTTTTCATCAGGATTGGATTCAGCAATCATGAGGGTTATAGCTACAATTGCCCCATCACTTATTATCTTCTGTCCATCCCTAAAAAGCGCGTTATTTCTGCTCAAAAACTCCAAGAACAATGATGCTGCAATTCTCTTACAGCCATCCTCAAAAGGATGATCCTTTATCATGAAATAAAGAAGATTGGCTGCCTTTTCCTCTAATGAAGGATATACTTCCCCTCCAAATACATCCTGATAGACTGCTGCCAAAATACCTTCCACCTTACCAACTTCTTTCTCTACTCCAAATACATCGGATTTGAAAGTATCCTCCATATGATTGACCATCTCTCTGCAATCACTATAGGTGATCCTGTATATTGGTCTTGAACCTTCAGGCTTCTCAAGAGATTGGTGATCATATTGATCCAAAAGCATAAGCGCCTGTGTGTATAGATTTACAGCCCTGAGTACATCCTGTTGCTCAATATCAAGTGTCCCTGCTATCATCTTTGTTTGTATTTCAACAGTTTTTTGAAGTGCTTGAAGCCTGCGCTCGTTTATTGCATAGCCATTGATAATGTACTGTTTCAGTACATTACTAGCCCATTGTCTAAATTCAGTACCGCGCTGAGATTTAACTCGGTAACCAACGGAAATAATTACATCCAGATTATAGTACTTTGGTGGTCTTGATGCTTTATTAGTACTTCCGTCGAAAATTTCGACGGAAGTATTTTTATCCACTTCGCCTTCTTTAAAAACATTCGAAACATGATAAGTTATAGTTGATCTGGCCGTATCAAATAGCTCTGCCATCTGATCTTGAGTAAGCCAGACTGTATCCCCATCCATAGGTACTGACAAAACAACTTTTTTATCTTTTGATTCAAATAATACTATCTCATTATTTTCCATCAACTTCTCCCCTATTCCCCATTATTTTTTCAAATTCAAGCTGATATGCGATCAGCCTCGGAATATACTCCGGAGGAGTTCTGCGTCCCGCTTCCCAATCCTCTAATGTGCGCACCGGAATACCTGTGTGAGTTGAAAACTCTTTCCTTGTTTCTCCTGTACTCTCTCTTAATTGCTTAATTCTCTCCGCTATATCCATAATTGCACCTCCACGCAATGCGATTAATGTAATATATCACACTATGACCAGTATCTCAATGCGTGCTTTTCAAAAAGTATATCTTTTTTAGGCAACAAAAAACCCACAATATTCCTATTCAGATTTGATTTTGCTGTTTATCTGCTGTTTACTCGCTGCTTACTTACAAATTTTTCTGCGTTTCACCGAGGCTTAATACAATTATTGATAAAAGAAAAACCCCAGAAACACTGAGTTTCTGAGGCAAACAACGAGTCACTTCGATTCCGCTTCGCTCCATCTCAGTCGCGACAGGCGTCGTATTACGAGATGCCATTCGCAGACACTTCGTGTCTTGCTCATGTCGCGCTGTCGCGCTATATATACGCCATGCCGACAGACTCGGAATGCTCAGGACTACTGTATGCGGCTGGTGGCAACTTTAATAACCACGATCAAAAATAATACTCTGATTTTACTTTCTACTCATTAAATCTTTGTCTGTCTTTTGTAAGAATATCTTCAAATATATTGCTACTATCTGTATTCAAATTAAAACAGCTTGGCTCAATTACAATCCCATAATCTCACCATAAATCATAACAGCATTTCTAACGCATTCCTCGCATGGGCATAAGGGTTTACCATCCGTCATTGTCTTTAAATCCTTGCATTTTAAGGCCCCGCATCTTGTTGCAAATTCTTCCTGGATCTGCCTTGTAATCCCAAGAGTCCCTTTTCCTTCTGTCTTAAGTCCTGCCACCATGCCTGCTCCAATTAGTGCGCCGCAGGTTGCTTCCATATTGCCCATTCCTGCGCAGAATCCTGCTGATATCTGCTTTAGCTGTTCCTCTGCAAGTTCAGTCTGATCGGATAAAACTACTGTCACAGCCTGGGCACAGTTATACTTTCCTGAATTCTTTAATTCAACTGCTCTCTCAGCTCTCTCTTCTAACGTCATGATTTTCCACACCTTTCCTTGCCTTTATCTTGCATATTCCCTGAGTCATTGTCCCCATTGGACAGAATGAACACCAGGTTCTTTCTTTGTACAAAGCCATAATAATCAGCCCAATAAGAGTTGATGTAAGCATCAGGCTATAAAACCCAAATCCAAACTGTGCTACCCAGTCGGGGAACACGCTTCCATCATACGCCCATTTCCATGTAACTTTGAATGTCCAAAAGAGCTTTATAGCCTTTCGAAGAGTATTTGTCCCGGCAAATACAAGATAAGTCTGAAAAACCATTGTTCCAAACATCGTCATGAAGAATGCCAGGAATCCATATCTGAACCATTTAGAAGATATCCATCCGGGCGCTGGTTTACTCCTGGAGCACTTGCAGTTTTTCCCAAGTACCCAGAAAAGCTGGCCTCTTCCGCAAAATCTGTTACAAAACAGCTTATTTCCACCTGCTATCGCAAAAATCAGCGGTAATATAAAATCAATCATCCCAAGCCACGCAAACAGAATATTAAAGAACCCCAGTGCAAAATAAATAATTGTCCATATCCACAGATAATCATACCAGTGTTTAGTTTTATTTGATGCCATCCTGCACCTCCGCTACCTTGATCGAGCCTACAGGACATGCTCTTTCGCAAATGCCACACCCAACGCACTTCATGACATCTACTACAGCATGGCAGCCTTTATAGATATCTATTGCCTCTCTAGGGCACTGCAACACGCAGACACCGCAGGCAACACATCTTTTTATATCATTAGCTGCTTTTTTCATTTGTAAATCTTCTCCTTTTTCATCTTGCCGAGTACTGCCTTAAATCATTGCTTCCATTTTCCTTACAAGTCGTTCCTTCGGAACAGCACCCATTTCATCATCATACAGACTCCCCTTCTTGATAAACGCAAAGTAAGGTATACTCATTACTCCATACTTCTGTGCAAGCTGCGGCTCCTGATCAACATTTATCTTGCCAACCTTGAATTTACCATCATACTCTCTGGCAAGCTCTTCAACTACAGGTCCCATCATTTTACATGGGCCACACCAGTCTGCATAAAAATCAACAAGAACCGGAACATCACTATTCATTACTTCTGTTTCAAAGTTTTCTTTTGTAAATCTGTATTCCATAATAATCACCATACCGCCAGCAATGCAGCGCCTTTCTTTGAAATGTGTAAATAACTACTTGTTTTTCTCAACTGATGCTTTTATTATATGTGGTATAGTTTTTATATCAAGTACGCAGTTTTTATTTATCTAGTAAGGAAAAGTATACTATGAGGAAAATAGAGACAAAAGAACCATTATGTGAAGATATCGCAGGGAAAGATTGTGGATTAAAAAGAGTTATTGATACCGTTGGCGGCAAGTGGAAAATCATGATCCTGTGCGTCATCGATAAAAATGAAATAGTGCGATATGGAGAATTACGCCGTTCAATACATGGCATCACCAATACTATGCTTGCCAACTCATTAAAAGAGCTTGAGTCTGACGGACTTGTGGAGAGAAAGCAGTATGACGAGATGCCCGTAAGAGTAGAATACAATCTTACTGAGAAAACAAAAAGCCTCATCCCCATTCTCCTTGAACTGAAAAAATGGGGCGAGGACAATCTATAGTTTTAGCTATAAGTTTCAGCTCTTGCATACAGTGAATATTTATAGAGCATATCACCTGTAAAAAACACCATATACGGCTCGAATGACTTTTCACCGTTTTTTACATATCCGATAAAATCCTTAATCGTATAGTTCGCGTTGAAAAGTATCGTAGTGTAGATGTTATAATCTGTGCCGTCTTTCATCATGCCGTACCATATGACTACTTTGTGACTATTAAAAGTCATAAAATGGCTTTTTTAAAAAATGCACAAAAAGAAACCCCAGATAAAATCTGGGGTTCTGAAATCTGCCATAGCAGATATTCTCATCTCTTTGAGAACTTTTTCAATATCCTAAGCGCTGTGTTTGTGGCATTTCTAGGACGAGTTGCTGTTTACCTGCTGCGTACGGTAGAAAGCTCAGGGCTACTGTATGCGGCTGGTGGCAATTCTATAATCGCTATTGAATAATTACAAATCCGATGATACAATAATGGAACGATTTGGTATGTTTAACATATCATCTAGAGAACACCGTTTGATTGCGCCAACAGTCTATTCGGTGTTTTCTTTTTTATATAATTATCAATAGCATTTCTCAATCGCGATGCCTGCCGCTGATCTTTACAATTAATAGTCTCAACCTTATAGTATTCTACGATTTGAAGCAGTCTCTTAAGGTAAAAATTCCATACTATCACGGACTCATTAGCTGGCATATAATCCAATAATAGAACAACACTTTTTCCTTCGAAGCTAACGCTTTCTATTGGCTGTTCATTGCCTAACACCTCTGATAATGTCAAACAGCTTTCTGAGCTTGCGTGTTCTCCAGGGATATTTATCATGAGTTTTTTACTCGAAACATCTTTGTTATCCCAAAAGGTACCATACAATTTATATGACGTCTTCATGCCTGTACCTCCTACATTTCTATGGCAATGCCGGTATTATACTTGAGTGCACGAATCGCGAAATCTTTCAACACCGAAACCACTTTTATATACTTTTGAGGCACAAATTGATCCGGAAGATCCTCGAGCAATGAGATAAGCTTCTCACATTTCTCTGCAGGTATATAGTCAACGTCACCATCATCAAGTAATGTGTCACAAGTAGCATTTATTTTTTCAACTAAATTATCCATCAGCCAGTCATGCTCATCAAATTCCATTACATAATCTTCAACTTTATCTGGCACACCGCTACCAAGATCATATATTGGTCCGTACATACTAAGCCCTTCTAATGATTTAGCTAGATATAATCTCATCTTGGCATCTCCTTTCTTTTCATTATTTTGAAATGTGTTAATCCAAAGTCTGTACTTGGGGTTCCGTCAATTTTTGTATACATCTTAGCACTTTTGTCGTATATCCTTAGATATCCAGACGGCATGTCCACTTTTACAATGTACTTGTTGTTTTCAAACTGGTATTTAACGCCCTTAGGTTTTCCTTTTACTCCTGGAGTATACTGATTAACCACATCATTGAGATTAACCATATGCTTTTTCCAATTCTCGTTGAATTTTGATTCACGTACTTTGCTCCTATAGTACCTTATAGCATCAAGCATTGAACTATGAATCAGTATTCGAGCATAATGTTTTGCAGCCTGTGAATATCTCGCTTTACTATCAGCCATGGTGCACCTCCTTACACAATCTATGAAAGTCAGTGTAAACCCTATAATCAATGCCCATGGTATCCAGCTGTTTTTCAGCTTTTTCGTCATGTTTGCCATATATTATTAGCTTTTCCGGCAAAAGCATAAAGATTTTTTCCAGATATGAAAAATCATCCTCTGAACATAATGGATCGCAACCCAGAAAACCTGACGCGGCCATCACTCCTTGCGGAACATTTTGCCATACACAAGTAGCATCTAATCCTGCAGTCCTCGTGTTCAGAACAATGCTAATCCCATTAACAGCCAAAACTGCCAAAAAGAGTTGATTTAATAAAATCATTGCTCTCTGCCACTCTTCGTCCATATCATCCGTAAAAGTAACATCCAGCCCTATGACACCCATATACATTTTGTATTCGTCAATCTCTTTCAGTAGCTTGCTCAGCCTTGGATATAAATGATGATCCTTGTCAAAAAAGCATAATACAGTCTTTTTTCTATTAACGACTCTTTTGTTTTTTCTCTGAGAAAAAGGGATTACTAAGTCTGGCCAGTCTCTAAGAAACATCTCATTAGTGAATATTGGAAAGCCATCTTTGTCAAAAGTAATCTCTTCCCCCTCGAGATACAAGTATAGCTCATCAATTATTACAAATATGTCTTTTAAACTTTTGATATGCATTTTCATACCCTCCGTTTAACATTGTTTGGGATGTGATATGCATAACATATACGATTTGGTATGTTTAACACATCATCACATCCAGTTCCATATTCAATTAACAGTCCATATAAGAAAATGCTTTTTTCCTGCGCCAACAGTTAAATTACATTTCTTCTCGTCTTAAATCATAAGCATCACCCTCCTTCTGATATACTTCCAAAAGAACTGGTTCCAAATGTTCAATTAAAGGTATTTCATAATCAAACAATCTATAACCATATTTTTTCTTTCGATTTACTAAATTAGCACAAACATTACAAGCTGCCTCATAGCTTACACCACAAAATGATACTACTTCATTTGGTGTATCAATATTTTTTAATAGCAAATACGGAATGGGGCACATAAAATATCTAGCAAAAAAATCAGCAAGATCATCATCTAAATCATCAGCATCTTCGTATATGTAATGTTTTAACTCATGAAGTATTGTTAATAACTGTGCACCAAGTGAGCCATAAAAATCATTGTAGTATATTGTAGCCACATTCTTGGATGTGGCTGGAACAAAGAAACCATACTCAGATTGCTTCTTTAATAAGCGCCTTTGTTCTCGTCCAAAACAAGAATATGGGATCACCGCCACTCCCATCTTTCTACATACTTCATGAGGATCTATAGGAAATATTTTAAAATCATAATCTAAATAAATACTAATGATGACCTTTTTAATCTCATCATATATGATTCCTTTTCTATACATTCTTATTTGCTCCTAGAATCAATGAAATCAATTGATTCTTTTCTTCTGGTGTAAGTTCATTTCCCTTTCTGGCAATAGCTGTTGCTATAGATGAATATGCGCTCTCACCTTTTTCAGTGTCATCAAGGAAATACTCAGTCTCTACTCTTAGTGCCTTTGCTATATTAACAACAATATCCATACGAGGTCTCTGATCGCTATGTAGATATCTAGATATTGAACTTTCTGTTATACCGCTCAGCTTAGATAATTGCTTTTGAGTAATATTCCTTTGTCGCATCAACTCTGTCACTTTTTCTTTCCACCCCATCTTGTATCTCCTTTCAGTAAAACCTCTATATATAGTATGATAATCCGTTTAAATTTCAATGTCAACATATTCAATTGCAGTATTGCAATTAAATAGTGATCACCAATCATTTTTAATATTTATAAATACAAAAACACCCCAGGACAATTTGTCCTGAGGTGCTATAAATCACATATTCAAAATGTGTTCTAACTTTGTAAATGTAAATTTTCTGTCACCATTAACTCCCGCAACTATAGTAAACTTTTTCATCTACTTAAAAAAGATTCCTTTCAACAACTTCTTTTTGCCTTCTTTGTAGTAAAAAATCTCCTACCATCTCATAGAAATCTCTTTCTTCTTCAGTTTCACTTTCAAGAACAAGCTGTAAAGTGTCCTTAGGATTTAATTTGGCTATTTCTTTGTAGATATCACTATATTTTTTTACATCACACATAGACTTACCTCGTAAATCAATACAATAATTTAAAAAAGAGAGTTCACGCATGAACTCTCCGGGCTATGGGCATCTCAAGATTCCATGCCTTCATATTTGCCCTTTTTAGCCGTTTATCCCTTCAGACGATAAATTGCACCCTTGACCGGATAAACCGTCCAAAATGAAGCCGTCACGCTTCAATCTTATGGGATTTATTGATTGTCATTCTCATGTCGTGCATTTTCTCACAAAGAATAATCCTGGATCCGGTCACATCGTTGATGAATCCCTTCTTCAATCGAATGAAATATCCTTCACCCTTCGTGAAGTTGAAGTCTTCAATCATATCTTGGTATTTTTTGCCGACTTGCCACGAATCAAGCATTGCCCTTTGTTCGTCTGAAAATCCCTGACGTTTCTTTGCTATCCTGGAAGAACCGGAAACCATATCGTCCAAGACAAGCAACGAAAGATATTCATTCACAGACACGTTCATTTCTGAAGCTGCCTTCTTGATTGTGTCCTTCAATCCCTTTTGGAAGGTGAAATTGATTCTTTCATAGTGTTCCTTTGCGTGTTGGTTCTTGTATTCCGTCCTTGTCATATCTTGCACCCTTCGTTGTTATCAAATTGGAAAACTTGATAACACCCTTGATAATGATTCTTACTTCATTTTATCCGTTGCACCCTTGAAGCCTTGAAAAGCCTTTATTTTCGGTGCTTTACGGCTATTATAACAAAGTCTTGCACAAGACACAACCTTTTCCGATTGCCGTTTGTTCCATATTTGTTCCATATTTGTGCATTATTCAATTCACAAGATAAGTTTATTTGTCCTAAAGATAACTTTTGAATTTTACTAAAAAAACTTGTGAATAAGCAATAAAAAAGACCTTGGAATTATCTTCCAAGGTCTTAAAAGACAAGTTTTTATTATCTCTTTGAGAACTATTAATGAAGTGAAAGTGCCGTATTTTAGGCATTTGTATGGCGAGTTGCTGTTTACCTGCTGCGTACGGTAGAAGGCTCAGGGCTACTATATGCGGCTGGTGGCAACTCACCCTTATGATAATCATTTTTGTTTCATACGTGTAGTCCAATCATGGTATTGTATGAACCTCGTCTTATCATAAAGTCCACAAAATATCTTATCAGGCATAAATCCATAAACAAGAACAACTTCTGGCTCAAGTTCCCTCAGCATTTCTTCTAGACCTTCTCTAAAATACCTTTTGGATTCAGCTGATCTGATTTGGCCATATGTTCCAATAGAAACAATACTATGCTTATCTACACCCTTAAACGCAACCTTTTCTCCGAGAAAATCCGCTTTATAAGTTCTTTCATCTCCCCACCGAATGTTAGGAACAACATATATTCCTTGTTGGCTTAAATAGTATCCTACTGCCCTATTCAAGTAAATATCTGCAATCTGGACACATAATGGAGCATCAATATAAAGCGAACAATCTGGCGTAATAATTCCTGGAAACCTTTTTAGATCATCGACATATTCTTCAGTGTTCGTTAGAATCTCACGAAAGTTGATATCATGCTCATAAAAGCAAACAAAATCGCTTTTATCCTGGCTCCGTTCTCTTAACGAGAACGGAACCATACCCTTAGGTATAATGATTTTGCTTGGTGCATCGATATGTGGAATTTCATACTTTCCGTCGAAAAATGCAGTTTCAACCAAAGAGACTCTAAATCCTTCATCAACTAGATTAGTTACCGCCTTTCCCATGTTCTGCCTCCCATCTAAGAATTGCTTCAGCACTCTCAATGCTTCCAGCAATGTTGTATTTGGAGCATTCCTCAGGGAACTTTGTCATAAGATTTTTATAACACTGAACGAGTTCTTGGCTAGGCACCAATTCCACAATATCATCTAATACCTCGCTTATCCAAGAATACTCTTCGGCTGTACAATCATTTTTTAAAAACTCAATTGTTGAAGGAATATCTTTAGTAAGAAGCTCTACTTCTTGCTTCCAACATTGTTCTACGCCATAATCCCATTCATCATCTGTCTCTTCTCGCTGTTTTATAATCTCTCTAAACTTGATAACATCCATCACTTTTTGCTTCCTTTCTTGGTCGGTTGCTTTGCATCAGGAAATATCGTCCCTATCTGTCCATGAGTCTTTATCACACCAACTCTAACACCCTTCCACATTCCATAAATTCGCTTTCCATCTTGAACATGACGATTTGCTTTGAGATTAACTACATGTTCGCCAGCATGCTTTATATCTTTGCTTGTCCAAGATTTAGGAAACCAGGATTGATTCATTCCAGACTGTTTCATTTTTTCTTTATGATTCGGAATATATCCAACGCGAACTCCATTTGGATACGTCTTTACAACATGATATTCTATTCCATACTTATCAAGTTCATTCATTCCAGCTAGTCCGTGCCCACCACGCTTAAGCCTTATCTTATTATTTTTTGATGCCTTTGTATAATCTCCTTCATTAGAATGAACCACTGCATACTGACTAGCTTGTCCTCTTGCTCCATGCGTATTTAAGGTTCTTCCTGATTTAGTTGTACCCATAGCCGTTCCCTCCTGTCATAGTCGACAGACAAGGAACTAAAACAATTACTTTTTCCATTTTCTCCTCATCTTTCTGTCAAGAATCATACTTGACCAAACAATAAAGAATTTTCAGTTACATTTTTATTGCTCTCTAAGAAAGATTGAAGTAGAATAGTATATACCGATTATGAAAGATTCTACTGAGTCTTTCTTCGAGAGAACGTATAACTGCGCCAACAGTTATGCGTTTTTTCTTTATCTACGTAAAGCCTCTTATCATTTTCGCCTCCTTTCTCTGAATGAAAAACATGATGTATTAAGCTTTTTCATTTATCAATGTTTTTTCTTATCAGCTCTATCCAATTTTCTCCTATTTGCAGCAAAAGCTTGTGAAACATGGTACTTATCTACAATTTGCTTAGGCTTCATTCCCTTACTTTCTTCATATGGTATCATAACCTCCGCGCATAATGCCTTGGCCTGCCATTCAACACTGCAATATGCAGGTACTTCATTATCCTCAAAGCTTCTGTTATAAAGAGGTGTAAATCCTATTTCAAATAAGAAAACATGGCAAATTTCGTGACATATAAAGCCAAGAAACGCTCCAATACCTTTTTTGTATGCTCCCCAGTACACTGTCTCTTTTATCTCGATTGTAAATCCGCCTTTATCATTTGGAGTACATCTTGCCATTGTTTGTGGAGCAAGTTTCTTATCTTCAACAATCTCATAATCACAGTCCTCAAAAACATCTCTTAACTTATCAAGTGCCTCCAAGACAGGAAATGGTCCTGAAAGAGGAACATCAAACAATTCTCTAAAATACACTGCAAATCTTCGTAAATCTTTTCTACTAGTTGGTTTTGTTTCGTAATCCATTTACTTTGATGTATCCTCCTTTTTGCTTAATAATTCCAGTATTTTAATTGCCGTATCATCATCCATCTCGTCAAATGCTCTAGCAAATGCTAACACTGCTTTTCTCTGTGCATTCCCTGCCTTTTTTGAATCAATTTTATATTGCGCCCTTGATTCTTCTATAGCCTCTTCTAATTCTGCTCTTTCTTTTGATGAGAGATGATAGTGTTCAACCAATTTTGCTACCCACTCAGCAGGTACATTTTTCCTTCCATTTTCTACTGCTGAAATAAACGGCAATGAAGCTCCAAGTATTTCAGCCATATCGCCCATTACTTCATGATGCTTGATTCTTAACACACGTACAAATTCACCATATTTTGTATATGACATGATACAAGCTCCTTTCTTTATATCAATTATCGTATCACTGAATTATATTAAATTCAAGCAATATATTTAACCATTTTTAGGTTAACTACAGATTATAAAAACACCCCAGGACAATTGTCCTGAGGTGTAATAAGTCGTATATGATTGTCCAAAGACGTAATACGTTGTGAAACGATTATCTCTTTGAGAACTTTTTCACTGCCTTAAGTGCCTTGTTTTGGTCATTTGTAAGGCGAGTTGCTGTTTACCTGCTGCGTACGGTAGAAAGCTCAGGACTACTGTATGCGGCCGGTGGCAACAAATCTACCTTCTAAATACACCGTACGTTGTCATAATTATCTGTTCACAAGAACTAATTTCTGAAATTTACATAGTTAAATATTTTCACTTTATACCACAATACCTCAATCTCATTTTGTCCTCTCCTATTTTTGACTTTCATTTTCATTTTTCATCTGCTGAAAATATATACTAGCAGCGTTCATTATATCTAACTGTGCACTTTGGTATTGCTGCTGTTGAATAATATTATCCGATAACCCTTTGGGAATATATGGTTTCTGTATAGTCTCCCAGGTGACTTTTTCTTTATATCCCAATGATTTCGCCATAACATCAAGGAGTTTATCCCCTTCCGTTTTAATCTTTGAAAGCTCCATTTCATTTGGATTCTCTACACACAATCTATCATAATAAATCTTCCACTGATTTAATACAGATTGATCATCACTAAAAACAACCTCAATAATGTTCAATGCCTTAACACTTTCTGTAGACCAGCCCAAGCCTCTACTTATCATTAGTGTTTTAAAAATCTCCATCTTATCAGAGCGCTTCTTTCTCCTGTCTTGTAAAATCTGGCCAACAACTACTGCAACAACCGGGGAAACTATTATTGCAATTATATTAATTATGTCTATTGTTCGCATATGCCACTCCTCATTTCAAAGTATTTATCATTTTAAAATCCATGTTCCCTGCTTCTTAGATCCTAATCTTTCAATAACATCATCTTCTATCAGTTGCTTCATTAGCATCTGTATTGATCTTCGTGACTTTCCCATAACGTCAGCCAACTCCGTTTGTGTTATGGTTGGATTCTCCTGAAGCAGGAGTAATAAATAGTCCCTATCTGATAAAGCACCACTTTGCGCTTTAACTTGCGCTTTATTTTGCGCTTTATCATAAGCATAATTCAAATTCCATAAAGTAAGAAAGAAATTGTAACCATCAGTATAAAACTCAGGTTTTAAACTATCTGTATACCTTTCTTCAGATTCATATGCATCAAGAATCTTCTTAAACCCGCTTCCTCTTCTCTCCATTAAACGTAAGCGTCCAAATACATCCGCCAGTATTGGATTTCTAAGCTTAGAAGGGACATGTCTCAAGTCAAGTAATTGCACTTCCGAACCATCATACATTCCCCCAGGGTTGGTAATAACCATTCGATCATCATAAATATCAATCTGGCTATGTGCTCCTGTCTGTAGGTAGCTTCTATGAATAAGCGCATTAACTAACCCTTCTTCTACAGCTCGTTCAGGATAATCCGGCAATTCTATCCTTTGATCTTTGTCCTTTCTCCATCCTTTTTTTGAATTTTTTCTCACGAAATCCATTGCATTATCAAATAGAGATAATACACTACCAGTAATTTCCTGGTCATCTAAAGCATCTTGAACAGATCCAGCTTTATCTAGTCCATTCCATCTAGTACAAAAAATTCTTGAATGCTGAATATTCCATTGATCAGCAAATAAAACACCAGCATTTGTCATTTGCCCATCTTCCTGCATCAATCTAAAACTAATAAGGTCTTCATCAAAATCATGATTACCGGGCATTACATTTAGATATCTTTTCTTAAATGCTTCAAATGTCAACTTATCACGAGGTATATCAGAAATCATAGCATCATATGATGTTCCTGTGCTTTTTATAATAAATTCTGTAAGTTCGAATCCAGTAATCTCCTTTTTTACACTTCCTGTTCGATAATAATATCTGCCATGAAGGTTCAACGGTAATCTTGATTTCTTTACCTCTACCTGAATATATTTCTTTTTATCTTTTGACTTAAGATTCACATCACAAGTAATCCCAAAAGCAGCAGTAATCTTATTGGGAATATCCTCTAATAGTTTCTTTTGAACTTTTGAATCTAGGCCAATAACGTTCCCGTTATCATCAACTCCTATATATAACGTCCCACCCTGAGCATTGGCATAGCCACAAATCCATTCCAAATACTTATCCTGCCATGACTCTTTCCATTCAATCACCTGGTTTTCATCATCTTCAATTATCTTATCTATGTCTCGCATATACCTGTCCTTAGTTTTTTATTTTACAATATCATAATTGCGCTTTAACTTCAATCGTAAAGCGCAATTGTCAATATCATTATTGCGCTTTACTAACCAAATACCTAACAACATAAAAAACCTAACAAAAACACCCCATGGCAGTTGGCCTGAGGTGTAATAAGTCATAAATGGTTATTCCCATATCGAATACGCATATTCTACACTATTTTATAATCATCTTTGAAATTGCTGGTTTAAGCAAAACATCATTGATATAATACAGAATAACTGTTGATATCACAGTAATGACTATAAATAAACCTATTATCAATGGCTGTGAATAATCTGTATTAAAAACAGAAAGTGCATAGCTATGGCACAAATATATTTCATATGACATTTTTCCAACAGCAATGAAAGGAATCATTTTTGTTTTAGATAAATTTAGTACATATTCAATGATTAACCAAGCCGCTGATGTCTTTGTTATTAAATCCAAGCTCTCCATAAGATAATCTACATATAAAGAGTTCCTTATAATCGGTAGCTGTTTTATAAAAAGCGCTCCTAAAGAAATAATTACTAAAACTACAACTTTATAAAATGCTCTCTCTTTTTTCGTTGAAATAAACTGACTAAGATATATTCCCGCAACAAAAGTAAGTGTTTGCTCAAATCTAATCGAACTTGTAAAGAAAAATAACACTCCATAACCTAATGCTACAGATATGAACAAAATATGCTCTTTCTTAGCATTTATCTTCTTTATGAGCCAAAACGTCACATACCATAACAATAAATAATTAAGGTACCATCCATTAGGATTTTGTGGACTTATCAATAATAAATCCTTTATCATACCAACAATACTAATATTTCCTCTAAGTGGAATCGTAACCATCTCTACAATTGCGTTTGCCAAGAAAACAGATAGCACTCTTTTCTTCCAAAAATCTTTTAATCCATTTTTCTTATAGGATTCATTCAGCCCATATCCAGAAATAACAAGGAACACTGCTACTCCTATTCCCCCCAACGGTGTGAAATACCTATTGTAATGATTGACCACATGGCACAAAACAACCATCGTTATTGCAATGCCTCTTAATATGGTCGATTTTTCTCTACTTAATATTTCCATCCCATCATTCATGTTTATAGAAAACTCCTTTCGAACACTAATTATATTTCATGAGTCCTATACTATCAATTCTTATATACAGAAAACAAGGGCGTTTTCACGCCCCTGCTCTATCTTCGGGAGATTTATCTCTCCATCCCAAGATCTGTTCTGTGTGTTTTTGGAACTTGCTGTTCATTGTGCTGATCAGCTTTAACCTTAGCTTTTCTAAGCTGTTCCAGGATGCTTGTTCTAGCCTTTTCAGCTACCTCAGGCTTCTTGGTCTTATCCCACCATTCCTTGAATGTTCTGAAGGCTTTCGAGACTAGTTTTCCCAGTGTGGTCTTAGGATTTTCGAGTGTTGCGTATCTCATGAATTCCTTTTTCATTTCTGTATTTACCACTGAGTCCACATATTGGTTAACTGTGCTTTCAATGTCCTCCTTCATTTCTTTAGCCGTTCCGTCCAGAGCTTCAATCTGTGTCTCCTTCTCCTGGCACTTATCTTCCAGCTTTTCATATTCTTGCTGCTTTAGCCTTAAGTAGAATTCTTTTGAGAAGTCGCTATTCCTTCCTTTTTCCTTTGGCTTTAAGGTTTCATCTCCAAAGATCTCCGGGTGGTCTATCATCTGATGCTCTACAAAATCGTGTATTAGATCTTGTATTTTTTCTAGTCTCTCCTGATCAAACACTTTTGTTTTTGCCACCTGTTTGCTTAGTCCTCGTTTGTATCCTGTTGCTACCGGAACTCCTACTACGTGCATATGAGGTGAATCCTCATCCAAGTGTGTTACCGCCGATGCGATTTTGAATTCCGGAACTATCTCTTTTACATATTCAAGCTGATCTCTCAAGAGTGGCTTCATTGCATTCCACTGCTCTCTCGTCTTATCTGCCCAGAATTCCTTATCCCCTACTTGGAGAATTACCTCCGTAGCCACATCACTCTTTTTACTTTCGGATACATACTCCAGATAGTCAGGAATCTGTCTGTCACTTCTTTTACCTTTGTTGTATTCCGCAAGTACCTCAGAGAATTCCCTTTCATAAATCTCTTTTACATCATCGAGAACATTTACTTCACTCCCGACTTCCACTTCGATCATTTCTTCGTTATACTCTTCGCTTTGAAATAATCGAAGATTGTGTTTGCTCACCGAAACCACATCTCGCGTTTTAGTGAGCGAATGCTTCTTACATGAAATGTGAAATGTCACTGTTATCATAAACAAACTCCTTTCGTAATATTTTTTTGCCGCCGGCAGGCCCCTCGGAGAGCCCCCGGATAATGATGTGTAATGTCATTATCCATAGGGGGTTACCCATAACGACACGTTATGGGGAAGCTCGCTCCGCTCGCCTGCCAAACCATTCATTCCTTGGCTGATTATTACCGGAGCGTGTCACGCTCCCGTTCAAACCATCAAGGGAAATCACCATCTAAAATCCCTGTGCATTCCCACCATATCGAGGTAGTCCTGACGAGCTTTTTCCCTCTCCTCTTCTGTGGGTGCTGTCTTGAACTTTGAATAGATTTCATGCCTCACTAGTTTTTCCATCTTGTCTTCAAGTTCTTTTTTGATCAGATTAGTATCTTCGTCAAACTCAAAGACCAGTAATCGTACCAGCCTTATAAATAATTCTTGTGATATCTGTACGTTTTTCATTCGTCCCTTTCTTCTAGTCCGCAACAATGCAGTGTCTTTATCTTTTTACAACCTTGCAATCTTAAGAGTGTAACTTCAGATACCTTACATTGTTGCGGTCTTGATTATCATTCGTTCTCTTTCAATATCCAGTACCAGGTATTGTTGATTCTCCTGGCTTTTATCCCAAGTTCATTTTTGGCTATCTCCAGAGTTCTTTTTGATATATCCTCTTCTTTAGCCAGTTCTACTGCCTCGTTACTTGGGATCATATTATGGTCTTCAGCCAATTCTCGCAGAAGAGCTATCGCCTTTTCCTGCTTATTCGCTTTCGGTGCAATTCCTCCGAGAACTTCGTCTGCGGTTATTTCATAATCTCCAATCCACTCGAATCCCTTTTCTGATAATCTGAAAGCCTTTGAATGTCCAAATGCTGCTAAGTTGTTCTTTATTTGGACTATTGCCCTTAGTTCCGGTTCTCCTTCTATCCTTCCTACCAGCAGGACACTTCTTGCTACTGCGTAGAAGTCAATTGATCCCATCCCTCGATAAGCTGCCTTGTTTCCGGAAGCTTTGTTCATGTGTCCGATTAGGATGATTGCACATTTATACTTCTCCGCCAGAGCTCCCAGCTTCTTAGTCATATCTCTTGCTTCGTTAGCTCTATTCATATCCATTCCGCCTCCGAGATATGCCTGTAGTGGATCCATAATCAAAAGTTTTGCTCCAGTCCTTATGATTGCCTGTTCAACTCTCTCATCTACCATTGATAGCGATTTATCACTCTCATCTATCACATGGATTTTGGAGCAGTCAGCCCCGGCACCTTCAAGTCTTGGCTTTACCGTATCAGCCAGTCCGTCTTCTGCTGTCTGATATATGATGTTTATTGGTTCCTCACTCTGCAGACCTGTATCTAACGAAATTCCTTTTGATAACTTCGCTGCTGCATTTAGTACAAAAGTTGTTTTTCCATCCCCGGGATCTCCCTGAATGATGGTAAGCTTTCCATATGGTATAAACGGATACCATAGCCAGGAAACTTCTTCAGCTTCTACATCTGACATCTGGATAAGCTTTAATTCTGGTTTGCTTGTTTCCATTTAGATTCCTCCAATCTTACTTTTTTGTTGAACTTGGCCGGAACCCTTGCTATACTTTATTTAATCGAATTCACAAAAGCTCCGGCTTTTCATTTACTCTCTTGTTACCAGCAAGAGAGTTTTTTCTTTTTAGACTGCTTCTGGACTAAAGTATCCAATCTCTTCCCACACCTTTCTATCTGGACAATAGTAGTTGTATTCACTGGAATTCTCTTTCTTCATGGCATATCCAAATTTGAATATTCCCTGTTGGATTCCAATTCTTACAAACTGCGCATCTTTGTGCATTGCCTCAGCGACCTCGGCTATAGGAACATTTCTACCGGTAAATCTTGGTAGTTCTACATATAACTTTTTGTCTTCCATACTTTTCACCTCCTCCCTTTTAAAGTACGAATTATCAGTTCGTATTTTGATAATACGTCTTAGTAGTTCATTTGTCAACACAAAATATGTATTTTAAATTCGTATTACGTTCTTGCAATTCGTATTGCTACATGTTACAATTCACACAAGGAGGTCAGTACAATGAACAATGGATCTGATATTGGAAATAGAATTAAGCAGGCCCGAAAAGCTCAGCACCTCAGTCAGACTGAGTTGGCTAACAGGCTAGGCAAAACTATGCGTACCGTACAGAAATATGAAAGCGGTGAAATAGAACCTTCAATAGGTATACTGAATGAGATTGCAAATATTCTTAATATCTCCCCGGCAGAACTTATTGGATATCAGAAGAAGAACATCACTTTAGATACTCTCTCAGATGTCCTCTATGTTCTAAACGAATTAAATAAAAAAGCAGGTCTTCACTTCAATATAGACGTAAATCGCCCGCCCAAAACTGAAGAGTGGAGCTGTAGCCTTAAATTCATGGGAAACGATGAAATAGCAGAAAACAACGCAGATCTCTGCCTTTTTCTGGAAAGATACGCAGATGAACGAGAAAGCCTTGAACAAGGCCTATCAAATGAAGATAGATTTAATCACTGGTTTGAAACAGAACTAGCATACTACGCAAATGTTGCATTGCCCGATAAGAAAGGTGATTAAGGGACTATCCCCTTTTTCATAAATTACCTGAGCATCAAAGGAGGTCGATATTATTTGAAATTACCAAACGGATATGGAAGTGTTATGAAAATGTCCGGGAAACGCAGAAAGCCCTATATGGTAAGAGTAACCACCGGATGGACCATTGATCCGGAAAAAGGTACCAAAAAGCAGACGTACAATGTCATAGGATATGCTGAAACCAAGCAGGAAGGCTTGCAAATGCTATCAGATTATCATCAGAATCCATTTGATACAAAAGCAGCCAAAATGACATTCACAGACGTATATAATGCCTGGTCTGAAGCAAAGTATCCTACCATCTCAAAATCCAACGTGCATGGGTATACAGCCTCATATAACGTATGTGGCACCCTTTACAATAAAACTTTTAGAGATATAAGGCTGGCAGAGCTTCAGAATGTCATTGATACCTGCGGAAAAAATTATCCTACACTTCGTAAGATCAAAGTCCTTTTCAATCAGCTTTACGATTACGCCCTTAAGAACGATATCTGTAACAAGGACTATTCCGAATTTGTAGATATCCTCAAGTATAAGGACAAAAATCCAAATAAGGTTGAAAGAGATATCTTTTCAAAAGCTGAGATTGACAGGCTATGGGAACTCAAGGATGATCCGTTCTACCAGACAGTACTTATGCTGATTTACAACGGCTGTAGAATATCTGAACTACTGGATTTGGAAAAGAAAAATGTTCATCTTGAAGAACAGTATTTCGATGTGATACTAAGCAAGACTGAAAATGGTATCAGAAAGGTTCCTATAGCAGATAAGGTTCTACCATTCTACAAAGCCTGGTATGAATCCTCTGACTGTGAATACCTTCTTCACACAGATGACAACAAAAAATTCACCTACAGGAACTATAAAGACAGCTACTGGACACCACTAATAGAAAACCTTGGTATGGAGCACAATCCTCATGATACTAGGCACACCTGCATATCAATGCTGGCGGAAGCTCATGTGGATCCTACAATGATAAAGAAAATCGTAGGACACTCCGGAGCAATGTCTCTGACAGAGAAAGTGTACACACACCTTGATATCCAGTCTCTGGTAGAAGCAATTAACAAAATCTAAGGCTTGAGAATTTTGCTGTCTACCTGCTGTTTACTCGCTGTTTACGGTACAAAATTTTCTGCGTTTCACCACAACTGAATACAATTATAGATAAAAGAAAAACCCCAGAAACACTGAGTTTCTGAGGTTTGTAAATTCTTTTTGAATCTCGAAAGATTATCTCTTTGAGAACTGTGGAGCACGACGAGCTTTCTTTAAGCCGTACTTCTTTCTTTCCTTCATACGAGGGTCTCTTGTAAGGTATCCAGCCTTCTTAAGTGTAGGTCTGTATTCATCTGAATCAGCCTGAAGAAGAGCTCTTGAAATACCGTGTCTGATAGCACCAGCCTGACCTGTTGTGCCGCCGCCTCTTACTGTTACTACTACGTCGAACTTATCTGCTGTCTCTGTAGCAACGAGTGGCTGTCTAACGATAACCTTGAGTGTCTCAAGTCCGAAATACTCATCGATAGATCTCTTGTTGATTGTAATATTTCCATTTCCGGATACGAGGTAAACTCTAGCGATTGACTTCTTTCTTCTACCTGTTCCGTAGTAATTAGCTGACTTTGCCATTTTATTATTCTCCTTCATCTATCCTAATTAGAATGTTAACACTTCAGGCTTCTGAGCTGCATGTGGATGCTCAGCTCCTGCGTATACATGAAGTTTTGTGTACATCTCTCTACCAAGAGATCCCTTTGGAAGCATTCCCTTTACAGCATGCTCGATTACTCTCTCAGGCTTATCATTGAGCATCTGACGAAGTGAGAACTCCTTGTGATGTCCAACGTAATCTGTGTGGTGCCAATACATCTTCTGATCAAGCTTCTTACCAGAAACCTTAATCTTCTCAGCATTGATAACGATTACATAATCTCCTGTATCAATGTTTGGTGTGTAAATTGGCTTGTTCTTTCCTCTAAGTACGTTTGCAACATTTGAAGCAAGACGACCAAGTGTCATATCTGTAGCATCAACTACATACCACTTCTTCTCTACTGTAGTTGCACTAGGCATAAATGTTTTCATTATGTTTCCTCCATAATCATTAAAACGATTACTTAATTTGTTACTTAGCAGGAACCCTTCACCTGATTCCAGCTGATATATATGATGTACATATTGAAGCTTACCGGGACATCAATATGACATTTTCTAGATCATGTGACAACGGTAATAAGTCATTAAAATGACTTTTGTCACACAGTAAAATATTATATGTCTATCTCACAGTTTTTGTCAATATATTTTGGTGTTTTTTCACAGTTAATTAATTACTGGAATTCCATCAAGAAATTCATACTTTATAAGGAAAAGTCCCTGAGGCGGAGCTGTTGGTCCGGCGGCACATCTGTCGCACTTTTCCAGCATTTCTTTTACGTCGGAAGGCTCGCCCTTTCCTCTTCCAATCTGAACAAGGGTTCCAGCGATGATCCTCACCATATTGTACAAAAAGCCATTGCCTGTAACTCTGATAATCACCAGATCCCCATGTCTTGTGACTTCTATGTCCTTAATCGTCCTGACATGAGACAATGCCTGGGATTCCACATTGCAAAAGCTGGTAAAGTCGTGTTCTCCTACAAGATAGCGAGCTGCCTCCTGCATCTTATTCTCATCTAAAGGCATTCCAAAGTGATAGGTATAGAAACGCTTTGTAGGATCTGGCATCTGGGTATTCAGGACGCGATATTCATAGGTCTTTTCCGTATCACAATGTCTTGGGTGAAAAGAACTATCTACTTCCATGGACTCTTTGATACATATATCCTGTGGAAGAATCCTGTTAAGGGCAAAGGAGAACTTATCTCCGGGAATCGATGACTGAGTATCAAAAACCGCTACATTTCCGTAGGCGTGAACTCCGGTATCTGTTCTGCTGGCGCCAATCACCTGGACTTCCTCACCTGTAAGACCATGAATTGCCCTGTTAAGCATAGCTTCTATGGTGTTAGGGGTGCTCTTTTGAAGTGCCCATCCGTTATATGCAGTTCCGTCATAGGATACGACCAGCATTATCCTGCGTGTTTCTTTCATCAATTACTACTCCATAAACAATATATAACCGTCAAATGGTTGAATTATCCCAGCATAATGGCATACAAACAGCTCAAACGCTTGATAAATCAGAATAAAATCGTCAGCACCACCATGGCCACCAGATAGAGTACAAGAATCAGATAGGCAATTCCATCTCTCTTCTTGTAGATCAAAGGCTTCATCTTGGTTCTGCCATCGCCACCTCTGTAGCATCTTGATTCCATGGCCATTGCCAGATCATTAGCTCTTCTAAAAGCTGAAATAAACAGTGGCACAAGAAGTGGTACCAGGTTCTTAGCTCTTTGTATCAGGTTGCCACTTTCAAAGTCGGCGTCCCTTGCCATCTGGGCCTTCATTATCTTATCCGTCTCCTCCATGAGTATTGGAATGAATCTAAGGGCGATGGACATCATCATTGCTATCTCGTGAACTGGGACTCTTAATACTTTAAGAGGTCCGAGAACGCTTTCAAGTCCGTCAGTAAGCTGGTTAGGCGTTGTTGTAAGTGTCATCAGTGAAGATCCAATGATCAGGAAAATAAGTCTGAACACCATCTTAACTGTGATTCTAATGCCTTCGTCAGTTATCTTGATGAATCCCACCTTAACAAGCTCGTTACCTGGTGTCAAAAACAGGTTAAATACCACCGTAATAAAGAGCAAAAAGAAAATTGCCTTCATACCTCTTAAAATGAATTTAAGGGGCACATTGGACAGCTTAATGGCCATTCCAAGAAAAAGAGCTGCCAACGCATACCCAAAAACGTTATCCGCCACAAAAAGAGATATGATGAACATGAAAGTAGACACAAGCTTAACTCTTGGGTCCAGCCTGTGAATCACTGATTCTGTCCTATAATATTGTCCAATAGTTATATCTCTTAGCATTTCTTAAAGACCTTCAATATCTCATTCTTGGCTTCTTCTAGGGTTGTAGCTTCTGAATCCACATCAAAGCCAGCTGCGGCCAGTTCTTTCATAACATAGGTCACCTGAGGCGCAGCAAGGCCGATTTCCTCAAGTTCCTTGTAATATCTAAATACGTTTCTGGGCTCGTCGTCATAGGCGACTCTGCCCTTATTCATAACTATTATTCTCTGTACATAATCAGCCACATCGTCCATGCTGTGGCTTACAAGTATGATGGTTATGCCCATTTCTTCGTGGAGTCTTGCCACCAGGTTAAGGATGTCCTCTCTTCCCTTAGGATCAAGGCCCGCAGTGGGCTCATCCAGGATAAGCACTTCTGGTTTCATGGCCAAAACTCCGGCAATAGCGACTCTTCTCTTTTGTCCTCCGGACAGATCAAATGGAGACTGATAAAAGTACTCATCGTCAAATCCCACCATTTTAAGGGCTTCGTAGGCTCTTAGCTCCACCTCTTTTTCCGGAAGTCCAAGATTCTTAGGGCCAAAGCACACGTCCTTAAAGCAATCCGTCTCAAAGAGCTGATGCTCAGGGTACTGGAAAACCAGACCTACCTTAGCGCGTAATTTCTTTTTATCATAGCCCTCTCCGTTGATGTCCTCGCCATCAAAGAGTACGTATCCGCTTGTTGGCTTAACAAGGCCGTTGAAATGCTGGATAAGGGTAGACTTGCCAGATCCAGTGTGACCAATCAGTCCTACAAACTGGCCATTTGGAATCTCCAGTGACACGTCAATCAAGGCAGGGTGCGCCATTGCAGTGTCTTCATCATATATGTAATTAACATGACTCAATGCTATAGACATGTTATTTCCTCACAAATTCGTTGTATTCGATACTTACTTTCCGTTTCTATCTCTTAACCTGATAAGCTCCTGAACCAGCTCTTCTCTTGAAAGAACTACCTCTGGAAGGTCGAGACCACTCTTTTTAAGCTCATGGGCAAGGAGTGTGACCTGTGGAACTCCAAGTTTTAGCTCTTTTAACCTATCCACCTGTGCAAAGATCTCACGGGGTGTACCCTGCATCTCGATGTGACCCTTGTCCATAACAAAGACCTTATCAGCGTAGATAACCTCTTCCATGTAATGGGTAATAAGGATGACCGTGATGCCTTCCACAGAATTAAGGGCTCTGGCAGCTCTTATGACGTCCTTTCGTCCGTTAGGATCCAGCATGGCTGTGGGTTCGTCCATGATGATGCATTTAGGATGCATGGCGATGACGCCTGCGATGGACACTCTCTGCTTCTGACCTCCTGAGAGGTGATTAGGAGAAGATTTCCTAAATGACAGCATGTTAACGGCCTTAAGGCTCTCCTCTACTCTTTCCCAGATTTCTTCTGTAGGAACCCCCATATTCTCTGGGCCAAATCCCACGTCCTCTTCAACGACCTGGCCTATGATCTGGTTGTCAGGGTTCTGGAAGATCATTCCAGCCTCCTGCCTTATATCCCAAAGATGGTCATCATCCTCAGTGTTCATGCCGTCTACATACACTTCGCCCTCAGTTGGGTATAAAAGGGCATTAAAATGCTTGGCTAGGGTAGATTTACCGGAGCCATTATGTCCAAGGATCGCAATGAACTGGCCAGGCTTAACATCAAGATCCACCTCATCGATGGCCCTTGTGATGCCTTCCACGTTGCCTTCCTCATCGCGCCTTATATATTCAAAAACAAGGTTTTCTGTACGAATCATATATTTGTCTCTTTTTCCTTCTGCTTCAACCCCTTATTTTACATGAGTTACCACTTAATTACAAGGTTCTAAGCCGCCGGCCACTAGCTTTTTGGCTCAGTATTTTAGCACTTTTGCAATGGCATGTATCAGGGCAAATATGATAGAATCAATATTGGTGAGGTGAGATACGGTATGAACAAGAAGTTGTTAAAAGATATAGCTCTTTTACTAGGGGTAATTGTGGTATTTGCAGTGGCCGCCAGGTACGTGGCCCGGGGCGAGACTCTTGAAGATTATGCTAAAAGAAATCCCTCCGCACTGGGAGATAGCGCGGCGGCGTCAGGAAGTGGTTCGGAAAGCTCGGTTCTTGGTTCTTCAGATTACGGAAGCTTAGCAAGCTCTGGTACAGATATTTCCGCTAGTAGCAGTTCAGATGGTAATGATGGTGCTTCAAATGGTGCAGATACCAGTTCTGCTGATTCATCTGCAGATAGTAGTTCTTCTAATACATCTACAAATCCCGTAGACAACGCTTTAGAAAGCAGGATCACATATATGGATGGATTTTACTACGAGCCCATTCCGGATTTTGTCAAAGAGAAGATTATGGGCGTTTCCTATAAAGAAAATGACAACGTCTCGTTAGATGATCTCAGATATTGCGTGATGCTTTATGTGGACTTTAATGGAGAAACCC
The DNA here is from genome assembly GCF_000622085.1 of Butyrivibrio proteoclasticus P6B7. GTDB lineage: Bacteria > Bacillota > Clostridia > Lachnospirales > Lachnospiraceae > Butyrivibrio > Butyrivibrio proteoclasticus_A. The sequence goes on from NZ_JHWL01000011.1 coordinate 67,049, forward strand.
AGACTGGCGAGATGATCTGCAACAAGTCGATTGCGCAGGATGTCTTAGAGATATTTTATGAGCTGTATCAAAACGGTTATCAGATACAGGGTATTAAGCTGATTGACGAGTTTGGTGGCGATGATCACGCTTCTATGCTGGCCAACAACACTTCCTGTTTTAACTATAGAGAGGTGGATGGAACAACAAGGCTTTCCAATCACGCTTATGGCCTTGCAATTGATCTTAATCCTTTCTATAACCCTTATGTAACCTATGGAAAGGACGGTTCTGTCAACATTTCTCCTGAAGGTAGCGAGGGCTATGCAGACAGAAATGCTGAGTTCCCTTATAAGATTGATGAAAATGATCTGGCGTATAAGTTATTCATTGCTCACGGCTTTAAATGGGGCGGTAACTGGAATAGTTGTAAAGATTATCAGCACTTCGAGAAGAAATAAAAAAGGATACGGCATTTGCCGTATCCTTTAAATTTAGCTATTAAACAAGCTCAAGTACAACCATCATAGCTGCATCGCCCTTACGCTGGCCGATCTTGATCATACGAGTGTAACCACCCTTACGATCTGCGTACTTTGGTCCGTACTCATCGAATAACTTAGCTACAAGATCAACTTCCTTAGTATTTCTCTTTCTTCCAGCCTTCTCTGTTGGAACCTCTGTTACAGGGTAAAGAGTTCTAAGAAGCTGTCTTCTTGCATGCATTCTTGAAGGAAGATCCTTCTTGATTTCCTTCTTAACAGTTGTATACTTAGTAACCTTCTTACCGTCTACAACTTCCTTTACTCTCTTGCCATCCTTGTCCTTCTCAGGAACCTTAGCATCAACAGTAATTGTCTCGAAGTTATCCTTTTCCTTAGCAGCAAGTGTGATCATAGGCTCTACGATCTTCTTAACTTCCTTAGCTCTAGCCTCTGTAGTAATGATCTTACCATTGTAAAGAAGTGCTGTTACCTGGTTACGAAGAAGTGCTCTTCTAGGTTTTGTAGCTTTTCCAAGCTTTCTGTACATTGCCATAATTAAATTTCCTTTCTCATCTGCAGGATTCCTCCTGCTGTGGTGCATCACGAAATGCCCTTTGGACTTATTTTCATGATGTTGTTTAAAACAATATCTTAGTTACCATGAGAATCCGCTTCAGCACACTTTGGATTTATCTTCTGCGGAAATCATATCGTAAATCCTTGTATCAACAATGATTACTGCTCGCTATCCTGACGAAGTGAAAGTCCAAGCTCATCGAGCTTAGCAAGTACTTCTTCAAGGGACTTACGTCCAAGGTTACGAACCTTCATCATATCATCTGAGGTCTTGTTAGCAAGCTCCTCAACTGTGTTGATACCAGCTCTCTTAAGGCAGTTGAATGAACGAACTGAAAGCTCAAGCTCATCAATTGACATCTCGAGAACTTTGCCCTTCTCATCATCTTCCTTCTCTACCATAACTTCTGCAGTCTTAGCATTTTCAGAAAGATCAATGAATAGGCTTAAATGCTCACTAAGCACCTTAGCAGCAAGGCTTACAGCCTCGTCTGGAGCAAGTGTGCCATCTGTGTGAACATCAAGTGTAAGCTTATCAAAATCTGTTACCTGACCTACACGAGTATTCTCAACAGTTACGTTAACTCTCTCTACAGGAGTGTAGATAGAATCGATAGCGATTACTCCGATTGGAAGATCGCCTGTCTTATTCTTATCAGAGCTTACGTAACCTCTTCCCTTAGTGATAGTAAGCTCCATGTAAAGCTTAGCATCCTTTCCGGAAAGTGTAGCGATAACCTGATCAGGATTCATGATCTCAATGTCCTGGTCAACCTGAATATCAGATGCTCTAACAACGCCTTCGCCGCTGTACTCAATGTAAGCTGTCTTTGGCTCGTTAGTATCAGAAGAATTCTTAATTGAAAGATTCTTGATATTCATGATGATCTCAGTTACGTCTTCCTTAACTCCAGGAATAGAACTGAACTCATGCAGTACGCCTTCGATCTTAACCTGGCTTACTGCTGCTCCAGGTAATGATGAGAGCATAATCCTACGAAGGGAATTGCCCAGTGTAATACCGTAACCTCTCTCGAGAGGCTCTACTACGAATTTACCATACTTTTTATCATCTGAGATTTCAGCAACTTCAATATTTGGTCTTTCAAAATCAAACACTGATATACCCTCCTTATGTGGTTTGTTAACAAGTTATACTTCAATGATATATGAATTACGGGGCCAAAACAACCTCGTAATCCACATCATTATTTTATTACTTAGAATACAACTCGACGATAAGCATTTCGTCAACAGGTACGTCGATTGCTTCTCTTGAAGGAAGCTCCTTGATTGTACCCTGGAGATTGTCCTTGTTAACATCAATCCACTCAGGAACAAGTCTGCCTGCTGTGATTTCTGTAATGTCCTTAAATCTCTGAATGTTCTTAGCTGCCTCTTTAACTTCGATTACGTCGCCAGCCTTTACAAGGTATGAAGGAATGTTGATTGCCTTACCGTTAACTGTGATGAACTTGTGAAGAACAACCTGTCTAGCTTCTCTTCTTGTTCTAGCAAGACCCATTCTGAATACTACGTTGTCAAGTCTTGACTCAAGGATAGTCATAAGGTTTGCACCAGTCATACCCTTCATTCTATCTGCGCGCTCATAGTAATTTCTGAAAGGCTTCTCAAGAACGCCATAGATGAACTTAGCCTTCTGCTTCTCGCGGAGCTGAAGTCCATACTCACTCATTTTCTTACCAGCTCTAGCTGATGTTCTCTTGGACTTCTTGTCATATCCAAGGAATGTTGGATCCAAATCAAGTGATCTGCATCTCTTTAATACGGGAACTCTGTTTACTGCCATTTTTGGCTCCTTTCTTTTTCTCAGAACAACTATCCATTATTCTGATGTTGTTTACAATGTTGCCAGATTACTGGCATTTGCACCTTCGTCCAACGAGTCTTAAATATACATATATATGCACATGTAACTACATTGATAGAATAATACGATAGTGCGGTTAACTCCGCGACTAACGATTAAACTCTACGACGCTTAGGTGGGCGGCATCCGTTATGTGGTACAGGTGTTACGTCTGTGATAGATGTAACTGTAAGACCGCTTGCAGCAAGAGCTCTGATTGCAGCTTCTCTTCCTGATCCTGGTCCCTTAACGAATACATCAACAGTCTTAAGGCCGTGTACTAAAGCAGCCTTTGTTGCTGTCTCTGCAGCTACCTGTGCAGCATAAGGAGTAGATTTCCTTGAACCTTTAAATCCAAGACCGCCAGCACTTGCCCAGCTAAGAGCATTACCTGCAGCATCTGTCAATGTAACGATTGTGTTATTGAAAGATGACTGGATATGTGCCTGTCCGTGTTCAACGTTTTTCTTGACACGCTTCTTTGCAGCAGACTTCTTTGCTGCAGCTGATTTCTGATTTGCCATTTTAAACTAACCTACTTTCTTCCTATAAATACTTGTTATAATGTTACTTTCGAACCTGCCATGCACAAGTTCAAATGGTCCAATAGCCTTTGGAAAGAATTATTTCTTCTTATTAGCGATTGTTCTCTTTGGTCCTTTTCTTGTTCTTGCATTTGTTTTAGTTCTCTGACCACGGCAAGGAAGTCCTCTTCTGTGACGAACGCCTCTGAAACATCCGATCTCAGTGAGTCTCTTGATGTTCATAGCAACTTCTCTTCTAAGGTCACCCTCTACATCGTAGTCGTTACCGATGATCTCGGCAATTCTCTTTACTTCTTCGTCTGTAAGATCACGAACACGTGTGTCCGGATTTACTTTTGCTGCTTCAAGAATCTTGTTTGAGCTTGTTCTACCGATACCGTAGATATATGTCAAACCGATCTCTACTCGCTTATCTCTAGGTAAATCTACACCTGCAATACGAGCCATTTTAATTCCTCCATTTACAAATAATGATAATAATTACTGAGAAGCTTTACTCCTCTTGCTCCGGCTTAATGTTGCCAAAGCTGTTACTTGTTTGATTGGGGTCAAATTCATTGTTGCGACCCAATCGGACAAAGTATAATCCGATCTTTCCAATACACATTGGTATCAAAAAGTAATCCGAAAACGGCTCGAATTATCCCTGTCTCTGTTTGTGCTTAGGATTGTCACAGATTACTCTGATAACGCCCTTTCTCTTGATAACCTTGCACTTTTCGCACATAGGCTTAACAGAAGACCTAACTTTCATTGTTTCTCCTTTCCTGCATGGTAAACAGAATAATGCCTAAAGAAGGGCATAATATCCCCTCTTCTAAAAAGACCATTTGATATCATAACACAATGAAAATCAATAATCAAGCCATTTTTTGAAATAATTTATGTTTTTTCATATATTTTTGTTTGGTGAAATTTGGTCAAGAAAAGCAATAAGGAAATAGCTCTTTTAACAAATAGAAAAGCCCTGGCAGCTATGCACTGCCAAGGCTGTATCTGTCTGTAAAAAGAGCTATATCACTCCTCTTCGATGTTGTTAAAGCTTACACCACGGTTGATGTCGCCCTTATGGTTAACACCGAAGTCATAGTCATTACCTGGAAGTATCGCATTAAGTAAGATACCGATAATAGCTGCGATTGCAAGAGATGTAAGGTGAATAACTGTTGAACCGATTGTGATTGAGATTCCATCAGGAATACCAAGTCCTGAAACAAGAATCATAGCAGCGATGATGAGGTTTCTTGACTTTGTGAAGTCTACCTTGTTCTCAACTACGTTTCTAACACCGATTGCAGAGATCATACCATAAAGGATGAAGCTGATTCCGCCGATGATAGCTGTTGGCATTGTTCCGATGATGTCTGTGAGCTTAGGAACAAAGCTGATAACGATGGCGTAAACTGCTGCGATTCTTACAACCTTTGGATCATAAACCTTAGAAAGCTCAAGAACGCCTGTATTCTCGCCGTATGTTGTGTTTGCAGGGCCGCCGAACATTCCGGCTACTGCTGTTGCAAGACCATCACCAAAGAGTGTTCTGTGAAGACCTGGATCTTCGATGAAATTGTTCTGTGTAGTAGCTGAGATAGCTGAAATATCACCAACATGCTCCATCATTGTTGCAAGGGCGATAGGTGCCATTACAAGGATTGCTGTGATATCGAATTTAGCGAAGACAAACTTAGGTACTCCAACCCAGCTTGCTGCAGCAATAGGTGCGAAGTCGATGATTGCTGATCCATCTGCATTAGTCATTCCTGCAAACTGCATTCCAAGTGCAACGATGTAGGAAATAACAACACCAAGAAGGATAGGAATGATCTTGATCATGCCTTTACCCCAGATATTGGCAACAACTACAACTAAAAGAGCTATAAGTGCAAGAGGAACATTAACCTTGATGTTATCAATAGCACTTGGTGCCAGTGAAAGACCGATACACATGATGATAGGTCCTGTAACTACTGGTGGAAGGAAGCGCATAACTCTTTTAACTCCCACAAGTTTGATGAATACTGCAAGGATCAGGTACATGAGACCAGCAACAACGATACCACCGCATGCGTACTGGAACTTCTCACCATAGTCCATGTTGGCGTACTTACCTGCACTAAGACCTGCAACAGTAGCAAAACCACCTAAAAATGCGAATGATGAACCTAAAAACGCTGGAACTTTACCTTTGGAAATCAAATGAAATAAAAGAGTGCCGATGCCGGCGAAGAAAAGAGTTACCTGGACTGAAATGCCTTGTCCATTAAAGTTTTTACTAACAAGAATTGGAACTAAGATTGTCGCTCCGAACATAGCGAACATGTGCTGAAGACCTAAAATCAGCATCTTGGGCTTCCCTAGTGTGGAAGCATCATAAATAGCCTGCTTTTTCTCTCCCATTTTTCCCTCCAACAAGAATATGAACAATATTTTTTCCTTGGATAGTATAACATAAGTTTCACACAAATAAACCCAAAATTTCTACTATTTTTGACCATGTTTTTTTATATATATTGACTTGTGTTTTTCTAATGGATTAAGCTCTATATTAGGGTAAATTTTGCATTTTAGGAGGTATTATGTACACACCATCATCTACTAGATATGAAACCATGAAATATAACAGATGTGGAAAGAGCGGTCTCCTTCTTCCTGCTGTATCCTTTGGTCTTTGGCACAATTTTGGTGACAATGCTTCAGAAGACAATATGAAGGACCTGATCTTCACTGCCTTTGATAACGGTATCACTCATTTCGATCTTGCCAACAACTACGGTCCTGCACCAGGTAGCGCAGAGACCAACTTTGGAAAGATCTTAAGTTCAGACCTTGGGGATTACAGAGATGAGCTTATCATCTCAACTAAAGCAGGTTATGATATGTGGCCTGGCCCTTACGGTAACTGGGGAAGCAGAAAGTATCTTATCGCAAGTCTTGATCAGTCTCTAAAACGCCTTGGACTTGAGTATGTGGATATCTTTTACCATCACAGGATGGATCCTGAAACTCCGCTGGAAGAGACCATGGAAGCTCTTGCTCAGATTGTTCGAAGCGGCAAAGCTCTTTACGCTGGTCTTTCCAATTACGATGGCGCTACTCTTGAGAAGGCCACTGCTATTCTTGATGAGCTCCATGTTCCATTTATCATCAACCAGAATCGTTACAACATCTTTGATCGTACCATTGAGAAGAACGGTCTTAAGGAGAAGGCAAAAGAGCTAAATAAGGGAATTATCTGCTTCTCACCTCTGGAACAGGGCTTATTATCCGAAAGATACTTAAATGGAATTCCTGAGGACAGCCGAATCCGCACCGACGGTCGTTTCCTGAAAGAGGACAGACTTACAAGTGATAAGCTTGATAGAATCAAAGCTCTAAACGAGATTGCCAAGAAGCGCGGTCAGACTCTCGCAGAAATGGCTCTTGCCTGGATTCTTAAGGATGGCTATGTTACATCTGTTCTTGTTGGAGCATCAAAGGCTTCTCAGATTCTGGATAACATCAAGGCCATTGAGAACACCGCCTTCACTTTAGAAGAGTTAAAAGAGATTGATAGAATATCCGTTGGATGAATATAAACCGGGAATTATTATACTTGCTGCATTTGTAGGCAAAAGATAAAAGGGCAAAGAGTTTAACTCTCTGCCCTTTAATGTTCTGTTAATTACTTATCTCTCCAGATGATTCTTCCCTTTGTAAGGTCATATGGTGAAAGCTCAAGTGTAACCTTGTCACCAGGTAAGATTCTAATGAAGTTCTGACGAAGCTTACCACTGATATGAGCAAGAACAACGTGTCCGTTCTCAAGCTCTACCTGGAACATTGTATTTGGAAGTTTCTCAATAACCTTTCCTTCAATTTCAATAACATCAGCCTTTGACATCTTATTCCTCCTTAGCTAATTAGTTAAACCAACGTTAATATCTCTGGTTCGCCATCAGTAATGGCAATTGTATTTTCATAATGGGCAGCAAGCGAACCATCTACAGTTACCACTGTCCATTCATCATCAAGCCAGCCAACATATCGCTGTCCCATGGTGATCATGGGTTCAACACATATTGTCATTCCCTTCTTAAGCTTGATACCTCCAAAAAACTTCTTGTAATTTGGAACTATCGGATCCTCGTGAAGGCTCTTTCCAATACCATGTCCAGTAAGCTCTCTGACAATTCCGTAACCATAAGGTGTTACGTAATTATCTATAGCTCTGGATATCTGGTGGAGTCTGTTGCCTGCCTTAGCCATCTTGATTCCTTCAAAAAAGCTTTGCTTGGTAACATCGATAAGCTTCTGAGCTTCGTCAGAGATCTTACCAACTCCCCAGGTTCTGGCTGCATCTGAATGAAAACCTTTATATATGAGTCCTGTATCAAAGGTAACTATGTCACCTTCCTGCAGGATTCTATCGGCACTTGGAATACCATGAACTACTTCATCGTTCACAGATATGCACACAGAGGCTGGGAATCCTTCATAATTCTTACAGTTAGGTATTCCGCCAAGAGCAAGAATCGCCTCTTCGCCAATCTTGTCCAGTTCAAGGGTTGAGATACCGGGTTTAACCGCCTTCTGCAATTCTTCATGGACCTTAGCTAAAAGATGTCCCGACTGTCGCATAAGATCAAGTTCTTCATCTGTTTTGATAGTTACATTCATTTATCAACACCAGGTCTTATGCATTCAGTATGTTAACGATATCGCTAAATACTTCCTGCATGTCCTTTGTACCGTCTACAGTTTTTAATATATTCTTCTTATCGTAGTACTCGATAAGTGGCTGAGTCTGCTCGTGATAAACTGAAAGTCTGTTCTGAACAGTCTCTGGCTTATCATCATCTCTCTGAACAAGCTCGCTTCCGCACTTGTCGCATACGCCCTCTGTCTTAGGTGGAATATGCTCGATGTGATAAGTTGCGCCGCACTTAAGGCAAGCGCGTCTTCCTGACATTCTGCGAACAATGTTCTCATCTGGAACATCTACGTTAACTGCAAAGTCAACCTTGTCGCCAAGCTTAGTAAGCTCGCTGTCAAGAACATTAGCCTGAGGGATTGTACGTGGGAATCCATCAAGAACGTATCCATTAGCACAATCATCCTTAGCTACTCTATCAAGAAGGAGCTCTACTGTAAGCTCATCTGGAACCAGCTGACCTTTGTCCATAAACTCTTTAGCTTTCTTACCAAGCTCTGTTCCATTCTTGATGTTTGCTCTAAAAATATCACCTGTTGAAATATGAGGGATATTATACTTCTCAGCTATCATCTGAGCCTGAGTTCCTTTACCTGCACCAGGTGCACCCAACATAATAATTTTCATACCTTAATTCTGCCTTCCCCATTTATTTTGTAAAACTGAAAATTATAACTTTATATATTCAACACTAATAATAGCATGATATGTCTTAAATTAGAATAAGAGGCTCAGAGCCTACATTTGCAAGCTCTGGGACCTCTTTAATTTTATCTTAATCTTCCAAGAAACCTTTGTAATTACGTACAAGCATCTGTGATTCAACCTGCTTGATTGTCTCAAGAATTACACTTACTACGATGATAAGGCTGGTGCCACCGAATGAAACGTTAGCTCCAAACATACCATTGAAGAAGATTGGAAGCACACCAACAATAATAAGTCCGCATGCACCAATGAAAATGATGTAATTCAAAATGTTTGTAAGATAATCACTAGTTGGTCTTCCAGGTCTGATACCAGGAATAAATCCGCCCTGCTTCTTCATATTCTCTGCAATCTCTGTTGGATTGAAGGTAATTGACGTATAGAAATACGCAAAGAAGATCAGTAATAAAATGTATACTACCAAACCAATGGAGTAGTTCCAATGATTAGGATTGAACCAGTTACCCTGATTCAGGTATGCCAGGAATTCACTCCAAACTCCACCCTTATTAGCAACTCCTGTGAGTGAGCTAATAATGATTGGGAACTGGAATAAAGACATAGCAAAAATGATTGGCATAACGCCTGCTGTATTAACCTTGAGAGGAATCTCTGAGTGGTTACCACCATAAGTCTTCCTACCCTGTATCTTCTTAGCATACTGAACAGGGATTCTTCTCTCTGCTCCGTTAAGAAGTACAACTAATACAACCATTGCAATAATTACAGCTAAAATAAATACTGCTGATACAACTCCCCCTGCTATAGACTTACCCTTCACAAACTGATCGAAAAGGTCACTTATGTCTGAAGGCATTCTAGAAAGAATGTTTATAGTCAAGACAATTGAAATACCGTTTCCAACCCCATTATCTGTGATTCTTTCGCCAATCCACATCAGGAATGCACTACCAGCTGTGAGCGCTGCAACAATCTGAACTACAAGGAAAATTGACTTGTGTGTAAGGAAGCCACTGTTCTTGTAGAATCCGACTGCCATCGCAATGGATTCGATAAGAGCTAAACCAACAGTTACATATCTTGTAAGTGCTGTAAGCTTCTTTCTTCCATCCTCTCCGTCCTTCTGCCACTCCTCAAACTTAGGAATAGCAATTGTCAAAAGCTGGATGATGATGGATGAAGTGATGTACGGTGTAATATTAAGAGCAAGTATAGACATGTTCTCAAATGATCCACCAGTAAATCGATCCATGAAGCCAAAGGTGTCAGAATTTGTAAGATTACGATACCATTCTGTGAACAAGCTTGTGTTCATACCAGGTACTGGAATAGATGAACCAAGTCTGATTACACCAAGCATTGCGATGGTAAATAAAATCTTGTTTCTGAGATCCTTGACTTTTAATGCATTCATTAGGGACTTTAACATTAGATCACCTCTGCTGTTCCACCAAGTGCCTCGATTTTTTCTTTTGCTGATGCGCTGAACGCATTTGCCTTAACCGTAAGCTTCTTAGTAAATTCTCCGTTTCCAAGAATCTTTACTCCGTCAAGCTCTTTCTTGATGATTCCGTTATCCTTGAGGGCCTGGATATCAACAACTGCACCGTTATCGAACTGCTCAAGAACACCAAGGTTGATACCTACGATATTCTTGTGGTTGATGTTCTTGAAGCCTCTCTTAGGAAGTCTTCTGAAAAGAGGCATCTGGCCACCTTCGAAACCTGGTCTTGGAGCTCCTGAACGAGCCTTCTGACCCTTGTGACCCTTACCTGCAGTCTTGCCGTTTCCTGAACCATGACCACGGCCTCTTCTAAAATTATCGCTCTGTCTAGAACCTTCAGCAGGTCTTAAGTTTGATAATTCCATGATATTCCTCCTTAATAATGCCGGAGCTTATGCCGCTTTACGCAGTATAGAATAAAGTCTTGTGTAACACATTACTCTATTATACACCACTCGCGTACATTTAGTGCAGCCCCGGATACAATTTTTTGTTATCTTTTTTGAGATTAGATCTCTTCTACCTTTACAAGGTGTCTGATCTGCTGAATCTGTCCTCTTGTTGCTGAGTTATCTGGAAGTTCAACAGAACTGTTAAGCTTTTTAAATCCCATTGATTTTACTGTTGCTACCTGCTTAGGTACAGCTCCAATTGTGGACTTAACCAATGTGATCTTAAGTTTCTTCTCGCTTGCCATTGATTTTTCCTCCTATTAAGCGGTTACTTCTGCTACAGACTTACCGCGCTTTGCTGCAACTTCTTCAGGTGTCTTTAACTGAGCAAGGCCATTGATTGTTGCATAAACAACGTTCTGCTTGTTGTTTGAACCAAGTGACTTTGTTCTGATATTTCTGATTCCTGCAAGCTCACATACGGAACGAGCTGGACCACCAGCGATGATACCAGTACCTTCTGGAGATCTCTTAAGTAAAACTTCAGCTGAGCCGAACTTACCTACGAAATCGTGTGTAATACTGTTGTTCTCGTCAAGAGGAACAGTAATAAGGTTCTTAGTAGCATCTTCCTTACCCTTACGGATAGCATCTGGGATTTCTGTAGACTTACCCAGACCAACACCAACGTGTCCGTTGTTATCACCAACTACTACGAGTGCTGTGAACTTCATGTTACGTCCACCCTTAACAACCTTTGTAACACGCTTGATGGTTACAACTTTATCTGTCAATTCAAGCTGACTTGCATCTACGATATTACGCTTCATTTTGTGTGTTCTCCCTTCTTAGAATTCTAGACCAGCTTCTCTGGCAGCATCGGCAAGTGCCTGAACCTTACCGTGATAGATATAACCGCCTCTGTCGAATACAACTTCCTTGATGCCCTTTTCAAGAGCTCTCTTAGCTACAACTTCACCAATCTTTGTTGCTGCCTCGATGTCGTCTGTATTCTTAAGCTCAGCCTTGATATCTTTTTCAAGAGTTGAAGCAGATACAAGTGTCTTGCCGGCAACATCATCAATAACCTGTGCGTAAACGTGGTTATTACTTCTAAATACTGCGAGACGTGGTCTTTCAGCTGTACCGCTGAAACGATTACGAATCTTCATGTGCTTCTTAACACGTACTTTTTGTCTTGATTCCTTACTAACCATTTTGCACTCTCCTTCTTAATTATTTCTTACCAGTCTTACCAACTTTACGCTTGATAACCTCATCAGCGTACTTGATGCCCTTGCCCTTATATGGCTCTGGAGCTCTCTTTTCTCTGATGATAGCTGCGTGCTGTCCAACTGCCTCTTTGTCAATTCCCTTAACAATGATTGTCTGTCCATCAACAACTGTCTCGATTCCCTCAGGATCAACGAGCTCAACTGGATGAGAATAACCAAGTGTCAGAGAGAGTGTCTTGCCGTTTTTAGCAGCTCTATAACCTACACCGTTTACCTCAAGCTTCTTCTCATAACCGTCTGTTACACCAACAACCATGTTATTAAGAAGTGATCTTGAAAGGCCGTGTAAAGCCTTGTTCTTCTTCTGATCGTCAGGTCTCTTAACTTCGATCTGACCGTCTTCCTGTGAGAAAGAAATCTCAGCTGGGAAAACTCTTGTAAGGGTTCCCTTAGGTCCCTTAACAGTCACCTTATTATTTTCTGCAACTTCTACTGTAACTCCAGCAGGAACTGCGATTGGCATTTTTCCAATTCGTGACATGCCCGTACCTCCAATTTACCAAATGAATGCAAGAACTTCGCCACCAACCTGGAGCTCTCTTGCCTTTTTATCAGTTACAACGCCCTGGTTTGTTGAAATAATTGCAATACCAAGTCCGCCTAATACTCTAGGAAGCTCATCCTTGCCTGCGTATACACGAAGACCAGGTTTTGAGATTCTCTTAAGACCTGTGATAACCTTGTCGTTTCTGTCAGCACCATACTTAAGTGTGATGTGAAGATTCTTGAAAGCACCATCTTCAACAACATCTAACTTCTTAATATAGCCCTCATCAAGAAGAATGTTTGCAATTGCAAGCTTCATCTTTGAAGAAGGAACATCAACAGTGTCATGCTTTGCAGTGTTTGCGTTACGAATTCTTGTAAGCATATCTGCAATAGGATCGTTCATTGCCATTTTAAAATTGCCTCCTTAATTATTTTTGCTTCGCCTTACTACTCCCCGAATTGAGCAGAGACACGAAGCCGCAATGCGCGCTTTTGTGTTACTCATTCTTGAAATATACGAAGAATAAAAGTTTCTTTTGTATTATGTGACCTCCATCCCAGGTCACAAGGAAGTTCTGCTCTCAGGCTTCGCCTTCGACAGAACAACGCTCGAACCAAGTTCGAAAAAACCTCACTAGGTTCTCGCTGTTTACCAAGATGCCTTACGTACACCTGGAATCTCGCCCTTATATGCAAGCTCACGGAAGCAAATTCTGCAGATTCCGTACTTTCTAAGATAAGCATGAGGACGACCGCAGATCTTACAACGGTTATAAGCACGTGTAGAGAACTTTGGTTTCATCTGCTGTTTCAACTTCATGGATAATTTAGCCATGTGTTCTTTTCCCTCCTATTATTACTTTGCAAAAGGCATATTGAACAGTGTAAGAAGCTCACGAGCTTCCTCGTCTGTCTTAGCTGTTGTTGTGAAAATGATATCCATACCTCTTGTCTTGTCGATCTTATCGTACTCGATTTCTGGGAAGATAAGCTGCTCCTTGATACCAAGTGCATAGTTACCTCTTCCGTCGAATGAGTTAGGGTTGATTCCTCTGAAGTCACGTACACGAGGAAGTGCAAGGTTTACGAGACGATCAAGGAAATCGTACATCTTGTCGCCACGAAGTGTTACCTTACATCCGATAGGCATACCCTCTCTCAATTTGAAGTTAGCGATAGACTTCTTAGCCTTTGTATAAACAGGCTTCTGGCCAGAAATGATAGCCATATCATTTGCAGCGTTCTCAAGAAGCTTAGCATTCTCCTTAGCCTCTCCTACTGCCATGTTGATTACGATCTTGTCGAGCTTTGGAACTTCCATTACGTTCTTGTAACCGAACTTCTTTGTCATTGCATCAACGATCTCGTTCTTATATAAATCCTTATATCTACTCAACGTTATATACCTCCTTCCTTAAATTAGTCGATAACCTCGCCAGTCTTTTTAGCGATGCGGTTCTTCTTTACAACCTTACCATTATCATCCTTCTCAACTTTGAAGCCGATCTTAGTAGGCTGTCCGTTATGAAGATACACAACGTTTGAGATGTCAATAGCGGCCTCAGTCTTAACTCTTCCGCCATTAGGATTCTTTGCTGAAGGCTTCTCGTGCTTTGTTACCATCTTCACACCTTCAATAACAACTTTTCCATTCTTTGTATCAACAGAAAGAACCTTGCCCTCTCTGTCCTTTTCATTTCCAGCGATAACGCGAACCATATCGCCTTTCTTAATCTTACTTGTTGCCATCTGGGCGCCTCCTTATAATACCTCAGGAGCAAGAGAAAGGATCTTCATGAATTTCTTCTCACGAAGCTCTCTAGCTACTGGTCCAAAAATACGTGTTCCCTTAGGCGTTCCATCTTCATTGATAACAACAGCAGCGTTCTCATCAAATCTGATGTAGGAACCGTCTTTACGACGTGTCTCTTTTACAGTACGAACGACAACAGCCTTTACAACATCACCCTTCTTTACAACTCCACCGGGTGTTGCTTCTTTAACAGAAGCAACTATTGTGTCGCCGATTCTCGCATATCTTCTTGTAGATCCGCCCATAACACGGATTGTAAGAAGCTCTTTAGCACCTGTGTTATCAGCGACCTTAAGTCTACTTTCCTGCTGAATCATGATATTTCTCCTTTTTTTGTATTACTTTGCACGTTCAATAATGGATACAAGTCTCCATCTCTTATCTTTAGAGATTGGCTTTGTCTCCATGACCTTAACTGTGTCACCAATACGGCACTCATTGTTCTCATCATGAGCCTTAAGCTTATATGTTCTCTTTACGATCTTCTTGTAAAGTGGGTGCTTAACATGGTCTTCAATGGAAACTGTGATGGTCTTGTCCATCTTATCGCTTGTTACTTTTCCAACACGCGTTTTTCTTAAATTTCTTTCCACGATCAATCTCTCCTTTTAGAATAAGCTGGCAAGCTTAGTTAGCTGCCTTAGCGTTCTGTGTGATTACAGTCTGGATTCTTGCAATATTTCTTCTAACTTCTTTAATTCTTGCTGTATTATCCAACTGGTTTGTAGCGTTCTGGAACTTTAAGTTGAAGAGTTCCTTCTTAGCTGAAACAAGCTCAACCTGAAGCTCCTCAGCAGACTTAGCCAGTAGCTCCTCTACATACTTATTAGTTTTCATTTAGATACACCGCCTTCCAAATCAGCCTTTGAAACGATCTTGCACTTGCAAGGAAGCTTGTGTGTCGCAAGACGAAGAGCTTCTCTTGCATCGGCCTCGGCAACTCCACCGATTTCGAACATTACGCGACCAGGCTTAACAACAGCTACCCATCTATCAACTGCGCCCTTACCGGATCCCATACGAGTTCCAAGAGGCTTTAAAGTGATAGGCTTGTCAGGGAAGATCTTGATCCAAACCTGACCACCACGCTTGATGAAACGTGTCATAGCTACACGGGCTGCCTCAATCTGGTTTGAATTAATCCAGCAAGGCTCAAGCGCAACAATACCGAACTCACCGTAAGTGATTGTAGTACCACGAGTAATTTTATGAGCCATTGAACCGCGGAACTGCTTGCGGTGCTTAACTCTCTTTGGCATTAACATTATTTATCGCTCCCTTCCTTATCTGAACTCTCACCTGCTTTAGTTGGAAGTACTTCACCCTTGTAGATCCATACCTTTACACCAACCTTACCGTAGGTTGTATCTGCTTCAGCAAAACCATAGTCGATATCTGCTCTAAGTGTCTGAAGAGGAATAGTACCCTCACTGTAGAACTCTGAACGAGCGATATCAGCACCGCCGAGACGGCCAGAGCAGCATGCCTTGATACCAAGTGCATCTGTCTTCATTGTTCTGCTCATGCATGACTTCATAGCTCTTCTGAATGATACACGGTTCTCAAGCTGCTGAGCAATGTTCTCTGCAACAAGCTGTGCATCCTTATCAGGCTTCTTGATCTCTTTGATGTCAACAAGAACTTTCTTGTCTGTGAGCTTTGAAAGCTCCTTCTTAGTTACCTCGATCTCAGCGCCGCCCTTACCAATTACTACACCAGGCTTAGCTGTATAAACGATAACCTTAACTCTGTCTGATGCTCTTTCGATCTCGATCTTAGAAACACCAGCTGCGTATAACTTCTTCTTCAGAAATTTTCTGATATTGTAATCTTCTACCAGATTATTAGCGAAATCGCCTGACTCAGCATACCACTTTGAGTCCCAGTCAGCGATAACACCAACTCTGAGGCCATGAGGATTAACTTTCTGTCCCATTTCTAGGTTCTCCTTTCAATTATCTCTCATCCAAAATAACAGTAAGATGGCTCATTCTCTTATTGATTCTGTAAGCTCTACCCTGTGCTCTAGGCTGAATTCTCTTCATGATAGGGCCGTTAGAAGCTGTACACTCAGCAATATAGAGATTTGCTCTGTTCATACCCTTGTTGTTCTCTGCGTTAGCTACAGCGCTGTTAAGAAGCTTGTAGATTACGCTTGAAGCATATCTAGGATTGTATGCAAGGATTGCAAGTGCAGTCTCAACATCCTTTCCTCTGATAGCATCCATAACAAAGCAAGCCTTCTGAACTGGTATTCTTGCGTAAGATAACTTAGCAAAAGGTCTTGTTTCTTTATTCTCGCGATTTCTATCTCTCTTGATTTTTGATCTATGCTTGATCTCCATTTCCATGGAATCTTCCTCCTTTCATCGAACAAATAATTAGTTTACGCTGCTCTTTCTCTCTGCGGGAGAATTTCCAGCATGTCCTCTGAATGTTCTTGTAGGAACAAACTCACCAAGCTTGTGTCCAACCATATCTTCAGTAACATATACAGGAATATGCTTTCTTCCGTCATGAACAGCAATTGTGTGTCCAACAAAAGACGGGAAAATTGTAGAACGACGTGACCATGTCTTAATAATCTGCTTCTGGCCCTCTGCGTTCATAGCATCTATCTTCTTAAGCAGGCTTGCGTCTGCAAAAGGTCCCTTTTTAAGTGATCTAGACATTTTATTCCTCCTTATTTGATGGCTTTACCGTTTCTTCTTCTTACGATGAGCTTGTTTGAAGCCTTCTTAGCCTTACGTGTCTTATAACCAAGAGCTGGCTTACCCCAAGGTGTGCTAGGACCAGAACGTCCGATAGGAGCTCTACCTTCACCACCACCGTGTGGATGGTCGTTAGGGTTCATAACAGAACCACGAACTGTTGGGCGGATACCCATGTGACGAATTCTTCCGGCTTTACCATAGTTGATAAGGTTGTGATCACCATTACCTACAACACCGATTGTAGCTCTGCACTCGATTGGAACCATTCTCATTTCGCCTGAAGGAAGACGAAGTGTTGCGTACTTACCTTCTTTAGCCATGAGCTGTGCAGCATTTCCTGCTGAACGAACCATCTGTCCGCCCTTTCCAGGATAAAGCTCAATGTTGTGTACATTTTCACCGACAGGAATCTCAGAAAGTGGAAGGCAGTTACCTACACGAACTTCTGCGTTAGCTCCGTTCATAACTGTCATACCATCTGTTAATCCGTTAGGTGCAAGGATGTAAGCCTTTGTGCCATCCTCGTACTGAATAAGAGCGATGTTAGCAGATCTGTTTGGATCGTACTCGATACCAAGAACCTTTGCTGCCATATCATCTTTATTTCTCTTGAAATCAATGATTCTGTACTTAACTCTGCCGCCGCATCCACGATGTCTAACAGTGATCTTACCCTGGTTGTTACGACCAGCCTTGCTGTTCTTTGAAACAACGAGTGACTTCTCTGGAGTTGACTTTGTAATCTCTGAGAAATCAGATCCAGTCATGTTTCTTCTGGATGGGGTATATGGGCCGTATTTCTTAATTCCCATGATTATTCTCCTTTTTGTTTATCACGTAACTAATGATTACTCATTTGAATCCCGGACTCGAATTGGATTCGTACGTATAGTTATTAGTTATAAATTAGAGTCCCTGGAAGATCTCGATATCCTTGCTATCTTCAGTAAGCTGAACAATTGCCTTCTTAGTCTTAGCTGTGAAGCCGATTGTCATGCCACGTCTCTTCATCTTGCCGTTAGCATTGATTGTGTTTACCTTAGCAACCTTTGCTCCGTCAAACATCTTCTCTACAGCTTCCTTGATCTGTGTCTTATTAGCTTCAGGATTAACAAGGAAAGTGTACTTCTTCTCGCTCATGCCAGCCATGCTCTTCTCTGTAAGAACTGGCTTAAGGATTACGTCATAATACTGTAATGCTGCCATTAGCAATACACCTCCTCAATCTTTGCTACTGCATCCTTTGTAAGGACGAGTGTTCTTGCGTTTACGATATCATATACATTAAGTGTATTTGTAAGTGTTGTATTTGCCTCAGCAAGGTTTCTTGCAGAAAGAACTACGTTCTTATCATTATCAGCAAGTACTACAAGAGCCTTACGTGTTGCCTTAAGGTTGTTCATAACCTCAGCAAACTTCTTAGTCTTGATCTCGTCGAACTTAAGCTCATCAACAACGATAAGGTTGTCATTCTGAACCTTGTCTGTAAGAGCAGACTTAAGAGCAGCTCTCTTCTCCTTCTTATTCATCTTGAAAGAGTAATCTCTTGGAACTGGAGCGAATACAACTCCGCCACCCTTCCACTGAGGAGCTCTGATAGAACCCTGTCTTGCGTGACCAGTTCCCTTCTGTCTCCAAGGCTTTCTTCCGCCTCCTGAAACTTCAGAGCGTGTCTTTGCTTTCTGTGTACCCTGGCGCTTATCAGCGAGCTGCTGAAGAACAGCCATGTGTACGAGATGTTCATTTACTTCAACTCCGAAGATAGCATCGTTTAAATCGATCTTGCCAACTTCTTTGCCTTCCATATTGTAAACAGATACATTAGCCATCTGTATGGTCCTCCTTTCGCGTTCTATTAGCCGATAACCTTAACGGTTTCCTTGATTGCAACAAGTCCCTTCTTAGGTCCTGGAATAGCGCCCTTAACAAGAATAAGATTCTTGTCAGCATCTACTCTAACAACCTCAAGATTCTGAACTGTTACCTTTACACTACCCATGTGACCAGGCATTCCCTTACCCTTGAATACGCGGCTAGGATCTGAACTTGAACCATTAGAACCCTGATGACGGTGGAACTTAGAACCGTGTGCCATAGGTCCTCTGTGCTGACCATTCTTCTTAATAGCACCCTGGAATCCTTTTCCCTTAGAAACAGCTGTTGCATCAATCTTATCGCCTTCTGCGAAGATATCAGCCTTAATCTCTGCACCAAGTGCATACTCAGCAGCATTCTCGAACTTGAACTCTCTTACATATCTCTTGCAAGAAACTCCAGCCTTCTTGAAATGTCCCTGCTCAGCCTTTGTAGCTCCATGACGGTGATAGATTGTCTTGCTTCCGCTCTTGTCCTTGTTAACAGTCTTTTCCTTCTTGTCAACAAATCCAACCTGAACAGCGCTGTAACCATCATTCTCAACTGTCTTAATCTGTGTTACTACGCATGGTCCTGCCTGAAGAACAGTTACAGGAACCAGTGATCCATCTTCCTTGAAGATCTGGGTCATTCCGACCTTAGTAGCTAAAATAGCCTTCTTCATGATTTTACCTCCTTATTACGTCTACAGCGGATGCTTACTTCATTCGCAATGTCGCTTCAATTGTCTGCAACGTTTAGACAATTCTCCAGTTATCACGGCATCATGCGTCTCGCATCATACTAGTAGAGGTCTTAAACTATGTTACTTTATTATCATGATGAATTATTTCATCTTGATATTGATATTTACACCTGCTGGCATCTCGAGTCTCTGAAGAGCCTCAACTGTCTTTGATGTAGGTGTGATGATATCGATAAGTCTCTTGTGTGTTCTCTGCTCGAACTGCTCTCTAGAATCCTTATACTTGTGAACCGCTCTAAGAATTGTAACAACTTCCTTTTTAGTAGGAAGAGGTACTGGTCCACTTACCTGAGAACCGTTCTTCTTGACTGTCTCGATAATCTTCTTAGCTGATGCATCAACAAGCTGATGATCATAAGCTTTAAGTGTAATTCTCATTACCTGATTTGCCATAAAAAAAGTCGCCTCCTTTTCGCACTTTTATGAATAAGTACGACAAGCGGTGACTGTACACTCTCCCGTGTGTGTCCTGAACTTCAACTCAAAGTAAAGCCCATGGATATCCTACACGTCGTTTCTGCCTTGGGTTAGTCGGCAGACTTCAATTTACTGTACAGTGACTTGTCGTCAGTTTAGTCGGCCTTAAAGGCCTCTAGACATTCGCTCCACGGAAAACCTGCTTAACTGGATAAAGCAGCAACCTCACGCTTCATAGCTATCATGTCACAGCGTTTGTTAGTATAAAGCATTTTTATTTGTTATGCAAGCTCTTTTTGAAAATTAATCACTTTTTTCCTAAAATGCACCTTTTACGACTGTTTTTCTTGATCTATTTTAATCTATTTGTCTTTTGACATGACTAAAAAACGTATTTAGTAGTAGAATATCTCCTTGGCTATAATTCACTATATCTTTTATAATAGAAATGGTGATTTAATAGCAGACCCACTGATACTATCACATCAGAATTCAAATATCTATTATATGAATATAAACAATTATTAACTCTTTATTATAGGAAGGAATACATTTATGTGGATTGCAGATGGATGGAAAGACTACGAAGTAATTGATACTTCCAGCGGAGAGAAGCTTGAGCGCTGGGGAGATTATCTTCTCGTTCGTCCAGACCCTCAGGTTATTTGGAACACAGATAAGAAGCACTATGGCTGGAAGAAGTTCAACGGCCATTATCATAGAAGCAATAAAGGCGGCGGTGAGTGGGAGTTCAAGAACCTCCCAGAGGAATGGTCCATAAATTACAAGGATCTTACCTTCAACCTCAAGCCCTTTAGCTTTAAGCATACAGGTCTTTTTCCTGAACAGGCAACTAACTGGGACTGGTTCTCTAAATTAATTAAGGATGCAAACCGTCCAATAAGCGTTCTTAACCTGTTTGCATACACAGGCGGAGCAACAGTTTCAGCCGCTAAGGCCGGTGCCAGTGTAGCACACGTTGATGCCTCCAAGGGTATGGTTACCTGGGCAAAAGAGAATGCGGCTTCCTCCGGACTTGCTGATGCACCTATCAGATATCTGGTTGATGACTGCGTCAAATTCGTAGAAAGAGAAATCAGACGTGGACACAAATACGATGCCATCATCATGGATCCTCCTTCATATGGAAGAGGTCCTAAGGGCGAGATATGGAAGATTGAAGACTCTGTATTCCCATTTATACAGCTTACATCTCAGCTTCTTTCAGATAATCCACTGTTCTTCCTGATCAACTCCTATACAACCGGTTTACAGCCCGCTGTATTGTCTTATATGCTTCATACGGTTCTGGATCCTATCCACAAGGGCCGAATTGAGGCAGAGGAAATCGGATTACCCGTTAAATCAAATGATCTTGTGCTTCCATGTGGAGCAAGCGGAAGATGGGTTGCTATTTAACCCATCTTTTTTCTTAGAATCTTAATATTTAGTTCACATAACCTTTAAGACATGCTGATATACTAACTATGAGACTAGAAGAAAGGGAGAAAGATCTATGGCATCAAATAAGGTAGATTATTCAGATATGGATTTTTCCGATTTAATAGAAGATGTGGAAGAAAATGTTTTTGACACCACAGCAGGCGAAGTAGAAAACGTATTAAAGCTGATGGACAAGGCCAAAGAGTTCAGGATCCTTATGATGAAGTATGATTGTGCTTTGTCTGAGGTAAGAACCAAGCTTGATGTATTAAATAAAGAACTGTCCCTTCGAAACAACCGTAATCCTTTTGAATCAATCAAGATGAGAATCAAGACTCCTGTCAGCATCTACAATAAGCTGAAGGATAAGAACGTTGACTTTACTATTGAGAACATCAATGACCACATTTCCGACATCGCTGGAATTCGAGTTGTATGTTCTTTTGTGGATGATATTTATATGCTGGCCGATTGTCTGGCCAACCAGGACGATATTACAGTTCTTCAGAAGAAGGATTATATTAAAGAGCCCAAGAAGAGTGGATATAGAAGCCTTCACTTGATCATTCAGGTTCCAATTTTCCTTACTCAGGAAAAAGAATATATGAAGGTAGAGGTTCAGTTCAGAACCATCGCCATGGATTTCTGGGCAAGTCTTGAGCACAAGATGAAATATAAAAAGAACATTGAAAATCAGGATGTGATCTCTGACGATCTTAAGTTCAGCGCAGACCTGATCAATCAGTTAGATCTTCGAATGCAGCAAATCCGAGAAAAGATTGATGCCGGCGAAGATGCAGATACAATTGAATAATTCACAAAACAATTTCGGGTAGTAACAATCGTTACTACCCGAAACCCCTCATAATATAAAACCAACCCCTTATTCTATTTCGCCTCGGCTAACCTTTCTGGTAAGTCCGCGAGTGAAACCACACTATATTCGAGTTCTGTTCTTGGACCAGCCAGGAATTTGAGCTTATTCAGAACTCTTCTGTAAACTACTTTACAGCTTTCCTTACTTGTTCCCACAAGAAGTAATAAATACTGAGATGAAGAATACTTACAATAGGTATCTCCCTGTCTCAATGTATTGGAAATAGCTTCCTGAAGAAATCTGCTCTTATTCTCGAGCTTAACAGGATTAGCTATTCTTTTTCCCTCATAATCCACGAGAGTAAGTAGCATCATATAAACAGACTGGCCTGTTCTCTCCATATTCCTGCTAAGAATATGATAAGCATCGATAAAGCTTGGATATGAGCAGTCATAAGCTCTTCCCAATTCCTTCTCGATTGCTCCCCTTCTTTCAATGATGTCATCTCTGATTTGAAGGATCTTACCTGGTGTATCTGAAACCTGTCTGCTCATCTTGTCATAACATTCAAGAAGCTCAGGACTTGGTGTTACTCCAAGCTCATCTGTGTAGTACCTTAAGGTCTCATCGTACTTGGCGTATGCATCCTTGTACATATCCATGCAGATAAGTGCGTTGATCTCGCCAATCTG
The DNA here is from genome assembly GCF_000622085.1 of Butyrivibrio proteoclasticus P6B7. GTDB lineage: Bacteria > Bacillota > Clostridia > Lachnospirales > Lachnospiraceae > Butyrivibrio > Butyrivibrio proteoclasticus_A. Next base: position 90,059 of record NZ_JHWL01000011.1, read on the forward strand.
CCACTCATCATCAGGATAAAGAGCTGCTGCCTTTCTATATACCTTATGCATCTGAGCAAAGTCTTTTTTCTCATAATAGAATTTACCCAGCGCATCTACACATTCTGAATACATCTTCTGAAGCTGAACGCTTCTAATAATAACCCATTCCTGAGTTGAAAGCTCTGGGAGAAGCTCTGACTTATAAATCTCGAAGGCAGCCTTATAATAAGTAACTGCTTCCTCAAAATCATTGCAATCTCTTGCTTTCTCAACATTGCTTATAAAAGATACAGCATCTGATTCGATATCTACGTTCTCATCGGTGTAAAAGATACCGTCTCTGTTCACTATGTATTCGTAGTCAGGAAGTCCTGACTTTTTAAGCTGCTTGTGCATCTGATAGATAAGATTATTAAAGCTGTTACTGATGTTGGACTGCTCTTCTCTATCGTAAAGGATATTTATAAGATTATCCTTCTGAATTCCGTATTCGCCGCACAACCAAACTATCTCAAGAAGCTGAACATACTTGGCTGTCTTATTCTTGCCAACCGATATGTTCCTGCCTTCAAAAGATATTGCAAATCCGCCAAACATTTGCACTTGAAGTTTGATTTTCCCCTCTGCCATAAAACCACCCTTATTTTAGAACTGCTTCTTCCTTTTTGTTTCCTACGTAGTTGCAAATACTGTAGCCTCCAAGATTATCCGTTTCACCGGCTTTTCTGAAGTTGGACCATTTGCAACACCAGCATTCTCTCATTGGAACAAGGGCCCCGTTATCAGGTTCAAAATGTTCGCAGCAGTGGCTCTCATTGACAATCAATAATCCGTTTTCATCGTATGCAAGATTTTTCATTTTACCCCCTCAAAATCTCGTACCGTGTTTCCATGTTAAATATATCATGGTAAAAGAACATAAATTATCAATATGTCGTGAAATAAACTTTTTTTGTCGCGGTTTGCATTTTGTAATTAATATTCAGTTGTATAGTTCTTTTAAAAAGACATTATTCCTCTACGATCTCAACAAGCTCGATATCGAAGTTAAGAGCTTTGCCAGCCATTTCATGGTTAGCGTCGAAGGTAATGTCTGTCTCAGTCTTTTCCATAACTCTTACTGGAATAGGACGACCGTACATATCCTGAAGGTATACCTTCTGACCTACAGACACTGACTCAGAACCAGGAAGATCAGCGATCTTGATGTTGATGATTCTCTCTGGATCAGCCTCGCCATAAGCTTCGTTTGGCTCAAGGTGAATGCTACGTTTCTCACCAACGTTCATATCTGCAACAGCCTTGTCAAAGCCATAGATCATCATGCCAACGCCACAGATAAACTCAAGAGGCTCGCCTCTGTCGTAGGATGAATCAAACTGTGATCCATCATCAAGAGTACCCTTGTAGTGTACACGGCACTTCTTGCTTACGTTCTTACCTTCCATGATTGGCTCAAGAGAACGTCCGCCACAGCCGCCGCAGCCGCCACAGCCACCGCCGCAGCCACCTTCTTCGTCATCACCGCAGCCACCACAGCCGCCGCAACCTTCTTCAGCTTCATCGGTCTCAGCTTCTGCATCGGCACAATGTCCGCAGCCGCCTTCTTCATGATCTCCACAGTTGTGATCCTCTCCGTGGTGATCACAGTTAACTCCTGAATTCTCAAGCTCACCCTTAAGGTATGCTTCTACAGCCTCATCAGCGCTTCCTGTAGCGCCTGAAAATACTTCGATTCCAGCCTCTGTAAGGGCAGCATTAGCTCCACCGCCAAGTCCTCCGCAGATAAGAACAGAAATGCCCTTATCATCAAGAAGACCTGCAAGAGCCTCGTGACCGCTGCCTTCTGTACTCATGATCTCTGATGATACAACCTTACCATCCTCGATCTCATAAATCTTAAACTCCTCAGTATGTCCAAAATGCTGGAATACCTGTCCATTTTCATGTGTTACTGCTAACTTCAAAATACTTACCTCCGTTTTAATCTAACTTCTTAAATACTGGAATACTCTCAATTGGGGCCTTGGCAGTTACTGTCTGGCCACCTTCATAGATCTTTTTATCCCTGATGTCTTCCCACTTGCCCTCTGGAAGATAAACCTCCCTTTCAAAACAATTGAGTTCAAAAATAGGTGCCACAAGATACTTATCTCCGAACATGTACTCATCGTAGATCTCCCAGCACTTGGAGTCCTGAGGGAACTCGTAGAAAAGAGTACGCATAAGAGGAGAACCGTTCTTGGATGTTTCCTCATAAAGTGACTTGATGTAAGGCTTGAGCTCAAATCTGATATCAAGCTGATCCTTCATGATCTTGTAGTTGTCTTCGCCATAGCTCCAAAGCTCGTTGTCCTGGCCTGTGTGGAGATATCCGCCGCCAAAGTCTCTGTCATCAAGGGCTGGGATATCGTAAGGGCCACGATCGCCGTGCATTCTAAGAACTGGTGAGAACACAGCAAACTCGTACCATCTGATAAGGAGCTGTCTAAAGTCAGGATCGTTGACGTCATCAGTCATGAAGCCGCCGATATCAGTGGTCCACCATGGAATACCTGCAAGACCCATGTTAAGGCCTGCTGCCAGCTGATCCCTGAATGCCTCAAAGGTACTTGGCACATCACCAGACCACACAACGTTGCCATACTTCTGGCTTCCTGCCCAGGCGCTTCTTAACAGGTTAACTACAGGCTGGTCGTCTGTCTTCATATTATCGTAGAAGACTCTGCTGTAGAACTGTGGGTAGATATTACTGCAGGAAAGAGCTGGCCCAAGGTAATATCTGTAGTAGTCAAAATCATACTTAACGTAATCAGGCTCTGAATTATCAAGCCAGAACATATCAATTCCAAGGTCGTAATAGTTCTTTTTACAAATATCCCATACATACTGCCTTGTCTCTGGGTTGGTCACGTCGATCTCTGTGCAATCGCCCTGATAATCATAGGTCTGAAGGCCGCCTCTCTCAGTCTTGATAAGAAGGCCTCTCTCCAGCATGTCATAGAAGTTCTCACTTCTCTTATCAACTGAAGGCCATACTGATACAACCACCTTAATTCCCATGCTGTGGAGCTCGTCGATCATGGCCTTAGGATCTGGCCAGTATGTCTTATCGAACTTCCAGTCTCCCTGGTATGTCCAGTGGAAGAAGTCGATAACCATGCAATCGATAGGAATATTTCTGGACTTGTAGTCTCTTGCAACCTTAAGAACCTCTTCCTGAGTTCTGTAGCGAAGCTTGCACTGCCAAAGACCCATAAGTTCCTCAGGCATAGCAGGCGCACGACCTGTAACCTCAGTATAGTTCTCAACGATCTCCTTAGGTGTATCTGCAACTGTGATCCAGTAATCAAGCTCCTTGCTGCATCTTGAGATCCACTCAGTATAGTTCATACCAAAGCTGACTCTACCAACAGCAGGATTGTTCCACAAGAATCCATATCCAAGGCTTGAAACCTGGAAAGGAACTGTAACCTGAGAGTTCCTCTGCTCAAGGTCAAGGATACATCCTTTCAGATCAGTATATGGGTGCTGGTACTGTCCCATACCAAAGATCTTCTCTTTATCATTACTCTCGAATTTAAGAGTAATCTCATAATCTCCGCCGCTAATTGGACTATAATCTCTGTTCACATACTTAAGGCATCTGGATTCCTTAGACTCAGTTCCTCCGTAATTCCTGAAGTACTCTCTAAGGATCAGCTCGTCATCTCTGTAAAAAGACATGACGCCTGCAAAGTTCACAGTAGCCTTAACTCGGCCATTAGTGATCTCTGCAAAAGGGCCGTCCTCCCTTGATGTGATGTTAACTGTGGCGTTTCCCTTATTAACATCCTCAGTAAGTGCCCAATCATTGCCACTAAGCGCTGGATACATTGTTGAGCGAACTCTGAGCGCGTTCTTGCCCCATGGCTCGATTCTTAGAGTTTCACCCTGTCTCTTTGCTATCAGTGTTCCATTTTCATTTGTAAAAATCATAACAGCCTCCCTTAAAAACTAGTCTTTTGGTATTATACTATACTTTTTGCAAAATTAAACCGCAAAAAATGAGCTATTTTAGGTATCAAGTGATAAGATTTTGCTATTACTATTTTGTAGAATAAGATATGAGTTAATGGGGATAGTAGACTCATTTTCTATTATGTAGAACATCATGGCCCGAACGGGCTTGGAAGGAGAAAAGTATGAAAATATATAATGTCACAGATCCAGAATTTACCAACTATGGCAGGATCATCGAAGGTTATGAAAAAGAGATCAAGGAGATTGAGGAAGCTTTAAGAGACAAGACTCCAGTTCCTGAGGCTACTGACTACGTTGCTGAGGATAAGGCTCTTCAGAACCTTGCAGCTTCAGCAGCAATCACAAACAGCCTCTTTGGCGGCTCACCAATGCAGTTTGGCTGGTGCAATGGTCACAACACTAAGCTTAACTGCCTTGAGTACCATCGTTCAAGCGAGATCAACCTCGGCGCTACAGACTTCATCCTTCTTCTTGCTAAGAGAGAAGAAATCGTAGACTACAAGATCGATTCCAGCAAAGTTAAGGCTTTCCTTGTTCCTAAGGGAGTTATGGTAGAGGTTTACGCTACAGCTCTTCACTACGCTCCATGTCAGGCTCACAAGGATTCTGGATTCCAGGTTCTTGTTGGACTTCCAAAGGGCACAAACGTTGGAATGCCAAGCTTCACACCAGCTAACCAGGAAGACAAGATGCTCACAGCAACTAACAAGTGGCTCCTTGCTCACGCAGAGGCTTCAGAAGCTAAAGACGGCGCATGGGTAGGCATCACAGGCGAGAACATCGACATCGCTTCTGACCTCGACTGATTTAGATAAACACCAACCCTTTTTACATAGTAAAAGAGCTCCTGGCTACAAATGCATTTTCTGTGTACGGTGCATGTAAGTAGCTGGGAGCTCTTTTATTTTCAAGCTATCAGTATGATTATCTGATTTATGATATATCTACTCTAGATTATTGTTCATGCATTTGTTTATCCTATAATCACAGTTGGTCATCGATCACGCTGCCCTTGACATCATTGGATAAAAGACTAAGCCTGTTCAGTATATTGGTAATCTCCAAATTCACGGCATCCTGAGTCTCCTCCAGTGTTGGTCTGTCTGAGATGATAGTCTTCTTTACTGCATCTGTATCCATGGACTCCGCATCAGCCCTCTCTCTTCTGGCTATAGCTCTTTTCACATCTGCGCTGGTCTGGTGGCTCTCAGATGCCTGCTCTCTAATACTCTCTATCAGCTCCTGCCGGATTGCTTCCTTCTCAAGCCTCTTGGCCTCGTCCTTCTTTTCCTCTTTCTTCTTTTCTTCTGCCTCTTTAGCCTTCTCTTCCCGTTCCTTCTGGTCCTCATCTACCTTCTCTACGGTCTCCTGTGTTAAAAGAGCTATCGTCTCTCCGGCAGATGCCTCCATAATCTCTTCTGCAGCATCCTGGGCATTTAACATATCCTGAGACTTCTCACGTTCATTCTTAATCTGAGCAAAACCAAGAACGTTTGCTTCCTGCCTGCGCTTGGCATCCTCTATCTCCTCAGCGTTCTGAGCGTTGGTGTAATAGTAATAATAAGCCTTATGCATGAATTCGGATCTTCTAGCCAGTTCTTCATCAGATAGCTTCTGCTCAGATGACTCTTTAGTTCCTTCACTTAGGACTTTTTGACTATCATCGTTGTTTTCTTCGATTACCCCATACTCTTCTTTAAGCTTTGCAATAGCTTCATTGTTTGCTCTGGTATCAGCCTGTAATTCATTTATCTTATCCTGTAATTCATGAATTTCATCCTTAATTGACTGCATCTGCTTATCAAGCTTCTTCTCTCCCTTGAAGGCATCAGACACAACTTTAAGAGCCTGGCTTTTCGCGTAGGCTTGTCTGTTGGCAAGTATAGAGTTTGAATTATGATCAGCTAGGGAAATAGTGATATTATTGGAATTCTTGATATTATAGATACTATTATTCTGAACTTCCATGTTCTTGTTTATTCTCATAATCCACCTCCACTCTACATCCCTATAGAGTCATACGAAGTGATATAGTTACAGTTTTCCTTATTGTATATCGGCAAAACTAAGATATTTGTTTATAGCAAAAAAGAGCTCCAAGCACAAGGCTTGAAGCTCTTTGAAATTCACTATAAGTTGCTAAGCGCAGCCTCGATTCCGCTACGCTTCATCTCGGTCACGGCATTCGCTGAATGCCTAAAAAGTCAATAAAAAACAGCCCATATCGTGCAAGCACGATGGGCTGTTTCTATTGGCTTTTATGCGCTTAGCTCAAAGCTAGCGTGCAGATTACTCAACGATTGTAGCAACCTTACCTGATCCAACTGTACGTCCACCCTCACGGATAGCGAACTTAAGACCCTGCTCCATAGCGATTGGGTGAATAAGCTCGATAGACATTGTTACGTGGTCACCAGGCATGCACATCTCAACACCATCTGGAAGGTTGCAGACACCTGTTACGTCAGTTGTTCTGAAGTAGAACTGAGGTCTGTAGTTTGTGAAGAATGGAGTATGACGGCCACCCTCGTCCTTAGTAAGAACGTAAACCTCAGCAGTGAACTTTGTATGGCAGTTTACTGTACCAGGCTTTGTGATAACCTGTCCTCTCTGGATACCCTCACGGTCAACACCACGAAGAAGAAGACCAACGTTGTCACCAGCTTCACAGTAGTCCATAGACTTTCTGAACATCTCGATACCTGTTACAACAGACTTAGATGTCTCTTCCTTGATACCAACGATTTCGATTTCGTCGTTGAGGTCAAGGTGTCCTCTCTCTACTCTACCTGTAGCAACTGTTCCACGACCTGTGATTGTGAATACGTCCTCAACAGGCATAAGGAAAGGCTTATCTGTCTCACGAGTAGGTTCAGGAATGTAAGAATCAACTGTGTCCATGAGCTCGATGATCTTGTCACCCCACTCAGACTTAGGATCCTCAAGAGCCTTAAGAGCTGAACCACGGATAATTGGTGTGTCATCTCCTGGGAACTCATACTCTGTAAGAAGGTCTCTGATCTCCATCTCAACGAGGTCAAGAAGCTCTGGATCGTCAACCATATCGCACTTGTTCATGAATACGATGATGTAAGGAACACCAACCTGACGAGCAAGAAGAACGTGCTCCTTAGTCTGAGCCATAACACCATCAGTAGCAGCAACAACGAGGATTGATCCATCCATCTGAGCTGCACCTGTGATCATGTTCTTAACGTAGTCAGCGTGACCTGGGCAGTCAACGTGAGCATAGTGTCTGTTTGCTGTCTCGTACTCGATGTGAGCAGAGTTGATTGTGATTCCTCTTTCCTTCTCTTCAGGAGCCTTATCGATCTGATCGAATGCTACTGCAGGGCTGAATCCTCTATCAGCAAGTACTGCTGTGATAGCAGCTGTAAGAGTTGTCTTACCATGGTCAACGTGTCCAATTGTACCAATGTTAACGTGTGGTTTGGTTCTGTCAAACTTAGCTTTTGCCATTTCTAAATATCCTCCTTAAGTGAAATGTTATTCAACATTTTCATACATAATTTAACCGACTATATCGATTATATTAAATGTTTGCAGCTAAATCAAGCATTAAACTTGATTTAGTCTGCTTACATTTACTTTTTTATTAGTTGCCCTTGTTTGAAAGGACTTTTTCCTGAACATTCTTAGGAACTGGAGCATACTTCTCAAAGAACATTGAGTAGTTACCACGGCCCTGTGTTCTAGAACGAAGGTCTGTAGCATAGCCGAACATCTCAGCAAGAGGCACATGTGCTCTAACGATCTTTCCGCCGCCGAGATCATCCATACCTTCAACCTGTCCACGACGAGAGTTAACGTCACCGATAACATCTCCCATGTACTCTTCAGGCATAGTAACCTCAACCTTCATGATAGGCTCAAGAAGAACAGGAGCACCCTTCTGCATAGCATCCTTGAATGCCATAGATCCAGCGATGTGGAATGCCATTTCTGATGAGTCTACTTCGTGGTAAGATCCATCATAAACTGTAGCATGTACACCAACTACTGGATATCCGCCAAGAGTACCAGCCTTCATAGCCTCTTCGATACCTTCGCTGATTGGCTGGATGAATTCCTTAGGAATAGCACCACCAACAACTTCGCTATCGAACTGGTAAAGGTTGTCGCCGTTAGCATCCATAGGCTCGAAACGAACCTTACAGTGTCCGTACTGACCACGTCCACCTGACTGCTTAGCATACTTAGACTCGATGTCTACAGCCTTTGTAAGAGCTTCTCTATAAGCAACCTGAGGAGCACCTACGTTAGCCTCAACCTTATACTCTCTAAGAAGTCTATCAACGATGATATCAAGGTGAAGCTCACCCATACCAGCGATGATTGTCTGACCTGTCTCAGGGTTTGTATGAGCTCTGAATGTAGGATCTTCTTCAGCAAGCTTCATAAGAGCCTCATCAAGCTTCTGCTGACCAGCCTTAGTCTTAGGCTCGATAGCAAGCTCGATAACAGGATCAGGGAACTCCATAGATTCGAGAATAACTGGGTTCTTCTCGTCACAGAGTGTATCACCAGTAACTGTGTTCTTAAGACCAACAGCTGCTGCGATATCTCCTGAATATACTTTTTCAAGATCTGAACGCTTGTTAGCGTGCATCTGAAGGATACGTCCAAGACGTTCCTTGTTGTCCTTTGTACTGTTAAGTACATAAGAACCTGAATTTGCTGTACCACGATATACACGGAAGAATGCAAGCTTTCCTACGAATGGATCGCTGACAATCTTGAATGCAAGAGCTGCGAATGGGCCATCATCTGTTGACTCAACCTCAATCTCATTGCCGTCCATATCTGTTCCCTTACAAGCAGGGATATCAAGTGGTGAAGGCATGAATTCGATAACTGCATCGATAAGCTTCTGGATACCTCTGTTCCTGTGGGCAGAACCACAGCAAACAGGGAATGCCTTACACTCACATGTAGCCTTACGAAGAGCAGCCTTAAGAGCATCAACAGATGGCTCTTCACCTTCAAGGTACTGCATCATAAGATCCTCATCAAGATCACAGATCTTCTCAACGAGTTCTGAGTGATAAAGCTCAGCATCATCCTTAAGCTCAGCAGGGATCTCACCAATAGTAACATCCTCACCCTTATCATCGTTGTAGATATAAGCCTGCATCTCGAAAAGATCGATAATACCCTGGAACTGATCCTCAGCTCCGATAGGGATTTCAATCATAATAGCATTTTTCTTAAGTCTATTGCGGATCTGCTCAACAGCTCCGAAATAGTTCGCTCCAATGATATCCATCTTGTTGATGAATGCCATACGTGGAACGTTAAATCCGTCAGCCTGACGCCATACGTTCTCAGACTGTGGTTCAACACCTTCCTTAGCACTGAAAACGCCGACAGCGCCATCAAGTACACGAAGTGAACGCTCAACCTCAACGGTGAAGTCAACGTGACCAGGTGTATCAATGATATTGATACGGTGCTCTAAAGCGCCTGGCTTAGTCTTACCGTTCTGCTGAAGTGTCCAGTGGCATGTTGTAGCTGCAGATGTGATTGTGATACCTCTTTCCTGCTCCTGTTCCATCCAGTCCATGGTAGCAGTACCTTCGTAAGTCTCACCAATCTTATAGTTTACACCGGTATAGTAAAGAATACGCTCTGTAAGTGTAGTCTTACCAGCATCAATATGTGCCATGATACCAATGTTTCTGGTTCTCTCCAATGGGTATTGTCTATCAGCCAAAGGTTCTTCCTCCTAAATAAATTTAAACCCAAGTCTACTCGCACCAGATTAGAATCTGTAGTGTGAGAATGCCTTGTTTGCCTCTGCCATCTTGTGCATGTCTTCTTTTCTCTTTACAGCTGCACCAGTATTGTTGTATGCATCCATAATCTCTGAAGCAAGTCTATCTACCATAGTCTTCTCGCCTCTAGCACGTGAGAAAGTTACAAGCCAACGAAGTGCAAGAGCCTGACGTCTGTCTGGTCTAACCTCGATAGGAACCTGGTATGTAGCACCACCGATACGTCTTGCCTTTACCTCAAGAGCAGGCATGATGTTGTTCATAGCTCCTTCAAATACTTCAAGAGCTGGCTTTCCAGCCTTCTCTTCTACCTGTGCGAATGCACCATATACGATCTTCTGAGCAACGCCCTTCTTACCATCGAGCATTACCTGGTTTACAAGCTTAGTTACAACCTTGTTATCGTATAAAGGATCCGCTAATACGTCACGTTTTACAATATGTCCTTTACGCGGCACGGTTCTTCCCTCCTTTAGAATTGCAATGATCATATATAAGGTCACTGCTTACTATAATCATCGGTACTCACTAATTTAGTGTTCGTGCGGTTTTTCTATTTCTTAGTTATCATTTATCAAAGCTTAATGCGAAAATAAATAATTCTATATAGAACAGAATACCAACACTATAAAATTAGATCAGTTGTAAGAATCTTTTAGATTCTCAAGTTAATTACTTAGACGCCTTTGGTCTCTTAGCGCCATACTTAGAGCGAGCCTGTTTTCTGTCGGCTACACCTGCTGTATCAAGAGTACCTCTGATGATGTGGTATCTTGTACCAGGTAAATCCTTAACTCTTCCACCACGGATGAGAACAACGCTATGCTCCTGAAGGTTGTGACCTTCTCCTGGAATGTAGCTTGTTACCTCAATACCGTTAGAAAGACGTACTCTGGCGATTTTTCTCAGAGCAGAGTTAGGCTTCTTAGGTGTTGCTGTCTTAACAGCTGTGCAGACACCACGTTTCTGTGGAGAAGCAGTAGCAGTAGCCTTCTTGTGAAGAGAGTTGAAACCCTTCTGAAGTGCAGGTGCTGTAGACTTCTTAACAGATGTCTGACGACCCTTTCTAACTAACTGGTTAAATGTTGGCATTCCTTTTACCTCCTATTTTGATAAAACTGAGCACGTTTATTCGCACTCACCTAGCCTGAATAGCGTAAAAACAACTATCCAAATTTATGCATACAACAAAGGGGCAGAATTTCACCCCTTTGTCTATACACGCAATTATGAATTATAAATACTATTAAATATGTTGTCAACTAAATTTTTTATAACCTAAAGTCGATAAAACACGTCCTCACGGTTAATTTAGAGACTTATTACTCTTCATCCTCTGAAATTGCGATTTCTTCTTCATCATAGTCAACATCATCGATGAATGTTGGCTCCTCGAAGTCTCTCTTTCTCTTCTTGAGGATAAGCTTTTCAGGATCCTTGAAGTTAGCATCGGTATTAAGATTTGTATTTCTATATCTCTTCATACCAGTACCAGCAGGAATCAGCTTACCGATAATAACGTTTTCCTTAAGACCGATAAGTGGATCAACCTTTCCTTTGATAGCTGCATCAGTAAGAACCTTAGTTGTCTCCTGGAATGATGCGGCTGAAAGGAATGAGTTGGTTGCAAGAGCTGCCTTAGTAATACCAAGGATTACCTGCTTTCCTTCAGCTGGCTTCTTACCCTCTGAGATAAGTGCCTCGTTGCTATCCTCGAAATCAAGAACATCTACAAGTGTTCCTGGAAGGAACTCTGTATCACCGCTCTCGTCGATTCTTACTTTCTTAAGCATCTGACGAACGATAACCTCGATGTGCTTATCACAGATATCAACACCCTGTAAACGGTAAACTCTCTGTACTTCTCTAAGGAGATAATCCTGTACAGCACGAATTCCCTTAATCTTAAGAAGATCGTGTGGGTTAACAGAACCTTCAGTAAGTTCATCACCTGCTTCGATTGTTGTTCCGTCTGTTACCTTGATACGTGAGCCGTAAGGGATAAGATATGCCTTTGACTCTCCTGTCTCATCGTTAGTAACAATAACTTCACGTTTCTTCTTAGTATCTCTAATTTCAACCTGGCCATCAAGCTCAGAGATGATTGCAAGTCCCTTAGGTTTTCTAGCTTCGAAAAGCTCTTCTACTCTAGGAAGACCCTGTGTAATATCGCCACCGGCAACACCACCAGTATGGAATGTTCTCATAGTAAGCTGTGTACCTGGCTCACCGATAGACTGAGCAGCGATAATACCAACTGCCTCACCTACCTGAACAGCCTCACCAGTTGCCATGTTAGCACCGTAGCACTTAGCACAGATTCCGTTATGTGAACGGCAAGTAAGAATTGTACGAATCTTAACTGCTTCAACTGGCTGTCCCTTTGAGTTAACGCCAACTGAAAGAATCTTAGCTGCACGTGATGGAGTAATCATGTGATTCTTCTTAACGATTACGTTTCCATCTTTATCTTTAATAGTCTCGCAAGAATATCTTCCTGTGATTCTATCCTTTAATGGCTCAATTGTTTCCTTACCATCCATGAATGCCTTTACAGTCATTCCTGGGATAACTTCCTTATCTGCACAGCAGTCTACATCACGAATGATGAGTTCCTGTGATACGTCAACCATTCGACGTGTAAGGTATCCGGAATCGGCTGTACGAAGAGCTGTATCTGACAGACCCTTACGAGCACCATGAGCTGACATGAAGTACTCCAGAACATCAAGACCTTCACGGAAGTTAGACTTGATAGGAAGTTCGATTGTACGACCTGTTGTATCAGCCATAAGTCCACGCATACCAGCCAGCTGCTTGATCTGCTGGTTAGATCCACGGGCACCAGAGTCAGCCATCATGTAAATGTTATTGTACTTATCAAGACCAGCAAGAAGCTCATCAGTAAGCTTTTTATCTGTCTCCATCCAAGTATCAACAACTGCACGATAACGCTCTTCATCAGTGATAAGACCACGACGATAGTTAGCTGCGATCTTATCTACAGTAGCCTGTGCTTCATCCAGCATCTGCTGCTTCTGCTTAGGCACTGTCATATCAGCGATTGATACAGTCATAGCTGCACGTGTTGAATAGTGATAACCTGTAGCCTTGATCTTATCAAGAACCTCAGCTGTTGCGAAAGTTCCGTGAGTATTGATCATAGCTGTAACAATCTGCTTAAGCTGCTTCTTACCAACCATGAAGTCAACTTCAAGCTTGAACTCATTCTCTGGATCGCTTCTATCAACGAATCCAAGATCCTGAGGAATCATTTCGTTAAATAAGAATCTACCAAGTGTTGACTCAACAAAACCTGACTTCTCTTCTCCATCAGCATTTGTAAGAGTAACTCTGATCTTAATTCTTGACTGAAGAGTAATGTACTCATTCTCATAAGCAAGGATTGCTTCATCTACGCTCTTAAAGCACTTTCCTTCTCCGAGAGCTCCTGGTCTTTCCTGTGTAAGATAGTAGATACCAAGTACCATATCCTGTGTAGGAACGTTTACAGGGCCACCATCTGAAGGCTTAAGGATGTTGTTAGGAGCGAGCATAAGGAATCTACACTCTGCCTGTGCCTCTACAGAAAGTGGAAGGTGTACAGCCATCTGGTCACCATCGAAGTCGGCGTTGAATGGTGTACATACAAGTGGGTGAAGCTTAATAGCCTTACCTTCTACAAGAATAGGCTCAAATGCCTGAATACCAAGTCTGTGAAGTGTGGGGGCACGGTTAAGCATTACAGGATGCTCTTTAATTACATCCTCAAGTACATCCCAAACCTGCTCATCGAGACGCTCAACAAGCTTCTTAGCATTCTTGATATTCTGTGAAATTCCTCTGGAAACAAGTTCTTTCATAACGAAAGGCTTGAAAAGCTCGATAGCCATTTCCTTAGGAAGACCACACTGATAAATCTTAAGTTCTGGTCCAACTACGATAACGGAACGTCCTGAATAGTCAACACGCTTACCAAGAAGGTTCTGACGGAAACGTCCAGACTTACCTTTAAGCATGTCTGAAAGAGACTTAAGTGCTCTGTTACCAGGTCCTGTAACAGGTCTTCCTCTTCTACCGTTATCTATAAGTGCATCAACAGCTTCCTGAAGCATTCTCTTCTCGTTACGAACGATGATATCAGGAGCACCGAGATCAAGAAGTCTCTTAAGTCGGTTATTTCTGTTGATAATTCTTCTATAAAGATCGTTAAGATCTGATGTAGCGAAACGTCCACCATCAAGCTGTACCATAGGACGAAGATCTGGTGGGATTACAGGGATGCAATCCATGATCATCCAAGATGGATCATTGCCTGACTCTCTAAATGCTTCTACTACCTCAAGGCGCTTGATAATTCTTGCTCTCTTCTGTCCGCTTGATGTATCAAGACCTTCCTTTAATTCTTCATATTCCTTCTCAAGGTCGATATCAAGGAGAAGCTCTTTGATGGATTCAGCACCCATACCAGCGCGGAACTTACCGCCCCACTCTTCTCTAGCATCCTGATATTCCTTCTCAGAAAGAACCTGCTTATACTCAAGTGTTGTCTCACCTGGATCAAGTACGATGTAAGATGCGAAATAAAGCACCTTCTCAAGTACACGAGGTGAAAGGTCAAGGATAAGTCCCATTCTGCTAGGGATTCCCTTGAAGTACCAAATGTGTGATACAGGAGCTGCAAGCTCGATGTACCCCATTCTCTCACGACGTACGCTGGACTTTGTGATTTCTACACCACAACGGTCACAGACAACGCCCTTGTATCTGATCTTCTTATACTTACCACAGTGACACTCCCAGTCCTTAGTAGGTCCAAAGATCTTTTCGCAGAAAAGACCATCTCTCTCAGGCTTAAGAGTTCTGTAGTTGATAGTCTCAGGCTTGGTAACCTCACCACTATGTGGATCATTATCAATTCTATGAGCCCAGCTTCTAATCTTTTCTGGAGATGCAAGGCCAATCTTGATTGAATCAAATGTCATTGGCTGGTAAGTCTGCTGCTGAAAAGATCTGCCACTTGAAGCTTCATTTATTGCTTTATTCATAGTTGAATCAGACATTAGTAACCTCTTTTCTTTATGTTAATCGTCAATTATCAGTTACAGTATCTGTATAACTGGCCTGAGCCAGTTATACAGTTCAAATCAATTACTCATCATCAGATGCATCATCGTAACTGTCGAAATCTTCTGAATCAGAAACTTCTTCTTCCTCAGATACGAGTTCACCGCTGTCATCGAAATGCTGCTGTGAGAATCCGTTAGCACCGAATGATTCCTGACTGTAATCACGTCCTGAAGTATCACCTTCCATCTCGAAGCGATAGTCAGAATCTGTGTAATCAACGCTTTCCATAATTTCAACTTCTGTATTGTCTTCACGAAGAACTTTAATATCAAGTCCAAGTGACTGAAGTTCCTTAAGAAGAACCTTGAAGGACTCTGGAACACCAGGTTCAGGAATGTTGTCTCCCTTAATGATAGCTTCGTAAGTCTTAACACGTCCTACAACGTCATCAGACTTAACTGTAAGGATTTCCTGAAGTGTATAAGCTGCGCCATAAGCCTCAAGAGCCCAAACCTCCATCTCACCGAAACGCTGACCACCGAACTGAGCTTTACCACCCAGAGGCTGCTGTGTAACAAGTGAGTAAGGACCTGTTGAACGAGCGTGGATCTTATCGTCAACAAGGTGGTGGAGCTTAAGGTAATGCATGTGTCCAATTGTTGTAGGTGAATCAAACTTCTGTCCAGTTCTACCATCACGAAGCTGAACCTTTCCGTCTGATCTGATTGGAACACCCTTCCAAAGCTCTCTGTGATCTCTATTGTCATAGAGATACTTCATTATTTCAGGATCTACAAGATCCTTATATTTCTTTTCAAATTCATCCCATGTGCTGTTGACATAGTCATTAGCCATCTCAAGGGTATCCTGAATATCTTTCTCGTTAGCACCATCAAAGATAGGTGTTGCGATATTGAATCCAAGTGCCTTCGCAGCAAGTGAAAGATGAATCTCGAGGACCTGTCCGATATTCATACGGGAAGGTACGCCCAATGGGTTAAGTACGATATCAAGTGGTCTACCGTTTGGAAGATATGGCATATCTTCGATAGGAAGTACACGAGAAACGACACCCTTGTTACCATGACGACCAGCCATCTTATCACCAACAGAGATCTTTCTCTTCTGAGCGATATAGATACGAACTGCCTGGTTTACTCCAGGTGAAAGCTCATCACCGTTCTCTCTTGTGAATACCTTAGCATCTACAACGATACCGTACTCACCGTGAGGAACCTTAAGAGAAGTATCACGAACCTCTCTAGCCTTCTCACCGAAGATTGCTCTAAGGAGTCTCTCCTCAGCTGTAAGCTCTGTCTCTCCCTTAGGAGTAACCTTACCTACAAGGATATCACCGGCACGAACCTCAGCACCGATACGGATGATTCCGCGATCGTCAAGATCCTTAAGTGCATCATCACCAACACCAGGAACATCACGAGTGATCTCTTCTGGTCCAAGCTTGGTCTCACGAGCCTCTGCCTCGTATTCCTCAATATGTACAGATGTATAAACATCATCACGAACAAGTCTCTCTGAAAGAAGAACAGCATCCTCGTAGTTGTAACCTTCCCATGTCATGAAACCGATGAGAGGGTTCTTACCAAGACCAAGTTCTCCCTGGTATGTTGAAGGACCGTCTGCAATAACCTGACCTGCCTCAACGTGATCGCCCTTAAATACGATAGGTCTCTGGTTGTAGCAGTTACTCTGGTTAGATCTCTGGAACTTAATGAGGTGGAACTCTTCCTTCTCACCATCATCATATGTCATCTGGATAAGCTTGCTATCTACGAAATCGATAGTACCAGCTTTTCTAGCAACTACGCATACTCCAGAGTCAACAGCAGCCTTTCTTTCCATACCTGTTCCTACAGCAGGAGCTTCAGTAGTAAGAAGTGGCACCGCCTGACGCTGCATGTTTGATCCCATCAGCGCACGGTTAGCATCGTCGTTCTCAAGGAATGGGATAAGTGCTGTAGCAACTGAGAATACCATTCTAGGAGATACGTCCATGTACTCGAACATTGTCTTAGGATACTCGGAAGTCTCTTCCTTATAACGACCTGAAACGCTGTTCTTCTTGAAGTGGCCTTCCTCATCAAGAGGAGTGTTAGCCTGAGCTACATGGTAATTATCTTCTTCATCCGCTGTAAGGTACTCAACCTCGTCAGTAACCCTTGGATTCTCAGGATCTGACATGTCTACCTTACGGTATGGAGCCTCAACAAATCCATAATCATTAACTCTTGCATAAGAAGCAAGTGAGTTAATAAGACCGATGTTAGGTCCTTCAGGTGTCTCGATAGGACACATACGACCATAGTGTGTATAGTGAACGTCTCGAACCTCGAATCCGGCTCTATCTCTTGAAAGACCGCCAGGACCAAGGGCTGAAAGACGTCTCTTATGTGTAAGCTCACCAAGAGGGTTATTCTGATCCATGAACTGTGACAACTGTGATGAACCGAAGAACTCCTTAACAGCAGCCTGTACTGGCTTGATGTTAATAAGTGTCTGAGGAGCAATCTCCTCTGTGTCATGTGTTGTCATTCTTTCACGAACAACTCTCTCAAGTCTTGATAAACCGATACGATACTGGTTCTGTAAAAGCTCACCTACGCAACGGATACGTCTGTTACCGAGGTGATCGATATCATCATCGTTACCAATACCATACTCAAGATGAATATTATAGTTAATAGAAGCAATGATATCTTCCTTAGTAATGTGCTTAGGAATAAGATCATGAACACGCTTCTTAAGAGTCTCTGCAAGACCTTCTGGATCGTTCTTAGCAGTGTACTCGTCAAGGATTTCCTTAAGAACTGGATAGTATACGTTCTCATTGATTCCAAGCTCCTCAGGATCACACTCGATAAAGTGTGTGATATCTACCATCATATTAGAAAGAACCTTAACGTTTCTCTCCTCTTCCTGAAGGATAACGTATGGAATAGCACAGTTCTGGATCTCAGTAGCAAGAGCTCTATCTACCTTAGTACCAGCAGATGCGATCATCTCGCCTGTTGTCTCATCAACAACATCCTCAGCAAGAACATGTCCATTAATACGATTCTTGAAATGTAACTTCTTATTAAATTTGTATCTACCAACCTTAGCAAGGTCATATCTTCTAGGGTCGAAGAACATAGCGTTGATAAGACTTTCTGCACTCTCAACACTAAGTGGCTCACCAGGACGGATCTTTCTATAGAGTTCAAGAAGACCACTCTGATAATCTGTAGAAGAATCCTTAGAAAAACTTCCCTGAATCTTAGGCTCATCACCAAAGAGTTCAAGAATCTCCTCGTTTGTACCTATACCAAGTGCTCTAACAAGAACAGTTACAGGAACCTTTCTTGTTCTATCTACACGTGCATAGAATACGTCATTAGGATCGGTTTCATACTCAAGCCATGCACCTCTGTTAGGGATAACAGTACATGACATAAGCTCCTTACCGATCTTATCGTATGTAATATCATAATAAATACCGGGTGAACGAACCAACTGGCTGACAATAACTCTTTCAGCTCCGTTGATAACAAAGGTACCGGTTGCAGTCATGAGAGGAAGATCACCCATGAAAATTTCATGCTCTGTGATTTCATCCTTCTCCTTATTGTGGAGACGAACCTTTACCTTTAAAGGTGCAGCAAATGTTGCATCTCTCTCCTTACATTTCTCAATCGTGTTCTTATTCTTGTCGATCTCGTCTTCACAAAGCTTGAAATCAACAAATTCCAGACTGAGTTTTCCGCCGTAATCCTCAATTGGAGAGATATCGTCAAAGACTTCTTTCAAGCCTTCGTCAAGAAACCACTGATATGAGTTCTTCTGTACTTCAATCAGGTTTGGCATCTCCAGGACTTCCTTCTGACGCTGGAAGCTCATACGCATGTTCTTACCAGTGCCGGTAGGATGTAATCTGTTTTTTTCCATTGACATTCACCCCGTTCTAAATTTTTTTAGTGTTATCAGGTCTCTTGTAAAAAGGCACAAAAAGACCCACCACACCACAATAGTGCATTTTCCATTGTATAACTAACGGAAGGTCATGTCAAGCACTTTTTGACAAGAAAAAAGAGCCAGACATGTAATCATGTCTAGCTCTTTATAATGACAATTCAATAGATTACTTAAGAGTAACCTTTGCGCCCTGCTCTTCAAGCTTAGCCTTAATGTCATCAGCCTCTGCCTTAGAAGCGTTCTCCTTAACCATCTTAGGAGCTCCATCAACGAGTTCCTTAGCTTCCTTAAGACCAAGACCTGTGATCTCACGAACAACCTTGATTACAGGAACCTTGTTAGGACCAACCTCTGTAAGCTCAACATTGAACTCTGTCTTCTCTTCGCCTGCTGCTGCGCCAGCACCTGCTGCTGCAACTACAACGCCTGCTGCTGCAGATACGCCGAACTCTTCCTCACAAGCCTTTACAAGATCATTTAACTCGAGCACTGTAAGCTCTTTGATAGCATCGATAATTTCTGCTGTAGATAACTTTGCCATTATTATATACCTCCATATAGTATAATTTATAATTTGTTTAATTGATTACCGGACATCTATATGTCCATTATGCAGCCTGTAAACAATTACTCTGCTGCTGGTGCCTCAGCTGTCTCAGCTGGAGCTTCCTCTGTAGCTGGTGCTTCCTCTGCTGCTGGAGCGCCTTCTCCATTCTTCTCTGCGATCTGCTTGATAACGCGAGCGAAGTTGGTAATAGGTGACTGCATAGAGCCAAGCAACTTTGAAAGAAGAACTTCCTTTGAAGGGATAGCTGCGATCTCTGTCATAGCCTGAGCATCATAGAACTTACCTTCTATAACACCACCCTTAATCTCGAGAGCCTTAGCAGTCTTAGCGAATTCATAAAGAACACGTGCTGGAGCTGCTGGATCACTCTCAGATACAGCCATAGCACTAGGTCCATTAAGAAGATCCTTGAGCTGCTCAAAATCAGTTCCCTGGAATGCGAAGTTCATCATCGTATTCTTGTAAACCTTGTATGAAACTCCCTCTGCACGAAGCTTCTTACGAAGTTCTGTATCCTGTGCAACAGTAAGTCCGCGGTGATCTACAAGTACGACAGCCTGAGCGTCTTTAATTCTCTCTGAAATCTCTTCAACTACAGGCTTTTTAAGTTCAACCTTTGCCATTTCTTTACCTCCTTATAGAATTTACCGCCGAAAAAACCTCTCGAAGACATCGAGAGGCAAAAAGTTCAAATATAACTTTTCCTCGGTAGGCGATAATCATTATGTCCCTTTCGGAACACCTACTGTCTTCGGCTTTCTTGTCTATCTTCTAGACAACCTTAGATAATTTATCATAACTCAAAATTAATGTCAAGCGTTTTTACATATTCCTATTATAGATTTTTTCAACAAAGCGCTTGTTACCACCGATCACCACCACAGCAGCGATAACGCTGAGCATTTCAAAAAGGAAAAGAACTGCTCTGCCACTCATAGCCACAGTCATAGCTCCGGCCGCCAGCTCCGCAATAAGAGTTCCGGTAGTACTCAGCACCTGAAATGCCCCATTAAATCGTCCCTTCTTCTCATCGGGAACATAGCTCTGGGTTGATGAAATCCTGATAGTATAGCTGGTAACGCCGCCAACACCAACAATAAATGCCAGGAACATAGCAAACTGAAACGGTACAAACAGATACATTCCCTCAAAGAGTCCTATGATCACATACACTGCAATCGCTATACGGAACTTATACTTTTCAGGAATCTTGAACATATAATGGAAAAGACCTGTCACCCCCCTTCCAACAAAGCTCATGCCAAAGACTCCCATGTATACGTATTCTCCATAGATATAATGATCCCTATAATATGGGAGACATATTACACTTGCTGCCCCTCCGGCCATAGATGAAAACAGGAAATACACAGCAATTGCTAAAAGACCTCTCTCTGAAAGCAGATACTCAAAACCCTCCCTGATATCCATAAGAACTCTGGAAATCTTGCTGGCAGACTCTCCAGCAATAGCTCTTTTCTGCCTGTCTATATATTCCTCCTTCGCACCAATCCTGGTTTCCAAAACAGCTGCTGCAAAAAAGCAAACAGCATTGATCATAAGAAGAGGTGCAATTCCAATCTTACCATAAAAGAAAGTAGCAACTGGAACCATGAAGGTTGCAAAGGTCTCAAGAACGCTGGCGATGGAATAGGCCTTAGAATAATTGCCCTCTGTGATAAGCAGTGGATAGAAGCTGTCATAAGCCACCATATATGTGCTGTTCACGCATCCTACAATAAATGTAAACAGCGCAAACGCTGCGAAGTTAAACCATCCACTCTTTAGCATCAGGGCAACAAAAAGATATAGCCCCGCCATGGCAAAGTCTAAAGAATATATCATCTTTTTCCTGGAAAATCTGTCAAGAATTGCCCCAGACACGATTGGCGCCAGTAACTGCGGAATCGTATACATAGAAAGATATATCGCATACAGCATGGTGGACCCTGTGTAATCCAGGACCATAAGGCTCATTGCAAAGCCTGTCATGCTGTTTCCAAACATTGAAACAATACTGCCTACAGTAATTATAGTAAAATCCCTTGTCCATAAGGGATTACCTTTAGCTCTTTTCCCCATATCAAAACTCCTACTTCTGACTTATATATCCATTCCCGTCAATATTGATATGTGATGACATCCCTGCAATACTATTAAGAATCCTTGAATACTCTGAGCCCGTAGCCTCGTTTACAGAGCAGCCGCTCTGAATGGCAGGTACAAACTGAAGGTTGGTACTACCATTGGTATGCAAAGTAACAACAACCATTCCTGTATCCTGAGTCTTGGAATTGAAAATGTAATTTCCAAGGCTATAAACCACAGGAACACCGTTAATATAATCAATCTTCTGAAGAATATGTGGATGAGCTCCAATGATAATGTTGGCTCCCGCATCCACTATCTCCCGAGCCTGCTGCTCCTGAAGATAATCTATCTCTGTAGTGCTCTCAGTTCCCCAATGAATGAACACCACCACATAAGCATTTTTCTCTCTGGCCTCTCTTACCCTGTCCAGTAAAAGAGAATCATCAAGGCACCTGAATACGCCTGGACTAGTCTCTGTAGCCCCCTTAGTATCAGGAGTATTAAGCCTCTCAATCTGAGTAGCGCATATAATCGCCACTTTCATGCCATTACTTGTAATATAGTACACAGGATGTGAGGCCTCGTCAATGTTTGAGCCCGCTCCCACATAAGAGATCCCGTGATCGTTAAGGGTTGAAAATGTATCCAAAAGAGCTTGCTGCCCATAGTCATAGGCATGGTTATTAGCAAGTCCCACAAGATCTACTCCCATCTGCCCAAGAATCTGCGCAGACACTGGATCTGCCCTGAAGGTATATGTCTTACCTGCCAAAGGAGCACCGCCATAGGAATATGGGAACTCGTTGTTCACCATCATAATGTCCACAGCCTGCATCTTCTCAAGCAAGGAATCTCCAATGACACCCTGGGCATTGTACCCATTCATCTTAAAAGCATTTCCAACCGCATATTCAGAATCAAAAAGAATATCCCCAGCAAATCCGATAGTTACTGTATCATCTGATGCAGTACCGATAACATGAGTATAATCCTCATCTCCTTCATAGATTATGGCAGCCTTCTTAGCCGACTCCTCATCAGTAATAGCTGCATTCTCAGCCATGGCAGCCTCAGGAATACTCTCCCATCCACCAAGAGACAGTCCACTACTTGCCTTGCCGCCATCCTTAACAGTCTTAACTATAAAAAGAGCTGGCAACCCCACTGCCAGTATTATTCCAAGCGTAAGCACAAATACTCTAAAGAGCTTTTTATTATGTTTGTTATTATATCCCTCAACTTTTCTCATAGCCTATAGTTTACCACAAAAGCATGGAAAAAGCTGAAGCAAAGCAACAAAAAAGAAGCAAGTCACTAAGTGACCTGCTTCTAATTAAGCATTTATGCAAATTAATACTTGTTTGAAACAACCTTTACACCAGGGCCCATTGTTGTTGCAAGAGTGATGCTCTTGAGATACTGACCCTTAACTGATGAAGGCTTAGCCTTTGTGATAGCATCCATAAGAGCGTTGAAGTTCTGCTCAAGCTGCTCCTCTGAGAAAGATGCCTTTCCTACAGGAACGTGGATGATGTTAGCCTTATCAAGTCTGTACTCGATCTTACCAGCCTTGATATCGTTAACTGCCTTAGTTACATCCATAGTAACTGTGCCAGCCTTAGGGTTAGGCATGAGACCCTTAGGTCCAAGAACCTTACCAAGACGTCCTACAACACCCATCATATCAGGTGTAGCAACTACAACGTCAAAATCAAGCCATCCTTCGTTCTGAATCTTTGGAATAAGCTCCTCGCCGCCAACGTAATCTGCGCCAGCTGCCTGAGCCTCGTCAAGCTTTGTTCCCTTTGCAAATACAAGAACCTTAACAGTCTTACCTGTTCCGTTAGGAAGTACTACAGCACCTCTGATCTGCTGATCAGCGTGACGTGAGTCACAACCTGTTCTGATGTGAACTTCTACAGTCTCATCAAACTTTGCAGTAGCTGACTTCTTAACAAGAGCTATTGCATCTGCGGCTTCATACTGCTGAGTTCTGTCAATGAGCTTAGCAGCTTCTAAGTATTTCTTTCCGTGTTTCATCTCTCATCCTCCATCAGTCTTCTACTACGATACCCATACTACGTGCTGTACCAGCGATCATGCTCATAGCACCCTCGATGTCAACAGCGTTAAGGTCAGGCATCTTTGTCTCTGCAATCTTTCTAATCTCTTCCTTAGAAATAGTTGCAACCTTAGTCTTGTTAGGTACTCCTGATCCCTTCTGGATCTTAGCTGCCTTCTTAAGAAGAACTGCTGCAGGTGGAGTCTTTGTGATGAATGTGAAACTTCTGTCTGCATAAACTGTGATAACAACAGGGATGATAACGTCACCCTTATCTGCTGTCTGAGCGTTGAACTGCTTTGTGAATTCAACGATGTTTACACCATGCTGACCAAGTGCTGGTCCAACTGGTGGTGCTGGTGTTGCTTTACCAGCCTGGATCTGTAACTTAATATATCCTTCGACTTTCTTTGCCATTATGGCACCTCCTGAAAATATGTGGTCGGACATGCTGCTAAGCAGCACTCCCACTCAGCGGTTACGTGCCCACTTACGTAGGCTATATATTCATATGCTCTCGCATCGAATATCAATTAATTATGAATCAATCTTTCTAACTTCAGCGAAGCTGATCTCTACTGGTGTCTCACGGCCAAACAGATCAACATTGATTGTAGCTGTCTGCTTACCAAAATCCATTCTCTGAACAACGCCAGCAGTATCTTTCCAAACACCTGCGATAACTGCGATCTCATCGCCAACACCGAAATCAACAGAGATTGTATCTGTCTTGATTCCTAAAGGCTTGATCTCAGCATCTGTAAGAGGTACAGGCTTGCTTCCTGGTCCTACGAAACCTGTTACACCACGTGTATTACGAACAACGTACCAAGTTTCATCATTCATGTCCATATTTACAAGAACATAACCAGGGAACATCTTTCTCTGCACGTTCTTACGAGCGCCATTCTTAACTTCTACAACATCCTGTAAAGGAATTCTGACCTCAAGGATCTTATCCTTAAGATGTCTGTTCTCAATGGATTTCTCAAGGTTCTGTTTAACCTTGTTCTCATAACCAGAATATGTGTGAACTACATACCAGCGAGCATTCTCGTTAATACTGGAATTCTCTGCCTGAGCCTCATCGTTAGAAACTTCCGCTGAATTCTCTTCTGCAGTCACATCAGCAGAAATCTCTTCAGCCTGCTCGAGATTCTTTTCCATTTCTTCTGACATGTTTTCTCCTTTAACTATTGAATAAGTGAACTAGTTTATCAACTCCATATTCAAAAGCAATATCCAATAAAGCGATCAATGCGCAGCTGATAGCAGATACTACTACAACGGCTGTTGTCTGCTTAACAACGTCTTCTCTTGAAGTCCACATGATCTTATTAAATTCAGCTGTAACTCCTGTGAAGAATCCACCAATCTTAGAAAAGAAGCCTTCCTTCTCAGCGGCTTTTTTCTTAGAAGTCTCTTTCTTGGATGACTCCTTCTTAGATGTCTCTTTCTTTGAAGTTTCAGTTTCTGAGCTATTGCTTACTACCTTGGTTTCTTCCATACCCGTAGTCTCCCTCCTAATAAGGATGAAATTACTTTGTTTCCTTATGCATTGTGTGCTTCTTGCAGAATGGGCAATACTTCTTCATCTCAACACGATCAGGATGTGTCTTCTTATCCTTAGTTGTGTCGTAGTTACGATTCTTGCAATCTGTACATGCTAATGTAATTCTTGTACGCATAATTCACCTCCGCGCGTTAATATTAATTCTTGAAAATTCGCTTAAATCCTGTGTGCGCGCCATATTTATACTATTTTTTGGCATAAAAAAAAGACCTAAAAATTCATGTCGCCTGTCTAATATAACATACACGCATAATTCCGTCAATCACATTTTCAATTTTGTCATTTTAATTGATGGAAAAAAATTTTTCAACCCCAATTATAATATTTCTATAAATAATTTTTTGCACACTTCTATATATGTAGTAGCTCTTTTAACAAATTATACCATATATTGAAAAAGAGTAATCATAAACCAGTATTTATGCGGCTTCTTTATACTTTTTTATGATTTAATCGCTTGACAATTGACGATATTTAAGTAGAATAAAAGTAACTAAACGTGGCTTTGAATGCCCTCGTGCGACTGATGTCAATGGATTGGCAAAGGAAATTTACTCGTACGTTATCAAGGAAGAAAGGAGGGGCAGACAATGGCAGGAATTTCTCTAAATGGCGCATATAACCATTTCATACAAGATTATGTTTCCAAGGATGTATCACAGGCTGATGCCCATCGTAAAGATGAGCTTCGCGATGTGTACAAATCAATTGCAAAGATCAATAAAAAGTCCCCTCTCTATCTGTTGACGGATGACGACGCATCAAGGAACGATGCTATTGATATAAAAGAACGAGCAAGGCAGCTCCAGGGAAATATAGTACGCTTAAGTAATCAAGAGGATAAATCTTCTCTTGATCATTCGTCTGCGTACACAACTGACCAGGACACTGTAACAGCTTCTTATATAGGAAAAGCTCCTGATGGAAATCTCGAAAACCTGGGATTTGACATCAACGTTCTTTCACTTGCATCCGAACAGGTCAATACAGGAAGATATCTTCCTAAGGATTCAACAGGATTACCACCAGACAATTACGCCTTTGATCTTAAGATCAACAACCAGGAATTCGAGTTCCAGTTCAGCATCTATCAGAACGATCGCAACATCGACGTTCAGGAGAAGCTGGAAAAACTCATCAACAAAGCAGGCATAGGCGTAGAAGCAAGTATAAAAGAGGATAATCAGAACAGATCCGCTCTGGTTCTCACCTCTTCACATACAGGACTTAAGGCAGGAGAAGGCTCACAGTTCGAGGTATATGAATCAGCCAGCGGCCTAAGGACAGGCTCAGTTGATTACCTTGGTCTTGATAAGATATCCAGCCCAGCCAGCAACGCTCACTTTACATTAAATGGAGAAGACCGAACATCCATATCCAACAAATTCACCGTTGGCGGCAAGTTCGAACTCCAGTTAAAGGGCGTGACAGAGCCTGGCCAGGACATTCATGTAGGTGTTAAAAAAGATAACGAAGCCCTGATGAACCACATAGATTCGTTAGTATCCAACTACAACGCATTCGTCACAGGAGCTTCCGATATTGAAACCCAGAAGTTTAAAGGTGACAAGCTTAAATCCGAGATCATAGGAATCGCCAAGCAGTACATGACCGGCATCGAAGACATCGGAATAAAGCTTGAAGGAGACGGAACCCTTTCTATAGATGAAGAAATGCTTAAACAGGCGATCTCAGGGCCAGAAAGCGAAGCCTCCCTTAAACCGGTTAAAAACTTTGCAGACGCACTCATAGCTAAGACAAAAGATATCTCTGTTGACCCTATGAAGTACGTAGACAGACCAGTTGTTAACTATAAGAACCCTGATAGTAAGGATTACACATCGCCATACATCACCAGCGAATACTCAGGAATGATGTTCAACAACTATTGTTAAGGCATATAAGGGCGTGATAATTCACGCTTAAGTCACCTTGCTGCAGCATCGTGACTTGATCTTATAAATGCTGTGGCCACGAAGATGGCAGCAGCGAAAAAGAAGCAGTGGACTTAAGACGTTCACTGCTTCTTTCTTATTTATTATTATTCATCTGCACACTCATGCGTGCTCTTAAACTCAGATCAGACTGGCCGCCACAAGTTCACTGCTCTGCAGCCATATCAAGGGCTGCTCTCACAACCTGATCCATATTGTAGTACTTGTACTGTCCAAGTCTTCCACCAAAGAGAATTCCTGAATATTCCTTAGCCATCTCAGTATACTTAGCATAAAGAGAATTGTTCTTTTCATCATTCATTGGATAGTAAGGCTCATCGCCGTGCTTCCATGTGGCAGGATACTCGTAAGTTACTATAGTGCCCTTACCCTGACCATACTCAAAGTGCTTGTGCTCAATAACTCTTGTGTATGGAACCTCGCGCTCAGTGTAGTTCACAACTGCGTTACCCTGGAAGTTGTCCACATCAGGAAGATCCTTAGTCTCAAACTTAAGGGATCTGTACTCAAGAGTACCAAGCTTGTAGCCGAAGAACTCATCGATCATACCTGTGAAAAGAACTTTCTCAAACTCATCACCGGATACGCTCTCGAAAGGCTTAGCTGGAACACTGCCCTCCATCTTAATGAAATCATAGAAATCAACGCCAGTCTTAACAGTAATATTGGCATCATCAAGAATTCTCTCAACCATTGCTGTATATCCGCCCATTGGAATACCCTGGAAACGGTCATTAAAATAGTTATTATCATAGATAAATCTCATCGGAAGTCTCTTGATGATAAAGGCTGGAAGCTCCTTGCAGTCTCTTCCCCACTGCTTCTCAGTGTAGCCCTTAACAAGCTTCTCATAGATATCGCGGCCTGCAAGACTAAGAGCCTGCTCCTCAAGATTATCTGCAGAGAAGGTATCTGTGCCCTTCTCACTGTTGATCCTCTCGATTTCCTTATCAGCCTGCTCCTTAATGATCTTCTTAGCATCCTCAGGAGTTCTGATATTCCACATCTTGCTGAAGGTATTCATATTGAATGGAAGATTGTAGAGCTCATCCTTGTAAACAGCAACTGGGCTGTTGATGTAGTTGTTGAACTCTGCAAATCTGCACACATACTCCCAAACCTCCTTGTCAGATGTATGGAAAATATGAGCACCATACTTGTGAACATTGATATCCATCCTGTTCTCAGTATAGATGTTACCAGCAACGTGATCTCTTTTATCTATTACAAGAACCTTCTTGCCGGCTGTAGCCATCTCTCTTGCAAACACAGCGCCGAACAGACCGGCTCCCACAACTAAGTAATCGTATTTCATGTATTATCTCCTGTTAAAAGAACTATTTATTTGAAATAGACATTTGTGCAAACTGTCCAAATCCCATTACACAAAAAATCTCTGCGGACCAAATTCAAAGTCCGCAGAGATTATAACACATTATGAATTTCTATTAAAGGAAATACAAATTAGTCCTGTGCCTGGTACTTATCAAGCTGTGAGAAATCACCCATCATGTCAAGGATCTTCTTACGTCCAGCCTTGTTAAGCTTAACGTACTGCTGCATTACACGGTTCTCAACAATCTTCTTGCCAAGATCTGTGCCCTGCTCAAGAGTAGAAAAGTCAACTGGGTTAAGATTCAAACGATCACACATTTTGATAACTGTTCCGTAAGCCATTCCCTCAATTCCCCTATCTAATGCTGTAACAAGTGTGCTGTATGGAATAGACATATCTATTGCAAACTGTCTGACACTCTTATACTGCTGTAAGATTTCCTTCTTTAAAATCTCTGCCTTTGTCATGTCATTACCTCCTAATTTATTTAAATCTTGCGAAAGTCTTTCCTTTTGCACAAACAAGTCTACCACATAGACGGTTTTTCGTCATTCACTTTTTAGGGGAATTTTCGTATAAATTTTTATAAAGAATGACGACTAATTTTTGGCATTTTAACGAAAATGCGACTGATAACAAGAATTTGCGAAAGTGTTCACACTTTTTTCACAATTCATTGTTATACTGAAAGACTTTTTACCGTTCACGACATCCTACCTGATAAATTTATCACGGACAATTTAGACAAAAATTAACGAAAAAACAAACAGCATAAAATGCTGTTTGTTAAACATTAATGTATGAAATTTAGTTTCCCACTAATCATCGGTTTCCTCAGAAGCCCCTTGTAGCCTCAATTCTATTGGTCAAAAATGCTATAACTTCATTGTAGCTATCTTTCGGAATACTATAAATTTTATGCACATTTCCCTCAC
The DNA here is from genome assembly GCF_000622085.1 of Butyrivibrio proteoclasticus P6B7. Lineage (GTDB taxonomy): Bacteria > Bacillota > Clostridia > Lachnospirales > Lachnospiraceae > Butyrivibrio > Butyrivibrio proteoclasticus_A. The sequence goes on from NZ_JHWL01000011.1 coordinate 119,421, forward strand.
ATTGAATGTCCACAGAGCCCATTTTCTTGCGAACATCGGACACCGTTTTATACAAAACCACTTCCTTCTTGAGCTGCGTGTCGGACGTAAACTCAAGTCGTTCAGAATAGAGCCTTAGAATACCCTCTTTAAAACCACTTGTAGCTCTGATCTCTATCTCAGGCTCGTCCTCCCCAAGAAGCACATCAAAATCCTTGCCTCCATTCTGGGACACCATCTCAGGCTTAGTAAGTTTGACCTGTCCGCGACCAGCAGCAGGCACATCCTTAGGATCCACCTTGGTCACATTAGTCTCAATAAGTCCCGTAAGGGTATTGTAATTAGCCTTTATATCATAATCACTTGAAAGAAGCAGCTGAATGGACTTATTCCTGATATTATGCCTGAACTTCAGATTGTGAAATCCAGCCCGGGCGCTAAAGCAGATACTCTCGCCAGGCTTAACTTTATACAGCTCGCTATCATCCACAAAAACCATCATATCATGAGCAACGCTATGCCTCTGTCCAGCACACGCAATAGTGATAAGATAATCCTTGCCAGCCTCGAATAATTTAGCCCCGCAGAATGGGCAGAAATTCACATTATCCTTGATGTTGTTATTTAACTGCTTATTACAATTAGGACAATTCATTCAGATAATCTCCCGCTGCAAAAAGTATCATTATATAGATAATACCACAAATTACTCCGTCAAAACAGACACATCTCCAACATTGCCATCTGCCCCGGAAAACATGTTAATATCCACTTCCTGCTTCTGATCCTCGTATCCCACAAGAAGTCCGTCCTCCTTAAGATACTGGGCCGCCCTGAGCTTGCTGACACTCTCCCTGTCTGCAATCACCACATCAAAAGAATGATCCTTAAAAGGAAGCCTTGTGGTATTAAGCTCTCCATAAGCCACTTCATCCGCCACATTCCTGGCAATTCCCGCAGCGAAGCTACTGTTGCACACCCCTGCCACATATGCATCCTTCATGCATCCCTTGATAAAAGAGCTATTGGCCCCAAAGCCGCAGGTAAAATCAAGAATTCTTAGAGGCCTCTTTTTCTCCTCGTAATAATCCAGCACCTTGGAAATAGCCTCACTGTCATGAAGGTAATACTCCCACACATCAAAGCCCCATTTATCCACAAACTTCTGCCTGCTCTTTTCCAAGGCATCCTCGTGGCCCTCGAAGCCGCTTCCACCATTGTGATAGATCAGAGCATTATTGCACAAATACTGCTTATATCCTGCCCTGGCAATCCTGATTCCAAGGTCATCATCCTCAAAATACCCAGGAGAAAACACCTCATCAAAGACCTTTCCATCCGGGCACACAAACCTCATGGCATCCCTGGACAGTAGCACCGCAAAGCCCGTGAACCTAAATCTCGGTTCAAAAGAGATATCTAATAACCCACTATTGTGCTTTGCATAATCCCTGAACACCTGAAGGCTCCTTGTAATTCCCAGCTTCTTATGCCAGTCCTCTTCCAAGGATTCACCAGCAAACTCCTCAAAGCAAATAGGGTCAATAGTCTGCAACGAAGCGTTGTTGGAAATACCAGAGGCTGCCCCCACATTTATATCATCATATAAAGCCATTCTGAGCCAAAATAGAGCGTTTTTCATAAGGACTGCATCATTGTTAAGGAAAAAGATATCATTGCCAGAATCGCAGTGTAATACTCCTAAATTGCATCCCTTTGGAAAGCCAAGATTCACGCCGCTTTCCACCATCTCAAACCTATAATCTGCTTCATTTTTCTTACTTCTAAGATACTCTAAAACCGTCTCATCCTTAGAAGCGTTGTCCACCACCACAATCTCATAGCTTCCAGCTGGCATTGTGTCCTCCACCGACTCAACACAAAGCCTCAAAAGCTCCGAATCCTCGTAGGACAAGATCATAACACTGACGTTTCTTACCCGCACATCGGGCCTTTTCCTGAAATCCGACAGCTCTTTTTGCATATAATCCTTATCGTCCCCTTCAGGGCAATAAAATAACGCCATTTCAAGGCACAGAAATGCCTTGCTGGCGTTAATATTGGAATAATATAAATATAGCATGTAAAAGAGCTCGTAATTCTCCGGATCTGCACAAAGACCCTTCTGGATGGCAGATAGCTCCGCACCCACATCAAAAAGTCCCTCCCAAATGGAAGCCTCAAGGGTATAGAATCTACTCTTTGTGGCATCATCAAAGTCCTTGACCCTGCCCAGAAACTCCTGATACTCAAAAAGAGCTTCTCTGTAATCGCCTGTTGCAATTAACTCCTCAAGCCTCTCAAACATTCAGATAGTACCTCCTGATGGTCTCTTCAAAAGAAATCTTAGGTTCAAACCCTGTATCTGCCTTAAGCTTATCGATGGAAGTCTTAAGAGATACGAAGGGTTCAGGTCTATTGCCAAACTTAAGTAAACTCTCGTCTTTGCCTGCAATCTCTGCAGCTTTTATACAAAAATCACGAAGCGGTCTGTAGGATCCGTAAGCGATATTGTAGGCCTCGCCGTCTCGTCCCTTCTCACCTAAAAGAACTATTGCCCTTGCCGCATCAGCAGCATCAAGATAATCCCAGTACTGCTCACAGGAGCTAAGATTGGTCACCTGGTCACTTTGGAGATTAGCCATAAGCTCAGGAATCATGCGGCCCTCTGGCTCGTATTTGCCAATAAGACTAAAGATCCTGCCCCACACAAAGTGAACTCCAAGCTGCTGGGCCCTTCTCTTAAGCAGATAAAAGGCTGCGATCTTGGCAGCACCATAGGCTGTAAAGGGCTCTGGTAAAAGATCTTCTGTGATAATACAGTTCTTTACACCGTACTCAGCCTGGGATCCGATTCCAACGAACCTTGCTCCCAGCTTGCCAGCTGCCTCCATAAGAGAAAGAGAAGCCTCCACGTTCTTGTACTGGGCCTCGAAGTCATCCCTTGCGCCGCCCCAGGCCAGGTGGAAAACTGTCACCTCATCGCCCTCAGAAACCTCCACCAGCTCTGAAAGCTTCCCGAATTCAGACATATCAAGACAGATCTTCTTAAGCTCAGAAGACTCCTGAAATCTCTGATTGTGGGAAGACTTCTTGCGGCCAACTGCATAAACCATATAGTTGTCATCAAGAAGCTCTCGTACAAGGTTAGCGCCTGCAAATCCGTAAGCGCCAGTGACAATCGCCTTTTTCATAGGATCACCTGCCGCAAGCCTTTCTGATCACGCTTGCCATAAAGTCAATCTTCTCATCGTTCATTCCTGGATATACACCGATCCAGAATGCGTTGTTCATGATGAAATCTGTTGTATCAAGACCACCTACAACTCTGTAAGCATCTGTTCCTCTAAACTCATCAAAGCATGGGTGCTTGATGATGTTACCGCTAAATAAAAGTCTTGTCTGAATGTTGTTTTCTTCGAGAGCCTTAGTGATGCTGTTCCTAGTAATAGCCTCACCATTTGCCTTCTTGGCATCCTCTCTAACACTCATTATAAACCCAAACCATGATGGCTTGCTATTGTCTGAAGCCTTAGGAAGAATAAGAACATCTGAAAGGTCCTCAAGGTTCTTATAAAGTCTGTCCCAGTTCTTACGTCTTGCATCAGCAAAGCCAATAAGCTTATCAAGCTGAGCGCAGCCAACTGCTGCCTGCATATCTGTTGCCTTTAAATTGTAGCCAAGGTGTGAGTAAACGTACTTGTGGTCATAGCCCTGTGGGAGCTGTCCGAAAGTACCGTCAAATCTTCTTCCGCAGAAGTTGTCCTTTCCTGGAGGGCATACACAGTCTCTTCCCCAGTCTCTGTAGCTGCGAACCAGCTTGTGAAGAAGAGCGTTGTTAGTATAAACACATCCGCCCTCACCCATTGTGATGTGGTGTGGTGGATAGAAGCTGGAAGTTCCGATATCACCCCAGCAGCCTGTAAATCTGGTCTCGCCGTCAATTGTGTACTCTGAACCAAGAGCATCACAGTTATCCTCAACAAGCCAGAGATTATGCTTATCACAGAACTCTCTAACTGCCTTAAGATCAAATGGATTACCAAGAGTGTGTGCGATCATAACAGCCTTGGTCTTAGGAGAAAGAGCTTCCTCAAGCTTAGTAACATCAATGTTATATTCAGGAACAGTAACATCCACGAATACAGGAATTGCGCCGTACTGCATGATTGGTGCAACTGTTGTAGGGAATCCACAGGCTACTGTAATAACCTCATCGCCTCTCTTAATCTGTCTCTCCTTAAGCTCTGGCGCTGTAAGTGCCATGAATGCGTTAAGGTTAGCGCTGGATCCACTGTTAACAAGACTTGCATACTTAACTCCAAGGAGCTCTGCAAATCTCTTTTCAAACTCGTCAGTATATCTGCCGGCTGTAAGCCAGAAGTCCAATGAAGAATCCACAAGATTAACAACTTCCTTCTCATCAAAGACTCTTCCTGAGTATTGAATTCTGTCTCCCTCTGTAAAGCCCTCGTTATCAACCTTCAAAAACTCGTTGTAGTACTTAACTACAAGCTCCATTATTTCTTCTCTAGCAGCCTTCATAGCTGACATATCCTTATTCATTATCACATATTCCTTTCACTAAAATATTCCCTTATCTGCTCTCTTGTGGCATCTCTGCCCTCACCCTCAAAATACCTTGCTGTCCAAAGAGCTGTCTTCTCGATAGCCATATCGATGTCCCAGTTAGGCTTCCAGCCAATCCTTGACTTGATCCTTGAGCAGTCAAGCTTAAGGAAGTTAGCCTCGTGTGGGCCTCCGTCAGGTTTAATCTTAATCTTGATCTCACCGCCGCCGCACTTTTTGTAGCTCTTTGCAAAAAGATCTGCAATATGACCGGCAGTTACTGCGTCGCCCTCATTAGGTCCCACATTGTAAAAGCCCGCATAGCTCTTGTCCTCATACTGCTTCTGAACCAGCATAAGATAAGCTGAAAGAGCCTCAAGCACATGCTGGAAAGGTCTTGTGGAATCAGGATTCCTAAGAACCAGTGAAGTGCCCTTTTCTGCAGCTCTTACGCAGTCAGGAATGATCCTGTCCTTGGCAAAGTCGCCGCCACCTATTACATTACCAGCTCTGGCAGTGGAAACCGCCAGCCCCATCTGGTTAAAGAACGAATTGATGTATGAATGGGTCACAAGCTCAGAACATGACTTGGAATTAGAGTATGGATCGAAGCCATCCAGCATCTCATCCTCTCTGTATCCCCATTCCCATTCTCTGTTAAGATATACCTTATCTGTTGTCACATTGAGAAAAGATCTGACACTCTTGCTATTCCTCACGCACTCGCAGATGTTAACTGTTCCCATAACATTGGTCTCGTAAGTGTACCTTGGATCCTCATAGCTGTCCCTAACAAGAGGCTGGGCAGCCAGATGCATCACAATCTCAGGCTGAGCCTTTTCAAAGAACTCCTTAAGCTTATCAAAGTCCCTGATATCCCCAATGCAGGATGTGATCTCTTTGTCCACGCCGGAAATAGTGTAGAGATTTTCATTACCCTCTGGAGCAAGTGCATATCCATACACCTCAGCTCCTGCCATGGTGAGAATATTGCAGAGCCAGGCCCCTTTAAACCCAGTGTGGCCCGTGATCAGAACTCTTTTTCCCTTATAAAAATCCAACATATTTATGCACCTTCTATTCCTAATTAATGCAAAAAACATTTTACCTATGAATTATAGCATGATAACATTAATAATATAGGGATTCAAGGTGATTGAAAAGCGGAGGTGCTTAAATGGTCACAGTAAGTCTTTGCATGATTGTAAAAAACGAAGAAGCAAGTCTTGGCACATGTCTTAAGAGTCTTGAGGGAATTGTGGATGAGATGATCATCGTTGACACAGGCTCTACTGACAGGACCATCGAGATAGCCAAAGCCTATGGAGCCAAGGTCTACAACTTCAAGTGGACAGGAAGCTTTAGCGATGCCCGTAACTATGCCTTTTCTCTTGCAACCTGCGACTACATCTACTCTGCAGACGCTGACGAAGAGCTGGATGAAGAGAACCGCAGAAGATTTAAGGACCTTAAGATCGACATCGGCGAGCTCAACGTGGACATCGTCCAGATGTACTACTGCAATCAATTGTCCTTCAGAACTGTTTACAATTACGACAGAGAGCTTAGACCCAAGCTCTTTAAGAGAGTCCGCCACTTCATCTGGCAGGATCCTATACACGAACAGGTAGCTCTTGACCCTGTTGTTTCCAACAGCGAGATAGAGATTATCCATAGACCTAAGGAAAGCCACGCAGGCCGTGACCTGGAGTCCTTCAGAAAAGCCACCGCAGAGGGCTATGTCTTTTCACAAAGGCTCCACAACATGTACGCCAGAGAGCTGTTCATGGCAGGCACAGCCGACGATTTCCTAAAGGCTAAGCAGTTCTTCACAGAATCCGTCATGGACAACAACAGAGGCCTTGACGAGATTAAGGAAGCCAGCTGCGTTCTGGCCCACATCGCCGTCCTTGAGAACGACGCAGAAGCGCTTCTTAAGTACTCCCTTAAGGATGCCACCACAGACATGTCCAGCGAGATGTGCTTTGAGCTGGGGGATTACTACTTTGCTAAAAAAGATTACGACGAGGCCATTGTCTGGTACTTCAACGCCGCCTATGAATGCAAGAGCATTCTTGATATCAAGAAGAGCGGCTCAATTCCAAGACTTGCCCTGGCAAGATGCTATAGAGCCCTTGGCAATGAAGAACAGGCCACAGACTTTGAGCGTGAAGCCTCTGATATAGAAAATGAGAATTATTAAAGGAATACAGCTACAATGAATCGAATTAACAAAGCCGGAATGGCACTTCTATTAACTTTTACCATGTTACTTGCCTGCTTAACCGGCTGCACAGCTAATAAGTCATCTAATCAGGAGGCCACCAAGGCTGAGCCTTTCGATGGTTCCAACTACCTGGAGATATCCACAATAACTGCATCTGGAGAAAATCTTAAAGAGGCGGCTGAGAATTATCAGCCGTCCCTTAATTATGATACGGCTCTAAGCGTCCCAACCTATGTAACCTGCGTTGATGACGTTTGGTTCATCGTAGACTGCTATCACAACAGAGTCATCTACTCCGAAGATCTGGGCGCTCCCCTCAACCAGTGGTACATCATGTCCAGCGACGTGACACAGCCCCACACCATAGCCAGCGACGGCAAGGTCTATATCATCGACGACACCGAGAACAACCGAATCCTGGTCTATGAAAAGGAGGACGGCAAATTCATCAACACCCAGGCCCTCTACAACGTGGGCTCTCGCCCTCATTACACCGTTTACGATGAGGTCACCGACACCTTCTACGTTTGGAGCTCCATAACCGGAGAGCTTTACTGCTTTAGACACACCGCCGATTCCACCAGGATCTACCTTACAGAGATCAAGAAGATTCCAGAGCTTGACGGCATCTACGTTAGATCTTTTTCCATTATCGATGGCGACATCTACTTCGTATCAGGAGTCAGCGACGACAGTTCTAGTGGCTACACCTCACAGGTTTTGTGCTGCAGCCTCTCTGACCTTTCTGTAAAAAGAGCTTACGACGTTCCGGATGAGCTTGCTGGAATGGTACAGATAATGCCTATCGGCGACTACTACTATATCTCCTCATCAACTGACAAGTATGGTTCACAGGATTACGCCACTCTCGTGCGCACCAAGTCCTTTGAAGACCTTGCCAAGGGTAATTATGAGGATGTTTATTCACAGTATTTCATTGGCGGTGGAACACCTTACTACATGTCTCAGGTTGGGGATACCTATTTTCTTACAGAGCACAGATTGCAGGGTCACTCCATCTGGTCCTTTAAGGTGGATAAGCCAGGAAATATCACAGAAGTTACAGCCCTTTATTAATGTTATCTTAATTTTGCTTTTAATTTTGCGTTATTCCGAGTACAATATGTACAGAGGAGTTATGTGTTGAAATGAAGATTATTGATAATGCAAGAACTTTGCTGAATTTATATAGGGATTATAAGACCATGGACGCTCGCGACATGGCCGATTTTTATGAGTCCAAGTGTAAATACTATCAGGGCTACGTTGGAATCAGCGTTATCATTGGAGCCCTTGTTTCAATTACCTTTATCTACTCTGATTACCTTCTAAATGGGTCCTTTTCTCCAACTTTAATTCCCAGATTTTCCATTCTTTTTTCAATAGCTATTTTCCTTATAGTCACACAGCTATGCCACTCAAGGGCTGTAACTGTATTCATGGATCACTTCTTAACCCACGCCATTATATGGGCCACCATCTGGTCTATTTATCATCTTGAGAATAAAATCCACGCCAGCGAAGGCTTCATCATTATGAACCTCATCTTCCTGACTGTGGGCTTCGTATCCAAGCCAAAAGAGAGCCTATACTCCTCCCTTTTGTTTATAGCAGAGATCTTTATCTCAAATTCCTTTAATCACTATACTAACCTTGATATAATCCTGGCTCTGCAAATTCCATGTGCTCTGGCAGTATTTCTATCTCACTTCCTTTTGATGCTGTTTTACTTAGACCACTACAGAGTTCAGCAGCAGCTTGAGCTTGCCATGGTAACAGATCCACTGACCCAGGTTTACAACAGACACCTTCTTGAAAAGATCGTTACTCAGAATGCCCTTAAAAATGTGGAAAATGTCCCTGTTGCCATCGCCATGCTGGACATCGACTTCTTCAAGCAGGTCAACGATGAGCACGGTCACTATACTGGCGACCTGACCCTCCTATACATGGGTCAGAAGCTGGCCAAGGAAACCCACGAGAACGACTACGTCATCCGCTACGGTGGTGAGGAATTCATCATAATCTTCAAAAACTGCGACGTTAACAATGCCTGCGCCCGCATGGAGCAGTTCCGTCGCGACATCGAATCCTCCGACGATACCCCCGTTCCATTCACCATTTCCGTCGGCGTCTCCAAGTACACCGGCGACTTCTCAAAGACCATCCAAAACGTGGACCACGCCCTCTATAAAGCCAAGAACACTGGCCGCAACAAGGTTGTGGTTGTTTAAAAAAAGCCTCCGGCAAATGCCGAAGGCTTTAATTTTATTCTTCAGTTGTGTCACCAACTGGCTTACCGCCGGTTGCGAGCCACTTAAGGTATGCATTGATGAATGGATCAAGGTCGCCATCAAGAACGCCGTCCGCGTTAGATGCCTTGAAGCCTGTACGTGTGTCGTTAACCATTGTGTATGGCTGAAGGACATAGGAACGAATCTGGCTGCCCCATGCGTTATCCTTAACCTCACCACGGATACCATCAAGCTTAGCCTGGTTCTCTTCCTGCTTCATGATGAAGAGCTTAGCCTTCAACATCTGCATAGCCTTGTCCTTGTTCTGGAACTGAGAGCGCTCATTCTGGCAGGCAACAACTACACCTGTAGGAATATGTGTGATACGAACCGCTGATGATGTCTTGTTGATGTGCTGTCCACCGGCACCACTTGAGCGGTATGTATCAATTCTAAGATCATCTGGATTAATTTCAATATCAACATCTTCTTCGATATCTGGCATTACGTCACATGATACGAAAGAAGTCTGTCTCTTAGCCTGTGCATTGAATGGACTGATACGAACAAGTCTGTGAACACCGTGCTCAGACTTAAGAAGTCCGTAAGCATTTGTTCCTGAAATCTGGAATGTAACTGACTTAATACCAGCTTCATCACCATCAAGAAGATCAAGAACCTCTGTTGTGAAGCCCTTTCTCTCTGCCCATCTTGTGTACATACGATAGAGCATTGATGCCCAGTCACAAGCCTCTGTTCCGCCTGCACCAGCGTTAAGTCTAAGGATTACATCATACTTATCATATGGCTGGTTGAGAAGGTTGCTGATACGAATGTTCTCAAGAGTTGTCTCAAACTCATCAAGCTCAGCTCTGATCTCTGCTGCCATATCGTCATCATCAACACCCTCTGCATTCTGCATATCGATAAGATCGATGATGTCACCATACTGGTTATTGAGCTTCTCGATTGTCTCAACAAGATCCTGCATGTTTTTAAGATCTTTTGTCTTCTTGTTGGCCTTCTCTGCGTTGTCCCAGAAATTAGGCTCTTCCATCTCACGTGAAAGCTCTTCGATTATCTTTTTCTTAGTATTCAAATCCAGAGAAGCAGTAACTTCTTTAAGTGTATCCTGCAGATTCTGGATCTCAATTTTCATCTGATCAAGTACTACCATTTCTTACTCCAATTCTAATAACTATTACATCTTACCGTGGCAGTTCTTATACTTCTTGCCACTTCCACATGGACATGGATCGTTAGGATAAACCTTAGGCTCAACTCTCTTAGTAGGAGTCTTAACTGCGGAATCATCCTTGTTAGTTCCTGTAACCTTGGCGATCTGCTCACGCTCAACCTTCTCTTCGATGTGAACGTGGAACAAGAGTCTAACTGTATCCTCTCTGATAGCCTTAGTCATATCATCGAACATCTCATAACCAGCAAGCTTGTACTCAATCTTAGGATCTCTCTGGGCATAAGCCTGAAGAGTGATACCCTGACGGAGCTGATCCATATCGTCGATGTGATCCATCCACTTTCTGTCGATAACCTTAAGGAGGATGACACGCTCGATCTCACGGATTGTCTCTGGCTCTGGGAATTCAGCTTCCTTAGCCTCGTAAAGCTTAACTGCCTCTTCCTTAAGCTGCTGCTTAAGTCCGTCCTTAGTAAGGTTGTCAATTCTGCCTCTTGTGATCTTCTTAAGAGGAACTGTTGGAAGAAGAAGCTCATTGAGCTCTGCAAGGTTCCAGTCATCTGCGTTAGTAACCTCACCAACTACTGTCTCAACGCTGTCTTCTACTATATCTGTAATCATCTTGTAGATAGAATCGCGAAGTGATTCTCCATCAAGAACCTTCTTACGCTCTGCATAGATGATCTCTCTCTGCTCGTTGTTAACCTGGTCATACTCAAGAAGGTCTCTTCTTGCACCGTAGTGGTTAGACTCGATCTTCTTCTGAGCTGACTCAATGGCACGTGAAAGTGATGCGTGCTCGATCTCCTGGCCCTCAGGAATCTTAAGTGCATTGAACATTGCAATAAGTCTCTCTGAACCAAACAGACGCATCAGATTATCTTCAAGTGAAAGATAGAACTTAGATTCACCAGGATCTCCCTGACGTCCTGAACGTCCACGGAGCTGGTTATCAATTCGTCTTGATTCATGTCTCTCAGTACCGATGATCTTAAGACCACCAGCTGCTCTTGAATCCTCATCAAGCTTAATATCGGTACCACGACCAGCCATGTTAGTAGCGATTGTAACAGCGCCATGCTTACCAGCCTCTGCTACGATCTCAGCCTCCATCTCATGGAACTTAGCATTAAGTACCTGGTGCTGGATGCCTCTCTTTCTAAGGAGCTTAGAAAGCTCTTCAGAAGCCTCAATTGTAATAGTACCAACAAGTACTGGCTGTCCCTTTTCGTGAGCTGCCTCAACTGCATCACAGATGGCGTTGAGCTTCTCTCTCTTTGTCTTATAAACCGCATCCTGAAGATCCTTACGGATAACAGGCTCATTGGTAGGAATCTCGATAACATCAAGTCCGTAAATATCACGGAACTCTCTTTCCTCAGTAAGAGCTGTACCAGTCATACCGCACTTCTTCTCAAACTTGTTAAAGAAGTTCTGGAAAGTAATAGTAGCAAGAGTCTTAGACTCTCTCTTAACCTTAACATGCTCCTTAGCCTCGATAGCCTGGTGGAGACCATCAGAATAACGACGACCTGGCATGATACGTCCTGTAAACTCATCTACGATAAGGACCTCATCATCCTTAACGATATAATCATGGTCCTTCTGCATAAGGTTGTTAGCACGAAGAGCAAGGATAATGTTGTGCTGGATCTCAAGGTTCTCAGGATCAGCAAGGTTCTCAATACGGAAGAATCTCTCAACCTTAGCAACACCCTGCTCTGTAAGGTTAACGATCTTATCCTTCTCATTAACGATGAAGTCACCAGTCTCTTCTCTCTCAACACCCATGATGGCATCCATCTTGGAAAGATCTTCCATATCCTCACCACGAGTCATCTGCTTGGCAAGAATATCGCAAGCCTCGTAGAGCTTAGTTGACTTGTCAGACTGACCAGAAATAATAAGAGGTGTTCTGGCCTCATCAATAAGGATGGAGTCAATCTCATCGATGATAGCAAAGTTAAGGCCACGAAGAACGCACTGTTCCTTGTAGATAGCCATGTTATCACGAAGGTAATCGAAACCAAGCTCATTGTTAGTTACGTATGTGATATCGCAGGCATAAGCTGCCTTTCTCTCTTCTGAAGTCATGCTGTTAAGAACGACACCAACTGTAAGTCCTAAGAACTCATGGATCTTACCCATCCACTCAGCATCACGCTTAGCAAGGTAATCGTTAACTGTAACCACGTGAACACCCTTACCAACGAGGGCATCAAGATATGAAGGAAGTGTAGCCACAAGGGTCTTACCTTCACCAGTTCTCATCTCAGCGATACGGCCCTGGTGAAGAATGATTCCACCAATAAGCTGTACTCTGAAGTGCTCCATTCCAAGTACTCTCTTACCAGCCTCTCTTACTACTGCGTAAGCCTCAGGCATGATATCATCAAGAGTCTCGCCATCTGCAAGTCTCTTCTTGAACTCCTCAGTCTTGCCTCTGAGTTCCTCATCTGACAGCTTCTGCATATCTGGTCTCATAGCCTCGATAGCATCTACTGTAGAGCGGATTCTCTTAAGCTCTCTCTCACTGTGTGTTCCAATAATCTTATCAATAATACTCATCTCTATACTCCTGAAAAAAGGGTGCACTAACCCAATATTTTAGCAAAAGTCCGTTGTACATTGTAGCAGATTTACCCAAATACTTCAACCAATAACAAGCTCAGATTTCATCTGCTTTTACTCCGAATCCAAATATTCGTCTTAATGTAAAAAGAGCTATCATCACACCGATACAGATAATCTGGTTCACAGATATTATTTGCTCCCCATGTGTATCCCTTAAGAAATCCAGTAAAATCTTAGCTCCCCCGCCGCAGCACCCCGAAAAGGCGCATCCGATCTTACCTACGCCGTACATGTAGGGACAGACCAGTCCATAGGCAGTTATCATTTTGTCTTTGTACTGAGGATATAGTTTCGAATAGAAAAGAACTCCCAAAAGCGCAAGTATTATCATAAAGAAATACATATATTATCCCAAATCAAGGCATACAAATGCCATCTTACTTCATAAAGTCCTTAGTATCAAGGAGAATGGTCACTGGGCCGTCATTAACTGACTCAACCTTCATGTCTGCGCCAAACACTCCTGTTCCCACTTCAAAGCCTCTGTTTCTGCACTCTTCCACCACAAGCTCATACAAAGGCTCAGAGATTTCCGGTCTTGCCGCCTCTGTAAATCCAGGTCTTCTGGAGCTACAGTCCGCATACAGCGTAAACTGGCTCACAATAAGGAGCTTAGCCCCGGCATCCTTAGGTCCAATATTCATCTTGCCATTTTCATCCTCAAATACTCTAAGGCCGCAGATCTTGTCTGCAATCTTCAATGCCTGCTCCTTGGTATCGCTGGTATGAACCCCTAAAAGAACCAGGAAACCCTTATCAATTGATGATATCTCTTTTCCATCTATCTTAACTGATGCTGATAAAACCCTGGTGACAACTGCTCTCATACCCTTCTCCTTTATCGTTTCCAAACGCTTATTCCGAAATATCTTTTTACATACTATAGACAAGTATACTGCAACATTTTTCATTTTCAATCTGTATAATAAGTGAGGATAAATTGATAATATCAGCAGTCACAAGACTGTAAATCACAACAAATTCAAAGAAAGGAATAATCCGCCGAAATCACCAGGGACAGGATTGAAAGAAATCATGCTAAACAAGAAAGCATTTAAAAAATCAGGGAAGATAGCAAGCCTTATTCTTGGCATTATTACAGCCATTAACTGTACAGGTTGTAGCTTTTTTGGAATATCCAATATCAGCTTCGGAGACAATTCAGCAACAGAAGAAGCCAGTGAAGAATCAAGTAAGGATGATAAAGACGCAGAAGATCAGGACGCGTCCAGTGAAGATTCTGAAAGTTCTGAAGAAGCCTCCGACAATGAAGATGAAGATTCTTATGACGCCCAGGCCTATGTAGACCCAATAGAGGCTGCTCCAGGAGAAGAGCTTTCCAAAAAGGAACTTGAGAGCTTTGCTGAACTGTTTAGTACCCAGGAATACGGCGGACTTTTAACCCATTCCTACGAAACTGTTAATGACATAGACTGGTACGACGTATTCTATCTGGGGGCAGATATCATGGAAGATACCACCGACGAAGAGCAGGCAGATTACTATGCCTACACCGGATACAGCGATGAAGTTTACGGCGTATACTCTTTTGACAGGGCTACCCTTGAAGCCTACATCACCAAATACACCGGCGTTGAATTTAAGCCAGGTACTGTTCCCTTCGACGGCGTATACCTTGAAAAGTACGACAAATACTATGTTCAAAGGTCCGAAGGAGGCGGCTATTCCTATCAGGTTACTGATGGTAAAAAAGATGGCGACACCTACTACCTTCGTGTTACTCGTGGATTCGACTATGAAGCAGACATGATCTACTGCTGCAAAGAGGAAAACGGCGTATTTATGGCAGTTTCCAACCAGACCATGTGGGAAGAAATCTGCAGCCAGATCATAGACATTGATATGCCACAGTACGACGGCAAAATTCAGCTTATTGTATGTAATGATTATGAAGTCAGAATGATACAAAACAGAAATCTGTTAAACGCCTTTAGATGTGACCTGGAGTCCATTGCCGAGGTAGAATGTACCGACATCAATGCCGATGGCAGAAACGACATTATCCTTGTTGGTAACAAGGACTCCAAAGAGCACATAAGAATTCTTTTGGATGGCGGCAGAGATTATTACTCCTCTACCCTTGAAACCCTTGGCCTTACCCTGGAATCAGAGCTTTCCTCCTACGACATGGATTCCATAAAGAACTATCTCTTTTACTATGTGTCAGAAAACGAAAAGAGCTATTCCATTGGAGAAGCCTACTCACAAATGATCTTCATCAACCACTTTGATTATTCATTTAAGTACACCCTGGTGGATGTAAATGATGACGGAGTTATGGAGCTATGCGAAGACTCCAGCAGTAGTAACAGTACCACAATAAACGTCTACACCTTTGAAGATGGCTACATCAAACAGATATTTACTTATTATGAATACCCTGGTTCTGAGGGCTTCTATTCAGATGATGCCTATGCAGGCCTTGATCCGGAAACCATTAAAGGAACTGTAGGCTATGCAGAGGCAATATATAAAGCACAGGAGCTTGATTAAAGCTACTGTGCTCTGATGCCAACTTACCACACTCCGTTGGCGCTGATATATTGTAAACACATATCTGCCCCCGCCATACCCATGGCGAAGAACGTAATAATTATCAAAAGAAATATGGCGGCCTTGTCGTAGACTATCTTTTCCGTCAGGAAGTTGGAAATCAGAAGCTCTATGCCAAGGCCGATTATCATTATTGGCCATAGCCTGAAGATGCTCTCATAGCTGATAATCCCAGTTATCAGATGCAAAAGAGCTGCCACTCCCAGGGCAATCATGGAAAGCCCTGCAGTTATGGAGCCAACCCTGTGGACTCTCATAGTTTTTTCCATAATCACGCCTCCTTAGAATCCTTCTGCTCGATAAAAGAGCTACTATTAACAACCTGGGCCTCCACAGTAGGAACTTCCATCTGCTTCTTCTTGCCGCGGATAAGAGCCAAACCACCAAAGATAAGTGCGATGGCAACTGCAATATTAGGAATCTTATAGATGATAGGATACAGGAACTCCCAGTAATAATCAGGGATAAGTCTTACTATGATCTCAGAAACATAGTTCCAAAGCATTCCAAGACCAACAATAATAAGGACTGCTGCCATAATACCTCTCATCTTAGCGCTTGATACCTTTGCTACTCTGTCTCCCAGGAACTCTTCCCAGATATACATATCCTCATGTTCAGCAATGCTTGCCTCGTCCATCTTGGACACATTTATAGCATGGAAGAATCCAAAGAACCAGATAAGTGCTGTAGTAGCTGCAAATGCGCCAAATTCTGTGGTTCCAAGGAGCACTATAGACAGCGCAAAGGCTCCCATCAGAGTAAGTCCGTTTTTAAGATATCCAATGTACATCTCTGCTGCTCCTGGGCAGAAGATGCATAAAAAAGTAAAGAATCCGTTTTTCTTCTTAGGTTTCATAATTTAACCCTCCCTTGTATGGTCAAATATCATCTGCAGCTTAGGTAATAAGCCGCCTTCATCGTTGTTTTCGTTAAGAACTTCCTCACGGGACTTGGTGTTGTAACCAGCCAGGACTTCATCCTTAGTTACTATGTTGGCTGTGGAAACCACCTCTTCGCGACTTGGAACACTTCCGCCAAATGGTGCTATTCCGCTGATCTGCGGAAGAATGATAAGAAGTATTATTGCGGCTGCTACTGAAACCAGAACTTTGGCGCAGTAGATGGCATAATCAAATGCCTTCTTGTCATCCTTCTTACCAGAAACCGTCTTGAACCTGACCTGCTTGGAATTTCTCTTCTGAGTTATCTTCTCCTGCTCTTCTATGAAGTCCAGAACCTGAGCTTCAAAGTCCTCTGGAGCACTGACCATCTCGTCTTCATCACCCTCGATGGCTTCCATGAGCTCTTTTAACTCTTCATCACTTAAGTATTCATAATCCTTACTCATGCCAGCAGATCCTCCTTTCTTACGGTTTTCTTTAGCATTTCCCGGGCCCTGTAGATCTTGGTCTGTACCGTCTTTAGCGGAATTCCCGTGACCTGGGCTATTTCTTTTGCCGTCATCCCTTTGATGAAATACATCTGGGAAATCTCCGAATAGCCATCCGGCAAGGCTTTGCAGTTATCCCTTACCTGTTCTAACACATCCCTTGTCTCAAAGGTCCTTGATGGGCCATCCCTTGATTCCTCATTTTGCAAAAGAGCTTCCTCAGAAACCGGAACTGCGCGACGCTCCGCGGACCTTAGATAGTCAATGCACTTGTTACTGGCTATCCTGCACAGCCACGCCTTCTCAGAAGCCCCATCAAAGTCGTTCAGATGCTGGTAAGCCGATATAAACGTCTCCTGGGCAATATCCTCCGCGGCAAAATAGTCCCCAGTAAGCTTAAGGCATACAGAAAAGACCAGATTCTTGTATCTATTCATAAGCTCTATTAACTTTTCCTTAGAACCTGTCTCCCCCATACTTTTTCCTTTTGCTTTTTGTTATTTATCTGCTTTCAATAGATATAACGAATCACATTTGGAATTGTCTTCACTTTTTTTATTATTTTTTATTATAAATGAAAAAAGACATGTGCAGGAGTAAACCTACACATGTCTTCATAGTTCTTTTTATTAGTACTGCTGAGCCTTCTCTTCGCCGTTCATTACACGGATAGCGCCCTGTGCAAGAGCAAGAAGCTCGTCCTCACCAGGATATACAGTAACTGGGCAGATCCACTCAACGCGCTCCTTGATGGCGTCTGTGATAACCTGGCCGTATGCGATACCGCCTGTAAGGATGATCTGATCAACCTGGCCCTTAAGAACTGTAGCAAGGGCACCGATGTTCTTGCAGATCTGATAGATGAATGCGTCGCGGACAAGAATTGCCTTCTCATCACCGTCTTCGCACATCTTGTTAACTGTTCTCATATCGTTGGTTCCAAGGTATGCGTTAAGTCCGCCGCCACCAACGATCTTCTTCTTCATCTCATCGTATGTATACTTGCCCGAGAAGCACATATCTACAAGAGCCTTAGCTGGGATGCCGTTTGCTCTCTCTGGTGAGAATGCACCGTCACCGTTAAGTGCTGCGAATACATCGATCATCTTACCGTTCTTGTGAACAGCTGTTGATGTACCACCACCCATGTGAACAACGATTACACTGATCTCGTCATATCTTTTGCCAATTGACTTAGCATATCTTCTGGCAACAGCCTTCTGATTAAGAGGATGGTCGATAGATACACGCTCGATCTCTGGAACACCAGAAATTCTAGCAACTGGCTCCATCTCGTCAACTACTACTGGGTCAACGATGTATGAAGGAACACCGATCTCATCAGCAATTTCTCTTGCAAGGATACCGCCAAGGTTAGAAGCATGCTGGCCCTGAACGCCCTTACGAAGGTCATCGAGAAGAGCATCTGTACACTCGTATGTACCGCCTGGGATAGGACGAAGGAGTCCGCCTCTACCAACGATAACGTCAAAGGACTTCATGTCGATGTTCTCTTTTTTAAGGAAATCAAGAATGATATTCTTACGGAAATCCTTCTGGTCAAAAATTGTGGCGTACTGGTTGATCTCCTCTGTTGAGTGGCGAAGAGTTTCCTCTTTTACAAGGGTCTCGTCCTCTAAGATACCAACCTTTGTAGATGTTGAACCTGGATTAATAACTAAGCTCTTTATCATAATTATTCTCCTTTATTATTAGCAGCAACAACTGCAGCAAGTGCGATAGAGTTAACCTTAACCTCAACTGAATCTGATCTTGATGTAAGGATTACAGGAGCCTTTGTACCTGTAAGGATGTTACCGTTCTTAACTGTTGCAAGTCTAACGATAGTCTTGTATGTAAGGTTACCAGCGTGGATATCTGGGAAAAGAAGGATATCAGCGTCGCCTACGATCTTACGATCCATAGCGCCAGCCTTGTGCTTAGCAGCCTCAGGGTCAATTGCAAGGTCCATAGAAAGAGGTCCATCAACGATGCAGTTCTTGATCTCGCCAGCCTCGTTCATCTTAGTAAGCTCAGCAGCCTCAACAGTTACAGGCATCTTAGGGTTAACAACCTCAACTGCTGCAAGAGGAGCTACCTTAGGGCAGTCAACACCGCAAGCTCTAGCTACATCTACTGTATACTCAATGATAACCTTTTTATCTTCAAGTGTTGGATATGGCATGAATGCAACGTCTGTAAGGAACAAAAGACGATCAATGCCAGGAATTTCAAATACACAAACGTGTGAAAGAGGACGACCAGTTCTAAGACCAACCTCCTTATCAAGAACACTCTTAAGGAAGTCCTTAGACTCAAGGGCACCCTTCATATAGATATCAGCCTTGCCGCTTGAAACAAGAGAAACAGCTGTACGTGCAGCCTCGATTGTATCCTTAACATCGATGATCTCGAAGTCTGCAAGGTTCATTCCAACCTCTTTTGCCTTCTCCTCGATAAGATCCTTGTCACCAACTAAGATAGAATCTACGATTCCCCTCTCTTTGGCAATCTTAACTGCCTCAAGTACGTGTGTGTCCTGTGCTACTGCAACAGACATCTTCTTGGTGCTGGCTGTCTTAAGCTTTGCCAAGATATCATCAAAATTCTTACTCATAAAAAGACCTCCACTTATTTTCTTTGGCACTCGCTTGTTTCATAGATTTATGGAACAAAAAAGAGTGTTAAAATCCGCCATATGACAAAATTTTAACACTCAATCTCACTATTTTCAATGGGTTTATGCTTTTTTTATGAAGTGTCTCAGCACCATTACAGCGCCATTAGAATCCTTCCATCCTGCGCTGGCGTCTTAACTCGCGTCTCTTAAGCGCCCCTTCCCATTCAGCCTTCTCATTCTCTGTGCGAACGTTAAGTCCGTAAGGAACCACTGCTGCTGTGCCGTCGTGGTCGATGCAGACCTCTGTAAGATAAGCTCTGTTAAGAACGTGTCTCATACCGGTTCTGACATCCTCAACATAAGTATCTACGCGAACTTCCATGGAAGTCCTTCCTACATAGGTGATCTTACCGATCATCACCAGCACATCCCCAAGAACCGCGCCCTGCTTGAACTGCATGTTGTCGATTGCTGCTGTAGCAATAGGATTGCCTGAATGTCTGATGGCTACTGTTCCAGCAACTTCATCTATCCATTCCATAAGGCGTCCGCCAAAGAGTCTGTTCTCTGCGTTGATGTCGTCGTACTTAACAACTTTGGTCCATTCTGTGATGGAATCTTCAACGTTTTTGTTGGCGATCTGCTTATCTACGTGAAAAACTTTACCCATACCCCATACCTCCAAAGAGATTTTTGTTACCTCTAATTTTACCTTAATTTCCCCGGCAGTGCCACACCAATAATTCTTTGTACCTTCCATGATTTTCTTAGAAACCATGGGATTGCACTATAGTTGTCTAATTGTTCTTCAGCCATGGCGCCAGGTGCCTTTATTCCATACTCCACTCATCAGAGACCAGGTTCCCCTCATAGTCCAGATAGTTATAGAGAATCGTTCCATTCTCATCTTTTTTACTAACCTTGATAAGCTTCTTGTCTGCATCTCTTTCTACATACTTGTATTCCATATCAAAAACTGATCCATCAAAATAAACAAAAGTCATGGAATAGCTTTCTGTGTCGAAGCAGATGGCAAAGGGCTTCTCCGCTCCGTCAGATGAATCAAATACTTTGACATTTTCGAAATGCTTATTAGCAATATCATTACCCTGAACATCTATAAAAGCCCATCTGTTACCCTGATGCAGCTCACCCAGGAGGTATTTAATAGTTCCATCAGAATCTGCATAGGCGTAGTACTTACTATACAGTTCCGATTCAAATATGATATTGCCGCTGCCATCCATGGCTACCGTAGTATATTTATCAAGTTCTTTACCATCTTTTTTGATTCTTGTGAGCGTAATGATATCGCCGCATTCCACGTCCGGGTGCCCAAACTCTGCGTCACTGATCAGTTTTCCATTACCATCAACCACGGTATCGATTGCCCCATTATGTCTGTCTGCCACCATCAGGTGCGTTGAATCGCTTACCTCAATATCATCCCAGTCAACAAATCGATCAAACAGGAATTTGCCCTTCTCATTGATAACATTCCTGTATCCTGTAATTTTCTGGTCACATTCCAACAAAGAATAATCACTATTCGGCGATAAAAAAAAGCGTATTATCTGAGGCCTCAGAACTATGTTCCCATCTTTGTTTATAAGTCCAACTGCCCCTTCTACTTCAGAATAATAAAGAGCTACATCATTTTTGAAATAATAACCATCATAGGACATTATCATTCTCTCATTCAAATCCCATCGAATATTACATGGAATACCTTTAGTTTCCTTATCTCTGGTAAATCCCAGTACCTTATTAAGCAACGCTGTTCTTATGGATTTCTTGGCATACACACTCTTAGGAACACTGATCACAACATTTCCATCGAGATCAAAAAAGTGCCCATTGTAATCCCAAGCTATTCCTGATTCATCAAAAACCAGATCACAGCCACGGATAGAAGACATCGCCTCTATAGCATTGCCTGTCTTTACATTGACCAGCCCCCATTTCTCCCTATAGAAACCAGACCATTCAGGGAACCTGTTGCATTCAGTATATCTATAGAGATTCCCCTTCTCTTCATGAAGTTCTGCGTAATAAGAGCTAACATGAACTTCATCTGTAACCGCTATATCATACCTGCCATATGGTCTGTATAACCATGTGAAAAGAGCTATCATTAAAACAGCTACGCAGATCAGACCGATTCGAACAAATATGTTGACGGGTCTATTTGTAAGTTTTTCAATCAAGTTCTGCTGCCCATCTCTGGTTAAGCTTAAGGCGTTAGCTCTTTTAACCATTAAGAATGCAAGCACCACTCTTAATATCAGCAATCCATAGACACAATAAAGAAATCCATAGACAAAAACAAACAGAATAGAACAAGCGATAATCAAAACATTTGTCAATCTCCAAAAGAGTTTGAGGCGCTTGTCTGCTGCCAGATAGCAAAACAGACAATAGTCCATGAACATCTTAACCGCAAATGCTATGCAAAATAACGCAAGTGCAACCCCCTTTACCTGAGTCTCTGTACAGGTAATAAATAACTCAGCAGCGTCGCACAGGATAATACCGTGCATTATTCTACTTATAACCTTGCTTCCATCCTTGGCATTTGCCTTGACAGCTATACATGTAAGCACGCAGATCATAAGTTTAATAGCATAAAAGACTATATCTGCCTCTATTCCCAGAAACCCCAGATAATAATTAATTATGTGAATGAATCCGTTGAGGCTTGTAAAAACAATGTATATGCATATAGTCTCTTTTATCGATATATGTTTTCCAATTCGAGATAACAATGCACATCACACAAACATGCCATTCCTTTATTATTCCATTCTTGTACCATTCTTATAACATCATAATCATACAATCCCACTTTCTGAGCTCCACTATTGAAAGAATAAAAATCAAGTATTTTCATAACATCTTGAGCCTTTTCCATTCTTTTCTTGTAATCATCGAACGTTACTATAAATTTAGAAATCGCTGATATTACAGAACTAGTTCCGCTAGCAAGATTGTTCAGCCCCTCATTCCCCGGAAACTTCTTTTTGATTGCCTCTTTTGTAAGATTTGCACCATTACCAGCCTTGGAGCTATCAAATACATAATCCGCCCCAACATTTAATACACTTTTTAAAAATGGACTTGAAATGCCAACTATATCAATGACAGTATCAATCATTATCCTTTTTTCTTTCTTTTCAAGCTCAGCTTGTATCTGCGCCTTAATTTTTCTTAATTCTGCGTTAGCACCTCGCTGACCTGACAAAATTTCAGAAAAAACATTAAAAGTGTCGGCCTTATATTTATGAAAACATTGGTGCCAGGTACCTTTAAGACCGATTTAAATCCCTTTAACAAACTCTTAAAAGTACCTGGCACCTAGCTCAGTTTTTTCATTGTTTTCCTTTCAAAATCATTCACTCACCAAAGTAAGAATCTCTTGTAAATCCTCTAAGCTAAGCTCCGTATAATCGCACTTGTAGCCATTATTTTCCAAATACGAATTTATCTTGCTGGTAAAATCTAATACATCTTCACTTCCACCCTCGCAAAACCATCGAATGTATAGTGCAATGTCTTCAGGCTGTGAATAGATTCTTAAATTACCCTCATCATCATATTCACAACTTAAATATTCCTGAATATCCTTTACACCTAGTGCATTATTAGGTTTAGCTTTGGAAAACACATATAAACATATCTCCAGTCTTGATATATCTAGCTCATCACTGCCGTGATAATGAATGCTCTCGCTATAACTGTCTCTACTAATACCAAATGCTGTATTCTGCATATTATACAGCCTTTGCAGGTCATATTCTTTTTCCGCTTTATCTTTTTGAACATTTCTAATAAACATACAAGAAATACTTAAAACAATTAAGGTAACTATCGCCCCCCCAAAAATCTTTTTTTTCATGAATCTTTTTCCTCCAACAGTTCCTGGAATTCTTTAAAACTCATTCTTTTTAGTTCATCTCTGCTAACACCTAATTTCTCGCTTAACTTTTGCAAATATGACTCTGCATTATCTGAACCACCTTGTTCAACATACCACACTTTATAATTTTTAAATACTTCACTATCTTCCATAAAAGCTTTTTTAATATCATCAACTGTCATTTTGGGGCTAATACACTTGGCACTATTATATGCTTCAACAGCAATATACAACATAACATCATTAAACTGGGATTCAGCAACAGCCACATAATCCACACCTAATCCGGTAATATGCACAACATTTCCTGTAATAAACATGCATTGTACAGTATTACTATAATCAATAATCTTTATCGTTCCTGAAGCAACAACATTATTTTGGTATATTTTTATAGATTCAGCAACAACTTTAGCTTGTGAAACTGCAACGTCAAGGTATTTACAACATGAACTTACAACTTGATCAATAATATAACTATCCACTGGCTCAAAAATATTTCCAATAAGCGTTGCTACATTGGAACTTGCTTCATAGCCCAAATATGTACTTGTAGACATTCCATTAACAGAAGTTGGATATACAACAAACTTGCAACTATTATATATATCTGTGCAATCATTTGAATCTGGCCAATATGCTACTTCAACAGAATAAATCCTTCTCCCCTTGCTATCTAGCGTATATGTCATTGTAACTATATGTTCTTGTTGATTCCCTAACTCTAACATTGCATTTGCAATAAGTTTGACAGCTACCGCTCTCGAGCTATTATATTCATCTCTTATGCCAAGCTCTTCCCAAGCCTTTGCTGTAAGTAGGTATCTGTCTGCTAAAACTTTTAGTTTATCACTTACTTCATATATTTCGATTGATGTTAATGGTACATCGCATACAACATATTCAGACATACTGATTAACTTCTCAATTTCAGAATCATCCATACCCATCATAGCCAATGCCAATACATCGTACTCAACCGAATCATCATCCACTCCCTCTAATTTATACCAACTTTCAATGACATCCCAATTCAATTCTCCGTCTTTATAAAAATATTTTTGAGCCAATTCATATGTAGTAGCATAAGCCACCTGCTGATTTTTAATTTCTTGCCCTAGTCCCCACTTACTATCAACATTCAGAATTAACTTATATCCCGCACCAAGTTCGGATATTTTTAGAGAATAAGTTGGAGTCCAACTTATTCCATCAAAAGATGAAACTCGTCCATTATCATCTATAAAATTCCCCCAATCATCCATAAGACCATATAGCAGACTATCACGTCCTGCTTTGCCTTTACAATAATTCAGAAATTCGACATCATACATTAGCGTTTTTGAACCGTCTTTTTCTTCTATATAAAATCCAATATTGATTAATTCATTAATTAGAGCCAAAGCCTGCGCATCATTTGATGGATCATCATCACACAACGCCTCGGTTGCCTCTACAAGCTTTGTTGCATAATAATCATAGTTAGCTGGGTCAAGTCTACTATGTCCGTACTTATCTACAGAAGTATTATCAACAGAGCCATTTGCGTAGTTTCCTTGTCCTGAGCCATCTGTAGACTGAGTACCTGATCCATAACCTGATCCAGTTGCTGCATCTGGTATAGATTCTCCAGTTGATCCATCTGACTGCTCTAAGTTAGTATTAGAACTAGTTGGATATAAACCATTTCTATCTACATAGTCTTCAGGATCGTTGAAGCAGTAGATATAATGGTTTATTGAATCCGGAGTATATAGTAATCCTCTGACTTTATCCTCTCCTATAAATCTACCTGTTTCTGGAACATAACTTCTTGCCTGCGCAAAGCAGAGGCCATTTTCCTCTTCTCTATAGCCAGTAAATGTAAATGGCTGGATGAGGCTGTCAAGAACTGCCTTCTTTCCCGTACTCACATCAAGTCTGCTACCAAATACATCGTAGGCGTAAGCATCTGATGAAAGACCTTCTGCATCTGTGAGGTACATGGTACTTCCAAGTTCATCAAGGAGATAGAATGCGTTTGTGCTCTCATTCTCCATGCTTACTACCTTGTCATCATATGTGAACATAGATGTCTTGCCGTTTACAGACTGAGCAAGAAGGTTGTTGTGATCCATTGTGATGTCTGTAAGGTATGAAATTTCACTATTT
Source organism: Butyrivibrio proteoclasticus P6B7 (assembly GCF_000622085.1). Classification (GTDB taxonomy): domain Bacteria; phylum Bacillota; class Clostridia; order Lachnospirales; family Lachnospiraceae; genus Butyrivibrio; species Butyrivibrio proteoclasticus_A. The sequence continues at coordinate 144,916 of NZ_JHWL01000011.1, forward strand.
GCGGACTTCTTATTTACTCTCTGTCCAAGGTAGTTATAGTCATAGGAAATAGACTGGTCCTTTGAAGGATCAGCATTTAACTTCGCTTTTTCAAGAAGGTTTCTTGAACTATATGTATACTCTCTATCTAAGACATCGTTCTTATACTCAGCCACAAGATTTCCTCGGTTGTCATAAGAGTATGTTGTGATAACTGGTGTAGGATCTACACCGTTATTGTCACTCTTAGAAATGAGCCTGTCCTGAACATCGTATGAATAGAAGGTCTTTGCATTGTTCTCGAACTTACTTATTCTGTTACCGAAAGCATCATATACGTATGAAGAGAGAGTCTCTCCTTCTCTTGATACGCCTTCGAGACGACCCACTTCATCATAGCTGTAAGCGTAGATACCGCTTAAGTTATCAAGACCACGTCTGTATTTCTCGATGGCTGTTCTGTTGCCTTTTTCGTTATAGGTATAATCAAATCTATCCAGAACACCTTCTCTGTCAGTATTTATGAGTGTCTTTAACAAACCTCCCTGATAGTAATCGTAGGAAGTGGTTGTTCCATTAGGGAATGCCTTCTTTATAAGTCTTGCATTTGAATCGTAGTAATACTTAACAGATCCAGTTGTGGCATTAAGGTCACTAAGTTCCACAAGCTTTCTGAAAGCATCATACTTGTACTCAAGTCTCTTTCCGTCTGGATAGATGATGGCTGTCTTAACATCGTCAGGACCATACTCATAGCCAACGCTCTGTCCATCTGGAGTTGTAACCTGTGTAGTTCTACCTACAGCATCTGAATCAATCTTAGTGATTCCAAGATGGTCTTCGACTTCCTTAAGGATGTTAAGGGCATTGTAGCTGTATTTGATTTGTTCACCGTTAGAATACTTGATACCAGTAATGTTGCCGTTGTTGTCTCTTGTGTAGATAGTTTCGTTACCATCACGGTCTGTCTCAGCGCAGAGTTCACCCTTTCTGTCATACTTATAGACATCTTTGTTTCCAAGGGCATCTGTTACGCTGATAACTTTACCAGAGAGGTCATGTGTGTAGATTGTTACATGGCCTTTTCTGTCAACCTGAGGATATGCATGGTTATCATTTTCTCTCTGCTCAGCAATAGCTGAATCCACTGAGATTTGGTTATCATCTGTCTCTTCACAGATAGAATTCATAAGACCGATACTTAACTCTTCTTCTGCTTTAGCAGAGTCTGGTTCAAAAACTCTACTTTCTGTATTCACAAGTTTCTCTGAGTTTACAAGACTTGCCTTTTCATCATCTACATCATCCTTGATACCATCAAATCTCTCAACCCTGCAAAGAAGATCAAGTTCGTTGTATGTATATCTGCTCTCGTTTCCAAGAGCATCGATGACACTCTTAAGCTTTCCAGTTCCTGTGTAAGCGTATCTTGTAACAGCTTCACAGTCTTTCTTAGCGATAACTCTTCCCATTGGATCATAGGAATATTCAATGATTCTGCCATTTGAAGCAGTAGTCTTAACTACCCTTCCAACCTTGTCGTACTCATAGTTAAGAGTAAAGCCATCTCTTTCTACCTGAGTAGCCATTCTTCCAAGGTCATCGTAGGTGTACTCATTTATTGTTATCTCAACATCCTCATCAGCCTTTGCTCTCTGGGTAACCTTAATAAGCAGGTTATTATCGTAGTGGTTCTCAGTGATAATACCTGATGCATCTGTTGTGGTCTTAAGATTTCCATTCTTATCAAAGGTATAAGATGTTTCTCTGCCAACAGGGTCTGTTGTCTTAATGAGTCTGTTAAGACCATCGTATTCGTTTATAGTCTTTCCGCCAAGAGCGTCTGTCTTGCAGATAAGGTTATCGTTCTTATCATACTTGTATGTTGTTACATTGCCTTCGCCGTCTGTCTCAGTCTTTACGCGGTTCTTACCATCGTAAGTGTATGTCTTATTTACAGAAATAACTTCAAACATGTCTTCCGCAGAACTTACAACATGGCCCTCTGTAAGGACATTTCCCATCTTGTCATGAGTATA
>NZ_JHWL01000012.1 GCF_000622085.1 Butyrivibrio proteoclasticus P6B7
ACGTCTGTTGTAAGCTGATCAAGATCAGTTGCGCCAGCTGAAAGTGTTGAAAGGTATCCCTCAACTTCGCTGACATTCATACCCTTTTGTGCCATATTTTTTTCCTCCGTTTAAAAAATATTATTGATCTGGTTCTTTTACCAGAATCTAATCTATGATAAAGACTGATACAGTCCGTATCACGCAGTAGCCATGCGTTGATGCGCAAAGCACCCCTCTAAAATGAACGCTACATCTTATATACAGATGAGCCTCCAAAAATGTTGCACATGGTTTCAAAAAAAATAAAATAAAATTTCCAAGTGCGTCAAAAAATAAGCTCTTCGTACCGAAGCGCCAATGCCAACCCTCATAAGAAAAATCGATAACCGAACGGTCATCTTAGATTAAGGCCTAAGGCCCCCACTCCCCTAAGACTTTATTTTATCCTTATCCTCCAAATTGTAAATAGTTTATTTACGTTTTTTAAGAATTCTACATTTTGTCCAAAAAAGTTGTAGCAGATTTATTCAAATATCATAAAAGACTATTTCTCAAATATCTTCGAATTATCCGTCAATTACGGTATTTGTCACAAAATAAAAACACGAAAGAACCTAATAGCAGATTCTTTCGTGTTCCACAAATTCTTTAATTAATCGTTAGCATTTCCCTTAAATATTACGATGCCTTTTTTCTTAAACTTCTTAACCGGCTCTGAAGCTGGTTTCTTAACTGGCGTCTCACTTGAGGCACTTGCAGGCTTCTTCGCAGCTGTAGTTCCCTCAGTCTTCTTAGCTGCAGGCTTCTTGGTAACTCCTGCTGCCTTAGCAACCTGATCAACAACTGATGTCTTCTTAGGAGCTGCCTTAGTCTTACCTGCATCAGGATTAGCCTTTGGAGCAGGTCTCTGAGCTGCTCTCTGGGCAGCCTCAGCTGCAACCTTAGCTGGATCCTCAATCTTCATGGTAAGGGCAATTCTCTTTTTATCAAGCTCTACATCAAGAACCTGAACATCTACGATATCACCAACGCTGACAGCCTCAAGAGGATGCTTGATGAACTTATCAGTGATATGAGAGATGTGAACCAGACCATCCTGGTGAACACCTATATCAACGAAGCAACCAAAGTCGATAACGTTTCTGACTGTTCCCTTAAGAACCATACCAGGCTTAAGGTCCTTCATATCAAGGACGTCGCTTCTAAGGATAGGAGCTGGCATGTTCTCACGAGGGTCTCTTGATGGTTTCTCAAGCTCTGAGAGGATATCTGTAAGTGTGATTTCACCGATACCAAGCTCTTCTGACAATTTCTTTTTATCAGTCTCTGAAACCTTCTTGGAAAGAGATCCTGTAACGCCTGTAGTAGCGCTTGTCTCTGTAGCCTTATTATCTGTATTCTTCTTAGCGCTATCGCTTGCGCCATCATCCACAACTGCAAGATTGCTTCCTGCAAGAGCTGCTGCAAGGGCTGCTCCCATGGCTGTGCTGGTATTTCTGATAACTACCTGCTTAGGCTTCTTCTGTGGGCGAGGCTTCTCTTCCTTCTTGGCAGCTGGCTTTTCAAGAGCTGCCTTAGCTGCGTTCTTCTGAGCTGCGCGAACATCATCAAAGGTGATGCCGAGCTTATCCATGAGCTTAAGTGTTGCCTCGTAGGACTCTGGGTGAACACTGGTTGCATCCAGAGGATTCTCACCATCTGCGATTCTAAGGAAGCCTGCGCACTGCTCGTAAGCCTTTGGTCCAAGCTTAGGAACGTTGAGAAGCTCTTCTCTTGATTTGAACTTACCGTTCTCTTCTCTATAATCAACGATATTCTTAGCAATTACCTTACTGATACCAGAAATGTACTGAAGAAGTGGAGCTGATGCAGTGTTAAGGTCTACACCAACCTTGTTAACGCAGTCTTCAACAACACCCTCAAGGGTTTCGCCCAGCTTCTTCTGGTTCATGTCGTGCTGGTACTGGCCAACACCGATTGACTTAGGGTCAATCTTAACAAGCTCTGCAAGAGGATCCTGAAGTCTTCTGGCAATAGAAGCAGCACTTCTCTGTCCTACGTCAAACTGTGGGAACTCCTCTGTAGCAAGCTTACTTGCTGAATAAACAGAAGCACCAGCTTCGTTAACGATGACATACTGAACTGGACTGTCCAGCTCTTTTATCAGTTCTACAATTACCTGCTCTGACTCTCTTGAAGCAGTTCCGTTACCAACTGAAATAAGATCTACGTTGTATTTATCAATGAGCTTCTTAAGCTCTGCCTTAGATTCCTCTACCTTGTTCTGAGGTGCTGTAGGATATATGACCTTGGTATCAAGGACCTTACCTGTAGCATCTACGATGGCAAGCTTACAGCCTGTTCTGAAGGCTGGGTCCCAACCAAGAACTGTCTTGCCTGCAATAGGTGGTGCCATAAGGAGCTGAGTTAAGTTCTTACCAAATACTGTGATAGCGCCGTCCTCAGCCTTCTCTGTAAGCTCGTTGCGGATATCTCTTTCGATAGCAGGAGCGATAAGTCTTTCGTAGGCATCCTGGTTGATCTCTTCGATAACTGGTGTAGTAATTGGGTTATCCTTAGTGATCATCTTCTTGTTAAGGTACTGAAGAATCTGCTCTTCTGGAGCCTCGATTTTAACCACAAGGAATTTCTCCGCTTCACCTCTGTTAAGTGCCAGAACTCTGTGTCCAAGCACCTTTCCAACTGGCTCCTGATAGTCGTAGTACATCTCGTATACGCTCTGAGCCTTCTCGTCCTTAGCCTTACTTGTGAGAAGTCCCTGTTCCATTGTGGCTTCTCTAATATATGTACGGAAGTCAGCATTATCAGACACTTCTTCGGCGATGATATCCATAGCGCCCTGAAGAGCCTCTGCTGCGTCGCTTACTCCCTTTTCTTCATCAACAAAAGCTGCTGCTTCTTCTACTAAAGGCTTAGTAGTCTCCTGGGCACGAAGGATATCAGCCAGTCCCTCAAGGCCCTTCTCTCTGGCAATGCTGGCTCTAGTCTTTCTCTTAGGTCTATATGGAAGATAAAGATCCTCGATGGCAACCATGGTCTCAGCAGCAACGATCTTAGCTCTGAGCTCATCGGTCATCTTGCCCTGCTCCTCGATGGAAGCAAGAACCTGCTCTCTTCTTTCTTCAAGACCGCGAAGGTATTTAAGTCTCTCATCAAGGTTACGGAGCTGCTCATCGTTAAGTGATCCGGTAACCTCTTTACGATATCGGGAAATGAAAGGAATGGTGTTGCCTTCGTCAATCAGCTTGATTGCGGCCTCGACCTGCCATTTCTCAACCTTAAGTTCCTCTTTGATCTTCAATACAATATCCATACAATCTCTCCTGCAAAAACGAATATAAACGTAAATGAATGCTGTATTTCTCATAAATCCCGTAAGAATTTACGGTGAAATTTTTATAAACAGCACCAACGTCACTATTATACCAATGAAACGGCAGGTGTTTCAAGCATTTCAAACTGGCGTAAACATTGTAAAATGTGGGATTATATTGTAGAATTTACTATAAGAAAGTATGTTTGAAAGGCTTATTTGATGGACTACAACAATTACAACTACAACATTTCGCACAATGAGTTGGATCCACATGTGAAGATGGCGCAGACAGCCCTGACCTTGGGGCTTATCTCCATTCCGCTATGTCTTTTTCCATATGTTGGTATCCCAATGGCCGGCGTGGCAATCCTTCTAGCCATCCTTTCCAAGGGCAACTATCAGAAGCTCCTGCCCCAGGCCAAGAAAAGTGTTTTTTATTCAATCGTAGGAATCGTGCTTGGATACGCACTTATCGCTCACTCCTTTGTGACGGTATTTACTAATCCGGAAGCAAGAGATTACCTCAATCAGACCTATGAGAGAATGTATGGTATTAGCTTTGATGATGCGTTAAAAGAGCTTGGAGTTCCAACGGATTATTAACGCATAGGAAGAAGGTGCCTATGAGTATGATCGGTGCAATAGGAAGTTACGGTGCATATGCCGCATATTCAGCTATTAGCATGCCTGCTTCAGGAGTAGATGGACAATCCAAGGCCATCCTCAATCCAAATGAATCAACCACAAAGGCTCCGGGGAGAACCTCTTCTCCTGCAGAGTGTGAAACATGTAGGAACCGTAAGTACCAAGACGGTTCTGATGAAATGGTTTCTTTTAAAAGTGCGCAGCACATCAGTCCTCAGGCCGCAGCAGCAAGGGTCAGAGGTCATGAAGCTGAGCACGTAAGTAATGCTTATAAGACAGCGGCTCAGAAGAACGGCAAAGTTCTTCAGGCATCTGTTTCTATAAAGACGGCGGTGTGCCCTGAGTGTGGCCGCACCTATGTCAGCGGTGGGGAGACCGCAACCAAGATCAAATATTCTAATGAAGACAATCCTTATCAGCAGGCAAGAAAGTCCAGCGACAGACAGGCATTAGTTGGGGCTAATATTGACCTTGCCGGATAAGGCAAGGGAGTTTTAATGACCAAATTTAAATCAGCAAAAGAGCTTAAATCCATCGCCAAAGAAGTTAGCATCGGTAAGTACGGTACCCTCATAGGTGCCGATCTTCTTATCCTCGCAATTACCTTTGGCGTTTCTTTATTTACAGGTGTTTCCAATGTATCCAGTATCGCCTTTTACATTTTCGGGCTGCTTCTTTCCTTTGCAGCATCAGTATTCCTTGGCATTCTTATGTCAGGTAAGGCGTACCTTTACATGAACCTCTTGTATTCACAGACTGTTTCCGTTTCTGATATATTCTTTGGCTTCAAACAGCAGCCAGTAAGCGCCATGAAGATTCAGGCATTTATCAGCGGAATCACAATGATCGCAGGAATTCCTGTTTCCTACTTCACGCTTCAGTTCTACACCAATCCTACAATTGATGTTTATATGTACGTTATCATCGGTCTTATTGTACAGATCATTGTTTCTGTCTACATGGACCTTACATATTCCATGTCTTTCTTCCTGCTTCAGGATTTCCCTGAAAGATCAGCAGCTCAGATCCTTGCCACAAGCCGCAGGATCATGAAAGGCAACAGGCTCCGCCTCTTTTACCTTAAGGTGACCTTTATTCCACTGTACATTCTGTGCTTTATAGCATTTATTATTCCTATTCTTTGGGCAACTGTTTATCAGTATGCTTCAACCTGCGCATTCTACCAGGATCTCATTGCTGGTATTAGCGCTAATTCAGCAAGGAAAAATGCTCCTGAGGTAGTTGATACCAAGATCACAGAAGAAAAGGACGGTGACTATGGACTTAATTGATGCAATCCGTGCAATAGACAAACCGCACGTTGACGATGTGCTCAACAGGCTCTATACTCCCTGGGGCGAGAACCTCGACCCAGACAACGTTCTAAAGGAATATCCCCGTCCCCAGTTTGTCAGGGACAGCTATATCAACCTAAATGGATATTGGGAATACGCCTTCTGTACTGAATCCGGCGACGAATCAGACCTTACTATCCCTAAAGATATGGAAGGCATTATCCTGGTGCCATTTTCACCAGAGGCCATGTTGTCAGGCGTGGAGAGACGCCTTAATCCAGAGTCCTACCTGTGGTATCAAAAGAAATTACCAGATCTTACAAGGAAGAACCAGGCTTCAAGGTTCCTGCTTCACTTCGGTGCGGTAGACCAGTTCGCCGATGTATTTATCAACAATACTCTCATCGGATCTCACAGTGGCGGCTACCTTCCATTTACCGTAGATATTACAGATTATCTTAAGTTTGGCGACGACAATCTTTTGGCAAAAGACAATACTCTTAACCTGAGAGTTAAGGACACCAGCGACTCCTCTTATCACAGCAGAGGCAAGCAGACTCTTAAGCGAGGCGGCATGTACTACACCTGTCAGAGCGGTATCTGGCAGACTGTCTGGATTGAAGAGGTTCCTGAAACTTATATCAGAGAGCTGTTCATTCGTCCTGAGAACGACCTTAAGACTGTATCCATAGAGATTTCCACTAACCGTCCAACCCAGGTAAGCGTTAAGATTCCTGGTCTTGAACAGGTTAAGTCTGCATCATCTGCTTCCGAGCAGTCACAGTACAATAACGACTTCGAATATTCATCGGACACCTGCCCTTGTGTTGGCATTGACCATTCAGAGGTTAGTCCGACATATTATCATTTCACCTTTGAGATCACAGATCCACACCTTTGGTCTCCTGAGGATCCATATCTATATCCTCTCCAGATCACAGCTGCAGAGGATCAGGTCAAGTCCTACTTCGCCGTAAGATCCTACACCGTAGAAAAAGATCCAAAGGGCTTTATGAGGTTCTGTCTCAACCACAAGCCTTACTTCCTTATGGGAGTTCTGGACCAGGGCTACTGGCCAGATGGCTTATACACTGCACCTTCAGATGAAGCTCTGATCTTTGACATCAAAGAAATGAAGAGACTTCACTTTAACATGCTTAGAAAGCACATCAAGGTTGAGTCCGCTCGCTGGTACTACCACTGCGACCGCCTTGGCATGATCGTATGGCAGGATATGGTTTCCGGCGGATCATCCTATGCTAAGCCTATGGTTTCCTATCTTCCAACGCTGTTCCCTAAGGTATTTGGTCGTATGAGCGATGGTCCAGCCTACTACAAGACCTTCTCAAGAGGCTCTGCCGAAGGTCGAAGCGAGTGGATCAACGAGATGAAGTCCACAATCCGCTACCTGTACAACGTTCCAAGCATTGCTACCTGGGTTCTTTTCAACGAGGGCTGGGGACAGTTCAATGCAGCGGGAGCTACGATTATTGCAAGGGAGATGGATGATTCCAGACCTATCGATCAGGCCAGTGGCTGGTTTGATGAGGGCAGTGGCAATTTCCGCAGTGTCCACAACTACTTCCGCCCACTTACTGTAGAGGTTGAAGAGAAAAGAGCTTTCGTCATATCCGAATACGGTGGATTCACCCACCACATTGAAGGACACAGTAGCGTTGATCGTGTTTTTGGTTACAAGAAGTACAACACCATCGAAGAACTTGGTGTGGCATACTACAACCTTATGAACGGAACACTTAAGCCTCTTATTCCAAGGGGCCTTTCCGGAGCTGTTTACACACAGCTAAGTGACGTTGAGGAAGAGGTAAATGGTCTTATGACCTACGACAGACGAATTACCAAGATCAATCCTGATCTGGATCCTAACATGACAGCAAGAATTAACGAATACTAAAAATAAGCACATCCAGCCATTTAGGTTAGATGTGCTTTTTATTATGTGTTTAATCATTGATATAGCTCTTTTTAATAGACTTCCACCTGACCGCTAAAGATCTTCCGCAGCTTGTTACGGACAATGATGAAGGCTGGAATAAGAAAGGCGTCTGCAAGGACCCATGCTACCGGGCTCGCAAAGCAGATAGCCACGTAGCCCACCTTTGGTACCAGAAGCACTGCCACTGCTGTTCTTCCTATCATCTCCATGATACCTGCAATTACTGCAAACATTGAGAAGCCCATTCCCTGTATCAGGAATCTAACGATATTAACAAGAGCAAGTGGTACATAGAACATGCTGTTGTAGATAACAAAGAGGTGGGCGTCATCCAGGCACTTAACCTCGCTGGCATCAAGGAACAGCATAGCAAAGTTCCTTCCAAAGAAGTAAAGAACTATGAAGGCCAGAACTGCATATCCGCATCCAAGCTTAATGGCTGCCACCAGGCCCTGGGACAGGTGATCAAGCTTCTTAGCTCCAACATTCTGTCCGCCATAGGTTGCCATGGTGGATCCAAGGGCATCGAATGGAATACAGAAGAACATTCCCACCATACCGCCTGTGGTTACGGCTGTTACCGCATCTGGTCCTACGCCGTTGATAGCGGTCTGAAGAATAACACTTCCTATAGCAGTTATGGAATACTGAAGTCCCATAGGAATTCCCATGTTACATAGAATCGCAAAGTGCCATTTGTCTATCTCCCAGTCTTCCTTGGAGAGCTTCAGGATATCAATCTTCCTGATAATAAATACAAGGCACATGATACCTGCTGCCAGCTGAGCAATTACTGTTGCAAGGGCTGCTCCCATGATTCCCCATTTGAAAGGAATAATGAAAAGAAGGTCAAGGCCAATATTGATGATAGATGCAATGATAAGGTATTGCACTGGATGCTTACTGTCACCAAGGGCTCTGATAATACCAGAGAGAAGGTTGTACATGTAAGTTACAGGAATACCAAGGAATATAACGATAATATACTGATAAGCGTAGTCCAAAAGTGAATCAGGTGTCTTCATAGCCACCAGGATCTGTCTGCAGAACACACTGACCAGCACTGTCATAACAAGTGCAAAGGCTGAACACAGCATAATGGCATGTGTTACGAACTTACGCATACTCTTATAGTCCTTAGCTCCAAATCTCTGAGCTACAGGAATAGCAAAACCGTTGCAGACTCCCATGCAAAATCCCATGATAAGGAAGTTGATAGCACCTGTTGAACCCATGCCAGAGTATGCCTCTGTTCCGAGGAACCAGGATACTATGGCTTTATCTATGATGTTGTAAAGCTGCTGGAACAACATGCCCCAGAACAGTGACAGAGCAAATCTAAAGATAAGCCCCATTGGATTACCAACTGTTAGATCCTTTACTGCTTCGTTTCTACCCATTTTTCTCACCATTTACACAAAATAGAAGGCATCTACCGATGCCTTCTCAAGAGTTATCAATAAGTAATTAATGTTCCAGCCTTGCCCTTAAGTGCATCCTGCACTGAAGAAAGAGATGTAATAAGTACTTGTCCCTCGTGGTTAGCCTCAAGGAACTCGATTGCTGCTTCAATCTTAGGAAGCATATCTACTTCTCCGAATTCACCAGCTTCGATGTACTTCTTAGCATCTGCTACTGTCATCTTAGCGATTGGCTCCTGGTCTTCCTTACCAAAGTTCTTGTAAACAAATGGTACAGAAGTAAGGATGAATAATCTATCTGAGTGAAGGTCTGCTGCAAGCTTACCTGCGATAGCATCCTTCTCAATTACTGCTGAAGCGCCCTTAAGAACATGTCCCTGCTGAATAACTGGGATTCCGCCACCGCCACAGGCAATTACGATCTGACCTGCATCTACTAAAGTCTTGATGGCATCCATCTCAACAATATCGATTGGCTTAGGAGCTGCAATGATACGTCTGTAGCCCTTGCCAGGCTCTTCCTTTACGAAGTTACCTTTTTTAACCTCAACATCAGCATCCTCTCTGGACATGTTACGTCCGATGGCCTTAGTTGGTGCATAGAAAGCTTCGTCATAAGGATCAACTGTTACCTGTGTAAGGATTGTGCTTACTGGCTTGGAAATACCTCTGCTTGTAAGCTCTGACTTAAGGGAATTCTGAATATCATATCCAACATATCCCTGGCTCATAGCACTGCAAACGCACATAGGTGCTGCAGTATAATCTATATACATACGGTGAAGCTCAGTCATGGCCTTGTGGATCATGCTGACCTGTGGTCCATTACTATGTGTGATAGTAAGCTGATAACCACTCTCAACAAGATCTGCCAGCGCCTTGGCTGCATTCTTGGTAGCATTCATCTGCTCATTAGTTGTGATACCAAGAGCTTCGTGACCTAAAGAAACAACTGCTTTCAAACTGTCCATATTGGGCCTCCACTTTATTCAGAAAAGATAGGTTTATTGTACCCTATTTACCGAGGTTTTAAAAGAAAAAGTATCCCCAAATCCTATTTCTGAATCTGGGGATACTATATTTATCGCAAATTGATCAGACACCTGTAGCCTGCTCTGTATTAAATACAGGAAGCTTAGGCTGAACGGCATCTCCGCGGATCTCGATAACTGGTCCGCCGGTGCCTTCGATGTAATCTCTTGTAATTGTAACGCGGCCGATGTTGTCATCCTTAGGAATCTCATACATGATATCCAGCATGAATTCCTCGATGATGGCACGAAGAGCTCTTGCTCCTGTCTCTTTTTCCAGAGCCTTCTCAGCAATAGCTTCAAGGGCGCTATCATCAAAGATAAGCTCAACCTCATCAAGAGCAAGGAGCTTCTGATACTGCTTAAGAATAGCATTCTTAGGCTCTTTTAATATCTTAACAAGCATCTCCTTAGTGAGAGCCTGAAGTGAACAGATAATAGGAAGACGGCCCAGGAACTCTGGAATCATTCCAAACTTCTTAAGGTCCTCAACTGTAACGTTGGTAAGAAGGTTAGGATCATCTTCGTATTTGTCCTTAAGATCAGCATCAAAACCGATTGATGTCTGCTTATTAAGTCTCTGTGTAATAATCTCCTCAAGATCCGGGAAAGCACCTCCGCAGATAAAGAGAATATTTCTTGTATTAACTGTAGCAAGTGGAACCATGGCGTTCTTGGAGCCGGCGCCAACTGGAACCTCTACGTTGGAACCTTCTAAGAGCTTAAGCATTCCCTGCTGAACTGACTCACCGCTTACATCACGGGATGTGGTGTTCTTCTTCTTGGCAATCTTATCGATCTCATCGATAAAGATGATTCCATGCTCTGTCTTCTCAACATCATTACCAGCTGCTGCCAGGAGCTTACTTACAACACTTTCGATATCATCGCCGATGTAACCAGCCTCTGTAAGAGATGTGGCATCTGCAATAGCAAGAGGCACATCAAGAAGACGGGCAAGAGTCTTAACAAGGTAAGTCTTACCACTACCTGTTGGTCCAAGTAAGAGAATGTTGGACTTCTCAATCTCTATCTCATCCATTGTATCTGTTGCAACTCTCTTATAGTGGTTATAAACCGCAACAGACATAACCTTCTTGGCCTGGTCCTGTCCGATGATATACTCATCAAGCTTAGCCTTGATCTTGTGTGGGGCAGGGATGTTCTTGATGTCGATAGTTGCCTTTTCTGACTTCTCTGCCTTTTTCTTGATCTTCTGTGAATTAGGGATTCCTCCCATGTTCATATTGTTATTCTGCATATCCCCCAGGTTAAAGAAGCCCATGTTAGGGAAGCCGGAATTCATATTCTTATTAAGTTCGTTCATAAGAGTAGGATTGTTGAGCATGTTCTGATAATCGAACTGGCTCACAGTGTCCATGGTCTTATGCATGCAGTCGTTACATACGCAGATGTTGTTAGGAAGATGGAACATCTTACCAGCCTTACTCTCAGGGCGTCTGCACACAAAGCAGACATCCTCGTACTCAGGGCCCTTATCCTCTGGGCCTTTGTCCTGAGATCCGGTAGATGAATCATCTTTTTTAACATCTGAGTTATCTGATGTATTCTCTACATTATCCTCTGAATGCTCAGAAGTAATCACCTCTTCGCCATCCTTAACTTCTCTAAAATCAAACTCGTTGTCTCTATTATCTGTCATACACTCTCCATTATAACGATGGCTTAGCCGTCATCGTCTTCGTCGTTACCACCCTGATTAGGCTGTCCTGGATACTGTCCTCCATTGCCGCTTCCTGGGCCATTTGAATCTGTGGCGGAATCATCTGCGCTTCCAAGTGTTACCTGAAGCTCAACTTCTTCGTATCCGTCGTCGCCTTCTCTCATTACCTTTATTGTAACAGTTGTTCCAGCTGCGTAGTACTCAAGTCTTGTAGTAAGATCTTCCATTGAAGAAATTTCTTTTCCCTCGAATTCTACGATAACATCGCCCTTCTTCATGCCTGCTGCCTCTGCAGCTCCTCCAGGAACTACTTCTGCAACATAGATTCCTTCTGGAAGGCCGTAGTAGCTGTTAACATCTGATGTTACCATTACGCCTTTGATTCCAACATAGCCACGCTCTGACTCATCCACCTTATATCTGGTCTCTTCGTTCATGAGCTCTTCGATGATAGGCTTAGCCACAGATATAGGAATAGCATATCCCATACCTTCTACAACGTCGCCACCAAGCTTGTTAGAATTGATTCCTATTACTTCACCATTTATGTTAAGAAGCGCACCACCTGAGTTACCAGGGTTGATGGCTGCATCTGTCTGAATAAAGGTCTTGGTCACACCTTCCTCGATCTCAACCTCACGGTTAAGAGCTGAGATAACGCCTGTTGTAACTGACTGTCCATAGCCAAGAGCGTTACCAATTGCGATGGCAGGCTCACCAAGCTTAAGTGTCTCACTGTCGCCCAGTGTTGCAACCTTGATTGTGTTGATGGTATCTGCTGAAATATCCTCAAGGTTAACTGCGATAACTGCCAGGTCCATATCTGAATCTGTACCCTTAACAACTGCAGGAACTACTGCATCGTCGCAGAAAATAACTTCAAGGGAGTCAGCACCCTCAATAACGTGATAGTTAGTAGCTACCAAGAGCTCAGTGTCGTTCTGTCCAACAATGATGCCACTTCCTGATGCTGTAGCCTCTTCTGACTGAGAATATCCAAAGTAATTAGCTGATGTCATGAAGTTATTGTGGATCATGACCATGGCTGGCATAACTGCCTCAACCATCTCTGTGATATCTGTTACAACCGCTGAAGAAGTTGTTGTAAGTGAAACCTTCTGTGCCTGAGTTCCTGCTGCGTTCTCAGTGCTGGCTGTTGTGCTGGCATCAGCAACTGCCTCTGAACCTCCAAAGCTAAAGCCATTATGTGAGAAGTACGCAACTCCAAGTCCTGTTATGAAAAGAACCAACACTAGTGCCACAGCTATGATAGCAGGTGCTTTGTTCTTTTTCTTAGGAGGAATGTTACCTCCATTAGGTGTGTTAACGCCAGTGTTGTTCTGTGTTGCGTACTGATATGTGCCGTACACTGGCTTTGGAGTCTCATAGCCGTTGTTACCTGTTAAGCTGTCGCTGTTCAGGTTAGAAAATGGACCCGACTGTGTCTGATATGAGTAATTGTGCTCTGGGTCAGTGTTTCCAGTATATGAATTACCAGCTACTGTCTGTGGCTGAGACTGAATCTGTGGCTGTGCACCAGTCTGTACCTGACTTGTATTCTGGAATGTATTATTAATCTGATTGTTCAGATTAGTATTCATATTTGGATTCATGTCTGAATTCACATTTGTGTTTACATTTGAATCCACATTTGGGTTCATGTTCAAATTATAAAAATTAGGGTTTTGGTTTTGATTATTCTGCTCTTCGTTCATGATATATCCCTTCTTCCTTTCATTTTATGGGACTAGTATAGTTTTATTCTGTGACGGAAATGTGTTTTAATTATTATAAAAATATAATCAAATAATTAATAATCTTCCTCTAAAACCTGTATCTCCATATAGTCAAAAGGAACGCTTTCCATAAAGGAATCCTTGTTAAATCGGCATTTAGCGTAAAGCTGGAACTCTTTAACCACATTATCAAGCCAGATTGGCTTGGAAAGATCCATCTCATAGCATGCCTTCTCTATTGAATTAAACACCTTGTGGGTTCTGGTATCCTGCGTATCGTCGCAGACAACCATGTCCTTGATAAGGTGGTTATTGTCTATTAGCTTAACCCATAATCTAAACATATCTCTATCTCCAAAACATCCCAGATCCAGTCTCACTGTAATAAGAAATAAGACTAAATCTGGGATTAATAATACTAAAGTATGTAACTAATATGCAAGAATTTTGGAATACTTATGTCACTTGTTAAGAGTAAATACTCCGCTTTCCTCAAGTCCTTTGAGGAAACTCTCTGCTGTTCTGTTTACGATAAGCTCCTCAGGGAAGTGGATATTCTCCAGGATTTCCTTAGTTTTATCCACTTTACCTATATCAAGACTGATATGTGCATCTGTGTTAACGCAGATGCCAACACCAAGCTCAGCGCATCTTTCTGCTACGTTGGAGCAGATGGATTCATTATCATCATTAAAGCCAAAGCTGTGTTCATTGATCTCTACTGGCTTATGAAGCTCTTTAGCAACCTTAAGAACCTCATCCATTTCAAATGGAACTCCGGCTCTTCCGATGTGTCCAATGAAGAATACCTTAGGATTCTCAAGAGCCTTAATGTACATATTAGTAGTCTGAGAAAGGCTTGCTCCTATTGTATGTCTCTTGGAATGTATGCTGGCGATAACATAATCGCAGCAGCCAAACACCATCTGCTGAAGGTTACGGGGAGTATCATAGATATCTCCGATGGTTGCCTTATAAACGCTGATGTCATGGCCAAACATATTGCCATCAAGATCAACTATATCCGCTTCGCATCCCTTAAGTACTGTCACGCCGTCCCAGTTGCGGGGCCACATGTGAGTACATAGAAGATACTGATAATTCTTGATATTCTCATAATCAGGAAAAAGCATTTCACTGAAGTGATCTGTGCTTCCAAGAAGCTTAAGTCCCGCTTCCTTGGCAGCCATTACATTTTCCTGAATTGTGGAATATGCGTGTCTTGAAAATAAAGTATGTGTATGGGTGTCGCATTCAATTTTATACATATCTACCTCTTAAATCTTCCCCATACCCCCTAAGTATCTATACTTGCTTATGATAGCTCTTTTAACAATTACTCGTCGTATCCGTTAGGATTCTGACTCTGCCATCTCCAGGCATCCTCGCACATCTCTCTGATGCCGTTCTCAGCCTTCCAGCCAAGCTCTCTCTCAGCCTTGTCTGCGTTGGAGTAGCAGGTAGCGATATCTCCAGCTCTTCTGTCTCTGATTACGTAAGGAATCTTAACCCCAGTTGCTTCTTCGAAATTCTTTACGATATCAAGGACACTGTATCCTACACCAGTTCCCAGATTGTAGATATTAAGTCCACTGCCTGGCTGAAGCTTGGCAAGAGCCTTAACATGTCCCTTTGCAAGGTCTACAACATGGATGTAATCACGTACTCCGGTTCCATCTGGTGTGTCGTAGTCATTACCAAATACGTTAAGCTCAGGAAGCTTACCTACAGCAACCTGTGTAATGTATGGCATAAGGTTGTTAGGAATTCCGTTAGGATTCTCGCCGATTGTACCACTCTTATGAGCTCCGATAGGGTTGAAGTATCTAAGAAGGACTACGTTCCACTCTGGATCAGCCTTCTGAATATCTGTAAGCACCTGCTCAAGCATGGACTTGGTCCATCCATAAGGATTAGTGCATGTTCCCTTTGGGCACTCCTCTGTGATAGGGATAAATGCCGGATTACCGTAAACTGTAGCTGATGATGAGAAGATGATGTTCTTGCATCCGTGCTGTCTCATTACATCTACAAGTGTAAGGGTTCCTGCGATATTGTTCTCGTAGTATTCCCATGGCTTCTGTACAGACTCGCCTACTGCCTTAAGTCCTGCGAAATGAATTACGCTTTCGATCTTCTCCTTGGAAAAGATCTCCTCCAGTCCCTGTCTGTCTCTTATATCAGTTTCATAAAATGGAACCTTCTTACCTGTAAGAGCCTCAACTCTTCCGATAACCTTCTTACTTGCGTTAGCAAGGTTATCCATTACTACCACGTCGTAGCCAGCGTTCTGAAGCTCAACTACTGTGTGTGATCCGATGTATCCTGCTCCACCTGTTACAAGAATAGCCATATTCAACCTCTTTTCTGTTTAACAACAAACTTTTTGTTTACATCAATTGTTCCTAATGTCTTTCTTCCCCCTGACATCAACTCCATTTTATTGTCGAATCCGAATATGTACAATTTCATTTTGTTATAATAACCTGTCAAAATGTTATAATTCTATTCCGTTCTTCTTGCAAAGCTCACGAGCTGACTCTACAGAATCCACACCCTCTTTGTTCTTGATAGGTGCAAATTCATGCTCTCTGACAACCTCGTAAGGAAGGCATGTATCGAGCTCATGGATCATATCAAGAACCAGCTGCTCAAACTTGCAACCATTTGGGCTCTCAGGCTTAACGAGGTTTGCATTCTCATCAATATATGGAATCTTCTTCTCAACAACGTGAAGAGGAAGAGTCTTCTTGGCAATCTCATAAAGAGCTTTCTCATTAAACATATAGTTCAGGATAACGCCGTAGTTGTATGCTGGATCGCCGTTTGCATCCTTAGCATCCATCATCTCCTGTGAAAGCTCGTAGTACTCAACGATTGAAGGTCTGCCATCCTCAAGGCACATAACACCAACTTTCTCATCTGGAGCATTCTTTCTAACCACCTTGGCACCGCAGGAAACACCTGCCTCAACTGTTGCACCAACAAAGCAAGGATCAGCAATTCTCTGAAGAACATTATCTACAGCAAAGATATCGATCCATTCGATTCCCTCCTTAAGGAGTGTATCGCGAAGGCCTGCCTTGAGCATTGATGAGTACCAGCCCGCATTACCGTTAGGTGATGTGGAGATTCTGCCCTTTCCTTCCATGTATACCTTGCCATCATAGTCAGAAGCTGGTGCCATATCCTGCTTGAAGAATGTCACCTTATCCTCTGGATATCCAAAGAACTTGTGCTCCTTAAGGAAAGCAACTGTTGCGTCATTGTTCTTTTCACTGGTCATGATAAAGAGGTGGATGTAGCTGCCCTCTGCCTGATTAACTGTATCCATCAGGTTCTCAATAAGTCTCTGGAAGATGTAAACTGGCTTAGTAAGTCCAATATTATACATTCCCTTAGGATCGTCAGAACCAAGTCTTGTTCCCATGCCACCTGCAAGGAGTACTGCTGCAACCTTGCCAGCCTTGATAGTTTCCACACCGATCTTGGTGAATTCGTCTTTTCTTTTCTCAATCTCTGATACCTGAAGAGCTGCCAGTGGCTCAAACTTACCACGAGCCTGACCCTTTCCAAGGTTCTTGCAGTTCTCAAGAATAGTGAAGTCAGTCTCTTCAATCTGTGTTAAAAGAGCTTCCTTCTCAGCGTCACTTAACTCATCATAATATTTAAGGACATGCTCCTGTCCAAATGCTTTAAGTTTCTCTTGTGCTTTAATAAAATCCATTGTAGTTTCCTTCCTGATTAATCAAACTGTCGACATTCGTAACTAATATTCTACCACAATAATAGAAAAGAGATAAGCTCTAAAGAATCCTAGAGCTTATCTCTAATTATTCTATGGATTATAGTCTTAGTTTCCTGTTGATGATGAAGCATCAGCAGCTGCTACTGGAGCAGGTGTGCCAGGTGTCCATCCTGCAGGATCTGTAAGAATACCGTTTGCATCAAATGTGCAGGATACGTTATCAAGAACTGCCGTCACATTTACAAGCATTCTTCCGTTGTTAGCGTCGAAGTAGCGCCATCCTTCTGGTGTCTGAACCCATCCAACAACCTGATGTCCATCTGCTGGATCAAGGTAATATACACCATCCTGAAGGGATGCAAGTCCAAGAACCATCTTGCCGTCTGCTGCGAAGTAGTAAGACTTGCCTTCAATTGCGTTCCAGCCTGTAACCATCTTACCATCTGGTCCGAAGTAATATCTTGCAGAAAGATCTCCTGACCATCCAGTGAACATTACACCATCAGCTCCAAAGAGGTATACTGCGTTATCTACTGACTGAAGTCCTACGAGAGCTGCGTGGTTAGCTGCAAAGTAGAATCTCTGTCCCTGTTCGTTGGAGTACCAGCCTGAAATAGCTACGCCGTCTGCACCGAACATGTACTTGCCACTCTCAAGAGCGAACATTCCAGCCTGCATGATACCGTTCTCGTTGAAGTAGTAGAGCTTGTCTCCAATCTGAGTAAGTCCGGTATGCATGATGTACTGCTCATCAAAGTATCTGATGCCATCCTCAAGGTTTACAAAGCCTCTCTGGCAAAGGCCATCAGCGTTAGCGTAATAAACTGTTCCGCCAAGGTTAAGAAGTCCTGTGCATCTGACACCATTCTCATTGAAATAGTAGTGACCGCCGTCTATATCAGCAAATCCAGTCTTAGCAAGACCGCCTGCGTTAGGATCAAGGTAATAGATACCGCTCTCGTCCTGGAACCAGCCTGTCTGAATGAATCCGTTGGCGTCAGCATGATATCTTGCGCCGCTAAGGTTAATCCAGCCGTACTGCTTGCGGTAGTTATGATAATAATAAACATGTCCACCCCAGCTGTTAAAGCCCTCTGGAATGATACGTGAGAAATAGTCCACATAAAGGTGGTTAACATCACATCTTGTTGGGACACCAGCATATGTAGCATGTGAGCTTGACTGCCACATAGCGTAATCACCAGGATAATCGCAGGCTGTGTTGTACTGAGCTACCCACTTAGCTGATGCTACGTTAGGCATTCTCTGAAGGAACCAGTTCCTGCTGGCATATACCATTGCCTCATAGCCGTTGGCATTGATGATGCCACAGAATGTATCTGCGATTGCCTGAAGCTGGCCTGCATTAAGGCCCTTCTGGCAAGAATCCTCAATATCAATTGCGATTGGGAAAGTAACTGTATAAGGTGCTATCCAGGCAAGTACCTGATTAGCCTCAGCTGCTGCAGCCTCTGGTGTTGTTGCATAAGAGTAAATGTAGATACCTGTTCTGATACCTGCTGCATTAGCTCCATTGATGTTATTAACAAACTGTTCATCAAGGCCCTTCTTGGTTGTACCAACTCTGATCATGGCGAATCTAACGCCTGAAGCCTTGACCTGCTGCCAGTTGATTGTTCCCTGATACTTGGAAACGTCGATTCCCACTGCCACTTCTGGTCCAACGGCCTCAGCCTTAAATGACGCGGCAGGAGAAAAAGACAGGATTGCTACTACCCCCAGTAACATTCCCAGTGAAAGTATGATGTTTCTAAGCTTTTTCATCAAAATATCTCCCCTCAGTTTTAAGCATGTCTTAACATTTAAATTATACTTGGATATCATTAGGCGGGTCAACCTATTTTAAAAGAGGTACCGGTATAAACCGATACCTCTCTGAATAGTTATTTCTTTTGACCTATTCTGCAATTAAGCGAATGGGTTCTCTGTAGGATATGGAAGTGATGCAGGCTGGTTGTAGCCGATTACTTCTGCTCCTAAATACTTAAATACTTCGTAGATAGCCTTTCCAAAGTGACCGAATGCTACTGCACCGTGGTGAGGGAAGTTGTGCTGGATAAGAATGTGTCTGTAGAATCTTCCCATCTCTGGAATAGCGAATACACCGATACCACCGAAGGACTGTGTAGCAACAGGAAGAACCTCACCCTGTGCAACATAAGCCTTAAGATGATTGTCAGATGTGCTCTGAAGTCTGTAGAATGTGATGTTTCCAGGAGCGATATCGCCTTCAAGTGTTCCCTGTGTAACTTCCTCAGGAAGGTTTCTAGCCATAATTCTCTGGAACTTCATCTCGCAGCTTGAAAGCTTGCTTGTGCATGTGTTTCCGCAGTGGAAGCCCATGAATGTATCTGTGTGCTTGTAATCAAACTTGCCTTTGATTGACTGCTCATACATATCAGCAGGTACAGAGTTGTTGATATCAAGAAGTGTAACAGCGTCGTCAGAGATGCATGTTCCGATGAACTCAGAAAGTGCACCGTAGATATCTACTTCGCAAGATACAGGGATTCCTCTTCCTGTAAGTCTTGAGTTAACATAGCAAGGAACGAAACCAAACTGTGTCTGGAATGCAGGCCAGCACTTACCAGCGATACATACGAACTTCTTGCTGCCCTTGTGCTCTTCGATCCAGTCAAGAAGTGTAAGCTCGTACTGAGCAAGCTTGTCAAGGATCTCAGGCTTCTTGTTGCCAGCGCCAAGATCTTTTTCCATATCAGCTCTAACTTCTGCGATTCTAGGATCTCCAGCGTGCTTATTGAATGACTCGAAGAGGTCAAGCTCTGAGTTCTCTTCAATCTCAGCACCAAGGTTGTAAAGCTGCTGAATAGGAGCGTTACAAGCAAGGAAGTTCATTGGACGAGGTCCGAATGAAATAACCTTGAGGTTAGCAATTCCGTAAAGAGCTCTTGCGATTGGCACGAACTCGTTGATCATCTTAGCACACTCATCAGCTGTTCCTACTGGATACTCTGGGATGTATGCCTTTACGTTACGAAGGTGAAGGTTGTAGCTTGCGTTAAGCATACCGCAGTAAGCATCTCCTCTACCATCGATAAGGTCGCCCTGTGACTCCTCTGCAGCTGCGCAGAACATTACAGGTCCGTCGAACTTCTCAGCAAGAAGTGTCTCAGAAATTTCTGGTCCGAAGTTGCCAAGATATACGCAAAGTGCGTTACATCCAGCCTTCTTGATATCCTCAAGAGCTTCCATAGTCTGAGTCTCGCTCTCGATGATACATACAGGACACTCATATACGTCCTTGTCGTTAAAGTTCTTCTTGTAAGCCTCTACTAAAGCTTTTCTTCTGTTAACAGCAAGTGATGCTGGGAAGCAGTCACGGCTTACTGCAACAAGTCCAATTTTTACTTCTGGAATGTTAATCATAAAAAATCCCCTTTCTACGCTTAAAAAGCGCATCTAAAACTATTCATATAATCCCAAGAGCTGCCCGCTCTATTTGGTCAAAAAACATATGCCTCATGGCATTGTGCCCCGACGTATCTAATTATCTGTCATGGCAAATCAAAATACAATTCGCGAAAATGTAGAAATTTGGGGCTGAAATTTATTCAAAATGCTTGTAGTTATTATCAGAGTGTCAGATCAAATGAAGCACACTTGTGGCCTGTAAGTTCCTCTGATCTTGCGCCTGGCTGCTGTGTTCCTGCGAAGATTCTGAAGTTCTTTCCAAAGATCTTACGCTGACCCTCTTCATTAACTGAAGTGAAAGCTTTTTTATCAATGTTGATCTGAACTTCTACCTCTGATCCAGCTGGAACGTGTACTCTCTTAAATCCGCAAAGTGTAGGATTTGTTGTGGCAAACTCAGAATCCAGGTCCTTAATGTAAGCCTGAACAACCTCATCGGTGTCGAACTTACCATCATTAACAACAGTAACGATAAGAACTGCGCCCTTAGCCTCATCATCTTCGATGCCTTCAACTGTGAAGTGGTTCTCTGGCTTAACGTAGCAGTCACCATATGTAAGACCATATCCGAATGGATAAAGTGGTGTGCCTGTGAAGTATTTGTAAGTTCTGTTCTTCATTGAGTAATCTCTAAAGTCTGGAAGATCGTCAGCTGACTTGTAGAAGGTTACAGGGAGCTTACCTGATGGAGATACTTCTCCAAAGAGGATGTCAGCGATATCTGCGCCACCTCTCGCTCCAGGATACCATCCCTGAAGAACTGCATTAGCTTTATCCTGAGCAACAGAAAGATCTATTGCACTACCTGCCATGTCGATAACGATTGTTGGCTTGCCACACTCAAGAGCTGTGTAAAGGAGCTGTCTCTGAGGAAGTGGAAGGTTAAGATTGATCTTATCTCCTGACGCAAACTGGTTACCTGCATCACCCTCTTCTCCTTCAAGATTCTCATCAAGTCCAACTACAACCACCAGAACGTCTGAATACTCAGCTACTGTCTTAACCTCTGAAAGTCTGTCAGGAAGGTTAGGATCTGCAAGGTTACTGATGTTGTCCTTGAAGATGTCGCAGCCCTCTGAGTAGAGAACTCTTACGTCATCCCCAACCTTGTTCTGAATTCCCTCAAGAACAGTGATGTATTTGGATGATGTTCCGTGGTAGTTACCAATAAGAGCAATTCTTGAGTTGGCGTTTGGTCCAACTACACCGATTGTCTTGATGTTGTCCTTGTTAAGAGGAAGAAGTCCGTCATTCTTAAGAAGAACTACTGACTCCTTAGCTGCTCTGCTGGCAACTGCAAGGTGTTCCTTGCACTCAACTACTGTATATGGAATCTCGTCGTATTCTGTCTTATCAAACATTCCCAGGAGGAATCTTGCTGTGAAGAGTCTCTCACATGATGTTGTAAGAAGGTCTTCGCTGATGATGCCCTCTCTGTATGCGTTCATGATCTTCTGATATGTGCATCCGCAGTTAAGATCACATCCCATTTCAAGAGCAAGCTTAACTGACTCTTCAGGGCTTGATGTAACCTTGTGGTTCTCATGGAAATCTCTTACTGCCCAGCAGTCTGATACGAAGTGACCTTCGAATCCCCACTTACCTCTAAGAGTATCTACCATAAGTGGCTTGTTAGCACAGCATGGCTCTCCGTTGGTTCTGTTGTAGGCACCCATAACAGCCTCAACACCAGCCTCTTTTACAAGAGCTTCAAATGCTGGAAGATATGTCTCCTCAAGGTCTTTCTTGGATGCCTTGGCATCGAAGAAGTGTCTGTCTCCCTCAGGACCTGAGTGTACAGCGAAGTGCTTGGCACAAGCTGCTGCCTTCATGTACTCTCCATCTCCCTGGATTCCCTCTACAAAAGGAACTGCCAGTCTGCTTGTAAGGTATGGATCCTCACCATAGGTCTCATGTCCTCTTCCCCAACGTGGGTCACGGAAGATATTAACGTTAGGAGCCCAGAATGTAAGGCCCTTATAAATATCTCTGTCATCATGCTTGGACTGCTCGTTGTACTTGGCACGTCCCTCTGTAGCAATGATCTCACCGATCTCTTTCATAAGCTCTTCATCAAAAGCTGCAGCCATTCCGATGGCCTGTGGGAACATTGTAGCTGTACCCGCTCTTGCAACACCGTGAAGCGCTTCATTCCACCAGTTGTATGCTGGAATTCCAAGTCTATCTATAGCTGGTGCGTCGTAACGAAGCTGTGAAGCCTTCTCTTCAACAGTCATCTTGCTCACAAGCTCGTGCGCACGTTTTCTTGCTTCCTGTCTGTCCATTATTATCCCTTTCTTATTTGTATTCCCGCCAGCTAGTCTTATGTGATTCGCATTAATTCCAGTTACATTCCATTAGACCAGTGTGCAGCAATCTCATCTTTCATAATTTTACATTGCGGTGGTCTTGTTTTCTTACCATATTTTGCCTTCCTACTCTTAATATGTGCGGAGGCGATTTTCTATATTTGCAACAAATAAAAACGCTTATCTGTATTAATGATAGAGACAGGAAAGGGAGGATTTATAGATATGACCAACCAGATGCCCAGGAAAAAGATAACCGTGCTTAAGGTTCTTGTTGCATTTATTCCAATAATTCTTTTTATAATCGCCACAGGATGGGACATGCAGTTATCCCACCCAAGATATAACGTATTTAAACTAGTCTTTGATTCAATAATCATGGGACTTATGTGCATGCTCTGCGGCGCAGGATTTGGCCCATTATCCTTTGCCATCTACCTTATTATTCAGGGTCTTGGAAAGGTAAGTGATATCTGCGGATTCATAGGGGTTATTGTGGGAGTTTTTGCAGGAAACATTTTAGGATTTTTTGGAATGTACATCCTTGCCATAGAAGGCAACACAGAATACGGCTACAAAATGACTTCCTATTTAGGAATTGCGTATATAATAATTGCTGCCATTATTCTTATCATTAATATGATAGGATATGCCAACAAAGAGTAATAGCATTTACACTTCATGTATATTTAGACGCAACAAACAGAAGATTTTAGCACAAAAGAAACGGATAAGATGAAAAATATCATCTTATCCGCTTTCTCTATTCTCGCACAATCTAACCCTAATCCAAATTCACGCTATATCTTGCTTTATTTCCACTCTATCAAATAATTTTCACTAATTGGCACTTACTCCAACTCAATCCTCTTAACCCCATACCCAAAGAAGCTATCATAAGTAGCCAGAATAACATCATCACCTTTCCTGGTTCTACCATAGGTCTTAGGGCTCACTTCATATCTCTCGTACTTGCCATCATTATCAATAGTGAAGTAGTAATATACAGATCTATGCTTTCCGCCAGATACTTGCTTCTCCTTTTTCACAACATATACTTCTTCTTTCGTTGAAGAAGGCGCATGAGCAACAACGGCAAATCCATAGGCAAAAGCATTAACTAAAAACAATGTTATGAACAGTGTTATCACATATGCAAGAATCTTCCTTGGAACATTTGACTTGATTCCCATCTGTCTATTTCTGCGTCCGCGGATTACACCAGCAATTCCCACAGCAAGAACAGCTACAACCACAACAAAGGTATTAAAGCTAGCCAAGTTATTCACATTAAACACAAAGAATCTAATAGAAAAAAGCCCTGCTAACAAGTACCCTATGAAAGCAGCTGAAATAACAGCTCCACCCACTTTGCCGTAATCTCTTTTCGCAGCGACATCCTTATAACGAACATATTCGCTCCCGACAGCAATCCCGATAACATCAGAATACAACAGTCGGAAAATCAAGAAGGCAGGCACAATGGTCATTACCCATTCTGAAAAAACGCGATAATTTAGGAAAAACTTGTCAACAAACATCAGGATCGGTGACAGGATTCCCACCACTGTTCCAGCATAAGGTATCAGGCCAACCGAATAGTCATGATCAATTTCTACAATATCATCAGCATTCTTTTTTCGTGGCTTAGGTTTCTCAGTAAGATACATGGAATGCTTAACGAGATAGTTTTCCAGTTCCTTAAAGCCCCTATGATATTGTTCATAAATAGAGACGTGCTTGTCTCCATAATATACCTTTAGAACCCTGGTTCCTTTTCTGCTCTTATTTTCAATGTCGTCATATCTATATCCCAGAAGCTCTCTTTTAGTTATCGCCACTGGTCTACCTGGAAATCTACGTATTATCAATCCATCGTTATGCACTTTAATATAGGCACCCATCACCGCTAAAGCATGATAAATGCAGTAAATACCAAAGCCGAGTATACTTCCAAAAAATAGAATTATAAATAGAATCAAAGCTACATCAAACGCTTCATCTTTGCTTGGCGCAGTTACCAAAAAATAAAAACCAAAAAAGCAAAGTGCTCCCATCGGATAAAACAAAACTATGGGAAACACTTTGCTCTTAACTTCAAATAAAACTATACTCAATTCTGTGACTCCTGTGCTTCATTTTCCTGTCTCAAAATATTAGCACATTTTTCAGATTAGTAAATCTCTCTACCCTTTTCATCTGCAATTCCGCTCTTACGGAAGAAGTAAGAGTTGACCTGATCACGCCATTCCTTAGCATTATAAAGCTGCATCTCAAATCTGTGCTTAACCAGATTAAATACTTCCTGAGGCACCTTGCCCTCAAGGGAATCCCAGGTCTTAGCAAGCTCTTCAGCCTCTGCTTCGCCCTCGAAGTGACTGTCATAGATGTGCTGGATCAAAGTCTTGCCAGTCTTAAGCTTATATGTATAAGGAATATGGTGGAAGAAGAGAAGGAGCTCCTCTGGACATGTAGCAGGGTCATTGTACATGCTGGCATTTGGCTCATAGTACTGCTGAGCGTAGCCTGTGCCCTTGTCTGTTCTGTCTACACCAATTCCAAGATGATCAGCTCTGTGGTAAGTGCCCCAACGTGAATACTCGTAGCCGTCAACACTTGGTCCGTAGTGCACGTTAGGAGTTACCATCCAGCCTATTCCAAGAGGAGAGGTGTACTTCTCGTAGATCTCTCTTGATCTAAGAAGCATGTCCACAAGCTTGTCCTCCTCAGCCTTCTCAAGGCCAAAACTCATGCGAACCCACTCTCTTGCAATCTCTTCAGAAGTAAGCTCAGTATTAAAAGCAAGTCTTCCAAATCCATATGTATTAGCTGCTGCCAGGTAGTTACCTGTCCAGTTGTAGTCATTACCTGTGTTAATAACTGCTGCCATTCCGGCAAGCTTATTGCCCATGGTTCTGCCGCTTACAACATCAGCAACTGTGTCCTTGCCCTCGCAGCAATGTGTGTGGAAATCAAGAACCTCCTTGAACATAGGCATAAGGTAGCAAAGGTCGATCTGATGGCCTGTGTATTCCTGTGCGATCTGCACCTCCAGCATCTGGTTAGTCTTGGTGAGACCGCCAAGAAGTGGAGAAATAGGCTCTCTTATCTGGAAATCCATAGGACCGTTCTTGATCTGGAGGATTACATTGTCATGATAAGCTCCGTCCAGATCCTTGAAGTAATCGTAGCCAGCCCTTGCTCTGTCTGTCTTGTAGTCTCTCCAGTCCTGAGTGCAGTTGTAAACAAAGCATCTCCAGATGATGATTCCGCCATAAGGAGCCACAATATCACCAAGCATGTTAGCTCCGTCGGCCTGAGTTCTTCCATATGTGAATGGGCCAGGTCTTCCCTCAGAATCCGCCTTTACGAGGAATCCACCAAATCCAGGAAGTCTTGTGAACACTTCCTTGGCCTTTTCCTTCCACCATGCGATAACGTCCTCATCGAGAGGATCGCAGACCTCAAGGCCTCCGAGCTCGATAGGAGCTGCAAAGTTAAGTGACAGATACAGCTTGATGCCGTAATCTGCAAAGATTTCCTGCATCTTCTGAACCTTGTCAAAAAATCTATCGGTGATCAGGTAAGTAGCGGCGCCCTTAACGTTAACATTGTTGATAACAACGCCGTTGATACCTACGCTGGCCATGAATCTTGCGTAGTCTACAGTTCTTTCACCAATGACAATATCGTTATTCTCAAAGAAGAAGGACTGTCCTGAATAGCCTCTCTCAATGCTGCCATCCATGTTGTCCCAGTGGTTCGTCATTCGAAGCGGATTAGATGGCATCTCGCCCTCATCAAGAGAAGCCAGATCCTTACTACATGCCTCAGCTCTAATAAGCGCAAACACACCATACAACGCGCCATTTGCATCAGAGGCCTTTACCAGCACCTTTCTATCCTGTGAAAAGAGCTTATATCCTTCCGCAGCAACGCTCTCATCTTTAAAAAGAACTATCTCACGCTCTTTACCTAAAAGGCCCTTTGTAAGCTCTTTTACCGCGCTAGCTATCACGCGGTCAGCCTTATCAAAGCCCTCAAATGTCACCTTCACTTCCTTGTTAGCATCGCAGCCCTTCTTGTCATAGTCAAGCCAGAGCTGTGTCCAATTACTGTTCCCCATTTCAAAAACCTCTTTCCCTAAATATTTCAACAGATATTAGTAGCAAATTTAATCATCATTGTTACTATAACTCAAATCCATTTTGAAAACTCCTCGTTTCCTTACCAAAATATTGCCCAATATGTGCTATTTGCCAAGAACAGCTAAAAATGTGCTATTCACTAAACATTGCGTTCCCAGGACCCATAATGTAAAATGTTTGCGGAGGAAACGCTATGATAGATGATATTAATTCTCAGGCACGTGAGCATATTAACTATGACACGCTTAAGGGCGTTCTTTTATATCACAACACCCTTTCAGAATATCCAATTCACTGGCACAATGAGGTGGAGCTTATCCTGCCACTATCAGGATCTCTCAAGCTCAAGTTCCACAATGATACCTCATCAGTGATCACCTGCAATCCAGGAGATATAATGCTTGTGGCTCCTGGTACTTTGCATGAATATCTGTCAGTGGCTCCTGGCGGAGAGAAGCTGATACTTCTTTTCGACATCGCCAACTATTCACAGGTATCATCCCTGATACCGCTTTTGCAGACACTTCCTCCTTACGTACACATCAAGCAGGATGAGTATCCAGTAGAGACTGCCCGCCTTCAGAACTATTTCTGGGAGATTGACAGACTTTACGGAGAAAGCGACGAATTCCTTCAGGTAAGTGTGTACTCACTTGTAACACTAATCCTTGCCCAGATTGGAAGCATGCACCTTGGGGAGAAGCCTAAGACTGACGATGCTCCAGATCCTCAGCGCAAGAATATTGATAAGCTCGTATCTGTTACCAACTACATTGACGCTCACAGGTCAGACGACCTGACTGTGGAACAGCTGGCTGAGATTGCAGGCTTTTCCAAGTTCCACTTTGAGAGACTTTTCAAATCCTACATGGGAATCTCATGCTATCAGTACATTACCAAGCGCCGCGTGTTGATGGCTCAGGAGCTCCTTGGAGACACAGATCTGTCTGTTATGGACATAGCTCTTCAGTCAGGGTTCTTTAGCCTTTCCACCTTCAACCGCGTGTTCAAGGATATCAACAAGTGCTCTCCAACTGAATTCAGGAAGCTCTATCGTACTGGTGCCGACAGAACTCCCTGATCATTCATACAATCATATTTAGTTCCAGATCACTGATAACCACCAAGAACTACTAGTTATCAAATATCACTCAAAACGGAAGCTCTTAAAATCAAAATTGCTTCCAGGTAAAAATACAAATGAAACACTCCAGCTTCCTGATTTCTTATCAATTGGGAAGCTGATTTCTTTATATTCAGAAGTCTTAGGGAACTCAAGAATTTCCTTGGTCTCCTCAGAATCATTCTTCATTCTAAGGTGAATGGTGTTGGCCCCCTGGGTCGCTCTTCCGGTAACCACAACCTCAGTAACACCCTCACTTCCAAGCTCCATCTCATCAAAGGTAATGGTCACGTTATTACCAATTCCCTCTACAGAATCTGCCTTCTTAGTAAAGCTGTCACCATAGATGGAATCTGCGTTCAGCACGCTCTCACCTCGCAGGGCCCGGAGCTGTCTTTCAAAGGAGAAGCCCTTAAGATGCATCTTCTGATTCACCTTAAAGCTCATGGTCTTAAGTCCAACCAGCACCTTGTCCAGCTTATAGGTCACATCCTGGTAGGTATTCCAGATCATGCCCTTATCATAGACCACATCCCCAATAAGCTCTGCCCCTGCTTCTCCAGGAACGCCGTCCCAGATCTCAATAGGGAATGAATCATTGGTAAGAGGGAAAATCGGCATGGTTATCGTATCTGACCCATCCACTCCAAAGTCCACACCGCTGTAGGTAACTACAGTCTCTGTCTCTCTGCCAGTGGCAACGCCCTGTTCATTACCGCTTCCCACCTGTCCAACTGTTGAAGAGTACATGCATCCGGGAACAAAATCGTAAGGATCAAGGAACGCCTTTCCAACTCCAGATACCTTGAAGTTAAGGGCGGACATAACCTTAACACAGTCGCAGCCACTCTTTGCTTCGCACCTAAGGACGAACTCTCCATCTCCAAGGGCTGTAACTGTAGCCACGTTTCCTTCCCAGGTAACCTCTGCAATATTGGATTTAACGCACTTTTCATTAAGCACCTTGAAGGTCAGCTCTTTATCTGTAGCATCCTCTGGCAGCACCTTGGCTGTCACCTTTACAGTTTTATGGTCAGGCCCCAGCTCACATTCATCCTCTGGTAAAAGAACTATCTTCCTAACCGGAATGTCTGCAACAACCTTTTCAACATGAACCTCTGGAACCTTATACTTAACTGCGTCTGAATCAGAACAGTTATCCACATCAGCCTTTATAATTGCCAGTAGTTTTCCACTAAATAATCTTCTGTTATCAACCTTGAAGCTGTCGTAGTCAGCACTGTCACCATTATCAAGTGCAAGGAGCTTACCACCTTCAACAGTTACTTTAACTCTGTCTACAGCATTCTCCACAGGATTGCCATCCTTGTCGATGGCGCTTATCTCAGCAAAAACAAGATCACTTCCTGCTTCCTTCATAGCTCTTTTATCAAGATTAACCACGAAGGAGTCTGTATCTCCAAAGGATCTGTGCTCGTCAGATGCGATCTCTTTGCCATTGTCATCGTAGGCCACA
This sequence comes from Butyrivibrio proteoclasticus P6B7, assembly GCF_000622085.1. Lineage (GTDB taxonomy): Bacteria > Bacillota > Clostridia > Lachnospirales > Lachnospiraceae > Butyrivibrio > Butyrivibrio proteoclasticus_A. Next base: position 29,347 of record NZ_JHWL01000012.1, read on the forward strand.
GCCCTGATAACGCCTGGCTCATAGGCAACCTGATAATCTCCAAGGACATTCATGCCACTGCCCTTTTTGTTTGAGAGAGTTCTTTTGCCAAGGCTCTTTCCATTTAGGAAAAGCTCCACAACTGGCGCGTTGCTGGCAACTCTCACATCGATGATCTGGCCCTCATTAAAGTCCCAATATGGAAATACGTGAACAAAAGGATCCTTGTCGCAGGTCACCCAGGCTGACTTCCAGATGTAGTAGGCATCCTTGTAAAAGCCTGCGGTGTCGATGAGGCCAAAATAAGAATTCTTAGTATCGTAGGGAGTTGGCTCTCCCAGGTAATCATAGCCAGTCCAAAGGAACTGACCCATGGAATAATCAGTGTCTCTGTCTTTGCAGATACAAGCTTCGATACTCTCAGCGCCCCAGCAGGTAATGGAGTTACCAAGGCTTGAGCACTGCAGGTCTGAGTCTGAGAGGATCTGGGTTGCCAGAGGGAAATGATAGATTCCCCTACTCTGCACAATTGAATAGGTCTCGCTTCCGTAGATGATCCAGTCAGGATACTTCTTGTGATGGTCCTCGTAACAGCTCTCAGCATAGTTATAGCCTGCAAGCTTGTAGTGGTCCGCACATTTCTGGGCATTTTCCCACTGCATATAGTTGGAAGCAATGGTCACTCTTGCATTCTTCCTTGGATCATGGAGTTCCACAAGGTTCATAAGCTGCTTGGTAATATCTTCGCCGTGCTCATCACAGTGGGTGTCGTAGATCTCATTACCAATGCTCCACATGATGACACAAGGATGATTGCGGTCGCGCCTTATCCAGCTCTCCACATCTCTTTCGTGCCATTCCTTAAAGTAATTGGAGTAGTCGTACTCTGTCTTTGGCTTCTCCCACATGTCAAAGGCTTCGGAGATCACGAGAAATCCCATGGTATCAGCCATCTCCAGCACTCCCGGATCAAACATGTTGTGGGCAAGTCTAAGGGCATTAACTCCCATATCCTTAAGCTGCAACAGCCTTCTCTTCATGGCTGTCTGATTGTAAGCTACCCCAAGGCCTCCTAAATCGTGATGAATGCACACGCCGTTTAGCTTGGTGTTCTTGCCGTTTATAAAGAATCCTTTTTCAGGGTCAAAAACAAAATCTCTAAAACCAAAGGGCACTTCTTCCTTCTGTATTGTGACGCCCTTTATCTTAAGCTCCACCACAAGGATATAGCGAACTGGGTTGTCCAGATCCCAGCACTCAATGTCCTGGATCAGGAACTCGGCCTGATTCCTGCCTTCCTTAAGGTTGTTGGAATCGATCATCTCCTGATAGAGCTCGTTGCCTTCTGTATCCGTAAGGGAATAGAAGACCTCCACGTTGTCCTCAGGGTTTAATTTCTTTTCCCTGTTGTTACAGTTCTTGTCCAGATACTCATCGATGAGTTCTTCCTCGTCCTGATACTCCCTCTTTATCTCGGTATCAACGAACAAAAGAAATCCCTCTGATGCCTTCTGGGTATGCAGATAAATTCCATTCTCAGGGATATAGGTCTTTTCATACTGGCAAAGCCACACGTTGCGGTAGATTCCGCCTCCGGTGTACCATCTGGCGCTTGGGTATCTGCACCTAAGAGCCACCATGATAGTGTTCTCGCCTTCCTTAACATACTGACTGATATCCAGGATGAACTGGGAATAGCCGTATCTCCAGACCCCAGCCTTATGTCCATTGACAATGACCACTGCGTTCATATAAAGGCCATCAAAAACAAGCGTAGTTACTTTGTCAGCAACTTCCAAGTTGAATTTCTTGTAATACCATCCACAGGCGTCCTTGTAGAAGCTACTGACCTGGCCTATCTGAAAGTCATGAGGAATCTCAACATCCTCAAATTCCTGAAGGCGGTCCATAGCATCCTCGTATGTAGTCCCAATCTCAGTTCGCAAAAATTTCCAGTCGTCGATGAATAGTGTCTTCACGTGTTATTCCCTTTCTGTTATCGGCAAGTCGAACGGTGACATAGGGATGTCAGTGATGTTGGTAACAAGGCCTCCATGGTAGGTATCATCAACGCACCACTGTACTCGTGATGGGTCAAAAGAACTATCTTGTGGAGTTAAAATGATCTGACTTCCACTAAGGTGGGCTGATGCTTTAGCTCTTTTACCATCCTCGTCTACGATGTAGAAGTCTTCAAGGTCTGTTCCCTTTCCTGCATCCAATATATGAAGGCCTTCGGCGTGGGAAAGATTTATGCTGATTGCAAGCTTGCCGTCCTGGTGAATTCCAGTGGCACTTTCCGCAACAGGCCCCATGTACTCTCTATTATAACCATATTTGATGTGGGCTGCTAGCAAAGAAAGCCTTTCTCCAACAGGTTCTTTGGTAACAGGGTGAAGATCATTGTCCTCGCCAAGGCCAAGAGTTACCACAAGACCTGTGGAAGGAAGCTCTAGGAGCTTATTCTGCTTAAGTCTGAAAGGTCCCCACTTATCCTGGTCGTTAAGGTCTATTGTAAAGTTAGGGAGCTGTACTCCGATGAATGGAAGGTTCTCCTCTCCCCACATTTTGCGGTAGCCTTCCACCTGTCTCTTAGTTAGATCTGCGTAGTCGTATGGCTCATGGGTGTTGGACTCGCCCTGATACCAGATGACGCCGTCGATCTTGAAATTATGGCAAGGCGCAGTCATGGCGTTGTAAAGACCTGTAGACTTCCAGTTAACAAAGTCTGTTGGCTGAATCTGCTCAGTTGTAGCGCCGATTCTGTACTGCCATGTGCCATCTACGTTAACAGCAAGTTCTGGCTGATCATTTATAAAGAACTTGTAATCCTTGTCCGGAGTGAATCTTCCAAGTCCGTTCTCCACAACAAGTCTTATTACTATTGTATTATCTTTTTCCCTGGTAAGGCCTTCTCTTATGTCATATTTGCGTGGTGGATACTGATAAAAAGTCTCACCAACCTTCTCTCCGTTGACGAATACCGTATCGGAATCAACCATGGTTCCAAGGAAAAGACGCATCTTCTTACCTGCCATTTCCTTGGGAAGGTCGAAGGTTCTTCTAAACCAGACTACGCCAATAAAGCCCTTAAGCTCTGTATCTACAAACATTGCAGGGATATTGAATGGCTTCCACTCCCCTGAATCCTTGGAGAAATCTGCCTTGTCCCACTTCTCCTTAAGGCCAAGGTCTCTTGAATCCAAGTCCTGATGCCAGTTCATGGCATTGTCCATATTTCTCTTTTCAACTGATTCTACAAAGTAGTCGTCTGCGTATTTATCAGTCTCAGCAAGAAGCTCATCGTAGCCCTCAAGCATTTCTCTGCTCATCCAGGAGCTGATTCTGGAGCCGCCAAGGCTGGCGTCAATAAAGCCCACAGTCTGACCTGTGATCTGCTGAAGGTGCTGTGCAAAAAAGGTTCCTGTGGCAGAAAAGTCCATGATGGTTTCCTGGGAAATACTCTTCCACTGACCTGATTCAAGCTCCTCAAATGGTCCGTGGTAGCTGGACTTAGCTGTGATCTTGAAGGTTCTGATCTTGTCATTTGGTTCTGTATGTAGAAACTCTGGATATTTATCTTTTACCCTTGTTATAGGAAGCTCCATGTTGGACTGGCCTGTGCAGAACCAGACAAGGCCCAGCATTACATCCTTAACAGTCTTAGTGTTGCCAAGATCGTCAGATACTACAAGTTCGTATGGTCCGCCACTTTCCCTTGCAGGAAGGTAGAGATCGAAACGTCCCTTCTCATCTGCCTTTCCTGTCACTTCGTCCTTTTCAAGTCTGGCTGTGACCTTGGCTCCTGCCTCATCCCAGCCCCATATGTGAATGCTCTTTCTTCTCTGTAATACGCAGCCATCTGATAAAAGCCTTGGTAATCTTAACTGTGACATAATCTCCCACCTCATATATTGTTTTTCGCTCTCATATCAAACAATTATATAGGTATGTGTTTTTGTTTACCGCGTATATAATGCGGCTATTTTCTCAATTTATGCGTTGCGAAATAAGCGCAGCAATACTTAATTGCAATAAAAGGCCCGAACCCCCGTCAATAGGTTCGAGCCTTAAGTTTTTTATTTTTTGTCAAAGCTGTCGAGAATGTCAGAAACGCCGCCAGCAACCTTTCTCATGTTGTACTCGTTAGGGTTGATGTAAGCCTTTCTGAAATCAAGAACTGTGTTACCTGACTTGATTCCAAGAATGATCTTGTCGCGAAGTTCTGTATCCAGCTGGTGAGACTGAACGTACTGGATGTAATCGCAAAGAAGCTCCATGTAGTTGCCCTTTGGACTAAGAACGATGCTAATGATAAATTCAACAACCATGATGGCGATGAATACAGGACTCTTTGTGTACATGTACAGAAGAAGGAATGGAATCATGAATACTGTTGAGATCTTATTGCAGATAAATCTCTTGAATTCCAACTTAACTGTCTTAGAAACAAAGCTCTTTCCATCCTGAACAAAGTATGTAACAAGATCATAGAACTGGTCCTGATTAGCCTCTTCGTAGTAGCCCAGCTGATAAAGAATAACGATACTAGCTGACTCCTTGAGAAGTCTCTCAACAATTCTCTTATAGGTGCTTGCAAGCTCCTTAACATAAGGCACCTGCTCCATCATATCACCAAAGGCCATAGCACCCTTTGCTACCCAGTACATGATACGGCCGCAGCTTCTTCTGTACTGCCAAAGGTTTCTTCTACCGAACTTTCTGATTCTCTCAATACCCTCTTTAACAGGGTTATCTGAGATTGGCTTGCCAACAAGGGCGCGAGCATACATAAGTCTCTCAGCCTCATCCAGAAGGTTCCAATAGGACATTGTAATTCCCCAGATAATGAGCAGAATGATACCACCCACGATCATAACGATTTCATTTGAAATAAACTTGAATGCCAGCAAAGCAATTGCAGATAAAGCAAGAATAATGAGTGCAAATGGATATGACTTCTTATTAAACTGCTTCTGGATAGACTTTGCTAATCTTTTTCTTTCCTCCAACTTAACTTCCTCCTTGAACACTTGATTAACCGCGGCTCTATTTATGCTCCCCTTCTAAGCAATACTGCAATAGTGTCACAGCCTGTGCAAATCTTTTATATTATAAACAATGACGGCCATTGGGGCAATACAAAATAAAAAGTAGAATCAAATGTTAATCTGTGATATTATCTCTTTCATATGATTTTAATTGAGAGGATTTTATATGAATAATTTGAAATGGATAAAAGAGCTTGTGGCTATGCTTTTAGTAGCTGTTATAGTATCTGCAGCTATAGCAGCCTGTGGCACTAACGAAAGCGCAAGTGAAGAGGATATTGCCAAGGCCAGCGAGCTCATTGATAAGTGCAGCCGCGTGGACATTATGTACGGCTACGATGCTGATACTCAGAAGGTAGGAGATGTGTGGTTCTATGTGGCAGACATGCCAGAGCGCGATGACGTTGTTTTCAACGTATATCCCGCAAAGGAATCGAAGTACGAGACCATTAATAGCTCTTTTCCAAAAGAGAAATATACAGAGCTGATGGGAGCTATGAAGGATGCTGCTCCTGTAGTGATCACCGAGGAAGAGACTAAGAATCTTAAGAAGGATCAGCCAGCTATCTGCATCTACATCGCATCTGATAGTTCTGATGCAGAGACAGAAGTATACTGGATCAAGGTTACAAAGCCTAAGGCTCTTAAGAGCGTTCTTATGAGCATGTATGACAACGTAAAATAAAAGAGGCAGCCAAATGGCTAACCTCCATTCACAGCAAAAATTTACAGCCCCGAATAATCGGGGCTGTCTTCATTAATCAATATTGATATTATGTTCCTGTCCGGAGGAACCAAGTCGTACCAGCGCTCTATAGAGCTTAGCCTCAGCACGGATTCGTGCTTCGTTATCAAGCTGCTTATCCTTAAGGATCTCTTCAGCTCTTGCCTTAGCTTCTCTAGCACGCTCAACGTCGATGTTTTCGCTCCACTCCCAGGTGGTAGGAAGAACTCTGACTTCACCGTTCATAACGGAAATCATTCCACCGATACAGGCTGCTTTTCTTTCCTGGCCGTCCTCCATGGTCACCTTGGCTGTGCCCATTCCAATAGCTGTACAGTAGTTGGTGTGACGAGCAAGAATCTCGATGTCACCATCTATTGTACGAAGCAATATCTTTTGAACTTCGCCCTCATATTCAAGACCATCTAAGGATACAACCTGTAAATGATAAGTTGCGGACATATTGTTCTCCTTTACTGCTTCTTAGCCTTTTCGAAAACTTCGTCGATGGTTCCAACAAGAAGGAATGCTGACTCTGGGAGATCATCACACTCACCATCAAGAATCATCTTGAAGCCACGGATTGTCTCCTTAAGAGGAACATACTTTCCAGGAAGACCTGTGAACTGCTCAGCAACTGAGAAGCTCTGTGACAGGAAGTTCTGAACCTTACGAGCTCTGTAAACAGTAAGCTTATCTTCTTCAGAAAGCTCATCCATACCCATGATGGCGATGATATCCTGAAGTTCACGATATCTCTGAAGCACCTGCTGAACGCCCTTGGCAACTTCATAATGCTCTTTTCCTACGATATCAGGTGAAAGGATACGGCTTGTTGAATCAAGAGGATCAACAGCTGGATAAATACCCTTTGAAGCAATATCTCTGGAAAGAACGGTTGTTGCATCAAGGTGTGTGAATGTTGTAGCAGGAGCAGGGTCTGTAAGGTCATCAGCAGGTACGTAAACGGCCTGAACTGATGTGATAGAACCCTTCTTGGTAGATGTGATACGCTCCTGAAGAGCACCCATTTCTGTAGCCAGTGTAGGCTGATAACCTACGGCTGAAGGCATACGTCCAAGAAGCGCTGAAACCTCTGAACCAGCCTGTGTGAAACGGAAGATATTATCGATGAAAAGAAGCACGTCCTGATTCTTAACATCACGGAAATATTCAGCCATGGTCAGTCCTGACAGACCAACTCTCATTCTTGCTCCTGGTGGCTCATTCATCTGTCCATAAACCAGGGCTGTTTTATTAATAACTCCGGATTCTTTCATTTCTCCGTAAAGGTCGTTACCTTCACGAGTACGCTCACCAACACCGGTGAATACTGAAAGTCCGCCGTGAGCCTTAGCAACGTTGTTGATAAGCTCCATGATAAGTACGGTTTTACCTACGCCGGCACCACCGAACAAACCAATCTTACCACCCTTAGCATAAGGGCAGATAAGGTCAACGACTTTGATTCCAGTCTCGAAGATTTCTGTAGCAGGAACCTGATCTTCATATGAAGGAGCTGGACGATGGATTGGCCATCTCTCTACTCCCTCTGGAGCAGGTTCGTTATCAACAGGCTCTCCAAGAAGATTGAAGATTCTTCCCAGACACGCTTCACCCACTGGAACAGTGATTGGGCTTCCGGTATCTAACGCATCTACGCCACGTACAAGACCATCAGTTGAACTCATGGCTACGCATCTAACTACGTCGTCTCCAACCTGCTGAGCAACCTCTGCGATCAGCTTGTGGTCTTCGACCTTGATCTCTATGGCATTGTGAAGATCCGGAAGTTCACCCTCTTTAAAGCGGATGTCGAGTACAGGGCCTGTAACCTGTATTACCTTTCCTACATGATTTTCACTCATTATTGTATACTCCTTATCGTTGTCTAGCGGGCGTCAACTTTCTGCCCCTGCGACTATTTCGGTTATTTCTTGTGTAATGCTTGCCTGACGAGCTCTGTTATAGTACAGACTCAACGTCTCAATCATTTCCTCTGCGTTATCAGTTGCTGCCTCCATGGCTGTTCGCCTAGCAGCCAGCTCACTGGCATAGGAGATGTTGATACTTGTATAAAGAATACCCGCCAGATATTCCGGAACAATAGCATCGAACACTGTCTCACTATTTGGCTCATACAGAATCAGATCTTTTGGCTTACCATCAGATTCCTGCTCCTCTGAACGAAGGTCAGAAAGAGGAAGAAGTGATGTAGCTGTAGGAACCTGTGAAAGCATGGACACGAAATTTGTGTAGCACAGGAATACATGTCCAAATCCTTCACCACCATATGATCCGCAGATTATCTTAGCTATCTGGAAACAGTCTGAGATAGTAATCTTAGCAACCTCAGCATATTCCTCCGTTAAGATAGGAATATTTCTGTGTTTAAAGAACTCCACAGACTTCTTACCAATAGGAAGAACTGTTACGTCTGTCTTGTCCTTGATCTCAGCCTCAACAAACTTAAACAGGTTAGAGTTGTAGCCGCCTGCAAGACCTCTGTCTCCGGCAATTACAACATACAGCCATCTTTCAGCATTATCACCAGGCTTGGTGTAGATTGATCTGAAGTCGGTGTTACCGTTAGCTATATCTGTAAGCGTTGTAAGCATTGTTTCAAGGTAAGGCTTTGACTCATCAGCTCTTTCCTTAGCTTTACGAAGCTTTGAAGCTGCAACCAGCTGCATGGCCTTCGTAATCTGCATGGTGCTCTGGACGCTCTTGATTCGGAGTTTAACAGCTTTCATTGATCCAGCCATTATTTCATCCTCCTGTCATCATTATTTCTTACTACTAACAAACTTGTCAGTATATGCGTTCAAAGCAGCTTTGAGCTTGTCTTCTGTCTCTGCTTCAAGTTTTCCGGTCTCACGAATATCGCGCATTGCTGCAATTCCTGAAGGATTCTGATCCAGGAAGTCATAAAGACCTGCCTCATACTCAGCAACGTCGCTGGCTTCGATCTTCATCAGGATGTTGTTAACAACGGCATAAAGGATTGCAACCTGCTTCTCAACTGGTACAGGCTGATTCTTGTCCTGCTTAAGAACTTCCACAATTCTTTCACCCTGTGCAAGACGATTCTTGGTATCCTCGTCCAGGTCGGATCCGAACTGTGCGAAACTCTGCAGCTCACGATACTGTGAATATACAAGCTTAAGTGTACCAGCAACCTTCTTCATGGCCTTGATCTGAGCGTTACCACCTACACGGGATACGGAGATACCAGGGTTAACCGCTGGCATGATTCCTGAGTGGAAAAGCTCTGTCTCAAGGAAGATCTGTCCGTCTGTGATAGAGATAACGTTTGTAGGGATGTATGCTGATACATCGCCGGCCTGAGTCTCAATGATAGGAAGGGCTGTAAGTGATCCACCGCCGTTCTCATCAGAGAGCTTAGCTGCTCTCTCAAGGAGTCTTGAGTGCAAGTAGAAAACGTCTCCAGGATAAGCTTCACGTCCTGGTGGTCTTCTGATAAGAAGGGAGAGTGCACGGTAAGCTACGGCGTGTTTAGAAAGATCGTCGTAGATACAAAGCACGTGTTTTCCCTTATTCATAAAGTACTCACCCATAGCACAGCCTGTGTATGGAGAGATGTACTGAAGTGGGCTTGGTTCTGAAGCTGTAGCTGCTACAACGATTGTGTAGTCCATAGCTCCGCCCTTTTTAAGGTCTTCAACAAGTGATGTTACTGTTGAACGCTTCTGTCCAATAGCAACATAGATACAGATAACGTCCTTACCCTTCTGGTTAAGGATAGTATCTATAGCAATTGTTGTTTTACCTGTCTGTCTATCGCCAATGATCAGCTCACGCTGTCCTCTTCCGATAGGGATCATGGAATCGATAGCCTTGATACCTGTCTGAAGTGGCTCTTTAACGGGCTGTCTTGCGATGATACCAGGTGCAGGTGACTCAACAGGTCTGTATTCTGATGACTCGATTGGTCCCTGTCCATCAATTGGCTGACCGATAGCATTTACTACACGGCCAATCATCTTTTCACCTACAGGAACAGATACAACTCTTCCTGTACGCTTAACGGTCTGTCCTTCGCTGATACCTACATCCTCTCCGAACAATACCGCGGATACTACTGTTTCCTCGAGGTTCTGAGCCATTCCGAATGTACCATTCTCGAACTCCAAAAGCTCGCCGGACATACAGTTCAAAAGACCGCTAACACGAGCGATACCGTCACCAACGGTAAGAACTGTTCCAGTCTCATTCTGGATAATTGCATTCTGATAATTCTTTATCTGGCTTCGAATGACCTCGGATATTTTTTCTGGTTTTAGTTCCATATCATCCTCCGACGTATAATTTTAGATGACCGTCTCGTCGACTCTTCTGCGAAGCTCGGATAACCTGCCTTTGACTGTTCCGTCAAAGAGCTGTCCCTCCAGATCCACTCTTACACCGCCGTATACGTTAGGATCTGTTTTCTGCTCAAGCAGAATCTTTTTACCACTGATCTTTTCAAGCTTGTCCTTAAGAAGTGACAGCTGCTTTTCATCAAGCTTAACCGCTGTTGTAACAAGGGCATCTGCTATTCCGTGATCCTCGTTATAGCTCTTACGAAATCTCTTTTGACATGCTGAGAATTCTCTAAGGAGCCCCTTCTCAATGAGTATCTTGATAAAGTTCATAAGGTATGGCTGCAGGCTATTGTCAAAAGCCTGATCAACAAGCTGCAGTCTTTCATTCTTCGGGACTGAGGGTTCCGACAGGAGTGTGATGTAATCAGGATTTTCTTTGAAAATCTGCTTCACAACTTCCATTTCGCCCAGTATCTCATCCGATAGGTTTTCTTCCACTGCCAGATCATATAGGCTCTGCCCATAAAGATCTCCAGCTTTACTCATTATTACCTCTTTTCTCTAATCAAGCACCGACTTTATTTATGAAGTCGTCGATAAGCTTCTTGTGATCAGCTTCGTTAATCTCTTTTTCAACAACCTTGCCTGCAATATCCATTGCAAGGGAGCCAATCTCGTCTTTGGCTTCGTTGATAGCCTTCTTCTTTTCCTGTTCAATATCAGCTGCAGCTCTTGCTTTGATGCTTGCTGCCTCTTCCTCAGCTTCCTTGACCATTGTATCGGCCTTGGCCTGAGCCTCCTTCTGGGCCTCAGAAACAATCTGAGCAGCTTCAGTATGAGCCTTTGTTAAGCTGCTTTCGTACTGTTCCTTGAGGGAATCAGCTTCACTCTGAGCATCCCTGGCTTCTCTAATTACCTTATCAGCAAGGTTCTTTCTCTTTTCAAGAATCTCGTTGATTGGTTTAAAAAGAAATTTCTTAATCAGGTAAACCTGTAAGAACAGGTTGAGAATCTGAATAATAAATGTCCAAGGTACTAAAGTTACAAGCTCCTGTGTAGGCTCAACCTTCTTGGTCATGCCTACATAAAATAAGAGTGCAACGAAAAAGGCAAGAAGCGCTATGAAAAATATGCCATTTTTTCCGGCATTTTTCTTCTCGTTCATAGAAGTAGCACCTCCTTAATGAATTATTACTGCAAATAGTTCATGAACATTCCAGGTGCAACGAAAATAAGAAGAAGACCTGTAACAAATCCATAGATACCAGTTGTCTCAGCAACCGCACAACCAAGAAGCATTGTACCAGTAACATCGCCCTTACACTCTGGCTGACGGCCAATAGCTTCAAGAGCCTTAGAAACAGCAGTTCCTTCACCAATACCAGGTCCAATACCTGCGATAAGTGCACATCCTGCACCAATACCACATCCTGCAAGTGCAATACCTCTAGCTAGTAACTGATAATCACCCATAATTATTTGCCTCCTAAATGAAACTATTATTATTTTGTTTTTTATGATAACGGACCGCTCTGCGATCCTTTTTCACGCGTTATCCTTCTTCTGCCGCATTAGCAATATACATTACCGTCAGCATACAGAAAATGAACGCCTGCATACATCCTGAGAACCAGTCAAAGTAAACACCGGTAACAGCAGGAAGTCCCAATCCTAAGATAGGGATGTTTGACAGGAATGCGCCCACAGCTCCTGGTATAAGCTTAAGGAGTGCTGCAGATGCAAGTCCAAGTGCCCAGTAGATAAGTCCGTCGATAACTACACCTGACAAGATGTTACCAAAATGACGGCACGCCATACTTACTGGAGTTGCCAACTCTGACAGAACGTTAAACGGGGTCATGACAGCAATTGGTGTTGTAAATCCCTTTAAATATCCGCCAAATCCGTTGGTCTTGATCTTGGTAGCAGTAATCATTACGAATACTACTATCGCCCAGGCTGCTTCTGTTGATAGGTCTGCTGTTGGACTTCGTAGTCCGATCAGGCTTATCAGGTTTGATACCACACTCGTAGTAAAAAGAGCTGCTACAAATGGAATAAGGTGATCAAACTTGTTTCCACCTGTGTTGTTACGGACAAAGTTATTGGCCGTTTCAACCAGCATTTCTGCAAAAGCCTGCCTTTTCGAAATGTTCTCGATCTTCAGATTCCGGGTTAAGAATATACATAACCCTGTGATGATGATCATCACTATCCAGCTCACGATCAGCGTCTGAGTGATTTTGAAGTCGCCCAGAACCGGGATGCCAGTTTTAATAGTCTGATAGATCTTGGCGTAATCAACTTCGAAACTACTATTCATGCTTTCGCCTTCAACCTCCTTTCCCCGCAGACATTATCCCGCGTAATTTAATTGTTAAGCTAGGTATAAATAGCGGTACAATGCCCGCCACCAGGTTAAACACTGGAACTACTATAGCCAGTATCACCCATAAAAGCTGAAGAAGGGTTCTGTACCTGAAGCTTACGCCCATGGTCTGTCTTGCCTTCTGTTCATCCTCTATAGATGCTACTTTTTGCACTGTGATTGCCATCCAGAAGAAATTGCCAACGGCTACGATAAAGCCCACAATTCCTCCAAGGACAACTGTATAATCAAATGGCACCCAATCATCTGGTATCACCATGTGCAAAACAAAAAATACAAGGATCATTACTGCAACGCCAATTCCTGTGCCGATTGCAATATTTCTAGTTTCCTTCTTAACTGCATCCTGTAACTTAAACATTTAGTCTCTCCCAACTCCCAATAATGCCCATAAACACCTTACATGTGCTTGTTAAAATAGACTTCGTTTGGATTCTTTTCTTTTTTCTTTTTCTCTTCCCTGTGAATTACTGACAGATAAACCTTATAGGCAGTTGTCATAGAACCGCCGAGCCCCAAAATAAACCCCGGTATGTAAACCCATGTACCAACAGACATCTTGGTACACAGCAAATAGCAGACAAAAAGACATATCAGAAGTGGCATCAAAAGAGAAAGTCCCAATTGTCCAACCATTGCAAACTGACTAATTAGCTTTGACGCTTCTCTCATTTGCATTTCTAACTATATTGCCCCTTCCTTTGGTGTTATCGATAAACCGTATACATCAGCTTATCTTTTGTTTACTATCCAAGAAGTATTTTAAAAAAACACAGAATATGAATAGTATAACAACATAATAATACACTTTTTGCGGGGTTTTCTCAACTAATGTTAGACAATTTGTCCTTTTTGCACAATTGAACACAAAAAAGCCGAAAGCCGCTTGTTTACTAATACAACCGGCTTCCAGCTTTTTTCTTCATAAATATTTTATCAAAATTTCGCTCATGCTCGTTCTATCAAATCTTGAACTGACTGATAAGGTCTTCAATTCTGCCAGAAGATTCTGATACAGCAGCGGCGCTTCCATCTACGCCTCTGGAGTTCTCAGCAACCTGTTCTGCGCTTGTAGCAAGGGTTGTAGCTGTAGCGCTAACTTCCTGTGTACTAGCTGACTGTTCTTCAGAAATAGCTGCCATAGAAGTTGCGATTTCATCTACACTTCCTACCTTGGCAATCATCTCTCCAACAATATCGCTTGTCTCATCAAGACTTCTGAAGATTTCTTCGAAGGTCTCACCTGCTGTGTTAACAGCGTCCATATTTGCATTGATTTCTTCCATGTTGGACTGAGATTTATTAGACAGATCCTGAATCTGAGCTGTGATATCTTTGATGATCTCTGCAATCTGTGTTGTGGATTCAGCACTGTTATTAGCAAGCTGACCAATCTCTGTTGCAACTACTGCAAAGCCTTTACCTGCTTCGCCTGCTCTTGCTGCCTCAATAGAAGCATTAAGTGAAAGAAGGTTGGTCTGTGATGCAATAGAGTTAATAATCTCGATGATAGAATTAATCTTATTAGCAGATTCTCCTACATCGCCTACTACTCTGTTCATGTCTTCCATAGAGGATGCAATTCCTGTCATACCGGTCTGAACTGCTTCCATGTCCTTCTGACCCTCTTTTGCCTTGGTTACAAGAGCGCCCATAGTATCCTGAGTCTGATGGCTCTTATCTGTAAGGTTGCTAACTTCCTGGGCAAGAGTTGTTGCCTGATTTGCAAGCTCTGTAACAGCATCAGCCATGTCATCCATAGCACCCTGAATCTGCTGCATTGCCTTGCTCTGTTCATCAGCCTGAACATTAAGATCACTGGATGCACTCTTACTGTTTCCGGCTTCAACTGCAAGTTTGTCTGTAACAGACTTAAGTTCTGAGAGAGTATCACGCATCTGATTTACGTAATCAAACATGTTGTTATTCATTACGCCAATTTCATTTTCATTGCCAGAACCCTTCTTGATATCAACTGTAAAGTCACCACTTGCAATTCTTGTAATATTGTTTGTAAGGCTGCTAACCGGCTTAGTGATCATCTTGCTAATAATATTGAGCATTACGAGTGCAGAAACAAGAATCATTACTGCTGCAATAATAACACTTATAATTATGAATCTCCTAAGTGATGCTAATACGTCAGATTCTTTTACAAAAGAAACCATGTACCAATCGGTTCCAGCTACATTGTTAAATGCAACGTAGTAATCATGTCCGTCTGTTCCATGAATATCCTTGATTTCATCTGTTCCGCCCTGCTGAACAATAGCAGCTACTTCCTGAACAAATCCATCATCCGCATATTCAGAAACCTCTTTACCAATCTGTTCTTCTGTAGGAGAAGCCAGAATTGTTGTTCCGCTGAACATCATTGTTGCACCGGTTCCTAAAGGCTTAAATGCACTTGCATTCTTGGAAACACCAGCAAGGCCGATATCAATTGACATAACACCAGATCTACCGTCACGCATATTAATGCTTCTTGATCCGCACACAACCATATTGCCGGTTGTAAGGTCAAATGAAGGCGCACCAAGTACTACGCTTGTAGCACTCTCACCGTTTTTATACCATGCTCTTGTTGTTGGGTCATAATCAGACTCCGGAACCCAGCCAGATCCATCATAGAATCCTTCTCTTCCAAGTGCTATATATACATCGCTTACAACATCCTTATACTCTGTCATGCCTGGCTCTAAAGCTTTAAGGATATCTGCATCTGTCTCATATACAGACACTTCAATTACATCAGCAAGTCCGTTGTAGTATCCTTTAATACCATCTACCATCTGCGCAATATCAGCACAGTTCGCTCTGGCCTCCTGATATAGGCCGTGAGTTGCCTGTTCTGAAATGACATTCCTGGCCTGCAAAGAAACAAAGATAGTTACAATCGCTATTGCTGCGATCATCATTGGAATGATAACCAGAAGTAGCTGTGCACTTATGTGTTTAGCCTGTTTTTTGTTTGAAGTAGCTTTTTTCTCCGACATAGCACCCTCCTTACAAAATTGAACAAGAGCAAAATCAAAAAGAAAAATTAACGAAATATAGACTGTAAC
Organism: Butyrivibrio proteoclasticus P6B7; assembly: GCF_000622085.1. GTDB lineage: Bacteria > Bacillota > Clostridia > Lachnospirales > Lachnospiraceae > Butyrivibrio > Butyrivibrio proteoclasticus_A. Next base: position 44,880 of record NZ_JHWL01000012.1, read on the forward strand.
ATATTCATTATAATATGTCCCATACATCATATAAATAAACAAAGAATTAATAAAACATAGAATAAAAATAAAATGAGTGCCCTGCTGCTAAGCACCAGAGCACTCATCAATAATATTATTCTTCTGTCTTTGTTACTTTAATATGTAATTCCTCAAGCTGCTTGTCTGTTACGTATCCAGGCGCGTCCATCATTACGTCCTGTGCATTCTTATTCATTGGGAAAGGAATAATCTCACGGATTGAATCCTCACCAGCAAGAAGCATAACCATACGGTCAACACCAGGAGCAATACCAGCGTGTGGTGGTGCACCATAGCAGAATGCGTTGTACATAGCAGGGAACTTAGCCTTAACGTCTTCTTCACCAAGTCTTACCATCTCGAATGCCTTGATCATGATTTCAGGATCATGGTTACGAACAGCACCAGATGAAAGCTCTACGCCGTTACATACAAGGTCGTACTGATCAGCTGTGATTGAAAGAGGATCAATCTCGCCTCTCTCTGCCTTGAGAAGTGTCTCAAGACCGCCTGTTGGCATTGAGAATGGGTTATGACAGAACTCAAGCTCACCTGACTCCTCACCAATTTCATACATAGGGAAGTCAACAATCCAGCAGAATGCGTACTGCTCTTTATCCATATGTCCAGGAACAGCAGCACCGAAGGTCTTAACGATAACACCAGCAGTCTTCTGAGCTGCAAGAAGCTTGCCGCTTGAAAGAACTACAAGGTCGCCTGCCTTAAGTGAAAGAGCTGAAACAACAGCATCCTTGATAGGAGCAACGAACTTAGAGATACCTCCAACAAGCTCGCCGTTCTCATCCATTCTGAACCAGTAAGCCTTGTTACCTGACTGAACCTCTACATCACCGATAGTCTTGTCGATGAACTTACGGCTCTCCTTGAAGTCAGAAACAACAACAGCCTTAATTCTAACGTTTGTATCTGTTCCATCCTCAGCCTTAGTAGCGAATGGTCCAAAGCCGCAATCCTTAAGAGTCTCAGTTACATCAGCAACTGTAAGGTCAATTCTAAGGTCTGGCTTATCTGAACCATATTTCTCCATAGCCTCAAGGAATGGAATTCTCATGAATGGAGCGCCTGATGCGCGATTGTATGTACCATATTTAGCAAAGATTGGAGGAAGAACATCCTCACAAACAGCGAATACGTCTTCCTGAGAAGCGAAAGCCATCTCCATATCGAGCTGATAGAACTCTCCTGGGCTTCTGTCTCCTCTTGCATCCTCATCACGGAAGCAAGGTGCGATCTGGAAGTAACGGTCAAAACCAGCTGTCATAAGAAGCTGCTTGAACTGCTGTGGAGCCTGTGGAAGTGCATAGAACTTACCAGGGTGCTTACGTGCAGGAACAAGGTAGTCTCTAGCTCCCTCAGGTGATGATGCTGTAAGGATAGGAGTTGTGATCTCCATGAATCCATGCTCTGTCATTGACTGACGAAGAGCTGCTACAACATTACATCTAAGAATGATATTCTTCTTAACTTCTGGGTTACGAAGATCAAGATAACGATACTTAAGACGAGCTGTCTCATCAGCCTCTCTTGAGTGGTTGATCTCGAATGGAAGCTCGTTGTAACGGCATCTTCCAAGAACTGTGATAGTCTCTGGAACAACCTCGATATCACCAGTTGCCTGCTTAGGGTTCTTGGAGCTACGCTCTCTTACAACGCCCTTTACAGAAATAGTAGACTCCTTGTTGATAGCCTTGGCAGTCTTAACCATTTCCTCTGTCTCTAAAACGATCTGTGTTGTGCCATAGAAGTCACGAAGAACTACGAATCCAAGTCCTGATCCAACTTCTCTCATATTCTCGAGCCAGCCAACAAGTGTAACGCTCTCGCCAGCATTCTCGATACGAAGCTCACCACAGTTATGTGTACGTGATTGCATCATAAATACTACTCCATTTCATCATTAATTACGTTTTACAATTCAACATCAAACTATTTTAATGCAACACCTTAATAGTTGCAACCTTTAATAAGAAATAACATCTTCAATATGATCTTTAGCTCTTTCCACAAGCTGAATGTACTCACTTACGCCAATGGATTTAACTTCTCCATACTCTCCATAGAAGGTATCAGGATGCTCTTTGTCCACATCTCCCCAGCCAGAAAAGCGCTTTGGAGAAATGCTTTCATCCATATCGCAGTCAAGAAATACAGTCCTTGCCTCATCTCTCCAGGGCCTTCCAAGAAATACCGAACCTGGCTTGCACCCTTCTTCCCCGCGGATCCTGCAATTCATAAAGACAAATCCAAGGCCATCCTTTTTGCCGCTGGCGGCGGTGATATAGCCGTTGATCCCGCCGTTGTCAGGCCTGTGATTGCAGGTGATAAGACAGTCCTCAAACACAGCATCTGCTCCGCCAAAGATAAAGTCCACATCGCCCCTTATCTCGCAGCCTTTGTAATACTGCCTTGTAAGAACCCTTGGAGAAAGAACTCTTGGCCCAAGGAAGCCGTTCTTTTGCCTTTCCTTTTCAGGAAGCGGACTTAAGAATAGCGTATCCTGATGACCTTCAAGTTTCACGTTCTCAAAGTGACAGTAGTCTGCATCTGCATACACCGCCAGAGCCTGTCCAGCTTTAGCCCCGTCTCCTGCAGTGTTTCTGATGGTCATGTCCTTTACAACAGCCCTGTGTCCACCAAAGAATGCGGTAAAAGATCTAAAGGTTCCCCGTTTGGTTCCATCCTCCATGTCATCAAAAGCTCCATCGCCGTATTCTAAGATGGTCTTGTCCATTCCTGCCCCGATAAAAGAGATAGCTCTTTTGTCTGAAAAGATCTTCTCCCTGTAGGTGCCCTCGCCGATGTAGATCACAGCCTCTGTGTCATAGGGCACAGCCCAGATGGCCTCCGTTATGGTGGAGAAATCTCCGTTTTGTTTATCTACATGTATTTCCAGCATAGTTCCCCTTAATCAAGCTTAAGAATCAGCTTGAGCACTCGCTCTGCGCTTCTTTCAAGGTCTTTTCTCTTAAGGACCTTCTTGTCGATGGCTTCAAGGAGCTGATCTGTGTAGCCGCAGCCCATCTTGATATCGTTGCCTGCAAGGACTTCCTTGTAGTGCTCGCCGTAGCCCCACCAGTCGCTGACAACAACGCCATCAAAGCCCCACTCATCTCTAAGGATTCCTGTTAAAAGATCTGCTGACTCTGAGCAGCGCTGACCGTTGACGATGTTGTAGGAAGACATGATGCTCCAAGGCTCTGCCTCTTTTACCACGATCTCGAAGGCCTTGAGGTAAATCTCTCTGATGGCACGCTCTGATGCTCTTGAGTCGCTGGCCTTTCTGTTGGATTCCTTGTTGTTAAGGGCAAAGTGCTTAGGTGTAGCGGCGATGTTGTTACTCTGAATTCCGCGAACCATGGCTGCTGCCTGTTTTCCTGCAAGGAATGGATCCTCTGAGTAATATTCAAAGTTTCTTCCGCAGAGAGGACTTCTGTGAATGTTAATGGCAGGTGTAAGCCATGCTCCAAAGTTGCATTCTTTGGCCTCTTCACCGCCAGCTACACCAACTTCATAGCAAATATCTTCATTCCAGGTGCAGGCAAGAAGTGTTGAGCATGGGAAAGCTGTTGTTACAACGCCAACCTCCTGCTGGATTCTAACGCCAGCAGGTCCGTCGCAGGTCTGCATTGATGGAACACCCACCTCTGGAAGATTGCCGTAGCCAAAGGTGTTGGCCATTCCTGTGTTAGGCTGTCCACCAAGAAGTGAAGCCAGCTGCTCGTCGGAAAGCTGTTTCATGAAGTCCTCGAGAGTTATCTTGCACTCAGCAACCTCAATGAATTTCTTAGGATCTGTATCCTTGGCTGGTAAAAAGAGCTGCATCATTTCCTGAGGGCGAACCTTAGGAGTCTTAAGGACTTTCCAATTGATGGTCTCTTTCCAGTCTTTATCTCTTTTGAAAATAGTTGCGTAGGTATCAACAGGCTTGGTCTGAGGAAGGTCTTCAAAGCTTCCGTCAGCAAGCATTCTATTCTTAAGGGATGTAGGTGTGAGTCTGTTTGCAACCTGCTCTACAACTACGTTTTTAGTAAGCTTATAAGTATAGTCCAGCTCTTTTACGTCTCTAACAGAGGTTCCAAGGAAGAACTTGTACTCACCCTTTTCAAGAACCCATGCGGCTTTCTTGACCTTTCCAAGGTCGTCGTAGGAAGCCATGTCATCCATATAAAGAGCTATAGTCACTTTCTGACTCTCACCTGGCTGAAGAAGTCTTGTCTTAACGTATCCGCCAAGGGCCTTGGCTGGCTTACCAAGCTTACCCTGAGGAGCACTGTAGTAGAGCTGAACAACTTCCTTGCCTGGAATCTTGCCGATATTGGTGACTGTAGCGCTGACTACAATGGCATCTGCAAGACCAGACTCTTTCTTGTCAGTGCTCTTGGCTGTCTTTGCTTTTTCGTCCTGGAATTCTACAGTGAATGGCTCTGCCTTGTAGTCCTCTAAGAGGAATGTGGTGTAAGAAAGGCCGTATCCAAATGGATAGTTGACCTTCTTAGCCGCTCCTGGAATTGTCTCAAAGTATCTGTAACCTACGTAGATATCCTCTGTGTAATCTACGTATTCGTCGTCTTCGTGGAAACCTGCAGTTGAAGGGTAATCCTCCAACTTCTCCGCAAAGGTATCTGCAAGCTTTCCTGATGGGTTCTCTTTTCCAAGAAGGATCTTGGCTGCAGCAAGACCGCCTTCCATTCCGCCCTGCCAAGCCATGAGAACTGCTGGAATCGCTTCGTTATCCTTGAACCATGTGGTGTCCACAACGCCGCCCACATTCATAACAACGACTACATTAGAAAAATTCTCAGCAACCTGCTTAACCATCTTCTTCTCTGCGTTTGTGAGGTAGAAGTCGCCATGGTCAAAGATCTTGTTGCCTGCTGCCACCAAGTCCACAGCCTCGCACTTGATTTCTCTGTCTACGCCAGCAACCTTTCTATCCCAGCCCTCGCCTGAGAATCTGCTGATGGTGATGATAGCTGTATCTGTATAGGCTGAAGCGTCAGCAATGATGTCCTCTGGAAGAGATGGCTCTTTTAACATTCCAGGAACGATGCCCTGCTTGTACTGATCGTTAACATAATCCTCGTAGAATCTGGCAGACTTCTCGTAGATTGAGATGTCTGAAGAGAACATAGAAAGGCCCTGGTAGAGGTTTCTGATGTAAGGCACTGTTACATCGCCGCTTCCACCGCCTCCCTTAACATAATCAAAGGTTCCCTTACCAAAAAGAGCTACTCTAGTGCCCTTCTTAAGTGGGAGGAGATTTCTTTCGTTCTTTAAAAGAACCATGCCTTCGCAGGCGGCTGCACAGGATAAGTCGATGTGCTTCTTACTTGCTGTAACATAGGTTCTGTCCTCACCCAATGGGAGGTTTGGTGTATATTTGATTCTTGCCCATTTTTCCATAAAAAATACCTCGCTTGATAATTCACATATATATTGACTTTAGTATATTATCCAGCGGTTGGCAAAAGGTTTTTCATGATTTTTCTGTTATTCTGTCCAATATTTTTGGGTACACATTTCAAAAAATGTGTGCTACAGTAATAATGCGTTAAAAAGGTTTATCTAAAATTCAACGCATTCGTATTGAAAAGATTATTATTCAGATGTCTTTCAATAAATCTCCGAAGGAAAGGAAGGTGGTTTTTATGAAGTCAGATACACATATATGTTTAAGTGATCCTGCTCCTGGTCGAAGTACCAAGCTAAGAACCACCATCAATTTCATAAAAGGAGATTTATACAATGGAATTACAAGAAGAGAAGACAATCGCTGAAATTCTACAAGAGCTTCTTGAATCCAGGCAATACACAATGCTTCGCCAGACCATCTCAGAGATGAACACAGTAGATATCGCTGCTGCCATGGGTGAGATGGAGGAGGAGGATTCCCTTAAGATGTTCAGAATCCTTCCAAAAGACATGGCTGCTGATGTTTTTGCCGATCTGGAACTGGATAATCAGCAGTATATTATCCGTTCACTGTCAGATCGAGAAGCTTCCAACGTTATTGACAATCTAATGGCCGATGATGCTACAGACTTGCTGGAAGAAATGCCTGCAAGCGTTGTTAAGCGCATCCTGGCTAACGCAAGCCCTGAAACAAGAGCTGATATCAACCATCTGCTTCAGTATCCTGAGGATTCCGCTGGTAGTATCATGACCGTGGAGTATGTAGACCTCAGAGAGGATATGACTGTGGCAGATGCTATTGAGCGTATCCGTTCAAAGGGCGTTGATTCTGAGACTATCAACATCTGCTACGTTGTAACCAAGCAGAAGGTCCTGGTTGGTACTGTGGCCCTCAGATACCTGCTGATCATGAAGCCTGATGATATTATTGGTGACATCATGAACACCAATGTCATCAGCATCAACACCATGACTGACCAGGAAGAAGCTGCCAGAATGTTCCAGAAATACGGCTTTACCGCCATGCCCGTTGTAGACAACGAGAATCGTATGGTCGGTATCATCACCATCGATGACGTAGTGGACATCCTGGAAGAAGAGGCTACCGAGGATATCGAGAAGATGGCTGCTATCGTGCCATCCGACAAGCCCTATCCAAAGGTTGGTATTTTTGAGACCTACAAGAGCAGAATTCCCTGGCTTTTGTTCCTGATGGTAAGTGCCACATTTACAGGCGCCATCATTACAGGCTTTGAGGATGCTCTTTCATCATTTGTTGTACTGACAGCATACATTCCAATGCTGATGGATACCGGCGGTAATGCAGGTTCCCAGGCAAGTGTTTCAATCATTCGTGGATTGTCACTTAAAGAGATTGAGTTTAAGGATCTGTTCAAGATCATCTGGAAAGAGGCCCGTGTTGCTCTGCTTTGCGGCTTAACACTTTCTCTTGCCAACTTTATCAAGCTTCTTTTGCTTGATCGCCTGCAGCTTGAAGTTGCTGCTGTTATCTGCCTGACACTGCTCGTAGTAGTGCTCATTGCTAAGTTTGTTGGCTGCTGCCTTCCTATGCTGGCTTCACGCCTTGGCTTCGACCCAGCAGTTATGGCCAGCCCATTTATCACAACAATTGTTGATGCACTTTCACTTCTGGTGTACTTCAATGTGGCAACAAGTTTGCTTCACCTGGGGACATGAGGGTAGACAATGTAGTGAATAAACTACATAGTTGTAGAACTACAGAGATAGTGGCTAAGATGCGGCGTTATTGCTGCGGAGAGGCGATTAAATATGTGTGAACACATAATATGCGGATAAGAGACGCTGAATCAGCTCTCTTATCCGCATTTTTGTTGGATGAGTGACGGATACAATAGATTTGCGGATAAAGCGGGCTGATTCATGATCTCTTATTCGCAAGTTTTGTTGATTGAATGGTGGCTGAAAAGACGTGTTCGCAAAAAATACAGAAAAATCGCCATTTTTTGGATTTTTACCGTAATGGTTTCCCGAGTTCCTCCAAAAACAATCGGAATGTAGTTATAATACATTCGCAATTTTGCAAAAACGTTCTCTTGCTTCAATCACCGTATATTAGTGCACTTTTTATTGTGAAAAAATACAGAAAAATCGCCAAAATTTCTATTTTTACCGTAATTTTCCATGGAAACTATTTTTCTAGTTTTCTCGGAACGCTCTCCTGAACACCACGCGTACCACCGCGTACATGACTACTGCACCGAGTACGTTAAGGATGAAGTCGTCGATGTCGCAGGAGCCAACGCAGAATAGGAACTGTGTGGACTCGATAAATACTACAACCAGTGCTGCCATAAGGGTAAAGGGCAGGAAGTGTCTTGCCCGTCTGAACAGTGCTGGCAAGAAGAAGCCCAGGGGCGCAAGGGCAGCGAGGTTTCCAAGAATGTTAATTGCAAAATATCTAAAGGAAGTGCTGTATTTAATGGCATTCCTAATGGTCTTAAAGGGCACGAAGTTACACCTGAACTTCAGATAGTAGTTCAGCCTGTCTCTACTGGAAAATATCAGCTGCGGTGTCGCTCTTCTGACGCTAAAGGTCAGCAGAAACAGGAATAATAAGTAAAACACAAAGGCAGCCCACAAAAACACTCGTCTAGCCCTATGTTCCCTCTCTGGATTATGTCTCCCATAGAGTCTTACGGCATTGTAAGAGAACAAAAGCGTCACCACAAACAGGATCAGCATATATGTATAGGAGAATTCATTAATTCCCCATAGAAACACCAGGCCGAAGACCGTGGCCACCGCCAGTGAAATGTACATCTTAATTTTCATATCTATATATTCTACACTCGAAAGGTCGAAGGAATCCGTGTTTCACCTCGATCTCTTCAATCTCCTTATCGATATATTCCTTAAAATTCTCATTTTTCAGTTTATCTCTACCATTATCTACACCATTAAAATCCGCTGTCAATTCCACATTTCTTCCAGTTCCATCACCAGCATACTTCCTGGCATAATTACACAGCACCAGCTCACCGTGCTTCCCGGCAAACTTCTTGGGCTTGTAGGCTTTGACTGGAAGTCTTGAAAATGAGCAGATCACAAGGTATGACTCGCCGCCACGGCTTCGCTCATACATGTAGATATTCTTATCCTTAGCAAAGTGCTCAGTATAATCTCCGTAGATCAGCGTATCTGAAGACTTCCTAAGGGCCAGGCATTTCCTGTAGAAATTCAGGATGCTGTCAGGTTCACCCTCTTCAGCTGCCACATTGATCCTCTTATAATTGGGATTAACGTAGAACCAGGGCCTTACCTTGGAAAAGCCCGCATTCTCGCTACTATCCCACTGCATAGGAGTCCTTGCTGAGTCCCTACTTGATAAATGAATCCTGTGAAGTCTCCTCTCGGGATCCTCCTTGAGATGATAGGTGTGGTAGTTGGTCTTGGAGGACACATCCACGTATTGGTCGATGGACATGAGCTTAATGTTGGTCATGCCAATCTCCTGCCCCTGATACACAAAAGGTGTTCCCTGCTGGAAGATGTAGCTGGCAGCCAGCATGGTGCCACTCTCCCTCCAGAAATGATGACTTCCGTACCTGCTGATAATCCTTGGATGATCGTGGTTCTCAAGGTACAGCGCATTCCAACCCTTGCCATTCAGGGCATACTGCCACTTAGAAAAGGCCTTCTTAAGCTTGATTAGAGAAAATGGCCTGTGGACATACTCAGTGTACAAGCAGTCCGCCATCATATGGTCAAAAGAAAACATCATATCCAGGGACTTAGTGGGCCCCGTAAGATAATTCATAGCAGACTTAACAGTAGTCATAGGTCCCTCACCAAGTTGGAAGCAGTCATACTCATCGCAGACCTTCCTAAACTCCGCCAAGTACTCATGAATATGCGGACCATCCTTATAATATGGCATTCCATTTACCGCAGGTAGGAAAGGCACGCCATTTGGCAGCCCCTCAACCTTGGAAATGAAATTGATAACATCCTCTCTAAAGCCGTCCACTCCCATGTCCAGCCAGAAACGCATAATACTCTTAACTTCCTCCCTGACCTTAGGGTTGTCCATATTTAGGTCAGGCTGCTTCTTGGCAAAGATATGGAGATAGTACTGTCCCCTCTCAGGAACGTACTCCCAGGCCTTGCCTTCAAAAAGGCTATCCCAGTTGTTGGGCTTATCACGCCAGATATAATAGTCGCTATAAGGGTTGTCCTTGCCCTTCTTACTTTCCAGAAACCAGGGATGCTCATCAGATGTGTGATTCACCACCAGGTCCATTATCACCTTAAGTCCCATCTCATGGGCTTTAAAAAGAACTTTCTTAAACTGCTCAAGAGTTCCAAAATCCGGATGGATATCCTTGTAGTCGGAAATGTCATATCCAAAATCCGCATTTGGTGAAGGGTATATGGGAGAGAACCAGATTCCATCAACGCCCAAGGACTTCACATACTCAAGCTTGTCATAGACGCCGTAGAGATCTCCAATTCCGTCTCCATTTCCATCTGCAAAGCTCCTGACCCAAATCTGGTAGAAGCTCATCCTCTTGTACCAGTCTCTATTCTTTACATTAGAATTGCTATCTTTCATGAATCATCCTCGATTCGATATCACCTGTTAATACCTGTTAACACCTGTTAATCCTCACCAATTCTGGACATCTTATCTTTAATATCATTTTTCATGTCATTAACGTTATCTTTGAATTCTTCCATGTTGTCCTTAATATCATTCTTAAAGTCAGCAACATTATCCCTAAATTCTTCCATGTTATCCTTGATATCATTCTTCCAGTCTGTGACATTATCCCTAAAGTCATTCCTAAATTCCTGGAAGTTATCCCTCATGCCCCAGTAGATGCTCCTTGGTGTATCAACGAATACCCTCTCAGTACCGTCAAGAACGGTAGCTGCAGACTTCATAAGATACTCAAAGCTCTGGTGCTTGCGGATTCCAAGTTCTCCGGAGCGCACCATCTCATTAAGCTCCTTATAACGGTCGTAGGCTAGTCTCACAGCCTGCTCCCAGGAAATATAAATCTCATCCATGGCATTTTGTCCAACCTGGTGGAGATGAGATAGATCTTTTGCCACCTCTTCCAGAAGCGCCGCCATGGACTGTGCATTCTCTTCGATCAAGAAACCGTTTCTATCGTGGGTTATTCCCTCTGCTGCGCAGGATCCCTTTATCAGCACGCTGGCAAGGCCGCAGGCTGCTGCCTCCCTGACAACAATTCCGTTAGTATCATAGACAGATGGGAAAAGAAATAGATCTGCCCTGGTATTCCATGCGCGAAGCTTTTCTCTGTCATGCTCTGGGCCAGTAAATATCACCTTTCCGCTGATTCCATACTCATTAACCAGCGCCTTCATCTCGTCCTCGTCAGCACCGCCGCCAACAAAGACCATTCTGAAGTCAACGCCCTTGTCTGAAAGCATCTTAAGGGCATCGACAATAATAGGAAGTCCCTTGTATTTCATAAGTCTTCCCACAAAAAGAAATACCGGCACGCCCTCAGGAAGGTCGTAGGCAGAAGTTAGCTCTTTTACCCTGTCCTCATCTACGCGGCCCTTAGGGAAATCCACGCCGTTATTCATAACTCTGTATTCGCCCTGATAGCCCAGAGAGCGAAGGTTCTCGCCGGCTCCCTCGGATACGACCCACACGTCGTCGCAGGCTTCAATGTTGTTTATCATGGTCCTGATGGTCTCCTTTTTAAGGAAGCCCTCGCCCACAGCCCTTGCTATGTCCACGTCGAACTTGGTGTGGTAGGTAAAGACGATAGGCGCGCCAGTCTCCTTCCTTAAGATCCTGGCCATGATTGTGGAAACTGCAGGGCAATGAGTGTGGATGATGTCTGGCTTCATGCTGGCCATCTCATCGATTTCCCTTATGGAGAAGGGATATCCTGTCCTGTAGCCCTTTATAAAATCCGTGGTGTCAAAGCTGTGGTAAGGCACAACTTTGTAAGGATAGCCTGAGTAGTCCGCATCAGGATATCCCGGTGTTCCCACCACAACGTTAGATTCAAGCTGATTAGTAAGCACATTTCCGTAGTTCATGACAACGTTGGCAACGCCGTCGATCACCGGCGGAAATGAATCATTCAAAAGACATATATTCATCAGGTAAGCCTCGATTCATAGTTTCGTTTATCAATATCTGCATTCCTGCATGATTTCAAAGTCCAACATATTTTTTTCTAAGGTATATCCCCAGTCCCAGAAGGCCCAAGGTTTCCACCAGGTGGAAGATAACTGAAGTCCACACGATTCCCACGCTGTAGCCTCCAAGGTTAAAGGTCTGCATTCCAAGGAGCACGAAGGAAAGCAAGAAAAAAGCCATAAGTATCATGGTTATGAACTTAAGGATCTTGTCATTAAGGAATATTCCAGTGGTCATAATCCCCAGCAAAATCGCCACAAGAAGGCCTATGTATTTAAATCCATGGGTGTTGTTGTAGATTTCAACGAAGCTGTTGGTGGTAACAACTGCCGACCGGGCAGCTCCGCTCACTGCACTGCTCATGGACACAAGATCCATAACAAATTTCCTGTAGACGATGGAGCATATATCATAGACCATACGCACTCCGATCAGAATGATGCCCCACAATTCCAGGAGCTTTCCGATGGAATCTCCTGTCAGAGTAGGCAGTCCCTTTCCCAGAACCTCCTGCTGAAGCACCGCCATTTGTAGTCTGTCACTTTCAGATATTACGGACAAAGATTTTTTGAGCTTGTCAAAGGCGCTGATAAATACCACTGTCATGCAGATTACCTGCATGGCAGACACAGCCATCTGAGCTCCTATGTTAACTGTGTTGGTCATCTGTGGTCCGATAGAGCTTAGGGTCTCGCTTTTCCCTACCAGATATCTCACAGTGCCGAGTATAGCGTTAGAAAAGACATGTATCCCTGCAGCCCAGAAAAGAGCTGTTGAAAGATAATGTGTCTTGCGATTAATGTACATTTCCCCTCCAAATACAAATAATACTTCTCGCTATATTTGCTGCCAAAGCTTATGAATCACTCCTGATCGCCCATCGCATCTTGGTGGATTTGCTGCGAGGATTGATACGGCACTCCTCTGCAGAAGGCCTTGTCACATCCTGTGATATCTCACTATACACCCCGTCCCTAAATAGTTCCTTAAAAGACTTCTTAACCAATCTGTCCTCTCCAGAATGGAAGGTAAGAATTGCCACCTTTCCGCCTGGTTTAAGGATTCCAGGGAGCTTTTCAAGGAATGTATAAAGAACTTCAAACTCACTGTTAACATCTATTCGAAGAGCCTGGAACACTCTGGCACAGCTCTTTTTGATGGCATCCTTCTTCTCTTCCTTAGGTACCTTCCAAAGGGCCGCCTCAATTGCCTCTCGAAGAGCAGTGGTGGTGTCCATAGGATACCCCTTTTTCATAAGGGAAAAGACCTTGTCCGCAATCTCCTCAGCATAGGGCTCGTCAGAATTCTCCACCATCATGCCCACAAACTCTTCTCTTGTGATGTCGTGAAGGCGCTCTGCTGCTGACTGTCCATGCTGTGGATCAAGTCTAAGGTCCAAAGGTCCATCTATCTTATAGGAAAAGCCTCTCTCCGGATCGTCTATCTGCATGGAGGATACGCCAAGATCCGCCAGCACAAAGTCAAACTTACCAACCTCCCCAGCCACTTCATCTATGTTGGCAAAGTTGGTAAGCCTAAAGCCAAAGTTCTCCTCAGAAAAGCCTGCATCCCTAAGTCTCTTAACAGTCTTAGCTGACTCGATAGGGTCAACATCAAGGCCGTAAACACAGCCCTGTCCCTCCAGCTTTTCCAGCATCTTGCGGGTGTGACCGCCATATCCGAGCGTGCAATCAAGACCCTGCTGGCCAGGCTTAATATCCAGCACATCCAGGATCTCTTTTACCATAATGGAAATATGCATGCCGGCAGGAGTTGAGCCCTTTGATATAATGTGGGCCACGGTGTCAGCATACTTTTCCGGATTCTGCTCTTTATATTTTTCTTCAAATTTCTTGGGGTACTTGCCTGAATAGTGCACCCTTCTCTTGTGGGGCTTCTCTTCCATGTAATCTCCTACATTATCTGAATATTCGACAGCCCTGCTGTCTCGCAATTCTCAGTTCAATACTATACACATCTGCCATAATGTGATTTGTTATATTTAGTCGTCACAGATCATAACAGGAAGTGTGTAGTCCTGATCTGGGACAAGTAATTTCTCATCTTCAACAATTGGCTTAAACACTGACTCAGGGTCGTGGGCATTCCTTCGAACCACTGGAGTTCCGTCCCCAGCCTTAAAGGCCTTTACGAAATCCTGGATGGTCTCAAGCTTGTATGGGAAGCTCATTCCTCCCATGTCCTCCTGGGTAAATCTGTGAATATCAGATCCGCCAGTCATAAGAAAGCCGTGTTCTACAGCGTACTTGTAGCACCAGGCGTTCTGATAATCAGGGTTTCCTGAGTTGTAGGCTTCTGATCCATCCACTGCGTTAGGTGCCAGGCGGATTGTATCAAGATAGCCTCTCTCCCTGTAGGGATGGGCCTGTATCATAATGCCTCCCGCTTCGTTGACAGCCCTTTTTAGTTCTGATCTGGTCATGGTCATGATCTCTGGATTGTCCAAAAGCCACTGTTTGTCTACACCATAAAGGAGGTACTCATCTCCACGGAAATTAAACTCTATGCCAAAGAAAACCTTAAGATCAGTTCCCTTAGCCCTTTCCAGCGCATGCTCGTAGCCAAGGCAATACTGCCTGATCCTCTCCTCCCAGGGAAGGTTCTTGTCGATGCAGCTGTTGCCATTAAGAAAGTGATCTGTAACTATTATACCGCTGTATCCCAGCCCAAGCATATAATCGATGTAATCCGCTGCAGGCGTGGATGAACAGGCGCTAGCTTCTACTGTATGCAAGTGAGTTTCGTAAATGTATTCCATGATGTCAGTCTCCCTTTTTATCAGCATTTCTCATGGTATTATATCACGCATTTTGACCTTTTTTTGTCGCAGCCCTATAATTAAAGCTAGAATTTATCTCAATAATTAAGGAAACTCAATGTCAGATTTTATAGAAATAAATGAACTAAACACGCCAGAACTGAGCATTTATCACGCCCTTAACGAGAATCAGCTCTATCACATCAATGAGCCGGTCCCAGGGATCTTCATCGCAGAGAGTCCCAAGGTTATTGGAAGGGCTCTGGATGCTGGTTACAGCCCTATTTCTCTCCTTCTTGAGAAGGACCAGACAGAGAAAGAGGCTGCTGAAATAATAGAGCGAATTAAGAGTTCTTTTGACGTTCCAGTTTACGTGGCTCCTTCAGAGGTTCTTACCAAGATTACCGGCTTCCACCTTACACGAGGCGTTCTATGTGCCATGGCGCGAAAAGAGCTACCATCTGTAGCCGAGATAACCCAGAGCGCCCATAGGATAGCGGTTCTTGAAAACGTCACCAATCCTACAAACGTAGGCGCCATCGTCCGTAGCGCAGCGGCCCTGTCTATGGATGCAGTTCTTTTTACAAGCGGATGCTCAGACCCTCTGTATCGCAGAGCTGCCCGTGTCAGCATGGGTACGGTATTCCAGATCCCCTGGACCTTCCTACCTGAGGGAAAAGAGCTATCTACTCTGCAGGAACTTGGGTTTAAAACTGTGGCGCTGGCTCTTAGGAACGACACCAAGACCCTTGGAGACAGGGAGCTGGCAGAGGCTGATAGGCTGGCCATCTTCCTTGGTGCAGAAGGGGATGGGCTTCTTCCAGAGACAATCGAGGGATGCGACTGGTGCGTCAAGATCCCTATGTCCCACGGCGTGGATTCCCTTAATGTTGCAGCCTGCAGCGCTGTTGCCTTTTGGGAGCTTGGTAAACGCCAAGGAAGTAACTGATCAGTTTATTTCTTTGCAGTCCCTGTAACTGTTCTCACTACGAAAGGATCTGTGTATGACATATTTCACATGCTTTTTCCTGGATAATGAAAAGGATATCATTGTAAACCTTTATAAGGATCTGGACAGGATGTACTACGTTCTTTCCACTCCTAATCATCACACTGGAAACCTTATCAGGAACCTGGCAAGGACCTGCAATCTTCCCCTTTCTCAGGACGAAGAATCCTCAATGCTTGTTATTAAGGGTGAGATTCCCTGCTATATCAACGCCCGCAACGAGGATGTCTATATATTCAAGCTTGGCAATATAGATGTGGCCGACATTCACCCAGATGGAAGTGTTGAGCTTAAGGCCACAATTCCAGCCATTGCCAAAACTCTCATGAGTCAGACCAAGGACTACGACCTTGATCTTTCCAAGACTATCTTTAGAACTTTTATCCCCAAGGAGCTTAAATTCCGGGCAGATCTCCACACTCACATGAACGGTAATCTGCCGGCGGACATTATGATCGCCCTTGGTATCTATCATCAGATCCGCTACCCTCTTTATTATGTTAAAAAGCTTGAGCTTGAACTGACCCCCGCCCAGTGGGAGAAGGTCAACGCCCAGCGAGAGAAGGTAGCAAGACAGTTCATTACTTCACCTTTACAGGGCAAATACCTTGCCCGTAAGATCAACGACAATACCTTTATCAACTTTGCAGACCTGATCCTTAATAACCTTGATAACGCGGAAATGAACATTGTGAAGATTCGCGGCTCTCTTGCAGTTATCAAGGACGGACAGGCCGTCTTTACCAACCTTGAGAAGGTATATCTTTATCGTTATGTCTTTGCAAAGGGGAAGGAAAGCGAGGATAAGATTCAGCTAAGTAACGTTTCACAGATTCCGGATGTGGACGTTCGAAATGCCCTTGTGCAGATGCTTCACGATAAGGAGAATCCTGACTACTGTAGTAACACTATCTTCCAGGATAAGCTGTTGTGGATAGCCAGATGCTACAAGGCTCAGGGCGTTTCCTATGCTGAGATCAGTGATACAACTCTGGTAAAAAAATATGAATCTATAGAAATGCTAAGACAGGTCCACGAGGTAATGCCTAAGATCTATCAGGAAACAGGAGTCATGATCAGGTTCCTGGCGGCCATTAGAAGGATTCCTCTTACAATCATCAAGGACGCTGTCACTCCGTCAGACTATCTTGAGCAGAACCTTGAGGTTCTTAAGGCCACTGCCCTTGATCCATATGTTGCGGGCTGCGACTTTGTAGGTGAAGAGATCAATGACATCATCACCTTAAAGCCTGCCTTTAAGGAAATTGTGAAGATTGCTTCCAAGGATCCAAGCTTTGTTATCAGGGTTCATGCCGGCGAGAACGACAGCCAGAAGGATAATATAGCCCACAGTATTTCCTGTGTTAAGGATTCTCTTTTACCTGGTCAGAAGATGCCTAACATGCGCCTTGGCCACGGCCTTTACACCTACAGTCCACGGTCCAAGAAGGGTAAAGAGGTGCTTAAGCAGCTTAAGGAAAACAACGTGGTTCTGGAGTTCCAGCTCACAAGTAATGTGCGACTTAATAACCTTAATTCCCTCAAGCATCATCCGCTTAAGGAATACTTAAGACAGGGTCTTAGATGCGTACAGGGAACAGACGGCGCAGCCCTTTATGGAACGGGAGCTATCGATGAGGAGCTGTCCCTTGTTACACTTCTTGATCTGACACCGGATGAAGTGCGACTTATGAAGGATGCAGAGGCTGGCATTATTGAAGAGAGCCAGAAGGCCTACTCCGATAAGAAGGCAAGCTTTGGAAATCTTCTTAAGGGAAGAGACATGGAGGAGGTTCTTCTTGAGAAGATGAAGGCTGTTAAGATCTCAAGAAAGGCTTCACCTTCAGCAGCTAAGCTTGATGCCAACCAGGAACTTAAGGAACAGATTAGCGAAATAACCTGGGATCGCTTCCCAGTAGTGCTTCTTGGAGGAAGCTTTAATACAGAAAACAGAGCCACCAGAGTTACCAAGGAGGGCAAGAAACAGCTTGATCTTCTGCTTGATTACCTGTCTCCTGAAGAGGTGTGCTTTGTTATCGGTCACAAGCTTTCAGGCTATGAGAAATACCTGCTAGAGCATAACAAGAAGGGCTTTAGGATCTACTGCGTTGTTCCATCTCTTATAACCAAGGCAGAGGCTGATAAATTAAAATCTCTGGACGTTGAGATCCGTGTATCCACAGAGGCCCAGGGCATGGGCATTTACAAGAGCTTTAACTACGAGATCTTCGAGCGCCGCCCATCAATGGTTGTGGCCTTTGACGGTAACAGCGCCGCTTCCAATATTATTCAGGAAGCTAAGAACGGCAAAGGTAAGTCCGCCATCTTCGTTTGGAGCCGCTCCAAGACTTTGCAGAACAAGGCAAGATCTCTTCATGGCTATGTATTTTCTTTTGACGAGGAAAAAGACATTGTATATCAGTTAAAAGAATTGCAAAGCCAGTTTGATAAAGGAAAAGAGATTAAAGAGTAAAAAAAGGCTGTGCACTGAACCGTGCACAGCCTCTTTTAATATCTAACGGATATTTAATTAGTTAGAAGCAGCCTTTCTAGCTTCAAGCATAGGGCCATACTTATTTGTATCGAATGTTACAAGGTCGTTCCAGCCAAGTCCTTCAAGCTGAGTAACCATTGCATCCCACTGAGCTTCGAAATCAGCATCGTCTGCTGCATAGATCATCTTCCATGAAGAATCCTTAATAAGCTCACCACACTGGCTTCTGATAAGGCTGATGTCAGTTGTGTCAACGTCAAGAGCGATGTTGATACTTGGAACTACTGTCATCATGTTGTTCTTTGTAAGGTATTCAACGTCATCAGCTGCACCAAACTTCTCTGACCATTCCTTAGTAGTTGTTGTCTGGTTCATCTCGATTGTTGTTGACCACATATCTGAAGCATATGGTTCGCCTGTGTCAGGGTTAACATCGCAAGAAGCTACGATCCACTGGTTGATCTGGTTGTTACCATCGTTCCAGTTACCACCACCGAGTTCTTCAGGTACAGCAACTTCTGCTGAGAATCTGTTAAGACCATCTTCTGTAAGTGTGTACTTGCCGTTCTCAACTGTGTATGTAAGGCCTTCTGTACCAGCGTGCTGGATCTGAACTCCCTCTGGAGAAGCGTACCAGTCAAGGAACTCCATAAGTCTTGCGAGCTCTTCGTCTGTTACCTGTGAACCAACTGCGAGTACTCTACCATCACCATAGTATGTATCAGCTGTCTGGAAAAGGTTAGTATCTGCTACAGGGATCTCGATGTAGTTAACACCTTCGTTACCCTTTGCAGGTGTGTTCCAGAATCCATACTGCCAGCTATACCAGTAGAGGTAAACTCTCTTATCCTGCATCTTAGATACAACTGAGTTCCAGTCCTGAGTAGCTGAGTCTGGATCTACAAGTCCCATCTGCTGAGCCTGATATAAGAACTTAAGCATCTTGTAGTAAGCGCCGTTCTTATCTGTAAGAGGAGCGATTGAGTTGTCTGTTCCGATAAGTACAGAACCGTTAACTTCCTGTCCATACCACTTAGCAATCTGAGCTACGTTCTCCATGTACTGGCTATCCCAGTCTTTCCAAAGTGAGAATGCATAAGCCTTGTCGCCGTTGTCGTTTGTAGGATGAGCCTTCTGGATCTCTGCAAGGCAGTTAAGAAGGTCATCTGTGTTCTTAAGCTCTGGAGCACCAACTTCGTTGTACATATCCCATCCCATACGAGGATATGAGTAAACGTGAAGCTGCTTGTAAGCTGTAGGTCCGTTGTTGTTCATTTCAAGAGGAATAGCATAGATCTTTGTACCATCACCCATCATTGAGTTGAATGCCTTGATCTGCTCCTCATACTTCATGAGGTTAGGATACTGCTCGATGATGCCTGTAAGATCCTTAATAAGACCTGTATCTACGCACTCCTGCATATCTGAGTTATCAAGAATGATGAGGTCTCCGAGGTCACCAGCTGCGCATCTTGTCTGATAAAGTGCATTGCCGTCACCTGAAACCTGAGGTGCGATGATGTTAAGCTCCATATTAAATTTGTCTTTTACAATCTTGCCGTACCAACCAGACTGAACGCCCTGGAAGTTAGCAGCTACATTGTAGAAATCAACTGTATAGGTGCTGCTGTGATCTGCTTCAGCTACAGAAGCTGCAGCGCCGCTGCCAGACTCAGTTGATCCCCCTGATGATGTGCTTCCACCAGCATTGTTACTACAGCCAGCAACTAAAGAAGCTACAAGAACTGTAGAAAGAGCTAAAGAAGCAAGTTTTTTACTCTTCATTTTCATACCTCCGTTTTTCTTATATCTGAACCCACTATGGGCTAGATTCGTTAACCCTTTACCGCACCGATCATGATTCCCTTTACGAAGTACTTCTGGAAGATTGGATATACAAGCATGATAGGTATTACTACGATAACGGTAATTGTCATACGTACACTGGTTGTGGTCTGTGTTGTAGCTGCAGCTGCCGCCAGTGAAGATGTACTGGTGTTACTTTGGGCCAGTGAAGCCAGTGAGCTGGCCTGATTAAGGTACTGATAAAGCACGAACTGAAGTGGATAGAGCTTCTGGTCTGTAACAAGAAGCAGTGTATCCTGGAAAGCGTTCCACTGTCCTACAGCAGAGAAAATAGCTACTGTAGCCATGATAGGCTTGATTACTGGTGCAATGACTCTGAAGAAAATTGTAAATATTCCGGCTCCGTCGATCTCGGCTGCCTCCTGTAGCTCTTTTGGCACAGACTCAACGAAGGTCTTGGTAAGGATCAGGTTGAAAGGTGATACAACTGCTGGCCAGATATATCCCATGAAGTTGTTGGTAAGGCCCATCTGCTTCATAACCAGATACCAAGGAATGATACCTGCGTTGAAGTACATGGTTGCTACAACGAGACGATACCAGAACTTTCTAAGGAACATCTTCTGCTGGGTGAACATGAATCCAAGCCATGCAGATGCAATAACTGTGCAGGCAGTTCCAAGTACAGTTCTTGATAAGGAAATGAAGAACGCCCATGGAAGCCCGTCAATTCTAAATGCTGATGTATAGTTGTGAACGTGGAAGCCCACAGGCCAGAACAGAACGTCACCTCTGGCACTTACATCGTTGGCACTGAATGTGTTTATGATTACGTAATAAAACGGATATATACACAGGAATGCGGCTATTGCGAAGATAACGTAGCAGATGATCTCCAGCACCTTGTCGCCTGTGCTCATTTTTATCTTGGTTTTGGCTACTATTTCTTTACTCATATCTATCTCCAATCACAGAATACTCTCGCCACGGATCTTCTTGGAAGCACCGTTAACGATGATCAACAATACAAGGCTGACTAAGCTCTTTAGCATACTAACTGCTACAGAAACCGGATAACCGCCTGAACTCATCAGGTTGAATACGTAAAGATCAAGAACCTGTATGAATTCCTTGTTGAAAGGATTAGAGAATACGTAGTACTGTTCCATACCGTTGTTAAGGAAGTTAGCTACGTTGATAACGAGAAGAACGAAGTATGTAGGTAAAAGGCTTGGGATTGTGATGTGCCAGATTACCTGCATTCTTGAAGCACCGTCGACCTTAGCTGCCTGGATCATCTCATCATCGATACTCGAGATAGCTGCGATGTACATGATCGCTGCCCATCCAAGGTTCTTCCAGGTAAGCCAGAGCCACTGTGTGAACCACACGTGCTCAGAGGACTGTAAAAAGAGAATTGGCTCCTCAAGAACCCCTATCTTCATAAGGAATGTATTCGCTGCACCTGTGCTGTTGAAGATACAGAAGGCAATTGAGTAAACCATAACCCAGCTGACGAAGTTAGGAAGTGTTGTAGCTGTCTGAACAAATTTCCTGAACTTAACGCCTCTTATCTCATTGAGAAATACAGCGAAAATCATAGGAAGCCAGCTGGTTCCAAGGGTAAGCCCACTCATTGCAAAGGTGTTCTTAAGAACCTGCACGATCTGTCCAATTTTAACTGGAGAATCCACCAGGGATTTGAACCATTTGAATCCTACATATGCGCATTGATCCAATGTCTTTGGTGGCTTGTAGTCGTAGAATGCATATCTCCAACCATACAGTGGATAGTAACTAAAAAGAAATACCAGTACCAGGAAAGGTACTATTAGTGCAAATAGATATATTGAATACCAAAATTTCTTGGATTCCCAAAAATGCTTCGTTGACGACACTCTGAACTCCTTCCTTGTTTAACGTTAAACTTAAATGCTAAAAAAATTACCTTTTGCTGACTGACTTTCTCGTTCTTAAGCTGCAAGGAAACTTGTATACTTCTGGCTTTAAGCTGATATCTCCCTTTTCTTCCCCGTTTTCAAGCTTCTCCAAAAGAAGTTCAGCAGCTTTTTGGCCTATCTGCCTAAGTGGTAACGATGTGGTGGTCAGCTGTGGCCTGAAGAATGCTGAGATACTCTCATTATCAAAGCCTACAACCGAAATGTCTTTTCCAATGGTAATGTCCTTCTCTTCAAGATAGTCATATATTCCGCCTGTCATCAGGTCTGATATGCCGAAAAGAGCTGTAACCCCCTGTGGAACCAGGGCTTTCGCCCCATCATATCCTGATTCCCTTGACCAGTCCCCATAGTAAACGAGCTTAGGATCAAAAAGCAGTCCCCTTTCATACAATGCTTTCTGATATCCAAGTAGTCTCTGGGCTGTATGGATGTTATCCATGCGGCCTCCTATGAAACCAATTCGCTCATGGCCATTTCTTATAAGATATGAAACCACATCATATGCACTCTTCTCATCATCTATAACGACAGATGGTATAGATGGCGATTCTGAATATGCATAGCACATTACAATCGGTATCTTTGATGATGTCGAATTTAAGGATTTAATAATTCGTGCATGACCTGCCAGGTAGATGATTCCATCGATCTGAGCAGCCATGATGTCTTTAATGACAGGATCCAGAACAGAATGGTATTCGTCGTCCTGGCCATACCAGGTATCCTGCCATCTGTCATAGAGTCGAAGGTTATGGACAACCACGCGATAGTTCATCTTCTCACAGGTTTCCATGATGCTCTCGATGATGGTTGGTGAAGTGAACTGGGCAATATCCTCGGCAACTATCGCTATGGATCTTGTACGCTTAATTCTCAGTCCCTTTGCAACTGTATTAGGCTCGTAACCAGTTTCCTTAATGACCTGCAATATTCTGTTTTTAGTCTCTTCGCTAGTCTTTGCTTTTCCATTTATTACGTTGGAAACTGTCGTAGCTGATACGTTGCATCTTTCTGCAACTTCCTTGAGAGTTATCATCCCACGCTCCTGTCAACAAATATTTAGTAAATCGTTAAACTCAAGTTTATTATTACGCCTGCGGTAGTTTCATGTCAATAGTTTTTTTGTTAAACTGCACAGAAAACATTAATATTGATTTAGTTTTTTGTACATTTTGATTGACTTTTGTCATTTTGAATCATAGTATTGATACATATCGAGATGTTTATCGTTAAACAATTTGCACAAATTAGGCACTTTGCCGAAAGGAGATCTCATGATTTATTATGTAGACGCCAATTCCTTCAGAGATGGGGATGGTAGCGCAGAAAGGCCCTTTAAACATGTTAATGATGCGGCTAAGATTGCTCAGCCAGGTGACGAGGTTATTGTTAAACCTGGTATATATAGAGAATTTGTAGCTCCAAAGAACGCAGGAACCAAGGAAAATCCCATTGTGTATCGCTCTGAGGAGCCACTTGGTGCTGTGATCACAGGTGCCGAGCTTATTACCGGATGGAAAAAGGTTAAAGGCTCCACATGGACAGCTCGCGTTAGCAACACTATCTTTGGGGATTACAATCCATATACTGAGAGAGTTTACGGAGACTGGTATTTCTCTCCTATTATCAGACACACAGGTTCCGTATTTGTTAATGACAGCATGATGTATGAGACATCTTCTCTTGAAGAGTGTCAGAAAGGCAAGGCTGATCCTCTTGCCTGGGATCAGGAGGCTGCCAAGTATCTGTGGTATACAGAGCAGGATGAGAAGACTAACGAGACAGTTCTTTTTGCTAATTTCCAGAAGCTTGATCCTAACAAGGAGAAGGTTGAATTCAGTGTTCGTAGAAACTGCTTCATGCCTACCAGAAATCATGTAGATTATATTACCGTCAGCGGATTCACCATCTGTAAGGCAGCTACAACCTGGGCTCCACCAGCAGCTTACCAGGATGGTATGATCGGTCCTCACTGGAGTATGGGTTGGATCATTGAAGACTGCGAGGTTTATGGAAGCAGATGCTGCGGTATTTCTTTGGGTAAATATCTTGATCCTGAAAATGACATGTACTTCACTATTAAGCAGGTTAAGAGTCCTACTCAGATGGAGAGAGATGCGGTCTGCAGAGGCCAGTACCATGGCTGGTTAAAAGAGAAGATCGGTCATCATATAGTTCGTCGCTGCCATGTTCATCACTGTGAGCAGACTGGTATCGTAGGCAGAATGGGTGCTGTATTCTCAACAATTGAGGACTGCGAGATTCATGATGTCTGCACATCACAGCAGCTTGGCGGTGCTGAGACAGCTGGCATCAAGCTTCATGCTGCTATTGACGTTACTATCAGACGCAATCATATACACCACTGCATCATGGGTGTATGGCTTGATTGGGAAGCACAGGGTGCAAGAGTCAGCCAGAACCTTATGCACGATAACTACAGACACGGTGGCCTTAAACAGGCTCCTGGTGCTATGTTCAGCTGCGATGTATTCATTGAGGTTGGCCACGGTCCAACACTTATTGATAATAATATTCTGCTTTCACCAACAGCCATCATCATTCCTAGTGAAGGAATCGGTGTTGTGCACAACCTGGTACTTGGAGGCTTTGGTCTTATCAACTCCGGTGTGGACAGCATTGTTAATGGCCAGAGAGAGCCAAGATATACACCATATCACATCCGTCACAGGACAGAGGTTGCCGGCTTTATGACTATCCTCCACGGCGACGACAGAATCTACAACAATGTGTTTATTCAGCAGCATGCTGTAACAGATAAGAAGAAAACTCCTGCTGATGCAGAATATGAAGTTGTTGGAACTAAGCCATTTGATATCTTCCCTTCTTATGAAGAGTGGATTGCACAGTTTGACTTTACCAAGAACCCTGATATGGGCGGTCTTGCCGAGGCTCACTTTGGTCACCTTCCTGTATGGGTTGAGGGAAATGCTTACTTTAACGGTGCTACTGTTTGTAAGCATGAAAAGAAAAAGAACCATCTTGAGGATAAGAAGAGTAAGATCACTGTTGAACTGAAAGAAAAGAATGGTGACTATTACCTTAAGACTAATTATGGCAAAGCTGTAGAGGACCTTGTTGATGGAATCATCACAACTGAAACACTTGGCAAAGCCTTCGAGCCAGAGCAGAAATTTGAGAACACCGACGGAACTCCAATCACCTTCGACAGAGATATCCTTGGTGATCACAGAAATTCTGAGACCATCCCTGGACCTCTTGCTAGTGTCGGAAACAAGGAAGTTCTTGTTTGGAAGAAACTGGTTATCTAAATAATTCAAAAAACGAAGGGCGCTCATATCAAAAAATGAGCGCCCTTTTCCTTTAGTTATTACATAACTATCATTTCTTTTTTCTCTTGAATGTGGCTGCAAATATCAAAGCTGCAATCAGTGCCACTACTGATATTCCGGCGTAGATATAGTTCTTTATATCTATAGTAGTTCCTGATCCAAAGTTCCCTCCAGGGAAGTCTCCACTTGGGAAGTCTCCATCCTGAGAATCTCCTCCTGGGAAGCCACTTGGAGGACCACTAGATTCACCACTTTGATCGCTGTCTCCTGGCTGAGAATCACCACTAGGGAAGTTTCCACCACCTGGGAATCCACCTGGTCCGCCAGATTTGTCATCATCAGATGATCCACCGAATGGACCACCAGATTTATCATCTCCAGAAGGACCACCACCACCGCCCATGGAGCCAAGATTTGAAAGTGTGATTGATGAGGCATCAATAAGGTTAGAGCTATCCTCTTCCTGGCCTGAATCAGTTGAAGGAATTGTTCCATCAAGCTGACCCTGGATACTCTGGCATCTAAGTTCTACAAACTGGCTCATGGTTTCTACCGCTGTCTCGAATTCTTCTACTGTGCAGAACTTTGTAGGATCTTTTTCCACATATTCATAGATCATTTCATAAGTGTTCTGCACAAGGTCTGCAAGATATCCACTTGTATAGAACTGATCAAGGAATTCCTGATAGTATTCGTGATACTGCTCCTGATATTCTTCTGTGGATGTTATCCATGTAAACATTGGTCTGTCGTTACTTCCTTCAGTGATGGACTGCGGAGTATCGATTGGATCATTTATTGTCCCTGTAGAATCTGATGCCTGGAAGGTTCCAAAGGCAAGGTTGTAATCCCAAGGGATCATGTACAATTCGCCATCTTCCTCGTACAGGTAGTAGTTGTGGATCATGTTACCTGTGTAGCTATCGCCATTTACAACGAAGTTGTGGACAACCATGTAGCGCATTACTTCGTCTACATTAACAGCGCTATCAATCTTCTCAGAATCTGACTCTTCAATTCCCTCACTGAGGTTCTTCAGGGCCTTGATCAATCTCTTTTTATCTGCCTTAGAAACTTCAGTCTTGGCGCTGTTAAATATTGTTGAGTAGCTGTCGATGTCATCATCTATGTACTGGAGCTTGGCGTCGCTACTTCCCATTCCAAATTCGCCAGAGCCTCCTTGGAATCCGCTGCTAGAATCAGGTCCATCGCTATCGCCATCTCTTTCAAATGGATTCTTCATACCCATCTGATCAAAGTCCATGTCCTTCATGTCGAAGTCGCCACCGTTACCCCGGCCACCGCCCATAGACATACTATCTGGTTTATAGAGATCACCAAAATTGGTGCCATAATTTCTTTCAAGGAAGGAATCCTCAACTGCTTCAACTGCCAGGTAAAGTCCCCAGTCCTCGCCGTTGACTGTTATGTAACAAAAGCTAACAAGAGGTGCATCCACGCCGAACTCGTTCATAAGCTTGTAGGTTATATAGTCCTTCATCATGCTGTAATCCTGAATCAGGTCATTAAGGCAAAGCTTATCAAGTCCGTGATAATTTCCAGAAGTGTCATAACAGTCAAACTCTATCTTAAAGGAGTATCTCTCACTATCAAGCTGGGATACTGTGCTAAGGGATGTGTTTCCTTTAGCTCGTATTCCAACATTTTTGACGGTCTCACCATCTATC
The DNA here is from genome assembly GCF_000622085.1 of Butyrivibrio proteoclasticus P6B7. Lineage (GTDB taxonomy): Bacteria > Bacillota > Clostridia > Lachnospirales > Lachnospiraceae > Butyrivibrio > Butyrivibrio proteoclasticus_A. The sequence continues at coordinate 71,554 of NZ_JHWL01000012.1, forward strand.
GTAACGTCGGCCACGCTGTACTCTTCACTGGTGGCATTCTCTATGAGTTCATCCCAGTTATCCATGGTAATGTCGATGGTATGAACGTAGCTGTCATCGAAGAGAGTATCCTCGTAGCCAAAAGAAACAGTATCCTCTGCTGTTACTCCCAGCGCGCTTCCGTTCATAAATAGCACAGTTACAAGAACAGTCACGACAGTGATGATGACACATATTTTGTTTATATTCCTGCTAGTTGACATTCATTCTGTCTCCTTTAGTTCTTTTAACCGTTCATCCCATGTACTCGCCGTTGTAGCTTACAAGTACTGCGCTGTTAACGCCAGCCATATCAGAAAGCTCGTTAACAAAATCTGTGTTGTCTTCTTTAAGTCTTACTTCGATGTTGAGCTCAAGGTTGCCCTTCTGAGCACTCTTACTCTTAACTACGAATCTATCAACCTTAGATTTGATATAGTCAGTTGCCTTAACCTCTGCGTCATGACCGTCGCAGTTTACAACTACGATATAAGGCATGAGGTAAGACTTCTTATTAACAAATACAAGAAGGATTATTCCGATGATAATGCTTCCAAATACTGCAAGTGGGATCATACCTGCTGCAAGAACGATACCTACTGCGATTGACCAGAACAGGAACGCAATGTCCAATGGTTCCTTGATAGCTGTTCTGAAACGAACGATTGAAAGGGCACCCACCATACCAAGTGAAAGAACTACGTTACTTGTTACTGCAAGGATTACCAGTGTTGTTACCATTGTGAGAGCTACAAGTGTTACGCCGAAGCTGTCTGAATACATAACGCCCTGGTAAGTCTTCTTGTACACAAGATAGATAAACATGCCGATACCAAAGGCCAGTGCCATTGCCAGCACCATGTCCAGAATGCTTATGCTTGTTACATTTTCCAAAAAGCTTGATTTAAAGATGTCATTAAAGGTCATTTCTTTTTTCTCCTATTTATAATTATTGGTTATTGTATTTATATTGATCAGATCTGTCTGGCCTGTATTACAGGAAGCCTGCAGGCTTCGTACTTGGAAAAAGAGCCAGTCCTTGCATGTGGAAGCTGAACTGCGTCACGTATTATCTCTGGAAGGAAGTTGTCCCACTTAACCTCCATGATGCATACGCCGAAGGCTGCCGGAACTGTAATGCATTCCGTGTTCAGAAAATCTATACAATTAAGTCCGGATCTGATGTTGTAGTCCAGTGTTACTCTTACATTTCCAGGTCCATAGATAAATGGTTCTCTGTTGTAGTCAACGATTGTCTTAGGGCCAAGCCGTTCTGAGACCATTTTGGAATACAATTCCCTTATCAGGTCCTCATGTCTGTCTTTCATCCAGGCGATATCACCCTCTACAATTTTCTGAGCCTCTGTTTCCGTTAGAGAAGCCGAGACTTTTGTACCCAGGCCTGCTACTTTACTTTTCTTTTCAAGATGTATGACTGACTTATCTGAGTTGTAGTATCTTATCCTGAACTTCTGTCTCCGGCTGATTCCTGATTGTTTTTCTAAAAGAGCTTTATCTTCAGGGGTGTCAAAATAAAGACTACGAATCAGATATTTTCCATCTATGGCATGAGGATCCGGAGTGGCTATGGCTCTTAGGCGCTGCCTAATTGCGATCATGTCCTGGGTCGAGATCTCATGCTTTAATTCATGTCTAAATTGCACGGCGTACTCCTTTCATTGTTTTCATAAATCCCATGATATTTTCTTAACCTAAAAATAACCTAAAACTATTTTTAGGTATAAAAAAACAGGACTACGAAAATTCGTAGTCCTGATCTTATTAGTAGTGGTATTACTATATATTATCTTTGATAAATCAAAGAGCCTCGTGACATGTACGAGCGATAACGTCGAGCTGCTGCTCCTTAGTAAGGTTGATGAACTTAACAGCGTATCCAGATACACGGATAGTGAAGTTAGCATACTCAGGCTTCTCAGGATGCTCCATAGCATCGATGAGCTTCTCCTTACCAAATACGTTAACGTTAAGGTGGTGTGATCCCTGATCGAAGTATCCATCAAGAACGTTAACGAGCTTGTTAGCTCTCTCCTCGTCGTCGTGACCAAGAGCGTTAGGGTTCATTGTCTGTGTGTTTGAAATTCCGTCGAGAGCGTACTCGTAAGGAATCTTAGCAACAGAGTTAAGTGATGCAAGAAGACCGTTCTTCTCAGCGCCGTATGATGGTGATGCACCAGGTGCGAATGAAGCGAATGCAGGTCTTCCATCAGGTGTAGCACCTGTAGCCTTACCATAAACAACGTTTGATGTGATTGTAAGGATAGATGTTGTAGGCTCTGAATCACGGTATGTGTGGTGCTTCTCGATCTTCTTCATGAATGTCTTAAGAAGCCATACAGCGATCTCATCAGCTCTCTCATCATCGTTACCGTATCTTGGGAAGTCTCCCTCGATCTTGTAATCTACAACAAGACCAGACTCGTCACGTACTGTTGAAACCTTTGCATACTTAATAGCTGAAAGTGAATCTACAACGTGTGAGAAACCAGCGATACCTGTAGCGAATGTACGTCTTACGTTTGTATCGATAAGAGCCATCTCAGCTGCTTCGTAGTAGTACTTATCATGCATGTACTGGATAAGGTTGAGGATGTTTACATAGAGTCCTGCAAGCCAATCCATCATGATGTCATATTTGTGCATAACTTCATTGTAATCAAGTACATCTGAAGTGATAGGAGCCATCTCAGGTCCAACCTGCATGTGCTTGCCATCCTTTGTAAGGAACTTCTCATCCTTACCACCGTTGATAGCGTAAAGGAGACACTTAGCAAGGTTAGCTCTAGCTCCGAAGAACTGCATTTCCTTACCTGTCTGTGTAGCAGATACACAGCAGCAGATGCTGTAGTCATCGCCCCAGATAGGTCTCATAACATCGTCGTTCTCGTACTGGATTGAAGATGTTGTAACAGAGATCTTAGCAGCATACTTCTTAAATGTAGCTGGAAGCTTAGAAGTATAAAGAACTGTAAGGTTAGGCTCTGGTGAAGGTCCCATGTTCTCAAGTGTGTGAAGGAATCTGTAGTCGTTCTTTGTAACCATGTGACGACCGTCCATTCCAAGTCCACCAACCTCAAGTGTTGCCCAAACTGGGTCTCCTGAGAAGAGGTTGTTGTATGAAGGAATACGAGCGAACTTAACCATTCTGAACTTCATTGTCATGTGGTCGATAAGCTCCTGAGCCTCAGACTCTGTAAGTGTTCCTTCCTTAAGGTCTCTCTCGATATAGATATCAAGGAATGTTGATACACGACCAACAGACATAGCAGCACCGTTCTGAGTCTTGATAGCTGCAAGATATCCAAAGTAAAGCCACTGAACAGCTTCTCTAGCGTTCTTAGCAGGCTGTGAAATATCAAATCCGTAAACAGCTGCCATTTCCTTCATTCCCTTAAGAGCTCTGATCTGCTCTGAGATCTCTTCTCTCTGACGAATGATGTGGTCAAGCATTGTGCCATCGCCGCAGTTGTTGTAATCTTCCTGCTTCTTAGCGATGAGGTAGTCGATACCGTAAAGAGCAACTCTTCTGTAGTCGCCTACGATACGTCCACGACCGTATGTATCTGGAAGACCTGTTACGATGTGGCTGTGTCTAGCAGCTCTCATCTCAGGTGTGTAAGCATCAAATACTGCCTGGTTGTGTGTCTTGTGGTACTCTGTGAAGATCTTGTGGAACTTCTCATTTACCTTGTAACCATATGTCTCAGCAGCTTCTTCAGCCATCTTGATTCCGCCGTAAGGCATGAATGCTCTCTTAAGAGGCTTGTCTGTCTGAAGACCAACTACTGTCTCGAGGTCCTTCATAGACTCGTCGATGTAGCCAGGGCCATAAGCTGTAAGGCTTGATACAACTTCTGTCTCGCACTCAAGTACGCCACCCTTTTCACGCTCTTCCTTCTGAAGCTCCTGAAGTCTGCCCCAAAGCTTGTTAGTAGCATCTGTAGCATCTGCAAGGAAGCTCTCGTCTCCATCATACATTGTGTAGTTGTTCTGAATGAAGTCTCTTACGTTAACGTCATCCAGCCAGTGGGTTCCTTTGAACCCTCTCCATGCTTCGTTCATAATATATACTCCTCTCGTAATACGTGAATGAATTTGTTTGTTAATTATTTATCACTTAATTACACCGAGAGTTATGTTATCAAATAACAAAATTACAAACATTGATTAGAATCAAGTTTGCGAATTCTTTCACAAAATTGACACAATTTATCATTTACTTTTTTAAGAATCCAGATTTTATGATATTTTTTATCATAGTTAGTTTCATCTGGTCTTATTATTTTTTCTTATTTTGGATATTATTATATATTCAGTCTCGTATTATCATGTTTTTCATAGGATTTTAGATCGGGCCCACTTATAACTACAGAATTCAAGCTATTTTCCACACCACCCAGGAGGACATCGTATGAAAAACAAACAGGCTATCACAACAATCCGCTTAACAACGGCCGCTCTTTTTATGGCCCTCAACATTCTCTTTTCTTCATTTGGAATCCCCGTTTTAGGTGGTCACCTTTATCTTTGTGACATGGTGATCTGCCTTGCTGCTATATTACTTAATCCTTTAGAAGCCTTCGTTGTTGGAGGCGTAGGATCTTTTCTTGGAGATCTGCTCTTTTACCCAGCTCCAATGTTCGTGTCTCTCGTAACCCACGGATTACAGGCTGTAGTAATTTCACTTATCTCCCACAAAACTTTAAAGAATAAGCCCCTTGCATCAGGAATTGGTGTTACAATAGGTGCTATCATCATGGTTGTGGGTTATACCCTTGGTAAGATTTTTGTATATAGTACCTTTGAATATGCTATGTTGAAGCTCCCATTTGAAATCCTTCAGGGTGCTCTTGGAGCTGTTCTTGGAATGGTACTTTGCTGGGGATGCGGAATACACAAGCTGTTCAACAGATTTATAGAACCTCAGGACAGAGTTAAGAATAAAGAAAGTATCACCGTTAAAGGAGAATAAGATGTACGAAGATTTATTTGATCAGGCTGCTGCCATAACTGAAGAACTTGTAGAAAGAGCTGGCCTCAAAAAGGGACAGATCCTTGTAGTTGGATGTTCCTCATCAGAAGTTTGCGGAGACCGCATCGGAAGCGGCTCCAATCTTGATGCTGCAAAGGCTGTTTTCTCAGGAATATACTCTGTTACTCAGAAGTATGAGCTCTTTCTGGCCGCCCAGTGCTGTGAGCACCTCAACAGAGCCATTATAATTGAGCATGCTGCTGTACCTAATCAAGATATAGTTAACGTTGTTCCTCAGCCTAAGGCAGGCGGATCCTTTGCAACCACAGCCTACGAAACCTTCTCTGAGCCAGTTGCTGTAGAAGAGATCCGTGCAGACGCAGGTCTTGATATCGGCGATACATTTATCGGAATGCATCTAAAAAAAGTGGCTGTCCCTGTCAGATTGACAGTGAACAGCCTTGGACAAGCTCATATTACAGCCGCACGAGTACGACCTAAATTCATCGGCGGAATCCGCGCTCATTACGATGAGTCCCTTGAGTAAAAGAGCTTACTCCTCTCCGCGAAGGATGCGTGTTGCGTTCTGAACACGATCTGCGGAGGGGGATTCTACTCCCTCAAGCTGATAAGGGATTCCCAGTGCCTCAAATTTGTGCTGACCCATTGTGTGATATGGCAGCACTTCTATCTTTTTAACATTAGAAAGAGTCTCAATAAAACTTCTTGTCTCTTTGAGATATTCATCATTATCGGTAATGCCAGGAACCAGCACGTGTCTGATCCAAATTGGCTTGCCGATCTCTGACAGATACTTCATTCCCTCGATAATATTTTCATTAGGAAGGCCTGTAAGCTTAACATGCTCTTCTCTGTTAATGTGCTTGATATCTACAAGGAGAAGATCTGTGTACTTCATAAGCTCTTCAAACTTTCCAAAGAACTCGCTGTTTCTGTCTGGATCAAAAGGCTGAAGCGCTGTGTCAATACAGGTATTAATGCCACGCTCCTTGCACTCCTTGAAAAGCTCGATTAAAAAGTCTATCTGAAGAAGTGGTTCTCCACCACTTACTGTAATTCCGCCATCTTCACCCCAGTAGCCTCTATATCTTTCTGCAAAGTCTAAAAGCTCTGTGGCAGTTCTCATATCCTCTGACTTAGGATCCCAGGTGTCTGCGTTGTGGCAGTACTTACACCTTAACTTGCATCCCTTAAGAAATACGATGAATCTGATTCCTGGTCCATCAACTGAACCAAAAGTCTCTATAGAATGAATTGCTCCCTTTATCATTTGAACTCCTTACATCTTAATTATTATTACTGGGAAATATAGATCTCCCTCAAGGCATCACGGTCAAGAACTCTTAACTTGGCGTGGCCTACTCTCTGGATCAGCTTCATCTTCTCCATTTCCCTGAGCTTCCTGCTGACGGTCTCAGTTCGAAGACTAACGCTGGCTGCTATATCATCAAGCTTTAGTACTATATCATCTGTAGCGCTTCTGTCAACCCTGTACATCAAAAAGCCCGCCAGACGTGCAAGTGGGTCCTTGGTGGACAGTAGCATATTTCTTTCGTTGGCATCATGAAGCTTCTTACTTAGCAAAATAATGATGTTCATGGCGGCTGTTGGATTATCAACCACTTTAATGAAATCGTCCCTGTGGATCTGACAGATGGACGCATTAGTCAGACACACTGCAGAATACGGATAAACACTGCCATCCAGGAACATGCCCTCCCAGATGATATCATGGTCTGCAAGAATAGTGATGATCTGCTCTCTTCCAAGGGAATCATATCTGCAGAGCTTTACTCTTCCCTTTCGGATGATACAGATTGAGTCTACATCCTCGCCCTCACGAAAAAGATAACTACCCTTCTTGAGGTTCTCGTGGATGGAGTGCTCCATCAGACTCACCTGAGCATTTACAGGAAGTCCTTCGATAAGAGGGACACTCTCAGTACAGAATCCACCGCACTCCTCACAGATATTAAGGCCTATGATGCCCTTCTTGAGCTCCTCGGCCTTCTCTGCATTCTGGTATATTCCGCTTTTCGATGTTTTGGTCTTATCGTTCATACTCTTTTCCCAATCCGTTATTCCCTGGACCACAAGTAACAATAGGCCTGTGTTCTGGCTGCAAAAGGCTGAGTCTTAAGAAGTTCCCTAACCTCTGCCTTGGTATACCAGCCTGGAACAATCTCCTCTACATTGGAATTGCTCTTGGCAAACTCACCCTTAGCCTTTCCTACACAGCACACATTCTTTTCATTGGAAAATCCCACAGCGCTGTAGCTCTCTCCGATCCAGTCGTCGATACTAGTAATATCAAGTCCTGTCTCTTCCTTGAGCTCTCTTCTGGCGCACTCTTCAGGGCTCTCCCCTGGCTCCATAAGACCTGCCGGGAAACCATAAACCCAGGCACCTGGCGCAAGTCTGAACTCTTTATCGATGAGGATCTTCTCCCCTGTTTCGTCATGCATGATCATGACTACCGCATCAATCTTGTCATTGTTGATGTCGCTAATATCCTTAATATCAGGATTTCTACTGATGATCTCGTAGATCTTAGGCTGATCATCCTCGGTCCTGTAGTGAAGGTCATATCTGGTGATGAACTCACCCTGCTCCTTCTTACTAATATGTTCAAGTTTCATGATAGCTCCTTTTACATTGCACCATAAACGATCTGGCGCATCTTACGGATAAAGCTGTAATCGCAGCCTCCCTCGATCTGCTGCATGTAGATAAATGTCAGGTCCTCGCTAGGATCGATGAAGAAATAAGAGCCTGCTCTTCCGTCCCATCCGTACTCTCCAACGCTGCCGTTGGACACTGCCAGTGAAGGATCTGTGAGAATTCTGAAATAATTGCCATAGTTGTAGCCAGCACAGTTCTCAAGGTCATAGCCATCAAGCTGAATGCCGTGAAGCTGTGGTGATGTCATGTAGGCCAGAGTCTTCTTACCCACAAGCTCCTTGCCGTGGTAAGCACCCTTGTTAAGAAGCATCTGTGTGAAATGAGAATAGTCGTTAGCTGTGGAATACAAGCCACTTCCACCCATCTCAAACCAAGGATCCCTTGTTGGATTGTCCATTTCAAGGCGTCTCTTAACGTCATCCTCGGCTCTTACAACCTTGCCACTTTTATCTCTTCTATAGAGAACTGCCTGTCTGAAGGCCTTGCTCTCATCGATCTTGAAATCTGTATCCTCCATATTAAGTGGAGAAAAGAGCTCCTTCTTAAGGTAGTCTGAGAATTTCTTACCAGTTACCTTCTCAATAACTCCCGCCATGATATCTGCGGAATGTCCATATCTAAAGCCTGTTCCAGGTTCAAATGCAAGATATCCTTCAGAAAGCTTATTGCAAACATCGAGATTATTCTTAAGAATTCCAGATTCTCTCTGGGTCTTGGCTTCACGATAGATTTTACCCATGGATCTCTCTGCTTCGCCGAAGTCTCCAGCGTAGACGATTCCTGAAGTCATGTTGAGAAGGTCCTTAATAAGGATTGGTCTTGTAGCTGCTGTAATTCCCTCAGCAGATGCAACCTTGCACTTCTCAAAGCCAGGAATATAGTCTGAGAGCTTACTCATAAGATCCAGCTCGCCTCTCTCATAGAGCATCATTGCTGCAAAAGCAGTGATAGGCGCAGTCATGTCAAAAATCTTATAGATGCTGTCCTCTCTGTCTGGTTCAAAATGATTCTCGTAAACCCTTTTACCGTTGTGTTCCACAAGGATTGTGGCGCCCTGAAGCTTGTTGGCACTTCTCTGGGCATCAATAAGTTTATCAAGTCTGTTAAGCTTTCTAATGTTCATTACTATTTCCTCAAATCTATCGTTACTTTATTCAGGTTCTATCCTGATTGTCCGCCATACATAAATGTGAGCTGTGAGTAATCCCACAGCTCAATGATAGCATATACAAAATTATATTTAAAATTTTACTTCTGGCAAGCGATATTTTCTCTCGTAGAAATCCACTGCCTTCTCGAAGCCCTCTCTCTTCTCGGCCTTGAGGTGCTCGATATAACCGTGAGCATCGTAAGCATCGTCGTTGACCTCAATGATTCCAACAGCTATGTTACTGCAGTGATCAGCGATTCGCTCAAAGTCTGTTCCGATATCGCTAAGGTCAAAGCCCTGCTCAATAGTACATTTACCCTTACGAAGACGTCTTACATGTCTTCTCTTAACTTCCTTCTGAATGCCGTCAATGGCTTCCTCAAGAGGCTCAATGGTCTTGGCAAGCTCAATGTCCTGATTCTCGAAGGCTCTTATTGAAAGGTCTGTGATCTCCTGAACAGCTGATGAAAAGATATCCATCTCTGTCTGGGCCTTTGGCGAGAACTTTCTCTTATTTTCATCCATGTTCCTTGCCTTCTGCATGATATTAAGAGCATGGTCACTGATACGCTCGTAGTCAGTAATACAGTGTAAAAGAACCGACAAGGTGTGGGAATCCTGCTCGCCCAGGTGATGACTGTTGATCTTCATCAGGTAGGTTCCAAGCTGATCCTCGTACTGATCCACCTTACGCTCAAGGTAGTCAACCTCAGAAGCCTCATCCTCATCGAATTCAGTGATAAGTCCGATTGCCTTAGTAAGAGCATCCTTGGACATATTGGCCATGGTAATAGCTGCCTGTCTTGCCTGCTCCAAAGCAAATGGAGGATTGGAAAGGAAACGAGGATCCAGTGTGCGGATGCCTTCCTGCTCTTCCTGTTCCTTCTTTTCCTTATCATCGATAGGAATAGTCTTAAGTGCCAGGTTAACCAAAAGACCTGCAAATGGAAGCATAAGTGGTGTTGCCACCAGGTTAACCAGTGTATGAATACCAGCGATTCCCACCATACCGATCTCTGTCTCCATAAATGCGAAGTGCATAACTGCATTTAATGAATAGAAGATGATCATGAACAGGGACGCCTTGATAATGTTGAAGTACAGGTGCATAAGAGCAGTTCTTTTACCATTCTTGTTAGCTCCAAGGGATGAAAGAATTGCTGTAATACAGGTACCAACCTCAGCTCCGATGACAACTGGGATTGCCATGCTGTACTTAACCTTTACAGAAAGAGATAACGCCTGAAGTACACCGATGGTACCAGCGGAACTCTGAATAACCATTGTAAAGATAATACCTACCATAAAGCCGACAAGCGGATTACTAAAGGTTGTAAGGAATGCCTTAAAGCTGTCCACGTCCTTAAGTGGAGAAACTGCGTTGGACATGGTGCTCATTCCAAACATAAGAACTGAAAAGCCAAGAAGAATTGTACCGATGTTTTTCTTCTTATCTGTTTTGGCAAACATGTATAAGCCAATACCAATAAGGGCCAGGAATGGTGTAAAGGATGTTGGCTTTAAAAGATTGATTATAAAGTTATCACTGCTGATTGCGTTCAATGAAAGAAGCCAGGCTGTAAATGTAGTACCAAGGTTAGCACCAAGGATTACGCTAACTGCCTGCTTAAGACTCATGATTCCGGAGTTAACAAGACCAACAACCATGACGGTTGAAGCTGATGATGACTGAACAAGAGCTGTTACTCCAACTCCAAAAAGATATGCAATGACTGGATGCTTGGTCACCTTGGCAAGTACAATCTCAAGCTTGCCACCTGCTGCCTTGGTAAGACCGCCACTCATGACATTCATTCCATAAAGGAACATGGCAAGTCCGCCCACCAATCCTGCTACCAGACTAAACATTTCTAAAGAACTCATTTTTCCTCCATATAGGTACTCTCCCTTAAGAGCTTTCCTGCTCTTCGTACCTATTTCTTATCTTTCCTTCTCTTTGCTACAGGTATATATTACAGGATTAACCTAAAAATTACCATAAAAAAATATAGGATATCAGCTCTTTACTATAACTCCTTCAGCATGCGGACATACTTACCAAATCTTGCCTCATTAAGAGACACCCTTTTGTCCGTCATGTATTCATCTCCATATATATTCTCTTCAACATCCACCTCATCAGTTATAATGAAACCCAGCTTCTCGCAAATGTGGATGGATACTTCATTTTCTTTTTTAACAAGGGTCTGGACCTCTTCAAATAGAAGCATATCTCTTCCATAATCCAGGATCGCTTTGCAGGCTTCGTATGCATAGCCCTGTCTCTGATACTCTGTGCCCACAAGAAAGCCCAGCTCTATATCGTCGAAACCATTTCTGACTGAATAGCCAGCTCTTCCTATCACTGCGCCGTCGCTCTTACGGACCAGAGTCCACACTCCAAAGCCCATGAGCCCATAGACCTTCTCGATGTAGTCCTTTTGATAACGCTTCTCATCCTCTGGATTCTCGAAAAGACCTTCCATATATCTGGTCATTTCCGGATCTCTGTATAGCTTGTAGAACTCATCCACGTCATCCACGGTGGTCTCTCTTATATGAAGGCGCTCTGTATCTAATATATCCCAGGGCTCACCACTGTATCTCTGATAAGCCTTCACAAATGAGTCCATTTCCACCTGGTCAATGTCGGAAAAGACATATTTAAGACCTTCAAAGGTTGTATTTCCTTCACCTTCCGTCTGGGCCGCATCTGGAATGATGCCCACCACGTAGAAGCCTTGATCTGTCAGCTTCTTAGCAGTATCTGGATTATCACAGCCTATAAGAATCTCATTCTTATAGGGCTCATCACCGTCAAATATAGTATTTGTGTCGTTAAGCGCATGGACTGTGCTGATAATATCACTGCCGTAGCCATTTTCTATAACGTAGCTACGGGTTTCACCTATCTTTTTATCTGGATTGTCCACCACAAAGACTATCTTTTTAAGCATGCATCTACCTCTACTCAATATATTACTACGAATCGCTTATAATTCCCACTATTCACCTGTCTTGCAATGACAAAATCCCGTAGTTTCCCTATACAACAAGAAAACCACCGAATCCAGAAATCTGAATTTGGTGGCGTTTACAATTTGTTAACAATTAATTAAAGGAATGGTTACTTCAAATCATTGTTTGGACATATTGACTTGTTACTATAATATTGTCAGATGAGTTAAGACAATACCAAATTAAAAAAACTTTTTCATAATATGCCAGGTAAGGAAGCTTACCTGGCATCCTCCCTGTTATAGGGCTTTTTTTATTTCTGGGCATTTCCCTGAAGGAAATTCTCCATATCAGCTACAGCTGATTCCTCATCACTACCCTCGGCAATTACAGTAACTGCCTCGCCAGAACTAAGGTTAAGTGTCATCATTCCCATGATACTCTTGGCATTAACCTTCTTGGACTGAGCTTCAATGTGTACAGTGCTGTCATACTTGCTGGCAAGCTGAACAAGCTCTGCAACTGGTCTTGCCTCTAAACCTCTAGGCAACTTGATCTCGATAGATTTTGTTATCATAATTTCCTCCTTAAAATCGAATCTTATCCGCGATTTCACTAAGCTTCCTGAGACGATGATTAACTCCTGACTTACCAACAGGTGGATCCAGATACTGTCCAAGCTCTGAAAGCGTTGCATCCGGATGCTCCAGCCTTACCTCGGCCATCTCTCTTAAACTGGCCTGCAGATTGTCGAATCCATAATGATCTCGGATATAGGTAATATCCTCAATCTGCTTGGTGGCTGCATTAACGGTCTTGGTAATATTGGCAACCTCACAGTTAACGCGCCTGTTTATGGAGTTACGCATCTCTTTTACAATACGGAGATTCTCCAGATTCATGAGACTTACGGGGGCTCCCATTATATTCAAAAGATCTACAATGTCAGCACCCTCCTTAATATAGAGGACGTAATACTTCTTCCTAACTACTATCCTTGACTCTATATCAAAGCTTTCTATCATCTCTTGTAACTGCCGGGCAATTACTTCATTGGAACATACAAATTCAAGATGATAGCCCTTATTGGGATCGCTAATGGACCCGATGCATAAAAAAGTGTCACGCAGAAAGGCCCTCTTACAACAGGAATTTCTGGTAACCATCGGATTGGCTCCATTATCAAAGCCCATTATCTGGTTGTTACTATCAAGCATCTTGACCGCTCCTAAAATAGAGCGAATATGCGAAGCATCAGTCAAAACCGGTCTGTAAACACGACCGTTATTTCGCACATCAGGAACGTCCTCCAAAATGCTAGTTCCTATATTAAATGCTTTTTTTAATAATGTAAAGAACTTTCTCACTACAAGCACGTTATCGGCCTGTAGGTACAAGGTTCTATCCCCCTCTTTGGAGGTCTTGATGCACCCTGCATTTATCAATATTGCGGCAATTTCAGAAAGCTGACAGTGTCTCGCGTTTCCAATATTACCGGCAAGCTCTTCTCTAACTTCTTGTGAAAAAGACATATCTCACCTTGCCTGCTTAACATCTCTATGAGACAGTTTAAGACCATAGTTTCCTTTTGAATCCTTGAGTCTCTGGTAGAGCTCATTGGCAATAGTCACACTTCTGTGCTGTCCACCAGTACATCCTATTGCAACAACAAGCTGGTATTTACCTTCCTGAACATAGCCAGGAATCAAGAACTGAAGCATATCCTCCAGCTTATCGCAGAATTCTCCACAGGCTGGGAAGCTCTTTACGTAGTCCTGAACGCCCTTGTCGTTACCTGTCTGGTGCTTGAGCTCATCAATATAATATGGGTTAGGTAAAAATCTGACATCAAATACAAGATCCGCATCACTTGGAATTCCATACTTAAACCCAAAGGAAAGGATTGTTACCATCAGGGAATTGTATTCCTCGTTTTTAACGAAGATCTTATCCAGCTCCTCTTTTAACTCTCTGGTAAGAAGCTGAGAGGAATCAATTACATAGTCAGCTCTTTTCTTAATCTCTGCAAGAAGAGCTCTCTCCTTGGCAATACCCTCCTCGATTCTGTCTCCTACAGAAGTGACATTCATTGGATGAATTCGTCTTGTCTCTTTATATCTTTTGATAAGGACCTGATCGCTGGCATCCATGTAAAGGACCTCGATAGGAATACCTCTAACCTTGAGACCATCAATAATTCCCGCAACTTCTTCAAACTTCTGTCCGGCTCTGGTATCTATTCCAAGGGCAACCTTACTGATCTCACTATCAGGCATTGTGATAAGCTCAGCAAACTTCTCGATCAGGGAAACTGGCAGATTGTCTACACAGTAAAAACCTGCATCCTCAAGCATATGAATCGCTGTGGACTTACCACCGCCGCTCATTCCGGTTACTATCACAAATCTCATGTGAACACCTCTCAAACTGTTCTAAGTTAAAACTCACCAAGCATTATTACTTCCGGCTCCAGTGTAACGCCAGAAACGTCGAATACCTTATCTCTTACGTCGCAGATCAGCTGGTACACATCTGAAGATGTAGCTGAACCCTTATTAACTACAAATCCGCAGTGCTTCTCAGAAACCTGGGCGCCACCTACTGTGTAGCCCCTAAGACCGGCATCCTCAATAAGCTTACCTGCAAAGTGGCCTTCAGGTCTTTTAAATGTAGAACCTGCGCTTGAGAATTCCAAAGGCTGCTTCTCTCGTCTCTTTCCAGCCAGCTCAGCCATGGTCTTGGAAATCTCTTCCTTGTCGCCCTTTTCAAGTTCAATGAGCACAGAAAGAACTATGAACTTCTTGCCCTTTAATGCGCTGGTTCTGTATCCAAACTTAAGAGCTTCGTTATCCAGCCTTATGATCTCTGCATCTGGAGAAAGAACTCTCACTTCTTTGGTAACAAGCTTCATCTCTCCGCCATAGGCACCAGCGTTCATGATCATGGCTCCGCCGATGGTTCCAGGGATTCCAGCTGCAAACTCAAATCCGGTAAGAGAGTTATCACAGGCAACGCGGGCTATCTTGGAGTTCATAACGCCAGCTTCCGCATATATTCTGTTATCGTCCTCTAAATGTATTTCGGTTAATCTCTCTGTTGAGATTATAGCTCCGTCATATCCCTTGTCAGAAACAAGGAGATTGCTTCCATTTCCAAGAACGAAGTATTCAACTTCAGCTCTTTTAAAAAGAGCTATGATCTTCTTAAGCTCATCAAAGCTCTTTGGCCTTATAAAAAGGCTTGCAGGCCCACCAGTTTTAAACGTAGTGTGCCTGCTCATGTCTTCATTTATTAAAATATCTTCCTCTGAGACAATGTCTCTTAGGATATTAAGTACTTCCTTATTCACCAAAGACTCCTTTAGTCGATGAGCATCTTAGCTGCACCGAATACACCAGCATCATTTCCAAGCTTAGCAAGTGCGAACTTAGCATCTGCACAACCTGGGAATACATATTTCTTAAAGCTTGGCATAAGAAGATCAAAGAGAACGTCTCCAGCTTTAGAAACACCACCACCGATAACGATGATCTCAGGGTTAACAACAGTTGCTACTGCTGCGATTCCCTTTCCAAGGTAATAACCATACTGCTCTGCAGCCTTCTTGCAAAGAGCATCTCCAGCCTTGTAGCCATCAAAGATATCCTTACACTCGAAGTCCTTACCACGAAGAACGCTGTCCTCTGTGCTTGACTCTAAAACTCTTTTTGCAAGTCTTACTGCCCCTGTAGCGCTGGCAAACTGCTCGAAGCAGCCGTGCTTACCGCATCCGCATGAATCTGGCTCATCATCTACAAGATGAATATGTCCGATCTCTCCGCCTGCACCCTTTGCACCTGCAAGGATCTTGCCTTCGATGATGATACCACCACCAACGCCTGTTCCAAGAGTTACAAGAAGCATATTGCGATAGCCCTGTCCACCGCCCTTCCAGGATTCTCCAAGAGCTGCAACATTAGCATCGTTACCAGCCTTTACAGGAAGTTTAAGCTTTGAATGAAGCTCATTAACTACATTCATGTTCTCCCATCCAAGGTTAACTGCCTGATAGCAGATGCCATCAACATTAACTGCACCAGGAACACCGATTCCTGCGCCGATAACGTCGTTATCGTTAAGACCTTTCTCTTTCATCTTGTTTCTGATTGACTCAGCAACATCAGGGATGATCATCTCACCATTGTTCTCTGTTCTGGTAGGAATCTCCCAGAAATCAAGCTTCTCACCTGTCTCTGAAAGAAGTCCGATCTTAGCTGTTGTTCCTCCAACATCTGCTCCAAATACGTAACGTGCCATTTTATTTCTCCTCATTTATAAATATATCTGTCCTATCAATCTTCGTCATCGTCGTCAGATCTTCTCCTTGCAAGAGAATTCTGAACCCTGTTGTAAAGCTCCTGAGCTGCATTATATCCCATAGCCTTCTGTCTGTGGTTAACAGCAGCTGATTCGCAAATAACCGCAAGGTTTCTACCTGGACGGATTGGAATACGGTGGCAAACTACCTTATTACCAAGGTACTCTGTGTACTCCTCTTCCAGACCAAGTCTGTCATATTCCTTATCCTTATCCCAGTCCTCAAGCTTGATAACAAGGTCAATGTTCTGTGTCTCTCTTACGCTTGATACACCGTAAAGGGTCTTAACGTCGATGATACCTACACCTCTCATCTCGATGAAGTGCTTAGTAATGTCTGGTGCTGAACCGATAAGGGTCTCTTCACTTACTCTTCTAAGCTCTACTACATCATCAGATACGAGACGATGTCCTCTCTTGATAAGCTCGATTGCAGTCTCGGACTTACCGATTCCACTCTCACCTGTAATAAGAACACCAACACCATATACATCCACAAGAACACCGTGGATAGAAATGCATGGAGCAAGCTTAACATTGAGCCATCTGATTATCTCTGCCATGAATGCAGAGGTTGATTTCTTAGTAATAAGAACAGGAACCTTCTCTTCAATAGCGATCTTGATAAACAGAGGATCTGGAGTAAGCTCTCTACAGAATACAACACCAGGGATGTCAAAAGAGAGGAACTCTCTGTACATCTTTTCCTTTTCTTCCTGTGAGAATGACTCCATATATGTATATTCTACGAAACCAATTACCTGAAGTCTTGTTGCCTCAAAGTGCTCAAAATAACCTGCAAGCTGAAGCGCTGGTCTGTTGATATCTGGCTGAAGAATTCTGATCTTCCTGATATCAAGCTCCGGTGTCAAATTCTCAAGCTTCATTTTTTCAATGATAGTTTTAAGACTTACACTCGACATTTGTCCCCTCCTAAGAATACATTACATATTTACATTGAACAGATTTCTAAGTTCATTGACGATATCTGCAGAATCTGCATCAATACAAACTGCTTCGTTAACCTCTGATAAGGTCTGGAGATCTTTTTTATCAGATTCATCCATCTCATATCCTATAGTATATACTGAAATACCAAGACCTCCAACTATTGGAGTAATTCTTTTTAATTCATAACCGGCATTCTGCGCTCCGTCAGAAAGAACGAAGAGCATCATGTTAGCATCAGGAATATCCTTCTTAGCATCAATAAGCATCTTCATACCAACAAGTACAGCATCGTAAGTAGCTGTCTGTCCACCAAGCTCTAGATCCTTAACGGCACCGCTAAAGTATGCGCGCTGCTTGTTGTCGAACTGAGCGATTGGAAGGTTGATGTAAACCTTATCACTGTAGCTTACAAGACCGATGTAGCTGCTGGAATCAATGTACTGCATTGTATTAAGAAGAGATTCCTTAAGGGACTTGATACGTGTACCATTCATAGAACCTGAAACGTCAGTAACGAATACAGCAACTGTTGGACGGCTACCGTTCTTGTTAGTCTTCCATACCTTCTGTGCTGAAAGGTAATCAGCACCTGTCATACCATAGTTCTCTGATACATAATCCTCGTGAAGATTGAAGCCACGCTCTGTAGCCATATCCTGGCTTTCCTTAGAAAGGCAGAAGTCTACGAACTGCTTGGCAACTTCCATCTCATTATCATCTGTCCAGCCGAAAGCATATACAGGGTGATCATGACGAACACCTGCTGGTGTATATACGTAATTCTTAAGCTCTGCGTTGTTGATGTAGGTCTGCTCTTCCATTACCATTGCATCGATAATGCCCTTGGCAGCTGAATCCTTAAGGATTGATGTTGTGTAAGCTGCTGTTGGAGCGTTGTTCTGATACTGTACAAGCTGATCAACAGAGCTTGCTGACAATGGATTTGTATTATCAAAAGCATAAAGCATTGAGCAAAGGATGTTCATACCTGTTGCTGATGTGTAAGGGTTAGTGTAGGCAAATACAAGGTCACCAGCGTTAGCCGCTTCCAAAACGCCCTTAACAGTTACTTCGCCGTACTTAGCTGAATATGTGTCATACACATCCTTGGACATAAGGATACCTGCTGTGTTTCCAGCAAGTCTGTCTGTAAGCTTTGTGGTCTTAACGCCGTTTGCTGAGAGCATCTCACCCCACATGTCGTTAGATGGGATATAAAGATCTGGCTGATATCCACCACTTGTAATATAAGTAAGAGTCTCACCTGATGAGATCTTTCTAATTGAAACTGAAACACTCTTTCCATCTACTGTATAGCCAGCCTTGTTGAACTTCTGTCCCACAGCAACCAGCCACTCATCTGGATATGAGCTTCCGCTAAGCTCTGATGGAGCAGCAATCTCAATGTTGATCTCTCCTGTTCCCTCAAGAACCATATCGAAGGTATCGATATCTGCCAGAGAATCTGCAACAGATGCATCTGACATATCAACGTCAAGTCTCGCTTGCACTGTTGTAGGATCGATCTTCTTAACAAAAGAGTTAAGCTCAGTAACAGCGTCATCATAGCTAAGTGAATTAGAAAGCGTTGCGTTCTGTGTAGTGTTAGTGCAAGCAGTTACAGACAACGCAAGTAAGACAGCCAAAGCTCCCTTTAAAAATTTCCCTTTTTTCATATAGTTTCCCACTCCTCTATATTATTAATATTTTAGAATTCTCAGTTATACGTATGTCTCAGTGACTGTCCTATGGCATTGGCATAATCCTGAACCATGGTCACTGCATCCGTGTCCTCATTCTGTTCATTAGTATATCTAGCAAGCTCCAAAAGGAAATCCTGCGAATTCTTGATAAGCTCCTCGTTGCCATCAATTACCTTCTGGAACTCTGTATCGAATTCACCAGAATCCTCAAGGGCAACGTACAGGTTAACCGCACCACGGCAGTTATGATAAAGTGCATTCTTAGCCTGAGAGATAATCCCCTTCATACTCTCAAACTCAGTCATATCGTTAATTCTAAAGAGCTTGTCGTTTCTCTCAACAAACTCATCCATCTGATCCATGTGATCCAGAAGCTTCTCACCAGCCTGTGCAAATCCAGGCTCATCAAGGATAAGCTGATTAACAAGGCCCTTAACGTCCTCTCTCTTCTTGCGGATCATTTCCTCTTCCTGAGCCTTCTTCTTGGCTGCTGCCTTATCTTCCGCGCTCTTCTTGATCTTGTACTTAATAATAGGAAAGGCTGTAAGACCAATACCCAGAAGTGACACAAGGACTGCTGCTATTGTCGCCAGCTTAACCACAAATATACCAGCACCAATGATCATATCTGTTGCATTAACACCGATAGCCACCGCTGCTCCTATTCCCAAAATCATAACCAAAATACCGGTTACAAGTCTCTTTTTATTCATAGTTTATATCCATCTCCATTTTGTATCATTGTTAGAAGATTAATTACATCAACAGTCTTTTTCTGTTTCTGTGCCAGCTCAAGCTTCTCCTTGGCTGTCACTGCCCCATCGATCTGAGCGTCAATAGAAGCAAGGTAAGTCTCCGTGGTTGCCTTGGCATGCATGACCTGAACCACACTAAGCCTTATGGACTCAGACAGCTCTTTTGTCCTATCCAGATTCCCTTCAAGGGCCTGAAGTCTTGCCACATCCTGGTCAATCTCCTGCTTAAGCTTGGCAAAAGAGCCTCTATTTACCTTAAGCTGTAACATATAGGAATTAAGCCCCTTGATGGCAGAAGAAATCTCTGATGACCTTGGGGCCATGATCATACCATATCGCTTTTGCATCTTATCGATGCGCTCAGGATAATCCGCTATTTTCTTTTGAAGTAAAAGTACTTCCATACTACTCATTTAGCAGAAAAAACCACCATTTCTATCAATAATCTGTGAGATATTATATATTATTCCCCTAAAATTTGCCACTCAGTTACTTCATTAACTTTTTTCATTTCTGTTTTAGATAAAAGCTTGTCCTGATCCAGGAACTTAAG
The DNA here is from genome assembly GCF_000622085.1 of Butyrivibrio proteoclasticus P6B7. GTDB lineage: Bacteria > Bacillota > Clostridia > Lachnospirales > Lachnospiraceae > Butyrivibrio > Butyrivibrio proteoclasticus_A. The sequence continues at coordinate 91,694 of NZ_JHWL01000012.1, forward strand.
GCCCGTTAAGTTCTCCAGGGCTGTGGTGTCTTCGTCTCTTCCAACGCAGTAATATACGTTGTTCACACCATCCTCTAGAACTGTAAGCTTTGTTACCGATGTATACTTGGCATAATCATAATTGTTAGCCAGGTTTGTAAGTCCTTTACTATCCATAGAAGAAAAGGCGTTCATTTCCTCTTCCAGCAACAGATTAGAGATCTTGCTCTCTTCAACTTTGGTGTACTTATCGATAATCCTACCGTACTCATCCAGTGTACACAGCATTTCTCCCCACAAAGAATCTGATATGGAATGAATAACCATAATGCTTCCATCTTCATATACAGAAACCATGTCTTCGGAAAGAACTACCATGTTGGTGCCACAGATTAAGCCATCTGCGGTCATTATTATTGGAACAAATATACTTCCAGCTTCCTGACCATCTTTATCAAAAGTGAAACGAACCAGAATCAGAGTCTCATTCTCATCAACATTATATTCAGCTTTTACTTTCTCGTATCCTGTCTCCTTTGCAGCCTCACCTATAGCTTCACTGTACCTTTGAATAGAAAATCCTTCGTCGGTAATTTTTGAAAGAGTTCTGGTTAATATGATCCTTGCATCTTCTGCCCACTGAGTCCCTTCTATAAAAGGCATTGTAATACCTGCATTTGGAACTATGGTACTGTCGCCAGTAAGAAACCCGTTAAGCTGCGAGTTTTCTACAACTACATCAGGAATTTCAGGCATCTCAACCTGGCCATATTCTATGGCGTTAATCTTAATATCAGTTTCAAAAAGATACAGGGTTTCATAATCACTTAAATATACAGTGGGACTGGAGTGTGAGCCTTTAACATAAACCTTTCTAAGGCTCTTGGTATCATAGTTAAAATAATAGGTTACATTATCCAGTTGCGCATGGACATCGTTATCTACCTGGAATGAGTTAAGAAAATACGAAAGATCATCTCCCTCTATCTTCACTCCCAGGGTCTTATCAACACTGTCTGGATAATAAAAGATCTCGACATTCATCCCGGACAAATCATTTGAAGACAAAGCTAATATCCTCATGACATCTATCTTAGGTGAACATTCACTATCACCATCATACAGAAAAGCCGTTTTAGGCTCTCCATTCTGTAATCCCTTGTACCAGGTGTATTCTGATGCCATTGATTTGTTTTGATTATAATCAGATGCAATACCACCAGTTGCAGAGTAATAACTACTTCCTGTCCCATTAAGCACCGACATATTATTCTTATCATCCAAAAAATATCTGTCGTATAAAAGGGTTGCCTTAATATCAAAACTCTTATTAAACATTAAATTACCCATATTAAGATCACCAGTATAACGGGTATCTTCTGAGTAGCTATACTCCACATCTGCATTTATATGATTGGCATAAGTTAAATCCTCAGCGGCAGCTTCAAACAACTGCCTTGCTGTGATTTCTTTATCTTCTACCTCAATGGCAATATCAAGGCCACTGGCATAAACTTTACCATTTGCATCCTTCAACATTCCAGGCGTGGCTGGTTTACTTATCAGGCTTAATAAGCCCATTATCAGCACAAGGACTGCAAAAAATATTATTGCTGGCCCAAAATCCTTAACTAACTTTTTCAATTTCTATAACTCCCAAAAACTAATATTGTAGTGGCAAGAAGTACACTTCCTCCCAGGTAGTGGTCACATCAACATGCATGGTAACTGCGTCAATGCCTGCTATATTGAGCCCTGTATGAGACCTCATACCACTCCACTCCTTCTCATGGCCTTCTGGAACGTAGTAGACCTTTTGATCTTTACCAACCATGAATTCATATTTGGTTAATGACATCTCCTCTGCGCAAAGGTAATCATTTGCCAGGATTTTTAATCCAGGCCAGTCTGTTTCAGAGAATGCTTTCAACTCGACCTTTACACTAAGATTCGATATCTTCTCTTCCCTGGTCATTTTATATTTCAACGAATAGTATCCGTTAATATCTGAACTATAACATGCTTTCTTATAAAGGCTGTCAGAGATAGTACGGATTATCTCAACATCGCCATTCACAAGATACAAGCACTGATCATTCGCAGATACGATGAAGGTATCATGGCATTGTAACATTCCATCATAATAGGCTAACGGAAATACTATACTGCCTATTTCTTTTTCATCTTGTGAAAAAGAGATTAGAACAAACAATCCGCTGCCTTCATTAAAGTAGGCATAGCTCTTTTCCTTCACTGTTAATCCACGCAAGTCAGCACTCTGTTCCAATGCAGTCAGGAATTCCGGAAAAGAGCTTTCTCCTACTGCAGAGGCCTCTTCCACCATAGCCCTTGCGTCACCCGCCCAGGTACTATCCTCAATAAACGGCGAGTAAACATTTTCTCCTAAATTAAGCGCCTTGTCACCAACAATCATTCCATTGAGGATCCCGTTCTCTACCTGTATCTGCGGAATCTCTACAGGTGTGTGGTCGCCCTGTGGCTCATAATCCATTTCAAAAAACATAAAAGGAGACACATCCCCTTTGGCATATGCATCAACCTCAAGAAGCTTATGAGTATCTGCATCAAACTTATATTTTACTTCATGAATTACCGCATATGGATCAATAGTTCTGGGCAATGCCTCTTGAATCCAATCATCCTTCCCTGCTATGCTCACGTATATATAGCCTTTATCCTGAGAATAGTCTTCAATAGATATTTCCAACTCCGAAGTATCAGTAAGGTCAAGCCACAAAAACTTTCCAACATCTACAATCTGAGCGATGCCTTTGCAACCATTGAATAAGAAGCCATCTTTCTCAACACCATTTTCTTCCCATTTGTAATAAGAGAACTTTACATTCAGATAGCCAGTGACATATTTTTCAGGATTTGAATCACAAATGCTTTTTCCTTCAAGAACGCTCCTGCTGCCATCTTCGCCATAATAGTAGTCGTAAGTAAACTCCTCTTCAACAAAGCTAGAATCTTCGTAATAGCCATGGGCACGTAAGTGACTGGCATAGTAGGTATCCTCATATGCCGCTTCGAAGAGCTTTCTTGCCGTAGTCTCCTGATCATCCAGCTTAAGAACATCATCAAGAACTGCCTGATCATTAGTTGTTGTATCCTTTATCTTATTCTCAGAAGTGTTCTCAAAAAATGCTATGATAAAAACAAATAACGCTACTACTAATGAAAAGTATGCTACTTTCTTTTTCAATTTCTATAACCCCAATTATCATCCGGCATCGTAATCAATAAATGATGCCTTTCCCTTATGTCCCTTCTGCATATTTGATGTGTCGTCATCTTCACTGGTCAGCAGATAGCTCCAGATGTATGTTCCACTCTCGCTAAGGGTGTAATACTCTTCAGAATAAAGAGCGTCAGTCATCTCAAACTTAACCAAAATGCCGCCATCGGAGTAGCAGGTCAGTTCTCCATCGGAAGACAATGCCAGAGCATTCTGATTTATCTCCACTGCTCCGTCCTTTTTTATTGGAACGAAGATGTATCCGACTTCACTTCCATCCTTGATAAAGGAATAACGTAAAAGAACTGTCTCTCCATCATAGAGGACTGCATAGCTCTTTTTAACATCGTTTAGGCCCTGGTCTAAAGCTTTCCAGATCAATACCTGTTCAAAATAACCGATAGTTGGCGATTGCCCTTCCAAGGCAGAAACTGTATCATTCCAAATGGATGACGCTGTCTCACTCCAACCGCTCTGATCAATTTGAGAGATCTGCATGTCAGCGCCCAAGCTTATTGCTACATTTCCCAACAGAATATCATTTATCCTAGCATTACCGTCAGTTACCACAGGAATTTCAAAATCAGGGTTGCCTTCTCCTGGCTCGAAATTCGGCATAACCTTCAATATGCAGGAATATTTTTCCTCATATGCTTCAATACTCTTCAATTTGTGTGTGTGTTGGTCAAAACGATACTTAACAAATTCAATATAAAAAGCATTAGCCTTCTGCCAGGGTAATACCTTCTCATCCCAGTAGTTCCTGCCACTGAGGGTTACGTAATAGTCTCCACCTTCATTTAGATTCTCTTGTAAAGTCACCTCTAAGCTTGACGTGTTAGTAAGGTCCGGCCATAAAAGAGCTTCTATATTCATTTGCTGCGCAACTTGTTTATATCCATCGTACAGAAATGCTGACTTTGCTTCGCCATCTTCATTCCATCTATAGTATGTAAATGTAGCCTTAGGGTTCTCTTCATCAGAAGAGTTATATCGGCTCAGGTGGAAAATACCATTTCCCTCAAGAATGCTTTTCCAATTGCCATCATTGTAATAATAATCATAGGTGAAGTCGTCATCTACAATATATCCATCACCATATGTTCCCTTGGCACTAAGGTGTTTAGCGTAATAAGTATCTTCATACAAAGCCTCAAACAGTTGTCTTACTGTTATTTCCTGATCTTCACGAACCACTATCTCATCAAGTGCTTCCTGTGCATCCTTTTTATCAGTATTAGTTGTGTCCGCAATTCCTACAGTTGAGTATGTATCCTTCTTCGGCTTTTCTCCCTTTAACGAATTGGATATCATTATGAACACAATCAACAGCAATGCAATTCCCACTGTTAAATAATGAAATGCATGTACATCATCTTTCAAAACTCAATTATCTCCAATTTCTAACTCAATTTCCAAATGAAACCTCATCAACGGTTACTGTTCCGCTGTAGGTTCTATCTATAATCCAATTCATCATGTTTGTGGTGTTATCGCTACCCTTCATTTCCACTTTCTTGAGTTTATGATAGGCATCGCGAGTGAAATAGTAATCTATTTCGGATATGCAATAAATCCCATAAACATTACCATCAACAAAAGCATCTGATATTAAGTCACAACAACTAGTTCCAAAAAAGGATATTTTGATATAATCAAGATCTCCATTTATTTCCATGCTTGTCTTATTCAGCTTGGTAAGATCTGGGACTAAGATTTTCTCCAGATCAATTATAGCTACAGGGCCGTCTCTGTCATAATCCTCAGGAGATCCTATCTCCTCCCCGTTAGCCATTCCGCCATAGTAAGTGTAGTTTGCTCTGTCATCAGTATCTCCAGAGTATCCATAGAAGCTTGTTAATGTAGGTTTTATTCTTTGAAATTCCCCCTCACCTGACAATGTCCATTTATAGTTTTCAGAATCTGTGTAATACCTGTCATACTTTATATCAAAAGATGCATTCTCATCACTTAGTGTAAATGTGCCACTTGCTCCTTTAACTCCACTCTTTGACAGGTCAGAAGATGTTTTCTCTGTCTTATAAAAAGATCCTGTTGCCTTCAAATGACTAGCATATGAAATATCCTCCGCAGACGCCTCAAACAACTGCGCTACCGTAATCTTTTGATCGTCGATAGTTATTCCTCTCTCCATCGGAGGCTTGAAGCTATCATTTTCCCTTACACTTTTAGAAACATATAAAATTAAGCCTATGATAATGATCATAGGCAAAAAAGCAAATAACTCATCAAATAGTTTCCTAACTTTTTTCAACGTCAATCTCCCCTAAAGTATCTGTATATTTCCTCCGCCACGGATTCTGGAATCTCAGAAACCTGAGATAGCTCTTCGACGGTGGCGTTCTTGATGTCTTCGATTGATTTAAAGCTTCGCATGAGAGCTTTCTTCCTTGATGGTCCAATGCCAGGAATGTCGTCCAAGACACTCTTAACCTGGGATTTGCTACGAAGTGATCTGTGATACTCGATGGCAAATCTGTGGGCCTCGTCCTGAATTCTGGTGATGAGCTTAAAGCCCTCGGACCTTGTGTCTATCGGAAGCTCCACATTGTTGTAGTAGAGGCCTCTGGTTCTGTGGTTGTCGTCCTTAACCATTCCGCATACAGGAATGCTGATTCCAAGCTCTTCAAGAACCTGAAGGCATATATTAACCTGTCCTCGGCCACCATCCATAAGGATGAGATCCGGGAACTTGGTAAAGCTGCCATACTGGGCATCTATATCCCTTACTTCCAGGTCATGTCTTTCTTCTATTCCGTGAAGGAGACGCCTTGTAAGCACCTCATGCATGCAGGCATAATCATCAGGTCCTGCAACAGACTTGATCCTGAACTTACGGTAATCACTCTTCTTGGCCTTACCCTTCTCAAACACAACCATGGAACCAACATTGGCAAAGCCGCTGATATTGGATATATCATAGGCCTCCATTCTGTTAAGTCCCTTGATTCCAAGGATAGCCTCTATCTCTTTGACAGCACCAATGGTTCTGCCTTCTTCTCTTTTAATTCGTTCCTTGTCCTTGCTAAGAACCAAAGCTGCATTCTGAGCCGCAAGCTCCATCAGCTTTTCCTTCTGGCCCCTCTCAGGAACAGTGATGTACACTCTGCTTCCCTTTCTCTGGGTCAGCCACTTCTCGATGATCTCCATGTCCTCGATAGGTTCAGGCAGCATCAGCTCCCTTGGAATAAATGGAGTTCCTGCGTAGAACTGCTTAACGAAGTTAAGAAGGATCTCTGCCTGTGGATTCTCTGACACATGAGTCATGTAGAAATGCTCTCTGCCAATAAGACGACCATCTCTTACGAAGAACACCTGAACAACAGCGTCCTTGTCATCTGAAGCAATAGCCACAATATCCTTATCCTCCATGGAGGAGTCAGTCATCTTCTGCTTCTGGGCCACAACCTTAACACTGGTTAAAAGATCTCTATACTTAGCCGCCGCTTCAAAATCAAGCTCTTCAGAAGCAGCCTCCATCTTGTCCTGTAAATCCTTAATAATCACGCCATAATTACCATTTAGGAAATCCAGAGCCTTATCAATTCTCTCCCTGTATTCCTCCTTGGATACATTACCGGTACATGGGCCACAGCACTGATTCATGTGGTAATTAAGGCAAGGTCTGTCAACGCCAATGTCCCTTGGAAGAACCCTGTTACAGTTCCTAAGACCATAGATCTTATTGATAAGATCAATGGTGTCCTTAACAGCTGCTGCGCTGGTGAAGGGTCCAAAATATCTGGATTTATCTTTTTTCATAAGACGCGAAAAAAGTATCCTAGGATATTCCTCGGACACGGTTACTTTAATGTATGGGTAGGTTTTATCATCTTTTAACAGGGTATTATATCTGGGACAGTGCTCCTTGATGAGATTGTTCTCAAGCACAAGAGCCTCTAGTTCTGAATCTGTTACGATGTATTCAAACCTGGCAATCTGCTTAACCATCTGGTCGATCTGAGGGCCACGACCAATGTTGGCACGAAAATACGACCTTACACGGTTGTGAAGGTTGATAGCCTTTCCAACATACATGATGGTGTCATTCTCATCATGCATGATGTAAACGCCAGGTTTATTAGGAAGCTTTTTAAGCTCCTCTTTGATATCAAAATTACTCATTTGGGTCAATGTTGATCAACACCGCTGATATATTATCAGCTTCACCTCTCAATTTTAGCTTTTCAACAAGGCCATCCAATCCTTCCTTCATCTTGGTCTCGGAAGTGCATGCCTTAGGCATTGCTACGGCCTTGATCTCGCTCATGGAGAGTTTGCGCCAGAATCCGTCGGAGCATAAAAGAACTGAGCTCAAGTCTTTTATTTTGCCGTCAACGAATTGAGGTGTTACGCTCTCTGAAGCGCCAATACACTGTAAAAGGACACTCTTCTGTGGGCTCTTCTCAGCTTCCTTCTGAGTCATCATGCCCTTATCTATCATGTCCTGAACTACGCTCTGATCATGGGTTAAGAGCTTATCTCCCTTCTTATCAAAGGAGTAAAGTCTTGAATCTCCAACGTTCATGATAAGATAATCTCTATCTATACAAATGAAAGCAACTGTTGTCGTGCCAAGAACGATTCCGTTGTCTGTACCATATTTAATGAGATGGGCATTTATCTCTGATGCAAGGATTGCCCATTCTCTCTTAATATCCTCTATTACCTCTACGCCTGACCCTGAGATCTTAACCTCATCAAGCTTCTCTGTAACATTCTTCTTGGAAAGTATTACTGGAAGCTCGCTGGTGAACCATTTCTCGAATCGTCCAACAGCAGATGCACTTGCCACTTCTCCGCAGGAGAGGCCTCCCATTCCATCACAGAGAACAGCCATTGCTATTCTTCCATATCTCTCAGTATTGGCAACCTTGACCATTGCCGCATCCTGATTAACTTTCTTAACTATTCCTTTATCTGTACTTATGCAAAGCTTATACTTCATCCTAAAGAGCCTCTTGTTTAGACTTATAATGTAGCGCCAAACTATGCGATTTTTAGTTTGACACACAACATTATATATGGTTTCAGTATAAAATTGCAAAAAATAAGTATTTCTTCAAAATTATTTTTTTACAGGCAAGTACTGAACCGCAATTCTGTTCTCTGGATTAGCATCTACCAGATAAAGAACTATTACAAAAATCCACTCCAGTGGCTTCATTATAAAGTAGGTAGCATCACAGGCTGTCTTATTGAAGCGGATATAATTGGATATCGGGAAGCCATACTTATCGTAAAAGTTCCTGACTGCTCTGTGAAAATGTGGAGTGTGTTCCTCAAGGACATTTTCAAAGGCATTGGCCACCATGAGCTGTCTGTTAACCACAACCCTATGTCCGTGACGCTGTCCCATTCTTACAGGCTTAACAATATCTCGATGTCCGCCCGCTGCAACTGTGCAAAGGTAATGCATGTCATAATCAAGATCCTGTGGAGCAATCTTGGTTGAAAGTGTCCAATCCGCTGTCTCTGTAAAAGCTCTTATAGCCTTATCCGGTGTCTGACCAAACAGTGTAAGTATAATAAGCACAATGCCCAAAAGTGGCAGCACAAAAAGAAGTCCATAAATCGGCCAGGTATTTGCATTAGCCAGCTTTCTGTTAAGAGAATTCATAAGGTCATTTTTATTGTAATAATCGACGCTATGCTCAGGAACTTCATTCCACTCAGTTATCTTTTCCTTGATCAGAGAACCCATCATGATAAAGATATTAAATGGCAAAAGAAATATCGGCCAATAATTTATTCTAGGCCCCACCTGAACCATGAATGCTATGATCACTCCTACCTGGATATACATGGCTGCTATGCATGTGACAGATACAATAGGTGACAGCTTTCTTGGACCTGTCAGTGCCAGGACAGAGAAGCCAATCACGCCAACCAGGAAAAGAACTATGACTGAAGGCAAACCTCCTGTCCATATGATCTGATGGGTCTTTGTGTAATGAAGTGCTTCGTACCATGGTGCGTAGGAATCCGCCATAAACATGTACCACAACCAAGAGCAAGCCACTCCCAGTACAAGTGTTATCGCCCAGTTAAGTCTAAGTGATATCTTTCCAATAAGACCGTCAAATAGTCCCAAAATATTGGTGATGGTCAATAGTATTGGATATGCTGTGATCATAAGTAACAAAATGCACGCTCCGCAACTATTGAAAAAACCTCTTATTCCCCAACCATTTCCCAAATACTTGCTTATAAAACCAAGGGTTCCAAATCCAACGCCCAGAATCAGCAATACTCCAATTCCAATTAGTGTGAACCACTTTCTGATAAAGTTCATATTCAAACTCCTCATTATTATGTCTTCATATACTAATACAGATGGCACTTCTAATTTGTTGCATGCCCAAAGAAAAAAGGCAAAAGCATTTCTGCCTTTGCCTTAATGATTCTATTTAATTACTGCTTGTCAAAATCCTCTGGCACGTGTGAAAATCTTCCACCGCCCTGATTCTGCTGACTTCCTGTGTTGCCCCAGTTAATTCCTCCCTGGTTGTCTGGAGTGTTATTGTTGTTATCATTAACTGGATTCTGAGGAGCGTCATTGTTCTGAGGAGCAACGCCCTCGCCCTGAGCTGGGCCATTCTGAACTCCCGCATCAGAAACCTGTGCGTCAAAGGAGCTCTTATTATCATCCTTGCCCTTAACTGGAACGTTCTCACCAACAACGGCTGACTCAGGTCTTGTAGCGTAGATACGCTTAGCCTTTGCAGCTTCCTTCTCTTCCTCTGTTGGCTCAGGAATATTCTCGCTGGCGCGATAGATATCCATGAACTCCTTACCTGTGATAGTCTCGCGCTCGATAAGGAACTGTGCGATCTTATCCATGGTATCAAGGTGTGCTCTTACGATCTCTTTAGACTTCGCATAGCACTCATCAAGGAGCTTCTTAACTTCCTGATCTATAAGGGTCTCAGTCTCATAACTACAGTTAAGAGTTCTGTTAGCATCAAGATATCTGTTCTGAATAGATTCAAGCTGGATAAGTCCGAACTTCTCACTCATACCGTAGAGAGTGATCATGCTGCGGGCAATTGATGTAGCTCTTTCTATATCATTAAATGCTCCAGTTGTAACTGTGTTGAAGATAACCTCTTCGGCAGCACGTCCTGCAAGCAGTGTGTAGAGCTCATCCATAAGCTCTTCCTTGGTCTGAAGATGATTCTCATCCTCTGGAACCTGAAGAACATAACCAAGAGTACCTCTTGTTCTTGGAACAATTGTGATCTTCTGAACTGGCTCTGTGTTCTTAAGAACAGCTGTTACGATAGCGTGACCAACCTCGTGGTAAGCAACGATCTTACGCTCTTCCTTGCTAAGGATTCTGTCTTTCTTTTCCTTACCAAGTTCAACCTGTTCAACGGCCTCTAAAAGGTCCTTCTGACTTACGTATTCTCTATTGTCCTTAACTGCGATGATAGCAGCCTCGTTGATCATGTTAGCAAGGTCAGAACCAACTGCTCCGCTGGTTGCAAGAGCAACTTCCTTAAGGTTAACGGTCTCATCCATCTTAACATCCTTGGAATGAACCTTGAGAATCTCTTCTCTACCCTTAAGATCAGGCTTATCAACAGTGATTCGCCTATCGAAACGACCTGGACGTAAAAGAGCTTTATCCAGGATCTCAGGTCTGTTGGTAGCACCAAGAACGAGAACACCCTTTGAAGAATCAAATCCATCCATCTCTGAAAGGAGCTGGTTAAGTGTCTGCTCACGTTCTTCGTTACCGCCGCCGTACTTACTGTCACGGCTACGACCGATGGCATCAATCTCATCGATAAAGATGATACATGGTGCATTCTTGTTAGCTTCATTGAAAAGATCTCTTACACGGCTGGCACCAACACCAACGTAGAGCTCTATGAAATCTGAACCTGCAAGTGAATAGAAAGGAACATGTGCCTCGCCGGCAACAGCCTTGGCAAGAAGTGTCTTACCTGTTCCTGGAGGTCCTACGAGAAGGGCTCCCTTAGGAAGCTTAGCACCGATCTTGGCATATTTGCCTGGGTTGTGAAGGAAGTCTACAACCTCTACGAGGGATTCCTTCGCTTCATCCTCTCCGGCAACATCCTTAAATGTTACGCCTGTTTCCTTCTGAACATAAACCTTAGCTGTGCTTCTGCCAACGCTAAGTGGTCCGCCGCCTTTGCCCATCTTCTTAAAGATGAAGCTGAGAACCAGCCACATAAGTGCGATAGGAACAATGTAAGTAAGAAGGAATGTAATGATAAGTCCTGAATTATCAGGAACCTCACTGGTTACTACAATGCCAAGCTCAAGCATTCTCTCTGTAAGATCGCTGTCAAACTCGGCCTTTCCTGTAAAGTAAGTCTTAGAAGACTTACCGGTTATAAACTGATATCCGTACCCATGCTGTTGATCTTCATAACCAACTGGGTAGATAACTATGCGGTCATCCTGGATCTCGATCTTTTCGATCTCGCCCTTATCTGCCATCTGGAGGAATTCAGAATAGGTCAGCTCTTCGCTGGTACTATCAGAAAACGCTCTAAGAAAAGTAGACATGAATAAAAGAGTGATAACCGCAGCCACAACAAGAAGAATTATATTCTGTCTTCTTGGACTATTCTGGTTATTATTCTGGGAGTTATTTCCCTGATTTTGATTATTTTCCATGCTTTATTTTCCAATCTTATTTCTACTTATAAATATGTTACAAAGCTTTTTGACATTTGAACACTCGTATCTTACTATTATATAGAGTGCAATTTAATATTTCAATCCGATTATTTTAGAATTGCTTCCTTAAATATGAATCTTTTATAAACAATTTGCAATTCCATCTAGATTTTCTAGCTTCAAATATATATAATAAGACTTTGTTTTGTTCTTTAAATCAAATAATATCTCGTCAATAATCAGGAGGAATTTTTCTAATGGCAGTTAAGTACATCTTTGTCACAGGTGGTGTAGTATCAGGTTTAGGAAAGGGAATCACGGCAGCTTCTCTGGGCCGTCTATTAAAGGCCCGCGGATATAAAGTTACGATGCAGAAGTTTGACCCCTACATCAACATCGATCCTGGCACTATGAACCCTGTTCAGCACGGCGAAGTATTCGTCACTGAAGATGGTACTGAAACTGACCTCGACCTTGGTCACTATGAGAGATTTATTGACGAGAATCTTGATAAAAATTCTAATGTAACTACCGGTAAGATTTACTGGTCCGTACTTCAGAAAGAGCGCCGCGGAGATTACGGCGGACGCACAGTTCAGGTAATTCCTCACATTACTAACGAGATTAAGAGCAAGTTCTACCGCAACTTTACAGATGACGAGACACGTATCGCCATTATCGAGGTTGGTGGAACCGTGGGTGATATTGAATCACAGCCTTTCCTTGAGGCAATCAGACAGTTCCAGCACGAGGTTGGTCGTGAGAACGCAATGCTTATTCTTGTTTCTCTCATTCCTTACCTTCGCTGCTCACAGGAGATCAAGACAAAGCCTACACAGTCAGCAGTTAAGACTATGCAGGGAATGGGTCTTCAGCCAGACGTTATCGTATGTAGAACTGAGATCGAGCTCGATCAGGAGACAAAGGACAAGATAGCTCTTTTCTGTAATGTTCCAAGCTCTCACGTTCTTAACAACCTTGATCTTGAGTATTTATATGAAGCTCCTCTTGCAATGGAAAAAGAGCGTTTGGCTCACGTTGCATGTGAGTGTCTCAACCTTGAGTGCCCAGAACCAGATCTTACAGACTGGAAGGCAATGGTTGATACTCTCTACTCTCTCAAGCATGAAGTAAAGGTTGCTCTTGTTGGTAAGTATACACAGCTTCACGATGCATATATTTCAGTAGTAGAAGCTCTTAAGCACGGTGGTATTTCTAATCAGACCGCTGTTGATATTAAATGGGTAGATTCAGAAGAGGTTAATGAAGAGAATGTTGCTTCCTTCTTCCAGGATGTAGATGGAATCATCGTTCCAGGTGGATTTGGAGACAGAGGTATCGAGGGTATGATCTATTCTATCCAGTATGCCCGTGAGAACAACATTCCATTCCTTGGACTTTGCCTTGGTATGCAGCTTGCAATTATTGAGTTTGCAAGAAATGTTATTGGATATAAGGATGCTCATTCTATTGAGTTTGATCCTAATACTACACATCCTATGATAGCTCTTTTACCAGATCAGAATGGTGTTGAGGATATCGGCGGAACACTTCGTCTTGGATCATATCCTTGCGTACTTGATAAGGATTCTAAGGCTTACGAGTTATTTGGTTCTGAGAATATTACAGAGCGTCATCGTCACAGATATGAGGTTAACAATGACTTCAGAGCTGTACTTACATCTAACGGCATGAAGCTCTGCGGTATGTCACCAGATGGACGTATTGTTGAGATGATCGAACTTCCAGACAATAACTTCCACATGGCAACGCAGGCTCACCCAGAGCTTAAGTCCAGACCTAACCGTCCACATCCATTGTTCTCTGGCTTCATCAAGGCTTCACTTGAGCATGAGAAGAACAGATAAGAATTGGCTACGCGGGAGGCCGTGCAGAAGGGTGAACGAAGGCCCAGACGTTCACGTTTCCTCACCGTGATCTACATCAACTTAAAAACAGATAACTGTCTCATTTCACTTTGTTCAGAGAAATCGACAGTTATCTGTTTTTTCGTTGTGTATATCATCGGCTCGTGCAAATGCTCACTTCTGGGCCTTCATTCAACCTCCTGCACTCACATCTTGCGTTAGTTCATTAATATCAACTATTATCTCCAGCTCTGATTCTAGCTTTATTCTCAAGCTTACTTATTATTGAGAGCTGCGATTAGTTTTCACTTTATTACCAATCAAGCTTAGATAACGCTGCGTCATCAGCTACGAGTGTGAAGTCTGGATGAAGCTGTAGGATAGAAGCTGGAACTTCTGGAGTAACTTCTTCTGTTAGTGCTCTCTTTAGGATTTCAGCCTTTTTTTCGCCTTCTACTACCATGAGGATTTTCTTGGCACGCATGATGGTTCCAATTCCCATTGTGTAGGCCTGGCGTGGAACCATGGAGGCATCCTCAAAGAAGCGTTTATTGGCTTCAATTGTGGCCTCTGCAAGGTCAACGACATGTGTTTTACGTGTGAAACAATTAGATGGCTCATTGAAGCCTATATGGCCATTTGGGCCAAGACCCAGGAGCTGAAGATCGATTCCGCCGAGGCTGTCGATGAGTTCTTCGTATTTCTTACATTCATCCTCTGCGTCTTCGTTCATTCCATCTGGAATATGTATGTTCTTTTCCTTGATATTAACTTTGGAAAAGAGGTGATGATGCATGAAGTAGTTGTAGCTCTGTGGATTATCCTTATCAAGACCTCTGTACTCATCAAGGTTTACAGTCTTAACCCTGGCAAAGTCAAGGTCGTCCTTGTTGTACCAGTCTACAAGCTGCTCATAGATTCCGATGGGTGATGATCCTGTGGCAAGTCCCAATACACATTTAGGATTCATGATGATCTGAGCGGATATAATGTTGGCAGCCTTTCGGCTCATTTCCTGGTAGCTGTGTGCTCTGTAAATTTTCATGTCTTTCTCCCCTGGTTTGATTCAACTTTTTGTCATTGTGTCTATAGTTCTTTTACCCGAAATATCACTATCTCTATAATAGTATCTTTCCGTATATTTCTGAACAGAAATATATAACATCAACAATAATCGTCAATAATTGACAATAATAAAGAGGATGCCCTATTCAGGCATCCCCTCTAAATCCTTATGGATTAGTTTACGCTGTCGTAGTAAGCAGCTCTTGCATCAAGAATCTTCTGAAGTCCTGAATTTACAAGCTCATTGTAACCTGCTTCATATGTTGCCTCGAACTGATCTGCTGGGCAGCAAATGCATGTGTATACGAAGCTGAGCATCTTGTTCTTAATGTCTGTTCCGTATGTTGCCTGATCTTCTGAGATGTAGCCGTATACTGGGAAGCGGTACTTACCTGTTGCACATACATCGTAGTAGTTCTTGTACCACTCAACTGAAGCCCAATCCTGCTCCTGTGAAGCATACATTGACTTTGACATTGTGTCGTAGTCGTTAACCCAATCGAAGTTGAGGTTCATGATGCAAAGGTCATCACATGTTCCAGGATATCCCTTAGCTTCCTTGTCAGCTGTTGAAGGCTCATTAGCAACGCCGAGCTCATCGTATGTAAGGTCTGGTGTGTAGCGAACCTGTACTGCGTTTGCAGGATCTGCAAGCCAGTTGAGGTACTTCATGCAAGCTATAGCCTGCTCATCAGATGTTGTCTGCTCTGGAATCATTACGAACATAGCATATCTGTACTCGTAAGGTGTTCTGTATGATCCATCTGGGCAATCGAAGCACTGTACTGGGATGAATGATGCATCCTCAGCGCCAAGTGATGTGTTGAGAACTGCTGTAGGATCCCAAACGTGAGTTGTGTCATCAAGTGTGAAACCGATCTTACCATTTGCAAGGTCTGCAAGGAATACGCTCTCATCTGTATCTGTTGGGAAGTCCTGTGTAATAAGACCATCGTTGTACCACTGGTTGAGCTGCTTAAGACCATCCTTTGATCCAGGAGCTACTGCCATGTATGACTCAGCATATGTGTAAGCCATCTTGTCATCTGTAAGATCTACATAAGATCCAACGAAGTTAAGGTACATCTTCTCTGTATCTGCACGTCCGCTCATGCCCCAAGGTGTTCCAAGGCCAGCATCCTTAACTGCATAGAGATATTCGCCGAGCTCTTCCTTTGTTGTAGGAACATCCATTCCAAGCTGGTCGAGCCAGTCCTTACGGATGTATGCTGTGTGACGAGCATTCTCTGTTCCTCTCTGTTTCATAACAGCGAACTTCTGATCACCGAGATCTGCGATTCCGGACTGAGCCTCGCCGCAATACTGCTGGATGTTTCCGCCGTACTGATTGTAGATATCTGTGATATCCTTAAGTGCTCCACTTGAAGCGTAGTTGTAGAAAAGATCCTGTGAGTATGAAAGGATGATGTTTGGTGCTGTTCCACCTGACATCATGATATTAACCTTGTCATCTGACTCTGATCTAGGAACTGATACGTATGTAACGTTGATGTTGTAGAGTTCCTTCATCTGCTGCTGGATCCACTGTGTAAGCGCGTTATCCTCTGTTGTTGTTCCAGGTGCTGCGTTACCTCTGTCCCAAACCATTACTTTGATATCAACTTCTTCTCCGTAAAGGTCGTCTGCGCCTGTTGCTGCAGAAGCTTCTGATCCTGCGTTCTGCTGTGCTCCTGAATTAGCATCTGATCCAGAGTCTGCTGGAGTCTTACCACAGCCTGTGCCGAGCACCATGAGTGCTGCCATAGCTGCTGCCAGTGAGCGTTTTCCTAGGTTTTTGATTCTCATTTAATTCCCTCCCTATAATATACATTTATAGTTTCCCTTTTATATATCATCCAGTTGTTTCTGGATTTATATCTGTTGATAATAGTTCTCTCTGGGATTCTCACTAGACTCGAAAAAACCTCGTCAAGTGTTCACCCATGGCTCGTACTAAGCTCGAAAATACCTCGCTAAGTACTCTGCTCACCCTTTAACCGCTCCAACCATGATTCCTCTTGTGAAGAACTTCTGAACGAAAGGATATACGATAAGCATTGGAAGCATTGAGATAACAATACTTGCTGCCTTGATATTCTCCGCTACCAGGTTGGTCTGAATACCTTCCTCAACAGATACGTTGACTGATTCAACGAACTGCTTAAGTACCATCTGTACTGTGAAGAGTTTGGAAGAGTTGATGTAGTAAAGTACATCACTGATTCCGTTCCACCTTCCTACTGCATAGAAAAGACCTAATGTTGCCAGTGTAGGATATACAAGTGGAAGAACAACTCTTGTAAGTGTCTTAGCTTCGCTGCAGCCATCGATCTTAGCTGCATCGTAGATAGCTGAATCAATTCCCTTAAATGCGTTGCACATGATGATCATGTTGTATGCACTGAGCGCACCAGGAATAACAAGTGCCCAAACTGTATCGATCATCTTGAAGTCTTTTACGTTCAAGTACTCAGGGATAACACCTGGGTGAAGATACATTGTAAGTACGAAGAGCGCCATTACCAGCTTGCCACCTTTAAGGTTTGGCTTAGAAAGTGGATAAGCTGCCAGTACTGTCATAACAAGGTTAAGTACTGTTGAGCCAAGCATAAGTAAAATTGAATACCAGAAGGCGTTTACAAAGCTTCCGCTCTGAAGTGACTTAACATAAGCTTCTACGTTGAAATCTACAGGCAGGATGAAAACCTTTCCTGCAATAATTGCGTTCTTACCACTAAGTGATACAGCTAAAACTCGAAGAATAGGTATCATGGCAATGAATGTAATTACGATGAAGAATCCCATCCAGAATCTCTGGAATCTTCTTTCCTGTTTACTATTGATAGCTCCCATTACAAGATACCCTCCTGTCCCATTTTCTTAATTGTCCAGTTCGCAACGAGAACCAGGATGATTCCTACAACAGTCTGGAAAAGACCTACTGCAGTAGCGAAGTCAAATCTTCCTGCTGCAAGACCTACTGAATATACGTAGGTACTGATAACATCTGATGCATCCTTAACAAGTGTGTTACCCATGAGGTAAGGTCTGTCAAAGCTGATGTTTACAAGTCTTCCAACCTGCATGATAAGAAGGACTGTAATAGTTGATGAAATCTGTGGCAATGTTACGTGCCATATTCTCTGAAGTCTTGTAGCTCCATCGATGTAAGCAGCCTCTCCAAGAGAAGCATCTGCTGCCATCAAAGCTGCCAGGTAAACGATAAGTGAATATCCAGCTCCCTGCCATACACCCATTATCCAGTAAACGAAACGCCAGATAAATGAATTACTAAGGAATGATACTGGCTCTCCACCAAATGCTCCGATGATGTTGTTAACAAGTCCTGAGCTGTTAAAGAGCTGTGTAACAATACCTGCAATGATAACCCATGAAAGGAAGTTAGGAAGATATAAAAGTGTCTGTGTTGTCTTTCTAATTCTTTCACTTCTAAGCTCGTTCAAGAATACTGCCAGGAAAATTGGAATTGGGAATCCGATAATCAGATCACCGATGTTAAGAATGATTGTATTCTTAAGTGCACTCCAGAAATCCTTTGATGAAAAAGCTTCTTTAAAATTCGCAAGTCCTATCCAAGGGCTGCTCCAAATTCCTTTAAATACATTAAATTTCTTAAAAGCAACTACTACTCCAAGCATCGGCTTGTACTTGAAAAGAATCATGTACACAACCGGAACAAGTAGCATAAGGTATAGCTGCCAGTTGTTTCGAAGGTAAATTCCTACCTTACTCTTCTTGCCATCTTTCTCCATATAACCCTCTCTACACTCCTTGGAAACTCCCAAAAACTTAACGGCTTGTATGTATCTGCCTCTCACCGTTGTAATGATTGTATAATCTTTAGGAGTAAGAAACTATATGATTTTTACCAAAATCGAGATAAAACATTGCATTTTTTGTCCGAATCAATCATATAGCTTTCTATATAGCTCTTTTATAACCTCTACATCCAGCTCCCTTACAGTGTTTGAAGGGCTTCCGCTTATCATTGCATCCTCTGCCATTTTGTCGATCTGGGCAAAAAATGCCTCTTTTTCGATGCCATAGCCTGCCAGCGTTGGAATCTGGCACACATGACAGATCTTTTTGATCTGGGACATGAAGATATCTGCCGCCACCTCTACGGAATCGCTGTCGTTTGCTGCTCCGATGGCCCTTGCCATGTCTGCAAAGCGCTCCTTTGCTCCCTCCTTGGCATACTCGAGACATACACTAAGAAGCATTGCGTTAGAGATGCCGTGTGGCACATGGAAAAGAGCTCCAATTGGCCTGCTCATGCCGTGTACAAGAGTTACACTTGAGTTGTTGAAGGCCATACCTGCCTCCAAAGCTGCTATAGACATCTGAGTCCTTGCTACATCGCTGCCTTCATCGTGAAATGCAAGAGGAAGGTAGTTAAAGATTCTTTTTATTGCAGATATTGCCAAGGTGTCTGTCAAAGGCTGAGCTTTTCTTGATGTGTAGGCCTCTACTGCATGTGTAAGGGCATCAAGGCCTGTAGATGCAGTCATCTTAGGTGGAAGAGTCATGGTGAGCTCAGGATCAATGATTGCCACATCAGGCATGAGCTGAGCTCCCTTAAGGAGCATCTTAACTCCTGTATCAACGTCAGAAACGATGGTGAACTGAGTAGCCTCAGAGCCAGTGCCTGCTGTTGTCGGGATTGCCACCATCTTGGTCTTAATTCCCGTGATCTCTTTTCCCATGTAATCGGAGAGCTTGCCTTCGTTGGCATCCATGGCAGCCACTGCCTTCATGATGTCCAGAGCACTTCCGCCGCCGATACCAATGAGGAAATCGCAGTTCTCTTTTCTATATATTGAGAGTGCATCTGCTATCATCACATTGGTTGGCTCCCCGAGAAAGTCATCATAGATAGCAAAAGAAATGTCTTTCTTAGAAAGAGCATCTGTGATAATCTTCACCTTTCCAAGCTTCTCTGTGATCTGATCACAGACGATAAGGGCTTTTTTGCCAAAGCCCTCTATGTATTTGGCCACCTCTTTCAGGCTCCCCTTGCCTGTTACGATCTTGCCTGGTGCGATAAATTCTTTTGCCATACCCGTTTCCCCCTTACTCTACCTCAGACAGCTTAACTGGTCTGTGTTCCTTAACGGAAAGATTTGCTGCCATAGCCATAAGAACTGGCTTAAGGCCATCATCAATGCCGAGCACTGTATTTGTATCATTCTCAACTGCTTCAATGAAGGACTTGATCTCGTCTGAGTAAGCCTGCATGTATCTTTCAAGGAAGAAGAACAATGGCTTCTCGCCTGTTACGCCGCTTTCGTTAGAAAGAACTACATTGGACTGGGAGTCGTTGGCATTAGCTACCATTCCCTTTGATCCAAATACTTCTGCTCTCTGATCGTAGCCATATACTGACTTTCTGCAGTTATCGATAACAACCAGGGCGCCGTTCTTCATCTTGATAGTGATGACAGCTGTGTCAACATCGCCAGCTTCACCAATTGCAGGATCCACAAGGACTGCAGACTGAACATATACTTCCTCTGCATCGCATCCAGCAAGGAAACGAGCCATATCAAAATCATGAATTGTCATATCCATGAACATACCGCCAGAAACTGCAACGTACTCAGGTGATGGTGGCTCAGGATCTCTTGATGTGATCTTGATGATCTGTGGATCACCGATCTTGCCTGCAGCAACTGCAGCCTGAACAGCCTTAAAGTTGTGGTCAAATCTTCTGTTAAAGCCCACCTGATACTTAAGGTTCTTGCCCTTTAATGCATCCATTACCTGATGGATCTTCTCTACATCGTGATCAATTGGCTTTTCGCAGAAGACGTGCTTGCCTGCTTTAATTGCCTCGATTGAGATTGGTGCGTGTGTATCTGTTGATGAGCAGATAAGAACTGCCTGGATCTCTGGATCGTTAATGATATCCTTGTAATCCTTTGTTACGTTCTCGATGCCCATATTCTTAGCCCAAGCAGCTGTCTCATTGTTCATGAATGGATCTGCCAGGGTCTTGATCTTTGCTCCTGGAACATTGTTAGTGATGCTCTGTACGTGTACCTTTCCAATACGGCCTGCGCCGATAATTCCTACTGTAACCATTTTCTTTCCCCTTTTCTTATATAATCAAAGTCCTGTATGTTCTGCGATGTACTTTCTAGCCTTAAGAGCATATTCGAATGGATTTGCTTTTGCTGGATCCTGCTCTGCTTCAACCACAACCCAACCTTCGTAACCAGACTCTTCCAATATCTTGAAGATTGGTGCAAAGTCTACGTCGCCATCTCCTGGAACTGTGAAGACGCCTTCTCTTACGCCCTTTAAGAAGCTCCAGTTGTTCTTTCTTGATTCCTCAACCTTTTCTCTTCTAATGTCCTTAAGATGTACATGCTTAACTCTGTCTACATATTTCCTAAGGATTGGCTCTGGATCGATGCCTGCAAAGGACAAATGTCCTGAGTCAAAGAGAAGATATACCAAATCAGGATCCACCATCTCCATGAATCTGTCGATTTCTTCTTCAGTCTGCACTACTGTTCCCATGTGATGGTGATAGGTAAGGGTCATACCATTGTCCTTAGCAACCTTGCCTAGGCGGTTAAGGCCCTCTGTGAGGCGCTTCCACTCATCATCGTTCATAACATACTTGCCCTCAAAAATAGGCTGATCAAGCTTACCCTGTGTTGAGTAGCTCTGCTCTGAAGCACCGATCACCTTCGCCCCAAGGGTCTTAAGGAATGTGAGCTGCTGCACAAATTCTTTTTCCACCTCTTCATAGGGCTTGGTTAAAAGAAATGATGAAAACCACTGGTTACAAACCTGAATACCTCTAAGGTCCAGCGCTTTCTTAAGCTCTACTTCATCCTTAGGATACTTACTTCCTACCTCGCAGCCCTTAAATCCTGCCAGTGCCATCTCTGAGATGCACTGCTGAAATGTATTTTCTTTCCCCAAATCTGGCATGTCATCATTGGTCCAGCCAATAGGTGCAATGCCAAGTGATACCTTCTTGCTGTCTAACATTATCCTTCTCCTTAATTAAATTTATGATCATACATCCAAGTGTAACGCTCATCATCAATTCGGTCGGTCCATGGATTGCCTGGAAGATGTCTGATCATCCAGCAAGTGTACATCTGAAATCCTGGTGCGCAGGACTGTGGATGAACCTTGCCTCCCGGAATAGCTGAAAAGCTGCCGTCCACACTCTTAAACACTTCATCTCCAACAAAGCTTGCTCCAAAGCCCTCTGGTCTGTCGAACAGGAAGTAGTAGGTCTCTGGCTGTGGATGAGTGTGTGGAATGTAGCCTGACCAGTTACCTGGATCATTTAACACCTCGCCAAGAACCATGTTTGAATATGGCGCAGTCTCATAGTCGAAGGCTGTGCTTACTCTTCTCTTGGCTGTTCCACCAAACTTATCCTTGCAGGAATAGATCCATGGTGTGTTCTCAGGATCATAGAACTTAGCCTCAAACTCTTTTTCATTGTCTGTGCACTGGACCAGAATCTCTGCGTCGCTGTCAGCAGTTACTACCACCTTTGTGTTCTTGCAAACATGAAGTGCATAGAGCCCATCAGTGAAGACATCCTTTCTATAGACCTCTTTTTCCTGACCATTCCAGCTATACTTAAGCTTTCCCTTTAGCAAAAGAACTGCCATCTCCTCGGTGGGCTTAAGAAATTCCTTGGTCTGTCCCTGTGTCAGCTTAAATACTCTGATATCCATAAGCATATCTTTGTAGTCGTTGTCATAGGTTGTCAGGATCTTCTCACCGTTTTCGTCAAACTCTGGATATCCAAAAACTTTTCCCATTTGCTTACCCTCTCTACATATATTTCTTTTCAAACTGGTAATTCTCATCTAACCAGTTAACATCAATACTTTCTGGCTTCTTTTCTTCCCTCTTCAACTTCTTTTCTGCAACTTCTTACTGACTTGGATGTTGATACAGCCGCAAGGCCTACATCCCACCAGGACTCGTAGCCATCTGTCATGGTCTTAGGCATAACCTTAAGGTCGATAAGTGTTGAAACCTTCTGTTTCTTGGAATCCTTAAGGGCCTCTTCAAGCTCTTCAACAGTTCTTACCGTGTAGGTCTTAAGTCCGTAGCCAGCACCGATCATAGCGTAATCGATTGGAATAAGATCGCCATTTAGCTTTCCACTCTTATCTCTGTATCTAAACTCTGTAGCAATGGAGCCGATTCCGTGGGTCATCTCCAGGTTGTTGATGCATCCAAAGCCGCAGTTATCAAATACTAAAAGGTTGATCTTAGCTCTTTCCTGCATTGCTGTAGCTATCTCGCTGTGAAGCATAAGGAAGCTTCCATCACCAAGGAAGGAATAAACCTCCTTCTTAGGCTCAGCCATCTTAACTCCGAGAGCTCCGGAAACCTCATATCCCATGCAGGAATAGCCGTACTCAGCGTGATAGCCATTTCTTTCATCAGTAGTCCACATTCTCTGAAGGTCACTAGGAAGTGATCCACCAGCTGTTACGATGTTGGCGTTCTCATCGATGACTCTTCTGACAGCGGCAATTGCTGCGGTCTGAGTGAGAGTTGCTCCAGTCATCTTGTGGAATTCAGGAAGTGTTCTAGGATCTCTTGCTTCGATCATTGGCTTGAACTTATCGCCTGTGTACTTGATCTCTGCCAGCTTACCCATCTCCTTGTTCCATTTGTCTTTGGCATTTCTGATCTCATCCTTATAGGATGTTGAATACTTGCTCTTGGAAAGGACTTTAGAAAGAGCTTCCAATGTAACCTTAAGGTCACCAACAGCCTTGGTTGCATCCATCTTGTAGGCATCAAAGCGATTAACGTTGATAGATACTACTGGAACATTTTCCTTGAACTGTCTCTTGGAACCAGTTGTGAAATCTGAAAGTCTTGTGCCCAGGGCGATGATAAGATCTGCTTTCTTGGCAATTGTGTTGGCTGCAAGAGTTCCTGTAACTCCAATTCCGCCAAGGCACATAGGATCTGAGGACTTACATGCACTCTTACCTGACTGGGTCTCGCCAAATGGAATGTGGAACTTGTTACAGAAGGTCTCAATTGTCTCGCCGGCCTCTGAATACTTAGCTCCGCCGCCAACAACCACTAATGGTCTCTTGGCCTTTGCTATCTTCTCAGCAACATCAAGGATCTCCTCCTCAGCTGCTGCCTGTCTTACGATTCTATGAACTCTCTTTTTAAAGAAATACTCTGGATACTCGTAGGCCTCTCCCTCGATGTCCTGAGGAAGTGCAATACAAACAGCTCCTGTATTCGCAGGATCTGTCAGAACTCTCATTGCACTGATCATGGCTGTCATCAGCTGCTCTGGTCTGTTGATGCGATCCCAGTATTTGCAAACCGGCTTAAATGCATCATTTGTTGTAACTGCCAGTGAAGAGTCTATCTCCAGCTGCTGAAGTACAGGATCTGGCTGTCTTGATGCAAATGTATCTGCAGGAAATACCAGAAGCGGAATGTGGTTAACTGTAGCATCTGCGCAGGCTGTGACCATATTTGCTGCTCCTGGTCCTACGCTTGATGAACAGGCAATTATCTTTCTTCTGTTGTTCTGCTTAGCAAAGGCGATGGCTGTATGGCACATGCCCTGCTCGTTTCTCCCCTGAAAAACCTTTAACTTTCCCGGGTCGCTGTCCAGGGCTTCCCCAAGTCCCACAGCTATTCCGTGTCCAAAGATTGTAAATATTCCCTCTACAAACTTAGTCTCCTTACCATCGAAGGAAACGTACTGCTGATCAAGAAACTTAACCAGCGCCTGTGCTGTTGTAAGTTTTATTGTTTTCTCCATGACCTTCTCCTATCTAAATTGCTATACCCCTAAACAGCGCTCTGATTCTACATTTGGGTAACAAAAAAGAATGTACGATATAGAGCGCAATTGTTCTCTATACCATACATTCTATTTTTATTTCAGTGCATTATCTACGCGGTTTTTATTATTACTCATCAAAAAGATTGCATTTTTTGTTATTGGCCATTAATACTGTTTGCATTTTTTATAACTGTATTATCTGTGTTATCAGATTGAGTGTTCCATGTATGAGCCAGCTTGGGAGAATTGATCCGTCAGCTTTCTTTTCATTGATATATGCAAGAACAACGCCTGGAAGCATAGGATAGAGGAAAAGAGCTAAACCCTGAGCTACATTTATCTGTCCGAGGGCCATAACTACATGAATGGCTCCAAATAAAGCGGCCTGAATAATTGTGGCAGCCTTAAATCCAAGCTTTGATTGTAATCTCTTTTGAATAAAACCTCTAAAGACAATCTCTTCAGAAAGAGCTGTCTGCAAGTAGGAATAGAAGATTGCGCAAGGAAGTCCTGCTACGCCCATTCCTGCAAAGGTGGAGGTGTTCCAATCTGTCTTAAGGAGCACGTTGTAAACCACCATACCAACGATTTCGCATATTGCAAATCCGCCAATGATAAAGAGTAATAGTTCTTTCCTATCTCCGGCTGGGCGCTTAAGTCCCAGCCAGGAGAAGAAGTTTTCTTTTTTACGGGCGGTTATGAGCCACCAGATAAATGGAATTATAGAGAATAGTATGATCTGAATTATTGAGTTAATAAATTGATTAATTGTCAGTGTTGTCATTGTCGTCACCTTCTGCATTTGGATCGTACTTAAGTATGTCGCCAGGTTCACATTCAAGAGCATTACAGATTCCTGCAAGAGTTGAGAATCTGATTGCATTTACTTTGTTGTTCTTAATCTTGGAGAGATTAACATTGGAAATTCCTACGTTATCCGCAAGATCGTTAAGAGACATATGGCGCTTAGCCATCATGATATCAAGTACCACAAAAAGCAAACCCACAGTCAGGCACCACCAAAAAGTAAAACGTACACATCTTAACCAAGAGAAAAACCGTAGAAAAACTAAAGCGAAACGCAAAAAAGAACAAGGACGAACACAAACCAGCCAAACCCAATGGACAAAGAAACACCCTACCAGAGAAAACCAAGAACGAAAAAGGCAAACAACCAACAAAGACAAAGACCAACAAAAACACAACCAACACCCTGAACAAGAACAACGCATAACAAAAAAAACGATGACCATATGCACGCCACACTCAAAAAAAGACTAAAGCTACTAAACAAAACAACAGTAAAGAATGAAACCAAGATCCCTGGCAAGAGAAGACCAACCAACACAAGAACGAACTAAAAGCAATAGACCTCCGAAACAGCAAACACAAAAAAAGAAAATCAAAAGATGCCAAAGCCTATAAACCAAACCTAGACGAACTAACATAAAAGAAAAAGAACTGACAAAACAACGAAACCCCCGAAACCAAATCATACCAAAAAAATAAGCGCCAGAAGCGTGGACAACACGACGAGAACCCTTCAGAATCCCAAAACCTCCACGAACAAACCCTCCCAAAACGAGAAACACAAAGACATTAAAGCTTACACAAAAAAAAATAATAACAACGGCAATCAAAAAGCCCAAAAAATCGTAAGCGAAAAACATTAAACATACATAAACCAAGACAAAAAAGCCGATGAACTGCCCATTATCACGAAAACAACCTATCACAAGACCAACACCTAGAACATAAAAAGCAAACCGCACCAAGACCTGGTAACACATGCAGGCAAAAAGCCGGAAAATAACCGACAACAGCCCCAGGCGCACAGGTTACACGCAGACCGCGCAAACCAACATACTCCAAACGAGATAAAAAACCAAGGGAATTCCTCAAAACGAGTCCACGCAAACTCCAAAAAGGAACAGACCCTCGAGAAAGAAGGCCACCAATAGGGCCTCAAATAACCCAAAAAACAAGAAACAAAAACAAAAAAAAAAAACCCCCAAAAAGAGACTACATTATAAAGACGCAACTATAATAAAAGCTATCACAACCACACAAGGACACATCACTAAACGCCGAAGAGCACACACAAGCAAAAAGAGCAAAAACGCTGGAAGAAGCCCGAACACCAGCTCCCAAAACTCAAAACACAAAAACAGTACACACTCACGCCACTATAACCAACAACAAAAGAAACGAAAATAACTAATACACAGACACACATACGCAGGGACAAATACTAACGGAAAATACCGAAGCCACCATCCATCCAAAAAAAAACTGGGAAATGACAAAACCAATAACAAGAACACCATTAGAATGAGATAAGACATTCACCCTCAATGCCCAAATATCCCCAAAAACCCCCTCAATTCTGAGAACCAGCAACTCCACGGTAAGAAAAACAGAACAGATACAGGAGCGATGACCATAAAACAAGCGCCACCCAGCCACTGACAACCACACACGAACCATCCACCAAAAATACAAAAGATCCAGAGCTCAAAATACCAAGCCAAGAAAAAAAAGAATACGAGATCACATTTCCATCTCCATCAAAGAAAGCATACTCAACAATAGCAAACTCTACAACCAAACAGCCGCCACTAAAGACACAGCAATAGGACCCGGAATAGAACATGATATTACCAACACTAACAATATCAACAGCCACAAAAGCGACTGTCACAACCCCACCAACGCCACAATTGAAAACAACAGACAAATCACATACAAGACCAAAAACAAACTCCCCCGGAAAATGTACAAACACACACACGCAAACAACACTCGTAAACCTAGCAACCAACGCCAATGTAAAACTAATACATGCGACAAAATCAACCACGACAAAGACACCGAAATAAAAATCAACATAACCAAACACAACCCCAGATTCATCATTAAAGCAAGCAAAAGAAAAAAATCCTAAAAGAACAAAAAAACTACAGCCAACAACTATAATTACAGCAACTAGAACGATATACACGAAATCACCACCCCAAAATAGAAGAAAGCATTCGACATAACAACTCAGAAAACCCAAGACACAACACACCACAATCAAACCATCCAGGCCCTCCAGAGAAACAACCAACACTTTTACTACGATCCATAAAAAACATAGGAAAAACCACTAAAACCCAACACAAGACTCAAACAAATAAAGAGATGAAAAAAACAAAAACGATGTACCCGCCGCAAACAGCATTCCTACAAATTAAAAAAACCACTATTCCAGAGAGAAAACCACAACACAGACAGCAAAAAAGAACAACCTCCCCACCACATACCCCATCAAAAAAAGAAACCAAATACATAATGCGAAAAGAAAAGTGCCAAAGGCCAAAAAAAAAAATCTTCTCTCCACTACTAAAAAAACAATAAACCGGTGCAATATGAACAAACTCATAATCAAAACATAACCCTAGAAGAAAAATAAAAGAAAGACAACAAAAAAAAAAAAGCTGGTCCAAAGACACACCCACCCCTTATAATCATATAGCCCCATAGCCAATCGCCAAAACAACAAAATGACAATCCGCAAGCAACAAAAGGAAAAACCAAAAAAAGGCCTCAAACAAATACCACCTAACAAACAGCATTAATGACCGGAAATTGATCATAAAACACAACCACAGCCCATCAGACACAAAAACAACCCCCACAAGAACAAATGTAATACAACAAAAAACAACAACGTTGAAACAGAAATACATACCACACACGCAAAACTCTGAAGAAAGCAGATCATTCACAAAAAGGAACACGACACAAAAAACGCAAAAAAAACACCCCAGAAAAAAAGTAAATCTATCAATCAATAAACAAGGGAAAAACACGGAAAAAACCAACAGAAAAGGAGAATCCAACCATATACAACAGAGAAAAAGAAAATCCACCGGAAAAGCATAAAGATCCAGAGCAAACGCATTCAAACCCAACGCAAGAAAGACAACATAATCAAAAACGAAACCCCAAAGAAAATAGCGGGAAAACCAAAACAACATCCCTCAAATAAAAACAAACATACACACGAACAGAAACCTAAATACTACCATCAACATAATAGAAACCAACAAACCCAAAGCAGTCCGATCCACACAAGATACCCAAAGCTACCGCAGCAGGATATACAACAATACCACCACAATAAAGAAAAAAATACAGAAATAGAAAAGCCAAAAAATCATAAAATACAACTTCAACAGCAACCCCACCGGAACAAACTTCAAACTCAAAAAAAAACTCGCAACCAATATATAAAAAAAAAACAGTTCCTAAAGAAAACGGACCAACCACCTGAAAACGATAGAAAAACAAAACAACCCAAAAAAGAGAAGCAACCACGTAAACAACAAAAGCAATAACCCAAGAGCCTTCATGACTAACAACCATACCGCCATAAGCTATTAAACACTAATAGAAGTCAAAATACAAATACAAAAAAAGCAACCACAAACAAACGAGTCAAACAAAAGATAGAGAAATCAAGCTTAAAAAGAAGATACCTGACTGAGGGTCCATCATAAGAATCACCAGTCACGGGCAAACTTAAAGCCCAGAGCTCACGGACATCAGTAAAGGAAGAACCATAAAGAACAAAAAAAAACATAAAACAAAACAATCCGATAGCTAATACAAAATCTTCATAGAAACAACAATGAAACTCTAACTTCCCACCCCCAAAAAACAGCATACGAAAAAAAACAGCAAAGAAGGACAAAACAGAAATAGAAACACACACATAAGAAAAACACAAGACGACAACAGCACCAAAAAAAAAACCCAGATTCAAGAAAAGACCAAAACTATCACAATTGAAACCAAAACAGGTAATCAGTAACAACATAACTCCGCCTACACAATCTATCAAAAAAGCATAAAAAACCGAAAAAAAAAAAAACAAATCCAACAGAATAACAACACACCCATAACTATACCCAAACAACGAAGACAGCGCTACAAGAAACCCGACTGACAGTACAACATCAACGAAACTTCCAAGTGTATAAAAAAACAAACAAGCAAATCCAACACTAATGGCACCACGAATCCAGAAGCAAATAGAAATCCCACCAAAACATCGCATACAATCACCAAGAACGCCAATCCCACCCATTATAAAGCCAACAAACAATTCAAAAAATAAAGAAAAAAACATAACACACCCACCAAACACGCCATTAATGGCAACAACGGAAGCAAAAAGAACCACGAACACTAGAAACACCCACAAGTCATACAGCACTTCCATAAAAGACACAAAACTAATCAGTTGCGAAGCAGAAAAAAGCACACCACACACACCTACCAATATCAAACTAAAATCAAAAAACGACTCACCGAAAAAAACCTGACCCCTCACAGGAACAAGAAATACATAACTAATACTAACAAATACGCAACAAACAGAAAAAAAAAGAAAAAAAACAAAACCATATCATAAAGCAACAAAAAATCCATGATGACAAACAAAGGCATAATCATAAACAAAAAAAATCACAACCGACAGTTCGGAACCAAAACCCCAGACCATCAAATGAGACCCGCATGAACGCACCCCACAAACAACCATCACGAAAAAACATCACGAACCACACTAAAAAACAAAACAACCAATCAACACCAACCCTCAAAAAATAAAACAAACCATAACAAAAATCAAAAACCCCGAAAAAAACGCACCAAAAAATACTCGTGAAAACGGCCATATTCCACCAACTGTAGAAAAAAAAAAACTACCCTCTCCAGGACCAGACCTCAAA
This sequence comes from Butyrivibrio proteoclasticus P6B7, assembly GCF_000622085.1. Classification (GTDB taxonomy): domain Bacteria; phylum Bacillota; class Clostridia; order Lachnospirales; family Lachnospiraceae; genus Butyrivibrio; species Butyrivibrio proteoclasticus_A. Next base: position 122,159 of record NZ_JHWL01000012.1, read on the forward strand.
AAAACAAGACCAACAACATCAAAACAATAAGAAAATAACAACATAAGAAAATTAGCATCACCAAAAACAAAAAAAAAAAAAACAAAAAGAACAAAAACCTCCACAGATGAAGAGTCCAAAATAACAGCAAAAAACTGAGCAGACCACAAAGGATCAAAAGAAAAATAAAAAGCCACCAAACCTTCCAATAAAAAAACTACTCTAGAAACCCAACAAATAGCAAGAACAAACACACAAAGGTCATAAACAACAAATATGAACAAAACAACAAACACACCAACAAACAAACAAGAAACAACACCAAACACACCACATCCAAAACCACTACACCCAATAGCAAAACACCAACACGAACGACAAACATAAGTCCAACAACATAGAAAACAAAACACAGATGAGAAGAATCCCACAACGGCACAACAAAACATATCACCATACTCCCGACACAAAACATTTCTACAAACACAACCAGAAGGACCATAGAAGCAGGACCGATAGTGCCAGAAACAACAAAATCGAAAAACAAAAAATCTCAACGTAGAACCTCATGGGAATCAACAAGTGCCACAATCAAAACTTCATACCCGAAAAAAATAGAGACCACACCCCCATTAACAGAAACATGAGAAGGGAAACGAAAAGATCAAGATAGCAAAAAAGCACTAATCCATGCCGGAATTTACACCAACGCCGCTACAGAACACAACACAAGAAAAAACGCAACATCAGACACCATCTGAGACCAAAACCAACAAACAACTAACAAAATAACCAAGAAAACAAAAAAAGCCGATACAAACGTTGCACAAGCAGACGAATGACTCGTAAAATCTGAACATAGAAATCCGAACATACACACAAGGAGAAAGAAGAATCTTGAAACCAATCCCTAAAAAGGAAAGCTACAATGTTTCGCAGATGCAACAGCACCCGCTCAATCACAGGCCAAAACAGTAACAGGAATAGTAACAAGACAAGCGACAAAAAGAATCAGAGTATACAAAAAATACTCATAAAAAGCAACTGGCACCGAAGGAGGATTATATACCAACAATAAAGCTCCTAAAAGAAACAACAAGAAATCCACACTGAAAGAACTCACAGGAGCAAAAAACAGCACCAACCCCCCGCCTGCTTGAGAGACAGACAAAACAAATGGCAGCAGGATAGTCAAAGAAAGACAGAAAGCACGTAGAGAAAAACCAGTCCAATACATCATACGAAGAGAACCTGCATACGGAGCGACCAGTCTAACAAAGTCAGCATAAGAAGAAACAACAACTAAAAGACCATCCAAACCCGCAAGATACAGAGAACCCCCAAACACAACCTAAAGAGAAGAAGAGCTAAGAACACATACACCCAACCTTACCAAGGCATCATCAAAAACAAACCATACATGTCCACCAGCCACTCTGCTTACAAGAAGATTAAAACCAACCAAGGAAACCTCACCTAAAGATACTAAAGAGTCTCCTGAACAAACAGACCCAACACTAAACACAAGAACATGGTATACAAATAAAAAAGCACCCCTTTAAAAATCTGGCGCATGAGTCATAGTACCAATAAAAACAGACTGAAACGGCGTCAAGATCAGAGAACCAGAAGAAAGGACCACAGGAGTCCCACTCGTACCCAAGGAACAGACCGTACGAATAGAAGAGGGCGAACAACCCATAACAAGAGACATAATAAGACCCAACAGGCCATCCAACTCAAAAGATGACTTTACAACAGCTACAGACAGAGCCGGACTCGAACCGAAAGAAACAAACGTAAACTCCGACCTGAGGAAACAGGTTAAGAGAACCGTAGCAAGACCGCAAAGCCCAGCAGATGCAGAACGAAATGAACCAGATACAACAACAAGAATCCCTCGTGTACATACTATAGCTGCCATAACGGAACCACCAACAGAACAATAAACACAAGAAGCAATAATTACAAAAATACCCATAACCAAAAGAAACTGAAAAACTCAGCAACGAGAATAAAACATCATAGGCGTAGACCCGTAAGGAAACAGTCCTACCAACAGGCGGAAAACGAAATCATATGAATACCGAATGAGCACATCAGCCAATAGATCAAAAACAAGCAAAAGAATTAAAAAAACAAAATACGAAAACACAACTATCTGACCAGCCACAGATACTACAGCACTCAAATTCAAAGAAGGCACGTACCCATAACACACCAGCCGACCACTAAAAGAAGTCACAAAGGCAACCAAACCCATAAAACCTCCAAAGAACATAAAAATCCCTAGAGAGACATCTAGTCCCGCCAAAAAGACCAGAAAATAAGAAACAAAGCTTACCCGTCCCCCAGCAAACGAAAAAACGCACAGCGCAGCAACCTTACTATCCAGCTAATACTCCCATCGAGTAACAACACGATCCAAAAAAGCCGCCATAGGACCCAATAGGCCAAACTAATATACAACCCTAGTACCAATCGCAGCTAAGACAAAAACAAACTCTCCCGACCCAAGAAGCCAATAAGCCAAGATAAGCCCAGGAGTACACAATAACCCTTAACTCAACGCCATCGGCGGAAGACCATCAATGGCAAAACATAAAAACCAGGTCATAATCACAAAAAAACCAAGTAAAAACGCAAGATGGACCGGAGCTGGACAAAAGGTTCCCGTTATCATCAAATGAACAGGAAGCTCCACAACCTGACCAAGCGAATGACAGGAAAAGGCTACTAACCCACCCGCAGAAGCAAATAGTCTCACCACCAAGACAACCCGTCTGGAAGATAAAGTTGTCACGAAGCCAGCACCCGTACGTTCCTACAAAACCCTCACCCACTGACCAAAACCGTAACCACATACAGGCAGCGCAAGAACACCTGCTGGATAAAGATACAACTCAAAGCTAATCTTAGTGAAAGAATACTACGTCACCACAACATACGAAACAACCAATCTTGTAATACGACCACTTTGAAAATATGCCTACAGGATCTGCCACCCAAACGCAGCCACCAAGAAAATAAGACTAATAGCTGAACCAAAAACCATAAGCAAGAATACGCCATGAGGACCGACAAATCGAATTACAGAACAATCGCCATCATATGCCAACGACATAGGAAAACCATCCCCACCAACCAATCCCGTTAAACTACCACGTCCACCATATGCAAAAGACGCAAATAGAACAAGTAAAAACACCCACCCTACTGTAGGTAAAAAAGAAAACAGATCCAAGGCCGTATCATACTGATACAAAGAAACCATACCAACCGGAGCAATAACTCGTGACGCCACCCCCAAGAGATAATAACCATAATACACCACCAAAAGAATAGGAAGAATAACTCGTTCTCCTTCCCCAAACAGATGGTAATAAAGCCATGTAGCCATAACCGCCGCAGCTATAAAAAGCGATGGTACCAAAACCGCATCATATACCAACAAGTCTTCAATCAAAGCAGGAGTAGTGAAGCAAGATACCTTACCAAGAGCTGAGGACGCAAAAAATGCCACAAAGCCCGCAGCAACAATAACACTAATGACATTATCAACAACTCCAAGAACACAAGTGACCCTATGAACCACAGCGGACGCTCTAACGAAAACCCGACCGACAGAAGCAGCTGACAACCCTGCAGCTACTACACTAAAAGTAACAAGAAAAAAAACAGTCCCAGTCACATAAAATGGAATACAGGTTCTAGTAGTCGCAGCAGCACGGATACACAAAGACGTAACAACCTGAAAAGAGTACATCATCACTACACCCATTGGATAGACCACACAACACAGACTCACCCAAAGACAACAGACCAAGTCTGAAACCAACACATCAGAATCCAACATGGATGACAAACTCACAACAAAGGCACAGAAACAGAAAGCAAGGAGGCCCTCTGGCACAAGTAATCCAGTAAGAAGCCCCATACTAACAAAACAACACCCCACCGTATAGCAAAACCTAGCAGGAGAAAAAGCCCTGAGAACCCTATCAATATACAAGAACAACAACGCCATAACCACCCCAGAAAATCGTGATAAGACACGGCGCCCAATAGCAGCAGAAACATACTCAACCGTACAGACATGCAACTCAAGCAAGGAAGTAACACGTAGAACCCCATCAGACATGAACAACATCACACCAACAAACGCAAGCGCCTCAAGCATGATCCGCGATCTAGAAAAAGATGCAATCACAACGCCAACGAAACCAAAGACACGGACCATCCCCTGGATAAATCCAAACTCGCAAAACGAGAAAGCTCGTAGACCCACATAAGGTCACATCAGCAACGTAAGTCTACACTGAAACGTGGAAAACGCAAAAGTAGAACAAACCACGCTCACCATAAGGGCCGCCACAGAAAAAAAAAAACCCAACAAAGTCAAACAAAAAACAAGAGCACTCACCCCTTGAGATCACACAGCCAGACGAAGAACCCCAAAGAATACCTTCCCAACAATGAACCTCAAGACAAACTCCTACCCAATGGATGTAAGCCAAACAAAAGAACAGCCATATGACGTAAAAGAGACAAAACCAGAGAAATCCATACATGTCTTGACATAAAAAGAAAGCAAAAACACAGCACCATCCCATCCAAAGAATCCCGCTTCTCCATGAATGGCAAGAAAAAAAACCTCTGAAACAAAGAGGAAATCCTCCAAGCACCCTAAGATCCCACCGACCAAAAAAACAGTGACCGTCGCACAAGCTGACAGGGCCAGACGCAATGAACAGGCAAGTAGCAAAAAGCCCCCAAAAACACAAACAAAAGCACACCATGCACTAAAGAAGCGTCTAGCGCAAATCACAGCTCATCAGACAATCTAAAGATCACCATTAAACCTGATAAAAGGACCCGTAATAACATGTAAAGGAAAAAAAAACGACACCTAGAACAGCGTAGACATGCCCAAGACAAACAAAAAGAACGGCGCAAAAAACCACGAACAAACTTCCGAAAAACCCACCGCTGCAAACACCAAAGAACTAAAAAAATCACCATACAAACCTCGAAAAAAACCCCCACCCACAAGCCAAACAAACAAAAGCCTAAAAAGCCGATTAAGATGACCAAGAAGCCGGACAAACAAAGCACCTAAAAAGCAAGAAAGAACAGCATCAAAAAAAGCAAGAAAAGGCACCACAAGCGGCCGAAAAAACACCTCCATCCCATCTGAAACAAAGGCAGCAAGCGCTACAAGCCCAAATGATCGAACCGAACCACCAACTCTCAACAAAAGCAGGACAGCGCACATCAAAACTATAAACGAAGCAACAGAGAAGAAAGACTTCATAGGAAAGCCAGCATCCTGAAAACATCCCGTAGAAGCACCAAAATCAATAAATACCCTCTCAAACAGACAGGAACTAACAATCGCAGAAAAAACACCTACAACATCCTCCCAAAAGTCCCCAAGAAGAGCAACAAATAACAAAAACCTAAAAACCTGCAGCCAACCCATAAAGACCAGAACAAAACGTACAGTAAATACAGCCACACCAGACAAAGTAACATGAAAAAAGCTCGTGGAACCACCCGATGACACACCCACATGAAAAACAGCAATTACAAACCGAAAAAGAGCCGTCCCAAACGACGCAAATTCTTCAATAAAAAAATGAACATGAGCAAAGCAACCACAAAAGTACACCAGCAACCGTAACTGCCGCAAACGCCCACAACCGCCAGTGAATACACGCCATGAACCCCGAAGAACACTGCATAAATCTTCTCCAAGAGACTCGCCAAACGTCAAGACTCACTCTCAATGGAAAGAAAAAAATCCACTACCACAAGACCAGAATAAGGAGAATAAAGAAAAACCGAACAAAAAACAAACTGAACAGCTGGAACCACCTACAGCGGAATGAAGCTGACCACTCTTATACTAATCTAACTGATCATCACAACTAGCCCGGAGAAGACCCATAAATCGAACTACAGATCCACTGCAACCCCGAAGACCACATAGGCTGTCGATGGGTGAGTCAAAAGCAACATGAAAAACAGCAACAACAACATCCAAAAGACAATCCACATCCGGCGATACATAGTCACTAAATAAAAGGAAAGACACCACGGAATCATAGATCTTATAAACAAACGACGGCCAGACACGAGGATCCACCACCACAACAGCCCCAAAATTCGGCATCTTCACACGGCCCAGCAGCAAGAGCTTCAGGAACTAATGAGATATCATAAAGCAACTAAACCATCATAAAACCAAGAAAACATATACCCAACGACACCAAGCCCATAAGCGAACCGACCAAGAAGCCATAACGGCCCACCCCTGAAGAAAGAAAGAAAGGAACCCAAACCGCAAAACTCTCACTCCCACCCGTCAAAGCTTAACCCCCTCCACCGACAACCCGATACCACACCAAAAGAAGAAACTATAGGACTCCAGAAACGCTCCCCAAGGGAATTAATAGTGTCACAAAAACCATTTCAAGCAGCTCCAAGATCACCAAGTACGCCTTCATATCCACAGAGATCACCGCGAACCGAGCAACTACCTGCTTCTAAGTCATCGTGAGACAAGTACTCTCCTCCCTAACTCATAATACTCATAACCCAGCAAACACGCCAAAGAAAAGAAACTCATCAGTTGTAAGAAAGTCCTGATGAAGCTGCCTCGTCGATAGACTCGAGATTGTTTGATGATGTCATTACGTTCTTTGAAAGAGTCTCAAGCTCTGTAACGTATGTCTTAAGATCGTTATCAAGCTGGTAGTATGTTGATGTAAGTGTCTCAGATGCTGTACCGTATGTGATAGCTGAGATGTCATCTACTGTTCCTCTAAGTCTTGTAAGTGTGTCGTTAAG
>NZ_JHWL01000013.1 GCF_000622085.1 Butyrivibrio proteoclasticus P6B7
TATTCTCCTTTACGAATAATTATTGATTAAACTGTATAAGCGTTCTTACCAGAGTTAGCTGCGTCAACGTAGCTTGTCTTAACCTGGTCTACCCACTTGTGGATCTTCATAACTTCCTCAGACATCTGAGACATCTTTGATGAGATATCAGCGATGAAGTTAACGCATGCCTCAGCCTCTTCGCCTTCCCAGCAATCCTGGAGTGGTCCCTGAAGATTCTTAACGTCTGTTGTAAGCTGATCAAGATCAGTTGCGCCAGCTGAAAGTGTTGAAAGGTATCCCTCAACTTCGCTGACATTCATACCCTTTTGTGCCATTTTGTTTTCCTCCGTTTTTATACTTTTTTCGGCAGATTTATTTCAGCCGATTTTTATCTATGATAAAGACCAATGGTCTGTATCACGCAAAATTCTTAAGAAATGCGTAACATTTCACAAGACCCATTCCTTTCGAAAGTGCCCAATATTATCAATATATTCTTGTAATTATGAGATTTTTAATAGAGATTTTCCCTTCCCAACTCTGTTTTAATATTATGCATATATTAATTAAAAGATAAACACAATTATATTCATTCCCTTACTTTTCTATGTTTTGCATAAACGTCAGCCTTCTTTTTTAGATATTATTAACAAATCGTAATATCATTCAATCGAGTTCACTATTTTGTTTCTTTCCTTCCAAGCTCATTATCCATGCGGCTTTTCGGTCATAACCATCTATTAACTATTATCTCCTACACTTTTTAAACAGATGACAGCACCATAATGTTGCAATATTTTTGTAAATATTTTTTCGTATTATAATGTATTTTAAGTCGTTTTGATTGTTATAATTCTTCGTATAATGAATCAATTTGCTTATTGTTTTTACGAGAGTAGAAAGTCACATCCATAGAGAAGTGTTTTTTATTTAATAGTTATTTCCCATTCAACAAAATTAGGCGCCTTGAACTAACTGTCCAAGACGCCCTTGTTTTTTCAAAATACAGATTATAACAATATCTTTACTTTCCTCGTAGTGCTATTTGCTTTTTAGTTCTATCTCGATCGGATCTCCTTCTGCTCCAAATCCTGATCGAAAGTATGTTAATCCTTTCCCCTTGGTCCATACCATGTCACAATAGTACCCACTTTCAACTAATGGATTCCAAAACCTGCATTCATATGAATTATCATCGTACTCAATCCTCATACCATAGTCTGCAGGATTTTGTTCTTCTCCCGAAGAAGAATATACGATCATACCATCTGAAAGAAATGTATCTTCTGAAGGAATTTCATCATGATATGTCATCAAATAAATTGTATCATCAGCCACATAGAACAATCCTATTTCATATCTATCCGCTGTGTAGTAGTACCTCTGCGGAATATCATCATACTGTATAGAAATCTGATATACAGACCCATGATCATATGCCTCCAGAAGGTCAACCTTCACAGTTAATTCAGATATATCTTCAAAAAAGAACTTGGTTACAGTATATGTATATTCTCCCTCATCGGGAAAAAAACTGTTGTTTTTCTCATATGATACATATTTATTCTTGTCATAGTTATAGTAACTCACTCCAACTATCAGAACCAATAATAGAATAAAAGCAAAAATCATATGTCGCTTTTTCATGATGTCCCCCTGATAAAACCAATGCAACATATTTCTTCATCATTTTTCCTCATGTCTCTTCTTAAATAAAATCAATTGTATCCTAATCCTCCCCAAAATGCACTCTCTATTAATGAAAAAATCAGCAAATGCCGATTGCTCTGAGCAACGTCGAAATGAGGCATTTGCTGATTTTTGAGTTTATGAAAATCACGCCGCATACGAAAACAAGTATTTCCCAAGGGAAATCCCCGGGGCCGGGCGTCCAGATTAATTAAATTCTCATGGCAACTTCGTAGGCTCTCCAGATGACGCTGCGGAGGTTACCAACCTTCTGGCAGTCGCCAACGTAGTCTACGTTGCTGGTGCGGTCATTGTTGCTGATGACAGGATTAGGAATGTATCCAGCGGAGCTGATAACGCTATCGCAGTCAATTGATAGCTCTTTTCCCTCTGCATCCTTACAGATGATGCTGCCATCCTTAATCTCCAGAAGTGAAGTACTAAGGTATACAGGCACCTTGTGAAGCTCGAACCACTCACGTAAATATGAGCTGTTGGCAAGGCACACACCCTTCTGGGAAATAAGATCATCCTTCATCTCTACGATAACAGGCTCCTTACCCATAAGTGCCAGCTCGTAAGCAATCTCACAGCCTGTAAGACCGCCGCCTACAACTACCACCTTCTTGCCAACTTCCTTGCCGCGAAGGAATTCGCAGGCTTCTATCATCTTCTCATGTCCAGGAACTCCCTTGAGGATACGAGGCTTAGCGCCTGTAGCCACAATGATGTCCTTGTGATTAAGTTTCTTAAAGTCAGTAACCTCGGTGTTAAGGTGAACCTCCACGCCAAGCTCCTTCATTTGTCTCTTGTACCAGGCAAGAAGGTCACGGAGCTTACCCTTGTAGGACTCAGCACTGGCTGCAATAAAGGTTCCGCCAAGTTCTCCCTCTTTCTCATAGATAACAGGCTCGTGGCCGCGAAGCTTAAGTACTCTTGCAGCCTCCATTCCGCCTATACCACCACCGATGATGATAACCTTCTTAGGTCTCTTGGTAGGCTTAAGGAAGTGCTTATCTCTCTGCATGGTCTCTGCGTTAACGGCGCATCTTGCCAGGTGCAGTGAATCAGAAAGGTCCTGATCATTAGGAACACCCTTGTAGTGGCACATGTTAAAGCATCCATTATGGCAAAGGATACAAGGTCTGATATCCTCTTCTCTGTCCTCAATAAGCTTGGTTATCCACTCTGGATCAGCCAGGAACTGTCTTGCAAAGCCAGCTCCATCTATTTCGCCCTTCTTAATGGCATCTGCTGCCACACAAGGGTCCATTCTGCCTGCGCAGACCACAGGGATATCCACATATTTCCTAAGATTAGCCACATCAGAGAGGTTACAGTTCTCAGGCATATAGATTGGTGGATGAGCCCAGTACCAGGCATCATAGGTTCCGTTGTCACAGTTGAGCATGTCGTAGCCAGCATCCTGAAGGAACTTAGCTGCGATCTTGGACTCCTCAAAGTCTCTTCCTGCCTCAGTATATTCCTCCCCAGGAAGCGCTCCCTGTCTAAAGCCCTTGGTCTTGGAAATAACGCTGTATCTCAAGGATACAGGGAAATCCTTTCCGCAGGTCTTCTTTATCTCTTTTACGATTTCAGCAGCGAATCTATATCTGTTTTCAAGGCTTCCGCCGTATTCGTCAGTTCTTTTATTCACATATAAAAGAGTGAACTGGTCAAGGAGGTATCCCTCGTGTACCGCATGAACCTCAACGCCGTCAACTCCGGCATCCTTAAGGAGCTTAGCGCTCTTACCAAAGGAAGTGATGAACTCCTGAATCTCCTCCTTGGTCATCTCTCTTGATGGGAGCTTGTCAGACCATCTGTTAGGTGATGGGCTGGCTGATGCTGTGATCTTATCAAGGTCCATTACTGGCTTACTAAGGACTCTCAGCGCCTTGTTGTTATAAAGCTTTTCCATCATCTCACTGACGGTAAAAGATCTACCAAAGCCCGCAGTAAGCTGCACAAAAAGCTTAGCCCCAGTCTTATGAAACTCAGGCATCCACTCAGCTAATTCCTTATACATTTTCTTGTTGGTATGTAGCCACTGGCCAAACATTGGATTATAGACAGGCTGGCAACCAGGTAGCACAAGACCTGCGTTATTCCTGGCAACCTCCAGGATAAACTCAGCTCCTGCCTTATCGAAATGGTTCTTTTCCATCCAGCCAAAAAGATCTGTTCCTCCCATGGAAGTCATTACAATCCTGTTCTTGATCTCCAGGTCCCCAATCTTCCAAGGTGTAAAAAGAGATTCTATCTGCTGTTTCATATTAACCCCCAAAACTAATAATATCTTTATCCCCTATTATACTATGTTTTCCAGGTACCGTGAAGCAAATACAGACATGGACACTGGTTCTGAATAATAAAATCCCTGAAGATATTCACAGCCTATATCCTCCATGAGTTTAGCCATGTTCTCGTCCTCGATGCCTTCAGAGGTAACCTCAAAGTTCATGTGTTTAAAAGCCTGGATCATGGTTGGCAGAATTTCATCCGGAGCCTTGCAGTAATCCCAGACAAGGCTCATATCAAGCTTGATGCAGATAAACGGGCACTTCTTTAGCATGGCAAGATTGGAGTAGCCACTGCCATAGTCGTCCAATACGAATTTAAAGCCATGTTCACTCATGCGTTCAATCTGTTCCTTTAACTGAACATCATCCACCATGGCGGCCTCTGTGATCTCAATATGAATCTGTGCCGGATCAATATTTAGCTCTTTTACCACCTCAGAATAGCATTCTGCAAGGTTGGGATTCATGAACTGTATAGGAGAAAGATTGACATTGACCCAGGAAATCCCGTTGCCGGCAAGGTCATGTTCCTTGATAAACTTACAGGTCTTGGCAAATACCTGCTTACCCAGGTCATTGATTCTTCCGTTACTTTCCGCCACCTTTATGAATTCATCGGGAGGTATCAGCTTTCCGTTTTTGTTGCGTAATCTGGCCAGAGCCTCAGCGCCAACAATCTTACCGGTGCTGCTGGAAATAATGGGCTGAAGGAAGACCTCCACCTGGTCGTGCTCAATGGCATACTCAAGATTTCTTTTAACCTCTATCTCCTTCTTCCTTTCACTGAGCAGGTTTCTTGTAACGTAAAAGATATCACTGCTCTCCACAGAGGATGCTTTATCCAGTGTTTCAATGACTCCGTTTATGATGGTGTCAGAGTCAATGCTACTGACCTCAGGTTCTGTCACCACATAGGCTGCACTTAAATAAAGCTCTGCGCTGTCATCCACCCAGGATCTGCTAAAACGATCTTCAAGCTTTTCATAGATCATGTCATAATCCATTTTCCTGTCGCCAATAATGAAGAATCTGCCGCTTCTGTAATTGAAGCACAGATACTTGTCAAAATTGCCTATAAGAAATCTGGCAATCATATCACATCCGTGGTTCATCTGATTTATGCCGTAGACTTCTCTGATCTCTTTGTAATTGCGAAGGGCAAAGGCCATAAGAGTATAGTTATCCAGACCTTTGTTTTCATCGAGATACTCCCTTAAGGCGTTGCCATTAAAGATCCCGTTTCTGTCATCAAGGTAGAAATCAGGGTTTTCAAAGGATAAATAGATGATAATAATAGCCAGAAGGCAAAATGTATCCATAAGAAGGTATCTGGGAAACATCATCCTGACTATGATTCCTGCCAAAAGGATTATGTTATATGAAAGTATACTAAGTCTTTCCCTGTTATTTCTAAGTCTTTTAAACCTGAGAACAAATATAGTCAGTGAGACAAAGATATAATAATAAAAGCAGAAATAAAGAATGTTGTAGAATGGCCCGTTGTGGTATCCATCCTCTCCAATATAGAAGATCCATCTGGTATAGCCGGAAGTAAAGGCCATGAGACAGCTGATATATAGCGGAATCTTGGTAAGCTGTTTGATCCATGCATTATTGTTATCAAATACTTTTACCATGGTGGCTGTAAAGCTATAAAAAAGATAGCCTCTACTGTAAAAGGAGACAAAGTATACAATATTAGCTATATTCACAAGAACTAAGGGATATTCAGTATATGCAGAATCCATGCCACTGGACACAATATCAGAGAACATTACTATTGTCTCCATCACAAGTATCTTAATAAAGGTTCTGTTCATCCTTATGGGGATACGGGGAAGAGCGCAATAATATGCCAGAAGTACTAATAATGTCATAAAACTTGGTATTACATAAGTAAAATTCCACATAGTTACCTCTGAAAGGCCGGTTCAAGGGCTTCATAAAAATACATAAAAATACTGTGGCTTCACATATAATGATACATTATTCCGTTTATAAATAATCACACTTTAAGAAAACTTTATAAAAAAATAATATAAGCGCATGGTTTTTACGCCTATATTATTAAAATTACACTGTATTCATTCAAATGTATTTTTATGCAAAATATGTTATCAGCCCATACACTACAAGGAAGGCAATTATAACAGGTAAAACATATTTAAAGTACCAGGACAGGTTCTTGCTGATCTTAAGTCCAACGCCGCTGTTAACCTCTTCAATATACTTATCAAAGCCCCAGCCGTATCTGGTTGTACAGAAAAGACAGCAAACCAGTGATCCGATTGGAAGAAGAAGGTTACTAACAAAGAAGTCCTCAAGGTCCATTACGCAGTTACCTGCCTTAAGTGGCTGGAATGATCTCCAAACGTTAAATCCAAGGGCACATGGGATTGAGCCCAGGGTAATAATGATTCCTGAAAACAATGCTGCGTGCTTTCTCTTACGTCCAAAGAGATCGATTGAGAAGCTTACGTCATTCTCGAATACTCCAATCATTGTAGAAAGAGCTGCAAAATACATGAATAAGAAGAACAGGCTTCCCCATATTCTTCCGCCCTTAAGTGCAATAAACACGTTAGGCAGTGTAAGGAAAATAAGGCTTGGGCCACTATCTGGTGCTACACCAAAGGAAAAGCATGCTGGAATAGTGATAAGACCAGCAACGATAGCAACAAAGGTATCAAGGCCTGCCACAAGAAGGGCCTCTCCTGCAAGGCTTCTCTCCTTCTTAATATAGCTTCCGAAGATCTCCATACTACCAATACCAAGACTTAAGGTAAAGAAGCTCTGGTTAAGGGCTCCAAACAATACCTTGCCAAGGCCCACACTCTTGATATTCTGAACGTTAGGCTTAAGGTAGAACTCTACGCCCTCTCTTGCGCCATCAAGTGTAAGGGATCTGATACCAAGAATCACCATGATGATAAGAAGTGCGATCATCATAACCTTGGTGATCTTCTCAACGCCGTTCTCAAGACCAAGGGAGCATACAACCACTGTGATGATCATCGTGATGACCATGTACTTAATAAGGATCCATGGACTTCCCATCATCTCAGCAAATATATCACTAACCGCCTGCGCATCTGCACCTACAAATACACCCTTAACCATAAGAACGAAATATCTAAGGATCCAGCCTGATACTATTGAGTAGAACATCAAAAGTACGTAGTTACCTGCTATGGCAAAATATCCCATAATATGCCATTTGCTGCCCTTTGGCTCAAGAGTCTTATAAGCTGAAAGAATACTCTTTCTGCTGGCTCTACCAATGGCGTATTCCATTGTCATGATCGGAACTCCAAGAGCTATCAGGCAAAATACATAGAATAAAACAAAAAGGCCACCACCATTCTGACCTACCATGTATGGAAAGCGCCAAACATTACCAATACCAATGGCGCAACCTGCTGATAAAAGAATAAACCCCAAACGACTTCCTAAACTTTCTCTTTCTTTCATTACCTACCTCTGCATTACTATAGACATTGCCGTACCCCCGGAATTGTCTATCTTATCTATTACACAAAATTTGTCTGCAGTTGATGCAAATTAATCACACTGCAGACAAGAATAGATTCTAACATATTTATGTAAATCTTTCCACAAAAACTTTTACGCTATGTACCATTAAAGTGTGGGCTTATTTACTGGGGTTCATAGCTCTTTTTACACCAAATTACTGTGCCATTATGCTCTCCACAAAGGAGTGTTTACCGTTAACCGATTCGTAGACTCTTACTTCACAGTTCTTAGGCTTGGGACGCCAGATATAGCCCCTTCTCTTATCCTCAAGATATCCCTTAAGGCATCGGATTATTCCGCCGTGGCACACAACAAGAACGTTGTCGTAGTCCTTCTGCTCAAGCTCCTTAAGAAATGAGTGGCTTCTTTCTATCATGCTCTTTGTGGTCTCTACGGTCTTGGGAGCTCTAAACACCTCTGGAAGAGCCCAGTAAAGAGACATGGCTGGTCCCATCTGGGAATAGGGGACCTCGTCGTATTTGCCAAAATCAGCTTCAATGATCCTGTCATCGATTATGATCTGGTCTCTTGAAACGTTTCCCACAATTGATGCTGTCTCTATGGCTCTGTCCAAAGAACTGGCATATACAGCGTCAAACTTGATATCGCCGATGATTGATCTAACTTTCCTTGCCTGGGCGATGCCGTTTTCATTAAGGGGAATATCGATTCTTCCCTGCATTTTCTTAGTCTGGTTAAGCACGGTCTGACCATGCCTTGTGATCCATATCTTCATAATAATCCTTTATCTTCTGGCCTTCTTACTATAGTCAGGTCTTGCATTCTTAAGCTCCTGATACAGAACCTTGTAGTTATCGTAGCGAACCTGAGCGATCTCGCCGCGCTCTAAGGCATTCTTAACTCCGCAGTCTGGCTCTGCAATGTGGGCACAGCCTCCAAAGCGGCACTCTGGCTCATACTTTTCAAATTCAGGATAATACTGCATCAGCGTATCTGTGGTCACATCATTAAGGTTAAGGGATGTGAAGCCCGGAGTATCAATGATGAAGGTATTAACATCCTCCCCGTCAGAAAGGTCCTTAACATAGAATACCTCTGAATGTCTTGTGGTATTCTTACCTCTCTCGATCTTACGGCTAAGCTCTCCTGTCTGCATTCTGGCATCTGGAACAAGGCTGTTAAGAAGTGATGACTTACCTACACCTGAAGGGCCTGCCAGAGTTGTGGTCTTACCCCTAAGTAGCTCTTTTAACTCAGAAAGACCATCGTCTTCCTTAACGCTTATAAAGAGGACCTTGTAGCCACATTTCTCATAGGCATCGTAAAGTTCCTGCTGCTCTTCCTTAGTTGCTATATCCTTTTTGTTAAAGCAGATAATGACAGGGAGATTCTGCTGCCTCATCATAATGAGGAACCTGTCCAAAAGATTGTAGCTGGGATTAGGCTTAACGATGGCAAACAAAATAACCGCCTGGTCCACGTTGGCAACAGGCGGTCTAAGTAGCTGATTCTTTCTGGGTAAGATCTCCGTGATATTGCCCAGACCTTTTTCTTCGTCGATGATGTCTATCTGACAGTCATCACCCACCAGCGGTTTTAAATTAGATTTGCGGAATATGCCCTTTGCCTTACATTCATAGATTTTCTCTCCGGAAGTCTCTACGTAGTAAAAGCCGGCAATTCCCTTAAGAATCTTACCTTTCATAGAGGATTAGTTCTCCTGAGTAAAGGTTACTGCTCTTGTTACTGTATATTCCTTGGTCTCGCCACCAGTAGTCTCTCCAGTTTCTGGATTGGTGGTACTAGGAGATGTTGCTGTATATACAAATGTTATTGTTCCAGTTGGTGATGTAATACCCTTTGAATTAACCTGAATTGGAAAATCCGTTGTAGTGGTATTAAGCAGTGTTGTTCCATCTGAAGTAACCAGTGTCACATGAACAGAAAGTCCATATGTGTAGTTCTCGCCCTCAGTTGGAGCTGCTATGTCTGATGTATAGCTATATGTAACGCTTGCAGGTCCTGTAGAAAGCTCCATGTTAATAACTGTGCCTTCTGATACAGATGTTCCAAAGGCAATGCTCTGAGCACAGATAAGGCCTGTAAGATTAGAATCTTCGTTGCTGGTCTCAACTACTGTTCCAGGTGTAAGTCCTGCCTCAACCAGTGTGATTGTGGCATCCTCAGAGGTCATACCGATCACGTTAGGAACTGTAACCTGTCCCTCAGCCTTAGCTGTTGAAACTGCTGTAGTTGCTGCCTGTGCGGAGTAATTACTTCCATCGCTAACAGCGATAGTAATTGTCTCACCGCTCTTAAGTCTTGTGCCAGCTGCCGGATTAGTAGATACTACGGTGTCCTTAGCAGCTGTATTAGCTGTATCTGCAACCTTCTCAACCTTGAAATGCTTCTCATCCTGAAGGATTGAAATGGCTTCAGCTACTGTCTTACCTGTAACATCGGGAACAAGGATTCCCTCTGCTGTCTCCTCTGCCACAGAAGCTCCTGAAGAAGCTGCGCTTGATGCCTCACTTCCTGCATCAGCTGCTCCAAAAAGACCTATGCTTCTGCCCACAAGGAGAAGAACTATAAATCCAATAAGTGCCGCAGTAATGATGGCCATTGCAATTGTCATCTTCTCTACACTGCTGGTAGCCTGCTGACGATTATCTGGCTTTCTGCGTCTTTCTCTTTCGTATTCGTAATAGTCCTGATCATCTTCGTAGTCGTAATCACGCTTTGGAGATGGTCTCTTTCTGTCTCTCTTATATCTGTCCTCTTCCTCGTACTCTCTAAGGACATCTCTATTAAGTCGCATTCTCTCTGTATCTGAGAGTCTGTCATCTTCATTCTTATAAGATGATCTGTAATCATCGCTGTCTGATACTCTTGTAGCTCCCTCTTCATCTGGATCTACAAGGGATACGAAATCCTTATCCGGTGTAATAAGTGATCTCTTAAGGTCTGAAATAAGCTCTGCGGCGTTCTGATATCTGCGATCTGGGCTCTTCTGACAGCACTTAAGTACGATTTTCTCAACACTGATAGGTATATCATCATTAAAATCTACAGGGCTTGGAAGCTCTTCCTGGATATGCTTAATAGCAATAGCCACTGTAGTGTCGCCATTAAATGGCACTCTTCCTGTAAGCATTTCAAAAAGTGTTATACCAAGGGAATAGATATCACTCTTGGCATCACTGTAGCCACCTCTTGCCTGCTCTGGTGATGTGTAATGAACGGATCCCATAACGTTGGAAGTAATGGTATTACTGGTGGCTGCCTTGGCGATACCAAAGTCAGTAACCTTAACCTTACCCTCCTTAGAGATCATAATATTCTGAGGCTTAATATCTCTGTGGATGATATTGTTGTTATGAGCTGCCTCAAGACCCATAGCAACCTGAATTGCTATGCTAACAGCCTCTTTAACAGAAAGCCTTGATTTCTTCTCAATGTACTTCTTAAGAGTGATACCATCAACCAGCTCCATAACAATGTAGTTGACGCCATCCTCATCTCCTACGTCGTATACATTAACGATGTTAGGATGCATGAGACCTGCAGTAGACTGGGCCTCCACACGGAATTTAGAGACGAAATTCTCGTTCTCTGAAAATTCCTGCTTAAGCACCTTCACGGCCACAAGGCGATTCAGTTTATGATCTTTTGCTTTATATACATCGGACATTCCGCCAGTGCCTATCTTTTCTAGCACCTCATAGCGGTCTCCGATAACCATTCCTATCTTAATCATTCGGTCCTCCGTCATGTGCTGGTTCATCAAGCAGCGGTTCGATCAGAATAACAGCAATGTTATCCTTACCCCCATTGTCATTAGCCGCTACTACAAGCTCTTTGGCTTTTTGAACTATATCTCTCTGACCACTTACAATCTGTCTTATCTGTTCATCCTCAAGCATGTTGGTAAGTCCGTCAGAACACATGAGAACTATGTCCCCACGATTTAATTCCACATTAAAAAAGTCGATGTCTACTGTTTCAGTGGCACCGATTGCCCTGGTAATTATATTTTTATCCAGATGGGTTCTGGCAGTCTCTCTATCGATACCGCCCATTCTAACCATCTCTTCAACAAGGGAATGATCTCTCGTAATCTGCGTGATGGTGTCGTCTGTGATGACATAGAGCCTTGAATCTCCGACATTAGCAACCTGCAGATATTTCCCAAGTACAGTGCATGCTACAACTGTTGTACCCATGCCAAATAAAGCCGGGTCCTCAGACGCTTTCTCTCTAAGCTTGGTATTAGCTGTCTTGATTGCCTTTCCCAAAATCTTAACAGGGCTCTGTTCAAAAGATTTCTCAATTTCTTCTACCATGGTATCTACTGTGAATCTTGACGCATAGTCCCCAGCGTTATGTCCGCCCATACCATCTGCCACAATAAATACGTTAGATAGATTACCTATCCTTGTTTCTGATGAAAAAACGTAATCCTGATTTAGTTTTCTTTTCTTACCGATATCGGTCACGGAAAAGGTCTTAAGCAAAGCAGTTGCCTCCCAAGCAAACTTTCTTTCACGTAAAAATAAGCAGGAGTCTATTTTTCCTCCAAATGGCGCCTTCTAAGTTGTCCGCAGGCTCCATCTATATCCCTGCCCATTTCTCTTCTAATAGTAACATTTATTCGACTTTTTTCAAGTTTATTTTTGAACGCCAAAGCCTTTGTACGGTCAGTAGGCTTGTAGGAGCGCTCCTTGATCGGATTGACAGGAATAAGGTTAACTACAGCGTTGATCCCCTTCAAAAGCTGCGCCAGTTCTCTGGCATCCTCATCTGTGTCATTCACATCTCCCACCAGTGAGTATTCAAAGGTGAGCTGTCTTCCGGTTTTCTCAAAATAAGTCCTGCAGGCATCAAGAACTTCCGACAGTTCGTACTTGTTGGCGATAGGCATTAGTTCTTTTCTCTTATCATTATTAGATGCATGGAGAGAAAGAGCTAAATTGATGGAGAGGTTCTCCTCCGCCAGCCTAAGGATATTGGGCACGATTCCGCAGGTAGAAACTGTAAGGTTCCTCTGGCCAAGGTTCATGCCGTTCTCATCTGTCAAAAGCTTTATGAATCTAAGGAGATTGTCATAGTTATCAAGGGGTTCCCCACTGCCCATAACAACCACACGTGACACCTTTTCTCCTGTTATCTCAGAAATTGAATAGATCTGATCCAGCATCTCGGAAGGAAGAAGGTTCCTCTCAACGCCGTCCAGAGTTGAAGCACAGAACTTACAGCCCATTCTGCAGCCCACCTGTGATGAAATGCAGACGCTGACGCCGAATTTGTACTTCATAAATACGCTTTCAATGACGTTGCCATCTGATAAGGCAAAAAGAAATTTCTTAGTATCGTCAATCTGTGACTCCTGCACCATTACTGACTTAAGTGACACATAATCACAGTTTTCTGAAAGCTTTTCCTTAAGGGACTTGGGGATGTTGGTCATGTCATCGTAGCTTCTGGCTCTTTTAACATGCATCCACTCGTAGAGCTGCTTGGCTCTAAAAGCCTTCTCGCCCAAATCCTCGATAAGCTGTTTTAATTCTTCAAGGGTAAGGGATTTGATATCAACCTTTCCGCTTAGCCCCTTAATATATCCTGTTTCCAAAGTATTTCCTCTAATCTGAATATCTAACCATGGGATCTTTCGTGTTTTGTCAAAAGAGCTATCTCCAATCACAAAACATGTGCCAAAAGATATTAACCGATTCTCTTAAGTTTTGCAATAAAGAATCCGTCAGTGTCGTACTGTCCAGGAAGAATCTGGATGAATCCCTTGCCGGTGCTCTTCATGCCCTCTGGAAGCTTGTCATCAATGTCCACCAGTTCAAAAGGCAGTTCCTCACATATCTTATTAACCATGTCCTGGTTCTCTGCCCTGTTAACTGTACAGGTGGAATAGATCATGATTCCGCCCTTTTTAACATAGTCCCAGGAAGCCTTCACGATTTCCCACTGAAGGGCTGTAAGCTCCTCCATGGACTGTCTTGATACGTTTAATTTGATATCGTTCTTACGTCCGATAATGCCAAGGCCTGAGCAAGGCACGTCCAGATAGAGAATATCTGCATTCTCCCTCATGGAGCTGTCGTTAATCTTGGCGTCATGGACCTTAGTGGTTATGTTGGATAAGCCAAGTCTTTCTGCATTTTCCTTAATAAGATCGCACTTCTTATCAGAAAGGTCACGGGAAAAGACCTTGCCCTCTTCACCAACTCGCTCTGCTGCATGGGTGGACTTGCCTCCCGGTGCTGCGCAGACATCAATGATGTTCTGGCCTCTCTTAGGGTCAGCTATGTGGGTCACCAGCATTGAGCTGACGTCCTGAGCTATGAATTCTCCCTCGCTAAAGCCCGGAAGGAATCTGATGTTGTCAGTCTTTTCAAGCTCTATAGCATATGGGATGTACTTATTGATATTGGCGGTGGCGCCAGCCTTTTCAAGGGATTCCTTTAGCTCTTTTACCCTGTCTGCAATGTCGCTGTCATTCTGAGCCTTGGAAAGGTTAACCCTGATGGTAGTTGGTCTTGGCTGTAAAAAGAACTTAAGCATATCTTCAGTTCTCTCAAAGCCGTACTCCTCTTCCCACTTCTGGCAAAGCCACTCAGGAACTGAGTAGCACACAGAAAGGTATCTGCTGCTGTCGCTTTCCTTGTCCGGGTACTCTATCTTGTCTTTATTTCTTGAAATATTGCGAAGGACTCCGTTAACAAAGCCCTTAAGGCCTGAGAATTTATGCTTAACTGCAAGCTTTACAGCCTCGTTGCAGGCCGCTGAGTCCGGAACCTGGTCCATGAACATGATCTGATAGGTTCCCATTCTCATAAGGCTTCTGATAAGGGGCTGCATCTTGCCTGTCTCAGTTTTGGAAAAAGAATTGATAATGTAATCGATCTGGATGTTCCTTTCAAGGCAGCCATCCACAACTCTTTTGATAAAGGCCTTATCTCTTGTCTCGAGATAGTCGTATTTATCAAGGGTGTCCTTTAAAAGAGATGGCTTTCTGCAGTCACTCTTATCGTATTCCATAAGGACACTTAATATGATTTCTCTTACATTCATGTTTTAATCATCCCTGCGTCTGTTATTTAGTGCTATGAATCTAAGAAGCTGAAGAACAGCTGTTGCTGCGCTGGCAACGTAGGTCATAGCTGCGGCTGTAAGGACTTTTCTTCCATCTGACACTTCTTCCTCTGCCAGGATTCCGTATTCATTAAGCATAACCAGTGCTCTGTGAGAAGCGTTGAACTCAACAGGCAAGGTCACAAGCTGGAAGAACACTGCCAGTGAAAAGACAATGATTCCGACTCTTACAAGTGGCTGGAAGCTAAGGATGAATCCAAGGAAAATAATCGGGATTCCCATCTTAGAACCAATGCTGGCTGCTGGAGCCAGAGAGGATCTGATCTGAATAGGGAAGTATCCTTGCGCATGCTGACATACGTGGCCACATTCGTGGGCTGCTACTGCAATAGCCGCAACGCTGGTGGAATTGTAGGTTGCATCTGAAAGGTTTACAGTCTTATTTCTTGGATCGAAATGATCGGTGAGGTTACCAGAAACGTGATTGATGGTAACGTCGGTAATGCCGTTTCTCCTTAGAATTTCATCGGCCACCATAGCGCCTGTCATGCCGCACATGCTGCGGACTCTGGCATACTTGCTATATACGGAGTTAACTCTGTAGCTGGCGATCATGCACAGTACGCCGGCAATCAGAATCAAAATGTAATATGGATCAAAGCCATATCCGTAAGCCGCTCTATATAAATTATAACTCATTTTATGTACCTCCAATTAGTTTTTTGGATTATTAAAATGTCGTGCCAACCTCTAGTTTGTAGCCTAAGAGGAAGTCTTTTACGGACATGCGCTTTTTGCCTTCGAGTTGAACTTCGGTGATGGAAAGGAGGCCATCGCCGGTCTTAACAACGAATGCGTCTTTAGAAACCTTTACTATTGTTCCAGCAGGATAGTTATTCAGTTCCTCCACGCTAAGGTCTTCATTGTTTGCTTCAACTACTTTGGCTTTCCAGACTTTCAATAATTTGCCGGAAAGGTGTGTGAAGGCTGAAGGCCAAGGGTTAAGGCCGCGGACAAGGTTGGATAGTTCTACTGCGGATTTGTTAAAGTCCATGCTGCCCATGTCCTTGGAGAGTTTGCCGCATTTTGTGGCAAGGGCTTCGTCCTGAGGAACTGGAGTGAGCTTACCCTGTTCGATAAGAGGAAGGGCTTCTACAATGAGCTCTCCACCAAGAATTGAAAGCTTATCAAAAAGGCCACCGCCTGTCTCTTCCTCGCTGATTGGAATAGTTCTTTGGATAAGAATGTCTCCAGTGTCCATGCCAGCTGCCATCTGCATGATGGTTACGCCGGTTTCCTTTTCTCCATCAAGGATTGCCTGCTGAATTGGGGCTGCTCCTCTATATTTAGGAAGGAGGGATGCATGGATATTGACACAGCCAAACTTAGGAATATCAAGGATTTCCTGTGAAAGGATCTGTCCGAAAGCTGCTACAACATAGATGTCTGCATCATACTTTTTAAGTTCAGCCACGTTCTCAGGGAGCTTAATCCTCTCTGGCTGAAATACTGGAAGGTTGTGCTCAAGGGCGCAGGCCTTAACGTCTGACACCTGGAGCTGTCCGCTTCTTCCCTTTGGTTTATCTGGCTGTGTAACCACAAGTACAACCTCGTGTCCAGCCTCTATAATCTTCTCCAGTGCACTTCTTGCAAAGTCTGGAGTTCCCATAAATACGATTTTCATCTTCTATCTGACTCCTATAATTATTATTTGATTACTACTTCCCTGTATCCATGCTGGTTTCAGCACGTCAAAAGTTGTTGCCATTCCAGCCCCAGTCACTGGTGGCCATGTAGCACACGTAGACGTGGTCTGGTGCAATTCCCAGGATATCCCCAAGGATAGCTGTAAGTTCTTTTGTCATCTTGCCGTAGGCATCTGAGGATGCGCCGCCGTACACCTTAACATCAACAAAGGCAACAGGCTCTGAGTCATCTCCCCTAAAGTACATTGGCACATCTCCCTCAATAGAGAGCATAAGCCAGTTCTCGCTCTTACCTGGTAAAAGAGCTATGGCCTGTCCCAGCTTTTCCTTTATCTGAATCTCTTTTTCCTTATCTACTGATACATTGGTCTTAGTTGAAATAAATGGCATGTCTACTCCTCCTTTGTCATACTATAAAACAGGCACACAATCTTATTTGCATAAAACTGCGTGCCAAATACTCTTATTTATTCTACAGCTTACTCTTCTTCGTCTTCCTGGTTCATGAGCTCTTCATTGTCCACAAGGTCGCCCTCAACCTTCTCAACGTACATGTGACCGTCAAGGTGGTCAAGCTCGTGGCAGATAGCGCGGGCAAGAAGCTCCTCGCCTTCAATGATGTACTCTGTTCCGTCGATGTCTGTAGCCTTGGCCTTAACGTAATTAGGTCTTGTTACAACACCTGACTTGCCTGGAAGAGAAAGACATCCCTCATAACCAGTCTGCTCGCCGTCTGTCTCAAGGATCTCTGGATTGATCATGACGATTGGATCCTCGCCAGTTACGTCTATTACTACGATTCTCTTAAGGATTCCCACCTGAGGTGCAGCAAGACCAACACCGTTAGCCTCATACATTGTCTCAAGCATGTCATCCACAAGCTCTTTTATCTTAGGAGTTATCTCCTTAACATCCTTACATGGTTTAGCAAGGACATCATCACCATATTCTCTGATAGTTCTAATTGCCATCGTTACGCTCCTTATCTCTAATCAACTCTCATTAAGCACAAAGATTATACCATTAATACGCCCCAATACCAACACTTATGGATTCTGAAAAGTTAATGGCATAATCAAAGCAAAATGACACAATAGTATAGTGTATAATTAATTATCACTAATCAAACAACAAAGGAGGCTTATCATGACTGTTTACGAGAGATTACTTGAAGTAAAGGACGATGCCTACAAAGAGTTTCAGGCAAAGCTTGTGCCCAACATAGATCCAGATACCATCATAGGTGTCAGAACGCCCCAGATGAGGCAGGTGGCCAAGGAAGTCTTTGCAAGCGGCCAGGCGGGCGATTTCCTAAAAGAGCTACCTCATAAGTACTACGAAGAGAACCTGGTTCACTTTTTTATAATAGCTCTGATCAAAGATTTCGATGAATGTGTCGCAGCTGTGGAAGCCTTTCTTCCCTACGTAGACTGCTGGCCTGTATCAGATCAGGCTACGCCTAAGTCCTTTAAAAAGAACCATGACAAGCTTCTACCCTACATAAAGAACTGGATTGCTTCTGATCACGTCTACACAGCCCGTTTCGGCATCCGCATTCTGATGAACGAATACCTTGAAAATGATTTCAAGGAAGAATACCTCGAGCTGGTAGCCTCCAAGAAGGGCGATGACTACTACCTTAAGATGATGGTTGCCTGGTACTTTGCAACAGCCCTTGCAAAGCGCTACGACGAATCCGTCAAGTACATCGAAAGACACGCCCTGGACGAATGGGTCCACAAGAAAGCCATCCAGAAAGCCATCGAAAGCTACCGCGTCAGCGACGACCACAAGGAGTACCTCCGCACCCTCCGCTAATATAGGAAAGGTGAGTTTTCACCACTTCGTAGACTTAGAAGCTGCTTCCAGCGGACTGCCACCGGCAGGTTCCATTTTGCGCCGTAAGAGAGTGCTGAGAGTTTAAGAGCTTCCCAAAAGTGTTTCAAAAATCCTGCCCGCGAATTAACTGTCTGAGGCCGGGCTCTTAGATTTTTACGGCAGGTGATTTTGATCTGGCTCATTACAAAAAAGGTGCTCATTTTCTCAGATGCTCCCGCAGGCTTTCTTTCAATGCGCATGCTGCACGATAATGACTTGCAGGGCGGATTATAATACATGGCAATTGGAGCTTTGCTCCATGGGCAAAAAATAAATGCGATTTTTCAAACTCAAAGAGCTTGGAAAATCGCATTTTTCTTTTGCCACAATGCCCGCATCTGCGGGCTTGCCATGTAATATAATCTTTTCGCCCTGCTTCAGGCAATCGTTCGCATGCGCGGGGAAAGCCTGCCCTGGGAGCATTAGAAAATGGCACTTTTGTTGCCTATACTCGCCAGTATCAAAACACCCTGCCTTTAAAAATCTTAGAGCCTGGTCGAGTTTTAATTCGCAGGATTTAGAAACACCTTTTGGAAAGCCTTAAACCACAGCACTCGAACCGGCGCAAAATGGAACCTGCCGGTGGCAGTCCGCTGGAAGCATCCCAAAAACCATGAAGTGGTAAAAACTCATTAATACCCGTTTACAGGGTCGAAGTCGAATTGGACGTTGATGGTGCGAAGGTGTCCCTGGGCTTCTAAGTCCTTGACGTAGCGCTCCACCTGGTTCTTGAGCTGGATGAGGCCGTTGTAGTCGTCAAGTTTGACGTAGATGGCCATTCGGTACACGTCGTTGATCTTGCCTATGGCGGCAAGGGCCGGACCTATGAAGACTGCGTTAGGGATGCGGCACCTTTCCATGAGGGCTCTAAGTCTGTTGGCGAAGGCCATGCCCTCTTCCTCGTCTCTACTTGCTATCTGAACTGACATCATGTGAGATATTGGCGGATAGCGAAGGAGATCTCTATAGGCAATCTCTTCTTCGTAAAAAGCCTTAAAATCCTGCCTTGCAGCTGTGACAACACTGTAGTGCTCTGGCTGATAGGTCTGGATCACCACGTTACCCGGCTTCTCTCCTCGGCCTGCTCTTCCTGCAGCCTGGGTAAGAAGCTGGAAGGTACGCTCACTGGCCCTGTAATCACTGGCATAAAGAGACATATCTGCCGCCAGAATACCCACAAGCGTTACATCCGGGAAGTCATGTCCCTTAACGATCATCTGGGTTCCCACAAGAACATCCGCTTCCTTATTGGCAAATGCGGACAGAATCTTATCATAGCTTCCCTTAGCCCTGGTGGTGTCTGCATCCATTCTAAGGACTCTGGCTGCGGGCCAGATCTTTTTAACCTCATCCTCAATCTGCTGAGTTCCAGCCCTGAATCCAGAAACATACTTAGATCCGCACTCGGGACAGATCTTGGTGGCTGGCTCTTCATAGCCGCAGTAGTGGCACACCAGCCTTCCACCCCTGTGCTCAGAAAGTGAAACATCGCAGTGAGGGCACTTAAACACATGTCCGCAGGCTCTGCAGGACACGAATCCCGCATAGCCTCGCCTGTTTATGAACAGCATTGTCTGCTCGCCCTTTGAAAGGCGGTCATCCATTAGCTCTTTTAACCGTCTTGAAAAGATGGACCTGTTGCCCTCTCTAAGCTCCTGCCTAAGGTCCGCAATATCCACAGAAGGAAGCGTTCCTCCAGTTAGGCGCCTGTTAAGCTCAAAAAGATGATACTCCCCAGTCGATGCCCTATAGTAGGACTCCAGCGAAGGCGTAGCTGAGCCAAGGACCACTGCTGCTCCATCTGGAAGTAGCTTAGCCAGCTCAATTGCGGTCTCTCTTGAATGATATTTAGGCATAGTCTCGCTCTTGTAGGTGGACTCATGCTCTTCGTCGATTATTATGATTCCGGTGTTGGGAA
Source organism: Butyrivibrio proteoclasticus P6B7 (assembly GCF_000622085.1). Taxonomy (GTDB): domain Bacteria; phylum Bacillota; class Clostridia; order Lachnospirales; family Lachnospiraceae; genus Butyrivibrio; species Butyrivibrio proteoclasticus_A. Next base: position 20,076 of record NZ_JHWL01000013.1, read on the forward strand.
ATGGTGTAAAAAGAGCTGATCTTGGCCCGATAATGATATCGATGTCGCCAGTTCTTGCTCTTTCCATCTGGTCGAACTTCTCTCCCGGTGACATGGAGGAGTTAACCACAGATACCCTGTCTCCGAAGTGCCTATAAAAGCGCATCAGAGTCTGATAGGTAAGGGCAATCTCAGGAATAAGAACTATCGCCTGCTTGCCCCTTTTTATAACATCATCAATGAGAGCAATGTAGACCTCCGTCTTACCACTTCCTGTGATTCCGTGGATAAGATAAGTATCTCTAATGCCCTCATCATAATCTTTTCGTATTGTATCAACTATGTTCTGCTGTTCTTCGCTAAGGACCTTGGCTCCATATCTTGAGCTTTCAAAGGCCTCAGGCTTACGATAATACTCTTCCTGGGTTATCTTGATGATACCCTTATCGTGGAGGCTCTTAAGGGTGGCAGCTGTAACGTTAAGCTTACTTGTAATAAGCTCGTAGGGAACTTTGTCCTCTGGATTGTCCAAAAGCTCTTTAAGAATCCTCTCCCTTGCTTTCTGTTTCTTACGAACACACTCGTAATACTCTTCTGTAGCCTCTCTTACTGGAATGTTAAGGGATACAAATTTGTGAACCTGCTGCTTTTGCTTCTTGGCAGCGGGAAGTACTGTCTTAAGAGCAGCACTCATGGTGGAGCCGTAGTGATCCTTCATCCAGGCCGCAAGCTCTAAGGAAATCTCTCTTGCAGATACGGTCTCCTCAGAAATCCCATTGATGAACTTGATCTTGTCAACTTCCCACTGGGCCTCGTCTGTAAGCTCCATAACATAGCCCTTACGAAGGGTATTGCCCTTTCCAAAAGGAATCTCCACACAGCTTCCTACGTGGATCTTGTCCTTAAGGGCTTCTGGAATACGGTACTGAAAAGGCCTGTCGACTTTTTCATGGGATATATCAATTATGATGTTGGCATATTCACATGTAGTCACAGGCCTCTCCTATCTTTTCCTAATTACTTGCCAGCTCTTTCTTCTAAGATTTCTTTAATAAGGACTCTCTCATCCATAGGGTACTTAACACCCTTGATCTCCTGATAATCCTCATGTCCCTTGCCGGCAAGAACGATGATATCGCCATTCTCGCCATGATCGATAGCGTAGGCAATAGCTTCTCTTCTGTCTGTAATCTTAACATACTTACCGTCTGTCTTTTTAATTCCAGTCTCGATATCCTTGATGATATCCTCTGGCTCCTCGAAACGTGGGTTATCAGATGTAATGATAGTAAAGTCAGCGTACTTACCACTTACTTCACCCATCTCAAATCTGCGGAGCTTACTTCTGTTTCCGCCACAGCCAAATACGCAGATAAGTCTGTTTGGACGATAATCTCTAAGGGTTGAAAGAAGATTCTTAAGAGCCATAGCATTATGAGCATAGTCGATCATAAGAGTGAACTCGTCAGATACCTTAACCATCTCGATTCTGCCCTTAACCTTAGCTTCCTTAAGAGCTGGTGCGATCTCTTCTGGAGTGCAGCCAAACTCTCTAGCTACAGCAATTGCGCAAAGTGCGTTGTATACGCTGAACTTACCTGGTGTTCTGATCTCAGCGTGCATGTTGATAAGTCCGTCTGTATCGAAGAATACGCCAAGCTCGCCTGGCTTTCTGATGTAAGCAAGGTTGATGGCTCTTATGTCATTGCCCTCGTTAAAGCCGTAAGTCTCAACCTTACAGGTATGGCCCTCAAGAATATCCTCTGTGTGGATATCATCGCCGTTGCAAATACCAACCTTACACTGCTTGAATAAAAGGCCCTTGCAGTGCATATAGTCTTCGAAATCCTTGTGCTCATTAGGTCCGATGTGATCTGGCTCAATATTTGTGAAGATACCAAGGTCATAAACAAAGCCCTGGCTTCTGTGAAGCATAAGTCCCTGGGAAGAAACCTCCATAACAACGCTATCGCAACCAGCTTCCACCATCTTAGCCATGTACTGCTGAAGTGTGAAGGACTCTGGAGTTGTATTCTCAGCATGAATATGCTCATCCCCAATGATAACTTCGATAGTTCCGATAAGACCTACCTTGTGGCCTGCATTCTCAAGCATGCTCTTAATGAGGTAAGTAGTTGTGGTCTTACCCTTTGTACCAGTGATTCCGATTGTCTTAAGCTTGCTGGCTGGGTGATCAAAGTACGCAGCTGAGATAAATGCCATAGCATATCTGGTATCCTTAACTCTGATAACAGCGATGTCTGCATCCTCATCAAGCTCTACATCATGCTCAACAACAATGGCTGCAGCTTTCTTCTCTGCTGCTTCCTTAGCACAGGAATGGCCATCGAAGTTAGCTCCCTTGATACAGATAAAAAGAGATCCCTCTCCGATTTTACGGTTGTCATTTACCACTTCTGTTATGTCAATTGTGGCTGGATCAAGTTCAGTTTCCGAATTTCCCTTGGTAATTCTGTACTCAAAGCCCTCTAATAATTTAATCAGTTTCATAACTTCCTCCTTTAGGTACTACGCTATATTGCAGACTAATTTAAGTCCATCTCGATTAACAATATGAGTAAGTTTAATTTTTGTTAGCTAAAAGTAATTTTATACTTTTTTCACAATTTCTTCACATTTTTTTGATAACATATATTTACAAGATAGTTGGCAGAACGCCAACGATCTCCCCCTCATAAAGAAAGCCGTAGACACACGCACCCTCGCGTGTGTTTTCGCATTAATGAGGTATTACACAAAATCATTCATGACTATCTGAAGGCTTTCTCTTCCCTGATAGGTATTGATATCAGGATAATACGCAATATTCACCTTCATACTTCCATCACTTTTACCTTCATAGAGATCATCAACCATCTTCTGGCCATATTTTTCTGCAAGGAAATCATGCCATTTATCCATGTCTCCAAAGTACATCATGTCAAAGAATCTGCCACAGCCATCTGTAACGCGATATTTGCCGCAATTTCTGTTCTTGCCAAGAATGCGACCAGATAAAAGAACTACATCTCTCTGGGCAAATACGGGCTTAGGATTGCCATTTCCAAAGGGCTCAAGCATATCGAACTCTTTTACCAAATCTGTTGAAACGTACTGAAGTGGAAGTACCATATCCAAATGAAGAACAGGTTCAAAATCATCTCCGCCAAGATCACAATTCTCATTGAGCTTGGAAGATAGAACCTCGATATTCTCTTCATCAAGAGACAGACCAGCTGCCATCTTGTGACCGCCAAACTTCTTAAACAGGTCCTTACAAGTAGATAGCTCTTTGTACATATCGTACTTCTCTATTGATCTGCCAGATCCCTTAGCACCGCCATCCATAGCCTTTGTAAGGATGATTGTAGGTCTGTTGAATTTCTCCTTAACCTTACCAGCGATAATACCAGCTATAGACTCATGGACGTCAGGCAGGTACTTAACAATAACCTTAGGAAGCTCTCCGTCCTTACTATCCGCTTCCACAAGCTCAATTGCCTTGTCTACGCCCTGTCTTGTCAGATCCTTACGGCTGTCGTTAAGATCCTTAAGGTCCTGAGCAATCTTGGCTGCTGCATTCTCATCCTCTTCAAGAAAAAGAGAAAGAGCTCTGCTGGCAAGATCAAGACGACCTGTAGCATTAAGACATGGTCCTATAACAAATCCATAGTGATAACAGGATAAATTCCTCTCATCAAGGCTATTAACGTGAATAAGTGCTCTAAGGCCCTTATTGGTAACCTCTGGCATGGTCTTAAGGGAGTATTTAACAATAACTCTGTTCTCGTCCTTAAGCTCCATCACGTCGCAAACAGTAGCAATTCCTGCAAAGATAAGCATCTCCTTAAAGAATGAAGATAATTCTTCCTTGGATGGATCATCGCTTTCTGCAATATCAGCCATCATAACCAGGAATTTGTAGGCAACAACTGCTCCGCAGATCTCCTTGAAAGGATATGTTCCCTCTGATCTCTTTGGATCAATAACAGCATCTGCTGGAGGAAGCACCTCCTTATCCTCTTCCATAGGAACTTCATGGTGGTCAGTTACAACCACTGTCATGCCGTTGTCCTTGGCATGCTGTATCTGATCAAAGGCAGCTATTCCATTATCACAGGTAATGATAGTATCAATTCCTTCAGAAATAGCATCATCTACAAGCTTGATACTAAGGCCATAACCATCCTTAACTCTGTCGGGAAGAACGCAGTCCACGTCTCCTCCAAATAGTCTGATACCAGAAAGAAGAATGTAGGATGAACAGATACCATCCACATCATAGTCACCTATTACTCGAATCTTGGCTCCAGCCTTAATCCTATCCAGGATAACTCTGGCACCCTTCTCCATATCAGCCATAAGTGATGGGTCATGGAGGCTTTCAAGTCCGCCGTTAATGTACTCTTCTATAGCCTTATCTGAACACTGCTGCTGTTCTAATTCTCTATTGGTAATAAGTCTGTTAGCAATAAGTCTGGCTGTGATATTGGTAATGCCAAATCTACTGGCAATTCCTTCAAAATCAGCTTTCTTATTAGCTATCATCCATTTTGACATATATTTCCCCATTTCAATATAACAAAAATTGTGTTTCACATGGCATTTCATGTTATCACACTGGATTATTATACACCAAGCCCCTTTGAAAGTCATTGAATACATAGCGGCGCTGTCATCCACAATAGCTAGGGAGGGGGAACCTTCGGCCCGCGTCCAGACTGCCCATTCTTAAAGAGATTTTTTTCGTCACTCATGGCAGACGTTTAAGAGCAGGGCAGGTGACGTTTCAAATCCTAAGGCTCAAAACTCGCACTTTAAATCCCTTTAGGGCCGAGAGTTTTTCTAAGTGAGTCTCAGATGCAAAATGACAATTTCCAATGTTCTAAGTCAGCCTTCAACGCGCATGCGAAGCGTTGTTCGAAGCAGGACGGGGAAAGGACTAAACACACAAAATGTCATACGGCGCACCGCGCCTATAAAAAGAGATGGTATCAACTTCTTCAAGCTAGCTTGGAAGATTGATACCTTCTCTTTTTAATACGCTTGCAAAGCAAGCTATGACATTTTGTTTAATTAACTATTATTCCCGTCCTGCAAGCTGTTAGCTGTAGCATGCGCAATAAGAAGAAGGATGACAGAACATTCGGAAATGTTTCATTTTGCAGTGACGAGTGTGAAAAACTCTCGGCCCTAAAGGGATTTAAAGCACTCAGACATGTTGAGCCTTGATAAGGATTTGAAACGTCACCTGACCTGCCCATAAACGTTCCTGCCATTCGAAGAGACTCAAAAACACCTCTTTATGTCATTTACAGTATGGACGCGGGCCGAAGGTTCCCCCTCGCTACTGTGAATAGCTGCCACAATGTCACTTCGCAAAAAAAGCCCCGGCTTAATAGCCGGGGCCTTATAAATCAATTAAAGCTCTTCTGCCTTCTTAAGGAAGTATTTAAACTTTGTCTTAAGATCGAACCACATAGGTGATGCGATGAAGATAGATGAGTATGTACCACTGATAACACCAACCATAAGAGGAAGTGCGAACATCTTGATGTCTACTACACCGAAGATGAACAGTGCAAGTACTGTGAAGAAGGTTGTGATTGATGTGAACAAGCTTCGTGTAACTGTCTGAGATACACTCTTGTTAACAAGCTCTTCATACTCGTTCTTGTTGTTAGCTGTCTTAAGGTTCTCACGGATACGGTCGAAGGTAACGATTGTATCGTTGATAGAGTAACCGATAATTGTAAGTACTACAGCGATGAATGTTGTACCAACTGTGAGGTAACGAACAAATGCATATGTAGCTACAACGATAAGTGCGTCGTGTGCAAGAGCGATGATAGCAGCTGCACCAAACTTGATATCCTTAAATCTGATCCAGATGTAGATAAGCATAAGTACAAGTGCTACAGCAAGAGCTACGATAGCATCTCTTCTCATCTCTCCACTGATTACTGAGCTGATTGTCTCAGCTGCGATGTGATCGGAAGATACTCCAAACTTCTCAGTAAATACATTCTCAAAGGCTTCTCTCTGTGCAAGTGTAAGAGTAGGAGTCTTGAATACTACCTGTGTTGTTCCAGGAACTGGCTGAATCTGAATCTCGTTAACACCTGTAGCAGCAACAAGTTCAGGCTTAATTGTAGCTTCAACCTGCTCAGCTGTCATCTCAGTATCAAGTGTAACTGTTGTAGATGTACCACCTACGAAATCAAGACTGTAGTTGAAAGCTCCCTTTCCCTGTCCAGCATTGATTCCCATTACTACGAATGAAGCAATGATGATGGCTGCTGAAATACCATAAGTAATCTTTCTGATACCGATAAAGTCGTGCTTCTTAGCCTTCTTAGCCTTACCATAGAGAACAGGGTTCTGAAGTCCCATTCCATAGAAGATTGAAGTGATAAGTCTTGTTACAACAAGTGCTGTGAACATTGAAAGCACGATACCAAGAATAAGTGTCTGTGCAAATCCCTTGATAGAACCTGTACCAAGGAAGTAAAGAACTGCTGCTACGATAAGAGTTGTGATGTTACCATCAAGGATTGAAGAAAGAGCCTTGTTGTAACCGTTCTTACGAGCATCATCAACTGCCTTACCAGCAGCGATCTCTTCTCTAATACGTGAGAACACAAGAACGTTCGCATCTACCGCCATACCAATTGAAAGGATGATACCAGCGATACCAGGAAGTGTAAGTGTCATCTCAAATGCTGAGAGAAGGAATACGATAAGTCCGCTGTAGAATCCAAGAGCAAGTGTTGCTGAAAGACCAAGGATTCTAAATACAACGATCATAAATAATGCAATAAGGATAAATCCTACAAGTGCTGCGATCAAACTTGTTCTGATAGCATCTGAACCAAGCTGAGCACCAACTACGTTAGAACGAAGTTCCTGAAGCTGAAGCTTAAGTCCACCGATTCTGATCATAGAAGCAAGATTCTGGCATGACTCGTAGTCGCTCTGTCCAGTAATAACTGCCTTACCATCTGTAATCTCTGCCTGAACAGTAGGAACAGAAATGAACTGGCCATCATAGTAGATACCAATTGTCTCGCCATTTGCATAAGCCTTCTTAGTAGCTGCTGCAAAAGCAGTCTTACCATTCTCTGAGAACTCAAGAGATACAACTGGCTTGCTGTTGCCATAAGAATTCTGCTGGAATGTAGCCTGTGAAGCTACAACGTCTGAACCAGAAAGAACGATTGAGCCCTCTGCCTCAAGCTCGTCAAGACTCTTCTCAAGAACATAGCCCATGATGAGATTTCCATCTTCGTCGATCTCCATCTGACCATCAGCTGTCATACCATAGTGGTATGTGTAGTTCTCATTACCATTTGCATCTGTCTGTGCTATGAAATAAAGATTACCTGGCTGACCAAGCTCCTCTAAGATTGCATTAGCATCAGATACACCAGGAATCTCGATATTGATTCTGTTGTTGCCCTCCTGATATACGAGAGCCTCTGTACTATACTGCTCTACACGCTTCTGGAGCTTGTAGATAGTATCTTTCATGTCTTCGCTACTTGGCTTTCCATCCCCTACAACCTCATAAGTGATGCTGACACCACCTGCAAGGTCCAGACCAAGATCAATACTTGATAATGATCCTGACTTGTCTGCACCAAGTCCGTACACTGCTGTGTACCCAAGTCCCCCCAAAAGACCAAGGACAAGGATCAGCGCTAAAAAGTACTTTACGCGTTTCATACTAAAAATCCTCCGTTACCCTTCTTCTTCGGCTAAAGCCGCTTTTATCATAATAGCACATTCGATACGCTTTCTCTGAAGCTCACATCCGTGCTTATATGTTGTATTGATATCCCCGTTAAAATTGTAAGCATTGGCTGCACAACCGCCGCTACAATAATATCTGGCAAAGCATTCCTGACACTCAGGTCTTGAATATACATTGCTGCACTTGAACATCTCTCTGATGTCATTCCTTGTAATACCATCATAGACATTACCCATGATGAAATCCTCATTGCCAACAAACTGATGACAAGGATAAAGGTCTCCCCAAGGTGTAACTCCAAGATATTCACATCCTGAACCACAGCCAGAAAGTCTCTTGGCAACACATGGGCCGCCCTCAAGGTCTATATTGAAGTGGAAGAAGTTAAAGCCTCTTCCCTCTTTCTTACGCTCTAAGTAGAACTTAGCAAGCTTGTCATACTCTTCGCAGAGCTTAGGAATATCCTCATCCTTAAGTGCGTACCAGTCCTCTGGCTTAGCAACTACAGGCTCTACAGAGATCTGCTTGAATCCAAGGTCTGCCAAATGCTTAACATCCTCAGAGAAATCGAGGTTGTTGTGAGTAAAGGTACCTCTTACGAAGTATCTAAGCTGATGACGAGACTCTGCTACCTTCTGGAACTTAGGAACGATCTCATCATAGCAGCCCTGTCCACCTCTCTTAGGACGCATAGCATCATTAACCTCTTTACGTCCATCGATGGAAAGAACTATGTTACCCATCTCTTTATTAACATACTCAAGGATCTCATCATTAAGAAGTGTTCCGTTAGTAGTAATTGTAAAACGGAAATTCTTGTCATGCTCCTTCTCAATTGAGCGTCCGTACTCTACGATCTTCTTGACAACTTCCCAGTTTAAAAGTGGCTCACCACCAAAGAAGTCTACCTCAAGATTACGTCTGCTGCCTGAATTCTTAACAAGGAAGTCAAGGGCTGCCTTACCAACCTCTTCGCTCATAAGCGCTCTTCTTCCATGATACTCTCCTTCATCAGCAAAGCAATATTTACATCTGAGGTTACAATCGTGAGCAATATTAAGGCAAAGAGCCTTAACTACTGTATCTCTGTTCTGGAAGTCCTCAACGTAATTCTCATATACATCATCTGTATAAAGAACCTGAGCCTCTCTAAGATCTAAAAGCTCATCGATACCTTCCCTGATATCCTCTTTAGAATAAGCTGATAATTCTGAAGAAGCGTTTAGCTCTTCGAAAAGCCAGCTTGAATCAGCACTCTTATTATTATCTTCCTCTTTGCCTGCAGCAGTGCCATATTTACCTGCAAGCTTATCCTCTACAACCTTAACAAGGTCAAAGACAACGTCATCTACAACGTGTACTGAACCACTGTTTACATCAAGGACAATGTTGTAGCCGTTGTTCTTGTAAGCGTGAACCATATTATAAAAAAACTCCTAACCTATTACCTATAACGCAAAACTAGGCAGCGACCGTAGTCGCTGCCCGACTCGACATAATCTGTACCCGGAAATAAACAAATACTTCCGGAATGCCCATAAATCAGTAGATTACTTGCTAAGCTGCTCGCAGCTCTGGTTACCTACTGTGCAAGATGTCTTACATGCTGACTGGCAAGATGTCTGGCACTCGCCGCATCCACCCTTCTTCATAGACTCCTTAAGATTTCTTGTAACTAATGACTTTACATGCTTCATAATTGCCTCCTACTTGAAAATGCGGGATTACTCCACTTTTCGAGTTTTTACATCAATGTAGTATAACATATTTTTATGTCTGTTTGCAAGCTTGCGCAAACACACTTATTCGCTGTCCTGTTCTGCTTCCTGCATGGAATTAACAGTGATCAGAACCTTCGTAATCCTGTTTCTCTTAATACCTCTGGCCGTAAGAGTTATACCATTTTGTAAAGTAACTGTCTCTCCATAGCCAGGAAGTCTGTCAAGATTCTCAATCATAAGACCACCGATGGAATCATAGTCTTCAGAATCAAGGTTGGTTCCAAGGGCATCGTTGATATCATCAAGCTTCATATTACCTTCAACCAGATATCTTCTGCCGCCAATATTCTGAATAAGTGTGGCCTCATCAGAGTCATACTCATCTCTGATCTCACCTACAATTTCTTCCAAAAGGTCTTCCAGAGTGATCATACCTACTGTTGCGCCGTACTCAGACAGTACAAAGGCCACATTCTGTGACTTTTCTCTCATTTCCATAAGAAGATCTGCTGTCTTCTTAAATTCGTAGGTATAATAAGCCTTTCTTATGTGATCTGATATCTTGAAATTCTCCTTATCCTCAAGAAGAACAAGATCCTTAATATTGATAAGTCCAATGATATTATCCTGCTCATTGCCTTCATACACAGGAATTCTGGTGTACATTTCCTCCTTGAACACCTTCATAACCTCATTGTAATCAGCATCTGTACTGACGCAGGTCATATCGATACGTGGAATCATGATGTCCTTGGCCACGGCGTCTGAGAAATCAAACACGTTGTAAATGATCTCTTTTTCACCCTGTTCAATTACACCATCCTCATGGCTTACATCCACGTAGGTCTTAAGCTCATTCTCAGTCATGGCCTGTCTGCTGTTGGTATCAACTCTAAAGAGCTTGAGGATTGCAGTCGCAACGCCATTTATCACAAAGTTTAATGGCTTCATCACAACCATGATTACAAGGACAATCCTTGCATACCAAAGAGACATATTCTCTGCATAAGCAGTAGCCACAGTCTTAGGAATGATCTCTCCTAAGATAAGCACCACAAGAGTAAGAACTCCGGTACCTATTCCCACTGCAAAAGATCCAAATAAATCCGTAACATAAACTGTCATAAGCGCTGATGCACTCAGATTGACTATGTTGTTGCCAATCAGAATTGCAGATAACATCTTCTGCGTGTCCTCACAGATCTTGAGGACCAGACCAGCTCTTTTATTGCCTTCGTCAAAAAGAGCTTTCATCTTAACCCGGTTAACAGTCATAAAGGCTGTCTCAGCAGATGAAAAGAAGGATGATAAAAGAACAAGTACAATCAGAATGATCAGCCTGATAGAATGAACGCTCAAAGAAAACCTCCTACCTTATCTACCTGTGTATCATTTTGATTAATCAGTCGAGATGAAAGACCGGATGCAGATCCACCGCAACAGGGCTATTATCAGGATTAGTCTCCATGATATCCGCCATAAAATCCCACCATTTGCGGTTGATAGCTGTATCTGCGCTCTTAGCCCAGAGCTCTTCATCTTCGATCTCTATATATCCATAAAGAACTAAAGTCTCAGGATCAAGGTAAATGCTATAATTGTGACCGCCATGCTCGTGGATCATCTGCTGCATCTCAGGCCACAGCTCATTGTGCCTTTTCTCATACTCTTTTTCCATACCTGGATATAATTTCATTTTAAATCCTTTTCTGATCATTGTTGTCTCCCCCCGTATAGTTTTGTCAATCTAAAGGCTTTTCGTAAAAGTCCTGAATATCTTCGTAGCCCTGTTCTGCAAGCTGCTGCTTCTGGAACTTCTTGTTCTTGTTCATGCGAACAACAAGTACCTGATTGCCGTCAGCTCTTTCCTTCTGAGCAAGGGAGATGATCTCTGAAAGTCTCTCGCCCTTGATACCTTTCTCAATAAGGAATGCTTTCTTGGAGCTCTCGCCAGGAATCTTGAAGCCTTCATCCATCATGATCATGATAATACGCTCAAATCCAATTGAGAATCCACAGGCTGGAGTATCCTGTCCAAGGAACTTACCAACCATCTTATCGTAACGTCCGCCGCCACCACAGCTTCCGCCGTACTGAGGCATGGAAACCTCAAAAATAGTACCTGTATAATAAGACATACCTCTTACAAGAGTTGGATCAAATACCATCTCAAACTGAGCTGTCTTAGTAGCATCAACACTTGAAATAATCTCTTCAAGACTCTCTCTAACTTCAGCATCAAGGAATTCTCCAAGCATATCAGCGATAATCTTGATTCCCTCAAGGCTGCTCTTACCCTCTGCTGCTCTGAACAGGTCAAGATACTTATCTACGCTCTCCTTAGAGTAGCCAGCCTTAAGAAGCTCCTCAGAAACGCCATCGATACCGATCTTATCCATCTTATCAAGGGTGATGAATACGTTATCGTAGTCCTCTTCTGGGAATCCACTGTAGGCAGCCATAGCCTTAAGAATTCTTCTCTCATTAATTCTAATCTTGAAGTCCTTAAAGCCAAGTCTTCCAAGGGTTGTGGTTGTAGCAAGGATAAGCTCTATCTCCGCAAGGTTAGAAGGCTCGCCAAGAATATCGATATCGCACTGCATGAACTGACGATATCTACCCTTCTGTGGTCTGTCTGCTCTCCATACATTACCCATCTGAAGTGCCTTAAATGGTGCTGGAAGTTCATTGGCGTGATTAGCATAGAAACGAACAAGAGGAACTGTCAGGTCATATCTAAGGCCTGAATCAGTAAGATCGTTCTCTTCCTTGGCATTAGCAAGATCAAGCTTCTCTCCTCTTTTCATTACCTTGAAGATAAGCTTCTCATTCTCGCCGCCCTGTTTGCTGTTAAGATTGGCCAGGGACTCAACACAAGGAGTCTCTATAGATGTAAATCCAAATTCTGCATAGGTCTTTTTGATAACTCCTATACAGTAATCTCTTAGTTTCATTTCGGAAGGAAGAATATCTTTCATTCCGGTAACTGGTTTCTTGATCAGTGACATAATTACCTTTCCTCAAATACTTAAAAATATACTTTATTCAAACAAAGTATAGAATAGCATAGATTTTTCTTTTTCAAAAGAGGCTCAATAATTATGTTCCTGAAGGAATTTCAAAAACTGGTCCTTAGGCATTGGTCTTGCGTAGTAAAAGCCCTGAATATGGTCGCATCCAAGCTTTATTATCTGCTTGGCCTGCTCAGCAGTCTCTACACCCTCTGCCACAATTTTCTTTTTAAGAGCCTTGATGATCTTAATAATATTGAACATTACCATATAGGAAGTTTCTGAATTGAAGGCAGACTGCACAATGCTCTTATCAAGCTTGTAGAGGTCCACTGGCATATTAGTTGCTCTTGCAATGTTAGAATAGCCGGTGCCAAAATCATCGATGGAAAGCTCCACACCATTTTCCCTGAGCTTGTCAATGTTATCCATCATAACTGAAGAGAGCTTGTCATCCATGGTCTCGGTGATCTCGAAGTTCAGCTCACTGGATTTAACATTATATTTCTTCATGGTGGCAAGAATATTATCAGCAAGATTGGTCTGAATACAGTCAACTATAGAAAGATTAACCTCCACGAAATTAAGTCCGTAGGATCTGGCAGATGAGGTATCAAACATCTCACATACAGAAGAAATAACGAATCTGTCAATATCAATAACCTTACCATTTCGCTCAGCCACCGGCATAAATACAGCAGGAGAAATAAATCCAAGGTTTGGATCCTTTAGTCGAAGCAAAGCCTCCGCTGAATCAAATTTCCCGGATTCTGCGCAGTAGATAGGCTGATAATATACCTGTAGAAGATCATCCTCCAGTGCATGCTTAACGATAGCATCGATTTTCTTATCGTGCTCAACAATCTTAAGATTTAAGTCAGTAACTCTAAGTATTTCTCTGTTCTGTCTAATAAGCGCCTTATCTATAACGCCCTTAACTTCATTAAATCTGTCAACAGAATCAATCTCATCAGGAAATGCCAGTGCATAGAGACTTACCAGGAGCTTGATATCCTTATCCTTAAGATGCCATTCATCCTTAAAGCGCTTTCTGATACTGTCAGCAGTTCTTTCTATAATCGTTTCATCTGGAAGGACTCCAGGGAATATGATCATAAAATCACCCTGATCCGGATGGAACAGCTCTTCATTAGGACATAAAGGCTTAAGGTAGGAAGTTATCTGTTCTAATATCTCTGTGGAAGCTTCAATCGACTCACTTCCAAGGATCACAGACAGCTTATCTACATGTATTCCCAAAAGAGTAAACTCTTTTTTCTGCAGGATATTGTTGGAAATAAGGAATTCCAGCGCTGTTCTGGTCTTGGCTCCAGACATTCTATCCACAAACTCGCCCGGATTCTGGAAGGTATAAACACAAAGAAGAAGCGCGATGGAAACACTAAACTCAAATACTGAGCTGGATTTGGTAATAATTCTGATAGGTATTCCAAGGAGCATCAGGAAGTAGTATGCAACAATAACATAGGCCTTTTCTGTACTGAGAGACCTGGTATATTTGATCAAAAGATAAGCACTAAAAATGAAGTACAGGATAACACCGATGTTGACAGTAGCTCCCTGAGGGTAATTGAACTCCATCTCCCCCTCTTCTGAAAAATAGAAATAATACTCAGAAATAAAGCCGCTGAACATAAAGAACATGGCATAGGCAGTAGGTGCAAACAAAACAATGCGCCTTATTTCACTCTTTGGCTCAATGTGGAAAATAGACATGACATATTTCATTGTGAAATATGCAAGCATGTAAGTAGCTGCTTTTTCCAGGATTACACAGGTGGAGTTAACACTGGCACTTATCGCAATCCTTCCATAGGTGGAATAAATATAGATATTGTGAACTAGAGCCATGATATTTAAGAAAATAGCAAGGAAAACAATGCAGCCAAAATTAGACCTTTGTTTGCTGTAGTTATCTTCCTCTGACAGATGAATCAAAAGAACTACCAACAAAAGCGCAAGGGATGACACCGTAAATGTTATATTATAGCTTTGAGGATTAGTGAATATTTCCATATTTATCCCTCATCAAAATATGCATCAATGAACTTAACATAGGAACTATCCTTCATAGGCTGTCCCATGAAATCACCCATAAGGAAGTCGCAGCCAAGACTTTCCGCCATTTCTTTATCCTCCTGGCAGGAAATCTCTGTTGCTCCAACAAAGATACTGACATCATGGAAGAGGTTGACAATACCCTGGGCAACAATCTTCATCTTCTCAGAACTCTGGGCTTCCACAAGAATATCATGATCAATATTGACCTGCATTATAGGCAGGGTCAGCATCTTATCAAGGTTTCCATAACCACTTCCATATTTATCCACTATAATACTGCAGTTCAGTTCGCCCATGAGCTTTAAGTTTCTCTCAGCTATATAGTTCATGGTGGAAATGGTGGTCTCAGTGAGCTTAAAACTTATCCAGGATGCCTCTGCATTTTCTTCTTTAAGGATTTTCTTTATCCTTCTGACAAAGTCATTCCTGGAGATTTCCCCCTGGCTCAGTCCAACAATAGCTCTGTACTTACCGTTCTTATCTCCGCCATTCCAGAAAGCAAGGGCTCTGCAGGCTCTTCTATATACAAATTCATCAACATCCATAAGGGCCTGAGTCACCTTAACATCCGGAATATGACCTCTCATATCTATTTCATTTCCGTACTCATCAATAAGGAAGCAGAAAACATCTGCACTGTAATTGATCTTATAAACCTTTGACAGCATTGGCTGGAACTTAACCACTGCCTTTTTAAGATCCATGCTGTTTCTTGCCATCTCATCATAATCTCTGGCCTTTTTAATGCTGCTAAAGTCTATTGAATCGATGTCAATGATGTCATCTTTCTTCTCTGAAGTATATTCAGAGATTATATCCAGCTTGGAAATCAGGTCTGCTGCAGAAATATAGTGCTTAGGATAATCCATAAGGTAGCAGCAGCCATAAGCCCTGATAGCCATATTGTTATAATTCCAGGGCTGTTCCAGTCTTTTTACAATATAGTTCATAAGAGCCCTTGCCTTCTCTTCACTTGTAGTATGAAGAGTGACAGCAAAGGTACTCTCTGAGTATCTGTAAGTATAGGTAGATAGTCTGAACTCCTTATATCCAGTCTTTCTAAGGAAGGTAGCTATCTTCTTCATTACTCCTCTGGTCTGGGAATAACCGATCTCAGCGCTAAGATTTCTTACGTTGTCGATGGTCACGAAGATTGTCATGTGAGGGCTATTTCTTTTAAGCTTAAGCTCCAGACCCTCAAGAAAGGCCTTTCTGTTAAGGATATTGAGCTCCTCATCAACAAATTCCTGTGGATTCTGCAGGGTTATGAATACCAGCGTAGCACTGATGGTGTTACAGAAATTCTCAACAAGAACACTTGGGGCCACAAACTGGATAAAGATTCCGATGAATACAAAAATAATATAGGAAGACACCGCAAGCCTTGTCTTAAGCTTCATCAGGGAATTGTACCTTAATATGTACCAGATACCACTCAGCACATAATAGAAGGCAACAATATAGTAAAAAACAAGGAACTGCTTTCTGTGATATATTCCAGTTTCATCATAGTAGAAAAGAACTGGAGTAAATAAGTTGATCGCCACCAGAGCCGCACAGATAAAATACGGCAGTGAAACCTGGAAAAAGGCTCTCTTAGTGCCATAATCAACATAGATATCAAGAACTGCCATTACATAGATAAAGAAGGCCAGGGCTGAAGCAAGGTGCGCCATAAAGTAGCCCGTTCCCATTATCATCTCGCTGGCATGGTAGAATTTCCAATCCTGGGGATACATCTGAAGCATAGTCTCAGCGCGCTCAAACAGAGTTGACGCAAAGACAGCAAAATAAAGAAACCTATAAGCTCTCTGCCTATACGTTGGAACATTTCTTCTGGACAAAGAAGTTATGGCTATAGTAGTAAGTATGCAAATAGCGCAAATATCAAAGTAATAATTGTAGTGCATGCGCCGCCTCCAGCTGACACAAAAACCTTATCAAACTCCAATATCAAAGCCACTTCAATGGATTACTGATGATCTTGGCCTTCTCAAAGATGCTCTCATGATTAAGGCTAAGATAGTTCTCCAAAGATTTTATTTCTTCACTGCTATATCCGTTCTGCTTATCAATCTTACAGGCGGGGATCACTCCCTCCGCCACCTCAAGGCCGCTAAGTCCTTCTCTTTCAAAGGAGACTCTGACTATTTTGTTGTTGTCCTTATCCCTTAGTATTGAGGAATAAGTCATCTTAACATCATCGTTCATAGCTTCATCCCTTTTTGGTAAAAAGAAATAGTGTCATCAAGGCATAAGTCTCGATAACACTATTATACGTCAAATTAGTAAATTTTGATACGATATTGTGAGATAAGATGTAATTCCTTTAGTCTAAGAGCCTTTCCATTATCCATTTCTGGGTACTCCTGAAGATACAGCTTGGTATCCTCATAGAGTGGTTCTATATGCATGTCAAAGGATGCTGTATCAAGCCTTTCATCTCCCTTATCGATAAATCTCTTAAGTCCCACTTCCCAGGTCTGTCCTGTGTAGAAGCTGTCTGCAATTATCTCACCGTCCATAGACAGATCCGCAGTATCACCTTCGTAGGAAATCTCCATAAAAATCTCAGATGAATCCTTATCGATATTAGCAACTTTCAAGGCGAAATTCTCTTCATCTTTTCTGTCAAAAGAGATTTTGGCCTTTGATTCAAGCTCTTTTCCCTCATAAACAGCGAAGCTGTCGCTCTCAAGGAACTCTCCATCGCACTGAGCGTTCTTTGTAAGGGTAAAGTTATTAAGAGTATTTCCAATCTCAGGGAAGCTTCTGAAGGTAGGAACCTTCTTCTGGTTATCCCTTGTATCGAAGTAGATAACCGCACTTCCGTCAGAATCTGTAACCGTGTTGCCATCAGTGATAATGAAGTATTCTCTTCCATCAATCAATGTCTTGGTTCCGGAAATAGCCTCTTCTCTAGTGATGGTAATGATCTTGTTGCCATTAAGGTCGCCGGTAACATCAGCCATCTTCACTTCCTTATCTGAATAGAAGATGTAGCCATCGTGGCCCTCTCCATCATAGTTATGAAGAATGCAGACCGGAGTTGCATCTATCGTAAGTCTTGCTGTATCTGACACCTTGAGATTAAATGGGTAAAAGAAAAAGTCTCCGTCCTTTATATCTCTCTTTGGGAATCTTGTTAGCTCTTTTCCCTTCTCATCGTAGGCTACAAGCTCTGCGCCTGGGTGATCTTCCATCTTGTACCTGCGCTGATAGTTATTAATAAAAAGATATCCTGTAGGAACCTCTTCGTTACGGTAGCGGACCGAGGTCCTTAAATCTGTGAAGTTCGTAGGCTTAAGTGGGTTACCTGGTTGCTCTGTGTATGGCATATCGCAAAGGTCAGAGCCAAAGTCGTGGATAAAACTTGCTATCAGCCTTACCTGTCTATAGGTATCCTCCATCTGGCCATACTCACGAAGAGGTGCATTAAAGTCATAGGAGTAAGCAGGAAGATCGTTAGGATAGCCTGTAGCTCTGGTCTCCTGAAGGGTTGTGAGCTTACCCTTAGGATTGGTGCCGCCGTGGTACATGTAGTAACCAAGAAGGTTAGCACCGCTTCCAAGTTTAACCATTGTCATGGCTGCGGTGTCAGTTCCTGAAGCGATAGGTCTTCTATGCTTAGTAACCTGAAGGCCGCCGCCCAGCTCCGCTGTAAGAAATGGAAACTTGTCCATATCAAAGGTGATGCCAGCGCCCAGACCGTGGTCTGATCCTATGTTGTGATCGTTTCTTTCTTTAGTAAATACATAGTTGCCGCTTGGCTCAATCTCAGTCAGTCTCTGATCCCATGGAGCTTCGCAGTAGCCGCCCATAACTGGGATCATGCCGCCTGTAACAGCACCGCCCCAGCCTGTGGCTGTGTAGATAGGAGTATCAAAACCAATCTCCTGAGCCATGGCTTTAAGGGTTCTCATGTGCTGTTCGCCCTCTTCGCCATTCTTACCGCCGCAGTGACCGTATTCATTCTCAATCTGGATGCCGATGATAGGACCGTCATCCTTGATAAACAGGCCCTTTGCCTGCTCAAAGGTCTTGGAATAAAAACGTCTTACGTGCTCAAGGTACTTAGGATCATCGCATCTGACTTCATAGCCCTCTTTCCTGGAATCCTCTAAAAGCCAGTCAGGGAAGCCGCCATTTCTGGCTTCTCCATGGGCCCATGGTCCAATTCTGAGGATACAATAAAGTCCGCACTTCTTAACAGTTTCAAGGAACTTTCTAAGGTCTCTGTCCCCTGTAAAATCATATTCTTCCTTAATCTCTTCGTGATGGATCCAGATGACATAGAGGGAAACAATGTCTATTCCCCCGGCTTTCATCTTGCAAAGCTCTTCTTCCCAGTACTGATTAGGATATCTGCTAAAATGCATCTCTCCCATCATGGGAAAGAATCTCTCCCCATCAACAATAAGGCTCATTGAATCATAGGTAATAACTGAGCTTTTAGATATTTTCATAATATACTCCCGCAAATCATTTAGTACTTTCTTTAAGTATTACTTCATAGCTGTTGAGCATCTGATTCTCAACCTCTTTGCCATCTATCATATCCAGAAGGCTCTTAGCTGCCACTGCTCCAAGGTTTCGGTCGTTGAAGTTAAGGCTTGTAACAGAAGGCATGGCACTATCTAAGATAGTACTATTGTAAAAAGAGGCAATTCTTAGATCATCAGGAATCATGATATGCTCATCCCTGCATCTGGAAATAAGCTCTCCTGCAAGGCTGTCGTCCATGCAGATGACACCATCTACGCTTAGATTCATTAGCTCTTTTAAAATACTGCCAACCTTGGCCTTATTCTCCACATCAAGGTAGATCAATGACTTGTCCACCTTGATCCCTGCCTCCTCGAAAGCAGTCATAAAGCCTTTAAATCTGGTATTGGTGATCACATGACCTGTGGATCCGCCAATGATGGCCATTCTCTTAAGGCCCTTGGCAATAAGGATCGATGTAAGTTCTCTGCAGGCACCAAAATTATCGTTATCTATTGAGACAATGTCAGGATCATCAATGCTGCCTATCACTACAAATGGAATTCCGCAGTTCTTAAGGTAATTGGCAGCTCTATCCTTCACAAGAGTTCTGGTAAGGATGATGCCGTCCACCTTATTGTTCTCAACAAGTCTCTTAAGTCCCGAATAATCATCAATGCCGATCATAGTGATCACTATGTCGTAGCCATAATGGGAAGTGACCTCATTCATTCCGGTTATACACCTCTGGAAGAAAGGAAGGTCAACTGCATTGTAATCATCCGGCCAAACCACCCCAATATTATATGTCCTTTGCTTGGCTAGCGCCCTGGCTGCAACATTCGGTCTGTAATTATGCTCTTTTATGTAATTCATAACCCGGGTTTTGGTATCATCTCCAACCCTGCCCTTTCCGGAAATTGCACGGGAAACGGTGGTTTTGGAGATGCCAAGTGCCCTGGCCACGTCGTCAATTGTAATCTTTTCGTCAGCCATAATTTATATCCCTTCGGCAGGAATCAGCCCTTTACAGCTCCACCTGTTACGCCCTCAACATAATACTTCTGAAGGAACATGAACAACAGTGTTACTGGAATAGCAACTAATACACCACCAGCACAGAATCTTGTGAAATATCCCTGATAATCGTTAGTCCATACCCATCTTGTCATACCAACTGCCACGTTGTAGCTTGTGTCATGGCCAAAGGCAACGTAAGAAGCAAATACGTAGTCACACCATGGTCCCATGAAAGCAACAAGGGCTGTGTAGATGATGATAGGCTTAGACATAGGAATGATCATTGTAAGGAAAATTCTTGCTCTTGTGGCGCCGTCAATTCTGGCAGCCTCATCAAGAGCCTTTGGTATTGTATCAAAATATCCTTTGCAAACATAGTAGCCCATACCACAACTTGCTACAGATACAAGAATGAGTCCTGGGATAGCTCCAGCCTGTGTAAGTCCGAACATCTTAAGAAGGAAGTACAAGCAGATCATTGTAAGGAAGCCTGGGAAAAGACCTAAGATCAGCCAGAACTTCATAAGGAATGTACGACCTTTAAATCTCATACGTGATAATGCATAGCTTACGCAAAGAACTATAAGTGTTTGGAAAACAGTTACAAATGCTGAAATTGTAAGTGTGTTCTTGTACCAAATAAGGAAGTTAGTGTCTGCTTTGCTAAACAGGAATGTGTAGTTATCCAGACTAAAGTGGTGAGGAATAATATAGTCTACCATTCCGCCGTATTCTGTTGCGTAGGATCTAAAGCTCTGAAGCACCAGTCCTACAAATGGAAACAGCCAGATTATGCTGATTATTATAAGAAGTATATAGGCTATAACGTTGCCTACAGTTCTTTTTGTCTTATATGATTTCATTATTGGAAGCCCTCCTCATCTCTTACTGATGGAAGCAGGTTATAAACGCCAAGGGCGAATATAGCTGTTACTATGAATACCATAATACCTATAACGGCTGCCATCCTGTAGTTAGTGTCATTTACAGTCATCTTATAGAGCCATGTAAGAAGAAGGTCTGTGTTTCCGGCCTTTTCAGCAAGGTTAACTGACTGAGGTTTACCCTGTGTAAGAAGGTAAATAACATTGAAGTTGTTAAGGTTTCCAGTGAACTGTGTCAGAAGGAATGGACCTGTGACAAACAGCATATATGGAAGGGTGATACTCTTAAACATCTGCCATGCATTAGCGCCATCTATTCTTGCGCTCTCGTAAAGATCCTCTGGGATGTTCATAAGAAGACCCGTAGCTATCAGTACCATGTATGGGATACCGATCCAGATATTAACCACGATAACAGTAATCCTTGCAAGGATTGGATCTGTCCAGAATGGAATGTAATTCTTGATAAGTCCCCATTTCAAAAGATATCCGTTGATAAGTCCATCATTGGCGAACATTTTCATAACATAAAGAAGTGATACAAACTGTGGAACAGCAATTGTCATAACGAGAATTGTTCTCCATAGCTTTTTAAACTTGATTCCCTTTTTGTTGATCAGCATAGCTACTGCCATTCCAAGGAAGTAGTTAGTAAATGTAGCAAAGAATGCCCAAACAAGAGTCCAGAAAAGAACTAGTAAGAATGTAGGGCCAATTCCAGCTCCTGAGAAAGAAACAAGGTTTTTAAAGTTCTCAAGTCCAACCCAGGTAAAAAGATTGGTTGGTGACTGGTGATTCTTATCGTAGTTAGTGAATGCGATACAGATCATGAACACGATAGGAAGCACTGTAAATACGAAGATTCCTGTTACAGGAAGTGCAAGCAGGGTCTTATCAAAGTTCTTATCAAAAAGAGATAAGAATACTTCCTTGTTAGATGGAAGCTTTTTACCTGCCTTAAGCAAGAGCTCTTCTTTGCGGTTCTCTCTGATGTTGACGTACCACATAAAGATAAGAGCAAGTATTACAAAGATACTTAAAATACCAAACAAAAGGATCAAAAAGCTGTTGTCACCATAGACGGTCTTTCTTCCAACCTTCTGTGTCTCAACGGTACCAAGTGTAGTAATCTTAGAAAGATATTGCCATCCAAATGCTGGCATATACCAGATGAATAATACTTCCATTAACAGAAGTAAAACTCCTATCAGCACCTGTCCTCTAAGTATTGGTCCAAGTCCCATGATGATATAAGAAAGCTTTGTCTTAATGTCGCCTTCTACGAATGTAACTCCAATTTCTTTAAAAATATTCCCCAATGCTTTCCCAAAATCGGAACTACCACTCTTTTTCTTTTTTCCTCCGCTCCGTGCCATAGCTTTTTGGCCTCCTTCTTAGTATAAAAAACATCTTAACCTTAAATCAGGCTCGGAAACACTTTGAATCCGAGCCTGAATAAGATCAGTGATCAAAATATGATTCTAAATCAATTATTTAGCATAGCTTTCGCATGTTGCCTGGAAGTCTGAAAGAGCTGCCATAAGATCATCATCAGTAGCATCAGCCTTGATCTCACCAGAGATTACAGAATCACCAAGTGATGTAGCAAGTGACCAGTAGTCACCAGGATACTGTCCCTGAGGAATTGTGTACTGAAGCTGATCTGCAAGAGCTGAAAGAGCTTCGTCAGCCTTAACTGCATCTGACTGCTGAGCGTTAAGGTTTGAAGGACCCCAACCTACTGCTTCGAATCTAGCAAGCTGAACTTCTTCGCTTGAAAGGTAAGCTGCAAGAGCGTCACAAACAGCGAGCTTGTTGTCATCTTCCTGAGGCTTAACACCAAGAAGCTTGAATCCACCAAAGCCTGAAAGCTGATATGTCTTTCCATCAGAGCCTTCGAATGAAGGAAGCTTAGCGCATGCATAGTTGTCGCCGAACATTTCCTTAGCTGCCTCTGAATCCCATGTACCATCAACGATTGCTGCGCAGTTAGTTGCGTTAGAAACTGAAGAACCGTTCTGGAATGACTTGGACTGTGTAAGCTCAAGGATCTCTCTAAGAGCAACTACACCAGCATCACTAGCGTATGTAGCGTTACATGTTGTGAAGTTACCTGCATCATCTGTCTCATATGTAAGCTCAGCACCTGTTCCGAAGAAGAATGCTGTCTGATACCAACCTGAGTTAACTTCGAAGTAGAAATTCTTGCCAGCTGCTTCACAATCAGCAACGATCTGCTCAAGTGAAGAAGGATCTGTTACAACGCTCTTATCATAGTAAAGGAAATATCCATTATCTGATGTAAGAGGATAAGCATAAAGTGTGTTACCAACTGTTGCTGCTGCAACTGCGCCAGCATCGTTCTCAGCCTTAACAACTTCTGCGTTAGAATCTTCAACGATCTCAAGAGCACCTGCTGTAACAAGTCTTGCGATCTGATCCTGTGCGAATACATAAACATCAGCACCTGCTGTAACGTCTGTGATCATGTTACCAGCTGCATCGCCCTCACCAGTTGCCTCAACGTTGAATGTATATCCGCTGAACTCTGGGTGAGCTTCCTGGAACTTAGCGATCTGCTCGTTAGTGAAATCTACTACTGCGTCTGCAACCCAAACCTTGATCTCGCCTGAACCGTAATCAACGTTCTCGTCTACAGCGTCCTTAACTTCCTCAACAGCCTGGCTTGCTGACTCAGCTGCGTCCTTAGCTGTATCTACTGTTTCCTGTGCCTGCTGTCCGCTACATCCAGCAAGGAGTGTAGCACCCATAGCAGCTGTTAATAAAACAGATACCAATTTCTTTTTCATTTCTTTTCCTCCATCATAAAAATACTTTTTTGTTGCGCAATTCGCGCAATCGGTTGCTCTAATTAAAAGTTTATGACTTGTGCACTTTTTTGTCAATGAAGCACTTTTGATGATTAATTACCCTCGTTTTTATACAAATTGCACATTGACTTTCGTACATTGGAATCGTTACCGGTAACGTTTTGCGCAATCGGTGTCGCAAGACGAAACCCGCTAAAGCCCACGTTTTCTACCATTTGCGCAAACGGTTTACCGTAAACATACCGGAAGCGTTTCCGAAAATTTCCGGTAACGGCTTTCCGGGGGTTTTAGGACGGGGAGTCAGGGCATGCTGATGTTCACGTTTACTCGTCGTAATCTGTATCGTCAAAAATCAGATAGATGTCTCATTTCATGTTATTCAGAACACTCGACATCTATCTGATTTTTTTCCGTACATCTTATCGACTCGTGCAAATGCTCACATCAGCATGCCCATGACTTCCTTGTTCTACACAATCCGGAAAGCCACGCCTATAAAAATCATCTAATTCGTTTCCGGTAATAAACTCCTTCTTGCGCAATTAGTCCCTTATAGGTGAGGTCCATGAGTTTGGACATAAGTTCCGGGATTGTTAATACCACTCCTTTAGTTAGCAACTTTTCTGCTATATTAGAAACTGAGATTGGAATTATATCCACTACTTCTAGAACTTCCTCCTCTACTGTTTTGGGTGGAAGATCGATTGACATAGCGTCGTCATCACAGGCAGAATCTGCACTATTTTCACTTTGTTCATCCCCCAACTCGCTCTTTTTCACAGTTTGATAGATTTCCTTAGTAGTCTCCTTCTCCTCCAGCTCTTCCTTTCTCCCCCAGAGTCTGTCCAGGACGTCCTGGCAGGTGATAGCTACTCCAGCGCCCTGGCTAATCAAGAAGTTACATCCATCGCTAAGGCGGTCGGTAACTCTTCCGGGAACGGCCAGGATTTCTTTTCCCTGCTCAAGGGCCTGGTCCACGGTGATCTGGGTTCCAGACTTCTGTCTTGCCTCCACCACAAGGACAATGTCTGCCAATGCGCTTATTATGCGGTTGCGCATTGGAAAGAAATTTGCCTTTGGCATTGTATCCGGGGCATGCTCTGAGATAAGGCCGCCGTTGTCGCAGATTGTCTTGTAGACATCCTTGTTTTCCTCAGGGTAGCAGATGTTGACGCCGCAGCCCAGGATTCCAAAGGTGCTTCCCCCTGCTTCTATTGCAGCCTTCTGGCTTATGCCATCCACACCTCTTGCCATTCCGCTTATTACCTGGACCCCTGCAAGAGCAAGGCCCCTTCCAAATTCCCTGGCCACATATCTTCCGTAGTCAGAGCACATTCTGGCGCCGATTATGGCAACGGAGGGCTTTGTTGGATCCGGAAGCCTTCCTTTCACGTAAATTGCAAAGGGTGAATCTGGGATAGCCTTCAGCTTTTCAGGATATTCCTCCGAAATCCTTGGAATAAATCTTATATTGTTTTCTTCAAGTTTTCTTTTCTCCGCTTCAAAGTCCCAGCTGTAGCGGCTCTTAATAAGATTGCCTGCTGCCTTTGGCGGCAAAAGATTTCTAATATCCTTATCACTTAGCATAAAGATTTCTTCACAGCTAAGTCCGCTTCCCAAAAGCTTTTCAGCACTTCTATTTCCAACTCCCTCGACGTTTAAAAGCCAGTGAGCATATTGGTTTTCTGTTATCATCAATCTCCTTCTTTCTGGTTCCAGTATTTGCCATCTGTCATGCGATAGCTGATGGCTTCTATAATGTGAAGCTCGGATATATCCTGGCTTCCGTCTATGTCTGCGATAGTTCTTGCTACTCGCAGCACCTTGTGATAGGCTCTGGCGCTGAGGTCCAGGCTACAAAAGGCACTTTCAAGGTATCTCTGTTCCTTAAGCCCAAGCTTACAGTATTTCTTAATGTCCGCAGGCGACATATCAGAGTTAAAGCGTATATCAGTCCCCTCAAATCGCTTGCACTGGATTGCTCTTGCCCTCATAACTCTTTCTCTGATAGTCTTGCTGGTTTCATTCAGGGCTCTGTTTCCTCCGCTTAGCTCAGAAATATCCACCTTTGGAGCCTCTATGCAAATATCAATCCTATCAAGTATGGGGCCCGAGATATGTCCCAGATATCTTCGAATCTCATTTGGAGTGCATTTACACTTATTACGGTCCGGATAATACCCACAGGGACAAGGGTTAAGGGCCCCTACTAACTGGAAGTCCGCAGGATATGTGAAAGTTCCCTTACTCCTTGCAATTCTTATCTCCCTATCTTCAATGGGCTGACGTAAAAGATCTAGCTTCGCCCTGGGAAATTCCGGCATTTCATCAAGAAAAAGAACTCCTCTGTGAGCCAGGGATATAACTCCGGGTCTTGGAATATTTCCGCCTCCAGTAAGGGCGGTCTCTGAAATGAGATGATGAGGACTCATAAAAGGCCTCTTGGTGATCAGGGGCTGGTTATCCTTTAACATACCAGCCACAGAATAGATTGTGGATACCTCGATACTCTCATCAAGGGATAATGGAGGCATAATGGTGGGAAATCTCTTGGCAACCATGCTCTTTCCAGAGCCTGGCGGGCCCACGATAAGTATGTGGTGAAATCCAGCCGCGGCAATTTCGACAGCTCTTTTTACAGCGGATTGACCGTTAATATCTGCAAAGTCAACTCCCGCAAGGTCTTCCTCTGAAAGCCTCATGATTTCTTCAACGTCCACTCGTGTAGGTGGGATCAAAAGATCTTTCTCCTCCTCACTACAGCTAAGATAGCTGATGGTTTCCTGAAGGGAGCTGACACCAACGATTTTCATATCATCAATGACTGCGCCTTCTTTGGCATTGCCAACTGGGAGAATCACCGTCTTGTAGCCCTCTTCCCGGGCCTTAGAGACAATGGGAAGAATTCCCTTTACATTCTTAACTTCGCCGTCAAGGCCGATCTCACCAAGGATTACAGTATCCTTAAGCTTGTCATCATCAATCTGGTCTGTGGCAGCCAGAATCCCCACAGCCACCGGAAGGTCCACCACTACACCCTCCTTCTTAATATCCGCAGGAGATAGGTTGATGGTCACCTTTGAGGCAGGCATTTTCATGCCGATGTTCTTAAGAGCAACCTTGACTCTGTCGCCAGCTTCCCTTACTTCACCGCTCAAAAAGCCCACCATGTTAAAACCTGGAAGTCCATCGGAAACGTCCACTTCCACCTTCATAAGGTAAGAGGATACGCCTCTGACAACTCCAGATGTAACTGAACTAAACATCTGTAATTAAAAATTTCCTTTCGCGTTATTTCTCAATATGGAATGCAGAGCATGTAAGAACTACATATCTCCCAAACCGAATGTTTGCGTAGACAAATAACTTGGTTAGTATAGCAAATCTCAGATCAGATTGCAACAAGAAAGCATGTTGCTTGCAACATGCTCGCGCCGAGCGCGGTTGCATTTATGCAACATTTACCTATCGCGCGATGTGTGCATCCATAGTGGAGCGTTTTTTTATGATATAGGAATTTCGGAGAAATTTCCTATATCATAAAAAAAGCAGCGGGCGTTAACCCACTGCTGCTGACTGCATTTGTTTCTTATGAGCATTTTTCTTTTCCATGATAAATCCAAGAACTCTAGGATCCACGGTCTTCATCTCGCAGCCAAGAGCGGTCAATCCACCAATCTTGAACTCACGGACCAAAGTACCGTAGAGAGTCATCTTCCTGTCCGCTGCAGACTTTAAAAACTCAACCTTAACTCTATCGCCAGGCTTGTAGCCTTCAACTTTACCAATAATAACTGAAAAGCCGCGCATTGAAATGTCCTGAATAATAACACTCAAAGGCTTCTTCTGGTTAACCACGCAAGTTCCCATGAGCTGAACGTTGTATCTCTCAGCCTTTCTCATGTTATCAGCAAGAACAATCTCTTTCCCACTAATTACATGGAAATCGGATCCAGCGAAATCAACACGACTGATGTTATCTACATGAAACATGTGCTTGATGCCTGTATACTCCTCTGTGTATTCGAAATTGGCACTATTGCATATGTCTATAAGCTCGCCATTGCAAGTGATGGGTGTTACTAAAACCCCATCTCCATAGCGTGTAAGCACGGTAGTTTCAACTGTATAGTTTTTACCCTTATGAACCATATTAACGGTTATTTGTGTTGCTTGTGCTATGTCGTAAATTTTCATGGTATAAATATAAACTCTTTATAAATTTTAATTGTGAACAAGTTGTGAACAATCACTGTTTTTTTGCTCATTTTGAAACTTGTTTTCAGTGATTTTTTGGAAACTCAATCTGTAATTTCAGTTTCTACGTAAACCTTTACATTCAGTATTCATAATATATGCAAGGGGTTTTTTCGACTTTCCCGTGGTTACTTAATTCCATAAAAAGAGCTACAGCTTTTATTCACTGTAGCTCTTTCGATTTGCATATTTATTCATTTTTCACGCAATTTATAGTCTTTATTTCGTTTGTCGCAATTCTTATATCTGTGGGCAAATCCAATTATCTTAGCATCTTCATCTGCATTGTATCCGGATCCTGAGCAAATTGTATTGCCATTTCTCGTGATATCTTTTGATCCTTATAAAGCTGAAGAATAGCCTCATCCATGGAAATCATACCCATCTTACGGTTGGTCTGCATGATGGTAATAAGCTGATGGGACTTACCTTCTCTAATCAGGTTCCTTACAGCGCTGTTAACGTGAAGCACCTCAAAGGCAGCTATTCTGGACTCTCCATCCGCATTTGGGATAAGCTGCTGAGAAACAATAGCCTCCAATACGCTGGCCAGCTGAATTCTTATCTGTTGTTGCTGATGAGGTGGGAATACATCAATAAGTCTGTCCACTGTATTGCTGGCACCGATGGTATGAACTGTAGAAAGAACCAGGTGGCCAGTCTCAGCTGCTGTGATGGCGGTACTGATGGTCTCAAGATCACGCATCTCTCCCACAAGGATAACGTCCGGATCCTCACGAAGAGCAGCTCTTAAAGCATTGGCATAGGAGTTAGAGTCCGTGCCAATTTCTCTCTGGTTAACGATGGACATTCTATGCTGATAAGTAAATTCGATAGGATCTTCAAGAGTGATAACATGTGCTTCCCTGGTGTTGTTGATCATATCGATGATGGATGCAAGGGTTGTGGACTTACCACTTCCGGTTGGTCCTGTAACAAGCACAAGGCCCCTTTTCTTTTTATAGAGCTCAACTACAGTCTCTGGAATTCCAAGACTCTCTGCTGAAGGAATCTCTGTAGCAACAACTCTGAAGGCCATGGCTATAGAGCCTCTTTGTTTGAAGACGTTTAGTCTGTAACGGCCCACACCACGGATGGAAAAAGACATATCGTGCTGTCCGTTTTCTTCAAGCTTCTCCATCTGCTTCTCAGACATTATCTCATCTGCGATTTCCTTGGTATCAGGAGGCAGCATCTTATCAAAGCTGTCCATGGCAATGAGCTTGCCGTTTAATCTCATTTTAGGAGGCAGTCCTACAGTAATATGTACATCTGAAGCGCCTTTATCTTTTGCTTCTCTTAAAATGTCTTCAATCTTTGACATAGCTCTCCTTTAATATCTGGTGAAAAAAAAATAGTTCTTTAATAGATATACCTATGTACATGATAATACATCCGTGCACGGTATATCAATTAAGAATGTATAAATTTACGAACACAAGCTTAAGTCAACTCATCAAGTGTATCACCGTATGGATCCAAAAATTCGTTTACAAAATCCAGAACTTCTGGCATTTCCTGATAAAGAGATCTGATGGATTTCTCAGTGCTTTCCTTGGCAGTTCTAAACTCGCTGTTGCCGGCATTTATCTCATCCATGCACTTGATTAGAGCAGAAAGCTTGTCTGCTGCCTTCACAAGACGGCGCATGTACTTTTCATTCTCATCATCGGTGCCTTTGAAAATATCCTCATAGACTGGGCGCAGATCATCGGGAAGCTTCTCAAGGAGCTTATCATCAGCAACTGCCTCAACTTCCTTGTAGGCATGCTTAAGCTCTGCGTTGAAGTACTTAACAGGTGTTGGCATGTCGCCTGTGATGATCTCAGATGCATCATGATATAGACCTATCATGGCAGCTCTGTTGGCATCAAGGGTCTTGCCATATCTAACATTTCCTATAGTGCAGAGGGCATGGGCGATCATGGCCACTTCCATGGAGTGCTCGCAAAGGTTCTCAGGGCGCGTGTTACGCATAAGAGCCCATCTCTCAATATATTTCATTCTTGAAATCAAAGCGAAAAAGTTGTAGTTCATAGAATCCCCCTAATCAATGTAGCTGTACTTCTATGTTAAACTTTGGCTTGCTCTAACGCAAGAGCCAGATTTTTCAAGCCACGTTTGTTATTATCAGTGCAATTCCAGAAATAATCAGCATCACAATCACTATCTTTTTTACCAGCTTGTCGTCAATAACCTTAGCACTGAACATTCCAGTCAAAAGACCTATGAGCATGAAAGGCGCTAGAGATAACGACATTTTCAGAGATTCCAACGTGATGATTCCATAGATGCTATAGAGAACTATTCTGAAGGTGTTCTCAATGACAAACACTGCACAGATGTTAGCCTTAAAAGACTTAGAATCCTCAGTCACTCTTCCGATGTAGGCTCCAAGAAGAGCTCCCACGCCGTACAGTCCGCAGAAAAGTCCAGCCAGAACGCCGATTATTGTCAGCAATACCCTGGAATTCTTAGCTCTTTTGCTGGACAAGTCTCTAAGAAGCATCTCTATGCCAAGAAGGATCACGAAGACACCAAAGACGATCTTGATAACCGAAACGTCAGCATTCTTAAGGAAAAGAACTCCCACAACACTGCCAGATAGCACCATCAGGGAGATTGTAAGTACCATCTTGATGTCGATGTGCTTGCGCTCTTTGAAACTGATGATCAGGTTCGTAGGATACCCCAGAACCAGCTCCACCGGCGAAATGCTTACATTAGCATTCCCAAAGCTCAATATAGACTGAAAAACAAGTGTATTTGCAAAGCCGCACAGCCCCTTAATATAGAAGGCCAGCACCGTAGCTATTATCCAGTAAATCATAAATCCGTCCAATCTAGTAAATAAAAATCTTCATTAGTCAAAAAAAATCTACTCTCGACTAATCTAGCAAAAAATCTGCCATAACGGTGTTACTAACGTCCAATCCCTTGGTGGTAAGTCTAAGGTATCTATGTCCAGAGATATCTGCAAACTCAAGAAGTCCCTGAGTGGTATATTTCTCAATCACTTCGCCGTATACCTCTCTGATATCCCTGTTAAAAAGAGCTTTGAACTCCTCCGTATCAATGCCTCTGACCAGGCGAAGTCCCAGGAACATGAATTCTTCCATCACTTCAGAATCTGAAAGTTTCTGGTAATCTTCACGAATTGAATCAACAGATATATTCTCCATTTCACCACTAGACAATTTTGTAACATCAGCATTTTGATAATTGCTAGCACCCATGAAGAAATCCACATATTCCCTCATATCTGAGGTATTTTTCCACCGAACATTCTCCACCATTGAGGATGAACCAAGTCCCAGGCCCAGGTAATTGCCTCTGGTCCAGTAAACCTTGTTGTGGTAGCACTCGTACTTCTCAAAGTCTGGCAAGTATTCATCTGCAATTCCAGAATCTAGTGAATCTGAATCCCCGTAATCTAGCGCATAATTCGAAATCTCATAGCGGTGATATCCATGCTCCGCCAGATAATCCCTGGTCCTGTGATACATCTCCCTGTCTTCATCCTCTGAAGGAAGATCCAGGTCCATGTCATAGAATGGGGTCCCCTCTTCGATTATGAGGCTGTAGGCCGAGATATGCTCAGGATGTAGCTCCACAACCTTCTTTACCGTGTCCATGTAAGTCTCAATACTCTGCCCAGGAAGCGCGCTCATGATATCAATGTTGATATTCTCAAAGCCCGCCTTCCTTGCATTCTGGTAAGTTTCATAAAATGTCCTGGCATCATGGATCCTGCCAATAGCCTTAAGTGCAGCATCATCAAGAGACTGAGTTCCGATACTCAGCCTGTTAACTCCAGCTTGTCTGTATGTAACTAGCTTTTCAAGGGAAGCAGTTCCCGGATTAAGCTCCATGCTGATCTCAGCATCGCTGCTTATGTTAAAAGAACTATGAAGCTCCGCCATCAGTTCTGCGATGTAGCGTGCTTCCGGAAAAGAAGGTGTTCCCCCTCCAATAAATACAGACTTAACTTCGTAGTCTTTATAATCCTCTGCGGTCATCTGGATTTCTTTTGAAAGCGCATTAAAGTAACAATCTATCTGCTGCTCTCCCGCAGGAAAAGACAAGAAGTCACAGTACAAGCATTTCTGCTTGCAGAAAGGAATATGAACATATAGTGATAAAGCTTTATCTTTACTCATATTTGCTCACCATTAATAAAAAAACCGGTTCCGGTATCGTCCGGAACCGGCAACTGTCCGAATAGCAAACAACTATCCGGTATCACTTACTCTTCATCAAGCTTCAGGACGCTGAGGAAGGCTGCCTGTGGTACTTCTACGCTACCAATCTGGCGCATTTTCTTTTTACCTTCCTTCTGTTTCTCAAGAAGCTTCTTCTTACGGGTAATATCACCACCATAGCACTTAGCAAGCACGTCCTTACGATAAGCGCGGACTGTCTCTCTGGCAATTACCTTGCCGCCAACTGCTGCCTGGATAGGAATCTCAAACATGTGCCTTGGAATCTCATCCTTAAGCTTCTCGCACATCTTACGACCTCTCTCGTAGGCACCGTCCTTGTGCACGATAAATGAAAGAGCATCAACCTCTTCCTTGTTGATAAGGATATCAAGTTTAACAAGCTCTGACTTCTCATAGCCCTTAAGCTCATAGTCAAAGGAAGCATATCCACGAGATCTTGATTTAAGCGCATCAAAGAAGTCATAGATGATCTCATTAAGAGGAAGCTCGTACTTAAGGATCGCACGAGTCTGCTCTATATAGTCTGTACTGATATATCTGCCACGTCTCTCCTGGCAAAGCTGCATAATAGCACCAACATACTCAGTAGTTACCATAATCTCGCCGTTAACCATAGGCTCTTCCATGTAGTCGATCTCAGATGGATCTGGAAGGTTGGTTGGGTTAGTAAGATCAAATACTGTACCGTCAGTCTTGTGAACCTTATAAACAACGCCAGGTGCTGTTGTTACAAGGTTAAGGTCGTACTCACGCTCAAGTCTTTCCTGAATTACCTCCAGGTGCAAAAGACCTAAAAATCCAGCTCTAAAACCAAATCCAAGAGCCTGTGATGTCTCTGGTTCATAGAAAAGAGATGCATCGTTAAGCTGAAGCTTCTCAAGAGCGTCTCTAAGGTCTGAATAGTGAGCAGAATCTGCAGGGTAAAGGCCGCAGTAAACCATTGGCATTACCTTCTTATATCCAGGAAGTGGCTCTGATACAGGATTAGCAGAATCTGTAACTGTATCACCAACTCGTGTGTCCTGAATATTTTTAATTGAAGCGGTAAAATAGCCAACGTCTCCAGCTGAAAGCTCATCACTTGCGATGAATCTGCCAGGACCAAAGTATCCAACCTCAACAACCTCTGACTCAGCGCCAGTAGCCATGAACTTAACCTTCATGCCCTTTCTGATAACACCATCTCTTACACGTACGAATACAATAACGCCTCTGTAAGAGTCATAAACACTGTCAAAAATAAGAGCTGTTAAAGGCTTATTGGCATCTCCGTTAGGAGCTGGAATCTTAGCTACAACTGCCTCAAGGACATCCTCAATACCAATGCCGTTCTTAGCAGAAATAAGAGGTGCATCCTGAGCCTCTATGCCGATAACATCCTCAATCTCATCCTTAACCTCCTGTGGCTGAGCACTTGGAAGGTCGATCTTATTGATAACAGGGAATACATCAAGGTCGTGATCCAGTGCAAGATAAACGTTTGCAAGGGTCTGAGCCTCAACACCCTGAGTTGCATCAACTACAAGAATTGCGCCATCACATGCCGCAAGAGATCTTGATACCTCATATCCAAAGTCAACATGACCTGGAGTATCGATCATGTTAAGAGTATACTCATTGCCATCCTTAGCCTTGTAAATAAGTCTTACAGCCTGGGACTTGATGGTAATTCCTCTCTCACGCTCAATATCCATGTTGTCGAGAACCTGGTTCTGCATCTCTCTGCTTGTAAGAACGCCGGTCTTCTCGATCATTCTATCTGCCAAAGTAGACTTACCATGATCAATATGTGCTACTATACTAAAATTTCTGATTTTACTCTGATCTGCCACTATAAATCCTCATTTCATTATCAAATTCCAAATTCGCAATAACCCACAATATGATACCATGATGGCGCTCATATGTCATTATCATAACCCCACTGACTCCAAACAAAAACCTCATGTCGGTGAGAAGACATGAGGTTTAAAGTCGATTTATTGTATTGTTCTATAAAAAAGATTAAGCCATCTTGTTTACAGCCTGAGCAAGACGAGAAACCTTTCTTGAAGCTGTATTCTTCTTGAATACACCCTTTGACTCAGCCTTGTCGATTGCTGATGTAGCAGCAAGAAGTGCCTTAGCAGCCTCTTCCTTGTTACCAGCCTCGATTGCAGCTCTTACCTTCTTGATCTCTGTCTTAACAGCTGACTTGATGATTGTGTTTCTCTCAGCCTTCTTCTTATTAACTAAAACTCTCTTCTTGGCAGATTTAATGTTAGCCATAATTACCTCCGGATATTTAAAAAATATTATATTTATACGTTCGTGTGTGCATTAAGCCTGGACACGGACAGTTAATGCCACATACGTAGTATATATTAGATTAATATCAACAAACTGTCAATAGATAATGTAACTATTCACCGTCTTTTGTATTCTTCTTATGTCTGTTTTCTGCTTCCTTCTTGTCTTCTTCCAAGGTCTTCTGCTTGATCTCTTCCATACTAAGAGCGAACTCATCGGAATGCATATGTGGATTTCCTAAGATAGTTCTTTTCCTATAAAAATCAAAGAAGTTCTTAACTGGCTTAGGTGTAAATTTTGACATCAAGACCCTGTACTTGGTGTAAAGCTCGCCAACCTCTTCCATCATTCCTGAAACATGGCCTGATGGATTAAGGGAAATCTTGCTCTTAACCTTATCAAAGGATTTCTCAAGGGTATCACTCATGTATCCAAGTGTATTACCGATTCCGCCGCCAATGGCTCCAATTCCGCCACCGATAACGCCAATAGTACTACCGATCCCACTACCAATTGTTCCAATACCACCGCCGATGGCTCCACTGATATTGCTGATGGTGTTACCGATTCCGCCGCCGATATTCTCAACAGTATCGTTGATGGCATCTACTCTGTTCTCAATGGAATCAAGCATATCCTCGCTCTTAAAAGCAATGATAACATCCAGTCTTTTCTGCATTCTGCGGATTTCTTCCTTGGCTTTTTCCATGTAGATAAGAACATCTCTAAGGTCAAGGGCTGTCTTAAAGGCCACAACGAAGTCCGCTGTAACAAACACTGTGATCACAATAGTTACTACAGATAAGATGTTGTAAGGAATCGATGTAAGGATCTTCTCAATAGGAATCTGAAGAAAATGGGTAAACACAACAGTGCATACGCCCCAAACAATGGTGGATTCCAGGCACACCTGACCTTTGTAGTTGAACTTCTTGTGAGAATAATCCCAGTATCTAACCTTAAACAGGCTCTCCATGATCACGCCAGTTGCGTATTCAAGGGCTGTAGCGCCGATACATCCTGCAATGAACACAAGAAAAATATTCTCATAAAAAGGCTTGGACACCACAAGCATAGTAATGCCGCCGCATCCGTAGAGAGGAATAAACGGGCCTCTCATAAAACCTCTGTTGGAAAGATGCTTCTCCATTATGGACACATAGGTCGATTCAAAGCACCAGCCAAAAAAGCTATAGAAGAAAAAGAGAAACATCCACTGCAGAGGAAGATAATTAAACATAACAAGTCCCCCAGCTAGTCACAAATCTCATTATCACAACACAATCCCACAAATAGAACAGCTCTTTTTACTGCTCTGGATTAGAGAAGTCAATTACAGCATTCTTAGGAGCTGTAGTCTTCTCAACAGAAATAGCCTTAAGAACAGGGCCTTCACCCTGGATCTCCGCTACGAATTCTCTTTCAACTCTTGCGGTAACAAGAACCCATTCCTTTTCTGTTAGCTCTTTTACCTTATCATATACACAAGGGATTCCCAGAGGCTGCATATCCTCTGCGCAGCAAGTCATAGCAAGTCTTACCGGCACAAATCTGTCCTTAGGAAACTCTGGCGGAATAAGAACCATAGCCTTGAACTTAACATTCTTACCCTCATATCTGTCAACGTGGTCAAGAACATCAAGGTTGAACATTCCATAGCCGTAGTTATTAAGCTCGATAGGATCATCATTAAGATCGAAAGGAAGGTCCTCATCAAGAGTTACGTCCACCTCTCCATCCTTGTCCTCAAAGATAATATCAGCCTTCTGATTAATGGCCTTAACGTTTCTCTTATATGTGGCAAG
Source organism: Butyrivibrio proteoclasticus P6B7 (assembly GCF_000622085.1). Classification (GTDB taxonomy): domain Bacteria; phylum Bacillota; class Clostridia; order Lachnospirales; family Lachnospiraceae; genus Butyrivibrio; species Butyrivibrio proteoclasticus_A. The sequence goes on from NZ_JHWL01000013.1 coordinate 56,416, forward strand.
ATCCTGGATTCCATCGCATCTGTTAAAGAGGATCAGGTCGGAATTACGGATCTGCTCTGCTAAAAGAGATTTCATATTACTGAAATAAAGCTCAAAACTGGAAGCATCAATTACAGTGATCTGCTGCTCCAGCTTCCACATAAATGGAAGTGTCATATTCTTGTAGTTCCACATTCCGTTGTACTCCACAAGAATACGCTCAGGATTGTACTTGGAATCAAGTTCAACGAGCTTATCAGGATTGAAATCCTCCTCGTTATCGATTATCTCAAGTACAGTATTGGTGGCACGAAGAAGGCCTTCCTCATACTCATTCTCACCCTCTTCGCACACGATCAAAAGAGTCTTACCCTTTGTGCGGAAGTATGGCTGCTGAATTGTATAGCGGAAGAAGTCTGTCTTACCACTGTCAAGGAATCCATTGATAATATATACTGGTTTCAATTTATTTCTCCTTATCATAACTGCTCCGGTTAATACTTAATACCACAAAATGCGCAGCTAGTGCGCATTTTGATAACTATTCTCTGTTAAAAGAAATTAGAGTCTGCGGAAGAGCTTCTCAAGATTATCTTCCTTAAGTTGTGAACCGATTACACAGAACTTACCTGTTACATCAGCTGAGCCTTCTCTAACATCTGCTTCGCCTGGTACATAGTCGAACTCAATCCATGAACCATCTGCTGTAGGAACTACGCCCTTTGTACGAAGAACGATACCGTAGGTCTCCTCGTCCTCAAGCTTACCAAGCATATCCTCAATCTCCTTCTTAGTGTATTTAAGAGGAGTCTCCATGCCCCAGCTTACGAATACATCGTGTGCTGCGTGGTCATGATCATCGTGATCATGGTGGTGATGCTCGTGGTCATGATCGTGATGGTGGTGTTCGTGCTCATCATGGTCATCATCGTCGTGATCATGGTGATGATGGTGCTCGTGCTCATCATGGTCATCATCGTCGTGATCATGGTGATGATGGTGCTCGTGCTCATCGTGGTCATCATCGTCGTGATCATGGTGATGATGGTGCTCGTGCTCATCGTGCTCATCGTGATCGTGGTCATGATGATGATGCTCATGCTCGTCATCATCGTCATGGTGGTGATGGCAGCAGCACTCAGGATCATCGCACTCGTCATCGTCGTGGTGTGCCTTATAAACTACAGAACCATCCTCATTAACTACCTTGTGGCTGCCGTGGTCATGGTGATGGTGGTGATGATGTTCTTCCTCTTCCATAACCTGTCTAAGGAGCTCAGCCTCAAGGTCATTGTTACCCTCGAAGGTATCCAGTATTTCTTTTCCTGTGATCTCATCAAGAGGAGTTGTAATGATAGTAGCCTTCTTATTGTGCTCTCTGATAAGGTCTACAGCTGTCTCAATCTTAGCCTGATCTGCCTTATCTGTTCTTGTAAGAATGATGGTACCTGCGTTCTCAATCTGGTTGATGAAGAACTCACCAAAGTTCTTGATGTAAACCTTAGCCTTGGATACGTCAACAACAGTTACAGCACTGTTAAGCTCCATCTCGTCAGAACCCTCTGCGATGTTCTGGATAGCTCTCATAACGTCTGAAAGCTTACCAACACCTGATGGCTCAATAAGGATTCTCTCTGGATGATACTGATCCATAACCTGCTTAAGGGATGTCTCGAAGTCACCAACAAGTGAACAACAGATACATCCTGAATTCATCTCTGTGATCTCGATGCCAGCTTCCTTAAGGAATCCGCCATCAATACCGATCTCACCAAACTCGTTCTCAATAAGAACTACCTTTGTTCCATTTAATGCTTCTTTTAAAAGCTTCTTAATAAGAGTGGTCTTACCAGCTCCAAGGAAGCCTGAAATAATATCAATCTTTGTCATTTCTTACTCCATTCTTCAAGTGCGCAGGCCTTTGCAGGCGCACTGATTTCTGTGCTATTTCTACTACAACAAACATATTCTATAGCAGCAGGAAAATAAAATCAAGAAAGGTGAAAACTATTAAATATGGGTTTCGAAGTGCTGGTTCTATGGTGTTCGTTGCTCGGCTTATGATACTCGTTTGGGATTATTGGTGGAAATTATGTGTTCCAGAAAAATCACCCAAAGTCTTTCGGTGGTTATCAATATTGCATTTGAAAACACCGAGGATTTTCATTGGTGATTCGGTGGTTAGCTTGGTCATACTCAGAAACACCGAGGATTTTCAACAACGCTTCGGTGGTTAGCTTGATAATGCTCAGAAACACCGTGGATTTTCAACAATGCTTCGGTGGTTAGCTTGATAATGCTCAGAAACACCGTGGATTTTCAACAACGCTTCGGTGGTTAGCTTGATAATGCTCAGAAACACCGTGGATTTTCAACAATGCTTCGGTGGTTAGCTTGGTCATGCTAGAAAACACCGTGAATAGCTAAATAATCTTAGGTGGATTCTTTATATATTGTAAAAACCACCGGAAAATTCACCATTCATACTCGGTGAAAAACACCCCAAAACAAATTAGTAATTAGTAATCATAAAAAGAACAAAGAATCGCCAGCGACTCTTTGCGCGCTGGTGCGCGCTTTCGCAAGAATAAAAAAGCAGCAGAAAAAACGCTCAAACAACAAACGTTTTTACCACCGCTCAAAATAGAAATTATTACATGATAATAGTTGTGGAAAATCTATGCCCCGCTCTTTCACACGGTAGATATTCTACCATTTTTCGGGGCTTTTTTAAGGACTTTTAATTATTTATTAAAGGTTCCTCTGGTAACTGTTCTGTTTCATATAGCTTTTTTACCACTGCTTCATTAAAGGACTTGCCATAGTAGTATTTTGCCCAGTCCAGTAATTCCTCAGCTGACTCAAATAAAAATCCCGTCAGAAAGCTTTTGCCACCGTCATTATCTTCTACTTCGTTCTGATACCACTTTCCTGTCTCATTAAGATACCACAGGCAAAAGGTGGTAGTATCATGATCCTTCTCTGAAAGTTCACTGATAAAGGCATCTGGAGCCCCTTCAAACATCCTGTCAAAAAAGCTATCGTCCCACTCATCTGACCCAATCTGGTTCAGCTCATTTTCATGGTCAAAGCCCTTTACTATAACTCCAAAGTCATAAAAACGGACCATGAGCTTATCCCCGGCTCCATTGTCGACTTCATATTCCTCAAAGGCCTCATTCTGGCTGTGATGAACAATTCGCAAATACTCCTCGGCATCTGGCATTACAGCGTGATCCAGCATATATAATACTTTAAGTCTGTGTTTCAAAGTTTCTGCATTCATAAAATCCATTGTTTCTGCTCCTTTGTAATGTTCTAAATGCAATGTAATACTAATATAATGTTTAAATAAGTTCTTTTAAATTAGTAATAGTATAATCCTGTCCATAATCCGCTCCGGTCCCATCTCTGTCAACGAACGCTGTCTTCATGCCAACCGTCTTGGGTCCAATAATATCATCACTCCCTGTATCGCCAACAAACAAGAACTCCTCTGGCTAAAAATCATTATCCTCAATAATCTTCTTATAGAAACGAATATCTGGCTTATAACATCTCTGATTCTCTGAAGTATAGACCTTATCAACTGAAACATGATTCTTCTTCATCACGCTCTCAAGAACATCATCATCTGTATTAGAACCAATGTATACCTTATAGTGTTTTTTATTTCTTCAAGCACACCTGGGGCCTCTGAAAAAGCTAAACGTTTTGACGCTTCAAGCAAAAGTTCATCTGCATCTGCTATAGCATCTCTGTCTACATTGTATCTACTATAAAGCATCTTATTTCTTGCAGAAAAGATCTCCCGTTCAGTCATAAATAGATCATAACCCACAGTATGGCTAATATAAAAAGGCTTCCACTCTTCAATGAATGCCTTTTCATCAACCTCTATTCCAAGATCTGTTATATGTCTCATTATTGTTCTGGCGGAACTTCCTTTTGAAAATTGAAAAAGAGTTCCAAACGCATCAAACACTATAGCTTTTATTGTATCCATTTTTTCTGTTCCTTACATGTTGTTCTTTAAAATCAGGTATTATTTTCTCTTTGCCTTCCCTTGATTTGTATATTGTTTTCATTGTTTTTTATTATTCTATCCGTCCATAAGCTGGTTGATATGTCAGGCCACCTTAATAAGTATAATACAAAAGACGGTGGGGATGGGGGATTTTGAGGGGAGAGGAAAGAAAAAGTGCCAGTCACAAAGTGACTGGCACAAATAACTATATTTTTCCATTGCTCAAGTATTATTTTTTCTTCATCCGTATCAATTAGACATAATATTCCCAAATCATTTAATTCATCCGATACACATGCATCGTAATCTTTTAAATATCAGAATTATGAAATGCATCCTATATAGACATTTTAATCTTCCACACTCATAATCGCTTCAACAATTTTTTCAAGATCTTCAAATCTATCTCCGCACCCACTGTACGGTCCTGCAATATACCATCTTTTTTTATTTCCATATTTTGAAGAATAAAAGCCAGTTGGTCCATACATATAATTCCCATTTTTCTCTGGTTGCCATTTTGAAACTTTGAAATCAGCATATTTCTTTTCTTCTCCCAATCTTGTAAAGCTGTTTAATTTAACCCTTTGTTTATAACCTATCTCCACCATAATTCCAGGTGGTTTATCTATGTTACAATCAATCTTTTCGCGCAAAATAGTATCAATTCCATAATTAACAGCCTCCAATTGCGTTATTATCTGATTCTCCCAATCCCCTATAAAAATCGAGCATAATACGGTAATTATCACTCCTAAACCATATCCAATTGGTGTTCCATGTTTTACTCCATTTAGTAAAAAATCCACCGGAGCAGTTAAAACAAAAGATGCAAGATTGGGTATTGAAAAGCCCTTTTTCACAACACCATCCAAGAAAGAAGATTTATTTCTTAACGCATTTATAATCCCCTGTATCATACGATAAACTCTGTCACAATCGCTCGATTCAATAAACCATCTAGCCAATACAACATCTGTATCATGCATTACTATAGGAGCTCCAAGCATCTTTGTTTCCCACAATGTAGATACTGGGTTAATTCCAGAAAACCAAACACCACCATGTTCACTTTTTTCAAAGTCAACATGTTCAGCCACTCTAAATTTATAATTGGTAGTGTTTCCGCTATTAGTCACCACCGTAGCAACATAGTTATTGAATCCCATACTATACTCCGGATCTCCCAACACTATTTCACTCACATTATTCACGTCAGACGTATATTTTCCTATGTAAGTTCCTTTTTTTCTTCCATTCTCTTCTGTTTCCTTTACGATAATAAACTGAAATGCCTCATCCGCACTAATATGTATATCTAATGCACCATATCCAGAAAATTTAAATCTAGCCAATGGCGCTTCTATATATACTTTTTGTACATCTTGATTCATTTTATTTTCGTCTATAGTAAGCGCAGATAATTCCTTCAATTCACCTGTAGCATTTGGAACAATTGTATGAAACACTTCTCTTTTATCTTCACGTTCAATCATGACATATCCCGCATGCACTAGTAATAATCTATGAGCATCTAGCGCCCCTCTTTTATTAAACATAACTATATTTTTCCACTGCTCAAGTATTATTTTTTTAGTTTCTTCATCCATATCAATTGGGCATAGTATTCCCAAAGAAGCTAACTCTTCAGATGTACATTCACCATAATCCTTTAAAATATCAGGATTAGACCATTCATCAACTTTAGGCATTATTTCTCCTTTCTTGACATCCTATACTGGAAGTCCTAATGCTGATGCTATAAGTGCCAACTGCATCTCCAATTTCTTTTCTTCTAACTTGACTGAATTTGTTTGTATTTGTTCAATCAAATTATAATAACCACCAACCTCCGTTATGTTTAACGGCGCAGGAATTCGGCTTGGTTTCACCTCACTTTCTTCCGCAATACGCTTTAAAATCATATTTTTGTATTCTTGAGCTGTTTCATTTGATTCAGAATTTAACAACTGGGCTATTGCGCTTATCAAAACATCTTGTTTTTCACTCATTATCAGTTCTCCTTTGAATTAATTGCTTTATCTAAAGCAGTTTCTAGTTGTGATCTTTCAATACCAATACACTTACAATAATAGTCAGCTAATAATTCCAATTCTTCTTCGGTAAAGAACACGTCTTCACCTCTATTTTCCTGCAACCACAAATTATAAGCATCTATAAATGACAATCCAGCCTTAGAAACACCATCTAGTATCGAACGTATCGCTCCAAATATAGACCCTTCTCCCTCATTTTCCTCATTATCCACTCCGCCATTTTGTTGACCTGGATTTGTATTATCATCATCGCCTACGCTTGGCGAGGGAGACACCTCATCATCAGAAGGAGGTGTTTCACTATTTCCACCTCCGCCGTTGTTATCGCCGCTTCCGCCTCCGCTTGAACCGTCGCCTTCTTTCTTGACTGATTTGATGATCTGACCAACAAGGTCATTAACATTTATCTTACCTGAGCCTAACTGCTCAACAAGACTTCCTGCAAGATCATCACTTAGACCAGCGGATGAAAGAGCTGACTTAAGCGCTCCAGTATCACCCAATATGCTACTAAGGGCTCCGGATCCGCCTAATGCGCCAAGGGCACCAGATGCTCCGCCAGTAAGCGCAGCACTTGCAGCCTTAGATGCAGCATCAACAGCAGTCTTAACAAGCTCTGTGTTTGCCTTAATGACATTATCTCTACCTGCTGAAGCATTATTATCCGCATTCTTCATAACATCCCTTAAATCAGTATTGCTGAGAACATCTGCAAATGTAGGCTGTGCTCTTGAAGTAAGGGCATTAAGCAGGCCGCTATTATCAATATGTGCAGTAGGGGTCACTCCAACAGTAGGTGCATCAACAAAATCAGCATGTGCATTTGCAAGAAGGCTATTACCATTGAGTGCGCTCTGATCAAGGTCAATATGGTCAATGTCAGAATCTTTCCAATTCCAGAAACGTGTAATATCAACCTTCTCACTAACATTCGTTTCACCAAGCACAGCTTCGCCTATCATTCCATCGGTAGGAATTGAGACTGTGGTTAATGGTACGCGGAAATTACTTGTATGATATCTATATAGCTCATCCTGAATATCAGCTGCAGTCTTACCCAGTACTTCTGCAAGCTCCTTAGGATAAGTAAACGGAAGCATCATACAATTCCCATAAAAGCCAAGAAATTTCTTTGCATTTACACAATTAAGAAGAGGTATATCCTTCAATTTTTCTGAAACATTCTTTTCTTCCGTTATTTTTTCTGGAATATTAAACTCTACAGTATATGGTTCAAGAAGCATTATTCTTTCATTGTCAGTAAGAGATTCCCATACAACCTGTGAATAATGCATAGTATCCGAAGCCACATGATGAAGAGTACTTTCCATTTCCATAACTTCGTTATACCCAAGTACAGGAATATGATCAGACAAATCAATACGAACTGACCCTCTCCCTATCTTATTTGAAGAACATGCCGGTGTCGTAGGTGATCCAGAATGGCCCGGATAATCACATTTTGCTTTAAATGTAATTCCTCCGATTCCATAAAGTTCGCTTGATGTAAAAGAAGCAATTGGATTCCGATAACATTCTGGAAGTGCTAGCTCATAGTGGGCCAACCTTTTAAGGTCTCTACCACTTTTATCATCATCTTTAGCATAATCCCACCATTTTGACTCGTAATTTTCTATAGCTTTTCTCTCAGATTCCTCCATATATTCTGTATCTTGGCTAAGATGATATTCCCAGTTGCTTAAATTGTTGTTCACATAGACATGTGAAACATCATTTACAGATACTGAAGATGGCAAATGGAATGTAAATGTGATTATCTTGTCATCACTGTCATCTGTCTCATCAAAAACATCCTTAGACGAATGATGTTTCCCTTTATCTATTATCTTTACCACATTTTTTCCATCACGGATTTTCTTCATAGCATAAAGAACTTCTTGCCTCTTATTTATGGATGGATCAATGCAATTGTAGCTAAAATCTTCTATTTCACCAGCAATAGAAGACTTTCCATTATTGAAATACAATTGGGCAGATAATTCATCAAACTCCAGAAATGGTCCAGTAAGTGTTATTTTAATTGTATTATCCTTACTACCTGTTTTCTTTTCTGCCTCCCAATCTGGGTATGCCGCAAATCTTCTTATTAATTCCAACCCTCCAGCAAATTTATACGGTAAAGCCTGAGCTAAAATATCTGCATACTCAATAAGCTTTTCATACCTATGATGAAAAGTACTCTTATTGAAATTCTTGATATTTGTAAGTTCCAAATTATAATTTGAAAACTCAGCCTTATTTCCATATCCTGTCTCAGGCATAAAGTCAACAAGCTTCATTGGAACAAATAGTGCAAGTTCCACGCCCTCTATACATGTTTCGAGACAATATCTCCTCATAACCTCCCAATACTGTATTGTCATAACATGCGAATGATTGTGGTTGGCAATTATCTTCGATGAAAGAATTTCCTGTTCATCACTAGATGCTATGCTGATACTTGCCCTTTGCGTATTAGATATCCTTGCTGCTTCTGTCTGAATAATACTCTGAAAGCTTTGAGCAGCATTTGACACTTCATCGTAACTATCACTTTGGTATGCGTTCGATGCGCTACTGCCTTTATTGGTAGATGACGCACTAGAGCTAGCACCTATACCAAAGAACACTCCGATTCCCGAACTTCCACTACTACTAGACGTGGATTTATATTGGCTATCTGTATGTGCCTTGGAAAAACGTTCCACACCATTGCTAAAAGCCGCTGACTCATTATCAAACTGTTTGTTACTATATGTATCTTTTAAATAATCACGTGTAGAAGCTTCGTTATCAACACTATAGGATTCCTTATGCTCACGGATAATAATCCTCTGTTCCTCACCTGGTGCAAGTACAAGAGAATATAATAAATTTCCCAAAGCATATCCATCAGGAACCCACGCCTGATGCATGTTAAGTAAATAGCCAATTCCTAGCGATGTAGCAACAGCAATATCTTCCTGATTCTCATAGAGATTCTTTTTAAATTTCATGACATCTAAAGCTTCTGTCATCTTCTGGCGAGTATAAGTCTGATTATTCCTACTAATTCTAGGTTCTACCAGACGCTGCATCATCGAATAATTAAACATTCTGGCTGGTGCTGTGTCAGTAGGTAGATAAACAGCATTATCATCATTTCCCATAAGCTTTACGCTTGGTAAAGCGCGAGGCTTAAGTTCCTTCTTCTCAAAAGTTTCCTTATGAATAAATAGTTTTCCAAGATCAGCATCAAATCTTCGAGCCAGGAAGTTTAACACTGTACGTTTATAATCATTTGTTGTCTCATCAAGTGCAAAAAGAATTTCTTTAAGACTCTCACATTCACTTTTCTTTGAAGTATATTCCGCAGCCTCTGGATCTCTTTCATTCTCTGGCAATCTTTCTTGTTCTTTGCAATATGATATTATCTCAGTTCCACGATTGAGCGCTTCGATTTTGTTGGCAGCAATTTTAATCTGCCTATCATAATTAAGGCATTTATTCTCTGCCTCCAAATATGCTTCTAATTTTTCCTGAGACAAATGGCAAATATCTCTAATCCTGTCATAATCTGGAATAATATCTTCTATGCTATGTCCAGCTAAATGCTCTTTTTTAAGCAACTGAAAACGCTCTTCTGAAAGACTTATATTAGTTATCAGAAAATCTCGTTCACCTATAAGTTTGGCAATTTCGCTCTCCAGTTCCTGCATTCGCTTGAAGTATTCCAGATAAACCGAAGGAACGCTTATTTCAACAATCCTTCCCTCATACATTTTAACTACTGCCATCATTCCATCAGGATACTGAGAAAGATCGTGCCGTCTTATTTCCTCGTCCAATTTTCTCTCAACTAGACGAAATTCTTCCAGATAATCTTCTAGAGTTTCCTTTTCTCTAGAATCTTCGCCTGAATCAGCTTCATACCACTGTTCTATAAAATCATAGTCTATCGGTTCCTCACCTGATAGTTGGGCTAGCGCATTTGAGTCTCTATAAAAACTTCTTGAAATAATATCTATCATTTTAGCCATTTTTATCTTATCAACGGCTGATATTATTTCCTGTACGTTTGATTGCTCTAGCTGTTCATCAATTTCAAATTGTTGTAAATTCAGAAGATTATTTGAAACAGCATATTCTGCATATTTATAATACATACTCCGAATTGCCCTAATCTCGTTTTCGAGAAGTTCCGGATGCTGTTCATAAATTATCCCACTTAAATCTTTTCTTTTTTCTTTCTTTAAGGCCTCAAGCTGAGCCTTCTTTTCTTCTACTTCCTCATCCTTCAGTCTATAGTGATAGGCAATTTCTTCCTTGATTGCCAGCGCACAATTTTCCTTTTCTTTCTCTGCCGCCTCTTTCTTTCCCTCAAGATCAAGCTTTACCTTCTCTGTGTTCTTGGTCTTTCTTTCATATAATCTTTCTTCTAATACTACTATTTCATCAGTTAAAGCTTGAATGCGATCTATTTTCCTAAGTATTTCAACAGCACTTATCTTATCTATCGATTTATAATCTTCTCCAAAAAGTTCATATAATTTATCCTTAGGAAACTCGACCATCTCTGAAGAAATGATCTCAGAAGCTCTTTTCACAACAGTTGTCTGGTTTGAAGCGGTTGCCCCATCTACATTGGTTCTAAAGGTACCTGTATATGTTTCGTTCTTATTCTCTGCAATAGTGAAGGTTAATGCTTCCTGCATGTTATAGCGTTCAGGCATAACTATCGTAAAATTGCCAAATTCATCTGTAAAACAATAAAGATCATCATCATCTTCAGCTTTATCTTTATCAGGTGTTGCAATTCCTCTGAGGCTTACCTTTAGCCCACTTTTCTCTTTACCCCCATCTTTCCCATCTTTTATCAGAATCTTTCCACTTATAGTAGTAGGAAGAGGAAGTGCTATTTTAATATTTTCCAGAAATTCCAATCCTTCCTGAAGGACCTGCGCATCTGATTTTACAATTCCAATTTCCTCACTAAAAAGAAATGAAGGCTCTGGATCATCCGCACCTACTATATAGTAGTATTGACTATCCTTAGGCTCCATTTTTTTAGCATTGTTGAGTACAATAAGAATTTGATCTTCTGATGGTAAAACCAGTTGTTCCTGAGATGGCAGAATAACACTATTTGAAAGAATCCTAAAAATTGATTTTAGTTGTTCATAATCGACTTGTGACATATCATAAACATTTCTAATGCCTGCAAGTGCAGCTAAATAAGCTATTTCCTTCGTAATTCCAGAAATACTGGAAAGAGCCGCCTGTCTATACCAAACGCCGACGGTATCTATGGTTTCTCCTGTTTTTCGAGATATTTCTTCTCTTTCCTTTTTAGTATCAGCACACTCTAAAACACTTGCCATAGATGTGATACCAAACTCCGCATTTAGAATCTGTCTTGTATTTTCACTTATAAACAAAGGTAAAAGATCCTGTGCCCCACCGGATACAAGATATTTTCCGTTAACAACATGAACTTTAACAGCTGCTTCTCTAAGAGTCTGTCCAGCTTTGCCCGCCCTGATTGTAATTGTAGCTTCTCCCTTTGAAACTCCAGTTACAATACCAGTCTGACTCACAGTAGCATGCCCTGTTTCACTACTTGACCATCTCAAGGAGTCTGCACCTTCGTCCAGCCCTTCTAATAAATCAACCTTTACTGATTCACCTTCAGCCAAAGTTATTGTCGTATAAATTGGCTTTATTGGTTTTTTATTTGTCTGATGATCTAAATCAGTTCTTCTACTAGGCATTTTTACCCCCTATCCAAAACTTTTGTGCTAGTTTATGCTACAATTTTGTACCCCACGTACCATGGTCAGATAATACATAAATTGTCTGACACATAAAATATTAAGTTATAATTATTGCAATAACAATAAGTTTTGATTAATATTGTATTAATATTCGCGTTTTTGTACACAATTAATAAAATTAATATAATAATATTGTTAGATTATCACTATTGCGTTTTTGGGATTTTTATGTCAATTCTGAATACACAAAGAGGCTTAACCAAGCTTTAGCTTGGTTAAGCCTCTAAAAAGTATCATTATCTTATGTATCCTGTTTATGCGCTTTACAGAACTCAGCTCTATCACGCACTGCTTTCACAGTTTCCGGACGAATCGCCTTTTCTATATAAGCAGACAACATGCTTCTATTAACCTTTTCATAAGTATGGTCAATCATATTTCTAAATTGATACAACACTTTTGTGTCTAACGTTTTATCTATCTCATTTTTACTCTCAGTCGTAAGATGTTTAACTTCTTCTGATTCTTCATTATGCTGAGCAGTAGAGCAACATCCCTGCTGTTTGAAGCACTACTCAAACCAAATTACCTCCCTGTTAACTGTTTTGTATACTGAATCCTCATTTATTCCTAAATCAAATTCTTTAGCGATGTTATCAAGCTCCATATCTTCTTTTCGAAGTAGCGGAAGAAATAGTATGTCCACATTTCTTTTAAACAAATCATGAAGATAGTTCTTTATGAAATCAATTGTATCAAGCGAAAACCCATCAGAATCAATAACGAAATCAATATCACTATTCTTTTTCTCTTTTCCAAGAGCAATAGATCCAGCAATACCAAATCTAAGACTGCTAATCGGAATATCATTAACATCATTCCCAGATATCATCTTCTTCATCTCAGGAATTGTACTTAATATCTCATCTCTAAGCATAAAGGACTTCTCCTTTCTAAAGATTTGCTTCAAAGTATATTTCTACATTCCTTCTTACAAGTATTATTAATATTTAGTTGTCTGCAATCAAGCTGTCAGTCGCTCCTGTGGCCTCACATAACTGTCTTCCGCATTCACTTATAACATGTATATTATTTCTTTTTATTCATTTCCCTCATTGCTTCCCGAAGGCGTAGTATCACTGGCATCTGCAGATTCATTAGAATCTCCGCCTTGTGAATTTACATCAGTGCCTGATTCTACATCGGAACCACCTGCTGACTCAGAGCCACTGTTGCCGCCATTCTGTACATCCGCAGTGCTATTCTCATTTACGCCATTTCCAGAATCACTGCTATTTCCTGCATTTGAACCACTTCCGTTAGTTCCATTTCCAGCGTCATCATTTGCACCACTACTAGCACTACCATTTGCACTACCATCAGCACTGCCATTTTTGCCACTACTTTCGTCACTTTCGCCAGCCCCAGCACCTTCTTCCGCACTTGCCCCAGTTCCAGCTTCGTCGTCAGTTCCCACGCCTGTTCCATCTTCATCCTCGGAATATCCAACGCCTCCATTGCCATTAAGAAGCGCCTCAAGGCCTTCATTCATGTTAAAGTTTGAATTCTCCGCAGCATTTGTTGCAATGGCGGAGGTGTTAAGTTCTTCCTCAGTAAGCACTCTTCCGCCTTCCAGGTTACTTGAACTTGTAACCGTAGTCTTTTCGTCAAAAGAAACATGGGCACACAGGATCTGTCCGTGGAGATATCCACATTCTGTGGTGTAGCCATCGATTGTTGCTGCTGTCTTGGTGCATTTAAGAGTCTTAACAGTTACAGCCTTTTCATCACGGCCACCTCTACTTGCAGCCCTTCCTGGATCTGTGGAAGACTCATCATGCCAGGCGTTAGTTCCAACCCAAGAGTATCCGCAGTAACCGCATTTATAATTGAACATATTTTCACCAGTGTAGTAAACGCCTACCTTATTTCCTCTGGCAACGCCCTGGTTAGTTCTATATCTGTACTCAATAGTTGTGGTGTAGCAGGCATCTGTGTGGACATGCTTTACCTCTTTTGTATAACAACCACCCTTTCTGGAAGCATCCACCAATTCCTCATTGCAGACCTCTTTATTTCCATCGATATGATAATGATAGTCGTAAGCAATGTTGTAAGACGGAGTTTTGGAATCCAGAACGAAGGTCTGTGGAATAGAAAGAATCGCATCCCTAATCTGTTCAAATGTGGCATCCTCAGCAACAGTCACATTCTTAGTGAGTAATGCGGATGCCAGCATACGTTTACCATCACTCACATATTGAAAAACCTTATCAAGCTTTCCGTTAATTCCATCCATGCAGTCGCTTAAATACTTGGTGAGGTCGCCAAAGCCGTTATCCACGCCGCTCATAACCTTGTCGATATCAGTCTGGAAAGCCAGGATCAGCTGCTGATTGTAAGTCTCCATGCTGGTGTTAATGTCACCAAGCTTTGTAAGAAGTGTATTGTAATTCTCGGTCATTTCCTGAGAAAGCTGCTGATTGCCATCCTTTAAGTTATTCTGAATCTCCTCCATAAGGCTCTTTGTATCTGCCTGAGCCTTATCGTAGTTGGACTTGATATTATCAAGAGCAGCCTTAACCTCTGAGAAGTCCTTAGTCATCTGCTCTTTTGTTTCCTTACTATCCTTATTGCCGCCCTCCATCAGGGTCTTAAGCTCCTCGATCTTAGTCTCTGTGCCAGAGACTGTCTCGTGGATAGTTCCAAGATTCTTTTCAAGGGTTGTCACCTTCTCTTTTACGCTCTCAGACATCTCCTTGGAGTCCTCATCTGATTCCTGGTAAAAAGAGCTAAGCCCTTCATAGTTACTGGTAATTAATTCATCAAGACTGGTCAAATAATCGTGAATCTCTGCAAGCTTGTCCATAGTGAGCTGATCAGACTCCTCCATGCTCTCGGTGAATTCATCCTTGGCACTTGCCATAGCCACAGGTGTACTGATGTAGATCAGTCCTCCGCACAGTAAAAGAGCTATAACAACAGCAATAGCCACCACAAAAGTATCATGCCTTTTAAGCTTTTTTAAAAGGACTTTCACAGAATTGTTCTGCTTACCAAATTTTTCTCTTATCTTCATAACATCTCCCTTTCTGCTTTGCAAAGGCAATAGCAGACTATAAGAGAAAAATAGACAGCTATTGCCAGTGCAATAATCTATATGTGAATAAAATGGAAAACATCACTAGAAGAAATCCAGTGATATCGGTAAGTAGCCCGAAATTGTCAAATGCAATTTCATATTTACTTACATGTCAGCTGATTGCCGACAAGGATTCATTATACAGAAAGAAATTTAAAAATCAATGGCAAATTTATTTTTCACAGAACATTCACAATTGGCCTATCAAACAAAAGCAAACCAAACACCGTCTATCTCGGAACTCTAACCCTTTGACAGATGAGTCCCCCGATAATACCTATAACAACGCCGCTTACGATTCCAGAAATCCAAAGTACAGGCAGATACCACACAATAGCCCTGGTGTTAAGAAGCACCATTGCCACCAGTATCTGACCAATGTTGTGGGAAATGCCGCCAGCGCAGCTTACTCCCACCTGCCCGAACTTGTTAGTTCTTTTTAAAAGAACCATGACAGTAGTACTAAGCATGCCACCAACCAAAGAAAAAGCAAAGCTCATGGCTGTCCCGAATAACAGCGCCACGATCACAATACGGACAAGGTTGATTGCATAGGCACTCCTATTACCAAACAGGTAAAGAGCCACCAACACCACGATATTGGTAAGTCCCATCTTCATTCCAGGCACAGCAACAAAGGCCGGTATCTGAGCCTCCACGTAGGACAGGATCAGCGCCAGCGCAGTAAGGATTCCGTATGTAGTTATCTTTTTTGTTTTATCCAACGACTGCATCGTAGCCTTCATCCTTCTTATCACCAACTATTGTCACCACCACCTTGTTAGGAAGACAGATGATGGACTGGCCCACCTGGCTTATATGGCCCATGTGGACGCAGAGTTTATCAGGGCAGGTAGCATCTGTAAGGAAAGCCTCTCCATCTTTTATCACAAGATAGTTTTCCCCGCCGCCTACGCCTGTAATGGTATATTCAATATCTTCACTTAAGGGAAATGTAGCTACGATCTGGCCATCCACGCTAACCTCCACCATATCCCCAGAAGATCTGGTGGCAAAAAGAACTAACGTCAAAGCCAAAGTAGCAACCAAGAGCCCCACAACCAAGATTATGTCGTTTTTCTTAAGCAGTCTTTTTTCCATAGATTCATTATAGCCCTAATAAAGAAACCCCGCGACTTAAATCGCGAGGCTTCCCTTTATGAGGTAAAAACATGGTTTTTAAACATTAACAATTGCTTTCTTAGGGCACTTCTCTACGCAGGTTCCGCAGTGTGTACACTTCTCCTGATCGATAGTAGCCACGTTGTTCTCAACTGTAATTGCGCCAGCTGGACAGTTCTTTTCACAGATGTGACAAGCAATACAGCCAACCTTACAGTACTGGTTAACCAGTTTACCCATATCCTGTGACTTGCAGGCAACAGCCTCGCCTGCGTCGTAAGGAATAAGGTCGATAAGGTGATGAGGACAGATCTCGATACACTTACCGCAGGCCTTACACTCTTCCTTATCTACAACTGCAACTCCGTTAACTACGTGAATTGCATCAAACTGACATACCTGTACGCAGCTTCCGCCGCCGAGACAGCCAAATGGGCAGGTCTTAGATCCGCCGCCAGGAGCCTGAGTCTGAAGACGACAATCAGAAACTCCGTTGTATTCGTACTGCTGGGATGCGTTGTCGCAATCGCCATGGCAGTGAACAAATGCCACCATTCTCTTGCTTTCGCCAGCCTCTACACCCATGATTCCGGAAATAGTTGCTGCTACAGCAGGTCCTCCAACAGGACACTGATTAACTGCAGCTTCGCCCTTTGCAATAGCAGCTGCGCAGCCAGAACAACCAGGATAGCCACATCCTCCGCAGTTATTTCCAGGAAGTGCCTCGAGAATAGCTGCTTCTTTTTCATCTACATCCACATGCAACTTCATGTCTGCGATGCCGAGAATTATGCCAATTACTATTCCCACACCAGCGACAACACAGGTTGCAATGATTATTCCACTAATCATTTCTAATCTCCTTTTGTAATAACAGTTAGTATTGATCTACCTATCGCTTATTTAAGTGCTGAGAAACCAGTAAAGGCAATGGCCATAAGTCCTGATGTTAAAAGAACCAGTGGCATTCCTCTAAATGGTGCTGGAATGTCGTTGTACTCCATCTTCTCACGAAGACCAGCCAGAATAACGATGGCGATAGTAAATCCTACTGCTGTAGCAAAGCCGCAGATAACGCTCTGAAGGATTGTGTATCCATCTGTTACGTTATTGAGGGCCACACCGAGAACTGCACAGTTAGTTGTGATAAGAGGAAGGTAAACACCGAGGGCTCTGTAAAGAGATACGATGTACTTCTTAAGGATCATCTCAACGAACTGAACCAGCATAGCGATTACAAGGATAAATACAATAGTCTTAAGATATGAAAGATCCAGTGGATCTAAAATAAACTTGTAGATGATACTACAAACCAGTGATGCCAGTGTGATTACGAAGATACAGGCACCGCCCATTCCAAGAGCTGTGTCAGTTTTCTTGGAAACACCAAGGAAAGGACAAAGGCCAAGGAACTGGCTAAGTACTACGTTATTAACAAGTGAAGCTGAAATCATCAGTCCCACAAGACTAAGTATTGTTGCCATAATTATTCAGCCTCCTTTTCATCTTTTTCCTTATCAGCAATGATCTTGTCTGCTGCCTTCTCCTCTGAAGAACTGCAGCATCCCTCGCCGAACTTGGATGTATCCTTGCCCTTGGCAGCCATGTTAGCCTTAACCTTATTCATGATGGCAATAAGGAATGCCAGAACAAAGAACGCACCAGCCTGCTGAATGAAGATACTGATTGGCTGATATCCTGAGAGGAAGTTACCTACTGCTCCAGGAACCACTGTGCCTTCTCCAAGAATCTGAACATCAAAAGCTGTACCAGCTCCGATGAACTCTCTTATAAGACCGATAACTGTAATAGCGCAGGTAAATCCGATTCCCATACCGATTCCATCAAAGAATGAAGGAACGATACCGTGCTTACTTGCATAAGCCTCGGCTCTACCAAAGATGATGCAGTTAACAACGATAAGAGGAATATAAACACCAAGCGCCTTGTTAAGGGTTGGTACGTAAGCTTTCATAAGAAGCTCAACTAATGTAACGAAGGAAGCGATTACAACAATGAAAGAAGGAATTCTTACTGTTGAAGGAATCGTCTTTCTAAGTGCAGAAATAACTGCGTTACTAAGTGCTAAAACAAATGTAGTGGCAAGTCCCATTCCAAGGCCGTTGATGGCTGAGGAAGTAACCGCAAGGGTTGGGCACATACCGATCATAAGAACTAAGGTAGGGTTCTCAGCAATGAGACCGTTAAAAAATCTTTCAGCCGGTGTATCCTGCCTAAAGCCCAAAGCGCCTTTTTTGAATTCTGAGCTCATCACTGTCCTCCTTTCAAAGCATTAGTAAAATATTCAACTGCTCCGTTAACGCCCTCTGTCACAGCTCTTGAAGTAATAGTAGCACCAGAGATAGCCTCGATCTGGCTGTTAGGATCTGTGAGCTGGCCATTCTTTACAACTGTGAAAAGAGCTTTTGCCTTGTCCACAAACTGAGGAGCAACAACCTTCTCCGCATTCATTCCAAGACCAGGAGTCTCAGCAATTGAGATGATTGAAATACCATTGATGTTGCCATCATTAGTGATTCCCACTGTGTACTGGATGAAATCACCGTAGCCCTTTGACTTAACCTGAATAACATAGCCAGCCACTGCTCCGCTCTCATCCACTGCCTCTTTTACACTCTCAATAGTTACGCCCTGATGGTTAGTAGCAACATCTGCTGCCTTAGCCTCATCAAGAGCCACATCATTGAAAGACTTGGCTGTTGCAAATACCGACTGATTAGCCTTATCCTGAGCAAGCTTATCCTGATAAGCTATAGGATCCTTGGTTACCTGATATACAAGTCCAAGAAGAATACCTGCTATAAGTGTGATTGCAAATAGGATTAAGGCGTTTCTGATCATGCTTTTTGCGTCGTTCATGCTTTCTTCGCCTCCTTCTTTGCATTTCTCTTAATTCCAAAGGCTCTAGGAATTGTGTACTTCTCGATAAGTGGAACGAGAAGGTTGGCAATTACGATTGCAAAGGAAACACCCTCTGCGTTAGCGCCGAATATACGGAATATTCCTGTTAAAAGACCTAAGATAAGTCCGTAAATAAATCGTCCCCTTGGAGTAATTGGGCAGGTCACGTAATCAGTAGCCATGAAGAATGCACCAAGCATAAGTCCGCCACCTGCAAGGTGTGCAGAGATGTATGTCCAGTTAAATCCATGTCCACCAAAAAGACCTACAAAGATAACAAAGCTGATGATGTAGGTAAATGGAATTACATAATCGATGATACCAAGAGCAAACAGGATCATTGCGCCGATAGCGATGCAGATCATTGATGTCTCACCGATTGTACCTGCTGTTCTACCAATAAGCATATCCATTACGTTGACCTCAACGCCGTTCTTAAGGTTGGCAAGAGGTGTAGCTCCTGTATATGCATCAGTAATGAAGTTGGTCATGATAGCTGGGAAAGAGATTACAAGGAAGCATCTGCCGCCAAGTGCAGGGTTCATGAAGTTCTGTCCCAGTCCGCCAAAGAGCTGCTTAACCATGATTATCGCAAAGATACCACCAAGGATTGGAATCCAGAATGGTACTGTTGATGGCAGGTTAAGGCCCAGCAAAAGACCTGTAACTACAGCGGAGAAATCTCCAACTGTTATTGGCTTGTGCATTGCCTTCTCATAGATAAACTCAGAAAGCACGCAGGAAGCCACTGAAAGCAAAAGAATAATTAGTGCATCCACTCCAAAATTGTAGATACCAAAGCCAGCTGTAGGAAGCAGGGCGATAACTACCCACATCATGATATTAGATGTGGTCTCTTTGGCTCTTACGTGAGGATTGGATGATACTCGTCTCATATCACTCATTTCATATCCCCCTTACTTTTTCCTTTTCCCAAGTTGAATCTTACGCATACCTTTGATCAGCTGAGTAAGCTGACGTCTGGCTGGGCAGATATAACTACAGCATCCACACTCGCAGCACTCCATTCCATACATGTCAAGGAATGCCTTCTCGTTGTTATGTTCTACGGCATCTGCCAGATTCTTAGGAATAAGTCTCTCTGGACATACCTCTACGCAGCGTGCACAGTTGATACATGCTGTTGGCTCCATTTCAGAAACCGCATCCTTGGTAAGGCATGTAAGAGCAGAAGCTGTCTTGGTTGTAGGAACGTCGAGATCAAACAGGGCAAATCCCATCATAGGACCACCTGAAATGATCTTAGCTGGCTCTTTTACAAAGCCGCCGGCGTCATCAAGAAGCTCCCTGTAGTTAGTTCCGATTCTGACTTTATAGTTACGAGGATCAACAACAGCGTCACCTGTGATGGTTACGATTCTCTCCATCAGAGGTCTTCCCTCTTTGACTGCTCTGCAGACAGCACAAAGAGTATCAACGTTGTCCACAATACATCCCGCATCAGCTGGGAGCATTGAAGAGTTGATCTCACGTCCTGTACAAGCGTAAATAAGCATACGCTCAGCACCCTCAGGGTACTTGGTCTTAACCACCTTTACGCTGATCTTATCTTCGTTTTTGGTAAGTTCTTTGAATTTAGCGATTGCATCAGGCTTGTTATCCTCAATTGCAAGAATACCTCTCGCATTAGGGAAAATACTTACTGCAATCTTAAGACCTTCCAGAAGAAGCTCTGGTTCTTCGATCATTCTTCTGTAGTCTGATGTGAGATAAGGCTCACACTCTGAACAGTTGGCGATGACATAGTCAATCTTATCTGGCTCCTTAGGTGCGAACTTAACTGCCGTTGGAAAGCCTGCACCTCCCATACCAACTACGCCTGCTTCACGGACAGCTGCGATCTTGTCCTCCGCAGTCATCTCGTCATAAGGCTTAAGTGGTTTAAACTCCACTTCCTCATAAAGTCCATCGTTCTCCACGATGATACTCTCGCACATAGCTCCTGTTGCAAGTCTGCGCTTCTCAATAGCCTTAACAGTACCAGATACAGTCGCATAAATAGGCGCAGAAACAAATCCGCCAGCCTCAGCGATCTTCTGACCTGTAAGAACCTTGTCGCCTACTGCCACAATTGCCTTTGCAGGCGCACCGATGTGCTGGGACAAAGGATAAACCAAATCCCCTTTTGGTAGCACTGATTTAATGGGCTTGTCCTTAGAAAGCTCTTTGCCTTCGTATGGGTGGATTCCGCCCTCAAAAGTACCTCTTGCCATTTCCTACCCTTCCTTCGATTTTTTTTAGAAAACTGTCCCTGGATGAACATCCGGGAAGACAACCCAACATAATAAGTATACTCATATTTTCACAAAATTACCATATTTTGTCGGACAATTTAGCCCTATTTTGTGACAATATTTTAGCGTTAAAAGAACTATGAAAAATAGCAAATGTGATTTTTAAAACTTCACCAAAAAAGACAAATAAAAGTCGCCTTATTTTGAACATATATGTTAGAATTAAGAACGTAGGTGATTTCAGAAAGTGAGTGCATAACATGATTAGGACAAACGAAGAATTTAAGCTTTCAGATACGCATATTACCACCCTTCTCACCAAGGCACTTGGTGTCAATCTCAATGAAATTCTCTTTTTCGATATTGAGACAACGGGACTATCTCCCAAGAATTCAGACTTATACCTGATAGGTGTTTCCTATATCGATGGCGACGTAGCAAGACTGGGTCAGTTCTTTGCAGAATCTGCCGATGATGAAGAAGTGCTCCTTAGGGCCTTTAGTGGTCTTTGCGAGAACTTCAAGGCCATCGTTCACTTTAACGGAAACAGATTTGATATTCCCTTTGTTCAGAATAAGCTTAATAAATACGGTCTTGAGGATGTTTTTGAAAACCTTAAGAGCCTTGATATCTACAGACTTATCAAGCCCTATAAGGATCAGCTTGGTCTTGTAGATTGCAAACAAAAGACAATTGAATTATATCTTGGCATCAATCGTGAAGATAAGTACGATGGTGGCAAGCTCATTCCTGTGTACGAGAAATACAAAGAGACTCAGGATAAAGAGCTGTTGTCTCTGCTTCTTCTCCACAACGCAGAGGACGTTAAGGGTATGTACCACCTGCTTCCAATGTTTTTATACAACTATTTCTTTTCCATGTTCAAGAACATGCCAAAGGTTTCAATACGCACAGATGAAGAGCTGGATGAAGCCTCCTTCTCAGAGTATGAGCTTCCTCTAAAGGCTGTTAAAGTCCAGGCTAATTACTACAATGACTACAATGGCAAGCCCAGGAAGGAAGTATACTTTAAACTCCTTATGCCTTTTGCTCTTCCTAGCTCATTATCCGGCAACATGGAATGCTGCTTCTTTAAGACCCAGGGCAACGAAGTAACTCTCCGTGTTCCTCTCTATGAAACAGAGCTTAAGTACTTCTACGCCAGCTACAAAGACTATTATTATCTGCCAAAAGAGGATATGGCTATCCATAAATCTTTGGCAACCTTTGTTGATAAAAATTATCGTCAGAAGGCCACACCAGAAAACTGCTACACAAAGAAAGAAGGCCAGTACCTTCTTGAGTGGGATCTGGTCTTCTCTCCATTCTTTAAAGAATCTTATGATGACAAGCGCTTCTTCTTTGATCTTAACGAGAACATGAAGAAGTCACGCTTTGCCATGAGTCTCTATGCCTGCCACGTCATTGCTCATATTCTTGAGCTATGAACTGTGGCCGCGCAAGCTCAGCGGCTATACCTGTCGTAGGTAGCTATGTTCTCTCTTATAGCTGGTACATAAACACCGCCAAAACTTGATTTTACCCAAGGCTCGCTGTCGTCACTTCCGTAGTAGTCAGCATCTAAGAACCTTTGTTGTTTCTGGTCATAGGAGACATTTTCGTAGGTCGCCATCACTACCCCATCTGCATCAGGTCCCTCAAGAATAGAGTAGTTAACGTTGACGATGCCATTACCTCTTTCGTAGATTGCATCTAATGTGTAGCCTTTAGCCCTGATCTCGCCAGCAAGATCAAAACCAACTATCTGATTTAATTCTTCCTCAGAAATCTCATAGCCGCCGTATTCCCTGAAATCATCCAAGTTCTCATCATAGTAGAAATAATAGTTCTTCCATGTATGCCCCAGCCACAAGGCTTCCTCTTCTTTACCTGGCTCGTAATCTTCCTCATGATCATACATTCCAACTGAAATACAGATATCATCTGAGCCTTCTCTCTGGAAGATATATCCAATCTTTGAAACAGAAGCTTCAACTGAGCTTGAATCCTTGACGATATACGCATGGGTCATAGTTTCTGTTGTGTAAGACTCGTTAAAGGTAAAAAGAGTTCTTTTACCAAGATCTAACTGACCAAATACTTTACTATCCTCGCTTACTCGAAAAATATGATCATCACAGATCATTTCACACTTCTTGTCGCTGACAAAATAAATGCATCCAAAGCATTCATTATACTCGTCAAACTCATCTCCAACGTATACAAAGCCTTCTACAGTGCCATCTCCATCCAGGTCCCCAACAATGTACTCTCTTACATCCTCTGGATCAGCATCCTCTTCCTCAACAAGCTTAGTCAGCAGCCTCTCTTCGTCGGCATTATTTCCAAGCTTTACAGGTTCTTTTTCAGTGGAAGCACTGCTAGCTGCATCGGATTCGTTATCCTTATCCTTCTTGGAATCCTCTTCGCTTTTCTTGTCTTCCTCTTCACTTACATCCTGAGATGCCTCATCAGAAGCTTCTTCTTCGCTTTCAATGATGTCTTCATCGGAAACGCTCCAGCTGATCCCACAGCCAGTTACACATAATGCAGCCGCAGCTGTCACAGCTATAGCCCTTGTAAATACCCTATTTTTCATACCTTACCCCCGTTTTGGATCACTCCTCAGCGACCCTGATATTTCTTATCTCCATTCCATCCTGAGCGAAGTACAGCTTAATAAAGAAGTTGATAAATGGCACAGGGATATCAACTTCCACAGTCTGCCACTGTGTGTCATCACCAGTAAGTGTCAGCATCTTGGAAAGCTTGTTATCTACAAAGATGCTAAGAGGAATCTGTGCAAGAGAACTCTTTGCGTTAGCTCTTACCTCCATGGTGAATTTGTGGTTAACACGCTCACGGATCTCAACAAAGATCATGTTTGTGGCATTTCTCTTAGTATCGATAACAGCAGGATCTACAGAGCCAGCGCCGTCATCACCGATAGGGCAGCTAATGATCTTGTCATAAGCAAGCTCCTCTTCATCAGCCTCTCCAGAAAGCTCGATATCAAGCTCATTACCTCTTTCGATGTATCTGTTAAATACAGGCTTCTCCATAACAAACTTACAGATATTGGCAGCGCACTTCATAAGCTCGCCCCTTGTAAGGGTGCCATCTGCAAGAGCAGCCATGGTATTGTCATTATTAGAATTCTCTAAAGCGTTGAAAGCAACCATGTAAAGGTCATTCTGGGCACGGACAATTGCTGCCATGTTAGAAATCTCGCCCTGACCTGTGTAGCCTCCCTTAGCCCACCAGTCAGTCATGATAACGCCTTCAAATCCCCACTCATCTCTAAGAACAGTGGTAACAAGATCGTAGTTAGATGATGTGTAATATCCGTTAAAAGAGCCATATGTAGTCATTACAGCATGGGCACCGCCCTCTTTAACTGCAATCTCAAAGCCCTTAAGATAAATCTCTCTGATAGCACGCTCAGAAGCCACATGCTCTACAGTATGTCTTCCTGTCTCCTGGGTATTAAGTGCAAAGTGCTTGATTGTACCAGTAACATTGTACTTGTGCATTCCGCGAAGCTGAGCCGCAGCATTCATACCTGTTACATAAGGATCCTCACTGAAGTACTCGAAGTTACGTCCATTGAGAGGATGTCTGTGAAGATTCATTCCAGGTCCAAGAAGCACATCGATCTTGTTCTTACGAAGCTCAAGACCCTCCCAGTTGTAAAGCTCCTCTGTAAGCTCCATGTTAAATGCACAGGCAAGGCATGTTCCGTTAGGCATAGCAAAGGCCTTCTTGCCTGAGTCCATACGAATTCCGGATGGTCCATCTGAGCAGCATCCAACAGGAATTCCCTTTGCTAAAAGAGAATCTGTCACGCCGCCAAAGGCTCCGCCACAGCCAGGTGTAACCTTAGGTGAACTCATACCCTCGCCTCTTACGATGCAGGCAAGATCCTCATCAGAAAGCTGTGCTACGAACTCCTCCATAGTGCACTTATTATCATAAACATCAACAAGCTTAAGTCCCTTGTCCTCTCCATTAGGGCGCTCTGCAGGAAGGTTAGCTGCTCTTCTCTCATCTGGAGTAATAGTAGCTGTAGGCACCTTCTCGTAAGATACCTCAAACTCCCCATTAGAAAGAGCTACTGGCTTCATCCTATCAAAGCTCTCTACAGGAGCAAGAGCCTCAGAAAGCTGCTCCACAACCACAAGCTCTTCATTAGCATAAGAGCCTGCTCTTACAGCGCTTCTGACATCGCCGCCCACATAGAAGACATACTCGCCCTCTTCCATGACATAAGCGCTCTTATGGCCTGTAACGCCGCTATCATCATAGCTACTCATCTGATAGCTACTAACTTCCATAGTAAGATCCTGGGACTCTCCTGGCATAAGCTCCTTGGTCTTAGCAAAGGCAACAAGCTCCCTTGCAGGATTTCCAAGGCGTCCCTGTGGCTTTGATACATACAAAAGAACTGAATTCTGACCCTTGAAGCTTCCTGTATTAGTAATAGTTACGGTGACAACAATGCTGTTTTCCTCAAAATCTGCAGCTCTTTTGCCATCAGTATCCACTTCTGCTACGCTCTCAGCCCCGAAGTCCTTAACAGCAACATCGAACTCACTATATGTAAGACCAAATCCGAAAGGATAAAGAACCTTATCCTTGGCAAAAGTCTCGAAATATCTGTATCCAACATAGATATCCTCCTGCTGGACATTAACCTTATCGCCGCCAAAGTTAGCATCTGATGGGTAATCCTCTACGCTGCAGGCGATAGTATCAGTAAGTCTTCCGGATGGAGCCACATCTCCTGACAACACATCAAGAGCTCCAAGGCCGCCTTCCTGACCGCCCTGCCAGATGTAAGCCACTGCCTCTGGGTTATACTTTGAAACCCAGCTCATATCCATGATGTTACCTGTGTTTAAAAGAACTACAGTCTTATCAAAGGCCTTAGTTACATTGGCAATCATCTCTTCTTCCTGATCAGTAAGAAGGTAGCTTCCCTTGGTATTACTGTTATCCTGGTCCTCACCGGCAGTTCTTCCAATAAGAATCACGGCAATATCTGCACTCTTAGAAACTTCAGCTGCAAATTCAGCTGAAATCTCCATCTCTTCCTGGAACCATGGCTCTGAAGCCCAGCCAGAACCTGTATTAAATGGATGATCCTTGATCCACTCATCATAAGTAGCCTTCAAAGTCTCATTAAGTGTAAAGCGCTTATCCTCTAAAAGAGCCTCTCTAACACCCATGACATAAGAAGTATTCACCATTCCTCCTGAACCAGTTCCGCTCTTATAGTAGTTAAACTGGCTTCTTCCAAAGAGCGCAATATTAGCGCCAGCCTGAATTGGAAGGGCATTCTTGTCATTTTTTAAAAGAACTGTACCCTCAGCCACAGCTCTTCTTGCCACTCTGGCAAATTCCTTAACATCAAAGATCTTTTTTTCCATAATTTTTCCCCTTTTTAAAAGCATCTATATTAGTTTAGATGACAATGAAAATAAGCGCAATATCTTTTATTTCGCATATTTTCATCTGATGGAAACACCACTTTTTCACTATCAGTTCCATAATCGAGTAGGCTGATTCCTACTCGATTCTGCACACAGACATTCCGCACTTTGTGCTCCATGTCCTTACGACCGGCAAATGAATTTGTATGCAAGCATCCATCCGCTTGCCGGTCTTGTGCAACAAAAAACGCACCCAGAAGCTCTATGTCTTCTGGATGCGCATGATTTGCATCTGTTAAAAAAAGCTATCTCTTATGCCCTTGGTTTCTCATAGTAGAAGGAATTCTTTCTTACAAAGCCGATATCCTTGTAGTTAACGATCTGCTCTGTACTTCCGATAAAGAGAATTCCACCAGGAGCCAGGTTAGCATAATACTTTCTAAAAATATCGTCCTTAGCTTCCTCTGTAAAGTAGATAAGAACGTTTCTGCAGACGATAAGGTGGCAATCCTTTGGATAAGGATCACGGAGAAGATCTGCCTGCTTGAAAGTAACACGGGATGTGATCTCGCTGTTAACCTTCATTCTGCCATCAGCTGTCTCTGTGAAGAATTTCTTTTTAAATTCCTCAGGAGTATTCTGAACTTCCTTCTTATCGTAGATAGCAGCCTTAGCCTTTGCAAGAACAACGGCATCAAGGTCTGTAGCATAAACGCTTATTTGATTAAGAGGCATATGCTTAGAAAGCATCATAACGATAGTGTAAGGCTCATCACCTGTTGAGCAGGCTGCACTCCAGATCTTAAGGTTCTTACCGAACTTATTCATAAGCTCAGGAACCATCTCTTTATCCATCAGATTCCACTGATCCATATTTCTAAAGAACTCAGAAACGTTGATGGTAAGGTATGTTACAAAGGAATCAAGAGCTTCTCTGTCCTTCTTAATAAGGTCCAGGAACCCGTCATATCCCTTAACTTCATACTTGCCGATAAGAGTATCAATTCTTCTCTTCATCTGCTTTTCTTTGTAGGCATTAAGGTCAATCTTGGTCAGGTCATATACGCCCTTTTTAAACCACTCATAATCATATTCCATGAATGCAATTCCCTCCTGACTTAGTCATTACTACTACGCCACATATTAATTTTATATTAGAGGAAATTGTATGTAAAATTAAATAATTATAAATAAAATTCCGTTAATTGTTCATACTTTTATAATACATATAACCGAATTATTCCCATGCAGAACAAAGAGTCGCTCGCGACTCTTTGCGCGCTGGTGCGCGCAAGCTTTAGCTTGCCGGTCTTGTGCAACAAAAAAGCGGTGGTCTTGCGACCACCGCCTTGATAATCCTTAAATTAGTTCTCTTCGTTCTGCTCTGCAATAACTTTGTCGATATCAACTGATACAACATCGCCTTCCTCTGCAGGAGCTTCCTCTTCCTTCTCAGGAGCGAACATAGCCTTGATTGAAAGAGAAATCTTCTTCTCATCCTCGTTGAAATCAACGATCTTAGCTTCTACTTCCTGACCAACCTTAAGTACATCAGCTGGCTTCTCAACATGCTCCTTAGCGATCTGAGAAACATGAAGAAGAGCGTCGATACCAGGCTCAAGCTCTACGAATGCACCGAAGTCTGTCATTCTGGCAACCTTACCCTTAACAACGTTGCCTACAGCATACTTCTCTGTAGCACCCTTCCAAGGGTTCTCATCATCAAACTTTCTTGAAAGAGCAATCTTGCTTCCGTCGATAGACT
The DNA here is from genome assembly GCF_000622085.1 of Butyrivibrio proteoclasticus P6B7. Lineage (GTDB taxonomy): Bacteria > Bacillota > Clostridia > Lachnospirales > Lachnospiraceae > Butyrivibrio > Butyrivibrio proteoclasticus_A. The sequence continues at coordinate 84,870 of NZ_JHWL01000013.1, forward strand.
TAACAAGGACCTTAACTGTATCGCCAACCTTGAAGACCTTCTTAGGGCTCTCTACACGACCCCAGCTCATCTCTGAGATATGAAGGAGTCCGTCTGCACCGCCGAGATCAATGAATGCACCAAAGTCTGTTACATTCTTAACTGTTCCCTCTACGATGTCACCAGCCTGAATTGTATCGAATAACTTCTTAGCCTGCTCAGCCTTCTCAGCTGTTACAAGCATTCTTCTGTTACCAATGTATCTTCTTCTCTTAGGATTGTACTCAGTAACTACGAACTGAATCTCCTGATCCTGATACTTGCTAAGATCCTTCTCATAGCTATCAGAAACAAGGCTAGCTGGGATGAAGATTCTAACTTCATCAACTACTACTGTAAGACCACCCTCAAGTACCTGAACAACCTTAGCTGTAAGTACCTCTTTGTTGTTGAAGGCTTCTTCGATTCTCTTGTTGCCTCTGTCGATGGCAAGTCTCTTGTATGAAAGAATAACCTGTCCGTCTGCATCGTTGGTCTTAAGGACCTTAACGTCCATTGTGTCACCAACTTTAACGGCGGTTGTAAGGTCAATACTGTTGTCGTTGCTGTATTCGTTCTTAGTAAGAACACCATCGGACTTGTATCCGATGTTGAGGATTATCTCGTCAGGCTTAACGTCAATAACAGTTCCCTCAACAACCTCCCCTGTGTGAATTGTTTTGAACGATTCGTTAAGCATCTGTTCAAAAGTTTGTTCTGACATAATTCTGAACCTCCTCGATAATGTTCCTTGGGGTCGATGCCCCGGCAGTAATACCCACTAGCTTAACCTCTCCGGATATGTCCAGATGCAGGTCATCCAGTGTCTGAATAAAATATGTATTCTCACATTCCTTGCTGCATATCTCATACAGTTTCCTTGAATTAGAACTGTGAGCGCCTCCGATTACGATCATGACGTCAGCCTTCTTTGCAATTTGTTCAGCTTCTGTCTGCCTTTCGTCAGTGGCATTGCATATAGTATTCACAATATTAATATTGTAACCTCTATTTTCTAAGATTTCAACGGTTTCTTGAAATTTCTTCTTGTTAAATGTAGTCTGGGACACAACTGTGTACTCTTCATCCACATTTTCACTGAATTCTTGGGCCCTTTGAGGGGAATCAATTACGTAAACCTTTCCCGTTGCATAGCTTACAATTCCTTCCACCTCTGGATGATTGGCACTGCCTACAACTATAATACTCTTGCCCTTATTACTCTCCTCATCCACTATCTTGTGAATTCTTTTTACAAAAGGACAAGTGGCATCGATAATATCAAGACCGGATTCTTCAAGTTTTTTATGAACTTCTTTTGTAACGCCGTGGGACCTAATGATAATGGTGCCATTCTGGGAAGCGTCCAACTCATCAGGATCCTCTATAACCTTAACGCCCCTCTTCTCAAGATCTCCAACTACTGTTTCATTGTGGATTATAGGTCCGTAGGTATATATTTTTTTACCTTCACCGCTCTCAAGCTGGTCATATACTGTTTCCACCGCTTTAGTAACACCAAAGCAAAATCCTGCGTGCTCTGCTACAACTACTTCCATTCCAATCTCCTATTATTCGATCTTTTCTTTATAAATAGAAATGATTGTATTAGCTACTTCTTCAATAGTCATGTCTGAAGAGTCCACAAGGACTGCGTCCTCAGCCTGCTTAAGAGGTGAGATCTCTCTGTGCATGTCTCTGTAGTCTCTGTCGATGATGTCCTTTTCAATTACGTCAATGTCGCACTCTACGCCTTTGGCTGTAAGCTCGTCGAAACGTCTCTTGGCTCTGACCTGTGAGCTGGCTGTGAGATAGATCTTGGCATCTGCATTTGGAAGTACTACAGTTCCGATGTCTCTACCGTCCATAACTACGTCGGTTGTCTGGGCAAGCTTCTGCTGAAGCTCCACAAGCTTAGCTCTTACATCGCCATTTACGCTGCTGGCAGATGCCATGTTTCCAACTTCCTCTGTTCTGATGAGGCCGTTGACATTCTCGCCGTTAAGATAAACCACCTGCTGGCCATCCTCGTGCTTGATTGTGATGTCAGCACTCTTACAGGTTGCACTGATCTTGTCGCTTTCCTCAGGCTTGATGTCATTCTTAAGCATGTAAAGGGCCATAGCTCTGTACATAGCTCCTGTATCTACATATATAAAACCAAGTTCCTTGGCTACCATCTTAGCGATAGTGCTCTTTCCTGCTCCTGCAGGTCCGTCAATTGCAATTGCTTTACTCATTTTTCAAAATTACTCCTCATTTGATATAGTACTCTGCACACCGGCCAGATGTCCTGTACTCCAGGCCACCTGAAGGTTGAATCCTCCGGTCTCTGTATCCACATCGATGACCTCACCAGCAAAGAACACACCCTTTACCAGCTTGGATTCCATAGTGGATGGATTGATCTCTTTTACGCTGACACCGCCCCTTGTGATAATGGCCTCATTAAAGCCTCTTGTGCCAGTAATTGTCATAGGCACAGCCTTGATCAGATTCACAAAGGCAAGTCTCTCTTCCTTGGTGATGGCGTTGACCTGAATCTCCGGATCAATTCCAGAAAGCTTAACCATCACAGGAATCATCTTAGATGGGAAAAGAGCTCCCAAGCTATTCTTAAACTGTTTATTGAGGTTCTCTTCAAAGTCCCTAAGAACCCTTTTATCCAGCTGCTCCACAGAAAGGGCCGGCTTAAGATCCAGTAAAAGTCTTGAAGCCTTGTCTTTATCATAGTAACTGCTGGCTGTAAGCACCAATGGTCCGCTTATGCCAAAGTGGGTAAAGAGCATCTCTCCAAAGCCGTCATAAACAGGCTTCTTGCTGTTCTTGCCACCCTCTGCAAACATCTTAAGTCCAACATTCTTAAGGGACAGCCCCTGAAGATCCTTGCACCAGCTCTCCTTTATTTCAAAGGGAACCAGTGATGGCAAAGGCTCTTTGATGGTATGTCCAAGGCTCTTTGCAAACTCATAGCCATCACCTGTAGATCCGGTAGATGGATAGGAAAGGCCGCCAGTACAGATGATGCAGGCATCAAACTCTTCTCTGGTCACTGGGTCATCGCCACTAGCATAGGTAATAGCGCTGAACTCTCCGCCTGAAGCCTCCACAGACATTACTGTGGTGTTAAACTCCACCTTTACTCCAGCTCTTTTTACAGCATCATACAAAGTCCTGATAATATCGGATGAGTGGTCAGATACAGGGAATACCCTGTCGCCTCTTTCCACCTTAAGATGACAGTTGTTACTCTCAAAGAAGTCCATGACAGCACTGTTATCATAGGAATAGATCGCGCTGTACAAAAACTTTGGATTCCTTCTGACGTAGGAAAAATACTCCTCCACATCACAGGCATTAGTTACGTTACATCTGCCCTTTCCGGTGATGTAGATCTTTTTCCCGGGTTTTTCATTCTTTTCAAAAATTGTGACGCCCGCGCCGCTCTCCGCAGCAGTAAGCGCCGCCATCATTCCGGCTGCGCCGCAGCCGATAACTGCTATTTTCTTCATTCTAAATCTTTCTTTTCTTCTTTCCTAAGAGGATATTGTAGCATAGGTCCGTCCGCTGCAAAATCTATCTCATCATTAAGATATACCTGGTAGTTGTTCCAGGTCTCTTCCAGCATCTTAAGATCTGCCTGAACCTCGTTAGGTCTTTTTAAACAAAGGGCAACCACCAGGGCATTGATAACGCTAAGGGGCGCCACAAGTGAATCTACGATGGATGCCATCTCGCTCTTGGCAAGGAGATTGCAGGAAGAATACAGATTCATTGGTGAATGCACCGAATCCGTAATGGTAATAACCTTGGCATTCCTGTCGTTGGCAAATTCCATACATTTAAGGGTTCTCATGGAATACCTTGGAAAGCTGATTCCAATAATGGCATCCCTGTCCCCAATTCTTATCATCTGTTCAAAGAGCTCACTTACACTGGTGGTGCGGATGAGCACGTTGTTGGGACGAATGATATTAAGATAGAAGTGCAAAAAGTCAGCCAGTGGCTCGCAGCTGCGAAGCCCCACAATATACACTGTTCTCGCCTTCAGGATAATATCAACAGCAGTCTTAAAGGCCGCCACGTCTATATTCGAAATGGTATGCTGAATATTGGCTATGTCTGAATTGAGGATGGAAGAAAGGATCTCTCCTTCACTGCTCTTTCCAAACTTTCGTCCCACCTTCTCCACGGAACCGAATTTATCGCTTACCCACAGAGACAAAGACTTCTGAAACTCCGGATAACCCTCGTATCCAAGGCTCATAGCAAATCTTACAACTGTGGATTCACTTATGCCCACGATCTTACCAAGCTCGGCAGCAGTCATGAAAACTGCCTGCTCGTAGTGATCGCAGATATACTGGGCAATCGCCTTTTTACCTTTACTCATCCTGGAATAACATTCGTTTATCCTGGTGATGACATCAACATCCTTCTCGAACTTCATGCTTCCCCCATAAGCTCAGATAATCAAATACAAAAAGCCTTATACGCAGACTCAAGCATGCCAACTGAAGCCTGTTCATCAAGATCGAAATCTCCTGTAACAGCCATGCATCCAGCGCCGTGAATAAAGATCCACATCTGCATAAAGAGCTGCTGAGCATCAGCAACACCCTTGGCTACAGCCTTGTTGATCTCTTTTACCACGTTCTCGTCCTTGCCGTTTACAAGGTCGTACATGCTCTTGGAATCATTTCCCTGTTCTGAAACAAAAAGAAGTCTGAAAAGATGTGGATATTTCTGGGCAAATCCAATGTAAGCAAGACCCAGATCCACAAATGGACAGTCGTGTGACTTGTTGAACTCGTTGTAATACTCCTCGTAATACTCTGCCGCCTTGGCATAAACGTCCTTCTTGAGCTCGTCCATGTTCTCATATATTCTAAAGATTGGCTGGGTAGAGCACCCAGCTGCTGCAGCCAGTTTCCTTGAAGTGATCTGCTCGAAGCCTTCCTTTCTGGTGATCTTAAATGCAGCGTTAACAATCTCTTTCTGCGTAATAGTAGCTTTTCTCGACATATTATGTCCCTCCCAACAAGTAATATTGCCTTCATACCCCTCTAAAATATAAAAGCACGCGTTATTATTTTATAAAAATCAAAGAACACTGTCAATAAATCGTTTCCTATTATTCCATGATTTAGCCTAGGATTTTAAGCAGTTCCTCCCTGGAAAGATCAGGACTACTAAGGGCTGAAGAATCAAGGAGTTTGGAAGATAGCTCTTTTTTCCTGTTCTGGAGCTGAATTATCCTCTCTTCAATGGTGTCCTTCATGATGATCTTATAAACAGTGACAACGTTCTTCTGGCCAATTCTGTGGGCTCTGTCGGTGGCCTGATTCTGAACAGCCACATTCCACCAGTGATCGTAGTGGATAACAATGTCTGCTGCCGTCAGATTAAGTCCCGTTCCCCCAGCCTTTAGCGAAATACAGAACACTTTGGTGTCATCCTCCTTAAAGGCCTCCACCATGCTGATCCTGTCTTCCTTCTTGGTCTGGCCTGTCAGCAGGTAAAAAGAGATATTCTCCTGTTCAAGGCGCTTTGTGATCCTATCCAGCATGGACGTGAACTGGGAAAAGAGAAGAACCTTGTGTCCACTCTCTGTGGCACTTTTAAGCATTTCCACAGTCACCTCAAGCTTGGCGCTGTCTCCGACATAGTTGTCATACACAAGCCCTGGATCACAGCAGATTTGACGAAGCCTTGTTATCTCTGAAAGAATGGCGATCCTGTCCTTTTTGACCTCATCGTCACTCTTAAGGCTCACCATCATCTTAACATTCTGAAGATAAGCCTTGTAAAGAGCCTCCTGCTCCTTGGTCATCTGGGCGTAGATGTCCTCCTCGATCTTGTCAGGAAGATCCTTAAGTACATCCTTTTTAAGACGCCTTAAGACAAAGGGAGCCACCATGCGCTTTAGATGCTCCATCTCCTCTTCATCCCCGTCAGACACCACAGGAACCTCGATCCGCTCCTTAAAGGTCTTATAGTTAAAAAGATATCCCGGCATACAGTAGTCAAAGATACTCCACAGCTCGCTAAGTCTGTTCTCAATCGGCGTTCCCGTAAGAGCCACCTTAAAGCCAGCCTTAATGGACTTAACTGACTTAGCCACCAGTGTAGATGAATTCTTGATAAACTGGGCCTCATCAATAACCATGCATTCGAAGTTCAGGTACTTATATAGCTCAATATCCCTTCTAAGAAGGTCATAGGAAGTGATGATAACATCTGTCTCTTCCTCCTCAATCTCCGAGGTAACCCTCACCCTGTCTGGCTTTAAGCCAACTGCCAGCTCGCAGCTTAACTCTTTTGTAAATCTCATTATCTCGTGCTGCCAGTTATACACAAGGGACGCAGGGCACACGATCAGGCTGCAGCGGGGCTTTTCACCCTTTGCCTCCCGCTCCTTCTTAAGGGCTAAAAGAAATGCCAAAACCTGCAGAGTCTTACCAAGGCCCATATCATCGGCCAGGATTCCGCCAAAACCGTTCTTCTTAAGGGCAAGAAGCCAGTAAAAGCCCTTCTTCTGATAGTCCCTTAGAACATCCTTAAGGCTCTCCGGAACTTCATACTCCGACTTAAAGTCGTAGGAAAAGCTCTCTATAAGGGCCTTGAAATCCTTACTCCTGTCAAAGGTTATGCCCTCAAATTCTCTGGACTTTTCCCAAATATCCTCAAGGAAAAGAGCTCTATAACCAGGCACAGAGACATGTCCCTCGTAAATCTCATCCTTGGTCAGCATCAGACCGTCCCGAAGAGAGAACAAAAGATCCATCTCCTTACTGGAAAGATCCAGAATTTCTCCGCTCTTTAGCCTAAAGTACTTCTTTCGCCTGTTGTATTTATTAAGGATCTCATCCAGCTCTTTTTTATCCAGGTCCTCCGGAACAATGGATAGCTGCAGAAGGTCCGCCACCACTGACACTCCAAAGCTTATTCGCGGCGTCCTTGTGATCTTTATCTCCTTTATGGATTCAGATAAAAAGATATCTCCCAACCCGGAAAGAACAGGAATATCGTTGGTTATGAAGTTGTAGATCTTGTCCTCATCACCCTCCGTGGCCTTTATAAGAAGAAGGCCCTTTGCAGAATCAAGGCTTTCAAAGTAGGGGCTTACCTGCTTGGCAAGTCTGTTCTCCTTAAAGATATCTCTTTTTACATTGGATTCCTTATCTGCCGTATCTGCAGCAAAGTCCCTGGTGTAAAAGACATTAAACTCCTCTGCCGCGCCTCTCTTAGGCTTATAGATAGCCTTGACCATACAGCTGATGGTAAGGGAATCCGGCATATCGATGTAAATATCAAACTTAGGAACATCTGGCGAATATCTGGACGGATCAAAGCCCTCCAGATTCACGTTTAGATACTCATTAAGAACCGGCAAAAGGCCTGTAGTAAAGGATACCAGGTCCTTCTCTGCAACAAACAGCTCATTCTCCGTTCTTCTAGCCTTTATAAAGGACAGAAATGGCATGATAGGCGCGATGTCGCTTCTATTTAGCATGTGGAGCTTTCTGCGTCTTTCAAAGTAAACGTAAGAATGGCCCTCAAACATAGTAAAGGCGCTATTTTCAAAAGAAATGCCATTGGCAATCTTCTCAATTCTAAGATCGATAGGTGGGAAAAGAAGATCCTTTTCCAGAAGCCTTTCCTCTGAATATCTGGCTCTGTAATCGCCGTTTAAAAAATATATCTCTTTTACCGAAAGGAAGAAGTCGTCAATCTCAAAGCCTGAAAGTTCCAGCTGCTTGGCGTGACCCTTACTGTAGGTGTAGGTGCCAGCCTTCTTCTCACGGAAATAGTCCTGTAAAAAAGCTATGATCTTCTGGCTGTCCGATGAAAAGGCCTCCAGATCATGGGTGAAGGTCAGGTGCTTGCCGTAGCTGATGGTTTCCTGGTTATCCAGTGCCTCCATAAATGCCGCAATATCCTTAAGGACATAGGTTGCATCGTTACCCATGTTCCTGATGACGAAGCTTACGATCATCCTGTCTCTGTTGTAGAGAACATGGGGGATCAGCTCAACTAATGAAGTTTTCTTGTAGATGTCGGGGGATGGAGCTTCCTTGGAATAGGTCCTAAGAAGCTTTTTGGTTTCAAAGGAAGTGTAGTGAAACTCCTTGGGAGCATCAGAAACAAACCGCCTTCCTGAGGCGGAGATGAAACCTTCGTTGGATCCGTCTGTCTGTTTAAACATAGTTTCCTTTCCCTAAAGAAATAGTTACGAAATTACCTTCTCCATGCAAACCTTCATTGGCGCCAGCCCCATGGTCTCATAGAACTTCATGGCGCCTGGGTTACAGTTCCAGACATTAAGTGTGATGTTGTAGTACTTCTCATTCTTGGCAAAATCAAGGATGTGCTCATAGAGAGCTTTGCCAACGCCCTTTCCTCTTGCATTCTCATCAACGCAGATGTCGTCGATGTAGAGAGTCTTTATGTCTGTAAGGACATTGTCTCCCACCTTCTGCTGATGAATGCAAAAGCCGTGGCCAAGAACCTTGCCATCTTCGTCCTCATACACAAAGACAGGGGTCTTGTCATCCTGAAGTATTGTCTCAAGCTCCTTGGCATTGTACTTGGTGGCTGGGCCCTTGAAAATATCAGGGCGACCGTTGTGGTGCACCATGTCCACCTGTACAAGAAGCTGTAAAATCTCTGGTATATCCTTAAGTTCTGCTCTTCTAACCTGTTTCATACCTGTATTCTCCCGATTAGTGTTTTGTTGTCAGCATATCGTAGGTAACCCCGTACTTCTCCGCGATATCGCTGGCATAGGACTTGCCCTGTGGTGGAGCAACTCTTACTTCGTAGGACCTTTCACTTCCCTTGTTGACCACAATAAGGGATGATGCCCTATACTGTCCGGCATCTTCGTTGATCTCCGGCACATCCACTGCAAGTTTGTGCATATGAGTATTATATATCGTTCTAACGCCCTTACTCAAAATAGCCTTGATACAGTCCTTAGCTATGTAGTAGCCCTCCTCAAAGGATGTGGTTGAAAAGGTCTCATTTAAAAGCAATAGGCTGTCACTGGTGGCGCTTTCAAACAGCTCTTTAAACCTCTTACACTCTTCTCCCAGTCTTCCAAGGTCCAAAGTCTTGTCCTCATCCGCAGGGAAATGCGTATAAATGCCATCCACAGGCTTATACAAAAAAGCTGTTCCCGGAGCATAGATTCCTCCCTGAGAAAGGAAGTACATCTGTCCTATGGCCTGGGTGATCATGGTCTTACCGCCTCTGTTGGCACCTGTAAGGATATAGAGCCAGTTCTTTTTGTCAAAAGAAAGATTGTTGGGCACGATGGATGAAGGATTTGTATTGTCATCCTCGATAAGTCTGATGTTATAAACACCCCTTGCATCCATAACCTGGCCAACGCTTGCATCGCCATACTCTTCAGGCTCGTTATTATCATTAAGGCCTATAACTTTAGGCTTACAGAACTTAAAGCCTCTGGCCCTTAATTTCTCTATATATTCAGCCCATCTTACATAGTAGATGAATTCCGGCATGATGTCTGTAATGTCAGTTATGGTGAGCATTACGTATCTTCCAAGAATCTCCCTTAGGTGCCTTGCAGTCTTACTTAGCATCCTGCTGGCGATCTCATCCATGTAATTGGTTATGTTCTTTTCATCCTTCTCAGAATCCGCTATGGCCTTGAGGCTCATAAGGGCCATAGGGCTAAGGGCCGGTACCACAAAAGGTGTATCGTCGGAGATAGCTCTTTTTACATTGATCTCATCGTACTTGTAGTCGCCATTCCACTCAGTTCCTTCATGGATGGAGTCTGCGCCTGTGACCTTGTCCACGAAGTGGCTGACTATGCCTGACTTGGTGAAGGGCTTACTGTTAACTGAGATAAGGCCTACGCCGGAGGCTTCGAAGCGCTCGTTTAAGTTAATACCTACGGTCACACTCTTAAGGCTTCTGGTATCTGCCTTCAGAGCCTTGATATCTTTTTTGAGAGCATCAAAAGAATTATCGGTGTACAGGGCCTTAACGTGGTCCCGAAGCCTTATAAGTCCCTCTGACTTAAGTTCTGTATCCGAAAGGCATTTGTGAATAGCCTCAATGCACTCAATATAGCTGTTAAGCTCATCCAATCTGTGGAGAAGGTCCCAAACGCCCTGCTGAGCGTCGTGATCTCTTTTAAAAGATCCAAATTCTCTGAGGAAATTGATGCGATCCATGAGCTTCATCAGATCCTCACGCATGCTCTTATTGTTGTATATATCGTCAAAGACCTCCGCTCTATACCTGGCGGTATAAAGGTCACTTGTCATCATCCTCATGACATTTGTAATATAGGTCTGCTCGTTCTCATAGACAGAGAGCTTCTTGACCACGCCGTCCATGCCTATATCGTGAAAAGCCACATCGCTTAATGTATTAAAATGGAGATCTGGGTTTGGAAAAAGGAGACTAAGTTTTTGACTCATAAGTAAGTACCCCGCTAGTAAGAATAAAAATGTTAGTCTTTAGTTATTATAAATCCTTAGGAGCTTACGAACCATCTATTTTTTTGTAAAAACCTCCCATTCCACGAAGCTAAAGATTTGATATATAATTAGAGACATGGAAATGGTTAAAAGAATTTGCTCAATAGCTAAAGATTTTGCACTTAAGATGCAAAAAAAGAATATCGATACCTGCGCTGGTAGCACCAGCTTCTTTATCATGCTCTCAATTATTCCGCTGCTGATCCTGCTTACCAGCTGTCTGCCCTACACCGCAGCCACTGAGGGGGATCTGGTGCACGCCATTAACGATATCACTCCGCCCTTTGCCCAGGGAATCATGGTGCGCCTTGTGACTGAGGCCTATTCCAAGTCTGGATCCATCATGCCTATAACCATTTTGTTTTCCCTGTGGTCAGGAGCTGTGGGCATGCTGTCCATTATTCGCGGTCTTAACAGTATTTACGAGGTGGATGAGAAAAGACCTGTCATGTTCCTTAGGGTTATCGCAGTTCTCTACACACTGGCTATGATTGCCATAGTTCTTTTGATGCTGCTGATGATGGTATTCGGAAATGTCATTAACAGCTTCCTTTCAAGAACCTGGCCTTCCCTTTCCCAGGGCCTTGAGCACATGGCGGACTTTAAGTTCATAATCATCATTGGCGGTGCCACCATATTGTTCGCGGTGATCTACACCTACATTCCAAGTATTAAGCTCTCTTACTTTAAGCAGCTTCCGGGAGCCCTGTTCTCTGCGGTTGTGTGGTATATCTTTTCCATGATCTTCGCTATTCACGTTAACCGCACCACCAGATACAGCTCTTTATACGGAAATCTTGCCACACCTATCGTCATGATGCTGTGGGTGTATTTCTGTATCTACATATTCTTTATCGGGGCACATATTAACCATTATCTGCTGCTGAAAAGCGAGGATGAGGAAGAAAGCCAATAATCGATAGAAATTCAGCAAGTTTTAGGTATTTTATTTCAAGTCGTTTTTAGTAAGATTAATTCTATAAAAATGACTTGAATTTTTTTATGGAGGAGCCATGAACCTTAAACTTGCATTTGAACCCTACTTTAAAATTGGCGCTGCGATTTCACGAGTAAATCTGCACACACCTGCCCACACCAAGCTCTTGACGGAGCAGTTCAACAGCTTTACCTGCGAGAATGACATGAAGCCCATGTACTATCTGGACAAAGCTGCTAACAAGGCGGATCCTGAGAAATATAATCTCTGTCCTGCCCTTACCTTTGAAAACGCGATTCCCTACCTTGAATTTGCCAAGGAAAACGGCATCGCCATGAGAGGACACACCCTTGTTTGGCACAACCAGACCCCAAAGTGGTTCTTCTGTGAGCGCTACAATGAGAACTTCCCTCTTGCAGACAGAGAGACTCTCCTTGCCCGCCTTGAAAGCTATATTCACGGCGTTCTTGATTTTGTACAGACTAACTACCCAGGAATAATCTACGCTTGGGACGTTGTAAATGAAATCGTGGATGAGGGCAACTTTAGAAAGTCCATCTGGTACAAGACTGTTGGTGAGGATTTCTTTATTAAGGCCTTTGAGTTTGCCAGAAAATATGCGGCTCCGGGAGTAGATCTTTTTTACAACGACTATGAATCTGCTGAGCCATGGAAAAGAGATTTCATTATCGAGAAGGTCCTTAAACCTCTCATGGATAAAGGAATCGTAGATGGAATGGGCATGCAGTCCCACCTTCTTATGGATCATCCTGACTTTGGAGACCTTAAAACCGCCGTTTATAAGTACGGCGAGCTTGGGCTTAAGATACATGTAACTGAGCTTGATATGCACAACGCTGATCCTTCAGAAAGCTCAATGGATGCCCTTGCAGCCAGGTACAAAGAACTATTCGAGATTTATATCGAGGCAAAGAAGAGCGGAAAGGCCAACATTACCAGCGTTACCTTCTGGAACCTCAGAGATGAAGATAGCTGGCTTACAGGCTTTAGAAGAGAGACCAGTTATCCACTGCTGTTTAGTGGCAAGTGTGAAGCTAAGAAGGCTTACTACGAGGTGCTTAAGACTGTTGTAAGCAAGGACCAAATTGATAAGTGGGCGCCAACATATTCAGACGAGGATTTCAAGTTAACAGGTCTTGAGCTTCCTTCAATTAGACGCTTTAGAGAAAATATCTGGGAAGAGGGCGAGTACAACTACGCTGCTGCCTATGGTTTTACCCCAAATATCTTTGCTTACCTTCACGAAGGCGACGAGAAGCGTGACTGCATGCTGGTTGCACCAGGCGGTGGCTATTGCATGTGCGTTCCTCACGAGGGCGAGATGGTTGCTGATGAATTCTATAACCGCGGCATGAACGTGTTCGTACTTAGCTATACAACAGATATCACCATGTCTGTACCGCTTAAAAGACAGCCTCTTGAGGATATTTCAAGAGCAGTCAGATACATCAGAAAGAACGCTGACAGATTTGGCATCAGCTTTGATAAGCTCATCATTACCGGTTTCTCAGCTGGAGCCCACCTTTGCGGAAGTCTTGCTGTGCACTTTGATGATGTTGAGGATTCAAACCCAGAATACAACAGCGTTTCCAACAGACCAGATGGCGTAATCCTCTCTTATCCTGTTATAACTTCCGGTGAGTCAGCCCATGGTGGCTCCTTTGAGACTCTTCTGGGAAAAGAGCCTACAGCTGAAGAACTTGATTACTTCTCACTGGAAAAGCACGTTAAGGACAACACTCCACCATGCTTTATCTGGCAGACAGAGGAGGATGACCTGGTTCCTGTAGAGAACAGCTACCTTTTCGCCACTGCTCTTAGAAAAAAGAAAATACCATTTGCCCACTACGTATTCCCTCGTGGATTCCACGGTTTATCTGTAGCCAATGAAGCCTACTTCCAGGGCTGGTCTGGCGGCGATTATACCATGGAACAGACCATGCGCGCAGCCTTTGCAGTTAAGGAAGGAAAGGGCGTAAACGTCTCTGAGCAGAGAAGGCAAGAGCTTATAGAACAGTTCTTTGGCGGCAATGAGCAGCAGGGAAATGGCATTGATCTGACACTTAAAGAAGATGTGGGACTTTGGCCAGAACTGGCAACAGCCTGGATGAAGAATATGTGATAAGAATAAACTCCTGATATTAGGTGGCTTCACCCGATATCAGGAGGTTTGATTTTAATTGATATATACGCTTAAGTTTCTACTAGCTTTTTACTGTTTGAATATTCATCATATATTTTTTCAGCATCATAAACAGGAGCATACTTACCCAAATTCAAATTTTACAATTCACTAATAGTTCTATAAACAGCTTTCCCATTTTCATCAAGTTCAACTTCTTCAACACTTCCAGCTTCAGAACGTTTCACATTTTCTCCATCCTTTAGATATCTACGAATCAGCCTAACTCCGCCATGTTCAAAATTGCCTTGAATAATATCTAATTAAGGATCTAATAATCGATTTCGTTCATCTTCTTCGTCTTTCTTTATTTGCGCAGCAATTTTATCAAGATGTGTTTTTTCACGAAATTCCCATTGCTTATCTCGATTTTCTTTTTTCTTATATTCTAGAATATTTTGGTAAAGAGTTATCCTCGTAACATCATTATCTAAAATAACATTCTCATAACAAGGAAATTCCCTAAGCACATCTTTATCAAATAATTTATAAGCATCTTTGCCAAACCACATCCGATAAAAAGCAGCAAAATCCATGCCTCTAGCCACCACCCAATAGCCAGGATTTTTTGATATATCTATTTCATATTCCTCAGTATTCCCCTTACATTTAGGATAATCATCAGGTTTTTCTCCCAACCATTCCAGCATATGAATATATCTTTGATTCTGAATTGCCATATCATGCACATCTGCTTCGCCAGCCATTATTGCATTTTTGATAATAAAATTCTCTAGTTCTTGTTGTATCCTTACATCTGCACTTTCATCAATGGAAACTCGGATTCTATAAGCCACATCGACTTTATAGCAAATAATAGATGCTTTTCCATTAGGCCATTCCAAAGTAAATCTAATATCATCATCTGTTACACTCATCTCTTCATAAAAAGCTTTAGAAAATTTGTTTTCATTGTATTTGTGGCACCTACCATTTGCAAAATGTTTAGCTTTAAATTTGGGTGAATCAACAAATGAAAGAATCTTCTTAAAAAGATGGTATATCTCTTGCTTATCAATATGTTTACTGCATGATATATTTATTGTTTTTTCAGTTTGCATCAAAACATGTTTCCTCTAGTCAAAAAACTATCGTTTATCTTTGATTTGTCTTCTGTCACCAAAGCATTGGTCTTTGAATTATGAATAAAATAGTATTCATTATCAGAATAACTGGCAATCAACATAATTAGGTCTCATAGTCCTTATAAAACAATGTAATAATTTAAATAATATTATTTACATCCTGTCTTTTATTAGCTGCTTTATGAAAAGAAAAACCATTCCCTTCTTTTTTCACTTCATACCAGCCTGCTTCAAGATTCATCTCTCCACTCTTCTCCATCTTCAACTCTGGATAAAGCACTACTTGAATCAGTTCACTGGCACTAACTATGATTACTTCTCCACTTTTAACTTCCAGGCAACTACAAGCATCAATCTCTTCTTCAACCACATTAAAAGAATAAAGCCCATCTGTCTCATCCAGACAATTGACAATCATAGCTCCAGAATTAATGAAGTTTCTTAAATCACGAGTTTCTCTTTCCCATACGATATTCCAATCTTCTCCAGGAAAATCAAACACAAGCTCAGATTCGCCTTTTTTGTCTAAAAGAATATCTAACGAATATGCCTGCTCGTCTGTAAGGTTCTCGACAATGCTCTTATCGACTATTACCATGGCATCACGTTTATCGCAATTAAATACAATGTTCATAATACATTTCACCAGTGTATTGCTTAGTTAGCGTAAATCCCACTTCATTCTCCAATAGACTATTTTTCATTCTTTAAGCGTTTTTTTCATTTATTAGATGATTCCCAACTCTTTAAAAGCTTTTAAACAAAGTACATGCTTTTCTCCAAACCAATTTGAAAGTTTTTCTTTTACGTCCATATCCAGACTAAATGATTCGTTTTCTAACCTTCTTTCAAAAAGTTTGTCAATTAACTCACGCTGATCTCCGTTTAATTCATAATAGTCACTCCAGTATCTTTTCAAATCATCAAATTCATAAAGATATGGAAGTAAGACATTGTCACTTTTTTCCATAAACTCCGCTTCTTCACAGCATGAGTATATTCTATTTTCGTCTCCCCAAAAAAGAGCTGATATAGCAGCCTGTTTTTTATTACCTTCCTCCAACAAAAGATACGGATTAATCTCATTCTCAAATAATAGTTTTATACTATCATCACACTCATCGACACTTTTCTCTAATGTCAAATAATTCGAATGAAGATTCTGTATCCCACAAGCAAAAATGCCATCATTAAATGAAATAACACCTCTGACGCCGGACATATTTTGGAAAAGATAATTCTCACCATCCCATGATATTTCTTCGGAAAGCAAGTCATATTTGCCAACCATAACCGCATGTGCTATCGCAGCATAAATACATTTCTTATAAATTTCATTTTTATTGGTAAACGAAAAAATCTGCTTCATACGTTAAATCAAAAAAGATATGGCACCCCTGTCCACTTCAATTCAGGCATTTCATCTATAGAGTTAAAAAACATATATATTTCCTGATTATCTCCCCATATCCCTGAATCTGGTTTCCTTGTCATCACAGTTACATGATATATTCCATCAGCAATATCTATTAATTGCTCTTCTGGAACTTCATCACTCCATTCCGTTAGCCAAAGGAGATCTATAATTGCAACTTTCCCACCTTTGACAACCAAAGCAAGTCTTATAGCCACCGGATACTGTTCCAGTATTTCTGCCGAAGGGTAACCAGATTTCACGGCAATATTGTACTCCCCCGCGCTTCCAGTATTAATCCCGACAATATCGCCCTTTCTGATATGTTCCGCTACCTTCTGTGGAGTATCAAATTCTTGAGAAAAGAAATCTGCCCCTTCAGGAAACACTATGGACTCAGGCGAATAAATAACGAATCCGGCTCCATCAGTAGATAATGAAATTTGCTTTAAATAATCATGTTCCATCATAGGTTTTCTTTACTATATTTGTCCCTAAGCTTAAGCATTTCATCAACTGTCATTACGGTAGAAATAATCTTCGGCGTATCGAACAACAACACCGTTTTCTTTGTATACTATTTTTTCCACCCTAGCTGATGTAACATCCTTAATGTCCACATATTTTTGCATGTGCTCTTGTCAATCGCTGACCATCCCGAAAGAATTCCGTTAGGGAAACAGATTCTGACTCTATCTTCTACAACTCCATTTTTATCATCAGTTAGTCCCCATTTCCTGGCATATACTTTGCGAGTACACCAAGCATATCATCCACAGATATTACATCACTTTCTTCCACAACATCTACAACTTTGCCATCTTTTTTCTTATAAACATAAGAGACTTTGCAATGTTCAATATCTGTTAACTTTACATGTTTTCGGCATACACCTTTATCATACGCCTCCCAGTCAGGAAGACATCCCTCTGCAAATACTAGATAAATGCCATCATCTACATAATCTGCAGGGAAAATTTCCCACCACAATGGTGTATGATCCAACTTAGCATCATATTCAACATAATAGTGCACATCAAATATATCGCTTAACTCTTCTTTAGTAACATTTTTATAGAAAAGACCATCCTCTTCACTAAACTTGGAGTCAGTTTGGATCTATATTAAAAAAGTGGACACGATAAGTAACTCATTATTACAATTAATTAGACACAAAAGGAGGTATCTAATTATGTCCACAGGCAACCGTTCCGTGAGGTATGACGAAGAGTTCAAACGTACTCTTGTTAACCTCTATCAAAATGGTGGAAAGACTCAAGCTGCTCTCTGTAAGGAATACGGAGTCTCTCCTACCAGCCTTACCCGCTGGATTAAGCAATACTCTACCGTTGAAACTGACGATGGCGAAATTCTTACTGCCAAGCAGGTCAAAGACCTGCAAAAACGCAATGCTCAGCTTGAGGAGGAACTCCTCATACTAAAAAAAGCGATTGCCATATTCACGCCACACTCAAACAACGACTAGAGGTAGTTCATAAACTAAGATTTCAGCATGACATCA
>NZ_JHWL01000014.1 GCF_000622085.1 Butyrivibrio proteoclasticus P6B7
ACGCATGCCTCAGCCTCTTCACCTTCCCAGCAATCCTGGAGTGGTCCCTGAAGATTCTTAACGTCTGTTGTAAGCTGATCAAGATCAGTTGCGCCAGCTGAAAGTGTTGAAAGGTATCCCTCAACTTCGCTGACATTCATACCCTTTTGTGCCATTTTTCTTTTCCTCCGTTTTGTTTTTATTTGGTGATATGCTAATAAGCCCTATTGCTCAGTCACATATCGAATTTATGATAAAGACGTTTCGTCCTGTATCAACTACCACAAGTTACCGTGACGAACGATCACGGCTCTACTTTAATAACAGATAAGGTAAAATAAATGTTGCAAAAAAATATTCAAATAATTGATAAAACTATAAATTGGAAAACTTTTAGGAAATCCGATAGCTTAAAGGCTATCTTAAGAAAAAGATACTCCCCAGTCTTTTTCTCCCCACGAAAAATATTTTAACATATTTGAAATAAAAGTAAATGAAATATTCTGAAATTTCAGCAAAATCTTGCACACAAACAAATAACGTCATTTCAAATATTACATTATGCAATATATCAAATGACGTTATTTCGTATTCGTGTTTAATTCAGTCAATTTAGTGATATACATGAATAGCCACTAAATCTGCATTCGACCATATTTATCACTAATTCGCTCTTCAAACATCTCAATAAAACAATATAACCGGCGTTCCGATTTCCACGATTTCCCACAGCTCAGACACCTGATCCATAGGACAGTTAATACAACCATGGGATCCATCAGACTTATAGATCTCATCACCAAACTTACTACGCCAGGTAGCATCGTGTATTCCCACACCCTTATGAACACCAAGCCAATAATTAACATAAGAGACGTAGTCTACGCCTCTTAAGTAAGTGTGATATCTTTTGTTGTAAACAGAATAAAGACCAGCAGGAGTTCCCCTGGATCTGTTGACGTTACCAGTTACCACAGGCATGTTCATACGAAGCTCGCCGTTCTCGTAATAATAAAGCATCTGCTCTCCCATATCTACAGCGATATAGGTATTTCCTAGTTCAGTGCCTGCATCTACCACAAGACAATCCTCAGAAAAAGTAATCTCTCTCGTATCTACCCGAGCATAGGATTCCTCAATAAAAGCAGTCTTAAGATTCTCAAACTCTGTATTTATGTCGATGATAGAGCCATTGCCCTTACCATTTTCATTTATCACAATTTCTGAAGCCACACCATCCTGATATCTCTTAAGAGTCCAGGCTGTATCATAGGTTTCAGAAAGTTCCAACAGGAAGTCATACATCTTGCTCTCGCTGATAATGAGATTACCATAGGAGTCTGTCACAAAGCCCTGATAGGAGGAAAGTTCCTCTTCCTTAGGAAGATAAGATTCCTGGTGCCTTATAATAAACAGACCGTTCCCAGGATTTCCCTTGCTGGATTTGGATTTTTTTTCAGAAAGAGCTTCCTCAAGATCCTCTTCCTTTACAAACCACTTACTTACAACAGCTGCATCAACCGGAATCTCCTCATCTGCAATAACATAGACAATCTGACAGTTCTGAAGCTTATCAATCTTGTCATAAAAGGACACTAGCTCTTTTTCCGAATCTGTAAGCTCTATACTCTGATAGCAAGTGGTGATCTCAGAGATATCGCAGACTTCAGAAAGCTCTGAAACCTGATCGCACACTACAGATACGATATTGTCCTTGTTAGGAACCTTATCCTTGGGATTAACCAGCACGTAGCCATTCTCAGTGGAATCAATATAAACCTTAAGATCTGAACTGACCTTAAAGATATCCCATCCAGAGACAGCCTCCACCAGCTTATCTCTGTCATATTTGATTGTAGGCTTACATTCATATCTGAGATTCCTAATAAGATTGTATCCCCAGGCAAAAGAATTAGTGTTACCAAGGTACTCTGTAAGAGAGTCGGTATAGTCTGCCTGAAGATCAATTTCAGATGCGTCTATAAAAAGCTCAGCCCCAGTGGCATCCTTAACGGTAATGCCACTGTAACTAAAGTCTTTAGAAAGTTCGGTATTAACCTCTGAAACGCTTTTACCTGTGGCATATACGCCGTTAATCCAGGTAAAGCATGGAAATCCTTCCGTGTAATAGAGTCCCAGAAGGACATAGATAAAAGCCAGAATCACTACTACTGCCATCAGAAAGGTGATGACATTTTTGCGTCCACTTTTCATAAATTATTAACCCCAAACAATGCTCACAAATTACTTCTTTTTCATATCACTTGCATCAAAGGCTTCGCTAATTGATGCTCCAGCTGGAACCATTGGGAATACCTTGTCGTCTTCCTCAATGATGCAATCCAAAAGAACTGGCTTATTAGCCTTGATAGCCTTCTTAAGAGCAGGTGCAACCTCTGATTTCTTAGTAACTCTGATAGCCTCACAGCCAAGAGCCTCAGCCACCTTGCAATAATCTACATTGTCGCCAAATACTGTCTGTGAATAATGCTTATCATAGAAAAGAGTTTGCCACTGTCTTACCATTCCAAGAACGTTATTATTGATAACTATCTCAATAACAGGAATGTTGTATCTGGATGCTGTAGCAAGTTCGTTCATGTTCATTCTAAAGCAACCATCTCCTGCTATATTAACACATATTTTGTCCGGATTGCCAACTTTAGCTCCGATGCAGGCTCCAAGACCGTATCCCATGGTGCCAAGACCGCCTGATGTAAGGAAAGTTCTAGGCTTTCTGAATTTGTAATACTGAGCAGTCCACATCTGATGCTGACCAACATCTGTAGAGATGATAGCATCGCCCTTTGTAAGCTTATCAAGTTCCTCAATGATATATGGGCATGTGAGCTTGTCTGACTCATAGCTAAGAGGATATTTCTTTTTATAATCAGCGATCTTATCAAGCCACTCCTTATGCTCAAGCTTATCCATCTGGTCAAGTCTTGAATTAAGGATAGAAAGAACTTCCTTAAGATCACCAACAATTGCGTGATTAACTCTGATATTCTTATTGATCTCTGCAGCATCAACGTCGATCTGAAGAATCTTAGCCTTGCTTGCAAAGGTCTTGGCATTTCCTGTAACACGATCAGAGAATCTGGCACCAAGCGCAATAAGAAGATCGCACTCACTGACGCCAAAGTTAGAAGCCTTTGTTCCGTGCATACCGATCATGCCTGTATAGAGCTTATTAGTACCATCGAAGGCACCCTTACCCATAAGAGTATCGCAAACAGGCGCATCAATCTTCTTAGCAAACTCAAGAAGCTCCTTGTCTGCTCCAGAAATTACAGCACCTCCGCCAACATATATAAATGGTCTCTTGGCATTCTTAATAAGCTTAAGCGCAGTACTGATCTCCTCGTCCTTGAAATGACCTGAAGGCTCCTCCATACTGATAACTGCAGCTCTGTAATCACAGGTCTTAGCTGTAACGTCCTTGGTAATATCAACAAGAACAGGTCCTGGTCTTCCGGTTCTGGCAATCTTGAAAGCCTTACGAATAGTATCAGCCAGGTCCTTAACATCCTTAACGATGTAACCATGCTTAGTGATAGGCATAGTAATACCAGCGATATCAACCTCCTGGAAGGTATCCT
This sequence comes from Butyrivibrio proteoclasticus P6B7, assembly GCF_000622085.1. Lineage (GTDB taxonomy): Bacteria > Bacillota > Clostridia > Lachnospirales > Lachnospiraceae > Butyrivibrio > Butyrivibrio proteoclasticus_A. Next base: position 3,582 of record NZ_JHWL01000014.1, read on the forward strand.
TACCAAGAAGAGGCAGATTAACGTTACAGGTAATTGCTACCATAGGAACTGAATCCATGTAGGCTGTAGCGATTCCAGTTACAAGATTAGTAGAACCAGGACCACTTGTAGCAAAGCAAACGCCTACCTTACCTGTACTTCTTGCATATCCGTCAGCCGCATGGGCAGCGCCCTGCTCATGGCTTGTAAGAATGTGAAGGAAGTTATCTCCCTGTTTGTATAGTTCATCATAGATATTCAGGATTGTTCCGCCCGGATATCCAAATATAGTATCTACTCCCTGTTCTTTAAGACACTCAAGAACGATCTGTGCACCAGTTAACTGCATTTCATATACTCCTCTTATACCAATATATTCCCGACCCAAACATTACATGTTTATCTGTTAAAAGAGCTATCTCTTATCTGCGTGGAATCTCAAGAACAGCGCCTCTGTTACCACTTGTAACAAGCTCTCTGTATCTTGCAAGGTAGCCATCAGTGATCTTAGGCTCTCTTGGCTGCCATTTCTCTCTTCTCTTGGCAAGCTCTTCATCAGAAACCTTAACATTAAGAGAATTGTTAGGAATATCGATGCTGATGATATCGCCCTCTTCAATAAGAGCGATAGGTCCGCCAACAGCTGCCTCTGGAGAAACATGACCGATAGAAGCTCCTCTACTTGCTCCTGAGAATCTACCATCAGTGATAAGAGCAACGCTTGATCCAAGTCCTCTACCAGCAATAGCTGATGTAGGATTAAGCATCTCTCTCATTCCAGGGCCGCCCTTAGGTCCCTCATATCTGATAACTACAACATCACCTGCAACGATCTTTCCACCAAGAATAGCTGCAATAGCATCCTCTTCGCAGTCAAATACTCTTGCTGGTCCCTCATGAGTCATCATCTCAGGAACTACAGCTGACTTCTTAACGATACCTGTATCTGGAGCGATATTGCCCTTAAGAACAGCAATTCCGCCAGACTGCATATATGGATTCTCGATAGGTCTGATAACCTCTGGATTAAGGTTAGTTACGCCTTCGAGATTCTCTTTAATTGTCTTACCTGTAACAGTAATAAGATCTGTATTGAGTAAGTTCTTTTTAACAAGCTCAGACATAACAGCCAGAACACCGCCTGCCTCATTAAGATCCTCCATGTAGGTAGGGCCTGCTGGTGCAAGGTGGCAAAGGTTAGGAGTTCTAGCAGATACTTCATTGGCAATCTCCATGCTAAGCTCAACGCCTGCCTCGTGGGCAATTGCAGGAAGGTGAAGCATTGTATTAGTTGAGCATCCAAGAGCCATGTCCATGGCAAGAGCATTCATAAATGCCTCCTTAGTCATGATATCTCTTGGTCTGATATTCTTCTTAATAAGGTCCATAACTGCATATCCAGCCTTCTTAGCAAGACGGATTCTAGCAGAATAAACAGCTGGGATTGTACCATTTCCAGGAAGTCCCATACCGATAGACTCTGTAAGACAGTTCATGGAGTTAGCTGTGTACATACCTGAACATGATCCACAGGTAGGACAAGCCTTCTCTTCGTACTCGCAGAGTTTTTCATTGGTCATAGTGCCTGCAGAAACTGATCCAACAGCCTCGAACATAGAAGAAAGAGACGTTTTATGACCATCTACTCTACCAGCCATCATAGGACCGCCAGAAACAAATACTGTAGGAATATTAACTCTTGCAGCTGCCATAAGAAGTCCAGGAACGTTCTTATCACAGTTAGGAATGCAGACCATACCATCAAAGGCATGAGCCTTAGCAAGACACTCAGTACTGTCAGCAATAAGATCTCTTGTAACAAGAGAATACTTCATTCCAACGTGTCCCATGGCAATACCGTCACATACAGCAATTGCTGGAACAACAACTGGCATACCACCAGCCTCTGCCACAGCAAGCTTTACAGCCTCAGTGATCTTATCAAGGTTCATATGACCAGGTACAATCTCATTGTATGAACTAACAATACCAATAAGTGGTTTTCTTCTCTCTTCTTCTGTAAAACCAAGAGCATTAAACAGACTCCTGTGTGGTGCCTGCTGAAGTCCTTCCATAACTCTGTCGCTAATCATCGCCATAATATCTCCTCCTAATTCTTAATAATCTTATTATCAATCAAATTCTTATTTAGTATAAAGAATCAATCTGTCTGTCTCGTATTGAGCATGCATAGAATCTATATATTCCCAGTCAATGGTTTCGTAGGTCTGATAGAACTTCCAGAAGTCCCCACCAGAATAGCCTGGTTCAAACAGATTCTTATCAATAATAACGCAGTCTGCGTCTGTGACATCGGTCTTGGTGCAATCTATTCCCCATCCAAACTTAAGAAGGTACTGCTGATCACAGTCGATAACTGCAATATTCTTCCTGTTAGGAATATCCGCCACAAGCATGGTGTTGAAGATGTCATTTTCTCTTTCTCCAAGCTGGCAGCTAAAGGATGGGTCAAAAAATCTTACGAAGAACAAAATACCAATAATGATAACCGGTATAAAAAGACCTATCCATGAAATAGACTTCTCTTTATGAACAATGGTCTCATGCTCCCTGTGAGAAGCCACGGCCTTTAGGTTAACTCCATCAGTTTCCTTGCTGTTATAAATTCTTATAAGAACATTGATGGACTTCTCCAGAATTCCGCAAATAGCAAGGGATATGGTAACGCAGCCATAACCAAATACTCTAAGATATGGAAGCTTGTGCTGGTAAATAAGCATCAGCTGTGTAAGAACCACATTACTTACAATCAAAAGGTTAATAACCGTAATACTGTATTCAAAGTGTCTGAAGAACCCTGTAATAAGCACCACCAGTGAAACACATATAAAGAATGCAAGTACATATGGCACACCTGGTAACATATAGTTCAAAAGGTTAATACACCAGTTGAAGTAATTAGCCTTAAACTCAGCAGGATCAAGACTCTGAATATATGGCTGATTAAGCATATAGTCGATTCCAGTCTGTACACACTGTACAGGGCCTCTTACAAGGGCTGTTCCATGGGAAAGACCATAGAAAGCAGATGTTTCATCCTTAATAAGAAGGTTGGATCCAATAGCCAGCCATATAATAGTATACAAAAATGTTGTTGCAAGAGCTGCCAGAACACCAGTAATAATAAGTGTCTTCAGGGTTCTGAAGTACATATTATCGCTAATCTTCTTGTAGACCTTCCTGATTCTGAGGCCATTTATAAAAAGATATAACGCAGCTGCAAAAGATGTGGGAACAACCCAGTAAACACTACTTGGAACTGTATATAAGCCAAGAACCAGTGAAATACCAAACATTACAAAGTATCTGGTCTTGGTCTCGCCTGCATTACACATGATACCTATGATGTAGATTGCTATAAGATAACATGTTGTAGCCAGGGTATATCCTCTTCCCTGAACGCTGTACTCGTTAACCACCTGCATACTAGCATAAAGAGCTGTCGCAGCCAGTGGAACGTAATGAGAAAAGTAACGTCTGCTTATTCTATAGATAAGAATCAGATTACTTACAGCACAGACAAAGGATACTCCTCTAAGTCCGATATATGAATTGCCAAAGTAATTAAGGACTCCTGATAAAACCGAGTATCCTACATGGTTATTAGGAAGTGGCCAATGAATTGCTGAATAGAAAGGTCCCTTACTAATAAATGTATAGTAGGTGTAAAGCTCATCATACTGAGGAGTAATAGCAAACATTCTCCATAGATAATAGGCTGCCATACCAATGATAAACAGCGTAATACCCATGGTCTCAGGTTCATGAGGTAAAAAGTCATATATTTTTTTCTCAGTTTTTACAATTGATGATTCGCTCAGCAAGTAAATCTCCCATTCTACTACAGCCTACAAGGGTGAAATCCTTCTCCTGTCCCTTGAGAACAAGGTCTGTAGTGCGATATCCTTCTTCTAATACTTTGCGGACAGCTTCCTCGATGGAGTCTGCCTCTTTATCAAGATCAAATGTGTATCTAAGCATCATAGCCGCTGAAAGAACTGTAGCTATAGGATTAGCAATGTCCTGACCTGCAATATCTGGTGCACTTCCGTGGCTTGGCTCATAGAGGCCAAACTTAGTATCGTTAAGGGAAGCACTTGGAAGCATTCCGATGGATCCTGTGATCATGCTGGCTTCATCAGATAAGATATCACCAAACATGTTCTCTGTAAGAACTACGTCAAACTGAGAAGGATCCTTTACAAGCTGCATAGCGCAGTTATCAACCAGCATATGCTCTAAAGAAACTTCCGGATAATCCTTTTTAACCTCCTCAACAACCTTTCTCCAAAGTCTTGAGGAATCAAGAACGTTAGCCTTATCTACGCTTATAACGCTCTTACGTCTCTTCATGGCTACATCGAAGGCTTTAATAGCAATTCTGCGGATCTCACTCTCCTTGTACTCAAGAGTATCTACCGCAACCATCTCGCCATTTCTCTCTTCAGTGCTACGCTTTCCAAAATAAAGGCCACCAGTAAGCTCTCTCATGATGAGCATATCAAAGCCTTTCTCACTGGTAGATTCCTTTAAAGGACATGCATCCTTAAGTTCTGGATAAAGGTAAGCTGGACGCAGATTAGCAAATAAATTAAGAGACTTACGAAGTTTAAGTAGTCCTGCCTCTGGTCTTAAAGATGGCTCAAGCTTGTACCAGGGAGAAGTTGATGTATTGCCGCCAATAGAACCCATAAGCACAGCATCAGCGCTCTTACAATCTTCAATAGCTTCATCAGTAAGTGGAACTCCAGTGGCGTCAATAGAACAGCCACCCATTAAGACATCCTTGTACTCAATCTCATGTCCAAATTCGCTACATACCTTATCAAGGACCTTCCTTGCCTCGGCAACGATCTCTGGACCAATTCCATCCCCAGGAATACAGGTTACTTTCATTTTCATAACGTCTCTCCTCTGTCCTCATTTTTGGAAAAAAGCCCGATTGGGCGCACCCCAACCAGGCTTCAAAGATCATAATAAATTATTTCTTATCCTTTTTGCTCTTCTTGTCATCAGAAGAATTAGTAGCTATCGCGTCCTCAGGCTTCTCAACCTCAGCGATGGCGTCCTTATACATGGCGATACGACAGTTCTTGCTACCAAACTCAACAATTACCATCTCGTCACTTATATCGATAACCACACCAACAAAACCGCTTGTAGTTCTTACGCTGTCACCAACTGCAAGAGCGGAAATTGTTCTAGCCTTACGCTGCTGTTCCTTACGCTGTGGATGGAAAATCAAAAAATAAAATAATGCAATGATTACAGCATATAACGCGAAAGGCGCAATCATGCTAAGTGGTGAAGATGCAACTTCTTCAGTTAAAATTACTCCCATAACTTCCTCCAAAAATAAAAATATAATACATCAATAAATGATACTAAAGAAGCGGATATAATGCAAGTATACAAAATTAACCTTTTCGCCAATTTCTGGCAATGTTATATCCGTCACTAACTGCGTTTCCGTCATATTCCTGCATACCGGAAAGCTTAGCCTTCTTGTATTCCTGGAATCTTCCCTGTTCAATGGCCTCTCTGATCTCTTCCATCATATGATTATAGAAATAGAGATTATGAAGAACGCAAAGTCTCATACCAAGCATCTCTCCTGCCTTAAGAAGGTGTCTGATGTAAGACTTGGTGTATCTGCGGCAGGCTGGGCACTGGCATCCTTCTTCAATAGGTGTATCATCCAGTTCATATCTGGCATTAAGAAGATTGATATGTCCCTTATTAGTATAGAGATGACCGTGACGACCATTTCTACTTGGATATACGCAGTCAAAGAAGTCAACGCCTCTTTCAACAGCTTCAAGGATATTGGCCGGTGTTCCAACACCCATAAGATAAGTAGGCTTATCCTCTGGAAGGTAAGGAACTACAGTTTCAAGAACATGATACATCTCTTCATGGCTCTCACCTACGGCAAGACCGCCAACAGCATAGCCATCAAGACCCATATCAGAAATTCTCTTAGCATGCTCTATACGAATATCATCAAAGATAGCTCCCTGGTTGATTCCAAAAAGAAGCTGATTAGGATTAACGGTATACTCAAGGCCGTTAAGTCTTTTCATCTCATCCTGACATCTCTTAAGCCATCTGGTAGTTCTGTCCACAGACATCTGAACATACTCATGCTCAGCCTTAGCTGATGGGCACTCGTCGAAGGCCATTGCAATTGTGGAACCAAGATGAGACTGAATTCTCATACTCTGCTCAGGTCCCATAAAGAGCTTATGTCCATCAATATGTGAATGGAAGTAAACACCCTCTTCCTTGATCCTACGGGTCTTAGCAAGGGAAAAGACCTGGAATCCGCCTGAATCTGTAAGAATAGGCTTATTACAGGACATAAACTTGTGAAGTCCGCCCATTCTGTAAACCACGTCATCACCTGGTCTTAAATGCAAATGATAAGTATTAGAAAGAACAACCTGAGTTCCAATGCCCTCAAGGTCCTCTGTGGATACACCACCCTTAATAGCCGCCACTGTGGCAACATTCATAAATACAGGTGTCTGAATAACACCGTGAACAGTTGTAAATTCTGCTCTTTTGGCACTGCCATCTTTTTTGATAATCTTGTACATACTAACCTCAATCATAACTACTGCCCAGACTTAAAACTAAGCCTGGGCAGGAATAATACTATGTTCTTATAGACAGTTTAGTCTACATATCTGCTCCAAAACTCTTCAAGGCAGAGATTATTGTCTACCATAACTGTCGCTGCGTCAACCCCAACATATCTAAAGTGCCAAGGCTCATACTCGATACTGGTAATATCCTCTTTTCCAGCAGGATATCTAAGAATAAATCCATATTTATAACTGTTCTCAGCAAGCCACTTGCCTGCCTTGGTATCTGCAAAGCCCTCATCCAGTGAGGAATATCCATCACAGATAATATCAATGGCAAGTCCGATCTGATGCTCTGAAGAGCCAGGAACTGTTACAGCCTGTGAAGCCAGGTTGTAAGCATCCATGTAGCTCATTCCAGCGTTCATATACTTATCTACCTTAGTTTCAAACAACATCGTCTGTCTGTCGATATCTCTGTAAGGTGAGCAAATGATAAGGCTTACTCCATCAGCGCTGGCAGCTTTCATCATATCAAGAAGAGGCTGGATAATACGCTCATCACATCTCATTGATCCGCTGATGGTTCCAAGATGGAATTCGTAATCATCAGGAATTGGATGCTGCTTATTAACAAGAATCAGCTTCCAATCATCTCTTGAGAAAGTAAGCTCCTCATTTTCATTATTATAGGATTGATTCTCACCAGAAAGATCCACTTCTTCAGCATTAGCCAGGATGTCATTAAGAGATGCCTGCTTATCTGGATCAGCTGCCTCAGCCTCTGATACGTCCGGATTAACGCTTTCCTGAGCTTCCTCAAGGACCTTAGAATCAACATCTGAGGCCTGTGCAAGCTCTGCATCTGACTCAGCTACTTCTGTTCCTGAAAGACTGACAGAAGACTCTCCTGAAGCACCTTCAATACTCATTTCTGAGTCAAAGCTTATGTTTAGTGAAGTTGATGGATAGGAAAAGCTACTACTGGACACAAAGAAAAGCAAGATACACGCAAGACACGTAAACCTCTTGTTGTTTCTGTAGAAGTAAAAAAGAATGTTATAAGTAAAAATCGCAGTGATCGCATAAAAGAGCCCCACAAAAGAAAGCCTCTTATGTTTCCTATTAAATCGTTTAGCTCTGGAGATTACCTTTTCCTTGTAGGTAACCTTCTTTTGCATATTGCTAGCATTCATATCGGAAATCCCCTCTATTTCGGATATTTAGCTCTTAAATATAAAAACTACAATATACATTATATAACTTTTTCACAGAATTTTCACTATTTTTTAGATATTATTACTTGAAAACCATGGAGAAATGCGCCTCTTTTTATCGAAAATGCCGATGGTTAGCGTAATTACGACACTTTCTATTTTCAGTAAAATTTTAAAGAATTTATCATAATTTCTCTTTTTAGATAGCATTTTTGAAAAGCTTCTTGTATCATGGAATTTAACATGATTTGTTATTCATAACCCAATAATCTTGGGATTTATATCACTTGTGAAAAGAACTATCACAGAAAAGAGGGACTATGTCAGGATCAGTAATTGGTAAGAACATCACAGTATCAACCTGGGGAGAATCTCATGGAGAAGCACTTGGTGCAGTTATAGACGGATTTCCAGCAGGCATGGACATTACAGAGGCTGATATCCAGAAGTTTCTCGACCGTAGAAAGCCAGGAACCAGCGCAGTAACTACAGCTCGTAGTGAAGATGACGCAGTTACTATCCTATCCGGTATTTTCGAAGGTAAGACCACTGGGACTCCTATTTCCATGATAGTTAAGAATACGTCTCAGAGATCCTCCGATTACAGCGAGATTGCAAGCTACTATCGTCCAGGCCACGCTGACTACGGCTTTGATGAAAAGTACGGCTTTAGAGATTACAGAGGAGGCGGCAGATCTTCAGGCCGTGAGACCATTGGCCGCGTAATGGCTGGTGCTCTTTGCAGTAAGCTCCTTTCCCAGATGGGAATTAAGGTTATGGCCTATACAAAGTCCATCGGAGACGTTGAGATTGATGACAAGAACTTCGACGAGTCCCTTATAACCAAGACTCCTACTGCTATGCCAGATGCGGAGGCTGATAAAAAAGCTACAGACCTTATCCTTAAGTGCAAAGAAAACCAGGATTCTGTTGGCGGCGTTATAGAATGCATAATTACTGGTGTTCCAGTGGGAATTGGTGAGCCGGTATTTGATAAACTGGATGCCTGCCTTTCCAAGGCTGTTATGAGCATCGGCGCAGTAAAAGCCATTGAAGTTGGCGATGGTACTGCTGTTTCCAAGTACTACGGCTCTGAGAATAACGATGAATTTGAGATTGTTAATGAAAAGGTAACTACGAAGACAAACCACTCCGGTGGAATCCTTGGCGGAATGAGCGATGGAAGCACTATTGTTCTTCGTGCCTATATCAAGCCTACGCCAAGCATTGCTCAGACTCAGTCCACCATCAATAAGTCTGGCGAAAACATCGACATCAACATCAAGGGGCGCCACGATCCAGTGGTTGTACCACGTGCTGTTGTTGTCGTAGAGTCCATGTGTGCCCATACTCTTCTCGACCTTATGCTCTCCAATATGTCAAGCCGCGCTGAATATGTGACTAAGTTCTACAGTAAGCATTAAGAATTGGCTATCCGGAAGCCCCGGTTTCTTTCATCTACAGAATATGTAATCTCACATAATGTCAGCCAACTTCAAAGCAAGTACTGTACAGTTCTTAATAATTACAAAAGCTTCAAAAGCATAAATAACTGATGCTCCTGCAATAACTACCCTGACTATTGTTGTAGAAAACCTCAGGCGCCAGTTAAAGGAAATGGATGCAATTAAACCTAGCGCAACTATAACAACAGTCGCCCACAGGTAAGGAATTGCATTAGCTGAAGCAAGAACCGAAATTTTAAAGTATGGATCAAAGTAAAATCCAAGCCAGTAAAATGCCAATGCAAAAGCAAAAAAGCTAAGTGTACTTAACACGTAGGATTTTACCAAACTACAACCATCATTAGTATGAGAAAGCTTAACTTCTGCTATTCTCTCGCCTACATTCTCAGGTAAGGCTTTATTAGAAAGCCATTTGCTTAACTCATCAGATGAAATAAATGTATTATCATACTTAATCTCAATAGCACTGTATTCTGCTAAATATTTCTCAGCAAGCTCAAAGGATCCGTTGTGGATAGCAACAACAAAAAGAATAAGATCATAGCTCTTTTGCAAATAGCGATCCAATCCAGCAACCCCGGTAATATGCTTTAACGCATTGTTACAAGCGTCAAAATCCCCTTTACATGCCTCATAATGGGCAATAAATAAAGCAGACTTATTCTTTACAGGTTTCTTTTTAGAAAAATTGTGGAATGTGTACAGATTATAATCAAATTTTTCTTTATCAGAAAGACTTCTTTTTGATGGAGAAATCAATGCATTTACTAAAGAAACATAAAATACAATTACCAATACATAACCTATGTAATAGCAAAGCATTGAAGCAAGAGGCTTGGTATATAATACACAAAACATTGTAGCAATACCAGCCAGTATAACAAAAGCAATATATCCATTAAAAAATAACAGCTTATGCTTTTTAAAAAGAGAAATCATCCGGGTATCTATTTGATACCCAGATGATTTTAAACCTTCTTCGGTAAAAATATCAAAAGTCATTTAAGCCTCCAGTTTATGGAAAACAATACAGTTAGGTCTAGAGATTGGAAGCTCTGGTCCGTTCATGACCATTGTGCCCTTATCCATATCAACTGTAAAGAATGTAAGTGAGTCTGATTCATGGTTAAGTGAAACAAGGTGCTTGTTATCAGGGAAAAGAGATGCATCCTTAGGATACTCTCCTGCTACAGGAAGCTGAATCTTCTTAGTAAGAAGGCCTGTCTCCTTATCAACCTTGTAAACGATAGCATTGTTCTCACCAGCTGTTGAGCTTACAAGGAAGTTACTATCCTCTGAGAATGTGAGTGCGCTGCAAGCTACACCGATTGAATCTGCTTCCTCTGAGTTGGATACTGACTGAATCTTGTTGAATTCAGGCTCTCCGTCAACCTCAACGAACTCGTAAACATCGATTGTGCACTTCTGCTCAAGGCAAACATAAAGGAATCTGCCATCCTTAGAGAACTGCATGTGTCTTGGTGAAGATTCCTGGTCACAGTGAATAACGCTGTCTTCCTTGATCTTACCAGTCTCCATATCGAAGTTATATACATTGATTCTGTCCATGCCAAGATCTGCAGCAAGAACATACTTATTATCTTTAGAAATCTTAATACACTGAACGTGTGGAACGTGGTTACGACCAGCTGCAGTTCCAAGGCCCTTGTGGTATCTCTCATCAGTGATCTCACCGATGCTGCCATCCTTGTTAAGTCTAAGAACTGTAACCTTACCATCGTGATAACCTGCTGTAATAAGGTATTTATCTTCGTGATCCATATTAACGTAGCATCCACGCATACCGTTAATAGAAGCTTCATTTAAGAATTCAAGTCCGCCATCAGGAAGAATGCGATATGCCTCAACACCTGAATCTGTAATTGAATAAAGAGTCTTATCGCTATGGGAAATAGCAATATAAGAGGAGTTGGTAATCTCAACCTTCTGCTTCTCAGTAAGTCTTCCCTTCTTTAAGTCTACATCATAAATTCTGATTCCGTACTTTGTGCCAAGTCCTGAAGTGTAGCTAGACACATAGGCTACGTACTTATCTTTTCCAGCCATTACCGCTTTGCCTCCTGGTTTGTTAAAAAAATATGCATCTTTACAAGTCCCATTTTATCACAATAATCAGATGTGTAAAAAGTTTTTTTGCTTATTTTCCATTGTTTGCAATTTTCCGTGATAAAATTGATTATTATAATTGACACTTTATGAAACTCATATAAAATAAAGAAGATTGTATAAAATATTTCTTATGAAATGCGAGGAGAAACGGGTTAAAATGGGCAGAGACTTAATTACACTTGAGCACATTACTAAGTCCTACGATGGACAGACTATTCTGGATGATCTTAATCTTTCAATTTACGAGAATTCTTTTGTTACTCTCCTTGGTCCCAGTGGCTGTGGTAAGACTACTACTCTTCGAATTATCGGCGGTTTTGAAAAGCCTGATACTGGAAGAGTTATTTTTGATGGAAAAGATATCACAGATCTGGCACCAAACAAAAGGCAGCTTAATACTGTATTTCAGAAGTATGCTCTTTTTACCCATATGAATATATATGAAAACATCGCTTTCGGTCTCAAAATCAAGAACAAGTCCGACAGCTATATCAAGGATAAGATAAAGTACGCTCTTAAGCTTGTTAACCTTGAGGGCTATGAGAATCGTATGCCTGACTCTCTTTCCGGTGGTCAGCAACAGCGAATCGCTATTGCAAGAGCTATCGTTAACGAGCCTAAGGTTCTTCTTTTGGACGAGCCTCTTGGAGCTCTTGACCTTAAGATGCGTCAGGACATGCAGTACGAGCTTAAAAGGCTTAAGGAAGAGCTTGGAATCACCTTCATCTATGTAACACACGATCAGGAAGAAGCTCTTACCATGTCAGATCATATCGTAGTTATGAACCAGGGCTATATACAGCAGGAAGGTTCTCCTGAGACTATCTACAACGAGCCTGAGAACGCCTTCGTTGCAGACTTTATCGGCGACAGTAACATCATCCGCTCTACTATGATAAGAGATGAGCTGGTTGAGATTCTTGGAGCCAAGTTTGCCTGCGTAGATAAGGGCTTTGGCGAGAATAAGCCTGTTGACGTTGTTATAAGACCTGAGGATGTTGAGCTTGTGGCTCCTTCTGAGGGCACAATTGAAGGTGTTGTTACAGATCTTACCTTCAAGGGCGTTCACTATGAGATGGACGTTGAGGCAAATGGCTATGAATGGCTTGTTCATTCTACTAAGCTCTCTGAGGTAGGTTCTAAGGTCGGTATCAAGGTAGATCCATTTAACATTCAGATCATGAATGTCCCAGTATCTGAGGATGAGGAGGCCATAAGTGAAACTGTTTAAAAACCGCCAAAGTGCTGCCCTCATGGCTTTACCTTACATACTTTGGGCAGTTGTTTTTATCGTTGTTCCTCTTTGCATGGTGATCTTCTATGGAATAACTGATGACAATGGCTCTTTTACCATGTCAAACATCGCGACTATAGCAGAGTCTGGCTACTTCAAGGCTCTTGTTAAGTCTGTGCTCCTTGCAGTTATCAGCACCATAATATGCTTTCTTTTAGCATATCCTCTTGGAATGATCTTATCTTCCATGAAGCTCAAAAGAAATACCTACATAGTTACACTGTTCATCCTGCCTATGTGGATGAATTTCCTGCTTAGAACTCTTACCTGGATGACACTGTTAGAGGGTAAAGGCGTTATCAATACTGTCCTGTCCTTCTTTGGACTTCCAGGAATCAATATCATCAATACTTCAAGCGCCATCGTACTTGGTATGGTTTACAACTTCCTGCCTTTTATGATCCTGCCTATTTATAATTCACTGTCCAAGATTGATGATAACGTAATAAACGCCGCAAGAGACCTTGGCGCAGGCACAGTTCAGACCTTCCTTAAGATTACTCTTCCGCTTTCAGCTCCTGGTATTCTTAGTGGTATTACTATGGTCTTTATCCCTGCTCTTACAACCTTCGCCATTTCTACAATGCTTGGCGGATCCAAAATCCTTCTTATCGGTAATATTATTGAGCAGCAGTTTACTCAGGCCTATAACTGGCACCTTGGAAGTGGTCTTTCAATCGTGCTTATGATATTTATCTTTATCAACATGATCATTGAATCCATGGCTGATAAGAAGGGAGGACAGGGCTGATATGAAGAACATATTTAAAAAGATCTACCTTGGAATCCTTTTACTGTTCATGTACGCACCAATTATTACTTTGATCGTTCTCTCTTTTAACTCAAGTAAATCAAGAGCTAAATGGGGAGGCTTCACTCTCAACTGGTACGTAAGACTATTTTCAGATGAAGCTGTTGCAAGCGCACTTATCAACACCTTTTCAATCGCAGTGCTGGCAACAATCTTCTCAACGATTATTGGAACTATTACCTGTATCGCCATGATAGGACTTAGTCCTAAGCTCAGGTCAATGATCATGGGCGTTACCAATATTCCTATGATCAACGCTGATATCGTAACCGGTATCTCACTTATGCTTTTATTTAAGTTTTTGCACATTGGATCAGGCTTTTCTACTATCCTTTTGGCACACATCACCTTCGACATTCCATTTGTAATGCTCAGCGTAATGCCAAGGATCAAGAACCTGAATTTCTATGTATATGAAGCTGCCTTAGATCTTGGAGCATCACCATTTTATGCCTTCCGTAAGACCATGCTTCCTGACATCGTTCCAGGAATCGTGTCAGGTGCGCTGATGGCCTTTACCATGTCTCTGGACGACTTCATCATCACATACTTTACAAAGGGTTCAGGCTTTGAAACCCTCTCAACTCTCATCTACAATGAAGTTAAAAGAGGAATCCAGCCTGAAATCTACGCACTTTCTGCTATAATATTTGTGGTTGTTCTGACACTTCTTATGATCGTGTACAGAGTACCTAATAATAAGACCAAGGAGAAATAAGAGGATTATGAAAAAGAGATTTCTATCTGTAGCTCTTGCTATGGGGCTTGTAGCATCTGCTGTAACAGCTTGTTCTGGTGGCAATTCAAACGCCGGCTCAAATGGTAAGCTCTATGTTTATAACTGGGGCGAATACATTGACGAAGACGTTATTAAGCAGTTTGAAGAAGAGACAGGCATCGACGTTGTCTATGACATGTTTGAGACCAATGAGATCATGTATGCTAAGCTTGCCAACGACACATCAGCTTACGATGTTGTGTGCCCTTCTGATTATATGATCCAGAAGCTTATAGAAAACGACATGGTTCAGCCTCTTAACTTTGATAATATCCCAAATGCCAAGGCCAATATTGGTGAGCAGTACTGGGAAAAGAGCCAGGACTTTGATCCAGGCAACCTTTATGCTGTTCCATATTGCTGGGGAACTGTAGGTATCCTCTACAACAAGACCATGGTTGATGACGTGGTAGATAGCTGGGATATCCTTTGGAATGAGAAATACTCAGGACAGATCCTTATGCAGGATTCCGTAAGAGACGCTTATATGATATCTCTTTTACGCAATGGTTATTCAATGAATACAACAGATCCAGCTGAGGTTTCTAAGGCTACAGAGGATCTCATTGCTCAGAAGCCATTAGTTCAGGCCTATGTTATTGACCAGGTTCGTGACAAGATGATCGGTGAAGAGGCTGCTATCGGAGTTATCTATTCCGGAGAAGCTATCTATACAGCCCGTGAGAACCCAGATCTTGTATATGTGGTTCCTAAGGAAGGTACTAATATCTGGATTGATTCCTGGGTAATCACAAAGGGATCTAAGAACGTTGAGAACGCTGAGAAGTGGATCGACTTTATGTGCCGTGGTGATATTGCTCTTAAGAACTTTGAGTACATCACCTACTCTACTCCTAACACGGAGGCTCAGGCTAATATCGAGGATGAGGACATCAAGAATTCAAAGGTAGCTTTCCCAGACCTTGATTCCTTCCCTTCAGAAGCCTACAAGTATCTTGGAGCTGACGGCGATAAGCTTTACTCAGAAGAATGGATGAAAGTTAAATCAGCAAATTAAAGATATAGCCAGGAGTATAAAGCTCCTGGCTATTTTAATGCAAAAAGAACCAGCGACCTTAATCGCTGGCTCTATTATTATCTAAGAAATTCTTCTACCTGTCCCTCAATGATCTTCATAAGCCTCTGTCTTGCTTCTACAGCAGCCCATGCAATATGAGGTGTGATTATAAGCTTATTGCTATCCTTGATCCTTCTAAGAGGATTCTCTGGGGACATTGGCTCGACATCAAGAACATCAAGTCCGGCAGCAGCTATCTCGCCATTTTCAAGGGCATCTGCCAGGTCAGACTCAACAATGATAGGTCCTCTTCCCACATTGATAAGAATCGCACTCTTCTTCATCTTCTTAAGAGCCGCAGCATCTATGAGATGAAGGGTGTTATCATCAAGTGGAGCGTGGATTGAGATAACATCACTGTTTGCAAGAAGCTCATCAAAGGAAACCTCTTTATAGGTGTTATCATGGTTCTTACCACTTGTAGAATAGTATGAAACATTAGCTCCAAAGCACTCTGCAATCTGGGCTACTCTCTTACCGATGGCTCCAAGACCGATGATACCCCAGTTCTTACCCTGAATTTCATTAAAATGCTCCTCAAAATGAGTAAAGAGCCTGTCTCCTACATACTTCTCGCTCTTAACGTATTCATCGTAATAAGCAAGATGCTCATACAGATAGAACAAAAGAGAAAATGTATGCTGAGCAACTGCTTCAGTTGAATAGCCTGCCACATTGCGCCATGCTATATTTCTCTGGTCCAGATAATCCTTATCAAGGTTATTGGTTCCTGTAGCTGTCACACATACCAGTTTAAGATTCTTAGCCTGTCCAATTGTCTTTTCATTGATTGGAACCTTGTTAAGAATGATTATGTCTGCATCTTCAACTCTCGCTGGTACTTCGTCAACGCTTGAGTAGTCGTAGATGACCACCTCTCCGAATCTGTCAAATCCTGACAGATCAATGTCTTCCCCGATGGATTTTCTGTCCAAAAAAACTATTTTCATGGCCAATTCTTATACACTCCGTTCACGCAGACGCCGGCATAACCGTTTGCTATCATTACTTGTTTATCAGATTCTGATATTACCGGAGTAGCATTAGCAGATCCGCTTATCACGTCAAAGTAATTGCTACCGTTATTAACTATTCCTTTAATTCCAAGGGATGCCATATTGCCATTCCCAAGGCTCAGTGAAAATGAAGCCATTGCTGTTCCGTTCTGATTGTAGAGCATAGCAACATTTCCGTTTTTACTAAGGCTTCCAGTCTTGCCACCAGCTATTGGTGCCTGGATGCTTGGATAAGAAGTCTGGATGTTCTGTACATAAACTTCTATACAATCGTGAACATCTTCAGTATGAACTCTCTCATCAAGTACATAGAAATGGAAAAAGACATTTTTAACAGTCTCATCTGCTCCTATATGGATAACGATATTCTCTGTACCGCCCTTATAGGTGCACTCTACATAAGTTCCGCTACTGGTATGATCACCAACATAATAGGTGTAGTCATACACTGATCTAAACCAAACCTCTCTAGTAGTACCTGCATTCATGGAGATAACAGTATCTCCAAAGTCGAAGTACTCAGGTCTGTCGCTGTAAGCGTAAGATGTCTGCGCAAAGATTGTAGCAGCAAGTATAAGTGAAAGTGTAAATCCCAAAAAGCATTTAAAAAATTTACTCATAGAATTAACCTCCATATTAATTCATTCCATTAGCAATTAAATTATAATTGGAGGTTAACGGAATTGCACATAAAATAACGCTAAACATCATAAATAATATATAACCAGAATTACCTGATAACGTTCATATCAACGTTACCATTTATGCCTGGAACCTGGCCTTTGGAAGAATACTGCCACATATCATACTTGGTGGCTGAATATGTTGGAAGGTCCACATACTGGGCAAGCCAGATATTGTATCCTGTAAGGGATGAGGTACTTATCATTCCCTCAAACCACTTTTTGTTTGAGTAAATTCCGCAGGAATAACCTGATCCTGATATGGTTGAAAGAAATGCATGGATAGTGGCAGTTCTTTCATCTACAGAAATACCATCGCCTCTTCCATTACTCTTCTCAACGTCCATATAAACCGGGCACTGAAGAGAATATCCATCAATAAGACTAAGAACCATGGAAGCCTCTTCTACAGCCTCAGATTCATTAACAGCCTGTGAAAAGAAATATACTCCCACATCAAGGCCTGCGTTTCTGGCGCCATTTATGTTGGTTTCAAACATTGGATCAATAATGAGGGCGCCAGAGCTTGATCCTCTATAGCCACATCTGATAATTACAAATTCAACACCGGAGTTTTTAACTGCATTCCAGTCAATGGATCCGTTGTGCTTGGATACATCAATACCTTTTCTGCCTGCATGGGCAGCCATATACTCTGGAGTTGTAGTTACATCAACAGCTGGCGTTGTATCACCGCCGTTATTGCCATTATCACCACCTGCGGCGTTATTCTCTTCCTCTATCTGAGCAAGGAGATCCTCTGCCTCCTGGGAAATATCCTCATCATAGGACTCTTCCGCACTGGTTGCAGCACTGGAGGAACTACTCTTATCATCAGAAAGCGAGGTTTCATCCTCATCGTAAACCTTGGTATCCTCGTTGGCTACATTAACTTCAGCCTCAGTCTTGATCTCATCACTTACGTCTACCTTGGTATACTGGATGGCATCATTAACTGTAATCGTTGAAGTCTGCTGCGCTGAATATGAGGTATTGTCCTGGGTTGAAGGCACCAAAGATACAGTGTAATCACCCTTTGCAAGGCCTGAAATATAGATGATTCCATCCTTGTCCACGTCGCTCATGGTATTGTCCTGACCACCAGAAGAAATAACCACAGAAAGTTCTACACCAGAAATAAGCTTACCGGTATTAGCATCAGAAAGCTTTATTTTTAGGTCATTCTGAATTGACCTGAGGGAAATACTTACTACTACTGATTCTGTTGGAACACTGCCTGCACTACTTGAATCTGAGTTTCCCTCATCAAAGGCAGAACCATCTATCAGCCCCATATTAAGAGCATCAAGGGCTGATACTGACTCAAATACATTGCTGTCATAGGCAAGCTCTTCACTACTGTCTCCAGCCTTTAACAAAAGCCAGATGACAAGGAAAAGAGCCACCGTCACTATGACAGAAAGCAGGCTAATTACTAGCTTTTTTGTCATTTTAATATTCAATCCTAAATCTGTTACCTAACGCTGAAACTCGTGCATCAGCCCCCATAATAACCGGAAGCATAGGATCAATATGTCCAATATCAGCGTCCATAATAACTGGAACGCCTAGTTCTTTTAACGGATCTGTTACTGCGTTGATTCTGTCAACACCCATGAAGTTCTGATGATATGCCAGCTCTGGTCGTCCAATAACAAAGCCCTTTGCGCTGTCAAACCAGCCAGCCTCCTTAAGGCACCACATACTTCTTCTGATAGCCATAGGATTGAGCTCGCAGCATTCAATAACCCAGACCACATCCTTATTCTGAGCATTGAACTCCTTCATGTTATCAAACCTTGTTCCTGCGATATTAACCAGAATATCAAGGCATCCGCCAAGTAATACTCCGTTAAATGCAACCTCCTGATCCTCAGAAGCCTTTACCAGCACTCCATTTGAAGGGGTAAAAGAGCTAAGAACCTTAGGAGTGTCATATCTGTATTTCTTTTCAAAGCTGTAATTGGTATAATCAGTGACCTTAACATCATTAACAGGATCAACAAACTGATCATAGCCTTCAAAAGAGCTCTTGGTACCTTCTAAGATAGCAAAGGCATCCTCTTCAGGAGTCTCCCAGATCTTGGAAAAGTTAGAAATACATGGACCATAAATCCCCTGCACACCTGTAATAGTTACTAGAGGAAAGACAAAATTGGTATTGTCAGAATATCCCATGAACCACTTAGGCTTATAGGCCTTAAGTTCTTCAAAATCGATATTAGAGACCGTCTCACACATAAGCTCTCCGCCGCCAGCAGAAATAATAGCCTGGCAGTCGCTGTTCTTATAGAACTTCACAAGCTCTTTTGCACAAACCTTAGGATCTGTACTGATTCCAAGGCCATCACCCTTTCTTGCTGTTTCGCCCTCAAGAATCTTGTAGCCTCTGTCCTTTATCTTGCCAAGGGAAACATCAAACATAAGACTGTAGGGCTCAGTTGAAGCTCCAAAGGATGGTGCTGTAATGCCTATTGTGTCGCCTTTTTTAATGTATTCTGGTCTCTTTATCATTTAGTCATCCTCATCCTGTCAAATAACATATTTACGCCAAATTACTTCTTAATGTCAGCAAGCTTAGAATAACTCTTTCTATAATGTCTGTTCATCTTGATAGACTCAAACAATGAAAGATAGTGACCCTCTCCATGTCTCATAACGGCAATATGGGCGATACATCCCTTATCAAGAACATCTGCCACTGCCAGTGCGTCATCCTCAGTAGAGCCAAGGCAGTATGCACCATCATTAAGCGCAAATACCGCATTTACATGCTTCTTGATATTATGGAAATTCTGTCCGTCCTTGCCATATTCATTGCTTGGAACCTTAACACTATAGCCAATGAGCTGAGCAAAATCGTCAAGAAGAGGTCTCATATGATTAGCTCTTCTTGAAACTGTCATAACAGCCGCTGACTTATTGTGAACGATATACTTAACATCAGGGCGCTTCTTGTAGATCTCTTTGTGAATGTTCTTAACGCGCTCTGGAGTATCAGGTATATCATATACAATCTCATCACCCTCTAAATGAGAGTTAAAACCTACTATTACACCATGGTGCATATCGGTCTTACAAACATCAATAAGGAAATTGTTGCAAGCAACCTCCATCTTCTCAGCCTCGTAGAAAGCCTCGTTAGAGTTACCTCCAAGGCAGATTGTTCCATGGTTAGCCATGATAAATCCATTTATCTCAGGGAACTTCTTAACTGTCATCTCCACATTCTCTGCAAGCTTCTGTGTACCTGGAAGTGCGTATGGTGCCACAGGGATCACAACATCCTCATCATCCTCAAAGTAGGTAAGGACCTTCTTAAGTCCAAGTGTACCTGCGCAGGAAGCATACACCTGATGTGTATGAATGATAAACTGTGTTTCCTTCCTTGCCTTATAACATACAGCATGAACTGCCTTCTCACTTGATGGAGTAACATCGCCTTCATGACTTAAGTCACTGATTTTAACCAGAACGATCATCTCTGGTGTGAGATCCTCATACTTAATACCACTTGGTGTAATAAGAAAGTGATCGTCATCTACTCTGCAGCTGATATTGCCCCAGGTTCTAACAAGCAGACCTATATCGTGGAGCTGCCTTGATATCTCAATTATATGCTCCCTGGCTGTCTGCATTTCTTCATTTGTCATCATTGCCAAAAACCCCCAAAACCTTAACTTCTTATCTGACCATCCCCAATGATCTGATATTTATAACTTGTAAGCTCCTTAAGTCCCATAGGGCCTCTTGCGTGGAGCTTCTGTGTGCTTATGCCAATCTCAGCACCAAAGCCAAATTCAAAGCCATCTGTAAATCTAGTAGATGCATTGACGTAAACACAGGCCGCATCAACAAGATTAAGGAAAAGAGCTGCTGACTCCTTATCCTCTGTTATGATAGCTTCTGAGTGACCAGTATTATATCTGTTAATATGGTCGATTGCCTCTGAAACGCTTGATACAGTCTTAACTGAAATAATATAGTCAAGGAACTCTTTACCAAAGTCCTCTTCTGTTACCTCTTTAGAATCCTCAATGTATGAGCGGCTGGCCTCATCAGCTCTGACCTCAACGCCGTGCTCATTCATAGCCTTACTAAACTTTGGAAGGAACTCTTTACTAATGTCCTTGTGAACAACCAGTGATTCTGCAGCATTGCAAACACCGATACGCTGAGTCTTAGCATTGATGATAATGTTAATAGCCTTATCTATGTCAGCATCCTTATCTACATAGATATGGCAGTTACCAGTTCCTGTCTCAATAACAGGAATAGTGGCGTTCTCAACAACGCTCCTAATTAGACCTGCACTTCCTCTTGGAATCAGCACGTCAACATATTCATTCATCTTCATAAACTGGGTAACAACACTTCTGTCAGTGTCTGTGATAAGAAGAACCGCATCCGGATTAACACCAGATTCAGACAATCCTTCTCTAATGATCTCAGAAATAGCAACGTTACTATTAATTGCATCGCTACCGCCCTTAAGGATTACCGCATTACCTGATTTGAAAGTAAGGGCGAAAGCATCGGCGGTAACATTAGGCCTGGATTCATAGATAATACCTATTACTCCCAGAGGAACTCTAACCTTCTTGATCTTAAGTCCATTAGGACGTTCAAAGTGCTCAATCTCAGTCCCAATCGGATCCTCAAGACCTACCACTTCTCTTATTCCATCTGCCATGGCCTTAATACGCTTATCATCAAGACGAAGCCTATCCAGCATCCCCTGATGCATGCCATTTTGCTGACCATTCTTATAGTCAAGGTCATTGGCAGCAATAATTCTCTCAGCCTCAGTCTCCAATTTGTCAGCAACGCATAAAAGAGCTTTATTCTTGTCATCAGAAGAAAGCTTTTGAATGTCAAATTTAACGCTTTTAGCTCTTTTGCAAATTTCAAGAAGTTCCATAATCTTACCCCCAAGCAAAAATATGTAACAATGTCAATATTATAGCTTTAAAGGTCCTGTAATGCAATTAAATACAGTAAATATCACTCTTTGTTCATACTTCTTGGCGAGATTCCGTAATATTTTTTGAACACATTTGAGAAATAGCTAACATCACTATAGCCCACCTATATAAAATCAGATATGTAATAATTCAACAAATCATTAGTTATAAAAAGCTTCAAATTCTTTAGCATTGTCTTTTATATAATCTATAATGTCGTCTGTATTCAGCTTGTCGACATTATCACATATCCATTCTGTAACATCGGTCTTGTAACCAAGGTATTCAAAATCTCTGTAAGTATCGCCATATGAATCATAGACTCTTTCATTTCCTTTGAATACGAATGGTACTGTTTCGCCGTTGCAGACTGCGGTAACGATGAGGTCGGAAAGGCCGTCACCATCTAAGTCGCAAAAGGCAACTTCTTTTACGTCTGTAACAGATGGATATACATTATCTTCTGTAGAAATAGTTCTGTATTCTCCAGAACAATAGTCGTTCATAAGCTGAACGCTTGGCTTTTCATCACCTCTATTATATCTTGCAGAGCAAAGAATGGTTTCATCTGAATACTTGTTATTTACGATAAGGACCTTAACTGCATCCTTTTCCCAGAGCTGTCTGCAGGATACAAACTGATATGGGTTATTGGCATCGCCTGTTTCTAAAAGTGTAACTCTCTTATTGTAGCGGTTGGAGCTATAGCTGACCTCTACCTGAATGGTATTATCTTTTCTAACGCCCTTTTCGCATGTAATTTCATTTTCGTAGATAAAAGGATCACCACAGTTAAGATACACATCGTATGGCTCATAATAGAAATAGTGGCCAAGAATTTCATGAACATCAATGTCTGTCATTCCAGTCTTAGCTTCTACGAAAGCTCTAAAATTATCGCCGGTTGTATAATATAAACCTTCATAATAACCGTCGTACCCAATAAGGGAGCCCATGCCTTTTGATTCACGTTCTACATTTAAGGCGTCAATAGCTTCCTGAGGGCAGTCATCGCTATAGCCAAGGCCTGCCATTTCATTATTAAGCACACCTCCCCATTTAATGTCCTGAACAGTTTTAAATGGATCGTCTACAAATCCGTAGTTCTCTACCTGGCTGAAGAATTCACGAAGATTTTCAAGTTCGTCCGAAGTAAGCTCTTCCCCCTCCATAAGCTCTGGTGATTCCCATTCGCCAGGATTTGCATTGCATACATAGACATTATCAACATCTTCTGTATTATTTTCTTTTTCAGCCTCTTTGGTATCTTCATCATCTGATGAATCTGAAGTGGCGGCTTCATCTTCGCTTTCTTCAGAAGTCTCTTCGCTGGACTCTTCTGAAGTCTCTTCTGTAGCATCATCCTTAAGCTGCCACTGAATTCCACAGCCTGAAACAAGCATGGTTACGGCCATAGCACCAGCTAATGATTTAATTACTTTGTTCTTCATAATCTATTTTCCCTTCTTGCACCTTATGATCTGGTCCATGTATACAATACTGAGGATGTCTTATGGACGTTAATCAATAATCATAATAAGAATCAAACTCTTCAACATTATCCTTAATAAAATCGATTACGTTCTCTACTGTCATTTCATCGATATTATCGCTAAGCCACTTTGAAACCTTCGATTTTCCAATACCAAAAAGTGGTTCTTTGGACCATTCACTCTTATAGCCTTTATTTACAACTGTTAACGTTCCTTTTCCGTTTGAAAGGACTGTGATCATATCATCAAAACCATCTTCATCAACATCACAAAAACCTACATCTATAACTTCGTCGTAATTAGTCAGACTTAAATCCTCTGAATTAGCATAGTGAGGGGAAACAGTCATAGAGACTATGTAATCATTAATTACCCAGCAATCCATACCAGTTCTAGACATCTTAAATGCGCAGGTTACTGTTTCGCCAGTGTCATAATTCTTTGCCTTAACTACATCTTCAGCGTTTTCTTCCCAAAGCTCACGACAGGAAACAAACTGATAAGGAGCAGATGAATCTCCTGTTGCTTTAAGGGTTACACGAATACTATTATCATTGAAAATATAGGATTGTCCATACATTATAAGCTGAATCATATCTCCATTTTTAACGCCCTCGTAGCATACTGCTTCAGCATAATTACAATCACTTACAATATGGAACGACATATCATATTCTTCAAGATAGGTATAACCCATTTTTGAAACATCGTAGTCTTTGATGCCTGTTCTTTTCTCAATAAGGTTTCTTATATCTTCACCTTTAATTGCAACAATATCGCCATCAATTTCATCTTCAAACTTAGCCACATAAGCATCATACGCTTCCTGAGGGTAATCAGAAGTCTCTAGATCTGCACCATTATAGAATACTTCTCTAAAGTTAATATCCTCTGGTGTCTTGTATGCTGAATAAACAAAACCGTAGGTATCCTCCTGGCTAAGGAATTCCTCAAACTCAGCAAGCTCAGCCTCAGTAAGAGCTTCACCCTCCATAAGCTCAGAAGACTCCCACTCACCAGGAACTGCAGCCTCTGTATCCTCTTCTTCCTCTTCTTCCTCTTCGGAGGAGTCCTCTGCGTCAGCTTCTTCCTCTGAATCCTCAGAGTCTGCCTCATCTGCTTCATCATCAGAAGCTTCAACACTTGCTTCTTCTGTAGCCTCTTCCTCTGTATCCTTCATACTCCACTGAATTCCACAGCCTGATAAAATCATTGATGCTGCCATAGAACCAGCAATAGCCTGTATAATCTTCTTTTTCATAATAACTCCTCTTTATCAATATTTATTTTGTAGCAAGTTCAACAGAAAATGCTTCTACTTTTTCGATTGGCTCTGACATTCCCTCTGAGAAAACAAAGGTTATCAGGTACTTAGCTCCCTCATCGCTCTCAACAAGTGCAAGCTGCTCATCAGTTAATGAAACATAAACAAAATGTGAATAAGCAAGATCTTCTGCTGTTCCACTATATTCAAAAGCATAGTAACCATCATCAGTTACATAATCCGGAACAAAATAAGCATAGAATTGATGCTCCTGTCCATCAGCCTCTGCAAAATTCTCTGCCTTAGTCAAAGAAATAATGCTGTATCCATCGAAGCAGCTATATACATTCTTAACAAGCTCAACAGTAAGAACATAATTAAGCTCCATCTCAGCACTTTGATATGTGAAATTAGCTGTTACTGTGATAAAGTCCTGCTTTCCTTCATAGGTATAATCAGTAAGCTCTCCCCATCCAAAACCACTTGAAGCTTCGCTAGTGTCTACTGTGTCATTATCCTTTAAAGAATCAAAGGAATACTCCATACCAGTAAGTGAATAGTTGACATATTCAACCTGCTCCTTTGTTAAAAGACCGTCCTCATCTTCAGCAAGGTAGTCAAAAGTAAACCAGGAATTCTTAAGATAGCTATGAATAAATGACTCTTCCCAGTAATCCTTATAAACCTCAGTTTCTGCATGGAACTCATCCTTCATAAGAGCCAGCTCTTCAATGGCAGCCTTAAGATTATCTCCCATCACAAACTCATCTGGATACTCGTACTTCTCTATTCCAAGCTCCTCAAAATCCAGGAAAGCCTCATCATCTGAATCCTCAGTTGATTCCTCGCTAGATGCATCTTCTTCTGAGTCATCTTCAACAACATACATGCATCCACCCATGTTTTCTTCTTCACCAGACTCCTCACTAGCTGCATCATCCTTCATACTCCACTGAACCCCGCAACCAGATATAAGTATTGAAGCCGCCATAGCACCAGCTAAAACCTGCGCTAATTTCTTTTTCATAAAATCCATCCTCCCATTGCTGTAAATACATACTTTCTAGCTCTTTTTATTTACTATGAGTCAAAATGAATTCTAAAAATCCGATTCATTCTATTCTCAATGGCCTCATATATTATACAGATATTCGCTCTAAAATGTTGCACATAAACTAAAAAATAAGTCAAAGAGAACCGTCCCCATTGACTCAAAAGAGAACCGTCCCCATTGACTCATTCCTTAGACTCATTCCTTAGACTTATTCTTAGCAAGATTGTACTTGATAGGCTCTCTTATAAAGAGAACAAATATTGTATAGAAGATGTAAAAAGAGCTCAAGTGGAAATTCTTAAAGCCCATAGATCTTACAAATTCATATACAAAAAAAGACACAATAAAGATATTAAATAGTGCCCAGGCTATTGCAGCTTTATGTCCCTTTTCTTCTTTTCCCCTTTCTGGAATAAAGAAATAGTATGCTAAAGAACTAATGGCAAATTCAACAATCGACAATACCAAAAAGAACTTGTAGCTTTCTTTTGCATATGATACCGGGAACCTTATCTGAAACAGGAAATTGCAGGCAAAGTCAAAAAGAAATACCATTGAAAGGGCTTCAAAGGTGTTTCTGCAAGCTCTTAGATCTTTTCCATTATCAATCTCCTTATCAAGGGCAAAGGTCATAAATCCGCACAACAGAAATCTCAGGGCCACAATAGAATATAAAAGGTAATTATGTAGCCCCTTTCTGTATGGGATGAAGAATTCAAGAAGAACAAGAATTGTCATTATGAATCCATAGATGACCATTTTAGTATTGATGGTATTTATTTTATTTGTATTGTTTTCTTTAACTAGTTTCATATTATGCCTCGATTCATTCAAGTAGTATTAGTTCATTGGTTCAAGCTTAGAATTGAGCATACCCATTTCACTGCCCTTTTCCCAGCGATAACAGGTCTCGCCGTCTACATCAACATCTTCTATAATGTCGTATTCAGGGTCAAGGATAAAGGCTCCTGTAGAATCAATGAGTCCGCAATAGCCACGTTCATTGTAATAAACGACTATTGCATATCCGTTATCATCAAAGTTATAGGCTCTTTCAAATATAGGTGGAACAACTTCTTCACCCTCGGAGTTCATATATCCAAACAAAAGATCATTATCCTCAATAACGGCATATAATATAAGCCCATTATCAGGAGTATATTCCAAAAAATCGTCAAGCCAATATGCACCATGTGTCTCGTGATAATTTCTAAGGAATGTAGTTTCATTGTATCTGATATAAGGGAGATAATATCCATCCCTAAAGGCATCCAGAGCATATTTTCTTGGATTATCACCATTGTAGTAATCCCTAAATAATGACTGACATTCTATTACTACATTTCCGTGTGTATCAACAAAATGTCCCTCATAGTCCCAGGCATAGCCTTCATCAGTAAACCAGAGTTTATCATTAAAGATTGCCTCAGTCTGAACCCCAGTCTCTGTATCAATTAGTCCGTACTTCTCAACATAGAAAGGAGTCCATTTGGGCCAGTGGTTATGAACCTCATATTGCTGCGTTGTAGGAGCATATTCACTAATTTTCAAAAGCGTTCTATTAGTATAATCCAGCTCTGACAAAGGCCTTGTGATAATTGCAAATGCCACAACCACAGCAATCACTATCAGATATCGCACTATCCTTTTTGTTATTCGTTTCTTCTTGTCTTCCATTCGTTCTGTCTCTCCTTGTGTTGTCATTAACTTTAATGTCTATGTTTAACACCTTGGTTAGGTAAAAGAACTATCTCTCTATCATGCTCTGGAGCAATGGCTGGAAATATAGTATTTAACAGGTTCTCTAACCAATAATAAAATAACAAAAACCCATAACCAGTTTTCATAATGGATGCTATAATCGTGTGCTAATAACTTCATCACCAGCATGATAAAAACAACTATTATTCCAACATTAAGCAATTCCCATATACCTTTACTCAAAGAGAATCCCTGATCATCACTTCTCTCAGGAAACATCTTGAGATATCCAAATGAGCTAAGTACAAACTCCAGAATTGTTATTATAGCAAAAAACAGATAAATAGTAGTAAGCATTTCTGTAGTCTGATGTCCGTTGTAATATGTAAGGAAAATCAGATTAAAAATCAGATCTATAGCAAAGACATAGGATAAAAATCGAAAGCTCTTTTTACAGGCCTTATAGTCATGTCCCTTTCTAGCTTCATTTCCAAAGGCGAAAGTCATGTAGATACACAGGATTAATCTGGCAATTGTGATGCCATAATAGGCGATATTACCTGCTACTCCAGTCATTCCTCTTAAGAATACTTCCAAAAGAACTGACACTGACATTATCAGTCCGTATATGATCATTTTAGTGTTTATAGTAATACCTTTTGTTTTCATTATTCCCCAATAACCTCAAGCTTAGAATTCAAGTATTTAATTCCATTATCAAGTCTGTAGCAAAGCTCTCCGTCAATTACTATAGTAGATATATCTAAATAATCAGGATCGACTACGTAATCTCCCTTTTCATTGATAATTCCATAGTTACCATGATCAAAGACAATGGCATAGCCATTGCCATCAAAATCTTTAACGCTATCAAAAACAGGCTCTATTGCAACATTGCCATCTCTGTCTACGAATCCAGCCGTGATGTTCACAATGCCGTCTGAAAAGACTTTCATCACCTTAAATCTGGCAAGACCGTTATCAGCGAATTCACCAATCACGGGATTGTTCATTGTTTCTATATAATTATCAGTATATGTACGACCAAAGCTTGCTCTATCATTTATTTGATGCATAGAATAATCATCAAGAGCCAAAAATGTATTTATTGCTAATCTCCTGGGACTTCCTGAGTAATACTCATTCAAAACAAATGAACAATCAACAGCCACATCACCCATCTCATCAATAAGATGTCCTTCATAATCCCAGGCAAGGCCATCATCCCCAAATACAAGCCAGTCCTTATAGATTGCCTTAGTTAAGGTCTCATTATTATGATTGATCAGCCCAACTCTCTCTTCGTAGAATGGACTCCACTTGGGCCAGTAATTGTGTACTCTGTATTCTTCATAACCATCAGGACACTTCCACCAGTCCTCATTGGCTGTGGTCACGTCTGAGTAATCCAGCCTTGAAAGAAGAATCGAGATGATCACTACAGCAATTAGTATCACTGTGAGAGTTAATCTAATGATTTTATATAGTTTTTTATTATCATTCTTTTGATTATTTAGTCCATCTAACATGTTATTTATTCCTTCTTAAACTCTATATATCAAAGACTGACTCCAGATTTTAGCGATAACCACCTTATCTCCGCCTTTAATATCAGGCTTAATGTTACTGACATAAATGATTATTTCTTCACCTTCATCTGTTGTACATTGACACTCATATATTCTCAGCTTCCAGGTCACTATTTCAATGTTATGACAGGTTCCATGAATCAATTCATAATTACCTTTCTCAAACCTACCTAAGGATATTATCTTCACAAGTTTGTAGATAATAACTGGGATAGCTAATATCGGAATTTTTATTAGTTGTAAAAATTCTGCTGTATTCCCTTTGGAAAGGAAATAAAATCCAAATACAACTATTATCGCAATGATCGAAAATATAATAATAGTTGTTAAATGAAGGGATCGAAGTTCTATACAATCACATTTAATTTTCTTTTTAATGTTGCTTAACTCTATATTATCCTTGTCACATCTATTATCCATTGTTTATAATCTCATCTGCTCTATTCATATGATGAATAAAGACCCTCCTCCTTCTGTATAAACAGATAAAAACTCAGAAAAGTTGCACTAGGATCTTGATTGTGCAATATTTTCCTCTTTTTATTCCAACAAAAGAAAAAGTCTGCAAATATTTGCAGACTTCATTGCTAAAAACTATATATATTAAACAATCAGTTATTATCTAACACGCAAGAATCAGTGATTATCGCATCAACAGGCACATCATATTCAGAAACGCTTATCTCATCTACTATCTGCTCATCAAAGGCTAGCGCAAGTTTCTTAAGCTTTGGAAAGCGTTCAAAATATCTGTCGTAATATCCGCCCTTGTAACCAATCCTGTTACACTTCTTATCAAAGGCAACTCCTGGAACTATGCATAAAGTGCTTTCCTGAACCTCCCCAGAATAGATGCTGCTATTCTCATCAATTCTTGGTTCTCGAATTCCGAAGTATCCTTCGTATAAATCAGACAAGCTTTGAATCTTTACAAATTCCATGATGCCATTTTGCTTATCAGTACATATAGGGCAAAAGACATTTTTCCCCTTGCCAAGTGCATCAATAATAATGTCATCAGTGGTAACTTCACTACGCATAGATGCATAGATAAGAATACTTTGAGCTTCTACGTATTCAGTATGAAGGAAAAGCTTATCAGCTATAATCTTGCTTTTCAGGGCAATATCAGAACTGGATAAACCATCTCTCTTTTTCATGATTTCTTTTCTTAAAGCATCTTTATCCATAGTATCTAGTCCGCAGGCAACATAATCTACCGTTTCAAATATTAGCTACAACCATCTCAGCAATCTTCATTCCGTCCATGGCAGCAGACATGATGCCTCCTGCATATCCAGCACCTTCTCCGCAAGGATAGATGCCCTTTATGTTTACTGACTGGCCATTCTCATCTCTATTGATCCTTACTGGAGATGAAGTTCTTGATTCAACGCCAGAAACCAGAGCTCCGTCGCAGTTATAGCCCTTAATGGTTCTTCCAAACTTCTCCATTCCCTCCACAAAGGCCTGATTAAGGTCATCGGAAAGAATAGTGTGAACATCAGCAAAGGTGTAATCACCTCTCATGGAAGGCTCATTCTTTTTGTAAGTATCATCAAACTCAGAATTATCGCCAGTTACACTTCTCTTAAAGTCGCCGTAGTACTCAACTGGAATCTTGCCCTTTCCAAGGTTATAAGCCTTTTCTTCAAGACGTCTTTGGAATTCAACACCGGATAATACGTCATCGCTACCAAAGTCCTTAGGATCCACGGTAATAATGATAGCTGAGTTGGCGTTCTTGCCGGCTCTGTCACTGTAGCTCATACCATTAACAGCAAGTCTTCCTTCCTCGGAAGATGCATTAACAACATATCCTCCTGGGCACATGCAAAAAGAGTACACGCCTCTTCCTGACTCTGTGGTGGCAGTAAGCTTGTAAGGAGCAGCAGATAGCTCTTTTGGATTCTCAATTCCGTACTGAGACAGGTTAATAAGGCTCTGTGGATGCTCAACTCTAAAGCCCACAGCAAAAGGCTTAGGCGACATATCAACACGTCTGTCCTTAAGCATGTAGAAAGTATCTCTGGCACTGTGTCCAATTGAAAGAATTATGTTAGAGCAGGCGATTGTCTCGCCGCCGTTAACTACAACCGCTTTTACCGCATTATTGTCATCCAGAAGAACATCTGTGACACAGGCTTCGAATCTAACTTCTCCGCCCCACTTAATGATCTGCTGTCTCATGTTCCTTACAACGTTACGAAGGATATCTGTTCCAATATGAGGCTTTGCATCGTACATGATGTCAATAGGAGCGCCATTTTCAACAAAGATTTCAAGGGCTTTTCTGCCTCTTCCATCCTTATCTTTAACCATGGTATTAAGCTTGCCATCAGAGAAAGTGCCGGCACCACCTTCACCAAACTGAACGTTGCATCTTGTATCAAGTTCGCCAGTCTTCCAGAAATGCTCTACGATTTCAGTTCTTTTATCTACATCGCAGCCACGCTCAAGTACTAGAGGCTTAAATCCGTTCTGTACAAGCATGTAGCCAGCAAAAAGTCCGGCTGGACCAGCACCTACAATAACGATTCTGTCCTTATCAGAAGAATTGACATCCTCTGCCTTTTTAGTAAGGGTCTCTTTATCAAGACCAATCTGTTTTACAAAATCGTACTTAACCTTCTTGGTAACTGAAGCATTCTTATCACGACATTTCTTTAAAACTGCTTCATCCTTAAGGCCTTTGAGGAATACATCCACCATGTAGATATGATAAATCTCAGGCTTCTTACGGGCATCGATTGAATGCCTCATAATTTCAAGCTTATCAATATTGTCTGTATTAACGCGCAAAAGCTTCGCAGTCTTTTTTAGAAGGAGGCTGCGAAGCTCATCATTATCCATATGTCTTTCTTCATCGTGAAGAATCTTAATCTGGTTAATTCTTATCATGCCAAATATCCATTTCATTTAGATCTTAGAATAATGCAGATAAATGCAAGCATTATCCCACATTAAAGTGAAGCCACTGTTCCAGCAATAGAGCCACTTGTAAATGCCCACTGAAGGTTGTAACCACCACACCTTCCATCAACGTCCACAAGTTCGCCCACCACAAAGATTCCATCGTGAACCTTAGTAGTCATATCATCTCTGATATCTCCAAGGCTTACACCACCTGATGTTACCTGGGCTTTCTCATAACCAAAGCTTTCTTTGAGCTTAATCTTATACTCTCTATAGTTAGAAAGAATACTATCTACCATGCTCTCTGAGATGTTCTTCATCTTCATGGTTCTGCCCATCTTGGTGCGTCTGATGACCATCTCGTTAACATTGCTGTTGTGGTAGCCATTAAGGAACTCAAGAAGGGTTCTATCATCCCTGAATCTCATCATCTCTTTAACCAGGGATGAATAGTCCTCGTCATCATAATCAGGGAAGAAATTTATGCTGGCGTAAATAGGCTTACCCTCTGAAAGGAATTTCTCAACCTTACCACTGGCCTGCATTACAGGGATTCCTGATATTCCATCCTTAGTAAGCTGAAGCTCACCATATTCTGTAGCAATAGCCTCATTACCAAGTAAAAATGAGATCTCAGCAGTACATCTAACGCCATTCTCAGGGAGAATCTCATCATCGTCGCACTTAAAGCCAACAAGGGCTGGATGAGTCTCCTTAATAGTCATACCAAGCTGCTGACACATGTAGTAGCCATCGCCGGTAGACATGGTACTCTTAGCCCCAGCATAGGAACCAACAGCAATAATAACTCTATCAGCAATAAAAGAAGCCACATTGGTAACAACCTTGTACTTCTTAACTCCGTCTTCCTCTACTATTTCTACTCTTTTACCCTGCTGACCAAAGATCACCTCTACGCCAAGCCTTTTAAGCTCATTCTTAAAGGCATCAACAACAGTTGCTGCCTGGCCTGATACAGGATAAAGATATCCGTCTTCACTTTTAATTACGATTCCAAGGGATTTGAAAAAATTAATTACATCGAGAACGCCGTATACAGAAAGCCACTGCTTCATTCTCTTCTCTGCAGAAGCATTATACATCTTCTCATTCATATCAAGATTTGAAAGGTTACACCTTCCATTTCCTGTCATAGACAGCTTTTTTCCAAGCTGATCATTCTTTTCAATTATGGTTACATCCGCACCATTTCTGGCTGCATAGATAGCGGCACACATCCCTGAAGCTCCGCCACCAAGCACAATAATCTTCTTACTCAAAACTATTCCTCATAAAAATCTTCGTGAACTACATTCTTGGCAAGGCCTTTAAACAGCTTACCCATTGGTACCTTATCAAGCTCATAGCTCTTTATTCCCTTAAGAGCTACAAGGGCGCTCATATAGCATACAAAGAATACCGCAGCGCCAAGAAGCAGTGTAAGCACATCGCCAATGACGTCCACCAGTACGCTGTTGATAAAGAAGACGATCAATCCCGCAGCCACAGCACATACAACCGGAAGGGCAAAGGTCCTAACCAGTTCCTGCCTGTAGGAAAGCATCTTGGATATCATAAACATACTGATAAGATCAAACAATATTAAAGAACCTAAAAGTGCTAAAAGGACACCCATGGTTCCAAGTTTAAATACAATTAAAAATACCACTAAAAGTCCAATATGGCAAACTAAACCTACCGAAACATTGATAATGATAACCAGGGACTTTCCCATGTGGTTAAGGAGCCATGCAAAGAATACAGCCAGTGTGCTCAGCACAAATACAATACCTCCTACACGAAGAAGGCCGTCAACATAGGCGCTGCTCCTTCCAAACAATGAAACCTCCAGTGTATCAGCCATTACAAAGACAAATACACCCACAGGTATGGTAAGTCTTGAGCTAAAGTACACAAGCTTTTTGAATCTGTCCCTTGCTCCCTCGAACTCATCTCTTTCAATCCTGGCCATTACTCTGTTCCAGGTCTTAATGAAAGGTATACAGCACAGAACTGTTAAAAGAGCTATAGCTGTCAGTATACGTCCTGAAAAGGCGCCATATTCCTTAATGAGATCTGCCTCTGTTCCAGCCTTATTGGATGTGACCATATACACAATCTCATCTACAAGGCACACAAAGGATGGCATGAGATACAGATAGGCGATAGTTCTTAAGCCTGTAAGTACGTCATTCTTATTATCCAGGTATCTTGGTGCTCCATTCTTAATTGTGTCGTTAATCTCGCCCTTTCTAAAGTAGTAGCAAACAAGAATCTGAATAAATCCAACTACTGATCCAATCAAAAGACCTGCCACAATACCGATGGAACCATAAACTGAGCTAAAATCATCAACATGGAACAGGTTATTGACCTTAAGTCCATAATTATAAAGGACAATTGAAATAATAAGTCCTGAAACTACTGTTGTAATGGCAATTGTAAGATCTGCGATCATGATGGGCCTTGTATAGCCGATGCCCTGAAGATAACCTCTTATAACGCCCTGGCTACAGAGAAATACCAATGAAACAGCAACAATGATATAAAGGAAATATCCTCTTGTATTAGCAAATATATTCTTGGTAAAAGAAAATGCTCCAAAGGCCACGATCAGCGCCAGCGCAATACCTACTACAGAAAAGATCCTAAGGGACTTTTTCATATTGCTGTCAGCATTTATAAACTGTGATCTGCGGGCACGAAGTCTAACCATTGCCCACACAGCCTTCTGAACAGAAAGCACAAAAAACGAATAAAAAACATAATATGTAAAGAGGGGCCCAATTCCAAAGCCAAGGGCCTTATCTCCGCAAATTCTGACTATCAGTATATTAAAAACAAGAATCAGAACCAAAGACCAATAAACAGCACCAGTCAGAATATCCGGTCTGATTCGCTTCTCCTCAGTATAGGTCTTCATACAATCTCCCAACAAATACTTATCTGGTAAAATCTATGGAACTACTTAATCCCTTGTAATTCCAAGGTCATCAAGAACTTCTCTCTGCTTAGCTTCCATGACCTTAGCCTCATCATCTGTCATGTGATCGTAGCCACAAAGATGAAGCATGCTGTGAGCCACAAGGAAGGCGAATTCTCTTTTCTCACTATGTCCGTATTCCAAAGCCTGAGATCTGACTCTATTCTCGTTAATAACGATTTCCCCAAACATAATGCTCTCGTTATCCGGGTTATAGACATCAATCTTCTGCTCCTCAATCACTGAAAAGTCTCCGGGAGTATCATATTCGATCATAGGAAATGAAAGCACATCTGTTGGCTTATCCATGTCCCTGAACTCCTTGTTGATCTCCTGGATTCCGTCATCGTCAGTAATTGTAAGGTTGATCTCAGCCTCACCATCAAAGCCTTCAGTCTCAAGAACCTTCTTGGCAACTGTAACGGCGATATCCTCTATATCAAAATCAAATTTAGCTTCTACTTCGTTCTCAACGTAAAAAATCATAGTAGAGCTTCTCCTTCTTTAAGATTTTCTTCATCTGATCAAGCTCATAGAACGTGACGTTGTAGCCCTTAAGCTCTCCGTCCTTGTCCTTCTTATCAAATATAGAATCAATTAACTTATCATAATCTATCTTAACATCTTTATTCTCTTTTATGATATGCATAATGGAAGCAATTGTAGTTTCACAAAGCTGAACTGTAAGAGCCTCCTTAGATCTGGGAACACCCTTCTTAGGCTCAATGTATTCATGAAGATATTCAATGGCCTCAACAGGGAAATTATTCTCAGTATAGTAGTGCTCAAGCTCAGACCACTTGGTCTCATTCTCAAGAACACCGATTCTGTGGTAATATGCGCAGGTCTTAACTGCCCTTGCGTTAAAGTTAAGGCCCATAGCTATACGCTCAGACAAATAGGCTGTGTGGATAGCCCTGTAGTACTCATCCTTACTCTTTTCCTTAAGCTGCACCAGAAGTGGGAACTCAGGGTCGTTGATGTCCATATACATATCATTGGATTTCCTGATGACGTAGACGCCGAACATATTAAGGAATATCAAAAGAATTATGAGGTTCAGCATAAGGTTCAGTAAAGGAAGAACCAAAAGATTAAAGGACAATGTCCTATTCTGGAACAATACATTAAAGGCCACAAGTAAAACCGCCTGCATCATTAGGGAAATAGCCAGTGGTGCGCTGATGGCGGTACTTTCCTTAAGGTCTCTGAACATTGCAAGAGCAACAGCTCCAGCAAGTATATACATGAAGAATTCACTGAATTCTCCCTTATCTTCAAGCATAACAGACAGTGTCACAAATCCAATTCCTGACACCATTCCGATCTCGTTATTAGAGAAAAGAGCTAATATTACAAAGACAGCCATGTAAGGCCAAAGCTGATTAGAAATCAGCACAAATACAATAGATAAAACAAGGGCTGATAAGTAAACGATCACAAACCTTAGCTTGTGGTCATAGTTATCATAGGAAAAGCCCTCTTTTCCCCTTGTGTAGGCATCAAATACCATAAACACATCAGTTCCTGCTATGATAAGTGACGCTATCGTATTTCTGAGTATGGCTTCATAGCTCTTTCCCATAAGAAAAGAAAAAGCAAAAATAAGAATTCCTGTTCCCAGGAACAAACCAGCATATATAAGTTTATATCTTACAGCTAATTTATTCTCGCTTTCCATGATTTATTTTCTCTCCATCTTCCTGATTGACTTGGTCTTACGCTTATTAGCATCCTTCTTTTCAAAGTCTTCATAGGCTTTAACGATCTTCTGAACCAGAGGGTGTCTCACAACATCGCTGCTGGTCAAAGTGCAGAATGCAATATCATCAATGCCCTTAAGAACCTTAGATGCAACATCAAGGCCAGAAACAGTATCAGGAGAAAGGTCCTTCTGAGTAGCATCACCTGTGATGATAACCTTGGATCCAAAACCAATACGTGTAAGGAACATCTTCATCTGAGCAGGTGTTGTATTCTGGGCTTCATCCAGGATAATAAAGGCATTATCTAAGGTTCTACCTCTCATGTAAGCAAGAGGCGCCACCTCAATGAG
Source organism: Butyrivibrio proteoclasticus P6B7 (assembly GCF_000622085.1). Taxonomy (GTDB): domain Bacteria; phylum Bacillota; class Clostridia; order Lachnospirales; family Lachnospiraceae; genus Butyrivibrio; species Butyrivibrio proteoclasticus_A. Next base: position 40,662 of record NZ_JHWL01000014.1, read on the forward strand.
GCCCTTCTCCATATTCTTGATGAAGTTCTCTGTACCCATGATCTGATAAAGAGCATCATAGAGAGGTCTAAGATATGGATCAACTTTACTCTGAAGATCTCCAGGCAGAAATCCAAGCTTCTCTCCAGCTTCGATGGCAGGACGAGTTAAAATGATCCTGCTTACTTCATCCCTTTGGAATGCAGTAATAGCCATTGCCATGGCCAGATAGGTCTTACCTGTTCCGGCTGGTCCAAGGCCAAATACGATCATCTTATTTCTGATGGCATCGATATATTTCTTTTGTCCCAGTGTCTTGGGTTTGATTGGTTTGCCAGAAATTGTGTGGCAGATAACATCTCTGTCTATATCAACCAGGATGTTGTCATTGTCCTTGTATTCAGGAGTCTTGACCTTATCCTCCTTAAGAGAAATGGCGTAGTCAACGCTCTGCTCCTCAATACTTGAACCTCTTCTGGAAAGCTGAACCAGCTCTCTGATGATACCAGAAGCCTTCTGAGCCCCTTCCTTATCTCCTATGATATGAAGCTCTCCGTTACGATCGATGATCTCAACATGGAGACTATTCTCGATCTTACGGATATAGCTGTCATTCTCCCCAAAAATGTTGCGCTCGTCATCGGCTGACAGCGCAAGCCTAAGCTCTGTTATTTCACTCATTAACTATAATTCCCCTTATTTATAGCTTAACTGACGGATTTATGTCAGTTCAATACCTGATCATTTATGATATGGCTCATTGGCCAGAATCTTGTAGGCTCTGTAGACCTGCTCAAGAAGTATAACTCTCATCATCTGATGAGGGAAAGTCATATCAGAAAAGCTGATATGAGCAGAAGCCCTATCCAGAACCTCCTTGGAAAGTCCAAGGGATCCCCCGATCACGAACTGGATATGGCTCACACCTCTGATGCCCTGATTGTTAATGAACTCAGAAAAGCTCTCAGAGGTATGCTTCTTGCCTTTAATGGCAAGGGCGCAGACAAGTCCATTAGGATCAAGAGCCTTTAAAATCTTATCTCCCTCTTTTTTCTTGATCTGCTCCTCTATAGCCTCCGGCGCATTATCGGGAGTCTTCTCATCAGGGACCTCGATGATATTGAGCTTGCAATACCTTGATAGTCTCTTGGAATACTCCGCGATGGCGTCGTTCCAATATTTCTCTTTAATCTTACCTACACAAATAATACTAATTGTCGTCATATTTTATAAAAAGAACTGTCTAATCAATTTAATTGATAGTTATCACTTCACAAGGCTTCCGCCTGTAATGATACCGCTGACACCGTTGTTCTTGGTTCCAGCTTCTGTCATGTAATAAAGGTGACTCTCATCAAGTCTTTCATAAAGAACTGGAATCTTACCCTTGGCATCCTTGTAGGTGTTGGCAACCTGTGCCCATTCACCCTCTCTGCACCAGCCATACCACTCTGTAGTATCATTCTGATTATCAACAGTGATAATGTACATATCTCCGTTATATTTGCCGTTTACGAACTCACCAATGGCGTTCTGAAGATAGAAGTCATCGCCATTCATGTATTCAGGATTATAATCATAATGCTCCTGTCCCTGTCCATTTGGAAGGTCGTTGGCAAATGCGCCGCTATACATATGCTCTGTTACTACGTAGGTGCTGTAATCTGGGTAATATGAAATCCATGTTCCCTGACCACTTCTTACACCATCTGCCCAGTCACCGTAGTAGTACTGGTCGTTGGCATATACAGCAAGGCCCTTTCCAGAAGGCTTACCATTTGAGTCTGTTCCGCCATAATAGTAGAAATTGTTAGTGCCCTGAAGTTTGTAGGACATAGCTTCAAATCTGTCCAGATGAGCAAGGTCTCTTACTGCATCAAGGTTACCTGCCTCAAAATATCCATACATTTCTACAAGCTGACTGTTAATGTCGATGGCAAGCCCCTTATAAATATTCTTAAGGACAGCTGTATTGGTGCTATAGAAGCTGTTACCGGAAACACTGTTCTTAGCAGGATCAAGATATTCTGCTCCGCCTGGAACATCACTGGTTGCTGCAGCTGCGCTGTCATCTGCTGATGAAGCTGATGAGCTGGCTACGTTAGAAGCTGTATCTACGCTTAAATTAGATGATGCCGCCTCTGCAGTATCACTTGCATACTGGCTGATGCTATCGTTAAGTCTGTCATCATCACTTGTATTCTTCTTGCCGGAAAGTGCCAGAAACAGCACAAGTATAAGTAAAATGACTGCCACAACTCCAGCGGTTATGGCTACTTTGATCTTTTCTTCTTTTTCCATAATAATCTCCAATCACATAATCCCTATTATTTTACCATAGTAGAGCCTTTTTTAATACTACTCCATAAATCTTAAGATTTACCATCGAAATTTCTTAAGATTTTCTGTAGATGAAAAAAGCCAGTATTTATGCGGCTCAAAAAGAATCCCCAGTACAATTTAGCTCTTTTTCCAAATTGTACTGGGGTTATTCATCTAAATAATCATCTGAAAATGAATCAGATTACTTGTTTGAAAGGTACTCGTCAATTCCCTTTGCAGCAGCCTTACCAGCTCCCATAGCAAGGATAACTGTTGCAGCTCCTGTTACAGCGTCTCCGCCGGCAAATACGCCTTCCTTAGATGTCTGACCAGTAGCCTCTTCTGCAACGATACACTTTCTTCTGTTGATCTCAAGACCCTTTGTTGTGCTTGAGATAAGAGGGTTAGGTGATGTACCAAGGGACATGATAACAGCATCGCACTCGATATCAAACTCAGAACCTGGAACCTCTACAGGGCTTCTACGTCCTGACTCATCAGGCTCGCCAAGTTCCATTCTGATACAGGTAATGCCTGTTACCCAGCCATTCTCGTCAGCGTGGATCTCAACAGGGTTGGTAAGAAGGTCAAAGATGATTCCCTCTTCCTTAGCGTGTCCAACCTCTTCCTTACGTGCAGGAAGCTCTTCCTCACCACGACGATATACAACGTGAACCTCTGCGCCAAGTCTTAAAGCTGTTCTTGCAGCATCCATAGCAACGTTACCGCCACCAACTACAACACACTTCTTAGGTCTCATGATAGGTGTTCTTGAATTCTCATCAAAGGCCTTCATAAGATTGCTTCTTGTAAGGAACTCGTTAGCTGAGAATACACCCATTGCCTGCTCACCAGGAATGTTCATGAATCTTGGAAGTCCGGCACCTGAGCCAACAAATACAGCCTCAAAACCTTCCTTAGCCATAAGATCATCTATTGTAACGCTCTTACCGATAACAACGTCTGTCTCAAGTTTAACGCCAAGGGACTTAACGTTCTCGATTTCCTTCTTAACAACTGCATCCTTAGGAAGACGAAACTCTGGGATACCATATACAAGTACTCCGCCTGCCTCATGAAGAGCTTCGAAGATTGTAACATCATAGCCCATCTTAGCAAGGTCTCCAGCACATGTAAGACCTGAGGGACCTGAACCGATTACAGCAACCTTCTTGTTCTTCTTCTCAGTAGCTCCAGCTGGTTTAATGCCCATTTCTCTTGCTGTATCTGCTACATATCTCTCAAGCTTACCAATAGAAACAGGATCACCCTTGATGCCTCTTACACACTGGCCTTCACACTGGCTCTCCTGTGGGCAAACACGTCCGCAAACTGCTGGAAGCGCGCTGGACTTACTGATTGTCTGATAAGCGCCCTCAACGTCGCCTTCTTTAACCTGCTGAATGAATGCAGGAATATCGATTGATACAGGACATCCCTGAACACACTTAGGGTTCTTACAGTTAAGACATCTGGTAGCTTCGTTTTCTGCTTCTTCTTTGTTATATCCAAGGCATACTTCCTTAAAGTTGGTAGCACGCTCTTTAGCATCCTGTTCACGAACAGGAACTCTTACAAATCCATCCATTCTTTTATCTCCTCTAATATTATCAGCTTAATTCCTGATTAGTTGCAGTTACCACATCCGCCGTGGTGTGTGTCACCTTCCTGAGCCTTAAGAAGAAGTCTTCCTTCCTCTGTCTTGTAAAGCTTCATTCTGTTCATAGCCTGATCAAAGTCAACCTTGTGTCCGTCAAACTCAGGTCCATCAACACATGCAAACTTTACTTCTCCGCCTACTGTAAGACGACAAGCTCCACACATACCTGTTCCATCAACCATAATAGGGTTCATGCTGACAATTGTAGGAATTCCAAGCTCCTGTGTAAGCTTACATACGAATTTCATCATGATCATAGGTCCGATTGCTACGCAGTGATCATACTTATTGCCCTCATCCCAAAGATCCTGTAAAGCCTTGGTAACCATACCGCTTCTGCCATAGGATCCATCATCTGTTGTGATATGAAGGTTACATACCTTCTTAAATCTATCCTCAAGAATTACAAGGTCCTTAGTCTTGGCACCGATAATAACGTCGCAGTCAACGCCCTGTTCCTTAAGCCATTTAGCCTGAGGATATACAGGAGCTGTACCAACACCACCTGCAATGAAGACGATCTTCTTTTTCTTAAGATCTTCAATGCTCTCTTCGCAAAGATCTGATGGCTTTCCAAGAGGTCCAACCACGTCTGCAAGCTCATCGCCAGCCTTTAATTTGCCAAGCTTAAAGGTCTCTGCGCCAATTGCCTGAACTACGATCTCAACTGTTCCCTTCTCTCTATCATAATCGCAGATTGTAAGAGGAATACGCTCTCCCTCTTCATCCACACGGATAATTAAAAATTGTCCTGGTAAACACGCACTTGCCACACGAGGAGCTTCTACAATCATCTGAAAGATGTTATTTGCAAGCTCGTTGGCTTCTAGAATCTTGAACATAGTCATCCTCCTACAAATTTTCTTCAAAAAACCTTTAATGAAAATAATAAATTATAAAACACCAAATTTCAATTTAAATTTTAAGAAATTAAAGCGTTAAATCGCAAAATCGTTCATCTGTTGGAAATAGTGATAAGTGTATACTGTCCACTGGAATCGTATCCAAGCCTGTTAACGCTGCCGTCATGGGTATTTACAGCATACATAAGTCCTGTATTAGTCCTTGTACCATCATTCCTGACATGCTGTTCGATGATAACGTAGTATTCACCGGCACCAGCAATCTCAATATCAGAGTTGTAGATGTATTCATAATGACCATCCACGCCTCTTACCTTGCCACTGGTATCAAGAAGGATATCCAGTCTCACAAGGGTATTAACAAGGTTATTAACGGCCTGCTCAGTAGTTACAAGCCTTGTATAAACAAGATGATATTCTCTTTCTACAATCTCACTGCAGTTACCTTCGCTGTCGTAAGCAATGAACTTAAAGGTCGATGTTCCAACAGGCATGGTAATTGGTGAAATGTACTGCTTGGACTCCATATCAGGGTCAGATCCATCTGTTGTATAGAAGATCGTACATCCAGCATCGCACACAGCAACAATCATGGTGTTCTGGTTGTACTCTCCGCTGGCTTCCATGATCTCAGGAGCTGAAGGCATTCCCTTCTCAATAACGAAGGTCCTCTCCACAACTGTGCTTGGAATACTATAATCTCCGATACATACAGCCTTTATAGTATATTCTCCCTCTGTATCAAGCACAATCTCATTCTCATACAGAATACTTGAATCACTTGGAGAATCCTCATTAACTGTGTAATAGATACTGTAATTCTTACCTGATGGATCACTGATACTTACTGATATTCCAGCATCATAGGTGCCAGATTCCAAAGAAAATATCGGTGATGAAGGAACATACTTATTATGAAGCCCTTGAACTGTCACATTATCCGAGCCATCAAAAAGAGCTGTTATCTTGTCATATTCGCCGTTTTGCTCATAAATAGAAACGATACTCTCATAGGCGTTAAGAATATCATCTTCACTGGCAGAGCTTGAGGATGCAATAGATAAAAGCGTATCAATTGCAGAAGCCTCATCATTGTTCTCCAGATAATAATCAGCAAGTCTAAATGCAATGTCCGAATTAGATGGATGAGCTTTGTAGCCTTCTACAAGATACTCAATAGCTTCGTCCATATTGCCTGCCTTGCGCTCCTTCTGAGCCAGATTCATGTAATAGGACGCATTCTTGGTAAATAGGCTATTATATGCAATAACAAATAAGATAATCAGTACAAGTACACCACAAAAAGCCATAATGAGAGGCTTTCTCTCAAATATGGCTTTGATCATCTTTTCTATCTTTTCTTTGCGTTCTCTTTTGATTCGCTCTTCTTTGTTAAGCTCATCCGCAAGCCCTAGAAGAGTTTCATCAATCTGATTCTGTACTTCTGGCTCAAATTCCGGCACAAAGTTAATCTCTGTACCACACTTGTCGCAATACATGTGCCCTTCTGGAATCTCGAGCCCACAATTTGGACATTTCATCTTATCACCGTTTTCATTCGCGCATTAGAGCTGCTTCATAGCAGTTATTCATAAGCATAGCGATGGTCATAGGACCAACTCCTCCAGGAACTGGAGTAATGGCCTTAACCTTGGATACGACGTTCTCATAGTCAACATCGCCGCAAAGCTTACCATCATCCATGCGGTTGATACCAACGTCAATGATAACCGCTCCCTCTTTTACCTGATGAGCCTTGATCATCTTAGGTCTTCCTACAGCAGCGATGATAACATCACTTTCAAGAAGCACCTGGTCAAGGTCCGCAGTCTTGGAGTGAGCCACTGTTACAGTAGCGTTCTCTCTAAGAAGCAAAAGAGCCATTGGCTTACCTACAATGTTGGATCTGCCCACCACAGTGCATCTCTTACCTGTAAGATCCAGGTCAGGTACACCTCTTTTAAGAAGCTGAATAACTCCAGCTGGAGTACAGGATACAAATCCTCTTTCTCCAATGCAAAGAGCTCCAACGTTCATAGGATGGAAACCATCTACATCCTTGGATGGATCAATTCTGTCAATGACAGTCTTCTCATCTATATGCTTAGGTAAAGGCATCTGCACAAGAATTCCATCAACATCAGCTCTTTTATTGAGCTCATCTATAAGCTCAAGGAGCTTATCCTGAGTAGTATCCTCAGGAAGCTCATAGGAAAGTGAGTTAAAGCCAACGTACTCACAGGCCTTCTTCTTGTTGCGTACATATACCTTAGATGCAGGATCCTCTCCTACAATTATAACAGCAAGAGTTACCTCTTTTCCTTTTTCTTTTAAAAGAGCTGTCTTTTCCCTGATCTCATCCTTGATCTGCTGAGAAATAGCCTTACCATCTATTATTACTGCACTCATTTAATTCTCCAAACTAATTTAATAATTATATCGTGATATACGGATTGGTCCGCTTTAACTCTAATGATCAGAAGAGACCTGTGATCTTGCCGTTCTCATCCACATCAATATCATAAGCTGCTGGATGCTTAGGAAGTCCAGGCATTGTCATGATTGATCCTGTAAGAGCAACTACAAAGCCGGCACCAGCTGATACGTATACTTCTCTAACTGAAAGTGTATAGCCTGTTGGTCTTCCAAGAAGTGTAGGATCATCAGAAAGTGAATACTGAGTCTTAGCCATACATACAGGGAGCTTACCAAAGCCCATTTCCTCGATCTTAGCAAGCTGCTTAGCTGCTGATGGAGCAAAGTTAACACCATCTGCACCGTAGATCTTAGTAGCTACTGCCTCGATCTTATCCTTAAGTGGCATATCATCAGGATAGATTGGAGCATAGTGGCTCTCTTTATTCTCAAGGGTATTGATAACAGCCTTAGCAAGAGCCTCTCCACCTTCTCCGCCTTTAGCCCAAACTTCTGAAAGGGCGAAGTCGCAGTTTCTCTCTTCGCAGAACTGTCTTACATACTCTGTCTCTGCCTCAGTATCTGTAAGGAAGGCATTGAGAGTAACAACTACTGGAACACCATACTGCTGAATGTTCTCGATGTGCTTCTCAAGGTTAACGATACCCTTCTTAAGAGCCTCAAGATTCTCTTCTCCAAGATTCTTCTTGTCTACACCGCCATTGTACTTAAGAGCTCTGATAGTAGCCACAAGTACAACTGCATCTGGCTTAAGGCCAGCCATACGGCACTTGATATCAAGGAACTTCTCAGCTCCAAGGTCTGCACCAAAGCCTGCCTCTGTAACAGCGATATCTGCCATTCCAAGAGCTGTCTTAGTAGCACGAACTGAGTTACAACCATGAGCGATATTAGCAAATGGTCCACCATGTACAAATACAGGTGTGTGCTCAAGGGTCTGAACAAGGTTAGGCTTAATAGCATCCTTTAAAAGAGCTGCCATAGAGCCAACAGCGTGAAGGTCACCAGCTGTAACAGGCTCTCCATCTCTTGTGTAAGCTACGATAATTCTTGAAAGTCTGTCCTTAAGATCCTTCATATCATCTGCAAGGCAGAGAATAGCCATGATCTCAGAAGCAACTGTAATAACAAAGTGATCCTCTCTAGGAACACCGTCAGCCTTGGCTCCAAGACCTACAACGATGTTACGAAGAGCTCTGTCGTTCATATCTACAGCTCTTTTCCAAATGATCTGTCTTGTATCGATACCAAGCTCATTGCCCTGCTGAATATGATTATCAATAATAGCCGCAAGCAGGTTATTAGCAGCTGTGATAGCGTGGAAATCACCGGTAAAGTGAAGGTTAATATCTTCCATAGGAACAACCTGAGCGTATCCGCCGCCGGCAGCTCCACCCTTAATACCAAAGCAAGGTCCAAGGGAAGGCTCACGAAGTGCAATAACAGTCTTCTTACCAAGTCTGTTAAGGGCATCTCCAAGACCAATACTTGTTGTTGTCTTGCCTTCTCCGGCAGGTGTTGGGTTGATGGCAGTTACAAGAACAAGCTTGCCCTTATTCTTATTGTCTTCTGCCTTTTTAAGGAATTCTTCAGTCAGTTTAGCCTTATATTTGCCATAGAATTCGAGATCATCCTCTGCAATGTCCATTCTTGCAGCAACGTCTCTAATGTGAAGCATTTTTGCTTCCTGTGCGATTTCAATGTCACTCTTTACAGCCATTTCTACTCCTCTTCCGCGGCATCTCCCGCAACAAAACAATTAATTACTACAAACCCAGATTATTAACCAGCTCATCAAATTCCGGTTTAGTCATAAGAATTTTTCTTGGCTTAGTGCCCTCCTCATCTCCAACTACGCCTGCCTCGCAGAGCTGATCCATGATCCTGGCCGCTCTGTTAAAGCCAATCTTAAAGGCGCGCTGAAGCATACCTATAGATGCTTTATCTTTTTCTATGATGATGTTACCTGCATCAACGAAATATTCGTCTCTTGCAGAATCTGAGTCTCCCATTGAAGATCCTGAACCGGACTGAGTCTGAAGGTTCTTGATCTGTTCCTCAATTTCCTGGCTATAAGTTGATACAGTGCCCTGCTTACGAAGGAAATCAGTAACCTCCTGAACTTCCTTATCTGAAACAAAGGCGCCCTGTACTCTGGCGGGCTTGGTGTAGCCTTGTGGGTAAAAGAGCATATCTCCTTTACCAAGAAGCTTCTCAGCACCGGTAATATCAAGGATTGTTCTTGAATCAACACCACTGGATACCGCGAATGCTATTCTACTAGGCATATTGGCCTTAATAAGACCAGTAATAACGTCAACTGAAGGTCTCTGAGTAGCAATGATAAGATGAATACCTGCAGCACGGGCAAGCTGAGTAAGTCTGCAGATAGCATCCTCAACCTCAGAGGCTGATACCATCATAAGGTCCGCAAGCTCATCTACGATAACAACGATCTGAGGCATTACTGTCATATCGTCATCAGAAGAAGCCTCTGCCATCTTGTTATAGCCCTTAAGGTCACGTACTCCTGCGTCGGCAAACTTCTTATATCTGTTGGTCATCTCGGCAACAGCCCAGTTAAGAGCAGCTGCAGCCTTCTTAGGATCAGTAACTACAGGGATCATAAGATGTGGAATGCCGTTGTAAACACTAAGCTCTACAATCTTAGGATCGATCATGATCATCTGAACCTCTTCAGGCTTGGACTTATATATAAGGCTCATGATGATAGTATTGATGCAGACAGACTTACCAGATCCTGTAGCACCAGCAATAAGAAGGTGTGGCATCTTGGCAATATCTGTAACTACAGTCTTTCCTGCAATATCTTTACCTACTGCAAAGGCAAGCTTGGATGAGAAGTTCTTGTATTCGCTGGATTCAAGAAGGTCACGGAGCTTAACAGCTGTGTTCTCCTTATTAGGAACCTCAATACCTACAGCGGCCTTACCAGGAATAGGTGCCTCTATTCTGATATCGCTGGCGGCAAGGTTCATCTTAATATCATCAGAAAGATTAACGATCTTACTGACTCTGACTCCCGCCTCAGGCTGAAGCTCAAATCTTGTTACAGCAGGGCCCTGACTAATGTCCGTTACAGTGGCATTAACTCCAAAGGTTGCAAGAATATCCTGAAGTTTAAGGGCTGTCTCCTTGAGCTGCTTGGCAGAATCTGCATTCTTGTTCTTGGTACCCTTTTCCAAAAGACTGATAGGTGGGAATACATATTTCTTAGGTATCTGTCTTTTATGCTCTTCAATGCTCTTCTCAAGACCAGGACTTGTGGTGACAGGTCTGTTTGAAGAGGATAAAGAATCAAGTGTAGAGCTGGATGATGCATTCTGGCTAATCTGAGTAGCCTTGTTAGAGGATGGTCCAATATGATCCTGAGCATGAACTACATAATCACCATTCATGCCATTTCCAAGGTGCTCAGCGTGAACTGGCACATCTGGAAGGATATCCTCTTCATCTCTTGATGAATCCTTAGCCACAAGCTTATTCCAGGACTTGTTAAGCTCTTCAACGTTGTTACCGGTGGAAATCACTGGCTGCTCCTCACGAACAGGCTCAGAATAATCCTCTTCCTCCTCATCTTCAATGTCATCATTCATGCCATGAATCCTAGGAGAAGTCACGAATACTCTCTGACCATCAGGCTCAACGTCTGTCTCTATCTTCTTGTTAAGAACGATCTCGTGAATATCATCAGAAATATCCTCATCCGGGATAAATACGTTCTTGGCTTCATCCCCTGTGTGAATCTTGATCTGATGTGTATCATCGCTTTCCTCATCCTCCTTGGAAAGCTCCGTATCTATCATTACGCCGCTAACCTTCTTCTCCATTCGAAGGATCTTTTCATCCTCCTTCTGTTCCAGAAGAAGACGCTTCTCTTCCTCGATCTCAGCCCTTCTCTGTTCCATTTTCTCTCTATGTCTCTCGGCATAGTCTCTTAAATTGGCTGAATCCTCTCTTGTTCTCTCAATAATCTTCTTACCGCCCTTTTTAAGACCACCAACAAAAGAGTGCTCAGTAAATACTACAAGTGAGGCAATTCCTACAAGGAGGAGCAAAAGAGCTGTTCCTGCCAGGGAAAGATACTTGTAGCTAAGGTAAGCAAAGCTTCCTCCAAAGGCACCACCACCATTACGAGCAACCTTGCAGGCATTATAGATGTTAAACAGATTGTAAGCCTCCATTGTCTGGACTCTGCCTGCTAAAAGCTCTGCAATTATTCCAATGATAAGAAAGATGATAATACCGGATACAATCTTACGGATTGCTGCATTAGATGCAAAGTTGGCTATAGCTATAACCACAGAAAGAAGCGCCACGATAGGCGCAATATAGGCTGTAATGCCAAAAAGACCAAATAAAACCGAACTTAGGAAATTGCCGAATTTACCGCAAAGACCAAAATTGCAAAGAAAGAGAAACACAGTAACTGCGATTACTGCAATAACTATAATCTCGCTTCTAAGAGAATAATCAAATGTAGAATCATCTGGTCTTGGGCTGCGAGGAGCCTTGGACCTGGTCTGACTCTTCCCTTTTGATTTAGATGATGATCGTCCCCTACTTGATGCTGCCATTTATTTCCCCATAAACAAAACTATTATCTAAATTTCGTCTGAATGTAGTAAAATTCAATAACTATCCTATAAACAGACCCTAAACAGTATACCATTTTTAAGTGCTTTATGCTATACTAACAACTGATTTTAAAAGTAACGTGTTTATTTCAAAAGGAGACAATAATGGAATTTAAGCAGGAATTAGAGACTGGCTCTTTTAAAATTGTCAGTAATTCAGAATCAGCGCTTAAGATCAGAGAAGTTGCTGAGAAGTGCAGACTTGTTAAGTCTGACACTGGCGTAAAGGTAGAGCTTGCTTATACAGGCCCTCACGCCAGCAAATATATGCAGTATTTAGAGAAACACAAGGATGAGCTTACCAAGTACCTCCTCAACCCAGATGAGGCTACTTTATTCGAGTGGATGGAGACATCTCACCAGACTCCAACTTCTCTTAAGAAGCACGAGAAGGAAAAGCTTATCCTCTATGTTAACTTTGATCCAGATTCACGTATCATGTTAACAGGTATCGCAGATGAGAACATCACATTAAAGCTTGGTGCACCACTTATGGAGCTCAATATCGATGATCTTTCCCGCGACCAGTTCAAGCTCAGGATTTATGATATGCTTCTTCTTGCAGATGAGATTGCTGTACTTATGGGCAACGTTGATCTTCGCAAGATGGCTAATATCCAGATTGTTAAGACTTATCTTACAGAGATCTATGACAAGTTCCACGAGAATCCATAATCTCTAAATTGATATATTTCAAGCATAATAAAAGCAAGGGTTTAACTACCCTTGCTTTTTATATTTCATATTTCTTTTGCCACAAATAATGTGCCAACCTTCTTCTTATCAATGATGTCATAAAGCATCTCAGGATGCTTACCATTAGTGATCAGCACGTCAATTCCGTTCTTGGTTGCAAGTTCAGCAGCCTCAAGCTTGGTGATCATGCCGCCTGTTCCTCTGTTAGAGCCAGATCCGGATGCAACTCCCTTAAGCTCATCTGTGATCTCTTCTACCCTGCTGATAAGTTTGGCACTTGGATCACTACTTGGATTGCCATCATAGAGTCCATCGATATCTGAAAAGATAATAAGCTTGCAGGCATTGCAGAACACTGCAACAAGGGCTGAAAGCATATCATTATCTGAGAATAATTTCTTTTCTGATTCAATCTCTGCATGGCTGACAGAGTCGTTCTCATTAACAATAGGAATGATATGATTCTCTAAAAGAGCATCGAAGGTATTCTTAAGGTTCTCGCTTCTGACTTGATCTGTAAGATCATCATTATCAAGAAGGATCTGTCCCACCATTCTGTTGTACTCACCAAAGAACTTATCATACAGATGCATGAGCTCTGTCTGACCAACAGATGCGGCAGCCTGCTTCATCTTGATTTCTTTAGGCTTTTGAGCAAGTCTCATCTTGTTAGCACCAACGGCAATGGCTCCAGATGATACCAGCACCAGGTCATAGCCCATATTCTCAGCTCCTGCCAAAGCTCTGCAGAGGTGATCCATGGTCCTGATGTCGATGTTACCGTTCTCATCAGTTAATGTAGATGTTCCAACCTTAACAACAATCCTTTTCTTACTGACACTCATAATATTCTCCCCACGTTATAAACCTGTCTATGACAGTTCTTTTACCTCATAAAGGTCCGTTAATATGAATGATAGCCAAGTTTAAGACATAAATCAATCATAAAATGGCGTAATTCCAAGCTCAGTTATATCGTCGCAGTTAATGATGTATATGTCATCATTAACAATATAGTCTACCCACATAGAGAAATTGTAGTACATGACTGGATATTGCCCATCTATATTCTCAGGCCCTGCATCACTTAAAATAAGGCCTAAATATTCCGCAAACTCGTCCTCAGTACAAGGAAGCATTGTTGTCTCAATAAGGAAATAATGGCCTGACCCCTCACGGGTCTCAATGGCAACCTGTGCATGCCCTGGTGGAAGTATTATAAAGGTCTTAAAGCCGGCATTTTTAAACAGGCTGGCGATAACCAGGGTTGTCTCAATACAAAGACCACTCTTGCTTTCAAGGACCTCCTCCGGAAGAAGAATGTGCTGACTCTTTCCATCAATGGAAAAGCCGTCCATGTTATAACGAACGCCGCTATCTGATAGAGCCATCATTGCAGCAGTTGCGTAAAAATATCCATCAGTAATATCATCGAATACTTCTGGCGCCTCTGCAGAGAATGAATCCATATCACCGCCGGTGATCAGAGCCAGCTCTTCTTCCGCTGCCGCCTTAAGGTCATAGATTGCATCAGCTTCTGGTGTCATGAAGCAAAGAATATTGTCTTTGTTAATAAATCCAAATTCATTGTCTTCCCAGTTAAAATCATTCTTACTTGCAACATGCACTGGGAATGTCTGAACATCAATCAGTGTACCATCTGTTTCTGTAAGAGCAATGCTAATCTGCGCGTCTCTTGCTACATCGATATTAGAATCCATCAAGTCTGGTAGTGGCTTAATTGCATAAAGTCCAAGAGAATCAGAAACATGTAAGGTCTCTTTATACTTTTCTGTAAGACCGTTTATCTGGCACTCAACCACAACATCTTTTTCCCCGGATATGCATCCTATCTGAACGCGGACGAAATACCTGTAGGAATTATATAAAGATGGATATATGGTCGAAATTGTGTCGTACTCAAATTGTAAATCATTCTTGCCTACGTTCTTAAACTCATAGGCTGCGATATCGCTTGGATCAGTCATTTCAAAAACAACCTTGAACTCCTGATAAATAGCATAGGCTCTATCTCTTTGCTGAATGTAGAAGGAAACCTGATCCTCAATTGAATTATAGTAGTACTCCATACTGGAATTCATATCAGTCCAAATATGATTAAAACGGTTAATTGAGCCGTAGAAATCAAGGACATTATTATTGTTCCATGAATCCTTCATATAGGAGATACAGTTATCTGTTAGATCAAGGCTCTGTCCAAGCTGGTCATGCTCTAATCTAAAGAATGGAGGAATTACCTTAATGCCTTCATAAGCTTCTCTTAAATCAGTACTAAAGGTTTCAAGATAATTAAAATGATCATCGATAGTAAGCTCATCACTATCTTCTTCCTCTTTAGCCGCCGCCTCAACATTAGAAAGGCTTCTGACATAGGTGTTGGCATCTCTGCTGTTCCTGTAAGACATGTACATAAGGGTGTACATCTCTTCCGCCGCTTGCTGAACATTCTCTGGAAGGCCATCTATCTGATAGAACTTGGTGCGATATTCCTGTAATGCGTCTGTAGCCGCAGTAATGTCAGTCTCCACGCCGCCAATTGGGTAGTTATGAATATAATCTGCAGTCTCAACTACAAGGGCTTTTAGATTGCTCATTGCAACGCTTACCGCAGCATCATTGAGCTTTTTAGGGCTATCTGAAATGGGTAAGAGGTCATTTCTTTTTGCAAATCCCCAGCCTTTATAGCCGCCAAAGCCTATGGCTAAAACAAGCACCAAAACAAGAGCTGTCTTAAGCAGCCCGTGTTTCTTTTTACGCTTTTTCTTTATGTGGTTGTTATTTGATACTGTGGCATTTGTATATATGCCACCCTGAGAACTGGCAATAGCCTCAATATTACCTTCGCAGTGAGGGCATATAGAAGCTGTGTCATTTATCTCATTTCCACAATAAGGGCAAAACATTTCTAATACTTTTACTCCAAATTAATTATCAAAAGGTGTTATACCATAAATCTCTGCATCATTGCAATTTATGACATGACAATCTTGACCATAAACATACTCAACCCAGTCCATGGTGTCCAAATAACAAACTGGGTAATTTGTATCTATTCCTTGTGGTTTCTGCATATTAGCCAGGTAACCTGCATATTCCTCAAAATCCTCTCTGGTATTGGGAATCATGGTGGTTTCGATAAGCAAATACTGTCCTGAACCATCTTTAGTCTCTATAGCAACCTGAGCATGTCCGGGAGGAAGAATTATCATGGTACTAAACCCTGCATTCACAAATAAGCTTGCGATAACCAGGGACGTTTCAATACACAAACCACTCTTATTATTAAGAACATCTTCCGGAAGAAGAATATTCTGATTGCCACCATCGATTGAGAAGCCACTATTATTGTAACGAACTCCACTTTCAGAAAGAGCTATCATTGAAGCCGCAGCACAATAATAGGCATCCAGATATTCATTAAATACTACATTCTCATCAGATATAATTTCAGTCATCTGACCATCGGTAATCTCTGATAGGACCTTTTCCGATTTCTGTTTAAAAGACTCTATACTTGGCGAATTAGGAGTAAGGAAACAAAGAATATTATCCTTACTAATATAGCCAAATTCATCATCCTGCCAGTTAAAATCGTTCTTACTGGCTATATGTACAGGGAAGGTCTGGGCATCGATCAATGTACCATCAGCCTCTGAGATTGTGACATTCATCTGAGCTTCTCTTGCTGTTGTCAGTGAATAGCCCTCTTCAAGAGGCTCTGGCTTAATAGCAAAAACGCCAAGTGTTCCATCAATATGAACCGTCTCTTTATAATCCTTGGTAAGTCCTGGGATGCTACACTCTATACATATATCTTTTTCCCCTGAAATATTACCAAGTTCAAGGCAAAGAAAATATCTGTATGAGTTATAAAGCGATGGATAAATTGTTGAGATAGGCTCATATTTATACTTAACAGTATTGATGTTGGTGCTTGTAAATTCGTATGCAGCTATCTCGTATACATCAGTCATTTTGTAGACATCGCCTAGTTCATAAAAAATATCAAAGGCATCATCACGTTGCTCATCATAAAAATAGACAATATCAGTGATTATATCCATATAGTACTGCTGATATTTATCGCATTCCTGAAAGATATGGGTACCACAGGATATACCCGCAACCATATCCAAAATGCTCACTTCGTTATAGGCCTCTCTCATATGAGCAACGTCAGCGTTGTAATCGTTAAGGAAATCCCCATATAATTCATACTGAAATTCAAAGAAAAGCGGTACCGTATCAATCTTGTCATAAGCCTCAGTCATGGAAGCTGCAGCTTGCTCATAAATACTGATATATTTATCATATTCATCAGCACCGTCACCTTCATACTGAGTCATATCCAGGGTTGTTCCAAGCTCCATATAGTAGTCAATATATGCGTGGGATTCACTGTAGTTACGATAAGCACTGGTCAGAAGGATATACATTTCATCAGCAGCATCATGAACATTATCAGTAAGGCCCTCGATTTTTTTGAATTTATCATAAAAGGCGTAAACATCCTTTGCAGACTGCTGAATATTTGTATTTACGCCGCCAATTGTATTCTCATTAACATAATCAATGGTCTCATTAATGAGATCCTTAAGCTCTGCCATAGCCACATTAACAGTGGATACATCAAGAGTCGCCTCATCGCCGGCAATCTGGAAATTAAACCTTTTAGCTACAAATCCCCAGCCCTTGTAACCACCAAAACCTACGGCTATTGCTAGAAACAAAAGAAGCACAGTCTTTAAAACCCTGTGTTTCTTCTTGGTTTTAACGACTGTGTTTACAGTTGTTGTAGATATTAAGTTGTCTTTAGCTATTGGCTTTGATTTATCTTCATTAGTTACCTCTGCCCCACAATGAGGGCAGGAGGTAGCTATATCATTGATTTCATTGCCACACTTTGGACAAAACATAAGCAAATTCCTTAATTAGTAATCGAATGGAGTAAGACCTAAGCTCTCTGCGTCGTCGCAAGAGATAATTGTAGGCTGACCATCTAAAATATACTGGTACCACTCCTCAGTAGTATATAACGCATTTGGAAAATTATAATTTTGTTCTGGAAGCTGTCCTTCAAGAAGGGCATTTGCATAATAAACGTATACATCAGGATCGTTAGGAAGGTAAGTTGTCTCAATCAAAATGTACTGACCAGAACCGTAATAAGTCTCTACTGCCACCTGAGCATGTCCTGTAGGAAGAAGGATAAATGTGTTATATCCAGCACCTTTAAGCATACTTGCGATTACCAAAGTTGTCTCAATACAAAGTCCGGTCTTATTTGTAAGAACTTCATCAGGAAGAAGAATATGCTGACTCTGAGATTCCAAAGAGAATCCATCGTTATTATATCTTACTCCATAATCAGAAAGAGCTATCATAGCTGCAGAGGCAACCAAATATGTGTCAGTATAGTCATTATATACTTTTGCATGATCAGCAGAAATATCAGTCATAGCTCCATTTGTTAATTCTGAAAGAGCCTGCTGAGCCTTATCCCTAAAATCAACAATAAGATCTGAATCAGGAGTGAGGTAGCAAAGGATATTATCCTGATTGATGTAACCAAATTCATCAGAGTTCCAGTTAAAGTCATTCTGACTTGTGATATGTACTAGGAAGGTCTGTGTATCAATAATTGTTCCATCAGTCTCAGAAATAGTAACATTCATCTGAGCATCTCTTGCAGATGTAAGTGTTGCACTATCTACATCAGCTGGTGGCTTAATAGCATATAAGCTCATGCTGTTAGTTACATGAATAGTCTCTTCATACTTCTCTGTAAGGCCGCTGATCTGGCACTCAACCACAACGTCCTTCTCTCCTGATACGCAGCCAAGCTCCAATCTAAGGAACTGTCTGTAGCAGTTATAAAGAGATGGACAGATCTGACTAATAGCGTCATAGTCGTAGCTAAGAGTATTAGAATTAGTAGTCTTAAACTCATAAGCAGCAATATCTTCTGCTTCTGTAAGCTTAAATACTTCCTTGAATTCATTATAGATAGAAAGAGCTAAATCCCTCTGAGCAGCGTTAAAGCTTGTGGCAGAATCTGCTACTGAATCCATCTGATCAATATCAGTAGTAAACTCACTACATATATGTCTGAAATAAGTAAGCGCAGCCATAAATGACACAAAATCATTATTGTTATTGCCATCCTGAAGTCTGGTTAAGCAGTCTTCAAAAAGAGCTATATTCTGACCAAAATGCTCATGCTCTGAAGCAAATAAAGGTGGAACATCTTCTATTTCATCATAGGTTTCCTGAATATCTGAAATAATATCATTACTATCATCTATGAAGGAATTGAAATCATTACCAACTTCCATGCTAGCTACACTTGAAAAGTCATCTGCAAATTCTTTAAATGTTGCCTTGTAAACGTAGTTATCTCTTGAATTCTTATAGGCATTATATAAAGTAACAAAGAATTCATCGGCTGCAAGCTGAACATTCTCAGGAAGTCCCTCAATTTCATTGAAGTCTTCAAGATATCCTTCCATAGACTCAAGGGCTTCTTCTCTATCAGTTTTCTTACCGTTAATAGCATTTTCATTAACAAAAGCAACTGTATCCTTCATGAGTTCTTTAAGAGAAGCAACAGATTCTGTAACTGCTGAAGAATCTAATGTAGCCACGTCAGAGCCAGTTGGCTCAGCATTCATTCTCTTTGAAAGGAATCCCCATCCCTTAAATCCTCCAAAACCTACAGCTGCTACAAGAATAAGAATGAGAATAGTCTTTAAAACTGTATGCTTCTTCTTAGGCTGAACCTGTGTATTGCCGTAATATGGATCCTGGTAGCCATACTGATCATACTGCTGATTGTAGCTATCCTGATAGCCATACTGATCATAGCCATTCTGGTTACCATACTGATCGTACTGCTGATTATAACCATTCTGATTGCTATACTGATCATAGCCGTATTGACCATTATTCATATTATTTGTTGCTCCAGCAACATATGCCCCACAGTAAGGACAATTCATTGAATTATCATCTATAACACTTCCACAATTTGGACAAATCATCTGTAACGCCTCCAAAATCAATGAGCAAATGGTGCAAGTCCAAGAACTGAACCATCGCTGCAATTTACAATATTAAGAGATTCACAATCCATATAATAATTCCAAAGCTCATCATTCAAAATATGAATAGGATACTCAGTATCCATAAGGATAGTCTGCTGCATAATAGCCTTACCACTATCATCATACATAGATCTGTCCGCATTGATCTTGGCAGGATCAATAAGAAGATACATGCAGTCCTGATCCCAGGTCTCAAGAAGAACGTAAACATGCTCCTCTGACATAACAAGATAAGTATTCATATATGAACTCTGAAGCGCACTGGCAATAACCATAGCCACGTCCATAGCACTTCCACTTCCTGAAGATATAGTCTCCTCAGGGAACTGAATTGTCTGTGATGTTTCATTTACATCATAGTATTCATCAGTAACAGTAATGCCATTCTGCTGAAGAGCAAGCATTACAGAAGCTGCATAGTAATATGTATCAATGTAAGTTGCTCCCATCATTGGTCCCTGATATCCAGCAAAAGCAGTCATCTGTCCCTCTGTCATATCAGAAAGAATATCAATAGCATTTCTCTTAAGATTACTGATAGACTCTGATGATGGAGTAAGGTAGCAAAGTGTATTTACACAGTTACAGAAACCGTAGTCCTCTTCATAGAACTCAAGGCTGTTCTGATCCGCAATATGTACAGAGAATGTCTGCGTATCAAGAACTGTTCCATCCTTAGTAGTGATTGTGACATTCATATCAGTATCTGTAGCAGTGATATCATTCATAATTGAAGTATCAGCTGCAGGCTTGATAGGGATGAACAAAATATCATTAGTAACATGGAAGGTCTGCTTATAAGTCTCTGTAAGTCCATCAATATTGCACTCTACAACAATATCCTGCTCTCCTAAGAAGCACTGAGCCTTAAAGAGAAGGAAATAATCATATGAATTGTAGAGAGAAGGATAAATATTCTCTACTGCCTCATAGTTAAATACAATCTTATCTGTAGAATTCTGGAATTCATAAGTAACAATTTCTGAATAGTCCTTATCAAGGACCTCAACTATCTCATCAAAAAGAGCTCCAATTTTCTCAGACTGAGCCTCTAACTGATCAGCAGAATAATAAATGTAATTGGCAAACTCAGCAATTTCATCAGAAACCTTCTGGAAGAAATAAGCACCAACACTAAGACCTGAAGAAATTCTAACAAGGTCATCATAAGTTACACCAACACCAATCTGGTACATATAATCATCCATGATCTGAAGCTTGGATGAAATATTAGAAACTACATATGTATATCCTGGAGGGCAATCAAGCTGATCCAACTGCTGCTTTAATGATGATATAAGCTCTGTATTGCTGTTATAGTACTGACAAGCCTCATCATATGTAGAAATGATCTTAAGCTCTGTCATCTGCTCTGCAATTTCTTCAAAATCATCATAGAACTGTGCATTTGCGTAATATACATCGTATGCATTAACTATTGCCTTGATGCAAGTATCAGTAGCAGTCTGAACGTTAGTAGGAAGATTCTTCATCTTAGCGAACTGATCATAGTATGTGTGCATCTGCTCGCAGGCTTCATCACCATCTGTGTCCTCGCCTCCGATACAGTAATCACCAATGTATTCATCCATTTCAGTCATAAGGGCTTTAAGGTCTTCGATAGCCTGAAGCTGCTCGGAAGATGCTGTTACAGCAACGTCAACAGCGCCATCTGTGCCCATTTTATTTGACAGATACTTCCAGCCCTTAAATCCACCAAAACCAACAGCTACAACAAGGATAAGGATAAGCACTGTCTTTAATACAGTATGCTTTTTCTTAGGCTGCTGAACATTGTTGTAATATGGATCCTGGTAGCCATACTGATCATAACCGCCCTGATACTGGTCATTATAATGGCCATAGCTGTTCTGATCGTATCCGTTCTGATACTGATTCATATTCTGATCGAATCCGTTTTGGTACTGGTCTCCAAACTGACCACCAAAGCCATTCTGATCCTGGAACTGATTCTGGAACTGGTTCTGGAATTGATCCTGGTACTGACCATTGTACTGACCAGAATAAGGATCATTGTTATTAGAATACTGACCTGAGAACTGATCATTATTGAATTGGTTATTGAACTGATTATTGTACTGATTATCAAACTGATTATTGTACTGATTATTGCCATTCATCTGGCCACCAAGTAATACGGTCTCCCCGTTATAACCAAATGAATAACCACAATATGGACATGATGAACTATGATCATCAATCTGATTGCCACAATTTGGACAAAGCATTTAAAATATTCCTCCCATACGCCCTAGTATATTAACGCTAAAAAGCGAAAATTTCCAATTGAGTATACCTTTTTATTGAAGAAAATACAAGCAACAAAATAGTTTTTCCGCTTCTATACTTAAATACAAATGGCCCCCATAAAATGTTGCATGCCATCTGATATTTTTAATATTTTTTATTACAAAAAAATAGGAAGCCTAAGCTTCCTATTTGTAAATCGCCACTTTAAATCAATCAATTTTCTCGTAAGTATAAGATGTAATACCAAGGCCCTGCTCATCAGCAGCCTTCTTAGCTTCCTCAAGACAATCCTTACAGATATCTGCTGAAGTGCTCTCACTGTAGCCTAACAGACTAGCTGTAGCTGTAAATCTGTATAATACAGCTGTCTTTCCGCAAGCTTCACATGTCCCCTTTTTAGCACCACATCCAGCAGTTGTCATCATAAGAACCACTGCAAAAGCGATTGCTACAACTCTTTTTGATTTCCTCATTTTCCATACATCTCCTTGTTTTTAATGCAAATGGTAAAAAGAAAATCCCCCTTTAATCACATCGAATCATAGTCCGATGCTCTTTCGCCAAAATGGATTAGGCGGGAGTCGAACCCGCGTCCAAAAATTCATCCCCTGTACTTCTACTATCGTAGTCAATTATTCTGGAATTCTGCATTCCTGTTCCCTCATATCCCCGATAATTGACAATCAAGGATAATCGGTAGCTTCATGATACGACCATGACCGCAAAGCTTAAGCCATGTCGTTTCCTACAAAGTTTGACGCCAGTTACTAAATGTGTAGGTGCACTTAGGCTGACGGGCTGCGCTTAGGCAGCGAGTGCTAAATTATCTTCAGCGTTTAATTTTAATTTGAGGTTTAACGCACCGTCCTGCGGATAGCTTCTCCAGCTTCAAAATCCCTGTCGAAACCTTTACTAACCCTTATTAAGTTGCCTTACCATTATATCGGCATCAGCAACTATTTACAATATACTATTAGTTAAAACATCAAAAAAGTCAGTGATTACTTGAACTTGAGCTTAAATTCCTTCTCAGCCTCTCTCTGCTGGTCCTTCTTAGCCATATCAGCTCTCTTATCATAGAGCTTCTTACCCTTTGCAAGACCAACTTCAACCTTAACCTTGCCATTCTTGAAGTAAACCTCTAAAGGAACCAGAGTGTAGCCCTGAACCATCTTCTGCTGTTCAAGCTTTCTTATCTCAGCCTTGTGAAGAAGGAGCTTTTTAACTCTAAGGGGATCCTTATTAAAGATGTTACCCTTCTCATATGGGCTTACATTCATGCCCATAATAAAGGCTTCTCCCTTATCAATACTTATCCAGGCCTCTTTAATACTGCATTTGCCCTGCCTTATGGATTTAACCTCAGTACCAAAGAGCTCAATGCCAGCCTCATATTTTTCTTCAATGAAATAATCATGATAAGCTTTTTTGTTATTAGCAATTAGTTTTCTAGCTGTATCTTCTGCCATCTTATTTCTTTCCTAATCTGTTATTTCTTTTTGCGTCTGCCCTTTTTCTGGGAGCTTCTGGCTGCCTTACTGGTGGCAGACTTCTTATATTTATGGACCTTGTAAACCTTTCTTCCAGAGTCCTTTTTCTTCTTTTTAGGCTTCTCTTCTTCCTCTTCTACCTCAATACCTGCAGCAATCTGACTGAGCCTTCTGACCTTGTTAGCTCTTTCCTCAGCTACTTTCTTAGCCTTTGGAACCTCAAAAGAAGTAAATCTCTCATAGTTCTCATCGTCCTCTTCAGTCTCATCTCCAGTAATGATCCTAAAATCAATGGACTTAGTGATCCTGTCAGCTCCAGTTACTCTGACCATGACCTTCTGGCCAATTGTATATTCCTTATGGGTTCTCTCACCCACAAGTTTCATTGCGTTCTCATCATAAACATAGAAGTCATCAAGCATATAAGCAGCTCTCACCATTCCTTCGCAGGAATTCTCAAGCTCTACAAAAAGTCCCCAGGCTGTAACCCCTGAAACAATTCCTTCAAAACTCTCACCAATATGATTCTCCATGTACTGAGCCTTCTTAAGCTTATCAGTCTCTCTTTCAGCCTCTTCAGCTCTTCTCTCAGTCTCTGAGGAATGCTTAGCTACTTCATCGAGAATCTCCTCGTAGTGAGAAGCCTTCTGAGCATTCATTCTGCCTCTTAAATGGTCCTTGATGATCCTATGGATCTGAAGATCAGGGTAACGTCTGATTGGAGACGTAAAGTGACAATAATAGTCAAAGGCTAGGCCAAAATGTCCAGTACACTCAGTGCTGTATTTAGCCTGCATCATGCTTCTAAGAGCCATTCTGCTGATAACGGCTTCTTCCTTAGTGCCCTCAATGCCCTTAAGGAGCTTTTGCAGCTCTTTTGGTTTAACGCCCTCATCCTTCCTGGTCTTGATATGGTGACCAAAGTTGGACACAAAAGCTGACAGAGTGCTTATCTTCTCAGGATCTGGCTGCTCATGTATTCTGTAGACAAATGGGCTCTGCATAAAATAGAAATGCTCAGCCACTGTCTGGTTGGCAGCAAGCATGAAGTCCTCAATAAGCTTGGTTGCCACATTTCTCTCATGAGGAACTATATCTATGGGGTTGCCTTCTTTATCGAGAATGATCTTGGTCTCTGCAAAATCAAAGTCGATGGCACCCTTCTTTTCTCTCTTTTCTCTAAGAATCTTGGAAAGCCTTGCCATGTCCTCAAACATAGGCACAAGCTCTTTATACTTAGCTGTCTCTTCCGGGTCCTTATCTGCCAAAATCTTGGCAACAGAGGTATAGCTCATCCTCTCATTGACATTGATGACAGTCTCCTTGATATCATGGTCAACAATGTTGCCGTCCTTATCAATCGTCATAAGGCAGCTAAGCGCAAGTCTATCCTCACCGTGATTAAGTGAACAGATACCATTGGAAAGCCTATGAGGAAGCATAGGGATAACCCTGTCTACCAGATACACACTGGTACCTCTCTTAAGAGCCTCCCTATCAAGAGCTGAGCTCTCCTGCACGTAATTAGTAACGTCCGCAATATGTACGCCTAAATGGAAAAGACCTTTCTCATCAATTGAAAGGCTTACTGCATCATCCAGGTCCTTAGCATCCTCGCCATCTATTGTTACCATCTGAACGTCGCGAAGGTCCTCTCTGCCATAAAAGTCAGCTTCAAGAATAGCCTCGGGACATCTGTTAGCCTGATTAATAACCTTTTCAGGGAATTCATAGGGAATATCATAGCCCTTGACGATTGAAAGAATATCAACGCCAGGATCATTGATGTTACCTATAACCTCCTTGACCTTGCCCTCAGGCTTACGCCTCTTAAGGGCATCGCCATAATCTGTTATCTTAACAACGACCTTATCACCTGTAACCGCGTTACCATGGTGCTCAATAGGGATAAAGATATCACTGGTGATCTTGCCATTATCTGGAACCACAAAACCAAAGTTCTTCTCAGCCTGATAAGTACCAACAACTTCTTCAAGGCCTCTTACCAGGATATTCCTGATACGTCCCTCCTGTCTCTTACCTGTAGATACAGGCAAAAGCTCAACCTCAACAGTATCACTGTGAAAAGCGCCGTGAACATACTCTTCCGGGATAAAGATATCATCCTCAAGATCTTCTACTTCAACAAAGCCAAAACCTCTGGCATTGGCAATAAAGGTACCAACTATCAGTTTGCTCTTGTCGTATATATTAAGTTCTGTTACTCTCTTTAGTTTCTTACCTTTACTCATAGATCCTCTCAAAGATTAAGAAAAAAGGCACTCTATACAAGAGTGCCTAGTCAACGTAAAACATTTAGATCAGAACAGATTCATGTTAAGTACTAATGAAATAACAATAAATAATACTGCTAAACCACATGTAATCTTTTTAAGAATTCCTTCTCTAGAACGACCCTTATTCTTGCTCCAATAAGTATTCTCAACTGATCCCTGAATTGCACCAAGTCCCTGGTTCTTACCCTCCTGAGCAAGTACAAGCACAACAAGTGCAACGCAAATAATCATAAATACTACACCAACAACATAATTAATTACAGTCACGAAACCAACCTCCCGACACATAAATATCTAAATTACAAGCAAATATAAATGTATCATATTTGTGTTCTATCGTCAACGAGTTGTTCTATAAAGCCTCATTACTTCTTGATAAGAAGAGACTTACCTGTCATCTCTGCAGGCTGCTCCTCACCCATGCACTCGATAAGTGTAGGAATGATGTCAGCAAGGCATCCGCCCTCCTTAAGAGTGTATGCAGGATCATAGTTAACAAGGATAAATGGAACAGGATTTGTAGTATGAGCTGTCCAAGGCTCTCCTGTCTCATAATCAATCATCATATCAGCATTACCATGGTCTGCGCAGATGAACATTGTTCCGTTCTGAGCCTTAACAGCCTCAACAACCTTACCAACGCACTCATCTACAACTTCGATAGCCTTAACAGCAGCTGGGATAACACCTGTATGACCAACCATATCTGGGTTAGCGAAGTTAGCGATAACAACATCGTACTCCTGAGAGTTGATGGCGTTAACGATCTTCTCACAAACCTCTGGAGCGCTCATCTGAGGCTTAAGGTCATATGTAGCTACATCCTTAGGAGAGTTAACAAGTACTCTGTCCTCACCCTCGTTAGGCTGCTCAACACCGCCATTGAAGAAGAATGTTACATGAGCATACTTCTCTGTCTCAGCGATTCTAGCCTGCTTCATGCCCTTAGCTGCAAGCCACTCACCAAATGTGTTGTTAAGAAGAACCTTCTTAAATGCAACTTCCTTATTAGGAATAAGAGGATCATAATCTGTGAAGCAAACATAAGTTACATCAAGTCTAGCTCCTCTGTTAAACTTATCAAACTCGTCATCGCAGAAGCAATGTGTGATCTCTCTTGCTCTGTCAGGACGGAAGTTGTAGAAAATGATTGAGTCGCCATCCTTAATAGTAGCAACAGGCTCACCATTCTTCATGATAACTGTTGGGATTACGAACTCATCTGTCTTACCATTCTTATAAGACTCAACCATGCACTCGTGTGCAGAATTAGCCTTGTTACCCTCGCCCTTTGTAAGTGCGTTGTAAGCAACCTCAACACGATCATAGTTGTTATCTCTGTCCATTGCATAGTAACGGCCAGAAATTGAAGCGATGGCACCAACGCCAAGCTCTTTCATCTTATCTTCAAGCTGCTGAACGAAATCGATACCTGACTCAGGTGGAGTATCTCTACCATCAAGGAAGCAGTGAACGTAAACCTTATCAAGGCCGCTCTTCTTAGCAAGCTCTAAAAGACCATAAATATGTGTAATGTGGCTGTGTACACCACCATCAGAAACAAGTCCATAGAGGTGAAGTGCTGAATTCTTCTCCTT
The DNA here is from genome assembly GCF_000622085.1 of Butyrivibrio proteoclasticus P6B7. GTDB lineage: Bacteria > Bacillota > Clostridia > Lachnospirales > Lachnospiraceae > Butyrivibrio > Butyrivibrio proteoclasticus_A. The sequence goes on from NZ_JHWL01000014.1 coordinate 68,056, forward strand.
GCAGTTACCGATTGCAGCCATAAGGCCCTCATTAGTGAAGAAATCGCCATCCTCGATAGACTTAGTAATTCTTGTAAGCTCCTGGTAAACAATACGGCCAGCACCCATGTTCATGTGTCCAACCTCTGAGTTACCCATCTGTCCGTCAGGAAGACCAACTGCAAGACCTGAAGCATAGCCCTTTACAAAAGGGTAATCCTTCATAAGACCGTCCATTACTGGAGTCTTAGCCATAGCAATAGCGTTTCCCTCTGGATTATCGTTAAGTCCATATCCATCAAGAATCAAAAGAACTGTTGGTTTAGAACCTCTCATTTATATATCCTCCATTCTAATGCCTGCAAGTATCTACGCGGCACCATAAACATATATTATTTGTCCTTGGATAGTATATCTCAATTACACAGGGTCTGACAAGCATTTAACAAAAAGTTAATTTTTGAGGATGTAGCCTTCCATATCAAGCACAAGAACATGAATACCCTTACTATCTTCATAGGCATTAAAACTGATATCCGTGATCACGAATGTATCGCCTTCAAAAGTTACAAGAACATTAGATAGAAGCTCTTTTTCCATCTCATTTTTTATATCATATTCCACATCTTTTTTATCAATATCAACCAGCTCATTAGCTATATCCTTAATATCAACAGTTCCAATAAACTCTTCGTCTTTGCTTGAATAAATATCAATATGCTGAAGATCTGAATTAAGAAGATCCTCTCCGCGTCTATCTGCATGAACAAATATAAGCTTGCTATAACCCGCAACATCTATTTCCTGAGCATTTGAATATGAACCAATGTAATACCATTCACGTTGGCTAGCTGCAGCGCTTCCATTAACGATATCTACATCTTCCTGACTCATATTTTTATCAAGATACCTTTGGCCCTGGAAACCACCATCATTAGATATTGCTTTATAGGATTCATATGCATTTTTCAAAATCTCTTCGTCTTCTGTATCCTTATTAACAAGATATTTCTCAATATTAGCCTTCTGAGATGCAAAAACAACGCTATGAACATTTACAAATGGTGCAAGCAACATAAGAAAGCTCATAATGGAAATGATTATAAGGGTAAGCCCCATGATGTCTTTCTTTACAACAAACTTATAGATATAAACTCCGCTATAGATCAATTCAAACACAATAAAAGCAACACCAAAGTATCTACTGCTTGTAAATCCATACTGCCTAATTCTCATTGAAACGCAAATTATCTGAAGGATAATAAATGGCATGAAAAAGAATGGCATACATGCAATCGGCTTCTTAAGACTTTCATTAACACAGCCCATAGCCATTGTCCAAATAAACAAGCCAAAGGAAAACATGACTGCAAGTATAGTAAATACCTCATTTTTAGGGAATGTCCAAGTAACAAGAATCTTAATTATGTAAATATATATGATCAGAAAAGCAATTGCTAAAAGAGCTGTAAACACATATCCAATCACTGCCTTACCAAACCTACTTATCTCATTCTGCGTCTTGGACAATCCAATAAGGCCGCACGGAAACGCCACCAGCCCCAACAGAATCACTTGTACTACCGCATAAAGCTCAAATTCTGCAAAATCAGATATAAGAACATCTATTGCTCCCAAAATAAGCATAGATCCAATGGCAATAATGAAATACAAAATCTCTGCTTTCATAACTCCACAAAAAGCCTTAGCCACGTAACTTTCAAACTCTTCACCGCTTTGCTTATAAAAGAAATATAGAATTAAAGCAATATAGGAAACATAAACAACTATGCTAATATCATAGATAATATTAATAACCCCACTCTTTGAAAGCTCATCATCAGGCCATACAAGATCATAGAACGTATAATTGTTAACAAAAGCCAGTATGAAAGTATCAAAGATACCAACAATGAGTATGATAATGCTGATAATAGTCTTTATAATACCTGAGTTTTTAAAACAGTGATGGATATTCTCACATAGAAGAACGCTCATAGACGCTCCAATTAAAGTAAATGTGATAACATATTCAAAAGCCCTGAGTAAATGTGACCTGGAGTTGTTAAAAGCATCAATATAAAAAGCTGCACAGATCATAGCCAGCAGAAATAACACCATGGAAATCAAATGTTCCGACACAGCATTCTTAAAATCCTGCTTTATTTCCCCAAATATTTTCATATTCAATCCTCCGTCTTATCTACCGTAATATCTAGATCTGCCCCTGGCTGAAGCTCCAAAATGTGATTCTCAAGGTATTCCCTGATCTCGTCATCATTTTTCTCAAACTTGTAGGGAACAGATACGTCAAAAGAGATCCTCTTATTACCGTCACCATGATGAATAATCCTAAAATCATGGAAAGACAGCTCTTTTCCCAGTTCAGAAAGGATATCCCCAACCTTCCCCCGAAGTTCCAAGGTCTCCTCATCTGCTGTGGCAACAGGATCCATATGTATAACGGCTGTGCAGTGATATTCCTGCCTCAGCTCATTCTCAATGTCATCAATTATATCATGAATAGTGATAATGTCCTCTTCCGCTGGAACCTCAACGTGCAGAGACATGATAATTCTGCTAGGTCCGTAGTTGTGGACCATAAGATCGTGAACGCCTAGAATCTCCTTGTGGGAAAGGACAGTTCTTTTTACATCATCTACAAACTCGCGGCTGGGAGGCTCTCCAAGCAAAGGACTGATGGTATCCTTGGCAGCGCCAAAACCAGTCTTAATGATAAAAAAACCCACCAGAACGCCGAAATAGCCATCCACGTTGATACCAGTATAATAGGCAAATACATTTGATAAAAGAACTATGGAAGTAGTAAACACATCTGAAATGCTATCAAGGGCCGTGGATCTAAGGGCAGCGCTCTCAATCAGCTTAGAAGCCTGGAGATTGCCTTGGAACATAATGAGCTTGATAACAATAGAGATAATGAGAATAACTGCCACAACGGCGTTAAATTCAACCTTTACTGGTGTAATGATCTTCTTAATGGAGGTCTGGCCCAGCTCAAAGCCCATGATAATGATAAAAAGAGATACGATAAGCCCGGAAATGTACTCAACGCGTCCGTGCCCAAAGGGATGCTGAGCATCAGCCTCTTCACCGGAAAGCTTAAAGCCAACCAGAGTCACAATGGAGGAAGCCGCATCCGACAGGTTATTGAAGGCATCTCCTGTTATAGATATGGAACCACTGATGATTCCAGCAAAGAACTTGGAAATAAACAGAAAAATATTAAAGGCAATGCCTGACAATCCACTGATAATGCCATAACCTTGCCTTACTTTTGGTAACTTGACCGATTTATAATCTTTGATAAAAAATCTAGCTAATAAACAAATCATACCTAATCTCCAGTATTGAACCAGATAACGATATAACCCATTCTAATCTCAACTGTCAAATTCAAGGACAACTAAAAGAGCGCCGTCCTCTACGGTAATCTCCGCCTCTTCATCTATTATAAACTCATTACTGACTCCAAGGGGAAAATCATTGGAAATAACACCGTTTTCCATGGTGTACATAAGGCCCTTTAAGGTAACGCCCTTAGCCTTATCTCCCAGTGAAAAGATAGAAAGAAAGCCCGTATTACCGCGATGGAACCTGATGGTCTCATTCTCAACAACTGTCAGAACCCTGTCCGCATCCATAATATAGCCCTTGCCACCATTTCTTTTTATGAATAAAAGAGTCTGAATATTGGCAATGGAATGATCAAACCTACCACCACCAAGGGCTCCGTAGAGATAGAACTTCCTATAACCCTTAGAAAGACCTATCTTAACAGCCTTAATGGTATCAGTATCATCCTTCTTAATATCAAGTCTTACAATTCTGTCAGGATCACTCTCTGCAATCTCCTGAAGGCTTCTGATGGCCATCTCTCCATGCTCAGAAGTGGAATCAAAGTCTCCAACTATAAGATCAGGCAGAATCCCTATCTGCTCTGCATACATAAAGCCCGCATCACAGGCAATACAGTAATCTCCCTCTTCAAGAGAAATGCTTACAGGAGTAAAGGATCCGGCAGAAATGATCACACATTTAGGTTCTCTGTCTGTACCTGCCATAATTATGCCCTGATCCTGGACTCGATAGTATCGATATCCATAACCCACTCATTAGGCCCGCCCCAGTCTCCAACAACAGTTGAATTGATCTCGCCGTCCTGAGTTGTGATTGATGTATCTAGTCTGTAATTCATCTTGGCAACCTTAGTAGATCCGCCAGATGTGATATAGCTGTAAAGATAAGTAACTGTGTACTTGGTGTGAGGATAATAATTGTCCTCAATAGCCTGTGGTTCGTAAGAAATAGCAGTTCTCTGAACCTCATCATCCTCAAAGAAATTAGCCCAAACAGTGATGACACCCTTGGTTGTAGGATTCTCATCAAAGTCAAGGAATCTGTACTGCCATGAACCATCCTTCTGCTCAAGGATCATAGCCTCTCTGCTGATAGGAATATATGTTGTATTCTCCTGAACAGTCTCCTGATGGTTAAGGAAAACATCACGAAGACTGATATACTCATCAGTAACAATAAAATCTCTGAGCTCATCTACATTACCAACATCAAGCTGCTGGAAAATGCCGTCAAATACTGAAAGAACCTCTACAGAATTGGATAAGCACTCCTTGAAGGTAGCGATCTCCTCATTAGTTCCAACGCTGCCTTCAACGCTGGCAATAAGCTGAGAATAGCCCTCTACATCAGAACAGTTAAGGGTAAAAGAACTACTTCCAGGAACCGCATACTTAAGAACCACCTCTTTAAGGGCATCATTAGGATTAGCAGTATAAACTGATACAAGCTTCTCTACGATAGTCTTGTACTCCTCAAAGGTGTAGGTCTTAGCACCGGCATCTCTAGCCTCAGCACTGATATAATCAGCTCTAAAGAGGCAGTTGGTGTCCTCAGAATATGAATCAGTAAAGCATCTGCTGTAAGCAGAATTAAGAAGCTCTACTGCAGATTCGTTAGTAGGATCCTCTTCCAGAACAGATACGATAGACATTACTGTAGAAAGATCTGTCTTACCGGAATTCATATCACTAACAGCCTGATTAAGGATAACTGTGTGATAATTGTCCAGAAGTCCCTCATTAGAGGTATTCTGCCAGCCCTTATAAAGAATCTGCTTGGCAGACTCAGCATCATCCATGCTAAGATATGCACCAGCCATGTTGCAATAAGCTGTTACAGAACCGGAATCAATATTGATTGCCTTGGAATAATAGTCGATAGCTGACTCGTAATCTGCACTTTCAGAATATTTGTCACCAGCTGCAATTGCCTTGCTTACCTTAACGAAAGGAAGCTGATTGTAGATGGCGAAAACAAGAACAACGGCCACTGCTGTTCCCAGGACCATTGCCAGAATTTTGATCAAATTTAATTTTTTGCCTTTTTTTCTAACGACACGCCTTTTTCCGTGTCTACCCCCAGATTTGTTGTAACCCAATTTCCTTAAAACCTTCTCTTTCAAAAAATCTTGTGTAACATTAATCTGAAATATTATACCACGGATAAATGCTTTACATAAAGACCACAGTTTTAGTTTTTGAGCCTTCTTTGAAGATTATTTTTTGATCTAATTTATCCTGGTGAAAAAAAATCCCACAGGCTTTTACACCTGCAGGACCAAGTGGGTCTTATTTTAAAATATTGTGAACTGCCTCTTTGATTCTCTCATCCTTTGCATTAGCATCGAAATACTCAAGGAAGTGTTCACCGGAAAGAGCTCCCTTAACCAGCTCTGGATCAAGCTTATTAAGAATATCTACAACGTCCTGATTATAAGTAACCTTCTTTACCTCGTCGAGAATTCTCTTGTTGCGCTGCTCTGGAACAGCTCTTTCTCTAGGATAGCCCTGTCCTGATTCCTCAGAAAAGAGCTTCTCAAAGGTATACTCAAGATTAAGCTCAGCGCCCCAACCTGACTTAAGCGCGAAGTTCATAGAAATTGCATTACCGTCGTTGATCTGAGCAAATGTATATGCATCAAGTGGATCTGTTACATGTCCGCAAATAACTCCTGGGAAGCTGTTGCAGGCAAGCATAGCGCCCTCACCTGTTCCGCAGCCTGTGATAACATAATCAACAGCGCCGGAATTAAGAAGAACACATGCTAAGATACCATTCTGAACATATGTAAGCTGAGCTTTGTCCTCAGCAGAATACATTCCGTAGTTAAATACCTCGAACCCCTTTTTATCAGCCACCTTCTTAAGAGCGTTATAAATCATCTCATTCTTGGCAGCCTGGCTATTTTCATTGATAAGTGCAATCTTCATAGTCCCTCATACCTCCAAAAGTAATAAATCACTGTAATTGTAAAAAAAATAATCCGCAGTGTCTACGGATTATCCTTGTTTGTGTCAGTTTTTCAACATTTCTGTCAAATGTTGCCCCATTTCCTTGATGGAGTCATATACAGCATCTGGTTTAACATCAGATTTATCAATATCAGAAACGCCAGCTTCCCCAGTAAGAACCAAAACTCCCTTGGCTCCGTTCTTAACTCCTGTTGCCACGTCAGTGTAGATTCTGTCTCCCACGAAGGTAATAGCCTCCTTGGCAACACCTGTAGCATCCACCACCATATCTACAGTCTCTTTAAAGGGCTTTCCTACGTATTTTGGTTCTTTTCCTGTAGAAAGACCTATGGCTGCGCAAATAGCACCGCAGTCCGGGATGAAACCGTCCTTAACAGGACAGTTAATATCAAGGTGAGTAGCAAGGAACAGCGCACCGTTTCTAATATAAGTGCAAGCATTAGTCAGCTTCTCATAGGTCAGAGTCTTATCAAATCCCACAACCACGATATCAGGAATATTATTAAGATCTGCCTCTTTATTCTCTCTGTTAAAAAGAGCTATGCCCTCCTCTTCAAAGGTCTCTTCCAGAGCTTTCGTTCCAAGAAGATACACGCTTTTGCCAGGGTAATTACTCTTAAGATAGCGGATCATAACATCTCCGGAAGTCATGATCTTGTCTCTTCCAATATGGCAGTTCATCCTTGCAAGCTTCTCAATATAGAGCTTTGGAGAAGTAGATGAATTATTGGTAAAAAAGATATAGTCCTTACCTGAAGCCTTTACAGCCTCAAGAAAATCCAGTGATCCATCAAGAATATCATTCTCAAGATAAAAGGTGCCATCCATATCAAGCACGAATAAATCTGTCTCTTTTAATACTTTTCTCTTTTGTTCCAAACTAAACATAAAACATAAATCCTTTAAACATTTTCATTTCTAACATGCTTTTCATATAAAAGAACTGTATCCTGGGCCTTGATAACAAGGGAGCCCCTAGGAACAATGGCTTTTCCCTTACGTCTTACCATGAAGATAAAGCTCTGTCTTGAAATATCAAGATCTCTAATAGCCTTTCCATTCCAGGAATGGCCCTCATTTATCACAATCTCCTTAAGGTCAATAGGCTGAACATCCTTAGTCTTCTCAGCGCACATAACTATCATATCGTTCTTTTCAAGGATAGCATCGCCCCTTGGGATAATAGTCTCATTCTTCCTCTGAATGGCTACTATCATAATATCCTTTGGAATAGCCAGCTCATTGATCTTCTTGCCAACCCATTTATCATGCTCTTGAAGCTTAACTCTGATGAAATGGATATTCTCTTCCTCTGCAAGACTACCAATAGTCTTAAGTTTCTGGTACTGTTCCACGAATCCAGCGGAAATAATACCTGTAGGTATGGCAACCATGCCGACTCCCAAAAAGCTTATGATAATACCCAGTATCTTACCCATTATGGTGACGGGGTAAATATCTCCATAGCCCACCGTTAGTAGCGTCGATGCAGACCACCAAATTCCGGAAAAGGCATTCTCAAATACTTCAGGCTGAGCCTCATGTTCAACACTATACATGCAAAGAGAAGCTGCCATCATCAGTATGATAATGATAAATACTGATGCAAGAAGCTGCTGGCTCTTACTTACGATGATCTCTGTAATTACATTGAGCTGATCATAATAGGAATTGATCCTAAAAAGCCTTAGGATCCTGGCTATTCTGAACATTCTAAATACAGTGGAACCTGCCGGGAAGAACACTGGCAGATAGTATGGCAGGAATGATAAAAGATCTACCAATCCAGCAAAGGATAAGATGTACTGAAGATACGCCCTCTTGTCTGACACCTTGGGATAAAGCTCAGGAGCAGTAAACAGACGTAAAACATAGTCCACCATAAAGAAGAAGGTGGTAACTGCTTCAATAGCAAGGAGGAGCCCTTTATAGTGCTCCTCCATGTAATCAAATGTTATAGCAAATGCGGCAAACAGATTCAGGGCAAGAGCAATAATACTGATGGCATCATAGAGTCTGTTGATAGGTTCATCAATGACTCCTGTGCTGACCATATTAAAAAGCTTAGCTCTTGCACGTCTCATAATTGCCCCCTTTATTTCTTGCGCTTACCAAAGCTCTCCATTACAAAATCGCTCATATCCTGCAAGTAATCAATACTTCTTTTCTTGTTCTCAGATTTGATTTTCTTCTTCTCTGACTTGGAAACATCCATAGTGTTGGTATCTTCGCCCATGTACCAGGACTTAGTGCTTCCCTCTCCCTTAATATTGATACGGCCTACATTCTCAAAACCGTCGCTCTTCTTATGCTCTTTGGTTCTGAAGTTAGAAGACTTTGTCTGAGAATTATTATCAGCGCCTGACTTCTTTCTGTCTCTCTTGATGCTCTCGATAAGAGCCTCATCAAGACCAGTCTCCTTAGCTACCTGCTTAGGCTTTCTATCTCTTGGCTTTCTATCACCGAACTTCTTGTCGCCACGGCTCTTTCTCTCGCCATAGCTCTTTTCACCGTTCTTCTTATCACCAAAGGATCTCTCGCCGCGCTTACCTTCGCCGCGTCTACCTTCACTGCGCTTTCCATCTCCGCGCCTTCTGTCTGAGCGTCTGGAATCATCGCGTCTGTCGTCACGTCTGCGACCTGAGAATCTGCGGTCTCCTGATCTTCTCTCGCTCTTTTCAAAAAGAACAAGATCCTGAATATCATCGCCCATCTTGAGCTTCATGAAGCCGGCTGCAAGCTGCTCTGCAGTGTACTCGCCCTCTTCAACCTTCTGATTTACAAACTCAAGAGCTGATGAAATATCGCCATTCTCGATAATATCGATAACTTCGCCAAATACCTTCTGGGACTTAGCTCTAGTGATCTCCTTAGCTGAAGGAACCTTTCTCTCCTCAATCTTAGTATGGCATACCTTCTCAATCTCGCGGAGCTTGTACATCTCTCTGCCGCCAACAAGAGTAAAGGATCTACCGCTCTTACCGGCTCTTCCGGTTCTTCCGATTCTATGAACGTAATACTCGATATCCTCAGGAATATCGAAGTTAAATACAGCCTCAACGCCGCTTACATCAATACCTCTTGCTGCCACATCAGTAGCGATAAGGATATTGATCCTGCCGCTTCTAAAGAGATTCATTACTGTATCTCTCTGGTTCTGTGAAAGGTCTCCGTGAAGACCATCTGCAAGATAGCCCTTTCCCTTAAGACTCTCTGCAAGTGTATCAACCATTCTCTTAGTGTTGCAGAAAATAAGGCTTCTTGATGGATTATAGTAATCCATAAGTCTTAAAAGGACGTCCTCCTTAAGTTTCTGAGGAACTCTATAGTAAGCCTGATCGATAGCAGCTACAGTGATCTCCTTAGGAGTCATCTTGATGTATTCAGCATCCTTCTGATAAGTTCTTGTGATTCTAAGAATAGGCTCAGGCATTGTAGCTGAGAAAAGAGCTGTCTGTCTCTCCTCAGGCATCTGCTTAAGGACTGTCTCAATGTCCTCTCTAAAGCCCATATCAAGCATCTCATCTGCTTCGTCAAGGACGATAACCTTAACGTCCTTCATCTTCATGGTGTGTCTGCGCATGTGATCCATGACACGACCTGGAGTACCAACAACGATCTGAACTCCAGCAGAAAGAGCTCTGATCTGTCTTGAAATATCCTGACCACCGTATACAGCCAGAACCTTAATGCCATGCATATACTTAGCAAAATCTCTGATATCATCAGCAGCCTGCATTGCAAGCTCTCTTGTAGGGCAGAGAACAACAGCCTGAAGGTGCTTATTCTCTGGGTCAATTCTCTGCAAAAGCGGAATACCAAATGCCGCTGTCTTACCTGTTCCAGTCTGGGCCTGACCTATAAGGTCCTTACCCTCCATCATAACAGGAATAGCAGCCTTCTGAATTGGAGACATGTACTCAAATCCCATTTCAGTGACTGCCTTAATAATCCTTTCGTCAAGTCCTGACTCGTCGTAACGAATCTTTGCTTCTTCAATATCTTTTTCTAAATCTTTACTCATAAAACTCTCTTTACTACTAAAAAACAAAACAATAACATCAAAAGCCTTACATATCTCCGCTCATGACATCCTTATTCTTGATAAGGTAATCAATAAGAGAAATGATAGTAAGCGCAAGGGCGATCCACATGATCACCTGAGTAAGCAGATTGTACCAAGGAAGCATCTCTCCAAGATTAGCGATCATAAGAATAACCATGATCATCTGGAAAGTTGTCTTAAACTTGCCCCAGTAACTAGCTGCGATAACTCTACCGTTGTCTGCAGCGATAAGTCTGAATCCGCTTATAACGAACTCTCTTGCAATTATCACAATAACAATCCATGAAGGAATACGGCCAAGCTCGATAAGGCCGATCATAGCGCTGCAAACCAGCAGCTTATCTGCAAGAGGGTCCATGAATTTGCCAAAGTCAGTTATAAGATTATACTTTCTTGCAATCTTGCCATCTAACATATCTGTAAGTGAAGCAACGATAAAGATTCCAAGAGCAATCCATTTAAACATATCATTTTCAGGGTTGAACAAAAGAAAGAATACAAAAAATGGAATGAGAATAACTCTTAATACTGTAAGCTTGTTTGGTAAATTCATTTGGTTTCCTCCCCAATCAAATCATATTCATTAGAACCGGTAATGAGAACCTTGATATAATCCCCAGTCATAAGCTCTCTCTTAACTCCGGTCACAAACACATAGCCATCAATATCTGGCGCATCCTTGTAGGTTCTTGCCACATATGAATAGCCTTCAGAATCATCAGCATCTGTGATTCTGCCTTCAATAACAGCTTCCACCTTTTTACCGATCATAGCCTTTGCAGCATCAAATGCTATCTCCTGCTGAAGTCTCATGATCTTGTTACGTCTGACAACCTTAGCTCTTTCTGTAAGCTGATCTGGCATTGTGGCAGCTGGTGTGTCCTCTTCCTGAGAATAGGTAAATACGCCAAGTCTGTCAAACTTAAGATCTCTTACAAGATTATAAGTCTGTCTGTGGTCATCATAGGTCTCTGATGGGAATCCGCTGATAAGTGTAGTTCTGATGCAGATATCAGGGATCTCTTTTCTAAGGTAGGCTACAAGCTCTCTTATCTGGGCGTTGTTGGTCTTACGTCCCATAAGCTTAAGGATTCTGTCTGAACCTGACTGAATAGGAATATCCAGATAATGACAGATCTTAGGCTCTTCCTTAATAACCTGAACCAGTTCCTTAGTGATTTCCTCTGGATAACAGTAAAGAACTCTTATCCATTTAAAGCCATCTATCTTACAAAGCTCTCTTAAAAGCTCTGGAAGCTTCTTCTCTCCGTAGAGGTCAGTTCCATAAAGTGTAGTCTCCTGAGCAACCAAAATAAGCTCAGTAACACCAGCTTCTGCCAGATTCCTTGCATCCTCCAAAAGCTGTTCCATAGGAACACTTCTATATGAACCTCTCACCTTGGGAATTATGCAATAGGTACAGCGTTTATCGCAGCCCTCTGCAATCTTAAGATAATTAAAAAGACCTCCTGTGGTAATAACACGTTTAAGTCCGCCCACAGGCTTTCTGTTGATATCATCAAAATAATTCTTGTGAAGATAAGTTTTCTTGCTGGCTAATACTTCATCCAATGAATCAAGGATCTTGTCTGTGGATGAAATACCAAGGATAGCATCAACTTCAGGAATCTCGTTCTGGATCTTTTCCTTGTAGCGCTGTGCAAGACATCCAGTTACGATAAGAGCCTTGAGCTGACCGCTCTTACGACGTTCTGAAAGTTCAAGGATAGTGTTGATACTCTCCTCTTTGGCATCATTGATAAAGCAGCAGGTGTTAACAACTGCTGCTTCTGCTTCATCTTCATCATCTGTAAAGCTGTAGCCTCGGCTAGCTAAACTTCCAAGCATAACCTCGGTGTCAACTCTGTTCTTGTCACATCCAAGTGACACAAATAAAATTCTCATATATTACTCGTTCTCTGTGCTCTCTTCTTCCTGAGTCTCTTCCTCAAGAGATGCATACATAGCTTCCTTCTCTTCATCTGTAAGGATTCTAAGTGTCTCCTGGTTCATCTCATCTACAGCAATTGAAAGAGGCTTCTGCTTATCCTTAACCTTAACCATAGGCTCGTCACCAGCGATGATCTGTCTAGCTCTCTTAGCTGTAGCCATAACTACAGAATATCTTGAGCTGATTACTGGCTCTTCGCCTTCCTCAACGTCCTTGTTAACTACTTTCATCAAATCAACATATGAAGGATGTATCATATTAATTCCTTTCCTGCGGTTATCCGCAAACACGCTTATAAGTATTATAACTCATTAAGCTCATTTCTTATAGTATTTATAAATTCCTGATTCCTGGATGGAGCCATATGTGCTGACTGAATGATTTCGTGAACCTGTTCAACTGCTCTATCCAGATTATCATTTATAACAATGTAATCGTAGTTCTCAATTCCCACTGCTTCATCTCTTGCTCTCTGAAGTCTCTGAGCAATAACCTCATCAGTCTCAGTGCCTCTGCCCTTAAGTCTGTTCCTAAGCTCAGCAGCTGAAGGTGGCATTACGAATAAAAGAACTGCATCCTGATACTGCTCCTTGATCTGGAGCGCACCCTGTATCTCAATCTCTAAGATAACATCAATTCCCTGGGAAAGCTTATCCTCTACAAACTTACGAGGTGTACCGTAGTAGTGGTTAACATAGCCTGCGTGCTCGATAAGTCCATTCTCTTTAATAAGCTTCTCAAATTCTTCATTAGATACGAAGAAATATTCTCTTCCGTTCTCTTCACCAGGTCTTGGATCTCTGGTAGTAGCGGAAATTGATAATGCATAATCATCATACTTGGCTGTAAGAGCCTTCATAATAGTGCCCTTGCCGGCTCCCGAGAAACCCGAGACAACAATTATAATACCTTTACGTTTCATCTGCAACACTCTCACTCTCTGACTGAACTCTTGAACAAATTGTTTCTGGTAAAAGAGCAGACAAAACAAGCATTCCATTCTCCATAACCAGAACAGCCTTAGTCTTACGTCCTGATGTAGCATCGACGCTGTTGCCATCCTCTTTGGATTTCTGGATCATACGCTTAATTGGTGCAGCCTCAGGACTTACAACACTTATGATCTTGTCAGCATTAACGATATTGCCAAATCCAATGTGAATAAACTTACTCACTTAATCTCCTCTTAAAAACAATTACTCTATATTCTGAATCTGTTCTCTGACCTTCTCAATATCTGTCTTAAGAGCAATTCCTCTGTCAGATATCTTAAGATCAGTAGATTTGGAAAGAATAGTATTGGCCTCTCTATTCATTTCCTGTGCAAGGAAATCAAGCTTTCTACCAATTCCCTCTTTGTCATCACCCTGAATAAGGGCATCCCTTGTAGCCTCAATGTGGCTGCGAAGTCTTGTGATCTCCTCATCTACGCAAACCTTATCTGCGTAAAGAGTAACCTCCATAGCAAGTCTGTTCTCATCAACCTGCTTATCTTCAAGAAGATCCTGAATCTTCTCACGAAGCTTAGTCTTGTACTCCTTGATAATCTCTGGAGAACGCTCTGAGATGTACTCAACATTCTCTTTCATAACATCAAGCTTCTCAGTAAGATCCTTGGAAAGGAACTCACCTTCTCTTATTCTGGAATCGAGGAACTGCTTACCAGCTTCATTGATAGCTTTTTTAAGACCGTTCCAAACCTCATCCTCATCAAGCTCTTCCTCTTCCATAGTAAACACCTCTGGGAACTTGGAAAGAGAAGAAATCCTTATGTCATTATCAAGGCCAAAATCCTCGGCCATTTCCTTAAGATAGGCATAGTACTCACTGGCAAGAGCCTTGTTGTACTTAACTCTTGTCTCCGACTCGGAATAATCCTCGTAGGAAATAAATACGTCTACCTTACCCCTTTTCATATACCCTTTTAATTCTGAACGAATTGCTGATTCAAATGCATTGAACTTCTTAGGCATCTTGATGTTGATATCAAGATAACGATTGTTTACAGACTTAAGCTCAACAATATACTTGCGCTGTCCCTCTGTAACTTCGCTTCTTCCGAAGCCAGTCATACTGCAGACCATATTATAGAATCCCCCTTAATCTGGGCGTATTTTTACACAAGTCATTATAATATATCCCATTATCAGGGTCAATGTCAACGGTTCGTTACCATTCACATTTTAGGAAGTCTGTATATTCCCAGGCAGCCCACAGGTTTCATTTTGCGGTGTACGGAAGAGCCGCCATTTAAGATCGTCCCAAAAGTACCCCGAAATCCTGTTCACGAATTAGTGTCTGAGGCTCAGCCCCGGGATTTCACGGCAGGTGTTTTAATATCACTCGTGGTCAAAAAGTACAACATTTTCTAAGGTGCTCCCGCAGCCTTTCTTTATGGCGCATGCTTTGGCGATAAACTTGCAGGGCGGATCATACAACATGGCAATTGGAGCCCAGCTCCATAGGCAAAAATAAAAGCGATATTTCCAAACTCGCTGAGCTTGGAATATCGCTTTTTCTTTTGCCTTAATGCCCGCTTTGCGGGCTTGCCATGTTATATGATCTTAACGCCCTGCTTCAGACAATCGCACGCATGCGCTGTAAAGGCTGCGTTGGAGCATCAGAAAATGGCACTTTTTGAGACGCTCGCGAGTATTAAAACAGCCTGCCTTTGAAATTCCCTGGCTGAGCCGAGTTTTTAATTCGTAGGATTTTGGGGTACCTTTTAGGATGCCTTAAATCTCGGCGATGGAATTCGACGCAAAATGGAACCTGTGGGCTGCCTGGGGATTATAGAGATAGCTGAAACTGTGAATGGTAACAACGCCTCTCAATTCCCGAAGAACAGTTTGCCAGGATTGAAGTTCTCTACGTGGGCCATATCATTGAAGATTTCAATTCTTGGAAGGACAAGATTTCCGGTCTCTCTAAAGAATGCAAGTGTTGTTACTGAGCAGACTCCGTAAGGAAGCGCTGTAAGAACAAATGGAAATGGAAGGCTCAGAACATGGGACAACATAACCGCCCCAGATCCTCCATGAGCAAAAAGAGCTATGGTGTCATCGTTATCTTCCTCTGTATAGTAGAGCTTACCCTCTCTGTGAAGGCCATACCTTGTAAGGAATTCATCAATGCCGTCAGCCACTACCTTGTAGTGGTCAAGGCAAAGATTATCCTTGAAATAATGATGATTCATCCAGTCATCACTTCCAGCAAGCTCCGGATGCTCATTAAGAAGCTGATATCCTAAAGTCCAGGGATGACCATCGTATGGGATCTTGTCTGGTAAGATGTCAGCGTTTTCTCTTTTATCTCCCCAGCCTATCTCATGCATGAAATCAAGGACCTCTACATCAAGTCCATGATCCTGTGCAGTATATGAAGCTGTCTGTTTGGCTCTGCCATTAGGTGATGAATAGATAGCTTTGATATTCTCATGCTGAAGCCTTTTAGCAGTTGCCTTAGCCTGTATAACGCCGTTTTCAGTCAAGCAATCATTGGCGTAGTCAGGCTCTCCGTGCCTTACAAAGATTAGTCTCATTTTTATTCTCCTCACAAAAATACAGTCAAAAAATGCAGTAGGTAGCATCGTTACCTACTGCACTACTTAGTTTCTAATTGTACTGATAAATTGGGATTTGTCGAGGTGTTGTGGAGCATTATGTTCGGATATAACGAGCCATGCAGGATGATTTCAGATTGGCGCGCATGGCGAATGGTAATATACATTCCCCAGAGTTTACGGCTTTTTTAGAGCTTTTTAAATTTTGGATGCCAAGAAAAAAATGTGCTACGTCTATATCTTTATTTTTACTATTTAAGCAGTACTGAATCTCGCCAATTAGCTTGTGGTCAACTTTTGTACGCCTGATCTTACTGCTAAAAACAAGTTTTCTGTTTTCTAGCAGTATACTTGTAACTAGTTTAGTTCACCAACTCCAAATCCTTACTGCTTTTTCTATTAAATCAAATATAAAGACGTTGGCCTGAAAAATTCTCTACATCTTTTTTGCAAAAAATGAATATAGAGCCGTAAAATCCTCCATTTAACCAGAAGTAAAACCAACCAGATAATCCTCAGAACATGCAACTTTTTTTCTGAGTTTGGTTGTAGTTTGAAACTGATATTTAAAAATCAGTTAGTCATTCCTATTACCCTTCTAATTCATATAACAGTTTTAGTCGCAAAGGTCTTTTTGTAAGAAATTCAGCATTCTTATCCATAACAGTTCTTGGATGCTGATATATATCGACATCTACTGTGATGGGTTCAGCAATGACATATAGATATCCTTTTTCTTTACCGTTGTGGCTGATTACACCGTTATCATCATAACTAAGGCCTGTAGGTTTGTGAGAAAATGCTTCTGCAAGTTCCTTCCACTGCGTTATCGTACTACCTGCCATAAGCTCTGTCAGTTCCAGGTGTGAGCCATGATACCATAAGCCCATTGGATCTATTTTAATTTCCATTCCCCTTTTAATCCCTTCATTATGTCTTGTTCTTTTCAAAAATCAGATGATTATAAAAAGCTATCCTCTTAAACTCATCCATAGCATCAGCTTTTATTTCCAGCTCAAGCATTGGCTGATACCAATCATCGCTAAACTTGATGTCGTTATTGGATGAGAGGCCAAAC
The DNA here is from genome assembly GCF_000622085.1 of Butyrivibrio proteoclasticus P6B7. Taxonomy (GTDB): domain Bacteria; phylum Bacillota; class Clostridia; order Lachnospirales; family Lachnospiraceae; genus Butyrivibrio; species Butyrivibrio proteoclasticus_A. The sequence goes on from NZ_JHWL01000014.1 coordinate 85,045, forward strand.
AATGACCTTATACCAAAAACGTTAGTTAGTTTCATTGTGTCTGCCAACAAGTTCTCAAGCTGATCGTTGTTATAAAGGTTTCTATCACCAAAAGCAGTGCTTTCCGCATTATGATCATTCAGAACATCCAGAGCCGCCTTAGGATTATCATTTAAAACCGCATAAGCAGGAACCTTTCCTAATTCATTGTGTTTAACAATTGATAATCTGCCGCCCGGCTTCAGAACCCTGACAATCTCATTAAGCACGCCAGCAGCGTCTTCAACATACTCTAAAACGTTATGACAAATAACATAGTCATAGGTATTATCAGGAATACACTCCAAATACTCTATTCCCTGTGTTACCAATTCATAATCATTATCCTTAACCCTGAGGCTGTACATATCCTCATTTGGCTCTATAGCTGTGACTTCGTGATACTTGGCATAATGGTTAGAAGTCAAACAAAAGCCTGCTCCGAAGTCTAATATCTTAGCCCGCTTATCATTTGGGATATCTAATTGCCTGTAAATTATGTCATAGAACATCCTTCCCCAGGGCTGTTCTAACATATTTCTGTAATCTTTAATTGTCCCCATTCATTATTCCCCACAACAATCTTATTCTTCAGTCTTTCAGCAGTTGAAACAAAAAATGCAGTAGGTAGCATCGTTACCTACTGCACTACTCTTTTAATTGTACTGATAATGCCGATAAATTCAAGCTATTCTGGCCGCAGACTGCTTCAACTTGTTCAATATCACATCACACGCACAATCCACAAAGCCCTCATAGTTCTTTTGCGTGAGGTATTGATAGTCACGGTCAAGCTCGCCGTGGTTATCGCTTCTATAGTAACCGCAGATGTAGACTCTTCTGTTCTGGAAGGCGTCCCTAGGGAACACTTCCATCAAGTCGTTATCAATCTCTTCTTCGCTGGCATTCTCATATGTAAGAAACGCGTCAAAGTCAGGATGATCTCTTAAATATTTGAAGTCAAGATCGTACCAGTCTGCCTTGTGTGTCCAGACAAGCTCATTGTAAGAAATTCCAAGCTTCTCTGCGTCTGATTCGTCGCAGTGCCAGTCATTGTGGGCAGCCCTGGTCCACTCAACGTCTGTAAGAAGGTGAGTTAAATATCCCAGGAAGAACGAGTACTGACGCACGTTATAGCCCTTAATCTTGTCTTCTGTGAAATAATCACTTACAAACTTATCTACATCAATAAATGTTTTCCTACTAGGATCTGTCCTAAAATGCGTCACTGTTCCTGGTGGCGTGAACACAGTCCAGTCCTCATTAGGAACTCCAGAATCTGGTGCAATATTACCAAGTATAAACGCAGTCTTATCAAGATCGCCTATATTTTCATAAAGTCTTTCTGCAATTCTAAGGTGTACCATCCAAGATGCCATAATTCATTCCTCCATCATGCAATTAAAATGTGCATTTTGTTAATTCTATCAAGAATAATCGAAGATACTTTTTCTACAAAATCGTCATAGTTCTTTTGGGTAAGATATTTAAATTCTCGGCTCAAATCACCGTGGTAGTCGCTTCTATACAGTCCACATATATAGCCTCTTCTGTCCTGGAAGGCATTTTTCGGAAATTCATCCATCAGATCATTATCAAGATCTTCGTCCGAAGCCCTTTCATATGTAAGAAATGCATCAAAATCCGGGTGTTCCTTTAAGTATTTATAATCCAGATCATATCTGTCATCTTTATGAGCTCTGATTAATTTTTCAAAAGAAATCCCTAATCTCTTAGCAGTAAATTCATCGCAGCCCCAGTCATTATGTTCAGCCCTAGTCCATTCAATATCTGTAAGAAGATGTGTGAAATAGCCTAGAAAAAACGAATACTGACGCAGGTTATAATCTTTGACTTTTTCCGCCGAAAAGTAATCTCTAAGATATCTGTCTATCTCAATTAAGTCCTTACTTTCCGGATCAGGATTATAGTGCGACACATATCTAGGCGGATTGTATTCTGTCCAGTCCTCATTAGGAATACCTGAGTCAGGTGCAATATTTCCAAGAACAAATGCCGTCTTATCAAGTTTTTCTAAACTTTTCAAAAGATTATCTGCAATTCTAAGATGTACCATCCAAGATGCCATAATTCATTCCTCCATCATGCAATTAAAATGTGCATTTTGTTAATTCTATCAAGAATAATCGAAGATACTTTTTCTACAAAATCGTCATAGTTCTTTTAAATCATAAATAACAATGGTAGAAAGCACTGTCGATATCTACCACAACATCCTTGTCCTTCTGAAGCTTGTCATCGAAATGCTTCATGATTGTGTCTTTATTTGCTTCAATCGTCTTTTCTCCCGCCGGATACTTGGTAAGGAGCCTGTCGTACAGCTCCTTAGCAGTCTTAAAGCTCATAGGGCAAGGAAGATAGTCTATATCCACTTCCTGGAAATACTTGGATAAAAGAGCTAAGAACCCATCCTGCATGTCCTTGATTTCCTGTTTACGAGCCTTGGCAAAAGAGCTGTCTACACCCATCTGATCAAGTTCTTTTATCCAATAATCATATTCCTTGCTGTTGCCGAAGTAATTGACCGAAAAGAAACCATCCTTCTTAAGAACAGAAGCCACATTGGCAAGGAAAGTGTCAAAATCGTTAAGGTAAGTCATCAGGTAATGAGCCACGATCCTTGAATACTTTTTCTTACGGATCTCCTTCCAGGTCTCCTCATATTCAAGGTTACTGAACATTAGATTAATATCCGATGAATCCGGGAAAGCAGCCTTAATCTCAGGCAGGTCCTTATCCAGAACATCGCCCCAGTTTCCGTGGATGTCTACGCCCTGAACAGTGAAATTCTCAGGGATCCTATCAAGGTTCTCGCGCCACAAAAGGCCGTAGCTACAGCCAAGATCAAGAACTCTTTGTCCCTCCTGAAAATCGAGAGAATCAAAGATCTTGTTGTACCACTCAATGCCGTCAGCTGCGTGATCCTTGGCAAAGTAGCGCCTCTCATCTGCGCCCTGGCTCATCTCCATCTTCTTGATCATGTCAGCAACGTCGTCCCAGTCAGGATTCTCATCCAGGCGAGCCAAGGCAGACTTGATGCACTGGGCAGACTTCTGAAGTTCATAGATCTTTTTCTCCATAAGTTCAAGCTGCTTCCTGAGCGTATCTGCGATGGACTCCTGCTCATCATTTTCAAGGCTTTCCTTGATTTCCTCTAGGCTGAAGCCCACGTGCTTTAGTGCTATTATCTTTTCAAGTATCATTAGGGATTCTTTGTTGTAGAGCTTGTAGTTGCCCTCTGAATAAGCAACCGGCTTAAGAAGGCCCTTTTCATCATAGATTCTAAGAGCCTTAGGCGATACCCCCGCCTTCTTGGCAATCTCCCCAGATGTCATTTCTTCTTTCATACGTATTCTCCTATCATCCCAGCAACTCTCTCCGTCACCGTGTCTACAAACCACAGTATCTTCTCCGAAGGATAGTACTTAAATCCAGATGTGCTGAGCTTCTCCGGAATGTCATACTGTACGTTTGTGAGGTGGTCCTTCATCTTAAGGATGTCTTCCTTGTTGATGTAGCCCGGTATTTCAAGGTCGTCTGCCTCATTCATTAGTCTGAATATTTCCTTGGTAAAAGAGCTATTTTGATACAGCCACTTATCGACAAGCTTAGCTTCTGGGTAATACTCGCCCCGGAACTGATCAAGAGTCATTGTAGGCAAGTACTCCTTTTGAAGAGCTCTCCAGATAAGAAGGTCATTCCAGTAGTCGGTGTAGCAGTGAACACAGATGCCAAGTATGTACATTTTTCTTTTAACATCTGTTTCGCCCTCGCCAAACTTATCCCAGAACTCCTTGATATTGCGAAGCCATCTTTCGTAGTCCCTGGTATCGCCCCAGCTTCCGCACTCTTCAAAGCAGTGACTGTGAACCTTGTGTTCAAAGCAAAAATCATCTCTAAAATGAACCGAGTCAGGAACCACAGAGCCCAGGATGAATTCCGCAAGGCCTTCATCGATACTGAGCTTTTGAGCCAATCTGTATGCAATTTCTAAGTGAGTCATTTGAAAGGACATAAATCATTCCCCTTTAGTTTTATGTTCTTTTGGTTCAAACCAGAATTCGTTTGATATGAATTATATCAAATAACCAATTGATTACTGTAGTAATCTTAAACTTTGCCCCTAGGGCCAAGTCAATACCTATATTTTAATTGATGCACGAAATGTAAAAAGAGCTATCTCTCTAATAGACTCAGAATTCAAGTCTACATCAAAGAGATAGCTCTTTTACTATATCCAATTCACTTATATCACGCACTATATGGAATCTTACTTGATATTCCCATCTCGGAAAGCTTTCCAAGAACCACCTCTGCCAGGATTCTGTGGCCGCCTTCATCTAGATGCTCATCGTCGATGGTACTTGCCTTGGCATAATCAGATGCAGCAAGGAATTGATTACCGTGGCGAAGGGCGATTGTCTCATACTCCTTCTTAAGCTGCCTGCTTGTAAGGATCGAGGATACATCAAATTCAGGATCTTTTTCAGGAAGCCAGACCTCTTCGCCAAGGGCGATAGGTGATATCACCAGGATCTTTTCAGGTGCAAGGCTCTTTTCAAGTTCGGAAATGCAGAGCTCAAGACCCTTTCCAATTACATGGGCGCTGGCGTTGAAGATCTTTTTGCAATCATTGGTTCCAAGCATGATTATCGCTGCGTCCAATGGGTAATTAGTCTCAATTGAAAGCGGCAGCACCTCTGCACCATTTCTAAAAGGTCTTAGCTTGTCATCAAAGACTGTCGTTCTTCCGCACAGGCCTTCCTCAATTACTCGGTAGTTCTGTAAACGTTCCTGTACAAGGCTTGTCCAGCGGACGCCCCAGGGATATCTTTTATCAGTTCCAGGCATCAGGCCCCAAGTATTCGAATCTCCAAAAGCAAGTATGTTTGGCATATTTGTTCCTCCTGATAATATTATGTCCCAACATACTGCACTTTAAAATTAACCAAATCTGATAGCCTGTTATAAAGGTCACCTATCACACCAAAGAATTGTTCCTGTCTTTAAATTTCTTAGCCTGTTTAGCCCACTTGGAGATTGTTTTCTTCTTGGCGTAGTTGCGCTGGTTCTCCATGGATAGGTTCTGATAGAGCATGTATCTGTCATAGGATAAAGAGCCATCTTCGATTGCCGCCTTTATTGCGCAGCCAGGCTCGGTATCATGCTTGCAGTCACTGAATTTGCAGCACATCTCAAGCTCTTTTATGTCCTCAAAGGTATCTCCGATGCCCTCTTCGTTCATGGCCATACCAAGTTCACGCATGCCGGGAGTATCAATGATGGACACTCCGTTATCGAGTTCAATGAGCTGTCTGTGCGTAGTTGTGTGGCGACCAGTGTCGTCGGACTCACGAATAGAGCTGGTTTTCATTAGTTCTTTTCCCGCAAGAGCGTTTATAAGCGTAGACTTACCTGCACCTGATGAGCCCATAAGGCAGATGGTGGTTCCCTCCGTCATGTACTGTTCAAGCTCATCAAGGCCGATGTCGTAGATGGCAGAAATGGCGTGAACATGCACCTTGTCTGAAATGGTCTCAACTTCTCTTATGTAGCGACCGGTGTTGTTGCAAAGATCTGACTTAGTAAGAACCACAACTGGTGTGGAGCCGCCGTTTAGGGCAACGCTGGCATATCTGGCTATTCGATTGTAGCTGTAGTCCTCGTTAAGTGAGGTTATGATAAAGGTGTAGTCTACGTTAGCCACCATGTACTGCATCGTTGCAGTTTTGGCCTGGTCTGGCCTTTGGAGGAAGCTCTTTCTTTCACAGACGGATACTATCTGTGAATCACCGATTGGATTGATGTTAAAGTGGACGTAATCTCCCACAACCGGTAGCTCCTGCGCTTCTTTCTCGTAAAAAGAGCCCTTGAGCTTAGCCGGGATATCTTTTCCCATGTACCTGATAGTATAGCTGTTCTTCTGAATCTCAGAGATTCTGCCTAGTTTTTCTTGTTTGCTTTGATTGTTTGTTGTATTCATTGTTTTATTCTCCGTTTTATTCACTTTAAGCCAGCAAGCGCCTACTGGGAGCTTGCTTATTGTCATTACAATTTAGTTTGTGTAAGGGAATCGGTATGAATGATCTTATGTAATCGATTTGCAGAACGCATCATATTACAGAACAAAAAGCCGCGGCGAGAAAGCCACGGCTATAAATTCAAATTATAAAAGTGTAGAAATACAAATAATCCGCACTAATTTCAAAAAGCACATACCGAGGCCATTACACAATATTCAGTTACAATCTCAAATTTAGTTGCACTCATTATTAAATGTACCTCGCTTTCTTCGTTATTTTGTGTGGAAATTTCCTACATACCCTAGTGTATCAGCATTGATGCACCATTTCAACCCTAAAATGATCAATTCTCAAAGAACACCTGAAGTGCATGATACAGATGAAGGTGCCATGCGTTGATGTCGTGTACTCCGCCAGGGATTATGTAAAAGTCGTAGTTCTCGTCCTTCTTAAACAGATCGCACTTAGCAACAACCTTCTCCATGATGTCCTTGTGCTCTTCAAAGGCGATGTCCTTGTCTCCGTTTCCGCAGAACATGAATTTAAGGTCAAGGCCCTTCTCTTTTCCCTCAGTTACAGTCTTGATTATACGCTCCACCTCAACCTCATGGTCGCCGAAAGGTCCGCAGCAGCCTGAGAATGGGCCATAGTAAGCAAAGAGATCATAGTTGTTGTAGAAGGCAGCTCTATAGGTTGTCATTGAACCAAGTGAAAGTCCTGCGAAGGCTCTGTGGTCACGGGCTTCTGCTCCAGAATAAACTGAATACTTAGCCTCTACTGCAGGTAAAAGGTCGTTCCTTATCTCAAACTGGAAGTTCTCGCATCTTGATTCATCGTGAACCTTGGTATCTGCATCGTCATGATAAAAGGTAGGTGTTACAACGATACATGGCTTGCAAACCCCATTAGCCATCATGTTATCAAGGATCTTAACTGTATCAGGAAAGAGCTTAAACCAGTAGTCATAGGTGCATCCGCCGCCGTGTAAAAGGTAGAGAACGTTGTACTTTACTGCCTTGTCATAACCATATGGAAGGTATACTAAAGCCTTTTTATTAAGAGGTCTATTAGCGTCGTCATAGGTTTTAGACTCATACTCTAAAAGCTCCACTGTTCCTTTCTTGTCTGACTCTTCCAGCATTTTAGCTGGCATTTCGTAGATGTATTCCATTTTGTTTCCCTCCAACATTATACTGCTCATTATTTATCGGAAACACTTCTGCGTCTCTCTTCCATGAACTCCCTGACATTCTTAGACTCCTCGAGGTCAAGTGGGAATCCCAATTTGCCAGCAACGTAGATAGAAAGCTCCTCGAAGTATTCGTACAAGAGAAAGAGTTTGTCCCACATATCTTCGAAGTCACCTTTTGCAAAGATGCCTTCAAAGCGCTTCATCTCATCCTCGGATAAGTACTTGTTTAAATACTTGGAGAACACGCCTGTTGTGACCTTGAAGTCATTATCTATGCCAATCTTCCAGTTCATCATTTTCATGAACATATTCATCATAAGATATTCCATGGAGAATCTTGCATAGTAGAACTGATGGCGGCAAAGCCCCTTTGTAGCGTAGTTACTGATCCAGCGGAATTCATTAACGGTGTTAAAGAACTCAAACTCGCTTGGCTTCTTGATCAAAAAGGCCTCGTCAGAAGTAATCTCTTTTAACTCAGGGAAGTTGTCCTTATTGATAAGAACTGTCCTGGGCTCGTTAAAAGAAATCTGATCATGAATATCAGACACATCAATGAATGTCAGGTCAATCCTGTTGCCATCCTTGTACTGTGTAAGGAAAGCAAAGCGGCCATGACCGTCATAGTCATAGGGCTCCTCATAGTAATCGTCAGGAGTCTGCATGATAAGGATGTCGCCAAAGCGCTTCATGTAGTCCTTATCCCTGGTGAATTCCCTGATGTCTGAAACAAAGAATGTAATGTCAAAGTCAGAGAAATCATCGCGCTTGGCACCAGGAGTAACCCTTGAGCCCTCCATGGTTGCCGCGCGGATCCTGTCATCCTCTGTGGCAGTCTTTAATATCAGTTCATACATTTCTTCGTAGGTCTTTTTATCGGTCATAAACACCTCTGAATCTGTTAGATAATTAAATCATGTAGCAATCACGCGCGCCCAAAGGCAACGAAAGTTCCGTACTCCTTCTGAAGATCGATAGCGCCATTTTCAACATGAGGTTCCAACATTTCAAACATTTTGTCTTTACCCAAAGTCCCAATACCGTGGAGAGCCTTAAGACTCTGGAGGTACTCAACAAGATCGTCCACCTTTGTGATATGAAGTGAATCCTGATAGCGGCGTACCTCAACCTTCGCAAACTCTTTTTCCAGAACAGCGCCCCCGTTCTGAAGTGTAAAGAGATGGTTAGGATCGTAGTTCTCACCGATAATTCCAAACCACTCAGCAATAATGTCGTTGAAATTGTGCTCTCCGTATGTTGCACTATAGAACACGCCGTCGTCCTTAAGGACTCTTCTGATCTCGCTGACTGCCTTGTTGATGTCAGGCACGTGATAGAGCATCATGTTGGCAATTACTATGTCAAAAGAGCTATCTTCATAAGGGATGTTCTGAACATCGATCTGCTTGAATTCTACGTTTGCACGCTCTCCCACGTTCTTCTTGGCAGTTTCAAGCATGCCTTCTGAAAAGTCAGAAAGAACAAGCTTATCGCACCTAGCTACAAGGTCGTCATGTCCAACCCACATGCTACCTGTGCCAGTGCCAAGTTCAAGGACCTTCATACCCTCTTTTATCTCATAATTAGAAACAAGCCATGGGCCAAAGCCCATCTTGTTTGTTGAATACATATTGTGGAAGTTGAGTCTGATATCAAGGCTCTTAGATGATGCGTACTGTTCCTGTACTGCGTCCTTATCGTTGCTGCTACCCATTTTCATACTTACTGTCTCCTTGTGTCTTATGATTTGTCACTGATATGATCAATATGAAATGTACTAACAATTCCATAGATTATAGATTTGATCTTTACTAACTGAATATCTCAGGTGACAATCATGAGTTTAATGTATGCCCCAAGGGCGAAGTCAATACTCAATTTAGTTCTTAATCTCCTAACACCTTTCGATATTCAATGATCCTCTTTTCGAGACTTTCTTTGTCCTTCGCAAATAACTCTAGAACATCACCGGTAACCCCCCTTAGTTCTTCTTTGACTTCACCAAAAGAAAATCCGGTTTATGGAAAAGGTCGTCCTGATCTGGGAACTTCTCAAGAATCTCATCTGTTGGGATAGGCTCGATCATCTTCTCAATAATAAAGCCGTTCTCAGCCAAAGTATTAACGATAGTCGAGAACATACGGTGATATTTCTTTATACCTTCAACAAACCACTCTGACTCGCGCTCTCCCTCCCTTGCGTAGTTTGCAAGATTAACGTAGATCTTTTTACCGTTCTCATCTCTTGTCCAACGAGGACGTTCTCCGCTGTAGGTGGTATTTATAGGGTTCTCCTGGGAAAAGATAAATCTGCCACCTTCATTAAGTTTGTCATATATCTTTTTAACCACACCATCAAAATCCTCAACGTAGTGGAAGGCTAGAGAACTGATGACAAGGTCAAACTTGCCCTCAACCTTCTCGATATCTTCGATGGGAAGAAGCATGTAGGTGATGGCAGGGTTAGAGTTCTCCTTCTTTGCCACCTCAAGCATCTTCTCGGAAATGTCGATACCAACCACCTTTGAAGCACCCTTATTCACAAACTCAACGCAGTGCTCACCAAAGCCGCAGCCAAGGTCCAGTACGCTCTTACCCTTAAGATCAGGAAGTAATGAAAATAGTGCTGGTATCTCGAATAAATTATTCGCATTACCTTCCTTATCCCTTATAGTCTTGTACCCCTCAAAGAAGGTCTCGTTGTCAAAAATATTCTGCTTAGCCATTTTCATCACTCCTTCCATATTATATTTTTCTCAAATGCACTAAACACGCAGGTTTTTATTATACATTAAGACGCCAGGCCTCGTCTATTGCTATTTCAGTCGCATCCATAGCGGAGCGTTTTTTTATGATATAGGAATTTCGGAGAAATTTCCTATATCATAAAAAAGCAGTGCCACAAGTGCACTGCCGGGTATTTAATAGTTCTTTAATATATCACAATAACAAAAGGCTCATGGCTATGATCATCTGCCCTCCATAGTAAAGGATTGTATTGATGATTCTGAAACTCTGCCTGTATTTATCTCCAAAGACATTGATGATAAGGACAATATCGCTTACCAGGAACAAAAATGCCCCTGTGGCGAAGGCTCCTCTAAATGCAGATGGTTGGGATATGGTGTTGCCAACTGCCACTGCGTTAAGTAAAACTATGGCGCCGAGATAAACAACTCCCAGAGCCTTAAATGACCGATCCGCTGAGATAACCTTAAACAGCCATGTGATGAGGCATGCTGCCAGTACTGCACCAACTGCCATGCTAAGTGGCCAGTTAACGGACAATGTCAGCATTGAAGCCAGATATACGATATGTCCTGCCAAGAAAACCAGAATTCCCATTATGAATATCAGCTTCCCGTTTTTCTCAGATACATATCTGAGGTTCAAAAAAACATCTGCTATTGCACCAAGAATCAGGCCGCAAAGCACCATATTCTCCAGCATGGAACCCTTGCTGCAGACAATTCCACAAGTAACAAAGCAAAGAGATGCAACGCCCTTTAAAATAACAGCGATAACATACTTTTGCCTGGTCTCATAATAAAGGTATACTCCCATTGAGATAGCGCATATCACCATCAAAATATACAGCAATGTTTGTACCTCCTACCTCTATCTGCCAGCGCTTTGAGTAAATACGGATGATTTCTTCCTCATCTATGTTTACGTTTGTGGAAATCAGGCAAAGATAGTCTTTCCGATTTGAACGATTCCTGACATATACAACTTTTGCAGGAATTTTACGACACTACCGTGGGTCGCTATTTCGCATATTATAATCCTCAGATTCCCTTACTTCTTAAATGTAATATTTTCAGGAAAAGTTTCAAAAACAATCTCATTCGCATCTACATATTTAATTGGTTCATGAGAGTATACTTCACAGAAATATGAATCCCAAAAATCAACATTATAGAAATTGATGTAAACTTCGTCGTTTTTTAGGAAACAGTTGTATGGGAAAGTTGATTTTTTGCCATCTTTATCAACGAAGATTAATTCACCATCCTCAAAAGTAATAGTGATATTGTCTATATCTTCGCGTGTATATACGCCGTTTGGCCCAAGATCATAGTTCTCTGCGTAATAGTAAGTGCTGTTCCCGAAAGTTAAGGTATTATTTTTTTCATCATATTCTATTTTTTCGGGATCCTCCCAATGTTTCTTGAATATTGAGATAGCACTATCAATTTCATCATCGCTCTTTTTAAAACGTGATTTTTTATAATCTATACTTGCTTCGGACATCTCAACAGTATCTACATCCAAGATAAACTCATCGTTCTCGATTTTAAAATTTGCTGTATATTCAAGACCTGCTTCGTAGTATGTAGCCTCATCGCCACTGAATACCCAGGTTTCACGACCATCAGTGTATTTTCCTTCAAGCTTGATACCATCTTCTGATACTTCAGTATCACTGTCCGAGACTGAGTTATCATCTTCTATATCTTCCCCAGATTCCTCCTCTGATTCACTGACCTCAAAATCTTTTTCATCCGGTTCGTCTTCTGCACCACAACCTGATGCAATGACTATTGTAGCTAAGAGTAGTGCCATAAGTTTTTTCTTCATTTTAAGTCTCCCATGTCTTTAATTTATAAAAATAAATGTAAATCATTTATTTTTGGCTATAGATAAAAATCTCCTTCTAGCAAATCCCTTGACTTGCCAGATTATGAACCAATATCATTAAGATCAACTTTCAAAAAAATGGAAAAATATGCCTTACTGAAGCTCAATTTAATGAACACAATACATTATATATACACATATATATGTTAGCAAGTATTTTATTACTAATGTTTTATTATGTTTCTTCGCCATTAATATATCCACTCCACCTTTTTAGATATCTCCTTCTAACGCTGTATATATATAATCATATTTTTAAAATGTAGTTAATATATTTATATTTTAGCGTAAAAATCTCTCATAAGAGCTTCTAGTGAAATTCTAAAATATCCATCTCGTAAAAGCATTTTCCTTAAGTTTGTATATTCGGTCACTTCTAAGGAACTTACGAATGTACCAGCTATAACCGTAGAAGACTAATCTCTTCTTTTCATCTCCAAAGATTGGCAAAAGAGATTCCTTCATCCAGCTTCGGGCTTCCTTCGGGGAAAGGGTGCCATCCTCTATCTTGGCATTTACATTGGACTGAATCAGCATGAATTCTACAAATTCATCAAGTTTAAATGAATATTCCATCTCATAGTCGGTCTGCTTCTCCATGGTGAATCCATCTATGAGATCTTCCTGAGTCCACTTGTTCTCTTTTCTTGGCGGTTTAGGGAACTTAGCAAGATACTGGTTCTGGTACCAATCGGTGTAAGCAGTGTTACCACGCATCTTGTCTGTGATTCCAAAGTCGTAGATGACGATAAGAGCGCCATCCTCAAGAACATCGCTCATGTTAGCCATGAATTTCTTTTCATCTACCCAGTTGATGCAGCCGGCAGCTGTAACTATATCATACTTGTTATCTGGAGCTAAGGTCTCCTCTGCCTTGGCAACATAGAAGTCATATGCCTTGTCCTCGCCGTAGAGCTCAGTGCAGACTTCAACCATGGCATCAGCAATATCTGTTCCTGTAACCCTGTGACAAATAAGGCGAAGGGCCTTGGTTGAAAGGCCGGCACCGCACCCAACATCCAGACCGTTATTGAATTTATGGTCACTACTAAGTCCACAGTCTCTAAGAAGCTGCTCTATAACCTGCTTATGAAGCCAGGGCCTTTTGGCGTAGCCAAGGGCAATTCTCTTTGAATCAAAGGATTTGTTGTTCATTGTTAAATTCAATCTCCATGTTAATTTCAAATTACAAATATAATATTTTCTAGTATTCTGGTGATTTTGATACTTAGCGCGCGTAGAACTCCAACGCAAACAGAATTGCAAGAATTGCGATGCCATCTTTAGTCTCATTTTTCCTTAGTAGCTCTTTTACCTGATCGATAGACATCCAGACCTTGCCAGCCACTTCGTCCACATCCTTGATGGTGCCCTCGGAGTCAACCTTGGCACCAAAAACATGCATTACCTGGTCAGTCATTCCATTGGACGGGGTCTGGGAGCACAGGAACTTAAGGTCCTTGATGGTGCAGCCAGTCTCTTCCATGGCTTCGCGCCTTGCGGCGTCTTCTATTGCTTCGCCCTCTTCCACGCCACCAGCAGGAATCTCCCATTCAAGGCGGCCTGCGGAATAGCGCATCTCTCTTATCATCAGGATTTCGTCCTTGTCGTTGAAGATCACGATGGACACACCCTGATGCGGATAATGAATCTGGTGATACTTCTCGATTATCTGGCCGCTAGGCAGTTTCACTCTATCTGTATATAGGCTCACGTAGTCGCTTTCATAGATGGTAGTCCTTGAAAGGCGCTCTGGGAGCTTGATCATATCTTCTGATTTGTCATTTATGCTCATTGTTTCAATTCCCCTACAATAGTTTTTCTAGCAATTCTCATCAATGAATCAGACAGCTCTTTTGCTTTCGAGCTCAAATAACTCTCTGATATCTTCTGCCGTCCTTGCGACTTCTTCCCAGTCCCTTTCTGTGGCGTTCTCCATGGCGTACCTTGAAATATCCCTTATGGAGCTTACGCCCTTTCCGAACTTTTCTTCCATCCAGTCCTTGTGTGGGAATATCCATACGTGGAAGTGACTGGAACGCTCTTCCTGGACCAGCGTGATCTCTTTTGTCAGATTTAGCTCTTTTAACGCGTTCTCAGCCCTTGCTATCACGTCGCCCATCTCCGTCCACTCTTCCCTGTATAACTGGGCAAAAGAGCTAACATGTCTCTTCAAGGTTATGATAAGGAATCCAGGTATCGGAATCTCCGGATCCGCAGCCAGAATCATATTTCCGCTTTCATAAATGGCGCCGCCAGGTGGAATAAGGTCTCCCTTAGCAATTGCGCAGCCAATACAGTTTTTTGTTCCCATATACATACCTCCATTCATACACTCCCCGGCATGTGCCGGTAATTACTATGTAGGTAATGTTAATGCATGCCCTTGGGGCGGGGTCAAGAAATAGTATTCCCTGTGTTTGAATCTATGAATACCTTTCTATGTGAATCAAATTCTAAGTCAGAGCCCTCCATCCCCATAGCTTTAAGCATCTCCATGGCTTTCATGTATGATTCACGCATGGCAACAGGGCTGTTGGTGGATATCCCGAATTGTTTAGCCTTAGATAGCAACTCTTCATCATCACTTATAAAAAGAGCTTCCGATGAACAATTCTTTATGTAATCATCCGCTTCCCTTACATCAAGTCGCTGTATCTTCGCATGATGGCGTTCCTTTAACATATTCACTTGCTTATCGAAAATATCGTCCGTAGAATCTTTAAGGCAAATTATTATCTCTGAATACATTTCAACACCTGCTATTATCTTTTATCTCTCAATACATCTTCAAAAGCATCTTTTAAACTTGTTTTTTCTGTGTAATTTTCTGGATCTAATGGTAATGCCTTTTCAGTAAAACCACTCAATTCCCATCTTTTATACCACATAAGATGATCATACTTCTTTTCATCAATTGCATGAATATCTTGTATAGCACGACTTTCAGGGTTAAACACTGCAAGAAAGCCATAGTCAAATATCCCCTCTCCATCGCGCATGAACCCCAGCACATAGCACGCGCCCGTTTCATCATCAAACTCCAGGTAATCAAGCACCATTTTGGTATTCTCAGCAAATAAAGAGTCCACTTTAGTAAATGACTTAGTCTCATAAACAGCCAACTGAGTTCTT
This sequence comes from Butyrivibrio proteoclasticus P6B7, assembly GCF_000622085.1. GTDB lineage: Bacteria > Bacillota > Clostridia > Lachnospirales > Lachnospiraceae > Butyrivibrio > Butyrivibrio proteoclasticus_A. The sequence goes on from NZ_JHWL01000014.1 coordinate 100,074, forward strand.
GTAGAGTCTATAGGTTTTTCAATATTGTAAAAGAGCTTTCCGTCAGGAGAAAAGCAAAATCCTTCATCCTGTGCGCCGATCCTGGTAACAACAATCTTTTTTACAAGACTAAGAGAATCTAAATCATAAACTCCCAGAATGCCTTCCGTGGATTTTACAACAATAGTATTCTTACCTGGCATAAATGCTGCTCTATATGCATATGGAAAATCCTTGAATTTAGCTAATTCAGTGCCATCTTTGTCATATACATACACTGTTCCCCCATTGCAGCCTACACTATATGATTCATTCTGATAAAAACCCCAAAACTTTCTCATTTATCCCTCCATGGTTATTTATTTCTGCGATAAAAGAAATTCATTCGCCTCTGTCAGTATTCTTTTAGTGCTCTCATATTGGAAAAGAGCTATTGCCTCTTCGAATGAATAAAGCTTAGCGCTGGTTAACTCCTCTTGTTGGTAAACTGGAGTCTGGTCCTCGTAGTAGCCCAGGAAATATGTAATATCTTTTATCACATCATCCCTTTGTGGAATCGGGTGTGAATCTGTAGTTCTAAAGCCTTCAATAAGCTCAACATCCAGTCCAACTTCTTCATTTACTTCGCGAAGTGCTGTCTGGATCTCAGTTTCGTCCCCTTCCATGTGGCCCTTGGGAAAACCATATACTCCAACAAGGTTCTGTATTAGTAAATAGCGGATGTTGCCGTTTTCTTTGGTGTATACTACGGCTCCGCAGGATTTTTCGATTGTCATGTGTTTCCTCTCTTAATTCTGCATATCATTGTATTATCTGTATGTATCTTTTTATTATCTTGGACTAGTTCTATCATGTATCTGATGTTCTAGCATAGATAGATTTGTGCAGCGCACATCTGGGATTGAACTCATGACCGCATCCAGTGCACTTTGAAAGGCATGCGTACTCCTTGTAGCTATAGAGCTTGCCGCAGGCACCGCACATTGCTGTTGCCTCTTCGTCTGATTCCACCGGTTCAAATGGGTGGTCCTCCAGTTCATCATGGCACTTGTAGCAGGCATAGAATTTGTGGCACATAGCACACATATTAGCTACCACATCAACTTCGCTGTGGTAGTGGACGCAGCGACCTTCATTATCTGTATGTATTCCGTAAATTATTCTTTGGTTCTTTTCCATGGTCATTTCTCTAATTCCAAAACGTAGACATCTGATTCATATGTGGCACTGCCGTCATGCTTTGTATAAGATGAACTGTGGTCGTATTTCATTCCCAGTTTCTGCAAAACTTTTCCGCTTCCCACATTTTCTTTTGCACATTCCCCTTCAAAGGTATGGGCGCCGTAAACTGAAGCTGCGTGTTCCATGAACTACCCTCACCAACTCCACGTCGGAAAGGGTTTCTGTTATGCCGCATGGCGGCATGAACATGCAGGATGCTCTACGCACCCTGCAGAACAGGGCATGTCCACTATGCCCCTATCCCATTGGCTTACCTTTGGGAATACTTTTCTTAAGATGTTTGCTGCTCCATTTATGTCTGCATTTGTTATTGTACCATCGTAGTGCCTGTATAGTCCCCTCTGTATCCGCTTTCCTGAAAAAGTGGGGTTATCCTTCGCATTCTTTTTATATACAGGGATATAGTCCTTTGCAAGGTAGTCTGCCTTTGATGTGTAGCTTTCTTCTGTAAGGACAAACCTTATACCATATTCAGCAAGTTTGTATCTGAGCATGTCTGCAAATATCAGCATTGGTATCTGCACAAAGTTCTGGTTATTGACATGTCCTATACCTATTTCCTTTTTCTGGTATGTGTTATGTCCCATCACCACTATGTCTACATGGTTATCCCTTGCATAGTCAGCAAGCTGTCTGCTCACCTT